>DATMEY010000042.1:0-171409 GCA_035556435.1 Ilumatobacter sp. | reverse complement strand
GCCCGTCACCGCGGTCATACAACGGTGACCGCTCACCACAACGACCGCATCGTCGCTTCGCGCCCCGCCGCAGCCGACACCGGACCGTGATCGCGTCGAGCTCGTCGTCGTAGTCGACGCCCTCGACCACGACCTGGTCGTAGACGCCGAGCAGCCGCCACCATACCCTTGAGTTCCGCACCCCGTTGCACCTCGCTTCGCTGACCGTCCTAGACAGCCGGAAAGCCAAGCGCAGCAACGGGGTGCACCCGCGGATGGTCAGCTACTCACCCACGGAACGGGTCGGAGAGCCAGAAAGCACATCATGTTCCGACGTCTCGTCACGCTCGCCCTCACTCTCGTCCTGGCCGCCATCGCCCCGCCGCTCGCGTTGCCACAACCCGCTGCCGCCGACCAGGCCGGCCCGGCGGTGCCGATTCCCGTCATGACGGGAGCCGACATCAACCCGGGCATCGGCGGCCTACGTTCAGTCGGCGAGATCGTGCCGTTCGGCAACGCGGTGTTCTTCGTCGGCGACGACGGTGAACACGGCCTTGAGCTGTGGTTGCTCGACCCGAGCACGCAAACCGCGCGGATGGTCCGTGACATCAACCCCGATCCAGACGCGCCCGGCCCCTACCAACTCACGGTGTTTAACGGGGTGCTGTTCTTCGTTGCCGACGACGGGCAACACGGCTTCGAGTTGTGGAAGTCGGACGGCACGGAGTCCGGCACGGTGCTCCTCAACGACATCAACCGTGGCCCGCGTGGGTCGTACATCGGAGAGTTCGTGCCGTTCCGCGACTTCCTGTGGTTCACCGCGACCAACGAGGCACGCCCCTCCGAGGGCGCCCAGTTGTACCGCACGCGGGGCGCCTCCATCGAGACCACCCACCCGTTCGTCGACGACATCTACCGAGTGGGTCACGTCGTCGCGATCGACAGTCACCTGTTCTTTGGTGGCTGCCGGGCCGCGACCGGTTGCGAGCTGTGGCGCTACAGCACGAACAACAACCTGAGCGTGTACGACTTCCTCGCCGGTTCCGGCAGCTCGTGGGCCGAGCCACTGGTCGCCGCCGCGGGCACGTTGTACTTCGGCCTGTACGTGCAGGACGAGCGGCGCCTGGCTCGGCTGGTGGACCCGAACGCGGTGGCCGGTGCGAACCAACTCGACCTGCTCCCGTCGGCGTTCAACGCGACGATCGGCGTGTCGTACAGCCCGACTGCCGAAGCCGCCTGGTTCGTCGCAACGACGCCATCGCACGCAGAACGCGCGGTGTGGGTCGTGCCCAACAGGAGTAGCAACCAGGCCAGGCGACTCACGACCGGGCCGGTCGAGCCGCAGGGCCTCGTCGCCACCGCTCCCGGAATTGTCCTGTTCTCCGCCGAGCACGCGACGTTGGGGCGCGAACTGTTCGGCGCCAGCACGGGTGAGGTCGAAGTGCTCGCCGACATCGAACCCGGCCGTGGCTCGTCACACCCGCGTGGATTCGTTCGTACGCCGACCGGGGTGCTCACCTGGGCCGCCCGCGGCGGGCGCGAGCAGCTCTTCTCGATCGGCGCCGACGGCACCGCGACACCCGTGGGGGGCGTTGCCCCGCGCGACTTCGCCGGAAGCGACGGCGAGCGGATCGTCGTGCCGTCCCCGAACGGCTTCTTGCACGCTGGCCGCCAGCCCGGCAACCGGGCCCTGTGGATCCGGACCGTCGGTGGCGCCGGCCAGGCCAGCGTCGCGGCCCCGGCAATGCCGGTGGGCGGCGGGGGCCACGGATCGCTTCCGCTGGGGTTCGCGCCGTTCGACGGCGGTGTGGTCACCGGCGCCTCCAACGGCACCTCGGATCACGAGCCGTGGCTGATCCGGCCGGGTGCCGCCGGGCCGATCAGCCTGCTCGATCCGGCGAGCCCCGAGCGGCCGACCTTGACGATTTCTCCGACGCGTGCCGGAGCGCGGCTGTTCTTCCTCGGGTGGCGTGGCTTGCACAACGAGCTGAGCCTGTGGACCGCGACCCCGGGTGGGCAGGCGCGGGTCGTGTCCCACGATCCCGGTGGGCCTGGACTGCAGGTCGCGGCTTCCTCCGGGCTGGCCGTGCTCGGCGAGCGGGTCGTGTTCTCCGGCGACCCAGCCGCAGGGGCCCCGAGCTCGGGAGCCGAGCCGTGGGTCAGCGACGGATCCGCAGCGGGTACACGGCCGCTCGCCGACATCAACCCAGGCGCCGGGGGGTCGCACCCGTCGGCGCTGACGAACGTCGGGTCGCGAGTGGTGTTCGCCGCCACGCCGGCACCGGGCACGCACGCGCTGTGGTCGACCGACGGCACGCCGGCCGGGACGGCCTCCGTGGCGCCGCTGCCGGCCGACGTGCACGTTGCGATCGCGGCCGGGGGGCGGGCCTGGCTCGCGCTCGGCGACGGAGGGCTGTGGGTCAGCGACGGGACCGCGGCCGGCACCCGCCGTGTCGCGCTCGGCGACGACCCGGCTGCCTCGGTTCCGGTGGTCTCGGTCGGGGCTGGCGCAGGCAAGGTGTACGCGTGGGGTGATGAAGGGCTCTGGCAGGTCGACCTGGCGACCGGGGCGTCGACGAAGCTTGATCTCGCGGCCGGCGTATTTCCCCTCCTGCACGTCGGCGCGGCGAATGCCGACGCGTTCGTGTTCCCCGCGGCAACGCGCTCGGCGACCGAGTTCTTCGCGATCCGCGGCGGCAAGGTCGTCGCCCTCGGTGTCGAGGCGCCGGCCAGCGCCGCGGGCGCGGTGGCCCACCACGGGCACGTCTACCTGCTCGGCAGCCGCCCCGACGCTGGCGCCGAGGTGTGGCGCACCAACGGCACGCCGGCAGGCACCGTGCCGGTCACCGACTTCTCCGCCCCCGGCACGGGCGCCGCACGCCGCTTCGGGCTCACATCGGCGACGTTGATCGGCGACCAGTTGTGGTTCGCGGCCGACACCGACGGGCGCGGCATCGAGCCCCGCTACATCGTCCTCGCCGCCGAACCCGAACCCGGCAAACCCGGCAACCCGGGCGATCCCGGTCGGCCCGGCGGTGGCATCGTGCCCGTCGAGCCGGCCCGGTACTGGGACTCGCGGGACTCGGCGACGTTCGACGGGCAGTTCCGGCACACCGGCCGCATGGCGGGCGGCACCACGTACGCCGTGCAGATCGCCGGCCGTGGCAATGTACCCGCCGGCGCCACCGCAGCCGCGGTCAACCTCACCGCCGTCGTCCCTGACGGGCCGGGCTTCGCCACCCTCTACCCGTGCGGCGACACCGTTCCCAAGGCATCCCACCTCAACTACCTGCCCGGCGACGTGCTCGCCAACGCCGCGATCGTTCCGCTCGACACCACCGGCAAGGTGTGCGTGTACACCAAGGCGGGCGCGGACTACGTGCTCGACGTCAACGGCTACGCCGACCCAGCGGCCCCACCGCTCGGGGTCGAACCGGCGCGATACCTCGACACCCGACGTGCGCCCGGCAACCCGACCTTCGACGGCATCGGCCAGGGCACCGGACCTGCCGACGCCCGGACCGCCGTGCGCGTCCAGATCGCCGGACGCGGCGCGGTACCGGCCGGTGCGACCGCGGCGATCGTCAACGTCACCGCGGTCGGCCCCGAGGATGCCGGCTTCCTCACGGTCTACCCGTGCACCGACACCGTGCCACGCACTTCCACCGTGAACTATGCGACCGGCCAGGTGGTACCCAACGGCGCCGTCGCCGACCTTGCCCCCGACGGTTCGCTGTGCATCTTCACCCGGGCCGGCACCGACATCGTCGTCGACGTTGCCGGCTACCTCACCGACGCCACCCGCGGCGTGAAGACCGCCCAGCCGGCCCGCCTGTTCGACAGTCGCCCCGGCGAACCGCTCGCCGATGGAATCGCAACCGGCCCGCGGCCGGGAGCAGGAGCGGTCGTCGAGATTCAGGTTGCCGGACGCGGCGGGGTACCCCTCGGTGCGACCGCGGCGTTCCTCAACGTGATCGCCGTCGGGCCCGACGCGCCCGGCTACGTGACGCTGTTCCCGTGCGCGGCGACCCGGCCAGGCACGTCCAACGTGAACTACCTCGCTGGTGTGGTGCGCGCCAACAACGCGCTCACGAAGCTCTCGGACAACGGCGCGGTTTGCGCGTTCACCCTTGCCGCCACCGACCTCGTGCTCGACGTCACCGGCTGGCTCGAATAGCCACAGTGGTCACCTCCCACCATCCCGCCGGCGAGCGCTGGGGCATCGCGGCCCCTAGCGATACCACCAAGTGCTCCCGGCAGGATTCGAACCTGCGCACACGGCTCCGGAGGCCGATGCTCTATCCCCTGAGCTACGGGAGCGGGGGCGCCACCACGACGGTGGAGCACGTCGAATCTATCTGGCGAGTCGGCGGGAACGTCAGTCGCCGCAGACGACCGCCGGTGGCACGGCGGGTTCGGCCGCCAACTCGCGGGGCCGGTCGCCGTTGGCGGCGAACCAGCAGCCGGCGAGGATCAGCGGGATGCCGAGCAGCATCAGCGGGCTGAGCTGTTCGTCGAGCACGGCGACGCCGAGCGCGAGCGCCACGATCGGGTTGATGTACGTGATCAGCGGGGCGCGGGTGGGGCCGATCTCGGCGATCAGGGCGAAGAACACGACGAACGCGAACGCGGTACACAACACGGCCAGGGCAACCAGCGCAGCGATGCTGCGCCCGGTCGGCGTGCCGTCCTGGGTCAAGAACGCGATCGGTAGGTACGCCAGGCCGGCCATGCCGAGCGAGAGCGTGATCGACCCGAGCGCGGGAACGTCGCGCAGCCGGGTGGCGACGATGAACGGGGCGATCGCGTACAACACCGCGGTGAGCAACACCTCGACGACCGCGGTGGCGCTGACCGTGCCGTCGCCACCACCGCCTACCACGAGCGCTACGCCGGCAACGCCCACCAGCAGGCCGACGATGCGGCTCGCCCGCAGGGCCCCTCGGTCGCCGCGGGTGAAGCCGATCACCGCGGCGACGAGCGGCACGGTCGACACCAGCAGCCCGGTGAGGCCCGACGGCAGGGTCTGCTCGGCGTGGCTGAGCAGCATGAACGGGCCGGCCAGCTCGATCGCTGCGAACGCGAGCACCCACGGCCAGTGGGCGAGCGCCGGGCGCAAGGCGCGCTGGTGCAGGGCGACCGGCAACAGCAACACGGCCGCGCCGAGTGTGCGCCCGGCCACCACTCCTGCCGGAGAGAACGAGGCGACCGCCTCCTTGATGAACAGGTACGGCAGCCCCCAGATCACGCCCATTGTGAGAAACAGCAGCCAACCGCGGCGGGTCATGGGCGTGACGCTACGGCGCGATCAGGACAGCAACGTGTCCGGTTTGTGGGTCGGTCCGCGCGCCAGAGTGCGTCACGCGAGCAGCCCTCGCAACAGCGCTGCGGTGCCCTCGACGTGTTCGGCCATCGCCGTGCGCGCACCGGTCACCTCGCCGCGCGCGATCGCCCGGGCGATCCGCTTGTGCTGCGCGTCGGAATGGGCGATGTTCACGCCGAACACGGGAATCGCCGTCAGCAACTCGTCGAGCCGTGACTGCACGTCGGCAACCGCTGCGGCGACCGATGCCGACCCGCTCAACGCGGCGACCAGGATGTGGAATTGCGAATCGGCGATGCGTCGTGCCTGGCCTTCGGCCGAACCGACGACGACCAGCGCTTCGCGCAGCCGGGCGAGCTCGTCGTCGCCGAGCTGGCGTGATGCGGCGAGGGCGGCGGCGCCGGGCTCGACCACCGATCGAAAGGACAGCGCGTCGAGCACTTCGTCAGCGCCGAGCCGGCTGGCGACGCGACGCGGGTCGCCGGTCTCGCGCGAGGCCGGGTCGTACACCACGACGGTGCCGCCGTGGCGCCCTCGGGTCGACACGACATAGTCGACCTGCTGGAGCGCCTTGATCGCCTGGCGCAGCGTGACCCGGCTGACACCGAGCTGCTCGGCCAGATCTCGTTCAGGCGGCAACCGTTCGCCGGTGGGCACCACGCCCATGCGGATCGCGGTGGCGAGTCGTTCCACCGTCTGCTCGAACGTGTTGCCGTCCTTGACGGGACGCAGCAGCGGGGAGGCGCCGGTCACTGCTCGGCACCGTAGCCCGGCTCCGGGTGGTTTCGACAGGCTCAACCACCGGCAGGGTCAGATGCGTTCGAAGTACCTGGCGCGTTCCCAGTCGGTGACGGACCGATTGAACGCGGACCATTCGTATTCGGCGTGGACGAGCACGTGCCGGTGCACGTCGGCGCCGAAGCACTCGACCGCGAGCTGCGAGTCGCGCCACAGGGCGATCGCCTCGGGCATCGTCGCGGGAATCCGCGGCAGGTCGGCCGCGCGGTAGCCGTCGCCGGTGAACGGCTCGCCCGGCTCGACCTGGTTGGCGATGCCGTACAAGCCGCCGGCCAGCGTGGCCGCGAACGCGTGGTGCGAGTTCACGTCGGCACCGGGGATGCGGTTCTCCACCCGCAGCCCGCTGCCGTGGCCCACCACACGGAACCCGAGCGTGCGGTTGTCGACGTCCCAGCCGATGCCGGTCGGCGCCCACGAACCGAGCTGGAACCGCTTGTAGCTGTTGACCGTGGGCGCGAACAGCAGCGAGAACTCGCGGGCGGTCGCCAGCAAGCCACCGAGGTACCAGCGGAACGTGTCGCTCATGTGGTGCGGTCCGTCGCCCGCCATCAGCGACTCGCCGTCGGGCGACCACAGGCTGGAGTGGATGTGGCCGCTCGAGCCGGCGTCGTCGAAGTGCGGTTTGGCCATGAACGTCGCCGACTTGCCGTGCTGGTGGGCGACCTCCTTGACCGCCCCCTTGAACACGGCGTTGATGTCGGCCATCTCGACCGCGGTCTGGTACGTGAGGTTGATCTCGTGTTGACCCCGGCCGGCCTCGCCCTTGCTGAACTCGACCGGCATGCCGGCCCCGGCGAGTGCCCGGCGGAGCGCCCCGAGCAGATCTTCCTCCTTGGTGGTCTGGAGAATCGCGTAGTCCTCGACCCACGGCGAGTTGGGGGTCAGGTCGCGGTAGCCGGCGGCGTGGGCGTCGTCGTAGGAGTCCTTGAACACGACGAACTCGATCTCCGACCCGATCATGGGCACGAACCCAGCGGCCGCCGCCTTGTCGACCTGCACCTGGAGCATCCGCCGCGCCGACACCTCGACCGGGGCGCCCGAGTCGACGTCGACCAGGTCGACCATCACCAGCGCGGTCTTCTCCAGCCACGGCAGGTAGCGCACGGTGGCCAGGTCGACCACGCCGCGCATGTCGCCGTAACCCTGCTCGTAGCTGGCCCAGTCGAAGCCGGGGATCGGCGTGTTGTCGAGGTCGCAGGCGAGCAGGTAGTCGCAGTTCTCGGTGCCGTGGTGGGCGACGACCTCGGCGTAGAACTCGCCGTCGGTGCGCTTGCCGATCAGCCGCCCGGTGTGATCGGGGAACACGGCCAGCACCGTGTCGATCGCGCCCGCGGCGATGTCGTCGAGCAACTGGTCGTGGCTGACGTGCCGGTTCTTCGCCATCCCGAGTTTCTAGCCGGTCGCCGTCACTCGGGTGTTGTGTAGGCGGCGGTGATGCCACCGTCGATCAAGAGTGACTGGCCGGTCATGAACGACGACTCGTCGCTGGCGAGGAACAACGCCCCGTTGGCGATCTCGATCGGCTCGCCAAACCGGCCCATCGGCACGTGCACCAACCGGCGCTGGCGCTTGGCCTCGTCGGACAAGAACTTGGCGAGCAGCGGGGTCAGTACGGGGCCGGGGCACAGCGCGTTGGCACGGATGCCCTGGCGGGCGTAGATGACCGCGATCTCGCGGGTCATCGACAGCACCGCCCCCTTCGACGCGGTGTAGGCGACCTGCGGGGTGGCCGCGCCGAGGTGGGCGACGAAGCTGGCGACGTTGATGATGCTGCCACCGCCGGCCTCGAGCATCGCCGGGATGCCGTGGCGGCAGCAGCGGGCCACGCCGGTGACGTTGATGTCGAGCACGGACTGCCACGTGGTGTCGCTGGTGGTGACCGGGCCGTCGTCGTCGCCGGGCGAGATACCGGCGTTGTTGTACAGCACGTCGAGCTTGCCGAAGCGCTTGACCGTGTGGGCCACGGCGGCGGCGACGCTGTCGTCGTCGGCGACGTCGAGTGGCACGAAACTGGCCTCGCCCCCGGCCTCCTTGATAGTGGTCAGCGCGTCGGTGCCGTCGGTGAGGTCGCCGATCACCACCTTGGCCCCGTGGCTCGCGAACAACTCCGCCGACACCCGCCCCAACCCGGTCGCGGCCCCGGTGATCAACGCAACCTTGCCGTCCAGCCGGCCTGCCATAACGTCTCCGTCCAAGCGAACGATGACGAGTTGTGCCAGACAGAATTCGTCATCGTGGGAAATGGTCTGAACTCGGACTTTATCGGGTGAGCTTCTCTAGATTGCGGGGATGCCCGTCCAGCGGATCGTCTCCCCGATCGACGGCTCGGTCGTCGCCGAGCGGCCCACCGCCACGGCCGGCGAGCTGGAGCGGGTGCTCGCCCTGGCGGTCGCGGCCCGTGCCGCCTGGCAGGCGACGTCGGTCGCCGAGCGCACGATCGTGGTCGAGGCGATGGTGCAGGCGATGGAGGCTGAAGCCGACGGCATCGCCGTGGAGCTGGCGTGGCAGATGGGCCGGCCGGTGACGTTCGGTGCGGGCGAGATCCGGCGCGGGTTCCAAGAGCGCGCCCGCCACATGAACTCGGTCGCCCCGACCGCGCTGGCCGACGTCGCCGTCGATGCGCCGGCCGGGTTCCGTAAGTTCATCCGCCGCGAACCGCTGGGCACGGTGCTGGTCGTGGCCCCGTGGAACTACCCCTACCTCTGCGCGGTCAACTCGGTCGTACCGGCACTGCTGGCGGGCAACACGGTGATCCTCAAGCACGCCGAGCAGACGCTGCTCGCCGGCGAGCGGTTGGCGGCCGCGTTCGCGACGGCTGGGCTACCCGACGGCGTGTTCCAGCACGTGGTCGCCACGCACGACGACGTGGCGACGATGATCGCCGACCCGCGGGTCGACTTCGTCGCCTTTACCGGCTCGGTCGCCGGCGGCCACTCGATCGCCCGGCAGGCCGGCGAGCGGTTCATCGGCACCGGGCTGGAACTGGGAGGCAAGGACCCGGCCTACGTCCGGCCTGACGCCGACCTGGCGTACACGATCGGCGAGACCCTCGACGGGGCGTTCTTCAACTCCGGCCAGTCGTGCTGTGCGATCGAGCGGATCTACGTGCACCGCGAGGTGTACGCCGAGTTCGTCGACGGGTTCGTCGAGGCCACGCGCGCCTACGTGCTCGGCGACCCGCGCGACCCGGCGACCACACTCGGCCCGATGGTCCACGCCCAGGCCGCCGAGAGCGTGCGCGCCCAGGTCGCCGCGGCGGTGGCCGCCGGCGCCCGTGCCCTGGTGTCGGAAGCCGACTTCGCCGCGGCCTCGCTCGGCACGCCGTACGTGGGGCCGACCGTGCTGGTCGACGTCGACCACTCGATGGCGGTGATGCGCGACGAGTCGTTCGGGCCAGTGATCGGGATCATGCCGGTCGGGTCGGACGCCGAGGCGGTGCGCCTGATGAACGACAGCGACTACGGCCTCACCGCGTCGGTCTGGACCAGCGATGTCGAGGCCGCGATCGCGATCGGCGACCAGGTGGCGACCGGCACCGCGTACATGAACCGCTGCGACTACGTCGACCCGGCGTTGGTGTGGACTGGCGTCAGGAACACCGGCCGCGGCCAAGCGCTGAGCCAGTTCGGCTTCGAACCCTTCACCAGACTGAAGTCGTTCCACCTCAAGACGGTGTGACGCCCGAGTCCCCACGGCGCGCACCTCGTCTCGATACAACGGAGGGGCGGCTACGCCGCGAGTGCGCCACTCGACGACCGGTGGTCGAGTGTCGCGGGCGTGCTGCTTGACGGTCGGTGGTGACGGTGGTCGAGTGCCGCCGCCAGGCGGTGTATCGAGACCACGCCCTACCGGGTGCCGACCGGGGCGGTGGGGGTGAACCTGACCGGAAGGCGCTTGATGCCGGCGACGAGGGGCATGCCCTGGGGGTCGAGGGGTACCGGTTCGCCCACCACCTCGAGGTCGGGCAGGCGGGTGAGGATCTGGCGGAACGCCACCGAGATCTCTCGCCGCGCCAGGTGCGCGCCCAGGCAGAAGTGTGGCCCCGGCCCGCCGTAGCCGACGTGCGGGTTCGGGTCGCGGCACACGTCGAACCGCTCGGGGTCGGTGAACACCAGCGGGTCGCGGTTGGCCGCCGCGTACAGCAACGCGATCTTGTCGCCCTCGCGGAACTGGTGCCCTGAGATCTCCACGTCGTGCGTGGCGGTACGGCGCATGAACGTCACCGGGGTGGCGACGCGCACGATCTCCTCCACCGCCGGAGCGGTGAGCCCGTCGAGGTCGGCAGCCCACGCCGCGCGCTGGTCGGGGTTGTGGTGCAGCAGGTTGACGCCGTGGCTGATCGCGGTACGGGTCGTGTCGTTGCCGGCCACCGCCAGGAGCACGAAGAACGACGCGATCTCCTCCGGCGTGAGCAGGTCTTCGCCGAGTTCGTTGTGGACCAGTTGCGACGTGAGGTCGTCGGTGGGGTTGGCCGTGCGCTCGGCGGCCAAGCCGTGCATCAACTCGGTAAGCCGCATTCCGGCGCCGAGCAGAGTGGCGATCGGCTCGCCGTCGCCCATGAACTCGGGGTCGCCGCCGCTGAGGATGATGTTGGTGGCCTCGAGCACCGTGTCGAACTCGCTGCGCGGGATGCCCATCATGTCGCAGATCACGAGCAGCGGGAACGGCTGGCTGAGTACGTCGACGAGGTCGACCTCACCCTGCTCGCAGAACCCGTCGATCACCTCGGTGCAGATCGTCTCGACCGAGTCGAGCACCGCCTGGAGCGACTTGGGCGTGAACGAGCGGGCGACGATGCCACGCTGGCGGGCGTGGCGCGGGTCGTCCATGTTGATGAACCCGCCGAAGAATTCGAACATCTCGGTGGGCAGGTCGGGCAGCGCGGTGGCTCCCTTGCCCGAGCAGAAGTCGCGCGCCCGGCGGCTGATCTCGCACAGTTCGGCGTGGCGGATCACCGCCGTGAACGGTTCGGTCTCGCCGGTGAGGAAGTTCTCGAACGACCCGTCGACGAACGGCCCGGCCTCACGCATCGGGATGAACTCGGCCATCCGCCGCTCGAGCGGCAACTTCCAAAACTCCGAGTCGACCAGCCGCGCACCAGCATCCATGTCCGAACCGTACGGGATCACCGTGAACATGGGCTGATCGGAACAGGGCGAGCCGAGGCTCAGGTCGATGAGTTCAGATGCTGTGAACGGTTGGGGAGAAGCCAGGTAGCGCTGCGACGACCTTGACGATGTGGTCTCGATTCGAGGTGACGATCGCGGTGTCGCCAAGCCGATGGGCGATCTCCACGACCGACACGTCGATGGCGTCATCGTGATCAGCGGCCCCTGCGAGCACCCCCGTACTACGTGCCGCGTCGTCGTCGAGGGGTTCGATGTGGCATCCGGCAAGCATCCGCGCCAGGCTCGCCTGCCGGGCACCACCGCGCCATGCCTCGGCGAGCACCCCCGCCGGGACCGTCAACATGGCACCCTCGGTCAACAGAGACTTGTGCAGCAGCCACATCGAACGATCGTTGCGCTCACCGGCGATCAGCGCGCCGGTGTCGTAGGTAACACCCATCGTCTAGCTCGAAGGGTGCAGCAGGCGTCGGGCCAGTTCTCGGCCTTCGACGAGTTCTTGGGCAGTGAACGTTCCGTTTTCGGCTTCCCATTGGGCGACCGCACGCAAGCCGTCTTCGACCCGCAGGCGCCACTCGGCGGTCTCGGCCAGCCAGCCGCTGTACGTCAGCCCAGAACGTCGGGAGGACTCGGCGATCCGGTCGTCCAGATCAGGCCGGAACGAGACCGACCGCTTGCGACGGATGAGCGTCGTCGTCATGGCAACACGGTAGCACACCGGTAGGACAGTCATACACGTGAGGATCTGGACGACGTTGGTCAGATAGACTTGGTCACTATGACTAACGTCGCGTACGTCCCCGACGATGACGGTCCCGACCTGTTCACCACCCGTGTGAACATCGCGGAGGCCAAAGCCAAATTGTCCGAACTGGTCGACATCGCACTTCAGCCCGGCCGCCGTGTCGTGATTTGTAGGAACGGCACACCGTATGTCGAGCTCACTCCGGTGAACGCTCGACCTCGGCGCAACCTCGGGTTCCTCGACCTGGATCTTCCCGACGAGATGTTCGAACCGCTCCAGGGCGATGAACTGGAACTCTGGTATTCATGACGCCCGGCGCGCTGTTGCTCGACACGCACTCGTTCGCGTGGTCGGTCGGCAAGCTCGGTCGGCTGAGCGCCGCGGCGCGAGAAGCCATCGAAGACTCCGAATCCGTCGTGATGGTGTCGGCGGCCTCCGTCTGGGAACTGGCCATCAAGCATCAGTCGGGAAAGTGGCCGGGCGTGGAACCGATCGTCCAGGACCTGCAAAGTTCGCTGGCCGAGATCGGTGCATTGCTGTGGCCGGTGAACGGAACTCACGCGGTCCGCGCCGGCATGCTCGCTTGGGCACACACCGACCCGTTCGATCGGATGCTGGCGGCGGTGGCGCTGACCGACAAGCTCACGTTCGTCACCAAGGACCGCGAGTTTGGTGACGTGTCGGGTCTGAACGTTCTGTGGTGACGCGGGGGCCGACCGCCAGAATGGGGAGCCATGGCTGATCCGCTGGTGCTTGTGACCGAACTGCTGGCGCCGGTGTTCGCCGAGCTCAACGGCGGCGCGCCGGCCGACCCGGTGGTGCGCCCGTCCGACCGGGCCGACGCCCAGGTCAACGGGGCGTTGCCGCTGGCCAAGCTGGTCGGCGCGAACCCGCGCCAGATCGCCGAGCAGGTGGTCGCCTCGGGCGTGCTCGACGGCATCGCCACCACCGAGGTCGCCGGCCCGGGGTTCGTCAACCTCACGTTCGAGCCCGAGTTCCTCGCCGCCCAGCTCGCCGAGGTGGCCACCGACCCCCGGCTCGGTGTGCCCGCGGCCACCGACCCCCAGACGGTCGTCGTCGACTACTCGGCGCCGAACATCGCCAAGGAGATGCACGTCGGGCACCTGCGCTCGACCATCATCGGCGACGCGATCGTGCGCCTGCACGACTTCCTCGGCCACCGGGTCGTCCGCGAGAACCACATCGGCGACTGGGGCCGCCCGTTCGGCATGCTGATCGAGCACCTGCTCGACATCGGCGAGGACGTCGCCGCCGAGGGCCTCGGGCAGGGCGACCTCGACGGCTTCTACAAGGCCGCCAACACCAAGTTTCAGGGCGACCCGGAGTTCCAGGAACGGGCGCGGGCGCGGGTGGTGCTGCTGCAAGGCGGCGACGCCGACACGCACCGGCTGTGGCAGCGACTGGTCGACATGTCCACCGTGTACTTCAACATGGTGTACCGGCGGCTCGGGGTGCTGCTCACCGACGCCGACCTGGTGGGCGAGTCGTTCTACCAACCGCTGATGGACGACGCCTACGCCCGGCTCGACCAGGCCGGCCTGGTGCAGGAGTCGGAGGGTGCCCAGGTGGTGTTCCCGCCCGGGTTCACCAACCGCGAGGGTCAGCCGCTGCCGCTGATGCTGCGCTCGTCGGCGGGCGCCTACATGTACGCCACCAGCGACGTCGCCTGCGTGCTCGACCGGGTCGAGCGGCTCGGCGCCGACCGCTTGCTGTACGTGGTCGGAGCGCCCCAGGCGCTACACCTCCAGATGGTGTTCGAGGTGTGCCGGATGGCGGGCTGGCTGGTGCCGCCCACCGAAGCGGTGCACGTGTCGTTCGGCAGCGTGCTCGGCGACGACCGCAAGATGCTCAAGAGCCGCGCCGGCGACGCGGTCAAGCTGATCGATCTGCTCGACGAGGCGGTCGACCGGGCGGCCGCGTCGGTGGCCGCCAAGAACCCCGACCTCGACGGCGACACCGCCACCGCGGTGGCCCAGGCGATCGGCATCGGTGCGTTGAAGTACGCCGACCTGTCGAACGACCGCGTCAAGGACTACATCTTCGACTGGGACCGGATGCTCGCCTTCGAGGGCAACACCGCGCCCTACCTCCAGTACGCGCACGCCCGGATCTGCTCGATCTTCCGGCGGGCCGGCGTCGACCGGACGGCGGTGCGCGGCAGCGCCGCGATCAGCCTCGACGAACCGCAGGAGAACGCCCTGGCGCGGCGCTTGCTGGCGTACCCCACCGCCGTGGCCGAGACCGTGGCCGCGTTGGCCCCACACCGGCTGTGCACCTACCTGTTCGACCTCGCCCAGGACTTCACCGCGTTCTACGAGCACTGCCCGGTGATGAAGGCCGACGAACCACTGCGCTCGTCGCGGCTGGCATTGTGCGACCTCACGGCCCGCACGCTCCAGCACGGCCTGAGCCTGCTCGGCATCGACGCCCCCGAAGCCATGTAACCGGTCGCGTACCGGGTCTCGATACAACGGAGGGGCGGCTGCGCCGCGGGTGCGCCACTCGACCACCGGTGGTCGAGTGCCGGGCTCTGCCCGGTGTATCGAGGCCATTGGTGCGCGGCCCGTAGGGTGGCGGCCATGCGGAACGTGAGTGCTCTCGTGGTGACGGCCCTGGTCATGGCTGGAGCCTGCTCGGGCGACGGCGAAGCGTCGCCCACCACCAGCGCCGCTCCGACCACGCCCTCGGCCCCCGTCACCACGGCCACGCCGACCACGATCCCGACGACCACCGCCACACCTACCACGGCCGTCGTCACGACGGTGCCCGACACGGTGCCCGAGCCGGCGGCAGACGACGCGGGCACGATCGTGGCCGTGTTGGCGAGCGACGAGATGGAAGGGCGCGACGACGGCACGCCCGGGTCGCGTGCGGCCCAGCTGTACCTGGCCGAGCAACTGGCGACGTTCGCCGAGCCGGCGTTCCCCGGCCAGGCCGGGCTCGACGGGTTCGTGCAGCCCGGCCCCTCGGCCAACGTGGTCGGCATCGTCCGCGGCGCGGAACTGCCCAACGAGTACGTCGTGCTCGGCGCTCACTACGACGGGCTCGGCGACCACTGCCGAGTGCTCGACCCGGCCGACTCGATCTGCAACGGGGCGACCGACAACGCCACCGGAGTCGCCGCCGCGCTGACCGTCGCTCGTCAGCTGGCCGAGCACGGTGCCCCGCGACGGTCGGTGGTCGTCGCCCTGTGGGACCGCGAGGAGGACGGCCTGCGCGGCTCGGCCGACTTCCTCGCCGCCGAGGTGGTGCCACCGGAAGCGATCGTCGCCTACCTGAACTGGGACATCCAGGGCTCGAACCTGTTGCCGTCGCTCACCCGCACGTCGTTCGTGATCGGTGCCGAAACCGGCGGCACCGCCCTCGCCGACGCCACCCGCCGGGCCACCGACGCCTCGTCGTTGCAGTACGTGGTGTTCAGCCTGGTGTTCGGCCAGGGCCGCAGCGACCACGCCAACTTCGTCGCCGCCGGCGTCCCGTCGGTGTTCTTCACCGACGTCACCAACGGCTGCTACCACACGACGGGCGACGATCTCAGCATCGTCGACTTCGGTCGTCTCGACGCCCAGGTCGACGTCGGCCTGGCGCTCGCGGCCGACCTCGTCGACACCGCCCAAGTCCCGCAGATCGCGGACGCGCCGTTCGTGACGTTCGCCGACGCCGAGCAGATGCTCGCCCTGACCAGCGCCGCGGTCACCGACGCGGACCTGTTGACCAGTCTTGAACCGGGCGTCATCGACGGCTATCTCGCCGAGCTCGAAACGATCGTCGGCGCCGGCGAGGAGGCGTTCGACGAGGCCGCCACGGGCGTGCTGCTGGGTGGCGCGGCGATGCTCGTCGAGGCCCTCGCATCCACCGCCTGCGACGGCTACCTCGACGCCGCCGGATAGCTCTGACACCGCTCGATCGGCTGCCTGCTCCCGGTGGTTTCGACGGGGCTCAACCACCTGGTCAGCGCTTGCGTCGGGGTTGGTTTCGACGGGGCTCAACCACCTGGTCAGCGCTTGCGTCGGGGTTGGTTTCGACAGTCTCAACCACCTGGTCAGCGCCTGCGTCGGGGTTGCTTTCGACAGTCTCAACCACCTGGTCAGCGCCTGCGTCCGGGCGGTTGAGCCTGTCGAAACCACCTCACCGAACGACATTGCCGGCTCGGTAGCCTCGCCGCAGTGACCCCCCTTGCCGCTTCGCTCCTGCCCGACACTGCCGCGGTGGGGGTGGACGGGTACCTCACGATCGGGGGGTGTTCGCTGAAGGATCTCGCCGCCGAGTACGGCACGCCGTTGTTCGTGTACGACGAAGCCCACCTGCGGGCGCGCTGTGCCGAAGCGGTGCGGGCGTTCGGCGCCGGGAACGCGGTGTACGCCACGAAGGCGTTCCTGTGCCGGGCGATGGCGTCGCTGGCCTACGAGGAAGGTATGCGTCTCGATGTCGCCACCGGCGGCGAGCTGGCGATCGCCCTGGCCGCAGGTGTGCCCGCCAGCGAGTGCGTGCTGCACGGGAACAACAAGTCGCTGGCCGAGCTGCGCGAGGCGATCGTGCACGGCATCGGCCAGATCGTGGTCGACAGCTTCGACGAGCTGGCGCGGATCGAAGCGCTGCACGGCGAGGGCGTGCGCCGGCCCGACGGTTCGGTGCCCGACGTGCTGCTGCGGGTGACGCCCGGCGTGCACGCGCACACCCACGAGTTCATCTCCACCGGGCAGGACGACTCGAAGTTCGGGTTCAACCTCGCCAACGGCGACGCGGCCGACGCGGTCGAGCAGGCCCGCACCAGCGCCAGCGTGCACCTGGTGGGGGTGCACAGCCACATCGGATCGAACGTGTTCGACGCGGCTTCGTTCGCCCGCGCGGCCGAGGTGATGGCCGCCTTCGCCAACCCGCTTGGCCTGCCCGAGCTGGTGCTCGGCGGCGGGCTGGGTGTGGCGTACGTGACGGGGGAGGAGGCACCCACGATCACGCAATGGGGCCACGTGTTGCGCGACGCCTGCGACTCGCTCGGCGTCACCGCCCGGGTGGCGGTGGAACCGGGCCGCTCGATCGCCGCCGCCGCGGCGGTCACCGTGTACACACTCGGCACGGTGAAGCACATCCCCGGGGTACGCACGTATCTGGCGGTCGACGGGGGCATGAGCGACAACCCGCGTCCGGTGCTGTACGGCTCGGGCTACGAGGCGTTCCTGCCGCGGGCGCCGTTCGCCGAACGGACGATGACCGGCCGGCTGGTGGGCAAGCATTGCGAGTCGGGTGACGTGCTGATGTTCGAGGCCTGGCTGCCGGGTGACGCGCACGTCGGCGACCTCGTGGCGATGCCGGTCACCGGCGCCTACGGCCGATCGATGGGCTCGAACTACAACGCCGTGCTGCGCCCGCCGGTGGTGTTCGTAGCCGATGGCGAGGCGCGGCTGGTGGTGCGCCGCGAGACCTACGCCGACCTGCTCGCTACCGATGTGGGTTGACGGGGCGTCGGCCGAGCGGGCGTAGTCTGCGCGGCATGCCCGACGTCGGTAGCTACTTCGACAAGCTCACCAAGCGCGGCCGTGGCGGCCGGCGGCTCGGCCCCGACCAGACCGCCGGCCCGGCGACGGGAACGACCACGCCACCGGACGGCTCGCTGCGCAGCCGGGTCAAGGACATGCTCGACAAGGCCCGCGGCCCGGGCACCACGTCGCCTGCGCGGCCCCGGCCCACGCCCACCACCGGTTCGCCCACCCGGTCGACCGGCCGGCGCAGCAGCAAGGCCGCGGTGACGATCGAGTACTCACCCGAGATCGACGGCGACCCCGACCCGGGCGAGGTGGTGTGGACATGGGTGCCGTTCGAGGAGGACCCCGCCCAGGGCAAGGACCGTCCGGTCGCGATCATCGGCCGCCGCAACGGCAACCTGGTCGGCGTGCCGCTCACCACCAAGGCCGACAAGCGCGAGGCCCAGGTCAGCGTCGGTACCGGTGCCTGGGACCCCGAGCGGCGCACCAGCTACGCCCGGATCTGGCGGATGCTCGACGTCGACGAGCGCAAGATGCGCCGCGAGGGAGCGATCCTCGAACGTGCTCGCTTCGACGACATCATCGACGCGGTCGACGACTACTACGAGGTGATCTACCCAGCCGCCGCGCCGTCGAAGGACGACGGCATCGACTACGACTACTGACGTGACAAACGGGGTCTGACCCTGTTTGCAACGGTCGGTAGCCTGCCCGCGTGGAAACAGGCCCTGCGCGCACCATCCGGATCGGTCTGCTCGGCTGCGGCCACGTCGGGGCGCCGCTGGTGGCGCTCGTCGAGCAGCAGGCGGCGGCGATCGAGGCGCGCACCGGTCTGCACCTCCAGGTCACCCGGGTCGCGGTTCGCAACGTGGCGCGCGATCGCGGGCTGGCATTGGCCGAGGGTGTGCTCACCCGTGATGCCCACGACGTGGTCACCGACCCGAACGTGGACGTGGTCGTCGAGGTGATCGGAGGCGTCGAGCCGGCCCGCGAGCTGATCATCGCCGCCCTGCACGCCGGCAAACCGGTGGTCACCGGCAACAAGGAGCTGCTCGCCAACTTCGGCGCCGAGCTGTTCGCCACCGCCGACCGGTGCGGGGTCGACCTGCTGTTCGAGGCCGCCGTGGCCGGCGGCATCCCATTGATCCGGCCGCTCCGCGAGAGCCTCCGCGGCGAGCCGATCACGCGGGTGATGGGCATCCTCAACGGCACCACCAACTACATCTTGACGAAGATGGCCGAAGAGGGCGCCGACTACGGCGCGGCGCTGGCCGAGGCGCAAGAGCTCGGGTTCGCCGAACGCGACCCCACCGCCGACGTGGAGGGCTTCGATGCCGGGGCGAAGGCGGCGATCATCGCCTCGATTGCGTTCGGCGCCAACGTCGTCGCCGGCGACGTGTACCACGAGGGCATCGCCGACATCACCGCCGCCGACATCGCCGTGGCGCACCGGCTGGGCTACGTCGTCAAGCTGCTCGGCATCGTCGAGTGCGACCGCGAGTCGGGAGAGATCGCGGTGCGCGTGCACCCGGCGATGGTGCCGGTGCAGCACCCGCTGGCCAGCGTGCGCGAGTCGTACAACGCCGTGTTCGTCGAGGGCGAGTCGGTCGGGTCGCTGATGTTCTACGGGCGCGGGGCGGGTGGGGGCCCCACCGCCTCGGCCGTGCTCGGCGACCTGATCGACGCCGCGGTGAACCTGTCGAAGAAAACCCACGGCGCGCTCGGCACGTTCGCCAAGGCCCGCATCAAGGGCATCGACGAGACGTCGGCCGAGTACCTGATCGGTCTCGAGGTGGCCGACCAACCGGGCGTGCTGCACCAGGTCACGGGTGTGTTCGCCGAGCACGGGGTGAGCATCCGCGCCGCCGAGCAGGAGGGCAACGCCCCCGACGCCCGGCTGGTGTTCATCACTCACACCGCCCGCGAAGCCGACGTGCAGGCCACCGTGCGCGACCTGCGCGAGCTGCCCACCGTGCATCGCCTCGGCTCGCTGATCCGCGTGATCGGCCAGTGAGGTCGGCACGATGAGGTACGTCTCCACCCGCGGCACCGCACCCGAACTCGGCTTCGCCGACGTGTTGCTGGCAGGGCTGGCCAACGACGGTGGCCTGTACGTGCCGGCCACCTGGCCTGCGTTGCCCGACCTGACCGGGCTGACCTCGTACGCCGACATCGCCGCGGCCGTGATGGGCCCCTACGTCGGCGACGAACTCGGCGACGGGGTGCTTCGGCAGATCTGCACCGACGCGTACGCGACCTTCCGGCACCCCGACGTGGTGCCGCTGGTGGAACTCGATCACGAGCAGCACTTGCTCGAACTGTTCCACGGCCCCACCCTGGCGTTCAAGGACGTCGCCTTGCAGGTGGTCGGCCGGCTGTTCGACCACGTGCTCGGCCAGCGCGGCGAGCGGGTCACCATCGTCGGCGCCACCAGCGGCGACACCGGGTCGGCGGCGATCGACGGGGTCAAGGCCTGCGACAACGTCGACATCGTCATCCTCTACCCGGCCGGGCGGGTCAGCGACGTGCAGCGCCGCCAGATGACCACGGTCGACAGCCCGAACGTCCACACGGTGGCCGTCGAGGGCACGTTCGACGATTGCCAGGCGCTGGTGAAGGCGATGTTCGCCGACGCCGCGTTCCGCGACGAACTGCGCCTGTCGGCGGTCAACTCGATCAACTGGGCCCGGGTGATGGCCCAGGTCGTCTACTACGTCACGGCCGCGCGGGCTCTCGATCGCGGCGACGGCGTCACGTTCTGCGTCCCCACCGGCAATTTCGGCAACGTGCTGTCGGGCTGGATCGCGCGCCGGATGGGGGCCCCGGTCGCCGACTTCGTGATCGCCTCGAACGCCAACGACATCCTCCCGCGCTTCGTCAACGCCAACGACATGACGATGCAGGGCGTGGTTCCCACGCTGAGCCCCAGCATGGACATCCAGGTCTCGTCGAACTTCGAGCGCCTGCTGTTCGAGATCAACGGCCGCGACGGTGGGCTGACGGCCGAGCAGCTGCACCAGTTCGGCGTCAGTGGCCGGCTGGCCGTCGAGCCCGACCAGTTCGACCAATGGATCGCCGGGTCATTCCGTGCCCACCGGGTCGACGACGCGGCGACGCTCGCCGAGATCGCTCGGGTGCACGCGGCCACCGGAATGCTGATCGACCCGCACACGGCCACCGGCACGGCCACCGTGCACGCGCTCGCGGCGGAACTGGTCGAGCGCCCAGTGGTGACCCTGGCGACGGCGCACCCGGCGAAGTTCCCCGACGCGGTCGAGCGCGCCATCGGTGTGCGCCCGGCGCTGCCCGACCACCTCGCCGGCTTGTTCGATCTGCCCGAGCGCACCCACCAATTGCCGAACGAGTTGGCCACGATCCAGGCCTTCGTCCGCTCGATCACCCGAGTGGTCGCCTGACGCGGCAAGGTTGCACGGGCGTAACTCGAACAGGTACAGTGACGTCTGCCTGGGGTTTCCGGGTCGGTGGCACGACTCAACCCGTGTTCGTTCGACCGGTCCCCGGCGCAGTTCTTGCGTAGCTGCGTCGTCCTCATGTTCAACCTTGTGGGGCCGACGGGCGCGACATCACCCCCATCCCGGTAGGGAACCCTCAAAGGGAGTAGGTCAAACGTGGCCGCCAATGCACTGGAACAGTCGGTCCTCGAGTCGAAGGACAAGGCGCAACTCGTCGCGATCGCCGAAGCGCTCGGTGTCAAGCCCGGCTCGCGGGCGACCAAAGCAGCGCTGATCGCGCAGATTCTCGACAAGACGGGCGCCGGCAACGGGCAGACCAACGGCACCGCCGCGGGCGCGTCCGAAGCGCCCGCACCTGCGGCCAAGGCCCCCGCCGTCGAGGCCCCCGCGGCCCCGGAACCCGAGCCGCAGGCCCCCGCGGCCGAGACGCCGGTGCCGGCATCGTCCGAACCCGTCGCGCCAGCCCCGGCTGCCGACGCGATCGAAGAACCCAAAGCCGAATGGGAACTCGAACTCGGCGACGACGCCGACGCCGACGCGGCCGACACGCCCGCCGCCGCACCGGCCGCCGACACACCCGCGGCCACCGCCGAGACGCCCCGTACCGAGGGCCGAACCGACCGCGGCGAGCGCCCCGAGCGGCGCCCGAGCGGCCAGCAGGGTGGCGGCCAGCAGGGCAACCAGAACCAGCAGGGCAACCAGAACCAGCAGCGCAACGACCAGCAACGTAGCGACAACCAGCGCAACGACCAGCAGGGCGAGGGCGGCAGCCGCAAGCGCCGCCGCCGGCGCAAGGGCGGGCGCGGCGCCGACGGCCCGCAGGGCGAAGACGCGGCGTTGCTCGACGACGCCGGCGACGTCGACGTGCCGGTGAGCAACGAGCCGGTGCAGGTCGACGGGTACCTCGACCTGCGCGACGAGGGCTACGGCTTCCTGCGGGTCAACAACTATCTCGCCAGCAAGACCGACGCCTACATACCGGTGAAGCTCACCCGCCAGTACGGGCTGCGCAAGGGCGACCATGTGGTCGGCATGTCGCGCCCGGCCGGCCGCAACGAGAAGAACCCGCCGCTGCTCGAGGTGCTGACGGTGAACGGGCGCCCGCCCGAAGAGGCTCGCCGCCGCCGGCGGTTCGAAGACCTCACGGCGCTGTTCCCCGACGAGCGGCTGCGCCTCGAAGACGGCTCCGACCCCACCAACATGACCGCCCGGATCATCGACCTGGTGTGCCCGATCGGCAAGGGTCAGCGCGGCATCATCGTGTCGCCGCCGAAGGCCGGCAAGACCACGGTGATGAAGACGATCGTCGCCTCGATCGAGAAGAACAACCCCGAGACGGTTGTGATCGTGTTGCTGATCGACGAGCGGCCCGAAGAGGTCACCGACTTCAAGCGCACGGTGAAGGGCGAGGTGATCGCCTCCACGTTCGACAAGCCGAGCGACCAGCACACCCAGATCGCCGAGATGGCGATCGAGAAGGCCAAGCGTCTGGTCGAGTACGGCAAGGACGTGGTGGTGGTGCTCGACGGCATCACCCGCCTCAGCCGGGCCTACAACCTGGCCGCCCCGGCCAGCGGGCGCATCTTGTCGGGTGGCATCGACGCCGGCGCGCTGTACCCGCCGAAGCGCTTCTTCGGTGCGGCCCGCAACGTCGAGGAGGGCGGCTCGCTGACCATCTTGGCGACCGCCCTGGTCGAGACGAACAGCCGCATGGACGAGGCCGTGTTCGAGGAGTTCAAGGGCACCGGCAACATGGAGTTGCGGCTCGACCGGCGGCTCGCCGAGCGGCGGATCTACCCGGCGATCGACGTCGACGCCAGCTCGACCCGTCACGAGGAGTTGCTGTTCGACCGCAAGCAGCTCCAGATGGTGTGGAAGCTGCGCCGCGTGCTCAGCGGCCTGGCTGCCGACGGCAACGCAGCCCCCGGCCTGGAACTGCTGGTCGACCGCCTGAAGACGTTCCGCACCAACGAAGAGTTCCTCAGCGAGATCGCCAAGCAACCCGGCATGTAGCCCCCTGGTGGTTGAGCCTGTCGAAACCACCCCCGAGACCATTACACTGGACCGCCGCTATGAAGACCGACATCCATCCCGGCTACACCGAGATCACCGTCAAGTGCTCGTGCGGGAACACGTTCACCACGCGCTCCACCAAGCCGGGTGACCTTTCGCTCGAACTCTGCAACGAGTGCCACCCGTTCTACACCGGCAAGCAGAAGCTGGTCGACAGCGGTGGCCGCGTCGAGCGCTTCAACAAGCGCTACGGCGCCCGCGGCAAGAAGTAACCGCGCCGCTTCGTTCTGTCAGGCCGCCCGGGCAACCGGGCGGCTTGTGCATTTTTCTGGTCAAGTTTCGGTCGAGTGGGTCAAGCGGCACGGCCGGACGGTCGATCATCGCTGCCGGATGGTCACCCGAGCCGACGCGGCGCACCTGCTGCGACGAACCGAGTTCGTCGCCCGCCCCGCGCGCGTTGACGCGCTCCTTCAGATGACGCGCGACGAGGCGGTCGACGACGTCATGGCGGTGCCGGCGAACCCTGGTTCGGTGACGTTCACGCAGTCGGCGAACTGGCAGCGTGGCCAGGAACTGGTGCACTACTGGCTCGACCGGATGGCCTACGCCGAGCGGCCGCTTCAGGAGAAGCTGGCGCTGTTCTGGCACGGTCACTTCGTGTCGTCGCTCGACAAGGTGGAAGACGCCCACCTGATGCGCGAGCAGATCGACCTGTACCGCCGCGACGGCCTGGGCAACCTGCGCGACCTGGCGATCGCGATGTCGACCCAGGTGGCGATGCTGCGCTACCTCGACAACAACCAGAACAAGCGCACCTCACCGAACCAGAACTTCGGTCGCGAGTTGATGGAACTGTTCCTGCTCGGCGTTGGCAACTACACCGAGCGCGACGTCGAGGCCAACACCGCCGCGTGGACCGGCCACGGCGACCAGTGGGACACCGACGAATACGTCTGGCGCGGCGGCGATCCGTCCCGGCCGAACTGGCGGGAACGGAGCGACAACTGGCACGACTACCGTCCGAAGCAGTTCCTCGGACGAACGATCAACAACGACTCGTCCTACGCGGCCGGGCCCGACCACGGGCCAGAAGCGATCCGCACGATCCTCGGCAACGGCATCGTGCCAGTCGGGGCAACCAACGTCGCCAACCGTAAACGGCCGACCCGGGACGTCGCCGCAGAGTTCATCTCGCGCAAGCTGTGGACGTTCTTCGCCGGCACGCCGATTCCCGACGACGTGCTGGACGACCTCCGCGACACCGCCGTCGCCAACGACTTCGCGATCCGCCCGTGGGTGCGGGCGCTGCTGCTGCGACCGGAGTTCTACAGCACCGGCGTCAAGCGCGGCCTGGTGCGCAGCCCCGTCGACTACATGGTCGCCCTGCTGGCGGCGACCGGGCTGGCGTCGGCCCAGGCCACGCCGGCTTGGCTGATGCAGGGGATGGGGCAAGCGCTGCTGTACCCGCCCAACGTCAGCGGCTGGAAGCACAACGGCTACTACATCTCGGCGAGCGCGTTCGACGCCCGCGTGCAGGCCGCCCGCCAGATGATGTGGCGCACCCAGCGCACCTACTGGGACGAGGGCGGCGTCATCCGCCTCGCCGGTGGCACGATCTCGAAGGCCGAGGTCGAAGCGACGTCCCCGTGGACCAACCAACCCGCCGGGCGCGCCGAGAACGCAGCGAGGCGGCGCGCGCTCGCCGACAAGATGGTGCAGTTGATGCAGATCGACATCGGTGACTCGACTCGGGCGGCGCTCCACGCGTTCGCCTCGGCGTCGGAATGGTGGGAGCTCAACGACTTGGTCGGCCTGATCTTCATGTGCCCGGAGATGCACGTCGCATGAGCCGCAACGCTTTGCGTTCAAGCGCCACGCAGGCTGGGTTTCACCAACGGTGGCTGGACGCGGCAGCGGTCGTCACTCCCGAAGGCCGGCGCGACCGGTCTCAGCGATCGGTGGGTGCGGGATGACGCTCGAACACGACATCTCGACCGGTGATGCGCTGCGGCATCTCACGGCTCATCCCGACCGTGACCTGCACGCGCTCGACCGGCGCCGGTTCCTGCAACTCGTGGGCATGGGTGCCGGGGCCGGGCTGGTCGCGGCAGGCCCTGGCAGCACGTTGCTCGACGTGCTGATGGGGCACGACCCGTCGGCCTGGGCGGCCGGGCCGATCGGCGCCAACGACGGAGTGCTCGTGGTGATCGGCATGTACGGCGGCAACGACGGCCTCAACACGGTGGTGCCGGTCGACGACCCCGCCTACTACGACCAGCACGGCAACCTGGCGATCGCCGAGGGCGACACGCTCTCACTCGATGCCGGCAACGGCCTGCACCCCGAACTGACCGCGCTGAAGGCGTTCTGGGACCGCGGCCAGCTGGCCGTGGTGCACGGCGTGGGCTACCCGAACGACGACCAGTCGCACTTCAACTCGATGGCGTACTGGATGGCCGGCCAGCCCCACGGCGTGCCGTCCACCGGTTGGCTCGGGCGTTGGCTCGACGGCTACCTGAACGGCAGTAGCGACCTGTTCGCGGCGGCCGAGATCGGCAGTGGTGTGCCGCTTCACCTGATCGGAACGGCAGCACGCGGCACGGGCGTACCCGACCGCCTGCCGGGCTGGGGCCGCGAGACGTCGCCGCGCGACGTCCGCGCCTACGACACGCTGCGGGCGATGCGCAACGGCAGTCAGGGGCCGTGGTTCGGGGCGGTCGGCCAGGCGGTGGTCGACACGATCGACGTCAACGCCCGGCTGGCCCCGTTCTACCCGGCCACTCAGAACGAGCTGCCCGACTCGGAGATGGAGCGCAAGCTCCAGATCGCGGCCCGCCTGGTCAACGCCAACCTCGGGTTGCGCGTGCTCACCGTCGGCTGGGGCGACTTCGACAGCCACGCCGGCCAACCCGAGATGCACACCGCGCGAATGCGCGAGCTGAATGCCGGCATCAGCCAGTTCTTCGCCACGCTCGACCCGAAGTGGGCCACCCGCGTGACGCTGATGACGTTCTCCGAGTTCGGCCGCACGACGTGGGCCAACGACGGCCAGGGCACCGACCACGGGTCGGCTGCCCCGCAGTTCGTGTTCGGCGCCAACGTGAAGGGCGGCATGTACGGCACGCG
The DNA here is from genome assembly GCA_035556435.1 of Ilumatobacter sp. Lineage (GTDB taxonomy): Bacteria > Actinomycetota > Acidimicrobiia > Acidimicrobiales > Ilumatobacteraceae > Ilumatobacter. The sequence goes on along the minus strand of DATMEY010000042.1, from coordinate 145,322 downwards.
GCCGGCGTTCGCCCGCCTCCAGCGGTGGGAGCGGATGGCGTACTCGGTCGACTTGCGCTCGTACTACGCGTCGGTGCTCGACGGGTGGCTGGGGGGCGGTTCCTCGCAGGTGCTCGGCGGCACCTGGGAGAACCTGCGGCTGTTCGCGGCCGGCCCGGGTGCCGGTGGCTCGACGTTGCCCACCACGCCCCGGCCGCCGTACGCCGGCAGCGCACCAGGCGAGTTCGTACCGCTGACACCTGCCCGGCTCGTCGACACACGTACCACCGGCGCACCGCTCGGCCCCGGTGGTGTGCTGCGCGTGCCGGTCGCCGGGCAACACGATGTGCCGGCGACTGGTGTCACCGCGGTGGTGGCCAACGTCACCGCCGTCGACGCCCAGCAGGCCCACTACTTCACCGTGTACCCCGGTGGCACCGCCCGCCCGGGCACGTCGAACATCAACGGCGGGCCGGGCCGCGCGGTGCCCAACCTGGTCGTGATCGGCGTCGGTGGCGACGGCTCGATCGAGGTCTTCAACTCGCACGGCAGCACGCACTGCCTCGTCGACGTGTTCGGCTACTTCTCCAGCGATGCGGGTGCCGGCACCGACCGGTTCGTCGCGCTCGCGCCACAGCGGCTGTTCGACACGCGCTCGGGCCAGGGCGTGCGGGCCGGCACGGTGGGGCATCTCGCCCCGGTCGAGATCGATGTCGCCGGGCACGCCGGCGTGCCGTCCGACGCCACCGCGGTGGTGCTCAACCTCACCGTCACCGAACCCGACGCCCCCGGCTACCTGCGCCTCACCCCGGCCGGGCAGGCGACCGCACCAACGTCGAACGTCAACTTCGGCCCCGGCGACACGGTGCCCAACCTCGCCGTGGTACGGCTTGGACGCGACGGGCGGGTGGCGCTCGACGGAGCCGGCCACGCCAAGCATGCGGTCGGCGACGTGTTCGGCTACTTCGGTGGCGCAGCGGCCGACGCGGATGGCGGGTTGCTGCGGGCCGTCGCGCCCCGACGCCTGCTCGACACGCGCGACGGCACCGGTGCGCCCGCGGCCCGGGTGGGCCCCGCCAACTCGATCACCGTGCCGGTGGCCGGGCAGGCGGGGGTGCCCGACGATGCCGTCGCGGTGGTGCTCAACGTGGCCGCGACGAACGTTGCGGCGCCCTCGTTCGTCACCGTGTGGCCGGCCGGGGAGGGCATGCCGGGCACGTCGAACCTGAACCTGTTGCCGGGCCAAACGCTCGCCAACCTGGTGATCTGCCGGCTCGGTACGGGTGGCGCGGTGACGTTCGGGAACAAGCGCGCCGAATGCGATGTGCTGGCCGACGTGCTCGCGTACTTCAGATCGGGTTGAATTGACACATGCCGTCGCCGGATGAGGTCACCCATCTGTTGCGCCGCACCGAGTTCTTCGCCGCCCCGGCCCGGGTTGCCGAACTTGCGGCCATGCCCACGCGGGCGGCCGCGGTCGCCGACGTGCTCGATGTCGCCCGCAACGGCGGCCCACCGCCGCTGCGGATGACGGCACCCGATCACCCGACGCGCATCGCCGAGGTCACCCGGTCGTGGATCGACCAGATGCTCACCTCCCAGCGTCGTATCCAGGAGAAGATGGCCCTGTTCTGGCACGGCCACTTCGTGTCGGACGACGCCAAGGCCGGCAACACGCAGGTGATCAAGCAGCAGCTCGACCTGTACCGGGCCAAGGGCCTCGGCAACCTGCGCGAGCTGGCGATCGAGATGTCGACCACCGTCGCCATGTTGCGCTACCTCGACAACAACGAGAACTTCGCCGAGGCGCCCAACCAGAACTTCGGCCGCGAGCTGATGGAGCTGTTCCTGCTCGGCGTCGGCAACTACACCGAGGCCGACGTCGAGGCCAGCACCGCGGCGTGGACCGGGCACAGCGTGACCAACCATGCCGACAACACCGGAACGTACTGGTGGCGCCCCGATCGCCACGACCCGACACCGATGCCGTTCCTGGGCCAGATGACCTGCCAGCACGCCGACCCCAAGCGGCACGGCGCCGACGCGATCCGCACGATCCTCAGCAACGGGGTCGCCACCGCTGGCTCGCGTGCCGGCCAGCCGACGCGCGAGATCGCGGCCGATTTCATCTCCACCAAGCTGTGGGCGTTCTTCGCCGGTACCACCATCCCGTCGGCCGTCCGTACCCACCTGCGCGGCGTCGCGCTCGGCTCGAACTTCGACCTCACCCCGTGGGTTCGAGCGCTGTTGCTGCGCGACGAGTTCTACACGTCCGGCGTCCGCCGCGGGTTGGTGCGGTCGCCGGTCGACTACCTCGTCGCTTTGCTCGCCACCACCTCGGTGCCCGCCGACCCGGCGTTCCCGTTCTGGCTCGGCGAGGGGATGGGGCAGCGGCTGCTGTTTCCGCCCAACGTCGCCGGATGGGGCTACAACGGCTACTACGTCAACGCCAGCGCGTTCGCCCAGCGCGCGGCGGCTGCCCGCCACGTCGCCTACTACGTGCTGGCCGACTACTGGGACGGAGCCGGTATGCGCCTGCGTCGCGGCTGGTTGACCCGCGCCGAGGTGTGGGCCTCCGGCAACGACTCGGCGGCCCGGCGCGGCCTGGTGCGCCAGCTCACCGAGCTGATGGGCATCACGCTCGGGTCGACCACGCTGGCGGCACTCGACGAGTTCGCCGTCAACGCCAAGCTCGACGAGTTCCACGACCTGGTGGAACTGATCTACGTCAGCCCCGAAATGACCGTGGCCTGATGCTGCCCACCGACATCTCCACGGCCGACGCCCTGGCCCACCTGTCGCAGGCCCACGACGCCGGTGACGACCGCGACGCCCACGCGCTCGACCGGCGCCGGTTCCTGCAACTGGTCGGCATGGGCGCGGGGGCCGGGCTGGTCGCGGCAGGCCCGGGCGCCACGTTGCTCGACTGGTTCGTGCCGGGCCACGACCCGGCGGCGTGGGCGCTCGGCCCGGTCGGCCCGAACGACGGCATCCTTGTCGTACTCGGCCTGTACGGCGGCAACGACGGCCTCAACACCATCGTGCCCACCGGCGGGTCGCACCACGGCGTCTATCTCGAACAGCACGGTGCGCTGGCGATCCAACCGCAGAACACGCTGGCGCTCGGTGCCAACTCGCACATCGTCGACCAACCGGGCCTCGCCGGAAACAGCGGTGCGAACTCTCGGCTCACAGAGTTCAAGCGCCTGTGGGACGCCGGTCAGTTGGCGATCGTCGAAGGTGTCGGCTACCCCGACCCGCCCGACCTGTCGCACTTCAGCTCGATGGCCAAGTGGATGGCCGCCCGCCCCACCGGGCTGCCCGACAGCGGTTGGCTCGGCCGGTGGCTCGACGGGTACACCGGGGGGCGGGCCGACCTGTACGCCGGCGCGTCGGTGGGCAGCGCGGTACCGCTGCACGTGATCGGCCAGGCCAGCCGCGCGACCGGCGTGTCCGACCAGGCGGCCGCGTGGGGCAGCGCGACCGACACACGCAGCGAGCGCGGCTACCAGGCCGTGCGCAAGATGTTCAACGGATCGAGCGGGCCGTGGCACGCGGCCACCGCGCAGGCGTTCGTCGACGCCTTCGACGTAGTCGCCGCGACCGCCCCGCTGTACCCGACGGCCCCCGCGCCCGGGGCGCCGCTGCAACCCGAGATCATCACCCGGATGGACGTGGTCGCCCGGCTGATCAACGCCAACCTCGGCTTCCGGGTGCTCACCGCTGGCTGGGCCGACTTCGACAGCCACGCCCTGCAACCGGCCATGCACAACGCCCGGATGAACGAACTGAACGCGGCGATCGCCCGGTTCTACTCGGTGCTCCATCCGGGGTGGGCCAGCCGGGTGACGGTCATGACGTTCTCCGAGTTCGGCCGTACGTCATGGGCCAACGCGGGGATGGGCACCGATCACGGCTCGGCTGCCCCGCAGTTCGTGTTCGGGGCCAACGTCCAGGGCGGGTTCTACGGCGCCCGCCCGGAGTTGCCGCCCGGAGCCTGGGACCGGATGACACCCACCGTCGACGTGCGCTCGTACTACGGGTCGGTGATCGACGGTTGGCTCGGCGGTGGGTCAGGCGATGTGCTCGGCGGGAACTACGCCAACCTCGGCCTCTTCCGGCGCCCACCCGGCCAGGTCGCCGACGGGAGCACCGCCCCGCTCCCTACCGTGATCGGTGGGCTGTCGACGTTCGTCCCCATCTCCCCGGCCCGGGTCATCGACACCCGCGACGGCACCGGTGGGGTTCCCGCCCGCCCGCTGGCCGCCCGGGGCGTGCTGCGCGTCCCGATCGCCGGCCGCGGCGGCCTGCCGCCCGACGGGGTCACCGCGGTGATCGCCAACGTCACCGCCGTCGACGCCACCGTGCCGCACTACTTCACGGTGTATCCGGGGGGAACCGCCAAGCCGGCAACGTCGAACGTGAACGGGGGGCCGGGCCGGGCGGTGCCCAACCTGGTCGCCGTCGGTGTGGGCCTCGACGGCTCGATCGAGGTGTTCAACTCGCACGGGTCGGCGCACTGCCTGGTCGACGTGTTCGGCTACTGCACCAGCAACCAGGGAGCGGGCGGCGACCGGTTCGTGCCGCTACGGCCCACCCGGCTGTTCGACACCCGCACCGGGCAGGGCGTGGCGGCCGGCAAGCTCGCTCATCTGGTGCCCGTCGAGATCGCCGTCGGTGGACAGGCAGGGGTGCCCGCCGACGCCACCGGTGTGGTGATGAACCTCACCGCCACCGAACCCGACGCGCCTGGTTACCTGCGCCTGTCGCCTGCCGGTCAGCCCGTGGCGGCCACCTCGAACGTCAACTTCTGGCAGAACGACACGGTGCCCAACCTGGCCGTGGTGCGGCTCGGCAGCGGTGGCCGGGTGCAACTCGATGGGGCGGGCGCCGGCAAGCACGCGGTCGGTGACGTGTTCGGCTACTTCACATCGGCGACGCCCGCCGGCGCGGGTCGCCTGCGGTCGGTCGCTCCGCGCCGTCTGCTCGACACCCGCGAGGGCCTCGGCGCGGCCAGGCAGCCGATCGGCAGCGGGCGCACGATCGACGTCGTCGTCGCTCGCCGGGCGGGCGTACCCGAGGCCGCCACGGCGGTCGTGCTCAACGTCACCGTCACCAATGTCACCGCCCCGTCGTACGTCACCGTGTGGCCGGCGGGCGAAGGCATGCCCGGCACGTCGAACCTCAACCTGCTCCCCGGCCAGACGCTCGCCAACCTGGTGATCTGCCGGCTCGGCGCGGGTGGCGCGCTGACGTTCGCTAACAAGCTCGCCGAGTGTGACGTGATCGCCGACGTCTTCGCCTACGTCGTCGAGTAATTGCGGCTCGAATGAATTGAAATCACAGCGGTATTCGCCTACGTTGAGTCCGCGTCCGGCCAGCGTGCGGGGGGCGCGGTAATCGATCGGCCCTGGCGGCCACTGAAGGGGAGACATCGTGAACGTTCGTACCAGCCGTCTCGCGGCCGGAGTCGTCCTACTGGCGTTGGCCGCGGGGTGTGCCGAGGAGGAGACCGGCCCCACCACGACGGCGGTCGCCCCACCCGCCGCGACCGACGCGCCCGGCACCGAGGCGCCCGACACGGAAGCCCCGGCGCCCACCACCGGCGAGCCCGGCGCACCAAGCACCGAGGCTCCGGGCACCGAGGCCCCCGGCACCACCGACGGCGGTGAGGCGCCGGGCACCACCGAGCCGGGCGTCGACGAGGACACCGTCTGGGCGCTGGAGTACACGGGCGGCACCGCCGGCCCGGCCAGCGGCGACCCGTACAAGATCGGCTACATCAACGCCGAAGACTTCTTCCCCGAGAACACGATCGGCATCAACGCTGCGGCCGCGTTCGCCAACGCCGAGCTCGGTGGCATCGACGGCCGTCCGATCGAGATCGTCGCCTGCTCCACGCCGCCCGGCGACGACGGCTCGAGCTGCGCCACCCAGATGGCCAACAACCCCGACATCGACCTGGTCATCACCGGCACGTTCCAAGACGCCCACCAGGCGCTGTTCGACACGCTCCAGGCCAGTGGCAAGGCCGTGTTGATCGGCAACGGCCTCACCACGGAAGACTTCACCAACACCGCCGGTGTGTCGTTCACCGCCGGCTCGCCGGGTGTGGTGCCGTCGCTCGGCTACACGATCGCCAACCTGCTGCCCGACACGCCGGCGACCGCGGCGGTGATCCACGAGACCAGCGGCGCCGGTGGCACGGCCGCTCAGATCCTGCTGCAACCGGTGCTTCAGGCGGCGGGCATCGACGTCACCATGGTCGGTGTGTCCACCACGGCCACCGCGGCCGAGGTCCAGTCGGCGATGACCGCCGCCGGGGTCGACACGGCCGACGTGTTCGTGCCGCTGGTGACGATCCACCAGTGCATCAACGTGTACGACTCGATCCGGGCGCTCGGCATCAACCCCACCGTGGTCACGTCGGGCCTGTGCTACGGCACCCCGATGACCGATCACCTCGCCGATGTCGGCGTCGGCGGCGACGTGCCCGACGGCTGGTACTTCGGTGGCTACGGCTACAGCTACTTCAACCCCGACCGCGAGAGCGGCATGGAGACGTACGTCAACAAGGTCCACCAGTACGGGTCGCCGGCCCCCGGGGCCACCACGCTCGAGTACACCGGGTTCGCCGGGCCGAGCTTCGCCAACGTGCTGACCGTCGTCAAGCTGGTGAACCAGATGGGCATCGACACCGTCGACTCGGCCACCCTCGACGCCGCCCTGCGGGGGTTCACCGGCCCGATGATGATCCAGGCCGGCGCGCTCAGCTGCGGCAACGTCACCCCGGTCGGCCTGCCGATCTTCGTCGCCCTGTGCGCCTCGCACGCCGGCATCCAGCAGTACACCGGGGGCGAGTGGGTGTCGGTCGCCGACGGCCTGAACGGAAACCCCGTCGACGTCAACGCGATTTCGAGCGGCGGGTGATCGCGTGAGCGGGCGGCGATGAGCGCGTCGCTGACGAAGTACCTCCAGTGGTTCTTCGTCGCCACCGGCGTGCTGTTGGTGGGCTGGGCGGTGATCGACCCGCAGACACGGGCTCAGTTCCTCACCGGCTCGGGCCTGTCGCAGGGTGCCCTGATCGCTGCGATCGCGCTCGGCGTGGTGCTGACGTACCGCGGCTCGGGCGTCGTCAACTTCGCCAACGGCGCGGTGGCGATGTACATCGCCTACGTCTACGCCGTGCTGCGCCGCGAGGGCGACCTGTTCCTGCCGCCGCTGCCCAACCCGCTGGCACCGATCGAAGGCGTCGTCCACTGGTTCCAGGCCGACGACACGTTCGACCTGCCCGACATCCCCACCCGCATCAGCTTCGGCCCGAACATGCAGTTCTGGCCGGCGCTCGGCATCGCCCTCGTGTTCTCGCTGTTCCTCGGCTGGGTGATGCACGTGCTGATCTTCCGGCCGTTGCGGGCCGCCCCGCCGCTCGCCAAGGTGGTCGCCTCGATCGGGTTGTTCCTGTACCTCCAGGCGGTGATCCTGCGGCGCTTCGGCATCACCCCGTACGGCGTCCGGCAGATGCCGTTCTTCGAGCAGGGGTCGCAGGTCAATCTGGGGGCCGGCGTCAAGATGACCACCGACCAGTTCACGATCGTGGTGCTGATCGTCGTGTTCACCGTCGTGCTGTGGTTGCTGTTCCAGCGCACCCGGTTCGGGCTGGCCACGCGGGCCGCGGCCGAGAACGAGAAGGGCGCCGTGCTGCTCGGTTTCTCGCCCGACTTCCTGGCCGGGGCGAACTGGATGCTGTCGTCGTTGATCACCGGCCTGCTCGGCATCTTCGCCGCCACGGTCCAGGCGACGGTCGACCCGGGCACCATCCCGGCGCTGATCATTCCGGCCCTCACGGCTGCCCTGGTGGGCGGGTTCACGTCGTTCGGCTGGACGACGTTCGCCTCGATGCTGCTCGGCATGCAGTTCGGGCTGGTGGCCTACATCAGCGCCCGCCACGAGTGGTTCCCCACTTCGGCCGGCCTGCCGATGCCCGGCTTCGACCGCGTGCTGCCGCTGGTGGTGATCGTGCTGGTGCTGTCGCTGCGCGGCAAGAACCTGCCCACCCGCGGGGCGATCTCGGCCGGCCGCCTGCCGGCCTCGCCCACACCGCCCGACTGGGCGGTGCGCTACGCCGGCCCGGCGCTGGCCGTCGCCACGGCCATCCTCGCCCTGTTCGTGTTCACGCCCGACTTCCGGCTGGCGCTGTCGACCACCCTGATCGGCGTGATCATCTGCCTGTCCAGCGTGGTCATCACCGGCTACGTCGGGCAGATCTCGCTGGCCCAGATGGCGTTCGCCGGCATCTCCGCGTTCATCGTCTCCAAGCTCACGTCGCAGTACAACGTGCCGTTCCCGATTCCCATCTTCATCGGCGCCGCAGTCGCCGCGGTCGTCGGCCTGATCGTCGCCATCCCCGCCCTGCGCGTACGCGGTGTGAACCTGGCCATCGTCACCCTCGCGTTCGCGGTCGCCGTCGACAAGGCGGTGTTCGGCAACCAGGCGTTCAACGGTGGCATGTTCGGTGCCAAGGTCGACACCCCGCAGATGTTCACCGAGTCGCGCAACGTGCGTTACCGCATCTTCGGGTTGCTCGCCGGCGACGGCAAGCAACCGAACCCGATGACGGCCGTGTTCGTGCTCGTGGTCGTGGTGATCCTGTGCTACCTCGTTGCCAACCTGCGTCGTTCGGCCACCGGCCGCAAGCTGCTCGCCACGCGCTCGAACGAGCGCGCCGCGGCCGCCGCGGGCATCAACGTGTCGGGCATGAAGATGCTCGCCTTCGGCACGTCGTCGTTCATCGCCGGCGTGGGCGGCGCGGTGTTCGCTTACCGCACCGGGGCGGTCGCGGCCGACCGCTTCGACTACCTCGATTCGCTGACGTTCTTCGCCTTCGCCTACCTCGGTGGCATCGCCTGCGTGTCGGGCGCGATCAGCGGTGGCATGCTCGTGAGCGGCGGCCTGTTCTTCACGTTCCTGCATCAGGTGTTCCACATCCCCGAGGAGTTCACCTTGATCCTCGGTGGGCTCGGCCTGATCGTGGCCGCGGTGCGCAACCCCGAGGGCATCGCCGGGGCGGTCGGCGACCTCGGCAGGCTGGTGAGCGGCGCCTGGCGTCGCAAACAGCCGCCCCCCGTCGTCGAGGAGGCCGTGGCATGACCCTGAATCCACCGATCTGGCGGCTCGTTCCTCGCCGTCATCACGGTGAATCCAGGCTCCGTAACGCTGTGCGTTCAAGCGCCACGCAGGCTGGGCTTCACTGGCCGTGCGCCAGGGCCAACGGGGCCACGACCTTCGTGGGCTGGGGCAACGCCGTGGAGTGGCTGCAACGATCGGTGGATCCAGGATGACGCTGCTCGACGTGCGCGAACTGAGCGTCACCTACGGCGGCCTGCGCGCCGTCGCCGAGGTCGACCTGCGTGTCGAGCGCGGCCAGATCGTCGGCCTGATCGGGCCCAACGGGGCCGGCAAGACGACGTTCATCGACGCCATCACCGGCCTCACCCCGGCCACCGGCGAGATCGAGTTCGACGGGCGCAGGGTCGAGCGCCTGCCGGCGCACCGGCGGGCACGGCTCGGGCTCGGCCGCACGTGGCAGTCACTGGAACTGTTCGACGACCTGACCGTCTTCGAGAACCTCCAGGTCGCGGCCGAGCGGCAAACGGTCGGCGGGTTCCTGCTCGACCTCATCCTGCCGCGCCGCGGCCGCGACCACGGCGACGCCGAGTGGGCGCTCGAGGTGCTCGGGCTGGGCGACCTGCGCGATCGCATGCCCGCCGAGATCAGCCAGGGGCAGCGCAAGCTGGTGTCGGCCGCACGGGCGCTGGCCGGCCGCCCGGCGCTGGTGTGCATGGACGAACCGGCCGCGGGCCTCGACACCACCGAATCGCAAGCGCTCGGCCAGCGCCTCAAGGCGATCGTCGAGGCCGGCTCGTCGATCTTCCTCGTCGACCACGACATGGGCCTGGTGCTCGACGTGTGCGACTACATCTACGTGATCGAGTTCGGCAAGAAGATTGCCGAGGGCACGCCCGCCGAGGTGATGCGCGACCCGAAGGTGATCGAGGCCTACCTCGGCAAGTCGGCCGACCCCGAACTGGTCGAACACATGGCCGAGCACGCGCCGGAGGAGGAATCGTGACCGCGCTGCTCGAGATCGAGGCGCTGTCCACCGGGTACGGCGGTGTGCCCGTGGTGCGCGACCTGAACCTGGTGGTCGGCGAGGGCGAGGTCGTCGCCCTGCTCGGGCCGAACGGCGCCGGCAAGACCACCACGCTGCTGACGGCCTCGGCGCTCAACCCGATCCTGGCCGGCGACATCCGCGTGTTCGGCGAGTCGGTCGCCGGTCGCCGGCCGCACGTGCTTGCCCGCGGCGGCCTGGCCCACGTGCCCGAGGACCGGTCGCTGTTCTTCCAACTGACGGTGGCCGAGAACCTGCGGCTGGGTGCCTCGAAGGGTGCCGCCGACGTCGACCAGGCGCTGCGCTACTTCCCGGCACTGACCGACCTGATGAACCGCAAGGCCGGGCTGCTGTCGGGCGGCGAGCAGCAGATGCTGGCGATGGGCCGGGCTTTGGCTACCAAACCGCGCCTGTTGATGGTCGACGAGATGAGCCTCGGCCTGGCGCCGATCATTGTCGAGCGGCTGCTGCCGGTGCTGCGCCAGATCGCCGACGAGACCGGTGCCGGGGTGCTGCTCGTCGAACAGCACGTACACCTTGCACTCGAGGTCGCCGACCGCGCCTACGTGCTCAACCACGGCGACCTGGTGCTGAGCGGCACCGCCGAGCAACTCCGCCACGACCAACACCTCCTCGAATCCAGCTACCTCGGCACCCAAGAACTCGACTAGCTCGGTGGCCCGAGACGGGCGTGGTCTCGATACACCGGCTGCGCCGGCACTCGACCACCTTGGCCACCGGTCGTCGAGTGGCGCACTTGGGGCGGATCCGCCCCTCCGTTGTATCGAGGCGACGCCGGCTCGTAGCGTGCTCGGGGTGAGCGAACGGCTTAGTCAACTCAACGCGGTCAAGCTGCGGGCGTTGGCGGGGGCTGACGACGAGGCGGTCGCGTTCGGGACCGGCGCGGCGTTGATGCGTGACGGGTGGGCGTGGGTGCTGCTCGATGACACCCCTGCCCGCCGGCTGGGGGCGGCGCTGGCGTGGGCGCTGCGCCAGGACGCGGCGGGGCTCCACGTGGTCGCCGACGCGGGCACCGGTGTGCTCGCCCGGCGGGCCGGCGAGTTCGCGTTCCCGATCGAGGTGTGGCACGCCGAAGGCCGGACGCTCCTGCCGGCCGTCGCCGAACCGTTCGCGTCGACGCCCGACCTGCCCGAGCACCACGAACCGTTCCGAGCGCTGATCGCCGAGGCCGGTGCCACCCCACACGTCGAGTCGGGCGTGATGGTAGGCGAGGTGGCAGGGCTCGAGGTGTGCCGGGTGGTCGACGACCCGTACCTGGATACGACCCGGCTCGAAGTGGGCGTCGGCGCCCACGACCGCGAGGCGTTCCAGATGCTCCACGGCGACGTGCCCGCCCCCGACTCGCTGGCGCGGATCGCGGCCACCGTGGCCGAGCACCGCCGTCCCGGCGCTGGGCCGCACCCGCTCAACCACCTCGCCGCCGAGCGCCTGTTGCGCTGGCGGGTCGTCGAGCAGCCCGAACTGATCGGCGCCGCCCAACTCGCGCCGGCCGAGCCGCCCCTGCCGCGCGAGAACCTGAAAGACCCGGTGCCGTGCGTCGCGACGGGCCGGCGCCCCAACGGCACGCCACTCGTGGCGGTGTTCGCATCGGGCGTCGAGCTCGACGTGGTGCCGTACGCTGCCGACGCCCGGCTCGCACTGGGCGAACCGGGCGTCGGAGACCTGGTCGTCGTGACCCCCTCGCGGGATCGACTGCCGGTGATCGTCGAGATCGCCGGCCTGCTGCGTCAGCCGGCCGAGCTGGCCTCGCTGGACTGAGCGTCGACCGGCTCGCCGGCGTCGATCGCCGGGGTGGCGGGCGTGGTGTCGATCGCGACCTGGCGGGCGGCCGGCTCGTCGAACTTGCCGATCCGCACGGTGAGGCGACCGTCGACGTGGCGGGCGCTGACCTTGTCGGGGTCGAGCGAGCCGCCGAGTCGCAAGGTGCGCGACCACTGCGACTCGCCACTGGTGGCAGCCAGGCGCAGCGACTGGCCGGTGACCTCGACGGTGACGGCCTCGGCCGGCACACCCGGCAAGTCGACGGTGAGCACGTACTCGTCGTCGTGCCAGTCGGCGCGCACGTTGGGCCCGAACGCGGGTGTGTCGAACAACGAGTTGACGAGCTGTCCGAACGTGCGGTCGATCTGGGCGGGGGTGACGGCGAGCGTGGGGGTGAGGCGGTGGCGAACGATCATCGTGGTTCCTCCGTGTGATGAACGAGTGTCGACTGTTCTGCTGCTCGGCCCGGCGAGTGGACCGAGCAGCACACGCCATTGTACAGAAAAGATGAGTCGAGTCAACTCAAGAAATCGAATCACCTGTGCACAGGTGCCGTCCGGCGGTGCGGGGTAACCTCGAACGGCCATGTCCGACCGCGCCGATTCCGACCCGTCGTCCGCCGGTACGGTCGACGCGCGGGTGCTCGCCAACCTGGCGCTGGCCGCCGACGAATTCCGCGAGCTCGAGGCGCGCTTGGCCGACCCGGTCACACTGGCCGACCCCGACGCGCTCCGGCAGGTGTCGCAGCGCTACCGCGAGCTCGAACCGGTCGTCGCCGCCCATGCCGAGTACCAGGCCCGGCTCGACGACCTGGCGCTGGCGCGCGAGATGATCGAGACGGCCACGCCCGACGAACGCCCCCTGCTGCACGCCGAAGTCGACTCGGCGCTGGGTGAGCTTGACCGGCTGGCCGGCGAGCTGCGCGAGCTGCTGCTGCCGAAAGACCCCAACGCAGGGCGGGCGGTCATCATGGAGATCCGTGGCGCCGAAGGTGGCGAGGAGGCCAACCTGTTCGCCGGCGACCTGCACAACATGTATCTCGCCTACGCGGCTGCCCGGCGCTGGAAGGTCGAGACGCTGGCCCACGACCCGAGCGAACTCGGCGGCGTCAACCACGTCACGTTGGTGCTGCGCGGCGACGACGCGTGGCAACGGCTCAAGTTCGAAGGCGGCCCGCACCGGGTGCAGCGCGTGCCGGTCACCGAGAGTCAGGGCCGCATCCATACGTCGTCGGCCACCGTGGCCGTGCTGCCCGAGGCCACCGAGGTCGACATCCAGGTCAACGAGAGCGACCTGCGCGTCGACGTGTACCGCTCGTCGGGGGCCGGTGGTCAGCACGTCAACACCACCGACTCGGCCGTGCGGATCACGCACCTGCCCACCGGTGTGGTGGTCACCATGCAGGACGAGCGCAGCCAGTTGCAGAACCGAGCCCGGGCGATGCAGGTGCTGCGGGCTCGGCTGTACGAGCAGAAGCAGGCCGAGGCCGACGCCGAGCACGCTGCCGAACGCAAGGCTCAGCTCGGCGGCGGCGGACGCAGCGAGAAGATCCGCACGTACAACTTCAAGGAGAACCGGGTCACCGACCACCGGATCGGGTTCACGATCTACCGCCTGAGCGACGTGCTCGCCGGCGACCTCGACCTCGTCGTCGAGCCGCTCCTCCAAGAAGAACGCACCCGCCAGCTGGCAGACCTGGGCTGACACCGGTGGTCGAGCCCGCCGAATCCCAGTTGGGTGTCCCCAAGGTGGTTGAGCCTGTCGAAACCACCGTCCGCGAGGTTCGAGGTGATTGAGCCGGTCGTTCCCACCGTCCGCGACCTGTGGGCGGCGACCGCGCAGGTCGTTCCGCGGCACGAGGCGCGGTGGCTGGTCGAGGTCGCCTGTGCGCTCGACGGGGCGGAGTTCGACGCCGCGCTCGACGAGCCGGTCACCGAGCGGATGGTCGCTCACCTCGACGCGATGGCGGCCCGCTACCGGGCCGGCGAACCGTTGGCGTACGTACTCGGCCGCTGGTCGTTCCGCCACGTCGAGCTGGCGGTCGACCGACGCGTGCTGATTCCGCGGCCCGAGACCGAGCTGGTGGCGGGCGTTGCGATCGAGCTGGCGGCCGCGGTGTCGCCGGCCCGACGGGTCGCCGACCTGGGCACGGGGTCGGGGGCGATCGGCCTGGCGCTCGCTACCGAGTTGCCGCTCGACGGCACGACCGTGTGGATCACCGACGCGTCCGCTGAGGCGCTCGACGTCGCCCGGGCGAACCTGGCCGGTATCGGTCGGGCGGCCCGCAACGTCCGGGTCGGGCAGGGGGAGTGGTTCGCGGCGTTGCCCGCGGGCGATCGGTTCGACGTGCTCGTGTCGAACCCGCCCTACGTGGCGGAGGGGTCGCCCGACCTTGCTGCCGGGGTGGCGGAGTGGGAGCCCGCGTCGGCACTGTTCAGCGGCGTCGACGGCCTCGACGACATCCGTAGGTTGGTCGCCGGTGCACCAGAGTGGCTCGCAGCGGACGGTTGGCTCGTTCTCGAGATCGGCCACGACCAGGGGCCTGCTGTGCTCGATCTCCTGTCGCGCGCCGGCTACCGCGACGCCGAGATCCGCCAGGACCTCTCCGGCCACAACCGCATCGCCCTCGCCCGCAATCCCGAAACTCTGTGACATCCCTCCGCTACCGTCACCCACATCGCCGCCCGCCCGGCCACTTCGGTGCCACGCACCCTCCCTTCCCAGATCACCGGAGATGTGCAAACATGGCTGTCACAGAGACTCAGCGTCACGAACTGTACGAATCGATCAAGGTCCATCTCGGCGAGTCCGAGGCCCACACATTCATCCAACTCATGCCACCCGACTGGACGCAGCTTGCCACCAAGGCCGACCTCGACGTCTTGGAGGCGCGGCTCGAATCACGCCTGTTGCGCGCGTTCGGCACGTGGCTGTTCACGAGTCAGGCGGTCGTGATTGCCGCGGTCGGCTTGATCGTCGGCTTGTTCGGTTGACCCGGTCGGTCGGGCGCGGGCGGTAGCGTCGCTCGGCGTGACTGACACGCCCGACGCGCGGTTGGCCCGGTACCGGTCCAGCATCGACAACATCGACGCGGCGCTGATCCACCTGCTCGCCGAGCGCTTCAAGATCACCCAGGACGTCGGCGTCTACAAGGCCGAGGTGGGCCTGCCCGCGGCCGACCCGGGGCGTGAGGACGAGCAGGTCGCCCGGTTGCGCGAGCTCGCCGAGCAGGCGGGCCTCGACCCGGTGTTCTCCGAGAAGTTCCTGCGGTTCATCGTGGCCGAGGTGATCCACCACCACGAGCGGATCGCCTCCGGCGACGCCTGACCCGATGGCCAGCTACGACCTCGCCGTAATCGGCGGCGGCCCGGCCGGGGCAGCGACCGCGATCCGTGCGGCTCGGGCCGGTGCCCGAGTGCTGGTGGTGGAGAAGGGCGAGCACGGCCGCGACAAGATCTGCGGGGACGGGCTGACCCCCCGAGCGGTGAAGGCGCTCGACGAGTTGGAAATCCCGCTCGACGGGGCGCACCCGATCGCCGGCTTGCGGATGATCGCCGGCAAGCAGGTCCGCGAGCTGCCATGGGCGAAAGAAGGCGGCAGGTTCCCCAACCACGGGGCGGTGTGGCCGCGGCGCCGGCTCGACGCGGCCTTGATCGACGCGGCCGGGGCGGCCGGGGCCGAGTTGCGGTTCGGCGCGACTGCGCTACCCGAGCTCGCCGGCGACGGACGGGTCACCGGCATCCGGGTCGGGGCCGAGACGATCACCGCCGACCTCACCGTGCTGGCGGCCGGGGCGCAGGGCGAGGCCGCCCGCCTGCTGGGTGCCGAACGCGTCCCGAACGAGCCGTACGGCCTGGCGATCCGTAGCTACGTGGAGAGCCCGCGCCACGCCGACGCGCACATCGAAGCGTGCCTCACGGTCCGCGACGAGCGCGGCACGTGGGTGCCCGGCTACGGGTGGATGTTCCCCTGCGGCGACGGCACCGTGAACATCGGTGTCGGCGCGCTGTCGACGATGAAGGGGTTCAAGGGACTCAACCTGAACCACCTGCTCGACAGCTACCGGGCGCTGGTGAAGGACTCGTGGGGCATCGGCCCCGACCTGGAACGGGCCCGTGCGTGGCGGCTGCCGATGAGCGCGGTCAAGCGCCACGGCCCTGGGTGGGTGGCGGTGGGTGACGCGGCTGGGTTGATCAACCCGATGAACGGCGAGGGCATCGACTACGGCCTGGAGTCGGGCATGCTCGCCGCCGACCGGTTCCTGGCCGACCCGGCGTCCGCCGCGGACACGTACGACGCCGAGCTCGGCGCCCGCTTCGACGGGTTCTTGCGCACGGGCCGCCGGTTCGCGTTCCTCATCGGTCACCCGCGGCTGATGCGCACCGGCCTGCGGTTCGCGGTGGGCACCGACCGGGTTGCGGCGATCACGTTGCAGGTGATGGGCAACCTGGTCGACAACGACACCCCCGGCGCCGCCGGCCGCACCCTACGCGCCGCCGACAAACTGCTCGCCGCCGCCGACCCCCTGCTGCGCCGCACCCGCGCCCGACCCTGATTGCTACGGTTCCGGCACGTGACGCAGTATGAATCTGGCGGGCCGTTCGGCTATGGCATCGACATCGGGGGCACCGGCATGAAGGCTGCCCCGGTCGACCTGCGTACGGGCGAACTGGTGGGGGCCCGGGAACGGATCGACACGCCTCAGCCGGCGACACCCGAAGCGATGGCCGAGGTGGCGCGCGAGCTGGTGGTCCGCCACGCGTGGAACGGGCCGGTCGGCATCTGCATGCCCACGGTGGTGCGCCACGGGTTCGTGCACAGTGCCGCCAACATCGACAAGTCGTGGATCGGTGTCGACGCCGACGCCTTGTTCACCGAGGCGATCGGCCAGAACGTGTCGGTGATGAACGACGCCGATGCGGCGGGCGCGGCTGAGATGACCTGGGGCGCCGGTGCCGGACGGGCTGGCGTGGTGATCACGCTGACGTTCGGTACGGGCATCGGTTCGGGCATGTTCGTCGACGGGGTGCTCGTGCCGAACACCGAGCTGGGGCACCTCGAACTCGACGGTCACGATGCCGAAACCAGGGCGGCGGCGAGCATCCGCGACCGCGACGACCTGTCGTGGAGCGAATGGGCCGAACGTGTCGACCACTACCTGAAGCATGTGGTGATGCTGTTCTCGCCCGAGCTGATCATCCTCGGCGGGGGCGCCAGCAAGAAGCCCGACAAGTGGGTGCCCAAGCTCGACCCCGGCTGTGAACTGGCGGTGGCTACCCTGGCCAACAGCGCCGGCATAGCCGGCGCCGCCCAACTCAGCCCCACCGCCACCTGACAGCCCCCGGTGGTCGAGTGCCGCCGCTAGGCGGTGTATCGAGACCACGCCTTACCAGGTGGCGAGGGCGGTGGCGAGTTGTTCGCGGTAGGTGGCGGCGCGCTCGAGCTTGAGTTCCTCGTAACCGCGGACCTGGTCGGGGAGGCCGGCGATCGCGATCGCGGCGTCGAGCCGGTCGGGGGTGAGGCCCGCCACCAGCCGGTCGAGGGCGGCCTCGAACTCGGGGATCAGTGCCCGTTCGAGCTTGCGTACCTTGGCATGCCCGAACGGGTCGGCGAACGTGCCGCGCAGGCGCTTCATCGACCTCAGCGAGGCGAACGCGGGCTTGGCGGTGCGACGCATTCCAACCTTTCGGTCGAGCCCGAACGTCTTGAGCGCCGGTGGGTGCAGTTGGTAGGTGACCTTCGTATCCCGGCCACCGAGCGCCTGGTAGCGGGCCTGCGACTCGGGTAGCAGCGCCAGCCGGGCGACCTCGTATTCGTCTTTGTAGGCCATCAGCTTGTGCAGGCTGCGGGCGGCTGTGGCGGTCAACTCGTCCGAACCAGCGGCGCGCACACGGTCGATGCGGTCGCGGAACCGGCGCGCGTACTTGGCGTCCTGGTAGTCGGTGAGGTCGGCGGTGAGCCGGTCGAGTAGTTGGTCGAGCGACTCGATCGCCGGCGCCGAGATGCCCGCCGCGGCCTCGACGCCGGCCGGGTCGACGGCCCACTGGCGCCCGAAGCGGAACGCAGCGGTGTTCTGAGCGACCGCCACACCGTTGAGTTCGATCGCCCGCTCGACGCTCGCCGGGTCGAGCGGAAGGGCCCCCGATTGCACCGCCACGCCGAGCGTGAGCACGTTCGCCGAGGTGGTGCTGCCGAACAGGCCCTGAGTGACCGCCGCCGAGTCGAGGTAGCGGTTGTCGGCAGGGCGCGACACGTGGTCGAGGCGCTGGCGGAGGGTGTCGAGCTCGGGGTACGACAGGCCGTTCGGGTCGACGACCATCGCCCCGGTGGGCACTACCTCGACCGACCCGACGATGACCGTTCTCCCGGGGGCGGCCCCGGCGAGGTGGCTCTCGCTCGATGCTGCTAGCAGATCGAAGGCGAGGAAACAGTCGACGCCAGCGGCGGTGGCGTGGTTCGAGTCGGTGGGCCGGTCGCGGGCGATGCGCACGTCGCTGGTGACCGGCCCGGCCTTCTGCGACAGGCCGGTTTGGTCGAGGCCACGCACGTGCAACCCGTCGAGCAGGGCCGCTGTGCCGATCAGTTGGGCCACGGTGATGACCCCGGTGCCGCCGATGCCCGAGAGGCGTACGGTGAAGTGGTCGGCGTCGACCAGCGGAACCGGTGCCGGCAGAGAGGTGGTTTCGACAGGCTCAACCACCTTGGCGCGCCCGGTGGTTGAGCCTGTCGAAACCACCTCGACCAGTGCGAACGCCGGGCAATCGCCCTTCAGGCAGCTCATGTCGTAGTTGCAACTGGTCTGGTGGATCGCCGTCTTGCGCCCGTACGGCGTGTCGATCGGCTGCACCGACAGGCAGTTCGACTTTGACCCGCAGTCGCCACAGCCCTCGCAGATGCGCTCGTTGATGACCACCCGGAAGTTCGGCTTGGCGATCAGTCCGCGCGAGCGGGCGCGGCGCTTCTCGGCCGCGCAGCCCTGGTCGTGGATCAGCACCGTGGTGCCCTTGACGGCGGCCAGCGTGTGCTGCGCTTCGTCGAACCGCGAGCGGTCCCACACCTCGACCCGCGGCGGCCAGTCGACACCGTCGAAGCGCTCGGGGGCGTCGCTGGTGACGATGATCCGGGCGACGCCCTGGGGGATCAGCATGCGCGCGATGTCGGGCACGTCGACCGCGCCCTGGGCGTCTTGCCCGCCGGTCATCGCCACCGTGCCGTTGTGCAGGAGCTTGTAGGTGATGTCGATGCCGGCCGCGACGGCCGCGCGGATGGCCACCTCGCCGGAGTGGAAGAACGTGCCGTCGCCGAGGTTCTGGAACATGTGCTGGCGTTCGACGAACGGGGCCATGCCGATCCACTGGGCACCCTCGTTGCCCATGCACGTCAGCCCGACCAGGTCGCCGACGCGGTCGGGTTCCATCAGGGCCACCATCGCGTGGCAGCCGATGCCGCCGCCCACGAGGGCGCCCGGCTCGACCCGGGTACTCGTGTTGTGGGGGCAGCCCGAGCAGTAGTACGGGGCCCGCTCGACCGACAGGGGGATCAGCTCGCGGGGCTTGGGCCGGTCGGGGGCGAGCCGGTCGGCGAGCCGCTTCGACAGGTGGTGGCGCAGCCCCGCCAGCAGCCGGTCGGCGTCGAGCATGCCGTGATATGGCACGACGATGTTGCCGTGCTCGTCGCGCTTGCCCCACACGCGCGGCCGCTGGGTGAGGTCGTAGAGCGCGTCGCGCATGAGCACTTCGAGGGTGGGGTTCTTCTCCTCGATCACGAACACGTCGGCGAGGCCTTCGGTGAGCTCGCGGATGACGTACTTGTCGAGCGTGATCGGGGCCAGCAGTTGGATCAGCCGTACGCCGGCGGCCTGGAGGTCGGCGTCGTCGCGCAGGCCGAGCAGCGTCAGCGCTTCGCGGACCTCGTGGTACGTATGGCCGCTGGCAGCGATGCCGATCCAGTCGTCGCCCGACCGCACGATGACCCGATTGAGCCCGTTCAGCGCCGCGTACTGGCGGGCCAGGTCGGTGCGCACTTCGTGGAACTCGCGCTCCATCTCGACGGTGTGGGGCGTGATCAGGCGGCCGTCGGGGTGCGGGCGGAACGGTACGCCGTCGATGTCCATCGTGGGCACCACCGGCACGACCCGGTCGAGACCGCAGTCGATCGTGCCGTTGCCGTCGGCCACTGAGGTGACCAGCTTGAGGCCTACCCACAACCCGCTGACCCGCGACAGGAACGCTGCGTGGCGGGTGAGGTCGAGCGCTTCTTGGACGTCGCCGGGGAACAGCACCGGCATGTGCAGGTCGACCATCGTGGCGTCGCTCGACGACGGGAGCGTCGACGACTTGGCGGCCGGGTCGTCGCCGACGACCGCGACGACGCCGCCGTGCGGGGCGGTGGAGGCGAACACGGCGTGGCGGATCGCGTCGCTGGCGCGGTCGAGCCCGGGCGCCTTGCCGTACCACATGCCGAGCACGCCGTCATAGCGGCAGTCGGGCAGCGTCACCGCCAGTTGGCTGCCCATCACGGCCGTGGCGCCGAGTTCCTCGTTGACGCCGGGCTGATGATGGATGGGCAGGTCGGGAACCGTCGCCGCCGCGCGGGCGACCTCTTCACCGAACATGCCCACCGGCGAGCCCTGGTAGCCGCTGATGAAGGCGGCGGTGGTGAGGCCGTTGCGGCGGTCGATGCGGAGCAGGTCGACGGGGAGCCGGGCGATCGCCTGAAGGCCCGACACGAACACCTGGCCGTGCTCGGCCCGGTATCGGTCGGCAAGCTCGTAGGTCGGCGCCGCGGCATCATTCGCCGATCGGGCCGGTGGCCGTGCGGTGTCAGTCACAAGCCCATCATGTCCGATCTGGAAAGCCTGTGCCACCGGATGGTTGCGCCCACACAAACTCAGGCGACGTTCGGCCTGACGGGGGGCGTCAGGCCGAACGTTGCGAGGTGCCGAGGTCGATGATCAGGTCGGTGCGGCCGCGGCCTTGCTCGACGACGACACAGCCGAGTGACTCGCCGACCCGGCGGGCGGCACGGCTGCGGCGCGTCGAGCGCAGGACGACGCGGGTGTAGCCGAGCTGGATCGCCCGGTCGAGCGCGGCCCGGCCGAGCATCGTGCCGATGCCCGCCGCGCGCCGGTCGGGAGCGACCGCCAGGTAGGCGTTGCCGTATCCGTCGATGCGCACCAGGGCCACCACCCGGCCGGCCTCCACGGCGGCCAGCCGGACCCCATTGCGTTGGTCGAGCGCGCGGATCAGTGAGGGGAACGGTTTAGGGTTGGCGGCCGCCGACGGGCCGAAGAAACGTCGCTCGTCGGCCAGCCGGGCGAGGAACGCGTCGACCTCGCGGCCGAGCGACGGGTGGTCGGCAGCGAGCACCTGGACACCGGTGCCCCGGCCGGTGGCGGCCGGTTGCGTGTGGAGATCCGCGACGGACATGGGTCCGATCATGCCTGACGTGGGTGACGCCTGGGCCAACGGGTTATGACCAGCACGTTTCGAGTTGTCGCGGCCCATCCGGCCACGCGATCACACCAGCCAGCGCTTGACGGCGAGCCGTTGGGCGCTGTCGTCGCCGGGCACGGGTAACTGCACCACGACCCGCAGCGCGGGCCACTCGACGGGGGCGAGTTGCTGGTACTCGAACGTGAGCTCGCCGGCGTCGGGGTGATGGAACCGGCGCAGCCGCGTCTCGAACCCTGACACGTCGTGCTCGCGCCACCAGTCCGCGAACTCGGCGCTCTCGGCGCTCATCAGCTCGACGAGCGCATGGAACTGGGCGTCGTTGCGCAGCGCGGCCGCGCCGGCCCGGAACTCGGCCAGGGCCTGGCGGGCGTGGATGTCCCAGTCGACGATCAGCTCGCGGGTGAACGGGTCGCAGAACAACACCCACAGCAGGTTGAGGTAGGGCGGCTCGAGCGTGGCGAGACGTGGGTAGAGGCGCTCCTCGGCGGCGTTCCAGGCCAGGAACTCCCAGCGCGGACCGAGCACATAGGCGGGGGCGGGCTCGATCGCGGTGATCAGGCGCACGAGCGCGGTCGGCGCCTCTTGTGGGGCCTCGACCGTGGTGCCGTGCCAGTTGGTGGGTGGCTGGGCGAGCGCGAGCAGGTGCTCGACGCCGGCCTCGTCGAGCCGCAACGCCCGCCCGATCGCCCGCAGCACATCGTCGGAGGCGTTGATCCGGCGGCCCTGTTCCAGCCACGTGTACCAGGTGAGCGACACGCCGGCCAGCAGGGCGACCTCCTCACGGCGCAGGCCCGGCGTGCGCCGGCGGGTGGCCCCGTGCGGCAGCCCCACCTGTTCGGGGCGTACCGCCTCGCGCCGCGCCCGCAAGAAGTCGGCCAGTTCGGCCCGATGGTCGCTCATGGTGTGATCCGATCGTGCGGGGTGGTGGTTTCGACAGGCTCAACCACCTTGCGGACAGGCTCAACCACCTGGGTGGCGCTCATGGGAGGTACGTCCGGCAGGGTTGGCCGCGTAGGGCACCGCAGGCGGGACGGGCAGCGGGGACGTTGATGCCGAGTGCGGCCAGGTCGACCACCGGCAGCACGAGCGCCGACGTGCGCTCGACATCGCTGGTGATCGTGACCTTTTCGCCGCTGGCGATCGTGACGAACTCCCAGATCGCCCGGTTGCCACCGGGTGCGTCGACCGTCAGACGGACCTGCGAACCGGCTCGGAACACGTGGGCGAACGGGAACAACTCGACACGGACCAGCGTGGGCTCGCCGTCAGGCAGCGGCGCGGCGTCGCTCTCGCGGTGCGTATGCACGGGCCGCAAACGGGTCGACGCGGCTTCGTCCAGGGCGCGGTGCGATGCCCGCAGCCATCCGCTCTGCACGTACACCTCGTTGCCGTCGGGGGTGACCTCGCTGACGGTGACCTCGAGGTCGGTGTCACCCAGATTCGACTCGATCCACAGGTCGACCGAGCCGCTGCCGACCACCGCGGTGTCGGCTGGCAACGGCTGGGTGATGAACGCGGCGTACGTGCCGGCGCCGCCTTGCTGCCAGTCGTACTCCACGTCGGCCGCCCACACGCCGTTGCCGCTGCCTTCGTAGAACGTGGCCGGGGTGGCGTCGGGCAGGGCCAGGTACGACGCGGTCGATGGATTGCCGTCGACGAGGTCAACGTTGGTGAGCCCGCCGGCCTGCCCGGGCTCGCCTGACGGGGACAGCAACCAGGCGTGCGCTTCGGTCTCGGGCACCGGCCAGGCATCGAACCCGGCCGAGAACCGAGCCATCGGCGCCCCCGCGGGGTAGCCCTCGGCGGCGCCCTCCTCGAACAACACCTCGACCGGCGGCTCCGACTCGAACTCGGCCAGGGCCTCGCCGTAGGTCAGGCCGGCGAAGCGGTCGTCGGCGGGCAGGGCGACATCCGTGGTGCCGAACAGCGAGCCGGCAAGGATCGGGGCGACCCCGCGGGCGGCGGTGAGCGACGGCACCCGTTCGGCCACGTACAGGTCGAGGAACTCGACGAACCGGGGGAACACCGACGGGCCGATCGACTCGGTGTGTAGCCCGTTGACGAGCGTCGCGTAGAAGTGGTCGGTGCCGGTGAAGCGGTCGAGCATGGTGGCGAAGTGGCCGCCGGTCTGCTCGTCCTGCCAGGCGCCGGCGAGGAACACCGGCACCTCGATGCGGTCGACGAACAGGCGCGGGGCGATCTCGGCGCCGAGTTCGTCGGTCCAGTACGGGTTGGTGCCGATCTCGGCAACCAGGTCGGGGTTCTGCAACCGCAGCAGTTGGTTGGCGGCGCACACCGCGTCGACGGGCCGGCCGACACCGTCGATCCGGGCGGCCGCCCACGCCTGACCCGCGGGCCGCGCCTCGTCGATGCGTTGCTGGGTCCACTCGACGGCGAAACCGGTGTTGAGGATGCCGCCCGGGTACAGGGTCGACTGGTAGCTGTCGGCGAGCACGCTGAGCGGTGTGATGGCCGACAGGCTGGGCGGCTGGGTCTGGGCCACGAACAGCTGGCTGATGCCGGGGTACGACACGCCCACCATCCCCACCCGGTTGCCCTGCACCCACGGCTGAGCGGCGACGGCTTCGATCGCGTCGTATCCGTCGAGCGACTGGGTGTACTCGAAGAACCGGTACGAGCCGCCCGAGCAGCCGGTGCCACGCATGTTGACGCCCACGTACGCGTAACCGAGCGCGTTGAGCATCTCCGGGAAACCCTGCGAATCGGGGTCGGACGGCGCATAACCCGAGTACTCGACCACCGTTGGGTACGGCCCGTCGGCGGCCGGCCCGGGCAGCCACACGGTGGCCGACAGCGTGGTGCCGTCGCGGGTCTCGATGTAGGTGAGGTCGCCGTCGGTACCGAGCACCTGCCCGGCGTAGAACTCGGGCCCGGGGTGCTCGTGACGCGCCAAGACCGTGACCGGCTCGCTCTGGGCGTCGGCCAGCACGGCATGAACGACCGCACCGCCGTCGAGTCGCCGGAACAACAGCGCCCCGTTGTCGTCGGCCGTGCCCTTGGCAACGATCGCACCGGCATCGTCGTGGAGCTCGACCGCGGCACCCGGCGCGAGCCCGGTCAGCGTCACCTGTTCGGTACCGGGACTGATCACCACGTCCCTGTCGATTGGCGGCACCGCGTCGGTCGAAACGGTTGGGGGTGCAGTGATCAAGGTGGTTGAGCCGGTCGTTACCACCGGACCTGCGACGACGGTGGTTTCGACAGGCTCAACCACCTTGGCGGTGGCGGCGTCGTCACTGCACGCAGCCAGCGCGAGCGCAGCAATCACCAGCAGTGCAGATCCCCCTCGGCGCATCCGCCCATCGTGCCACCCCACGAGCGTGCCGAACGGCGTCAGGCGCTGGTGGCGAACTCGAACAGGGGCAGGTAGTCGCCACTGTCGGCAGCCTGAAGCGCGGCGATGTATCGGGCGCGAGTATCCCCGGCCGACACCACGTCGTGGATACCCCAGGTGAGCCGCGAGAGGCCCTGCTCGTGCAGGTACATGTCGGCGACGAGACGGCTGTGACGGCCGTTGCCGTTCCGATAGGGGTGGACGGTGACGATCGCGTGGTGGAGGCGCACGGCGATCTCGACGGGGCCGTACGTCGCCTGTTCGTGCCACCAGCGAGCGTTCTCCAGCGCTTGGTACAAGCTGGTCTGAATGTGCATCGGCTCCACCCCGATGTTGGTGACGACCAAGCGGAACTTCCCGGCCCACTTCCACACGTCGCCGAACATGCGTCGGTGCACCTGATTGACAAAGCTCACGTCGAGGAGGCGGTCGACGCCCCGGCGACGCCCGAACGCCCAGGTGAACGCCTGCTCGATGTTGGTTTGTTCGGCGCCGTTGAGGTCCGTCTGTGTCTGCACCCAACTCAACCGGAGGCCCTCGAGGTCGTCGATCGACAGTGGGGTGGAGCCAGGTGGTCCCCCGGTCAGGTCCATTTGGTCAGGTCCATATGTTCCCCGAGCGAAGTCGTTCACGGACGTTCTCGTCGGCGCGTCGGGCGAGCTCGGCTGGGTCGAGCTGTTGCAACTCAAGTGCCATCGACTGGCTGACCGAGCGCAGATCCTGCTCGACGGCTTGGCGGGCGGCGTCCTCGATGACCGCTTGCAAGCTCGCCCGGGGAACCAAGGCGTACACGAGGTCGCACCCGAGCGCATCCGCCGCGCGGCGCAGGGTGTCGAGCCGGATGGTGCCGGCTTGCTCGGAGCGCTCCAACCCGTAGATCGCCGCTGGCGTTACATCGAGCCGTTCTGCCATGTGGCGTGCCGGCATCTCGAGGACGTCGCGCACGGCTCGTAGCCAACCGCGGGCTGGAGGTGTGGCAGTCGACTCGCGGATCTGGTCCAGGCGAGCGTCGAGCTCGCGGCGGGCACGTGCGGTCTGTAGCGTTGACATATTCTCACCTATCAATTTGGTTGGCTTTAGCATAGCCAAAGCTACTAATAATGTCGAAGGATGAATAGCTTTGGCTATCTTCGCCCCGTCCTGCCGGATGTGTGCGACAGCGACCACGGGTGGGCACCCGTGGCGGGGTCGGGTTTACCCCACCACCGGTTCGGCGGGTGGCTCCATCGAACGTTGCGGGGCTCATCCGTACCGTCGTGGGCATGACGACAGAACTGCTTCCCCCACCGGTGATCGCACCGGCCCACACCCGTCCGGCGGCGCGCGCGGTGGCCGCCACCAAGCGCTACGGCAAGGGCGACACCGCCGTGACCGCGCTCGACAACGTCACCGTCGACATTCCCGCCGGCCGTTTCACGGCGGTGATGGGGCCGTCGGGCTCGGGCAAGTCGACGCTGATGCACTGCCTGGCCGGGCTGGACACGTTGACGTCCGGCCACGTCTTTCTCGGTGATGTCGAGCTGGGCAAGCTCAACGACCGCCAGCTCACCAAGGTGCGCCGCGAGCAGATTGGGTTCGTGTTCCAGTCGTTCAACCTGTTGCCGACGCTGACCGCCAAGGAGAACATCCTGCTGCCGATGACGCTGGCCGGCACCAAGCCTGACAAGGCGTGGGTCGACCACGTGATCGCCACCGTCGGCCTTGGCGAGCGCCTGAAGCACCGCCCGAGCGAGCTGTCGGGCGGCCAGCAGCAACGCGTCGCCGTTGCCCGCGCGCTCGCCAGCCGGCCCCAGGTGATCTTCGCCGACGAGCCGACCGGCAACCTCGACAGCCGCACCGGCGGCGAGATCCTCGCCTTCATGCGCCGGGCTGTCACCGACCTGCACCAGACGATCGTGATGGTCACCCACGACCCGAGCGCGGCCGCCTACGCCGACGAGGTCGTGTTCCTCGCCGACGGCCGGATCGTCGACACGATGACCACCCCCACCGCCGACCGCGTGTTGGACCGGATGAAGGCGTTCCACTGATGAGCAAGCTCGCACTCAAACAACTCTGGGCCCGCAAGCGGCGGGCGATCGGCGCCGGGATCGCAGTGATCATCGGCGTCGCCTTCCTGAGCGCCACGATGGTGCTCGGCAACGCGATGACCCAAGGCATCGAAGCGCTCTTCGTCGAGGGCTACGCCGGCACCGACGTGCAGGTCACCAGCGCCTACGAGGTCGACGGCGAAGACCACCAGACCATCCCCATCCCGGCCAGGCTGGCCGCCGACCTCGGCGCCCTCCCCGAGGTCGAGCGGGCGCTGCCCGTCGTGGAAGGCACCGCCCAGACCGTCGGCTCGGACGGCAAGGGCGTCGGCGGCAACGGCCCACCCACGATCGGCGCCAACTGGATCGACCAGCCACGTAACCCGTTCGTGCTGATCGACGGCCGTGCCCCGGCCGGGCCAGGCGAGATCGTGGTCGACTCGTGGGTGGCCGAAACCGGTGAGCTGGCGGTGGGTGACGCGACGACCGTGCGCGTTCCCCACCCGGTCGACGTCACCGTCGTCGGCATCGCCGAGTTCGGCAGCGGCACCCGGATGGGTGGCGTCACGTACACCTGGTTCGACACCGACACGGCTCAAGAGCTGCTGTTCGGCAACGCCGACGACGTGTCGGCGGTCGACCTCCAGGTCGCCCCGGGCGTGTCGCCCGAGCAACTCCGCGACGCGGTCGAACCGCTGCTGCCATCCGGCACGGTGGCCTACACGAACGCCGAGCTGACCGAGCGGGCGATGGAACAGATGGAGTCGGACTTCCTCGGCTTCTTCAAGGTGTTCCTGCTGGTGTTCGCCGTGATCGCCCTGCTCGTGGCGTGCTTCAGCATCAACAACACGTTCTCGATCCTCGTCGCCCAGCGCACCCGCGAATCGGCGCTGCTGCGGGCGCTCGGCGCCTCGTCGCGCCAGGTGCTCACCTCGACGACGGCCGAGGCGCTGCTGATCGGCGTGCTCGCCTCGGGCGCCGGGCTGGGAGCCGGCATCGGGCTGGCCCACGGCCTCAACGCGTTGATGACCGCTGCCGACGCGGGGGTGCCCAGCTCGGGCATGACGCCGAGCACCACCGTGATCGTCGCCGCCCTCGTGACCGGGATCGGTGTCACCCTGCTGGCCGCGATCCTGCCCGCGTGGCGGGCGTCGCGGGTGGCCCCGCTGGCCGCCCTGCGCGACGTCGCCGTCGACCGTTCGGGTGCCTCGGTGTGGCGGGCGGTGACGGGCCTCGTGCTGACCGGGGCCGGCGTGGCCGGCCTGATCGCCGGCCCGAGCACCGGCGAGCCGATGATGGTTGCCGGACTGGGCGGGCTGGCGGCATTCGTCGGGTTCGTGCTGCTCGGCCCCGTCGCGGCGCGGCTCGCTGCGGCGGTGATCGGCACACCGATCGCCTGGCTGCGCGGTACCACCGGCAAGCTCGCTCGCGGGAACGCCATGCGCAACCCGAAGCGCACGGCCGGCACCGCTGCGGCACTGATGATCGGCGCGGCGGTGGTCGCCCTGTTCGCCAACCTGGCGTCGAGCATCAAGTACTCGATGACCGAGCTGATCGACTCGTCGTTCGGCGGCGACCTGGTGGTGCGCCCCGACGGGTTCTCCGGCGCCGGCCTGCCCACCTCGCTGGCCGGCGACATCGCCGGCCTACCCGAGATCGCCACGGCCGTGCCACTGCGCGACAGCCCGATCACGTTCGAGGTGCCCGGCACGCCGTTCGACGCCGGCGCCGGCAAGACGGACTGGGTCGTGGCCACCAACGTTGCCGACATGGTCAGCTTCGTCGACATCGGCGAGATCACCGGGTCGCTCGACGCGATGGGTGCCGACACGATGGCGGTCAGCACCAAGTGGGCCGACGACATCGGCGTCACGCTCGGCGACAGCGTGCAGGCGCGGTTCGCCGACGGCGAGGTGGGCACGCTCACGATCGCGGCGACCTACACGCTGCCCGACCTGATGGGCGACGTGCTGGTCGACACCGCGGTGCTCGACCCCCACAGCGCCTCTCCAAGCGACTTCCTCGTGCTGATCGACGTCGCCGACGGGGTGCCGCTCGACCAGGCCAAGCAGGCGGTGTCGGTGGTGACCGTGCCGGCCGGCGACCCGGTCGTGGAGACGAGTGACGAATACCTCGACGCGATGGGTAGCCAGCTCGACTCGGCACTCGGCCTGGTCTACGGGCTGCTTGCTCTGGCGGTCATCATCGCCCTGATCGGCATCGCCAACACGCTGTCGCTGAGCCTGCACGAGCGCACCCGCGAGCTGGGCCTGCTGCGGGCCGTGGGCCAAACCCGTCGCAAGTTGCGGGCGACGGTGCGCTGGGAGAGCGTGATCATCTCGATCTTCGGCACCTTCGGTGGGCTGGCGCTCGGCACGTTCCTGTGCTGGGGGATGGTCCGGGCGATCGCCGAGACCGAAGGGTTCGCCCAGTTCGCGCCCTCGTACTCGACGCTTGGCATCGTGTTGGTGGTGGCCGTGGTGGCCGGCGTGGTGGCCGCCTGGCGCCCCGCGCGCCGGGCCAGCAAGCTCGACGTCCTCGACGCGATCGCCACCGACTGACGACTGACAGCAACGTGTGGCGCCTGCGCCTCACCCGCCGCGAGAAGCTGGCGGGTGGGGCGCAGACGCACGCCAGGTTGGCTGCTCGTGCCCGACGGTGCCTTCGGCTCGTGTGCGCTCGCAAGAAGGCGCTGGCGTGCGGCTACACGTACGCGCCTTCGACATCGATCACGACGTGGGTCGCGGCCGACGCGTACAGGCACACGGTGCCCTCCACCGACAGCATCGCCGTGGTGTGGTTGGCCACCGTCTGACCAGCCTGGAAGTTGACGTTCGATGCCAACGGCCGCTCCATCCCGCACGGGAACAACGTCACGTAGCCGGCCGCGCCGGGTTCGGTCACGGTGACGTTGAGCGCCAGCGCCGACGCTCCCGGCAACCCGCCGTGCTCGCTGAGCACGAGCTGCACGGTCTGGCCGGCATCGAGCGGGGCGACCGTCCGGGTGTCGACCAGCCGCACGGGGGCGAACGTGACCAGCTGGGTATCGGTGACCGTCTCGAAGGTGCCGGCCAGGTCGATCACCACGTGGGCCTCGACCATCGTGAACACGCACACCGTGCCTTCGTCGCTGAGCTTGACGAACGCCTGGTTGGCGATCGTCTGATCGGCCCGGAAGTTGACGTTCGATGCCAACGGCCGCTCCATCCCGCACGGGAACAACGTCACGTAGCCGGCCGCGCCGGGTTCGGTGACCGTCACATTGAGCACCGCCCCAGTCGCGGCCGCGGCCCCGTCCACAGCGCCGCGGACCGGTACCTCGAGCACCTGACCGGCTTGCAGCTTGGTGGTCGTGCGGGTGTCGACGATCCGTGTCGGAACGTCGACTGACAGGTGGCTGCCGACGCCGGGACCGAAGGCACCGTTGAGATCGACGACGACGTGAGCGTCGACGAGCGAGTAGATGCACACCTCGTTGAGTGTCCCCGTGTCGACGACGACCAGGTTGGCAATCGTGTCTTCGGCACCGAAGTTGACGGCCGAGGCGAGCGGGCGGTCGATCCCGCACGGGTAGGCGGTGACGTAGCCGGCAGCGCTGGGTTGCGTCACCGTGACGTTGAGCACGACCGAGGTCGCACCGTCGGGCACGCCCCATTCTGACGTGATCGGGATCCGGCGCAGTTCGCCGGCGGCGAACTTGACGCCGTCGCGACTGTCGTGCACCCGCCTCGGGGTGAGCGGCTGGTAGCCGGTGTCGGCACCTGGTACGCGGTGCGCGGTGCCGCTCCAGTCGACCAGGATCCGGTCGGCGAAGCGCACGGGTTCGCCGGTGGCCGACGTGCCTGACAGGACGAGCTCGTAGAGCCCGGTCTGGTCGCCGTCGGGGAGGGTGATGTCAAGCGAGATCGTACCGTCGGGGCCGACCGTGGCCGTGCCGACCACGACGCCGTCCACCTGCACCTCTACCGCCGAGCCGGGCTGGAGCCCTGCGCCGCCGACCGGCACCGGGGCACCGGCGGGGAGACCTGCTCCCAGGTCGGCACCGATCAGCGGCTGAGTTGCCACCGGCGCCACGCTGGCAGCCAAGCGGATCGTTACCGCGCCGTGGCTGTTGGCGGCCCGGATCGTCACGCTGAACGGGCCGGGGGTGGTCGGCGTGCCGACGATCGACCCGGTGGTTGGGTCGAGCGTCAGGCCGGCCGGCAACGCACCGGCGGTGACCGAGTAGGTCGGGGCCGGGTAGCCGCTGGCCGACACGCCGTCGCTGAACGACTGGCCGGCTTGCACCGTGCCGATCACGTCGTCGAGCCACCACGGAGCGGCGACAACGACGCCGCTGAGCACGGTGCTGATCGGGTCGCCGATCCCGTTCGATGCGGCGACCGTGGCGCTGAACGGGCCGAACACGCTCGGTGTGCCGACGATTGTCCCGGTGGTTGGGTTGAGCGTCAGCCCGGCTGGCAACGCACCGGCGGTGACCGAATAGGTCGGGGCCGGGTAGCCGCTGGCCGACACGCCGTCGCTGACGGCGACACCCAGGGCCAGTGCCGGGATGAGCTGATCGGTCCACACCGGGGCGGCCACCACCTCGCCGGTGAGCGTGGCCGTGGCCGGGGTGCCGACTCCGTTGGAGGCTTCGATCGTGAACTCGAACGGGCCTGCCACCGTCGGCGTCCCGGCGATCGCACCCGTCAGTGGATCGAGGCTCAGCCCGGCCGGTAGCGCATCGCCGTCAGCCAACGCGTACGTCGGAGCCGGGTACCCGGTGGCGGCCACCTGATCTTCGAACAGCACACCGACGAGCGGCACACCGATCGTCTCATCGACCCAGGTCGGGGCGGCGTCGGCTGGCTCGACGTCGACCGTGAACGAGGCGTCGATGTCGCCTGAAGCGTTGCTGGCCCGGAGGACGAACGTGAACGAGCCGGCGACCGTGGGCGTGCCCTCGACCACACCGCTGTCGGCGACGAGGGTGATCCCGTCGGGCAGTTGGCCCGAGAAGAGCAAGTACGTGGGCGCGGGTATCCCGGTGGCCAACACCCCGTCGGCGTACGCGACGCCGACCTTGAACGAGGCGAGCTGTTGGTCCGACCAGACAGGTGGCGTCGCCGGTGGGGCCACGGTGCCGGTGTACGAGTGGGTCGTCGAACCGATGGCGTTCTCGGCGCGCAGGGTGAACGAGTATGCGCCCGCGGTCGTCGGGGTGCCGGTGACCGCGCCCGTGACCGGGTCGATCGACACGCCCGTGGGCAGCGCGCCGGCGGCGACCGAGTAGGTCGGGGCCGGCTGGCCCGAGGCGCTGACCACGGCTTCGAAGCTGGCTCCGACCTGGAAACCCTCGAGTTCGGTGGTGGTCCACACCGGGGCGGTACCGACGGTGAGTGTCGACGCCCCCACCTCGTTGTTGAGCCCGGTCGCCGAGGTCACCGAGGCCGACGAGACCGAGTACACACCGGCCGCCGGGTCGTCGGTCGGCACGCTCAGGCTGCAACTGTGCTCGGGGGCCAGCTGGGCCCCCGTGACGGAGACCGTGTTCGATCCGGCGGTGGCCGAGGCGGTGCCGGTGCACGAGTTCGTCACCGTGGCGGCCCCGACCGTGATCCCGGCCGGCAGCGCGAACTGGAAGCTGCCGGTGAGCGTTTCGGTCAGGTTGGTGTTGACGATCGAGAAGTCGATCGAGGTCGTGTTGCCGACCACGATCGCGCTGTCGCGGAACCCGGCCGAGAGCGCGAGCCCTTGCGGGGTGACGAACACCTCCATCCCGGCGGTCACCTCGCCCGGCTCCGATCCGAGGTTCCACTGCACCCACTGGGTCGCGTCGTGGTTCGAGGTCGTCGCTCCGTACCCGATGTCGCCGCCCGCCAAGGCGGTCTGCTGAAGCGCGGAAGCGCTGTAGGAGAGGGCCTGTGCCCCGGCGAACGGCACGCTGCCGGGCACTTCACGGAAGCCGAACATGAGCTCCGACGACGGGTTGAGCGAGATGATCGAACGTCGCGGCGAGGTCACCTGGATCCCATACCCCACATCGCTGCCACCGGGCGCGGAGTCGCCTCCGTAGTACAACTTGACCGGGACGGCGTTCCCAGACGGGATCGTCACCCGATACGAGTCGCTGATGAACGTGTTCGGGTAGGTGTAGGTGAGCGTGCGGTCGACCTGATAGAGCCGGCCGTCGACGGTCTTCGTGAAACGGATCACGGCCGAGGCGCTGCCCGTGCCGCTGCCGACCCCGTCGACGCTGACCGCTCCGCTGGTCGACACCAGGTCGATCGCATCCCATGGCTGACCCGCGGCGTGCTGGAGACCACCGATCGGTGTCGATCCGGCGAC
Organism: Ilumatobacter sp.; assembly: GCA_035556435.1. Classification (GTDB taxonomy): domain Bacteria; phylum Actinomycetota; class Acidimicrobiia; order Acidimicrobiales; family Ilumatobacteraceae; genus Ilumatobacter. The sequence goes on along the minus strand of DATMEY010000042.1, from coordinate 112,220 downwards.
CAGCAGGAACCGCCCGGAGGGCGCCGTCAGCGAGCCGCAGCACCACTGCCCAGTGTTGCGCGCAGTGTGGCTGTCAACGGTTCCCGTCTGGTTGGGTCGGTTGACGTCCATCCGCAGACCGTCGAGACCTCCCGGATTCGTTCCGCCCCCAGGATTGAGGATCACCGACGTGAACGTGGCCGCGTGAACCGGCGCAGGGGTGGCTGCGATGGCGACCGTCGCTCCCGCCAGGACGGCAACCCCTGCCACCAGACTGCGCCACGCGCGCCGCGTAGCAAACTTTCCGAACATGCGTTCCTTCCTCGTGCGCGGCGTAGGGACACCGCACGTACCGACGCCGCATCGGCAAGGAAGCAGAAAGTCTTTACGAACCCGCGGTTGACATCACACTCAGTTCATGTAAGGCCACGCACTCAGTTCATGTAAGCCACTGGAGCGCATCGAAGCCCGAACGCCGACGACGGCCCGTCAGGCGTCGATCGGGGTGGTGGCGGCGGTGTCGGTGGGGCGGTTGGCGAGGCGTTGGAACAGGCTCGGCAGGTCGAGGCCGAGCAGGTCGCTGGCGAGCTGCATCCCCTGGGTGACGTTCCCGGCGACGTTCTTGGTGAGCGCCGAGGCGCCGTCGGTGGAGATCACGGTGACCTTGTCGATTGCCCCGAGCGGGGCGGCGGCCTCCTTCACCAGCCGCGGCAGCATCTCGGCCAGCAGGTCGAGCACGGCCGCGTCGCCGTACTGTTCGTAGGCGTCGGCCTTCTTCGACATCGCCGTGGCTTCGGCCTCGCCGCGGGCGAGGATTGCCGCCGCCTCGGAGTCGCCCTCGAGCCGCAACGCCTCGGCGGCCGCAGCCCGGCGGGCCCGCTCGGCGGCGCCCTGGGCAACGCCCTCGAGCTCGACCGCCTTGGCCAGCTCTTCGCGGCGCTGGCGCTCGCCGGCGCCGATCAGGCGGTTCTCCTCGGCCTGGGCCTGGGCCCGCTCGATCTGGGCGATGCGGGCCGCCTCGGCCTCGCGGACGGCCTTCGACTTGGCGGCCTCGGCGGCGGTCTCGACCGCGTAGCGCTCGGCGTCGGCGGGCTTGCGTACCTCGATGTCGAGCTGGCGTTCGCGCAACTGCGCCTGGCGCTCGGCCACCTGCTCTTGGGCGGCGATCACCTCTTGGTCCTGGGCCGCCTTGGCGATCGGGCCAGCGGCCTCGGCCTGGGCCTGGGCGGCGTCGGTCTCGGCCAGGATCGCCGATTGGCGCAGCGCCAGTTCGCGGTTGGCAACGGCGATCTCTTCCTCGGCCTTGAGGCGCGCCTGCTCGGCCTCGCGGCGGGCGATCGACTCGGCGATCGCGGCTTCCTTCTCGGCGCGCGCGGCCTCGGGGCGGCCGAGGTCTTTCAGGTAGCTGCCCTCGGTTTGGATGTCTTGCAGCTGGAACGTGTCGAGCACCAGCCCCTGGTTGGTCAGCGACGACTCGGCCTCTTCGGCCACCTCGCGGGCGAACGCGGCACGGTCCTTGATGATCTCGTCGACCGACAGGCGACCCACGATCGACCGCAGCGAACCGGCGAGCACCTCCTGGGTGAACGGCTCGATCGCGTTCTGCTGGCCGAGGAACCGCTGGGCCGCGGCACGGATCGAGTCCTCCGACCCGCCGACCTTCACGATCGCCACGCCCTCCAGCGAGCACTTGATGCCCTGCGCCGACACGGCCGAACCGACCGAGATCGAGATCTGGCGGGCCGACAGGTCGATCGACGCCAGCTTCTGGATCACCGGCAGTACGAACACGCTGGCACCCATCACCACCTTCTGGCCCGACAGGTCGGTGCTGATCGAGCCGGTCTCGGGGTTGGTCACCGGGCGCCCCTTGCGGCCCGTGACGATGAACGCCTCGTTCGGCCCGGCGACCTTGATCCGCGAGATGACGATCAGGATGATCGCGAGGACGAGTGCGACCAGGAGGATGAGGGCGACGGTAAGGGTTCCCATGGCTTCCTTTCGTTCGGTGTTCAGGCGTTCGGGGGGTCAGGTTCGGGATGTTCGTCGGTGCCCGCCCAGAACCGGCTGACCGACTGGACCACCACCCGGGTCGGCGACAGCGTGTCGATCACGACCGACTCGGCGCCGCGGGCCAGGTGCTCGTCGGCCGTTGCGGCGAGCTTGACGGGCTGCCCGCCGAGCCGCACCAGTACCTCGCCGACCCCGCCGGCGGGCACCGGAGTGACCACCTGGGCGGTCTGGCCGATCAGGTCGCGGGTGGCCGGGGTGGCGTCGGTGGGGCTGTGCAGCAACGCCTTGCTGAGCCGCACGGCGAACCAGCCGAGCGCCAGACCACCCGCCACACCGGCCGTGGCGGCGACCGGGCGGGGCGTGTCGAAGGCGCGCTCGGCCGTCCACCCGAACAGTCCGAACGCGGCCAGGAACGCGCCGATCGCCGGGCCCGAGATCCAGTCGTTGTCGGGCAGCAACCCTTCGAGCAGGTCGTCGAACATGAGGAACACCAGCAGCAGCACGGCCCCCACCGCCCCCACCACCACGAACATTCCGAGATTCTGGCACGCGGCGCCGGGTGGGCGCCCCCTGTTCTCCGGCCAGGTTTCGTTGTGAACGCGGTGAGAACCGCCGTTGTCGCGGTGTGGCGGGCCGTTCTGGGGTCTAGAACGTGTCCATGAGCGAACTGCCGCAGGCCGGGTGGGCGCCCCCCACGGTTGCCCCGCCGGAGCCCTCCTTCGCACCACCCCGCACGTCCTCGCCCGGGCCCACCCCGCCGGCGCCTCGCGGCCGGCGGCGCGCCGGCGCCGTGTTGGTGGCCGCGGGAGTGCTCGCCTCGGCCGTGCTGGGTGGCCTGGCCGGGGCCGCGATCGTCGCCCGCACCGACAACGACTCGCCGTCGGCGGCCGTCAACGCGGGTGACACCACCAGCGAGCGTGCCAACGCTGCGCCGGTCGCGGTGCAGCCCGGTGGTGGCATCGACGTCGCTGCGGTGGCCCGGGCGGTCGCTCCGTCGGTGGTGACGGTGATCTCCGATGCCGGTGCTGCGGCAGCCGGCAACTCGGGGGCGATCGGCACCGGTGTGGTGCTCGACTCCAACGGTGAGATTCTCACCAACGCCCACGTCGTCGAGGGCTTCGACAGATTGCACGTGCGGCTGCCCGGCGAAACCGAGCCCCGCGCGGCCGAGCTCGTGGCCTCCGACGCCGGCAACGATCTCGCCCTGATCCGCCTCACCGACACCGACTCGGCCGATCTGCAGCCCGCCCAGCTGGCCGCTCCCGACGCGATCGCGATCGGCGAGCCGGTGGTCGCGATCGGGTTCGCACTCGACCTCGACGGGGCCCCGTCGGTGACACTGGGCATCGTGTCGGCACTCGACCGCACGATTCTGTCGGAACGCGGCGGCGCACTCGACGGGCTGATCCAGACCGACGCGGCGATCAGCTCGGGCAACTCGGGCGGACCGCTGGTGAACGCTGCCGGTCAGGTGGTCGGTATCAACACCGCGGTCGCCCGGAGCGACTTCGCCACCGCCGCCAACGGGGTGGGGTTCGCGATCTCGATGGCCGAGGCCCGGCGGGTAGTCGACCAGCTACGCGCGCAGGCCGGTGGTGAACCGCGCGAGGAGGCCTTCCTCGGCGTCAACATCGAGAACCGCCGCGACGGCGGGCAGGGTGCCCTGGTGACGTCGGTTGGCGACGACACACCTGCCGCCACGGCGGGTATCGAGGAGGGCGACGTGGTGATCGCTCTCGACGGCAAGACGGTGGCCGGCTCGGCCGGCCTGATCGCGGCGGTGCGCGACCTCGAACCAGGCACCGACGTGGAGGTCATCGTGATGCGCGACGGCGAGCAACATCAACTCGCCGCCACCCTCACCACCCGCCCCACCGACAACGACTGACCGCCAGCCTCCGGCCTCCGGTGGTCGAGTGCCGCCGTCGCCACTGGTGGTCGAGTGCCGCCGTCGCCTCCGGTGGTCGAGTGCCGCCGCCAGGCGGTGTATCGAGACCACACCCATCCCTGCGGGGTTACAGGAGCGGGGCGACGATGCGGGTGGCGCGGGTGATGCAGGCTTCCAGTTGGGGGCGCAGGGCGGCCGGGGTGGCCGGGTCGGCCAGGGCTGATACGGCGGGCCACACGGTGCGGGTGCCGAGTTGGTTGCACAGCAGTACGGCCGACGGGGTGATGCTGACCGTGCCGTCGGCGGTGACCCGGACTTCGGCCCAGGCCAGTAGGCCGTCGCGGGCGTCGGCGGTGTAGCGGCCGGCGTTCGATTCGGGCATGCCCGACACGAGGTTGCCGAGGCTCCAGTACACCCACGTGCCGTTGACCCGCTCGATCGGCTGGATCACATGCGGCCCATGCCCGATCACCAGGTCGACCTGGCCCGACGCAGTGAGAGCTGTGACGAACGCCCGGTCGTCGGCGACCGGGGCGAACACGTTCTCGCGCCCGGTGTGCACGCTGACGATCACCACCTCGGCGCCGGCTGCGCGGGCTGCGGCGACCTCGGCCAGCACCGGTGCGGGGTTGCGGGCGGTGTAGTGAAAGCGCCACTGCTCGGGCAGCTCGGTGTTCGACGCCACCGACCACGACAGGTGGCTCACCTGCACGCCGTGCACCAGGAACGGCTGCGCCGACGCGGCGGCTTCCTCGGCCGACCGTGCCGTGCCGGCGTGGGTGACCCCCGCCGCGTCGAGCATGCCGAGCGTGGAGTCGATGCCGCTGGCCCACAGGTCGTAGCTGTGGTTCGAGGCGGTCGAGCAACGGTCGTAGCCGGCCCCGGCCACCGCCGCGGCCATCTCGGCCGGGCCGAGCAGCCGGTTGGCCGTGTTCGAGCGGCCGTGCGCACCCACCGGAGCGCCGGGCCAGCCGAGCGGCACCTCCATGTGGCAGATCGCCAGCGTGGCCGCGCTCACGATCGGCGCGTGGCGGGCGAACAGCGGGCCGAAGTCGTAGCGCTCGCCGGGCGCAGCCGCGGCGGCCCCGTTCGCCAGCACCAGGTTCTCGGTGAGGATGTCACCGGTGGCGGCCAGGGTGAAGCTGCGCACCGGGGGAGTGCCGCGCTGGGCAGGGCGGTTCACCTCGGCCGGTCGCTGCAACGGTGCCGCCCACGCCGCGCCGGCCGCCAGACCCGCCACGGCCAGCCCGACCGCCGCTGCTCGTCGCCCGCGCCGCATCGCTCGACGCTAGCCGCAGCGGCCCCGAGGTGGTTGAGCCGGTCGTTACCACCGGTGTTCGAGCGCGCACCACGTCTCGATACACCGGTGGGGCGGCTGCGCCGCGGGTGCGGCACTCGACGACCGGTGGGGAGACGGCCGGTGGGGGTGACGACCGGTGGGTGACGTCAGAACCAGCCTTGGAGGTCGACGATGACGTGGACGGGGCGGCTGGCCTGGTAGCAGATCCGATCGCCCGTGCCGGGGCTGACGAAGGCCGCGTTGGCCACCGTCTGGCCGGCGGCGAAGTTCACCGTCGAGGTGGTGGGCTTGGTGCCACACGGGTACACGGCCACCCAACCGGGTTCGTCGGACCCGGTCACCGTCACGTTGACGACCGCCGCGGCCACTGCCGGTACGGTGCCGCCGAGCCGGCCGGTGATCGCGAACGCGAACTCCTCGAACCGGTCGGTGCGGCCGAGCCGGGCGTCGAGGTCGTCGTCGGTGCGACCCGTGGGGCGGCTGTCGACGATCCGGGCCGGGGCGATCGGCGTGTACCCCGACCCGGCGGGGAAGTAGCCGAACGCGTCGATCACGAAGTGGCCGTTGTTCTTCTGGCGGAAGCACAACATGCCCGGGAACGTGTCGCTCTGGGTCACCGTCGCCAGTGCCAGGTTCGGCACCACCTGGCCGGGTCGGTCGAAGCTGAGCGTCGACGTGCGCGGCTGCTCGTTGTCGTCGCAGTCGGCGGTGCTGATGTAACCCGGCCCGCCGGTCGCGACGGCGGTGAGGTTGAGCATCGCCGCCTCGGCATCGACCGGCAGCTCGAGCGGCCCTTCCGGGTACCGGCTCGTGCAGCCCTCCTCGACGTCGCCCTCGTAGAGCGGGTAGCCGAAGCTCAGGATCTCACTCGAGTTCCACGCCCCGCCGCAGGTCTCGAAGCGGCTGTCGTAGATCCGTTGCGGGACGAGAGGAAGGTACGACGACGACGGCGGGAAGTAGCCGACCACGTCGACGATCACGTGCACCGGCGCCTTGGCGTAGAAGCACACGTGGCCTTCGAAGTCGGTGGCGCTGACCACCGCGTTGGCCACGGTCTGGTCGGCCACGTAGTTGAGGTTCGAGGCTGTGGGCATCTGGGCGGTGCACGGCCACACCGTCACGTAGCCGGCCGCGGTGGCCCCGGTGACCGTGACGTTGAGGGCCACCGCGAGCACGTCTTCGGGCACCTCGCCTTTGCCGGCGATCGGCAGTTCGACGACTTCGGCGTTGCCGCTGATCGGGCCGAATCCGACGTAGTCGTCGTCGAACGTGGAGAACCCGGGCCGCGTGTCCATGTACCGGGCGGGCGTGATACCGACGTACTCGGTGCCCGCCGCAGCCGTCGGCCCGGCGTTGGGAGCCAGCGCGGTGGTACCGGCGGCGAGCAGGGCGGCGGCGAACAGCAGGCGGCGGGGCATGGGCGCCACTCAAGCACGCGGCACGCTTGACGTGCATCGGGGAAAACCGCAGATCCTGTGACCGTGGTCGCGTGGCGCGCACCCAGTGTGGTCTCGATACACCGCCCAGAGGGCGGCACTCGACCACCTTGCTTGCACGACCACCTTGCTTGTTGGCAGGGGGGACTTGCCCCGATAGCATCTCCTAGCCGTGCCCAGCGGGCTTTCCGCCGGGCCGAGAGAACGACGACATTCGCAATCGATGTCCGTGTGAGCCGCCGGTGTCCGAACCGGCGGGACCTCACGGCGACAACTTGACCGGATGCTCCGCAGGACTGCCCGCCAGGGCCGCCCGGCGGAGCATTTGCGTGAAATCAAACAGCACGCAGTGGATAGCCCCGCGAGGGGCTCGATCAACAGCAAGGAACCAGCCGCAATGGCAGCAACAGTGATTCTCGGCGAAAAGGTCGGGATGACGCAGAAGTGGGTGGACGACAAGGTCGTGCCCGTCACGGTGCTCCGTGTCGAACCCATGCGCGTCGTCCAGATCAAGACGGCCGACCGCGACGGCTACAACGCCCTCCAGGTCACCTACGGGTACCGCGACGCGAAGAAGCTCAACAAGCCCGCGGCCGGGCACTACGCCAAGGCCGGCGTGCAGCCCGGCAAGCGCCTCGTCGAGCTGCGCCTCGACAGCGTCGACGGCTTCGAGATCGGCCAGGAGATCACGGTCGAGGCCGTGCCCGCCGGCACGCTCGTCGACGTCACCGGCACCAGCCGCGGCAAGGGCTTCGCCGGCGCGATGAAGCGCCACAACTTCAAGGGCCAAGGCGCCAGCCACGGTAACCACCGCAACCACCGCACCCCCGGCTCGATCGGCCAGTGCTCGTTCCCGGGCCGCGTGTTCAAGGGCCAGCGGATGGCCGGCCACATGGGTCACGAGTCGGTTACCACGCTCAACCTCGAGGTCGTCGACTCCGACGCCGAGCGCAACGTGCTGCTGATCAAGGGCTCGGTTCCGGGCCCGAACGGCGGCGTCGTGTCGGTCCGTTCGGCCGCCAAGGTCGCGATCAAGAACGTGAAGGGCTGATCCACATGGCCACCAACAACAAGGTCAGCAAAGTGAACGTCACGCTCGACCCGGCCGTGTTCGGCATCCAGCCCAACGTGCCGGTGATGCACCAGGTCGTCACCGCTCAGCTGGCCGCCCGCCGGGCCGGTACGCAGAGCACCAAGACCCGTTCCGAGGTGCGCGGCGGCGGCGCCAAGCCGTTCCGCCAGAAGGGCACCGGTAACGCCCGTCAGGGCTCGATCCGTGCGCCGCACTACAGCGGTGGCGGCGTCGCCCACGCCCCCAAGCCGCGCAGCTACGCGGTCAAGACCAACAAGAAGGAAGTCCGCCTGGCGCTGCGCTCGGCCCTGTCCGACCGGGCCGCCGACGGCAAGGTCATCGTGGTGGGCGAGTGGGGTTGGGATGCGCCCAGCACCAAGGCCGCCAAGGCCGCGCTGGTCGAACTGGGCATCGATGGCAAGGCGCTCGTGGTCGTCGGCCGCGACGACGCGGTCGCCGCGCTCAGCTTCCGCAACCTGCCCGACGTACAGCTGATCGCCCCCGGCGAGCTGAACGCCTACGACGTGCTCGTCAACGAGTGGGTCGTCTTCACCGAGGACGTCCTGCCCAGTTCGGCGGTCGAGCCTGTCGAGACCACCCCGGCGACCGCCGAGGAGAACGAGTCATGAGCAAGGATCCCCGCGACATCATCATCGCCCCGGTCGTCAGCGAGAAGAGCTACGCCCTCATGGAGGCCGGCACCTACACGTTCAAGGTCCACCCGTCGGCCAGCAAGCCCGAGATCCGCGATGCGGTCGAGGCGATCTGGGGCGTCGAGGTGCTCAACGTCAACACCCTGGTCCGCAAGGGCAAGGCCACCCGCGTGCGCAACTCCAACCGCCGCGGCAGCAAGCCCGACACCAAGCGGGCAATCGTCACCCTGGCAGCGGGCGAGATTCCGCTGTTCGAGAACTGAGGAACCTGAGATGGCGATTCGTTCCCGCAAGCCCACCAGCCCCGGCCGCCGCTTCCAGACGACGTCCGACTTCAGCGAGATCACGAAGTCGACGCCCGAGAAGTCGCTGCTGGCCAGCAAGTCGAAGACCGGCGGCCGCAACGCGTACGGCCGCAAGACGTCGCGTCACCGCGGCGGCGGCCACAAGCAGCGCTACCGCGTGGTCGACTTCAAGCGCGTCAAGGACGGCGTCGTCGCCAAGGTCGCGGCCATCGAGTACGACCCGAACCGCACCTGCCGCATCGCCCTGTTGCACTACAGCGACGGCACCAAGGCCTACATCCTGGCGCCCAAGGGCCTCAGCGTCGGCGACCGGGTCGAGAGTGGCCAGGGCGCCGACATCAAGCCCGGCAACGCCATGCCGCTGCGCTTCATCCCGGTCGGTACCACCGTCCACAACGTCGAGCTGCGTCCCGGGCAGGGTGGCAAGATCGGCCGTTCGGCCGGCATCGCCGTGCAGCTCGTCGCCAAGGAAGGCGAATACGCCACGCTGCGCATGCCCTCCACCGAGATGCGCCGAGTGCCGATCGACTGCCGCGCCACGGTCGGCGAGGTCGGTAACTCCGAGCACGAGCTGATCAAGATCGGCAAGGCCGGCCGCAACCGCTGGAAGGGCATCAAGCCGCAGACCCGTGGTGTGGCGATGAACCCGGTCGACCACCCGATGGGTGGTGGCGAGGGCCGTACGTCCGGTGGCCGCCCGGCCACCTCGCCGTGGGGCAAGGTCGAAAGCCGCACGCGTCGTAAGAAGAAGGCCAGCTCGAAGTTGATCGTCCGCCGCCGCCGTACCGGCAAGGGCCGCCGGTAAGGGTTAGGGAGAAGGAAGCATGTCCCGCAGTCTCAAAAAGGGTCCGTTCGTCGACGACCATCTGCTGAAGAAGGTCGACGCACAGAACGCGGCCGGCGAGCGCAAGGTCATCAAGACCTGGTCGCGTCGCTCCACCATCATTCCCGACATGGTCGGTCACACGATCGCTGTGCACGACGGCCGCAAGCACGTGCCGGTGTACGTCACCGAGTCGATGGTCGGCCACAAGCTGGGTGAGTTCAGCCCCACCCGCACGTTCAAGTACCACGCCGGGCAGGAGAAGGGGGCGAGGCGCTGATGGCACGCGGAGCCAAGCTCAACGAGGGCCAGACCCACGCCCAGTACGTGGCCGGCGAGCGCCACGGCACCAAGGCCACGGCCAAGCACGTCCGCTTCTCGGCCACCAAGGCCCGGGTCGTACTCGACCTGGTCCGCGGCCTGCCGATCCAGCGCGCCGACGAGGTGCTCCAGTTCACCGAGCGTGCGGCCGCCCACGACGTCCGCAAGGTGCTCGCCTCGGCCGTCGCCAACGCCACCGACACGAACAATGCCGCCTACCTCGGCGACGCCGACGAGCTGTTCGTGCTCGCCTGCTTCGCCGACGAGGGCGCCACGCTGCGGCGCTTCCGCCCGCGTGCCCGTGGCCGGGCCACCCGCATCCGCAAGCGCACCTGCCACATCACCGTGGTCGTCGCCCGCATGAGCGACCAGCGTCTCGCCGTCGAGCAGGCCCGCGCCGAAGGCGCCTCGGCCAGCTCGGCCGCCAGCCGCCGGGCCCGCGTCGAGCGCAGCCGTGCCCGCGCCGAAGCCGCCAAGGCCGGGGTCGAAGCCGACGACACGACCGACGAGGTCGTCGAGGCCGCCGATGCGGTCGACGAGGCCGTCGAGACCACCGAGGTCCAGGGCTTCGCCGACGTCGCCGCCGACGAGGTGGCTGAGTCCGTCGAGACCACCGAGGAAGTTACCGAGACCGGCGAGTTCGCTGCCGGCGAGTGGGAGGGCAGCGTGCTGCCCGACGAGGACGGCAACGGTCCCGACACACACCCCATCAAGGGCAACGCCGACTCGATGCTCTACCACGAGCCCGACGGCCGGTACTACGCGATCACCAAGGCCGAGGTGTGGTTCGACACGGCCGAGCATGCCGAAGCCGCCGGGTTCGCCAAGCCGGCCAGCGCCGAGGCAGGCACCACCGAAGAGTCCGAAGAGACGGAAGGCTGATCCATGGGTCAGAAGATCAACCCGTACGGCTTCCGCCTCGGCGTGAGCACCGACTGGAAGAGCCGCTGGTTCTCCGAGCGCGACTACAAGCAGTACCTCACCGAGGACTGGAAGATCCGCCAGGCGATCATGGACAAGCTCGAATCGGCGGCGATCAGCCGGATCGAGATCGAGCGCACCCGCGACAAGCTTCGCGTCGACGTCCACACGGCCCGCCCGGGCATCGTGATCGGCCGCCGCGGCGCCCAGGCCGACGAGATCCGGGCGATGATCACCAAGATCACCGGCGACCCGAAGATCCAGCTCAACATCGTCGAGATCAAGAGCCCCGAGCTCGATGCAGCCCTGATCGCTCAGGGTGTCGCCGACCAGCTCGCCAACCGGATCGCCTTCCGGCGGGCCATGAAGCGTGCGGTGCAGAATGCCCAGCGCGCCGGTGCACTCGGCATCCGCGTGCAGTGCTCGGGCCGCCTGGGTGGCGCCGAGATGAGCCGCACCGAGTGGTACCGCGAGGGCCGGGTGCCGCTGCACACGCTGCGCGCCGACATCGACTACGGCTTCCGCGAGGCCAAGACCGCCAACGGCCGGGTGGGCGTGAAGGTGTGGCTCTACAAGGGCGACATCCTCCCCTACAAGCCGCAGAGCGACGACAAGATCACCCGCGAAGCGGCGATGGCCGTCGGCGAGACGTCGGGTCAGGCCGATGGGCCGCGCAAGGTCGTGTCGTCGGCCGGTCGCCAGCGCACCGATGCGCCTGCCGCGGCGGCCGAGGGCGCGCCGGTCGCCCCGCTGGTCAAGGACGCCGACCCCGAACTCGAGGCACTGCTCGACGAGGAAGAGACGATCGCCCGCAACTTCGCCACCGACGAGCAGGGGAGCTGAGCACCATGTTGATGCCCCGTAAGGTCGCCCACCGCAAGCACCACCGTGGCCGCACGAAGGGTGTCGCCAAGGGCGGCACCAACTTGAGCTTCGGCGAATACGGCATCCAGGCGCTCGAGCCCGGCTGGCTCACGGCCCGCCAGATCGAAGCCGCCCGTATCGCCATGACCCGCTCGATCAAGCGTGGTGGCAAGGTCTGGATCAACGTGTTCCCCGACAAGCCCGTCACCAAGAAGCCGGCCGAGACCCGCATGGGTTCCGGCAAGGGCAACCCCGAGCTGTGGGTCGCCGTGGTGCGCCCCGGCCGCGTGCTGTTCGAGCTGTCGTTCCCCGACGAAGAGCAGGCCAAGATCGCCCTCAACAAGGCGATCCAGAAGCTGCCGATCCGCGCCCGGGTGATCACCCGTAACGAAGGGATCTGAGATGGCCAAGAAGACTGCCAACACTGCCCGCGAAAACCCGCTGGCCAAGCTGAGCGCCGACGAGCTCGCCCAGGAACTGCGCGAGACCAAGCACGCCGCGCTCAACCTGCGCTTCCGCAACGCCACCGGCCAGCTCGAGAACACGGCGGAGATCCGCAAGACCCGCCGCCAGATCGCCCGGATCAACACCCAGGTCCGCGCCAACGAGATCGCCGCGACGAAGAGCGAGAGCTGAGATGAGCGAAGCAGAAACGACAGAGGCCACCCCGGTGGTCGAGCCTGTCGAAACCACCACCACCGAGGAAGCCGAAGCGCGCAAGGCGCGCAAGGTGCGCGAGGGCCTGGTGACGTCGGCGGGGATGGACAAGACCATCGTCGTCACCATCACCGAGCGCGTGCGTCACGCCAAGTACAACAAGTTCGTCTTGCGCAGCAAGAAGCTGTACGTCCACGATGAGGCCAACGATGCCGGCGCCGGCGACAAGGTCCGCGTGATGGAGACCCGCCCGCTCAGCAAGAACAAGCGTTGGCGGCTTGTCGAAGTCGTGGAACGGGCGAGGTAGCAGCGATGATCCAGCAAGAGTCCCGCCTCCGCGTCGCCGACAACAGCGGCGCCAAGGAAGTGCTGTGCATCAAGGTGCTCGGTGGCACGCGCCGCCGGTATGCCTCGATCGGCGACATCTTCGTCGCCACCGTGAAGGACGCGATCCCCGGTGCCGGCGTCAAGAAGGGCGACGTCGTCAAGTGCGTCGTCGTGCGTGTCAAGAAGGAGAAGCGTCGTCCCGACGGCAGCTACATCCGCTTTGACGAGAACGCGGCCGTCCTCATCAAGGACGACCTGACCCCGCGTGGCACGCGCATCTTCGGCCCGGTGGGCCGCGAGCTGCGCGACCGCAAGTTCATGCGCATCGTCTCGCTCGCCCCGGAGGTGATCTGAGTGAAGCTCCGCAAGGGTGACACCGTTCGGGTGATCACCGGCAAGGACAAGGGCAAGGAAGGCGTCATCGAGCGCGTCCTGCCGAACGACAACAAGGTGATCGTGACCGGTGTCAACACCGCCGCCAAGCACCAGCGGGCCACCAAGGCCAACCAGAAGCCCGGCATCATCGACCGCGACATGCCGATCGATGCCAGCAACGTCATGTTCGTGCACAAGGGCAAGACGGTGCGCCTCGGCTACACCACCAACTCCAACGGCGACAAGGTCCGCGTGGCCCGACCCGGCGGCGAGGAGATCTGAACATGGCGACTTCCACCGCAACCGTGCCGCGCCTGCGGGCTCGGTACAACAACACGATCAAGGCGCAACTCGCCAAGGATCTCGGCATCGGCAACGAGATGCAGATCCCGAAGCTGACCAAGATCGTCGTCAACATGGGCGTCGGCGACGCCACCCAGCAGCCGTCGCTGCTGGAAAAGGCCGTCGACGACCTGACCCGTATCGCCGGGCAGAAGCCGATCGTCACTCGGGCGCAAACCTCGATCGCTGGCTTCAAGCTCCGTGAGGGCCAGGCGATCGGTACCAAGGTCACCCTGCGCGGCGACCGGATGTGGGAGTTCCTCGACCGCCTGCTGGCCGTCGCGATTCCCCGTATCCGCGACTTCCGCGGCCTGCCCGCCCACTCGTGGGACGGTCGGGGCAACTACACGTTCGGTCTCAAGGACCAGACGGTGTTCCCCGAGATCAACCCCGACACCGTCGACCGGCCGCAGGGCATGGACATCACGCTCGTCACCACGGCCGACACCGACGCTGCCGGCAAGGCGCTCCTGACGTCGTTCGGCTTCCCGTTCAAGACCGGCGCCGACGCCGACAACGCCCCGCGCAAGAAGCGCAACCGCCACCCCCAGCGCGGCGGCAAGAAGAAGTAGTCCGGCCGGGAAGAAGAGTCAGAGAGAACCATGGCCAAGAAGGCACTCATCAACAAGGCGGCTGCGAAGCCGAAGTACAAGGTCCGGGGTTACACCCGGTGCCGTCGTTGCGGGCGTGCGCGCTCGGTATTCCGGAAGTTCGGCCTGTGCCGTGTGTGCCTGCGTGAGCTGGCCCATGCCGGCGAGATCCCTGGCCTGACGAAGTCGAGCTGGTGAGGAGGTACCCCAGATGATGACCGACCCGATCGCCGACATGCTCACCCGCATCCGCAACGCCAACACGGCCAAGCACGACGAGGTGCGCATGCCCGCCAGCAAGCAGAAGCTGGCGCTCGCCAAGCTGCTCCAGTCCGAGGGCTACATCACCAGCTTCGACGTGGCGCCGTCGCCCAAGGGCGTCGGCGATGTGCTCACGATCGCCCTCAAGTACTCCGCCGACCGAGCCCGGACCATCTCCGGCCTGCGGCGCATCTCCACGCCTGGCCTGCGCGTGTACCGCAAGGCCGACTCCGTGCCGCGCGTGCTCGGAGGTCTCGGCGTGGCCGTCCTGTCCACCAGCCACGGGCTGATGACCGACCGCGAGGCGCGTCAGCGCAACGTCGGCGGCGAAGTCCTCTGCTACGTCTGGTAAGGAGCCGCAATGTCTCGTATCGGCAAGGCCCCCGTCACCGTTCCGTCGGGCGTCGACGTCACCGTCGCCGACGGCTCGATCACCGTCAAGGGCCCCAAGGGCACGCTCACCCGGGTGCTCCCCGGTGAGATCCAGGTGAGCCAGGACGACGGCGTCCTGAACGTCACCCGTCCCAACGACGAGCGCCAGAACCGGGCGCTCCACGGGCTCACCCGCAGCCTCGTCAACAACATGGTCGTCGGCGTCACCGAGGGGTTCAAGAAGAACCTCGAGATCGTCGGCGTCGGCTACCGCGCCGAGGCCCAGGGCCCCACCACGCTGCGGCTCAACTTGGGCTTCAGCCACCCCGTCACCGTGCAGGCGCCGGAGGGGATCACCTTCGAGGTGACCAACCCCACCAACCTCGCCGTGGTCGGCATCGACAAGGAAGTCGTCGGCCAGGTGGCCGCCGACATCCGCAGCATCCGCAAGCCCGAGCCGTACAAGGGCAAGGGTGTCCGCTACCAGGGCGAGCGCATCCTGCGCAAGGCCGGCAAGACCGGCAAGAAGTAAGGCCAGAGGGAGTTCGTCATGGCTGACATCGCCAAGGCCCGTCGCGAGGGCCGCATTCGCCGCCACCGCCGGGTGCGCAAGAAGGTTCACGGCACCGCGGCCCGGCCGCGCCTGGCCGTACACCGTTCCAACAAGCACGTCACCGTGCAGGTGATCGACGACGACGCCGGCGTCACGCTGGCAGCGGCGTCCACCACCGAGGGCGCCCAGCGCGCCAACGGCAGCGGCTCCACCGTCGCCGCGGCTGGCCGCGTCGGCGAACTGGTCGCCGAGCGCGCCAAGGCTGCCGGCGTCACCACCGTCGTGTTCGACCGGGGCGGCTACGCCTATCACGGCCGGGTCGCGGCGATCGCCGAGGCTGCCCGCAACGCAGGTCTGGAGTTCTGATGAGCAATTTCTCTGACAACCGGCGTGACAACCGCCAGAGCGACAACCCCCGCGAGACCGGCGACGGCCTGCGCGAGTCGCGGGTCATCACGATCAACCGCGTCGCCAAGGTCGTCAAGGGTGGCCGCCGGTTCGCGTTCACGGCGCTGGTCGTCGTGGGCGACGGCAACGGCCGCGTCGGCCTCGGTTACGGCAAGGCCAAGGAAGTGCCGCTGGCGATCCAGAAGGGCACCGAAGAGGCCAAGCGCAACCTGTTCGCGGTGCCCCTCGCCGGGTCCACCATCATCCACCCGGTGATCGGCACCACCGGCGGCGGCAAGGTGCTGATGAAGCCGGCCGCCCCCGGTACCGGTGTGATCGCCGGTGGCGCCGCCCGGATCATCCTCGAAGAAGCCGGCGTGCACGACATTCTGTGCAAGTCGCTCGGCTCGGCCAACCACATCAACGTCGCCCGCGCCACGATCGACGGCCTGAAGCAGCTCCAGCGTCCCGACGAGGTTGCCGCCCGCCGTGGCCTGGCGGCCGACACGTTCGTGCCCAAGGGCCTGCTCAACGCCTACAACGAGCGCCAGAAGCAGATGGCTTCGGGCGGTACCGGGAACCACTGATGAGCACGATCACCATCAAGCAGATCAAGTCGACGATCGGCGCCAAGCCGAAGACCCGCGGCACCATGCGGGCGCTCGGCCTGCGCCGCATCGGCGACACCAACACCCTCCCTGATCGGCCCGAGATCCGCGGCATGCTGCAGCGGGTTCCGCACCTGATCGAAATCACCGAGAACGCAACCAGCGGGACGGAGAGCTGACATGCGCGTCGACGAACTCGCCCCGTCCCCCGGGGCCAAGAAGAACGCCAAGCGGGTCGGCCGCGGCATCGGCGGCAAGGGCGGCAAGACGGCCGGCAAGGGCACCAAGGGCCAGAAGGCCCGCGGCCGCGGCAAGGTCGCGCGTGGCTTCGAAGGCGGCCAGATGCCGCTCAAGCAGCGGGTGCCCAAGCTGAAGGGGTTCACCAACCCGTTCCGCGTGGAGTACACGGCGATCAACCTCGACACCCTGAGCGAACTGGCCCAGGCCGGCGAGTCGGCCATCACCCCCGAGGTGCTGATCGCCCACGGCCTGCTGCGCAAGGACGCCTTCGTCAAGGTGCTCGCCCGCGGCGAGCTCACCCAGGCCGTGTCGGTCAGCGCCCACGGGGCCAGCGCGGCGGCCACCGCCGCGATCACCGCCGCCGGCGGGTCGCTCACGCTGATCGAGCTGCCCTTCAAGGCCGAGGGCAAGGCAGGCCGCCCGGCTGCCAAGGGCAACCAGTTCACCAACCGGTAATTCCACGTTGCTGGGCTAGCGGGCAGCCTGCCCGCTAGCCTGCGCGCCGGTCTCGACTCGTTAGGAACTCCGTGTCTGTCATCACGAACATCCGGAACATCTTCCGGATCAAAGATCTTCGCCTCAAGATCTTCTTCATGATCATGATCGTGGCGCTCTACCGAGTGGGGTGCGCGATCCGGGTGCCCGGCGTCGATCCGCTCGCCGTCGAGCAGCTCCAGGCGGGTTCCCAAGGTGGTGTGCTCGGGCTGTTCAACCTGTTCTCGGGGAACGCCTTCTCGAGCTTTTCGATCTTCGGCCTCGGCATCATGCCGTACATCACGGCCAGCATCATCATGCAGGTGCTCGGCGTCGTGATCCCCAAGCTGGAAGAGCTCCAGCAAGAGGGCGCCGTCGGCCAGCGCAAGATCACGCAGTACACGCGTTACGTCACGATGGTGCTGGCACTGCTTCAGGCGACGGTGCTCGTGTTCCTGTTCGGCACCGGTGGCGGCGCAGCGTTCTACTCGTCGGTGCAGGCGCCGTCGGTGCCGCTGCTGCCCGACGGTGTGTGGCCCCGCGGTTACCTGATCATCCCCACCCTCGTCGCCGGCACCGCGCTGCTGATGTGGATGGGCGAGCTGATCGGTCAGCGTGGCATCGGCAACGGCCAGTCGATGATCATCTTCGCCTCGGTGGTCGCCGGCCTTCCCGGTGGCTACTACTCGATCCTGAAGCCCGCCGCGGCGGGCCTGTCCGACCCGCGCTGGTTGCCGGAATGGTCGTGGTTCACGATCATGATCGTGGTCAGCTTGCTGATCATCGTCGCCGTCGTCTGCGTCGAACTCGGGCAGCGACGCATTCCGGTGCAGTTCGCCAAGCGCGTCGTCGGTCGCCGCATGATGGGCGGCCAGAACACCTACATCCCGTTGAAGGTCAACCAGTCGGGTGTGATCCCGATCATCTTCGCCAGCTCGATCCTGCTGCTGCCGGCCATCATGGTCAGCTTCCTCGGCGGGTCGGGCTCGGGGTGGCGCTATTCGCTCCAGCGGGCGGTCGACAAGTACATCCTCAACAGCCAGAACTTCGTGTACATCTCGCTGTTCGCGGTGCTGATCATCGCCTTCGCCTACTTCTACAACTCGATCGCCTTCGACCCGGTACGCCAGGCCGACCAGATCCGCCGCCAGGGCGGGTTCATCCCCGGCGTGCGCCCCGGCCCGCAAACCGAGGCCTACCTCGGCAAGGCGGTCAACCGGATCACGCTCCCGGGCGCACTGTTCATCGCCCTGATCGCGATCTTGCCGTACATCGTGCTGTGGGCCGCCAAGGTGAACTCGTTCGCCTTCGCCGGCACCAGCGTGCTGATCTCGGTCGGCGTGGCGATGGAGCTGATGCGCCAGATCGACAGCCAGCTCATGCTGCGCAACTACGAAGGCTTCCTGAAGTAGTCGTGAGCCACCGGTGATCCCCGGCGCGCGTTTGATCATCCTCGGCCGGCAGGGCGCCGGCAAGGGGACGCAGTGTGTGCGCCTGTCGCGCCACTACGTGGTGCCGCACATCTCCACCGGCGACATGCTGCGGGCGGCCGTGCGCGAGGGCACCGAGCTGGGCCGCCTGGCGAAAGACATCATGGATTCGGGCGGCCTGGTCGGCGACGACATCATGATCCCGATCGTGGGCGAGCGTCTGGCCAAGCCCGATGCGTCCACGCGCGGGTACATCCTCGACGGGTTCCCGCGCACCGTCGTGCAGGCCGAGGCGCTCGACAGCATCACCGCCGAGCGCCCGCTCCACGTCGTGATCGATCTCGACGTACCCCGTGAGATCGTGCTCGACCGGTTGTCGTCACGGCGGGTGTGTCGCGACTGCGGCACGAACTACACGGCCGCCGGCAACGAGCCGTCGCCGTGGATCTGCGACGTGTGCGGCGGCGACGTGCAGCAGCGTGCCGACGACACCCCCGACTCGGTGAACCGCCGGCTCGACCTGTACGAGGAGCAGACGTCGCCGCTGATCGCCCACTACTCGGCACTCGGGCAGCTCGCCGTCGTGAACGGCGTCGGTCACCCCGACCACGTCTTCAAGCGCCTCACCGACACCATCGAAGCCCGCCGCTGACACCGGTGGTCGAGTGCCGGCGCAGCCGGTGTATCGAGACCACCTCACTCGCCGGGCGGGCCAGTAGCGTCGCGGCCCGTGGCGCCCACCGACCCCGCCCAGGCGGTGCAGATCGAACGCTGGTTCCTCCAGCGCGGCGTCCCGCACTTCATCGACCAGTCGCACAGCACGGTGCTCGACACGTGGACCAGGGCGATCCCGTTGCTCGTGCCCGCGTACGTGCTGCTCGGGCTCAACGCACTCGACCTCGATAGTTCGCTGCGACGCAACCTGGCGATCGCCGGGGTGGCCGTCGTGGTGCTGGTCGGCACCTGGATGGTGTCGAACCTGGTCCGCCGTCAGCCACCGTTCGCCCGACCCACCGACATCGGCTGGCCCGAAGTGACGTTGTTCCTGGTGGGGCCCGCGCTCGCCAGCGCGGTGTCGGGGCAGTGGGGCGACGCCGCCGAAACGGTCGGGTACGGGCTGGTGTTGCTGGCGGTGATCCGGTTCTGGTCGTCGTACGGCATCGGGCCGTTACTGCGCTGGACGTGGCGCCGGGGGCGCAGCCAGCTCACGGGCCTCGGGCCACTGGTCGCCAAGGCGGTACCGCTGCTGTTGCTGTTCAACATGTTCCTCTTCATCAACGCCGAGGTCTGGGAGGTCGCTGCCGACTTGACGCTGGTCGCCTACCTGGTCGTGGTGGCGATCCTGTTCACGCTCGGCCTGACGTTCACGATGAGCCGGATTCCCGGTGTGATCGGAGCGATGAACCGGTTCGATTCGTGGGACGACATCGAGGCACTCGTCGCCGGTACACCGGCGGCGGGGGCGTGTCCACCCGGCGACTGCGCGGCCAACTCGACGCTGCCGCTGCGTCAGCGACTCAACGTCGGCCTGGTCGTCCTGCTCGGCCAGGGCCTTCAGGTACTGCTCGTCGTGCTGGCACTGGTGGCGTTCTTCGTCGTGTTCGGGTTCTTGGCGATCTCGCCCGAGGTGACGATGGCGTGGACCGGCCACACCGACCTCGATCCGCTGTTGACGGCGACGATCGACGGTCGCCAGCACGCGCTGACCCGCGAGTTGCTGGCGGTCTCGGTGTTCCTTGGGATGTTCTCGGGGATGTACTTCAACGTCGTGCTCGCCACCGACGTCACCTACCAGACCGAGTTCGCCGACGACGTCGCCCCCGAGGTGCGCCAAGTGCTCGCCGTCCGGCGCGTCTACCAGGTGATTCGGGCCGGCCAGCCCACCTGATCGGGCCAGCTCAGGCCATCTACCACACGGCATCCGCGCGTGTGGGGATCGGGAAATCGGGGCGCTAGCCTAGCTAGCCGGTCTGTGCGCCTTTGGCGTGCATGGCCACCACCGCGGGTGGGGCAAAACGTCCTGCTCGTTGTATGTGTCCGATTTCGCAAGGAGAAGAGTCCCCTGGCCAAACCCAAAGAAGATGCGATCGTGTTCGAGGGCACGATCGTCGAGTCGCTGCCGAACGCGATGTTCCGCGTCGAGCTCGAGAACGGCCACAAGGTGCTGGCCCACATCTCCGGCAAGATGCGCGTCAACTACATCCGCATTCTTCCCGGCGACCGGGTCCAGGTGGAACTCACCCCGTACGACCTCACCCGAGGCCGTATCACCTACCGCTACAAGTAACCGAGAGAAGCTGCAAGTGAAGGTTCGACCCAGCGTCAAGAAGATGTGCGAGAAGTGCCGCGTGATCCGCCGGCACGGCCGCGTCCAGGTCATCTGCGAGAACCCGCGCCACAAGCAGCGCCAAGGCTGAGAGACAAGAGAGAAGCACACTCGATGGCACGTATCGCCGGCGTCGACATCCCCCGCGAAAAGCGGCTGGAGATCTCGCTCACCTACATCTACGGGATCGGTCCGACGACCGCCAAGAAGCTCTGCACCGAGCTCGGTCTCGACGTCAACACCAAGGTGTCGTCGTTGACCGAAGACGAGGTCAACCGCATCCGTGCCTACGTCGATGCCAACCTCACCATCGAGGGCGACCTGCGCCGCGATGTTCAGAACGACATCAAGCGCAAGATCGAGATCGGGTGCCTCCAGGGCGTCCGTCACCGCAAGGGCCTGCCGGTGCGCGGCCAGCGCACGCACACCAACGCCCGCACCCGCAAAGGCAAGAAGAAGACCGTCGCCAACAAGAAGAAGGCTGTGAGGAAGTAATGGCCAAGCCAGCAGCGGGCGGTCGTCGCCCCCGCAAGCGCGACCGCAAGAACGTGTCGGTGGGCGTCGTCCACATCAAGAGCTCGTTCAACAACACGATCGTCTCGATCACCGACCCGCAGGGCAACGTGATCTCGTGGGCCTCGTCCGGTGGCGTCGGTTTCAAGGGCAGCCGCAAGAGCACCCCGTTCGCCGCCCAGCTGGCTGCCGAGCGGGCCGCCAGCGCCGCTCAGGAACACGGCCTGCGCCGCGTCGAAATTCAGGTCAAGGGCCCCGGCTCGGGCCGCGACACCGCCGTCCGGGCCATCCAGAACACCGGCCTCGAGGTGTCGTCGATCAAGGACGTCACCCCCGTCCCCCACAACGGCTGCACCCCGCCCAAGCGGCGCCGCGGCTGAGCGCGCGGCAAGAAAGAGAAGCAATGGCTCGTTACACCGGCCCCAAGGTCAAGCTGTCACGGCGGCTGTCGACCAACATCTTCGAGAACGAGAAGGGCCGCCGTTCGCTCGATCGGCGCCCGTTCCCGCCCGGCGCCCACGGCCGCACCCGCCGCCGCAACGCCGGCAGCGAGTACCTGGCCCAGCTGCAAGAGAAGCAGAAGGCGAAGTACATCTACGGCGTGCTCGAGAAGCAGTTCCGCAAGACGTACGAGGAAGCCCTGCACGCCAAGGGCCCCACCGGCGAGAACCTGCTGATCATGCTCGAGACCCGTCTCGACAACGTGGTCTACCGCGCCAAGTGGGGGTCTACCCGCCCGCAGGCACGTCAGCTCGTCAACCACGGCCTGATCCTCGTCAACGGCAAGCGCCTCGACATTCCGTCGGCCCGCGTGCGCAAGGGCGACGTCGTGTCGCTGTCGCCCAAGGCCGCCAAGATGATCGTCGTCCAGCACAACCTCGACACCGCCGATGGCTCGGTCGTGGGTTGGCTCGAGACCGGCGACGGCGGCAAGCAGGTCACGGTTCGCGACCTGCCCCAGCGTGAGCACATCGACGTCCCGGTGCGCGAATCGCTGATCGTCGAGCTGTACTCGAAGTAACCCGGCCACCGTCCTCCGCTTCCGAACGTCACGTCACCCCAGAAAGGCCAGGCAGCTCCCATGCTTGTCATGCAGCGCCCCTCCGTCGAAGCCCTCGGCGAAGAGTCCAACAACCAGCAGCGCTTCTCGGTCGGCCCGCTCGAGCCCGGCTTCGGTCACACGCTCGGCAACTCGCTGCGGCGCACGCTGCTGTCGTCGATTCCCGGCGCGGCCATCACCACGGTGCGTTTCGACGACGCGCTGCACGAGTTCGACACCATCAACGGCGTCGCCGAGGACGTCACCGACGTGATCCTCAACTTGAAGGACATCGTGCTCACGTCCACCGCCGACGAGGTCGTCAGCCTGCGCGTCGACGTGCGCGGCCCGATGGTGCTCACCGCCGGCGACATCGAGTGCCCGGCCGACGTGGAAATCCTCAACAAGGACCTCCCGATCGCCACCCTCAACGGCAAAGCCCGCCTGGCGTTCGACCTCACCGTCGAGCAGGGCCGCGGCTACGCGTCGAGCCAGCGCGAGATCGAGTCGCGCACGATCGGTGTCATCCCGATCGACGCGATCTTCAGTCCCGTGCGCCGGGTCAGCTTCGACGTCGAGCCCACCCGCGTCGAGCAGGCCACCAACTACGACAACCTGGTGCTCGAAATCGAGACCGACGGGTCGATCACCCCGGCCGACGCGCTCGCCTCGGCCGGTGCCACGCTACGTGCGCTGGTCGATCTGGTCGCGTCGATGAGCGAGGCCCCGCAGGGCCTCGAGCTGAGCGAGGTCATCGACACCACCACGGCGTCGCCCGACCTCGACCTGCCGATCGAAGACCTCGACCTGTCCGAGCGTCCCCGCAACTGCCTCAAGCGTGCCCAGGTCAACACGATCGGCGAGCTGCTCACCAAGACCGAGGACGACCTGCTCAACATCACCAACTTCGGGCAGAAGAGCCTGGACGAGGTGAAGGAGAAGCTCGACGAGCGCGGCCTGTCGCTGCGCGGCTGATCCTGGGCGAGCTGAGAAGAGAAGAAGAGAACCGACATGCCTGCCACCCCACGCCGTGCCCGTAGCTTCGGCGGCGATGCCGCCCACCAGCGCCTGATGATGGCCAACCTGGCCGCCTCGCTGTTCGCTGCCGAGGGCATCACCACCACCGAGGCCAAGGCCAAGGCGTTGCGCCCGATCGCCGAGAAGCTGATCACCAAGGCCAAGAAGGCCCAGGACGCCGGCCCGATGCGCATCCACCGCATCCGCCAGATCCAGGGCTACCTGGGCGACCGCGAGATGACTCACAAGCTGGTCAACGACGTCGCCCCGCGCTACCTCGAGCGCAACGGCGGCTACACCCGCATCTTGAAGCTGGGCACGCGTGCCGGCGACAACGCCGACATGGCCCGCATCGAACTCGTCTGATCGCGGCACCAAGAATTCACCGCCGAGGCCGTCGCCGTTCACCGGGCGAGGCCGTGGGGGAGCGAGCGGTAAACCTAGGTTGACGTCCGTGAGCGCGCATCGCCTTGCGGGAACCGGGTTCGCCGCGTCCTCGTGAGCGAGCCGGCCCACGAAGTTCCCAGCAGGCTCGCGCGCCGGATCGCTGCGCTCGGTCTGGCCGGCTGCGTAGTGCTGGCCGTGACGCCCCCCATCGCCAGCGTCGCCGCCGGCGCCGCCACGCTCGCGCTCGGCGCCACCTTCTGGCTCGCCCAGCGGCAGTGGGTGGCGCGCCAGCGCTGACCCACGGGGCAGCCGGCGCATACGCTGAACTGATGAGCCACGTCACGCGACGGACCTTTCTTGTGGGTACGTCGGCGGTGGCCGGTGCCGTGGCGCTCGGAGGTTGTTCCGGTGACGAAGGCGCGGCCGCCGCGACAGGTGCTCCGACCAGTCCGCCGGGGACGCCCACGACGGCGGCAGCGACGACGACTGCGCCGGTCAGCGCGCCCGTTCCGGCAACCAGCCTGCCGCCGTTCGACCCCACCGATTGGGCGTCGGTGCGCGCCCAGTTCCCGCTTGCCGCCGGCCCGAACGCCCGCTTCGACGCGTTCGTGGTGGCTTCCCATCCGCATCCGGTGGCCGAGGCGATCGGGCGCCACCGCGCCGCACTCGACGCCGACGGCGAGCTCTATGTCGAGCGCCAGGCTTTCGAGGGCGGCGACCAAGCGGTCCTGGATGCCGCCGCCCGCTACCTCGGAGCGAACTCGTCCGAGATCGCCCTGACACAGAGCACCACGATGGGTCTCGGGCTGCTCTACGCCGGCTTGCGGGTGCGTCCCGACCAGCGCGTGCTCGTCACCGAGCACGACTTCTACTCCACTCACCAGGCGTGGCAGCTGCGCTCGGGCCGCGAGGGCATCGCCGTCGATCGGGTCGCCCTGTACACCGACCCGGCCACCGCCGACACGTCAACCATCGTGACGAACCTCGTCGCCGCTGTCACCCCGGCCACCCGCGTCGTCGCCATCACGTGGGTCCACTCCGGCACGGGCGTGAAGCTGCCGGTTGGCGAGATCGCCGCCGCGCTGGCCGAACTGAACGCCGGCCGGGCACCCGCCGATCGCGCCCTACTGTGCGTCGACGGCATCCACGGCTTCGGCGTCGAGGACGCGACGGCCGCCGACCTCGGTTGCGACTTCCTGGTCTCGGGAACGCACAAGTGGCTGTTCGGCCCGCGCGGCACCGGCATCGTGTGGGGTGCCGCCGACGCCTGGGAGCACGTCGAACCAGCCGTTCCGGCGTTCGAGGCCGAGAGCTTCAGCGAGTGGATCAACCGCTCGCCCACAGGCCCCACCACGGCTGCTCGCTTCGCGCCCGGCGGCACCCACGCCTACGAGCACCGGTGGTCGGTCGTCGAGGCGTTCGAGTTCCACCAGCAGGTCGGCAAGGGCCGCATCGCGGCCTACACACACGAGCAGGCGACCCGCCTGAAGGATGGCCTCGCCGAGCTGCCCGGCGTGCGCCTGATCACGCCGCTCGCCGCCGAGCTGTCGTCCGGGATCGTCTGTGCCGAGGTTCCGGGCGTGTCACCGTTCGAGGCGGTCGGTCGCCTCGCCGAGCGCGGCATCGTCGCCGGCTCGACGCCGTATCGCGAGTCGTATCTCCGCTTCGGGCCGAGCATCGTCACCACGCCCGACGAGGTCGACGCGTTGGTCGCCGAGCTGAGTTCCTGGTAGCCGAGCGCGGCTGGCGCTTCAGGCCAGGCCGGCGTCGTGGACGCAGATCGCGATCTGGACGCGGTTGGTGGTGCCGAGCTTGTCGAACAGGCGGGAGACGTGGGCCTTCACCGTGGCCACCGACAGGTACAGCTCGGCCGCGATCTCGGCGTTCGACAGGCCGCGGCCGATCGCCACGGCGACCTCGCGCTCGCGTTCGGTCAGCGCTGCCAGGCGAGCTTCGGCGCGCGCTGCGTTCGGGTCGGTGTCTTCGCGGATACGCCGGATCAGCGTCTGCGTCACCGACGGCGACAGCATCGGCTCGCCAGCCGCGACCCTGTGAATCGCGGCCACGATGTCGGCCGGTGGGGTGTCTTTCAGCAAGAACCCGTCGGCGCCGGCGGCGAGCGCTCCCAGCACGTAGTCGTCGGCCTCGAACGTGGTCAGCACGATCACCCGTGGCGGGTCGGGGCGGGCGTGGACCGCGGCGGTTGCGGCGAGGCCGTCCATCACAGGCATGCGAATGTCCATCAAGATCACGTCGGGCGCCAACGCGGCTGCCTGGGCGATGCCGTCGCGGCCGTCGACCGCCTCGCCGACGATGTCGATGTCGGGCTGGCCACCGAGCATCAGGCCGAGCGCCGAGCGCACCAGCGGGTCGTCGTCGACCACGAGCACTCGGATCGGCGGGTTCACGCCGACCACGGTAACGACGCCCGCACGACGAACGTGTCGCCGTCGCGCCCGTGGCTGAGCACGCCGCCCGCCAGCTCGACGCGTTCGGCGAGCCCCACCAGCCCCAGCCCGGCACCCGGCGCGGCCGGTGGCCCGAACCCGATCGGGTTGCGCAGCGACACCTCGACGCCGTCGTCGGGGCCGCCCGACACCGCCACCCGCAGCACCGCTCCGGGGGCGTGCTTGTGGGCGTTGGTGATGCCCTCCTGGACGATGCGATAGAGCGTGCGGCCGAGTGCGGCCGGCAGCGGTCGAGCTTCCAGGCGGTCGTCGAGTTCCAGCCGCGCCCCTGCCGAGCGAGCATCGGCAACCAGCGCCGGCAGGTCGTCGTAGGTGGGTTGCGGCCGGTGGGCGATCGTGCCCGTGTCGGGGTCGCGCAGTACACCGAGCACGTTGCGCAGGTCGCTCAACGCATCGTTGGCCTTGGTCTGCACCTCGGCGATGCCGGCCCGCAACTGATCGCTGTCGAGGTCGGTGCGGAAGGCCAGCGCGCCGGCGTGCATCGACACCTGGCTGATGCGGTGGGCGAGCACGTCGTGCATCTCGCGGGCGATCCGGGCGCGCTCGTCGGACTGGGCCTTGCCCACCCGCAGATCGCGCTCGGCCTCTGCCCGCTCGGCGCGGTGACGCAACGTCCACAGCAGCTCGCGCCGGGAACCGATGTACATACCCCACCCGATCGCGGCAAGGATGAACGCGACGCCGACCAGCATCGTGATCCACGTCGGTTCGGCCGACTGGGTCGGCGTGATCGCGTAGTAGATCCACGACGAGACGACGTTGACCACTGCGATCACGGCCAGTTGCCAGTACAAACGGCGGGTCGCCAGTGACACCGTCGCCAGCACGGCCGGCCCGGCGGCAAGCGTCGAGAACGTCGCCAGCGCCAGCACCGCGAGTGCCACGACCAGCGGCCAGCGGCGCCGGAACTGAACCAGCACGAACGCCGCGAGGCCCAGCCCGGCGTCGACTGGCACGCGCCATCGGGTGTCGTCCCACAGCGCGGGCAGTGCGTCGGCAGCGATGCCCGCCGAGATCGCGGCCATCACCAGCAGCCGCCACGTGTGGGCCCAGCGCGTCAGCGGCGGTTGGAACGCGGCGGTGTCGCTGGTGGGCGCGGGCACGCTTCCCAGGGTAGGTACCCCGAGTCGGTCGGGCGACCCTGCCAAGGTCGCTGCGCGCACCGACTTTGGTCGGGGCGATACCGCCCGCTGGCCGATGTGACGGGCCGGGCGGGGCGGCAGGCTCGTCGGCATGATCGCAGTCGAACGACTCACGAAGAGGTACGGCGGGTTCACCGCCGTCGACGACGTCAGCTTCGTCGCCCGAGCGGGACAGGTGACGGGCTTCCTCGGGCCGAACGGTGCCGGCAAGACCACGACGATGCGGGTGCTCGCCGGCCTCACCCGCGCCGACCAGGGGTCGGCCACCGTCGGTGGATATCAGCTCCACGAGATTCCCAACCCGGGCCGCCACGTGGGCATCCTGCTCGACGCCTCGGCGCAACACGCCGGCCGTACCGGGCGTGAAGTCCTCACGCTGGCGGCGCGCACGATGGGCCTGCCCGACTCGCGGGTCGACGAGATGCTGGCCCTCGTGAGCCTCGACGAGGCCGAGTCGCGCCGTCGCGTCCGCAACTACTCGCTGGGCATGCGCCAGCGGCTCGGTATCGCCCACGCCTTGCTCGGCGAGCCGCAGGTGCTGATCCTCGACGAGCCCGCCAACGGCCTCGACCCGGCGGGCATCCGGTGGATGCGTGGCCTGCTGCGCGGCTACGCCGAGCGCGGCGGTGCCGTGCTGCTGTCGAGCCACCTGCTGCACGAGGTCGAGCAGATCGCCGACGAAATGGCGGTGATCGGGCGCGGCCAGATCGTGGCCTCGGGCACCAAGGCCGAACTGCTCGCCGCGGCGGGGACGTTCGTGCACTCGGCCGACGACGCCCGCCTCGCGGCCGCGCTGAGTTCGGCCGGGGTCACCGTCACACCGTCGGGCACCGGCCTGGTCGCCGACGCCGAGGCGGCTCAGGTCGGCGAAGCCGCGCTGGCGGCCGGCATCGCCCTGGTCGAGCTGCGCCCGTCGGGCACCAGCGGCCTCGAAGACCTGTTCCTCGAACTCACCGCCGACACCCAGCGCGACGCCGCGACCGCGGCCCCCACGAACGAAGGAGCATTCGCATGACCACCCCCACGCTGGCCCCACCTGTTGCGACTGGTGGCTTCGACATCTCCGGCACCGCCCCGGTGCCGCTCGGGCGCCTCGCCCGCGTCGAACTGCGCAAGCTCGTCGACACACGCTCCGGCCGTTGGCTGTTGATCATCCAAGCGCTGCTGATCGTCGTCGCCTCGGCGATCGTGGTGATCGTCGCCGCGGTGAACGACGAGAGCATGCGCTTGATGGACTTCACCGGCCTGGCGGGGGCTGTGATGGGCATCCTGCTCCCCGTGATGGGGATCATGGCGATCACCTCCGAGTGGTCGCAACGCACGAACATGGCCACGTTCACGCTCGAACCGCGCCGCTCGCGGGTGGTCGCCGCCAAGCTGATCGCCTCCGTGGCGGCCGCGATCGTGTCGGTCGTGCTGGCCATCGCGGTCGGCTACCTCGCCACCGGTGCCGCGGCCGCGCTCGGCGTCGACGTGAACTGGAACGCGGACCTGGAGATGCTGGCCGCGTTCACGCTGGTGCAAGTGCTCGGCCTGCTGACCGGCTTCGCGCTGGGCACGCTGATCCTCAACACCCCTGGCGCGATCGTGTGCTTCTTCGCCTACTTCACGCTCGTGCCGGTGATCCTGGCGGTGGCCGGCGAGCTGATGGGGTGGTTCGAGAGCGTCCGGCCGTGGATCGACTTCGCCGATGCTCAGTTGCCGCTCAGCGACTTCGGCCAGGATGCCGACGAGCTCGGGTTCGCGGCGATGCACTGGGGCCACTTCACGGTGTCCGGACTGATCTGGTTCGTGCTCCCGCTGGGTGCCGGCATCGCCCGCATGCTCCGCGCCGAAGTCAAGTAGCCCCAGACCCGGTGGTTTTGACAGGCTCAACCACCTGGGGGTTCCGGCGGCCGAGCTGAGCCCGGTGGTTGAGCCTGTCGAAACCACCTCACTAACTTCGTGGGGGTGACGGGACTGCGCCGGGTGCGCCTTACGGTGGCGTACCACGGCGCCGGGTTCCACGGGTTCGCGGCCAACCCCGGGGTGACCACCGTGATGGGCGACCTCACCGCGGCGATCGCCAAGATCGTGCGCCGGCCGGTCGACGAGTTGACGTTGACCGGCGCCGGCCGCACCGATGCCGGGGTGCACGCCTGGGGGCAGGTGGTGTCGGGCGACCTGCCGGCCGACACCGACCTGGCCGACCTGGCCCGCCGGGTGAACAAGCTGTGCGCTCCCGGAATCGCCGTGCGCTCGGCCGAATGGGCCGAATCGGGCGACTTCGACGCCCGGTTTTCGGCGACCTCGCGGACGTACCGCTACCACGTGTGGAACGACCCGGCACCGAACCCGCTTCGGGCGGGCACCGTGTGGCACGTGGCGCGACCGCTCGACGTCGCCGCGATCCGCTCCGGTGCTGCCGCGCTGATCGGCGAGCACGACTTCGCTGCGTTCTGCCGGCGACCCGACGGCGACGTGTCGCTGGTGCGCATCCTCTACGAGCTCGACCTGCGCACCGACGACGCGCCGACACTCGTGTTCCACGTGCGCGGCAGCGCGTTCTGCCACCAGCAGGTGCGGTCGATGGTGGGCACCCTGGTCGACGTCGGCCTGGGCCGGATCGCCGCCGACGCGGTCTCGTCGATCCTGGCCAGCGGCGACCGTCAACGCGCCGGACAGGTGGCCCCACCCGGCGGGCTGGTGTTGTGGCAGGTCGGCTACGACGGAACCCGCTGGGATGCTTCGTTGTGATCGCGCCCGCCGCGCCCGTATCATTGCCCGGTTCAATTCGCGGCCCGCGTGTGTACCGGCTGCGCCCCGATCGAGACGGAATCCGATGAAGACGTACAGCCCGAAGGCCAGCGAAATCCAGCGCGAATGGTTCGTGGTCGATGCCCAGGACATCATCCTCGGTCGGCTCGCCACCGAGGTCGCCCGCGTGTTGCGCGGCAAGCACAAGCCGATCTTCGCGCCGCACATCGACACCGGCGACCACGTCATCATCGTCAACGCCGACAAGGTCGTGCTGTCGCGCAACAAGGCCGACACGAAGCGGGTCTACCGCCACTCGGGGTACCCGGGCGGCCTGAAGAGCGAATCGTACGGCGAGTCGCTCGAGCGCAAGCCCGCCGACGCCGTGCGCCGCACCGTCAAGGGCATGCTGCCCAAGGGCCCGCTCGGCCGCCAGCAGATCACCAAGCTCAAGGTCTACGCCGGCCCCGATCACCCGCACGCCGCCCAGGCTCCCAAGCCGCTCACCATCGCCCGCTGACGCACGCAGAAACGAACGATCTCATGCCTACTCCGCTCACGCAGACCACCGGCCGCCGCAAGGAAGCCATCGCCCGTGCGTGGCTCGTGCCCGGCACCGGCAAGGTGACCATCAACGGCCGCCCGTTCGAGGTGTACTTCCCCACCGATGCCCAGCGCCTGGTCGTCAGCGAACCGCTGCGCGTGGCCGAGGCCACCGAGGCGTACGACGTCAACGCCACCATCAAGGGTGGCGGCATCTCCGGGCAGGCCGGCGCGCTGCGCATGGCGATCGCCCGCTCGCTGGCCGAGCTGGCCCCCGAGAAGCGCGGCGACCTCAAGACGGCCGGCCTCCTCACCCGCGACCCGCGGAAGAAGGAGAGCAAGAAGTACGGCCTGGTCAAGGCCCGCAAGGCCAAGCAGTTCACCAAGCGCTGACGCGCTGGCAGGCCGGGCCATGCGCTTCGGCACCGATGGCGTCCGTGGGGTCGCCAACACCGAACTGACCGCCGCGTTCGCGTTGCGTCTCGGCCGTGCCGCGGCTCGTGTGCTCGCCGCGCCGACTGCCGTCGTGGGTGGGGATTCACGCCTGTCCACCCCCATGCTCGAAGCTGCATTCGTGGCTGGGCTGGCTGCCGAGGGTGTCACCGTGTATCGGTTGGGCGTTACACCCACCCCGGCGGTGGCCTTCGAAGCGGCCCGCACGGGTGCGATGGGCGCCGTCATCTCGGCCTCGCACAACCCGTATTACGACAACGGCATCAAGCTGTTCGCCCCCGGTGGCACCAAGCTCGCCGACGAGATCGAGCGGCTGATCGAGGACGAGCTCACCGTGGTGGGCGACCAACCGTCGGGCGTCGCCGAGCCGGGTCAGATCCACAGCCGCACCAGCTCGTCGGCGTACGTGGACCATTTGCTCGGTGTACTCGCAGGCCGTTCGCTGGCCGGCCTGCGGGTGGTCGTCGACGCTGCCAACGGCGCCGCCTCGCACGTGGCCGCGTCGGTGTTCGAGCGTGCCGGCGCCGGGGTGGTAGCGATCAATGTCGCGCCCGACGGCCGCAACATCAACGCCGGCTGTGGTGCGACTGCACCGGCTGGCCTCCAAGTGTTGGTGCCTGCCGAGCGCGCCCACGCCGGGCTCGCCCTCGACGGTGACGCCGACCGCCTGATCGCCGTCGACGAGACGGGTGCGGTGGTCGACGGCGACCACATCCTGGCGATCTGCGCGGCCGACCTTCAGGCGCGTGGGCTGCTCGCCGACGCCACGGTCGTCGTCACTCCGTACACCAACCTCGGGTTCCACCTGGCGATGCAGGAACGCGGCGTCAAGGTCGTCGAAGCCGGGGTGGGCGACCGCTACATCCTCGAAGCCCTGGCGGCCGGCGGGTACTCACTCGGCGGCGAGCAGTCGGGGCACGTGATCTTCCCGGCCCACGCCACCACCGGCGACGGCCTGCTCACCGGCCTGGTGCTGCTCGACGTGCTCCAGCGCTCGGGCAAGCAGCTGTCGCAGCTGGCCCGCGAAGCGATGACGCAGCTGCCGCAGGTGCTGGTGAACGTGAAAGTGCCGTCTGGCTCGGCCGCCGACGCGGCGCTGGCGATCGAGGGTGACGTCGCCGCGGCCGCATCCGCGCTCGGCGCGACCGGCCGAGTACTGGTACGCCCCTCGGGAACCGAACCGCTCGTGCGTGTGATGGTCGAGGCCCCCACCGCGGCTGAAGCCCAGTCGGTGGCCGACCACCTCGCCGCCGCCGTCCGCGCCCGCGTCAGCTGACCTCGGCGTCCGCCCGCCGAATGCCGTTCCGTCGGGCGGTGGTTTCGACAAGCTCAACCACCTTGGGCAACGGTTGGGTTTGTTGAGATGATCTTGGGTGGCGGGCTGGGTTCTGGTGGTTGAGCTTGTCGAAACCACCTTGGGCGACGGCACGCTTCAGGTCGTACTGCTGCCCTGTCTGAACGGGCGGGCGGTCGTAGGCTGGAAGGCCATGTGCGGCATCGTCGGCATCGTCAGCAGACCTCCCACGCGGGCCACGCCGACTGGCCCGGAGGTACTGGAACTGCTCGACGCGGCGCTGGCAGCCGACGACCCGGCGCCATCGCTCACCGCCGTCAACGACCTGTTGCGCGGGTTGCCTGGCATGCTCGCTCTGGCCGACCGGTTCGAGCTGGTCGCCGGCATCGCCGGGCGGCTCGACCAGCTCGACGCCCGCGCCGAGGCGCTCGATGCCGAACTTGAGGCGGGCGTCGCCGCAGACCAGTTGGAGCGCCGCAACGCCGAGTTGATCGCCCTGCGCGACGTGTTGTGGGCGATCCGCAACGACCGCCTGCGTACCGTCCGGGCGGTCGCCGAGCTGGCGGGGCGCGAAGCCGGCCAGCCCGCGCTGGCGGCCTACCTTGCGATCCAGCAGGCACTGTCGTCGATCGATCGGCTCGAGGTACGCGGCCGCGACTCGGCGGGCTTGCATGTGTTCGTGAGCGGCCACACGCTCGACCCGGCCGACCCGGCGATCGCCGTGCGCGGAGGCGACCCGACGTTCCAGTCGGGCGGCGTGCGCCTCGCCGATGGCGTGCTCAGCTTCGTCTACAAGGCCGCCGCCGAGATCGGTGAGCTCGGCGACAACACGCGTGCGCTGAGGCAAGCGGTTGCCGGCGACGAGCTGCTTCGGCGGGCCGTCACCGCGCCCGGCGCTCGTGTCAGCGTGCTCGCCCACACCCGCTGGGCCAGCGTCGGCATCATCTCCGAGCCGAACGCCCACCCGGTCAACAGCGACGAGATGGAAGAGTCGCCCGGTGGCCCGGTCGCTCCCTACGTGGTCGCAGCCCTCAACGGTGACGTCGACAACCACGCCGACCTGCGCGTCGAGCACCAGCTCCGCATCCACGGTCAGGTCACCACCGATGCCAAGGTCATCCCGGCACTGATGGCGCGTCATGTGGCAGCGGGCGTCGACGACGTCGAGGCGTTCCGGCGCACCGTCGCCGCGTTCGAGGGGTCGGTGGCGATCGGGGCGGTCAGCGCGGCCCATCCCGGTCGCCTGCTGCTGGCGCTGAAGGGCAGCGGCCAGGGTCTGTACGTCGGCCTCGGTGACGACTGCTACATCGCCGCCAGCGAACCGTACGGCGTGGTCGAGGAGACCTCCACGTATCTGCGGATGGACGGCGAGCGCGGCGGTGAGATCGTGGTGCTCGACGCCACCGAGGCCGGTACGGCAGGGGGCGTTCGCCGAGTTGCCTATGACGGTCACGAGCTGCCGGTCGGGCAGGCCGAGTGGAACCTGGCCGCGATCACCACCCGCGACATCGACCGCGGCGACGCCCCGCACTTCCTGCTCAAAGAGATCGGCGAGGCCCCGCGCAGCTTCGCCAAGACGCTGCGCGGCAAGATCGTCGAACACGGTGGGCTGTTGCGCGCCGAGCTGGGTGAGCACACGCTGCCGCCGGCGATCGCCGCGCGGCTCGCCGACGGGTCGCTCGGCAAGGTACGGGTGATCGGTCAGGGCACCGCGGCCGTCGCCGGGCAGGGTGCGGCGGCGCTGATCGACGAGATGTGCGCAGGGGCACTCGACGTGCGCGCGGTCGTTGCCACCGAGCTGTCCGGGTTCGGGCTGCAACTCGACATGTCCGACACGCTCGTCGTCGCCGTCAGCCAAAGCGGCACCACCACCGACACGAACACCACGGTCGATCTGTTGCGCGCCCGGGGCGCGGCGGTGCTGGCGATCGTGAACCGCCGTGCCAGCGATCTCGCCGACAAGGCCGACGGGGTGCTGTACACGTCCGACGGGCGCGACGTGGAGATGAGCGTCGCCTCCACCAAGGCGTTCTACGCCCAGATCGCGGCCGGGGCGCTGCTGGCCTGCGCGATCAGCCAGGCCGCCGGGGCGGGCAGCGACCAACGCCGCCACGAGCTACTCGGCGGCCTGCAACGGCTGCCGGAGGCGATGCGCGGAGTGCTCGCCCGGCGGGCCGAGATCGGCGAAGCGGCCCGGCGGTTTGCGCCGCCCAAGCGCTACTGGTCGGTGCTCGGCAACGGGCCGAACAAGGTGGCTGCGGAAGAGGTGCGGATCAAGCTCAGCGAGCTCTGCTACAAGTCGATCTCGGCCGACGTCACCGAAGACAAGAAGCACATCGACCTGTCGAGCGAGCCGCTGCTGTTCGTGTGCGCGGCCGGCCTCCAGGGCTCGACCGCCGACGACGTCGCCAAGGAAACCGCGATCTTCCGGGCCCACAAGGCAACGCCGATCGTGGTGGCCGACGAAGGCGAGACGCGGTTCGCCGCGGCGGCGACGATCTCGGTGCCCCGAGTCGACCCGGCGCTCGGGTTCGTACTGTCGGCGATGGCGGGGCACCTGTTCGGCTACGAGGCCGCGCTGGCGATCGATGCCTCGGCGCGCCCGCTGCGCCAGGCCCGCGAGGTGATCGAGCGGGCGGTGGCCGAACACGCCGACGCCGAGGCGGTGCTGGTGGCCGTGCAGGCCGAGCTGCCGCCGCTCGCCCGCCAGTTCCTCGACGGGCTGCGCGACAAGAACTACGACGGGCACCTCGAAGCGTCCACCGCCGTGCGGCTCGGGGCGATCCTCGCCGCCGTCCAGTCGCCCGCCCCGGTCGAGGCGTTCGCCACGCTCACCGGTGCGGTCGGTACGCCGTCGGCCGTGGTCGACGAGTTGGTCGCCGCGCTCACCCGGGCCGTCGAGGAACTCACTCGGCCGATCGACGCCATCAAGCATCAGGCCAAGACGGTCACGGTCGGCATCTCGCGCAGCGACGAGGGCGTGATCGGCCGGGCGCTGGTGCAGGCCACGCTCGGCGCCGGAGCGGGCCGCGACGTACTCAGCTACCGCACGCTCAAAGTGCTCGCCGCGCTCGACCCGGCCGTCGCCGAGGTGGTCGGGTTCACGCGTTACCGCATCGACGGCGACGCGATCTCGATCGTCGACCGGGGCGGCATCTCGCGCGACGTGCGCAGCCGGGTCGACGGCGACTCGCGGCTGGTCGGCACGAAGCGCCGGGTCGCCACGTCGCAGGAACTGCTGGTCGCCCGCGGCCGCAACGACGGCCGCACGGTGGTGTTCGTCCCCGAAGTGAAAGCCGGTGTGTGCACCGGTATCACACTGCTGCACGTGCGCTTCGCCGAGCGCCTGGCCGCCGATGTGATGCGGGGTGTGCTCCAAGGGTACGACCACCGCTACGACCGGCTCGTCGACTGGGTGTCGGAAACCGAGGGCGACTTCGACGAGTCGCGGCTGGCCGAGCTTGCCGTCGATATCGCCCTGATCGACCCGATCTCCGACACCGCCGACCTCTGGCGTCACCAAGGTGGTTGAGTCAGTCGTTGCCACCGGGCCGACATGATCGGTATCGGCGTCGACGCGGTCGACATCGAGCGCTTCCGCCGCTCGCTGGCGCGTACGCCCACCATGCGCGAGCGCCTGTTCACCCCGGCCGAACTGGCCTACGTGGCCCCGCAGGCCGACCCGGTGCCGTCGCTGGCGGCGCGCTTCGCCGCTCGCGAAGCGGTGATGAAGACGCTCGGCCTGGGCCTCGGCGCGTTCGGCTTCCACGAGGTGTCGGTGGCGCGCAGCGAGTCGGGCGCCCCGTTCCTGTTGATCGAGGGCCGCGCGCTCGAGTTGGCGCAGGCCGCGGGCGTGCGTCGCTGGCACCTGTCACTCACCCACAGCGACATCGTCGCGATCGCCTACGCGGTAGCGGAATGACCGAGGCACGGCGATGATTCCGGTGGTTACGCCGGAGCGGATGCGGGCGGTCGACGCGGCGTCGGGCGAGCCGCTCGACGTACTCGTCGGGCGGGCCGGCGAGGCCGTGGCCCGCGCCGCGATCGAACTGCTCGGTGGAACGTACGGGCGTACGGTCACCGTGTTCGCCGGGCCGGGCAACAACGGCGCCGACGGGCGCGTCGCGGCGGAGCGGTTGGCCACCCGCGGCATACGTGTCCATGTGTTTGCTGCCGATGCGCTGCCTGCGGTGTTGCCCGCCAGCGACCTCGTGATCGACGCCGCGTTCGGTACCGGCTTCCGCGTCGACCGGGTGGGTACCGCCCCCTGGAACCCGCCCGACGTCGGTCGCGTCCCGGTGCTCGCCGTCGACATCCCGTCGGGGCTCGACGGCACGACCGGGGTGGCCGCCGAGCGCACGCTGGCCGCCACCGCCACCGTCACGTTCGGCGCCCTCAAGCCGGGGCATCTGTTCGGCCGCGGCCCCGACCTGTGCGGCACGTTGCACCTGGCGCCGATCGGGCTCGGCCCGGCGATCGCCGACGTCGGCGGCCCCGCGATCAACGCCGTCGAGCAGTCCGACGTCGCCGCCTGGGTGCCGGCCCGTGGGCGCACCGATCACAAGTGGGTCAGCGCCGTGCGGGTCGTCGCCGGAAGCCCACCGATGCGCGGTGCCGCCAGCCTGTGCGCCGCCGCGGCTCACCGCGCCGGGGCCGGGCTGGTGGCCCTGTCGGTACCCGGTGACGCGCACGGTGGCGGGCCGCTCGCCCCAGTCGAGGCGATCGACCGTGCGATACCGGCGAGCGGCTGGGCCGACACGGTGCTCGCCGACCTGCACCGGTTCCGGGCGTTGGTGGTCGGCCCGGGCCTCGGCCGCGACGACGACACGCGCACGGCGATCGCCGACCTGGTCACCCGCTCGTCGCTGCCGATCGTGGTCGACGGCGACGGCCTCGCGGCGCTTCCGTGGAACCCCGAGGGCAGCCTCGCGTTCCTGCGCGAGCGGCCCGGGCCGGTGGTGCTGACCCCGCACGACGGCGAGTACACGCTGCTCACCGGCGCCCGACCGGGCCCCGACCGGATTGCCGCGGCCCACCGCTTGAGCACGCTCACCGGGGCGGTGGTGTTGCTGAAGGGGCCGACCACCGTCGTCGCCGAGCCGGGCGGTGCGACGTATCTCGTCACGAACGGCGACGAGCGTCTGGCCACCGCCGGCACGGGCGACGTGCTGTCCGGGGTGATCGCGGCGCTGCTGGCGCGTGGCACGTCGCCTGCCGAGGCCGCCGCTGCGGGCGCCTGGTTGCACGCCGCCGCTGCTCAGGCCGGCCCGCGTCACGGTCTGGTCGCCAGCGACCTCCTGCTCGAACTCCCCGGAGTCCTCCCATGACCGCCCCGCCACCCCTCGGTGGTCTCGATACACCGGCTGCGCCGGCACTCGACCACCTGCGATCGAGGTACGTCACAGCTCTGGGTCTCGGTGGTCGAGTGCCGGGCTCTGCCCGGTGTATCGAGACCACGCCGCAGGATGGCAAACCGTGAGTGACACGACGCTTCGGTGGGCGTGGGCGGAGGTGGACCTGGCCGCGGTGCGGCACAACGTGGGCGAGCTGCGGCGGATCTCGGCCCCCGCCGACGTGTGGGCGGTGGTCAAGGCCGACGGCTACGGGCACGGCGCCGTCGACGTCGCCCGGGCCGCACTCGACGCGGGGGCGGCCGGCCTCGCGGTGGCACTGGTGGAGGAGGGCGTCGCCCTGCGCGACGCCGGCCTGCCCGGCCCGATCCTGCTGCTCAGCCAGCAGCCGTTCGAACAGCTCACCGAACTCGTCGCGGCCGAGCTGACCCCCACCGTCTACACGGCCGAGTACGCGGCAGCGTTGTCGGCGGTCGCCGTACCCGGCTACCCGGTGCACGTCAAGGTCGACACCGGTATGCAACGGGTCGGCGTGACCGACCACGCCGCGGCCGGCTTCGTCGCCGACCTCGCCGGCGTGGCACCGAACCTCGCCGTGGCCGGGGTGTTCACACACCTCGCCTGCGCCGACGAGCCCAGCAACCCGGCCACACCCGAGCAGCTCGACCGGTTCGGCGCGGTCCTCCGCGAACTCGGCCGGCTCGGTAGGCGTCCGCCGCTGGTTCACGCCGCCAATTCGGCCGGATTGTTGGCCTGGCCGGGCGCCCGTCACGACCTGGTCCGTGCCGGCATCGCGCTGTATGGCATCTCGCCCGGCCATCACGTCGACGACCTCGCCACCGGCCTGCGCCCGGTGCTGTCGTTGAAGGCCCGCGTGTCCCACGTCAAGCCGGTCGCCGCCGGTAGCCACGTGTCGTACGGCTGGCGCCACCGGTTCGCTGCGCCCACCACGGTCGTCACCGTCCCGATCGGCTACGCCGACGGTGTGCCGCGCCGGCTCGGCAGCGGCCCCGCCGGGGGCGAGACCGGGGCCGACGTGCTGGTCGGCGGCCGGCGGTGCCCGATCGTCGGCGTGGTCACGATGGACCAGCTGATGGTCGACGTCGGCGACCTGCCGGTACGGGTGGGCGACGAGGTCGTGTTGATCGGGTCACAAGGCGACGAGCAGATCCTGGCCACCGACTGGGCCGACCGGCTGGGCACGATCGCCTACGAGGTCGTCTGCGGAATCAGCAGGCGCATCGCACGAGTCAGCGTCGACACCGACACCGACCTTGGCGTGCGCGGCACGTAGGCTCGCGCGCCGTGTTGCTGCTCCGAGCCACCTCGCTGGACGACACGCACGCCGTGGCCGCGGCGATCGCCGGGCTCGCGCGTACCGGCGACATCATCGTGCTGGCCGGCGAGATGGGGGCCGGCAAGACGGCGTTCGCGCAGGGGTTCGGGCGGGCGTTGGGTATCACCGAGCCGATCACGTCGCCCACGTTCACGCTGGTGCACAGCTATCCGTTCGGACGTCGCGGCACGTTGCACCACGCCGACCTGTACCGGCTCGACTCCACCGCCGACGTCGCCGACCTGGCGCTCGACGAGTTGGCCGAGTTCGGTGGGATCGTGCTGGTCGAGTGGGGCGACGTGGTGGGCGGCCTGGGCGAGCACCTCGAAGTCCGCCTGTCGTTCGACACGAACCACGATGCCGACCCCGACCCCGACCTGGGTGACGACGACCTGCCCGACGCCCGCGAGATCGAGATCGGTGCGGTCGGCAGCCGATGGGCGGGCCGGTGGCAGCGCCTCACCGACGCGCTGGCCGGGTTCCGGGAGTGATGACGGGCCCTAGCCTGGAACGGCCATGTTGATCCTGGGTATCGAGACGGCGACCGAACAGGTCGGGGTTGCGGTCGGTGGTCACGAAGGCGTGATCGCCTCGTTCGAGGTCACCCGCGGGCGCCGCCACGCCGAGACGCTTGCCCCGGCGATCGAGTTCACGTTGCGCCATGCCGACATCGACGTCACCGAACTCGGCTGCATCGCCGTCGACGTCGGCCCCGGCCTGTTCACCGGCATGCGCGTCGGGCTGGCGGCCGCCAAGGCGCTCGCCCAGGCGCTGCGCGTGCCGATGATCGGCATCACGTCGCTCGACCTGCTGGCGTTCGCCTGCCGGCACACCGACCGCCTGCTCGTGCCGGTGATCGACGCTCGCAAGGGCGAGGTGTTCTGGGCGATGTACCGCCAGGTCCCTGGTGGCGTCCAGCAGGTGGCGGCACCGGTCGTCGGCCCCGTCGAAGAGCTCGTGGGCGACCTGCTCGCACGCAGCGACGACACGCTGTGCGTCGGCGACGGCGCGGGGCGCTACCGCGAGCAGATCGTCGACGGCTACCGCTGCGAAATCTCCGGCCCGGCGCACCCGTCGGCGGGGGCGCTGGTCGAACTCGCCCACGCAAGGGCACTGCGCGAGGACTGGGTGCGCCCCGACCAGATCGAGGCGATGTACCTCCGCGCGCCCGACGCGCAGATCAACTGGGCCACCCGCGAGGCGCGGCGATGAAGCTGATCGGGCGCTCGTCGGCGCAGGTGCAGATCGGCCCGTTGCGGCGTCGCCACCTGCGTCAGGTGTTGCCGATCGAGTCGGTGGCATACCCCACGTCGTGGTCGCGCAACGTGTTCGAGAGCGAACTCGACCAGGTGCGCGCCGGCTCGCGGTACTACCTCGTCGCCCAGCACGGCCACCGCGGCCTACCTGCCACCGGCACCGTGGTGGGGTACGCCGGCCTGTGGTTCGTGCCCGACCCCGACGGCAACCAGGCCCACGTCACCAACATCGTCGTCGCCGAGCCACATCGGCGGTCGGGCATCGCCACCCGGCTGATGCTGGCACTGGCCGGCGAGGCCCGCCGGCGCGGCTGCACGGCGTGGACGCTGGAGGTCCGTGCGTCGAGCGAAGGCGCGCAGCAGCTGTACCGGCGGTTCGGGTTCGCCCCGGCCGGGGTGCGCAAGAACTACTACGACCACCGAGAGGACGCACTCGTGATGTGGTGCCACGACATCGGAGCCGACGAATACGCGGCGCGCCTCGCCGACCTCGAGCGGGGCTTGCAGTGAGCGGTCTCGACACCGTGCCGGAGGTGCCACCCGACCACCGTTGGAACGCCGACTCGTTGA
Source organism: Ilumatobacter sp. (assembly GCA_035556435.1). GTDB lineage: Bacteria > Actinomycetota > Acidimicrobiia > Acidimicrobiales > Ilumatobacteraceae > Ilumatobacter. The sequence continues at coordinate 71,598 of DATMEY010000042.1, read as the reverse complement.
TCCTGGGCATCGAGACGAGCTGCGACGAAACCGCGGCCGCGCTGGTGCTCGGCGGCCACGACGTGGTGTCGAGCGTGGTGTCGAGCCAGATCGAGATCCACGCCGACTTCGGGGGCGTCGTGCCCGAGATCGCCAGCCGGGCCCACCTCGAAGCGCTCAACCCGGTGATCGCCCGGGCGATCGTCGAGGCGGGTGTCGACGAGCGCCGCATCGACGCGATCGCGTGCACGCACGGCCCCGGGCTGATCGGCGCACTGCTCGTCGGCGTGTCGGCGGCCAAGGCGCTGGCGCTCGCATGGGACCGCCCGTACATCGGCGTCAACCACATGGAAGCCCACCTCTACTCGGCGTTCCTCGAAGACCCCACGCTCGAGTTCCCGCTGATGGTGCTGCTCGTGTCGGGCGGCCACACGATGCTCGTCGAGATGCGCGGCCACGGCGACTACCGCGTCGTCGGCCAGACGATCGACGACGCGGCCGGTGAAGCGTTCGACAAGGTCGCCCGCTTCCTCGGGTTGGGGTACCCGGGCGGGCCGGCGATCGACCGGGCCGCGCTCGACGGCGACCCAGCCGCGATCCGCTTCCCGCGGGCCCTCAGCGACGACCCGGCCAACCTCGACTTCTCGTTCTCGGGGCTCAAGACGGCGGTCGTCAACTACGTGCGTAAGCACCCCGACGCCGGCACTGCCGACATCGCTGCCTCGTTCCAAGCCGCGGTGGTCGACGTGCTGGTCGCCAAGGCACGCGTCGCCGCCCGGCAGGTCGGTGCGACCGGCATCGTGCTGGGTGGCGGTGTGGCAGCCAACTCGCTACTGCGTGAGGAACTGCTCGGTGCGTGTGCCGCCGACGGCATCCGCGGGTTCTTGCCGAGCCGGGAGATGTGCACCGACAACGCGGCGATGATCGCTGCCGCCGGCTGGCATCGCCTGCGCTCCGACGGCCCCACCGCGCTCGACGCCGGCGCCTACCCCAACCTCCGCCTGGTCGGCTGAGCCAGCGCCGGTTGTGGTACTTCGGCCACGAGCTGGCCAGGGGTCGTAGCGGGTCTCGGTGGTTTCGACAGGCTCAACCACCTGTCCGCGCCTGCGCCCGGTGGTTGAGCTTGTCGAAACCACCTCGTTAGCTGTCGAGGGCGGCGACGGTCAGGGCGGCCCGGGCGATGCTGCCGGTGCGGTCGACGTGTACCGGGTCGAAGAACCAACGCGGGTTGGCCTCGGCCAACCCGTACCAGTCGATCAGCGTGACGCGTCCTTCGGCGGCTGCTGCGGCGGCGGCCGCGTTGAACCCCGCCGTGCGGCGCGGGAAGTCGACGTCGTACCGCGGATCGCGGTGATAGGCGACGTTCATCCACCACACGCGGGCGCCGGGCGTGAGTTCGGCGAGCAACTCGTCGATCAGCGCTGCCGCGACTGCCGGCTCGCCGCCCTGCGACAGCAAGTCGTTCGACCCGAGCGCGATCACCCAGCAGTCGGCGTCACCCCAGGTGGCGCGCACCTGGCGGGCCGCGAGCACACCGCTGTACGGGGCGTGCCGCCGGTTTCCGATCTCGCGGCTCGGTTGGGCGTCGATGTGGAACGTGTACCCGGCGTCGCGCAACCCGGTGACCAGCCACGGTCGGGCGTTGTCCATCAGCGAATCGCCGATCACCACGACCCGGTCACAGCGTTGCGGGGCGAGCGACACCGCTGCCTGGAACGCGTCGCCGAGGCGTACCGCCAGCACCGTCGGGCTGGAGGCAGGGTGGGTGGCCGTGGCCGCGACTCGCGCCGCCGTGCCGACCGCGAGGCACGCCACCATCCACGTAGCGATCCACGCCTCCATCCACGTCGTCACCGTCCGCCGCACCGGCCGCAATCGTAGTGGCGGCGCGCTCGGGGGCCGTGCTGCCGATATCGTCGGCAGTGATCGCTGTTGAGCACTGACCGCCCTTTCCCCAGTTTCCGGTGGCCCCTTCGCGTGTTCGTCGCCGCGTTGCTCGCCGTGGTCGGCGGGTTGACCGGCGCGGTCGGGGCCGGTTCGCCGTCGGTTGCCGCGGCGTCGTTCACGCTGGCGCCCGCAGGCGCCCAAGACGAGCAACACGAGAGCACGCGCGGCGAGAGCTACCAACGCGTCGCACCGCATGCCGTCGAGGTCGGGCGTTGGGCACCGGTGCCGTGTGGTGCGACCGCGCGGCCCCACACCGAACGCGCACGATGCTGGCACAGCGACCACTGGGGGCCGGCTCCGCCTCTGTGGCGCGGGCCGCCACCGCGGTCGAACTGACCGCCACGTTTCGCCATCCGGCCGCTGCCTGAGCGTGCCGGTGTTCTGTTACCCGTTCTTGCTCTGGAGGTTCCCCAAGTGTTTCAACTGCTCGCCGCTGATGCGGCGACCGACGCCAACTTCGTCAGCTTCGACGTGCCTTGGTGGGTGTGGTTCACGCTCGCCGGGTCGATCGTGGTCATGCTCGTCGTCGACCTGCTGCTCGTGCACCGCACGGCCCACGTCATCACCATCAAGGAAGCCGCGATCGAATCGTCGATCTGGATCTCGATTGGCCTCCTCTTCGGCGTCATCATGCTCGTGTGGCAGGGCGGCCAAGCTGGCACCGAGTACTACACCGGGTTCCTGATCGAAAAGAGCCTGTCGGTCGACAACGTGTTCGTGTGGGCCGTGATCTTCTCGTTCTTCGGCGTGCCCCGCCAGTACCAGTTCCGGGTGCTGTTCTGGGGCATCTTCGGGGCGCTCGTGCTGCGGGCGATCTTCATCTTCGCCGGTGTCGGGCTGATCGAGAACTTCGAGTGGGTGCTCTACATCTTCGGCGCGTTCCTCATCTACACGGCGTTCAAGATCGCTCGTCACGACGACTCGCACACGGTCGACTACAACCGCAACATCGTCATGCGGGTGGTCCGCAAACTGGTGGCCACCACCGACGAGTACGACGGCCAGAAGCTGTTCACCCGCCGCAACGGAAAGCGCGTGGCAACGCCGCTGTTCGCCGTGCTGGTGCTGATCGAGGCGACCGACGTCGTGTTCGCGGTCGACTCGGTGCCGGCCGTGCTGGCGGTCAGCCGCGAGCCGTTCATCGTGTTCGCATCGAACGCGTTCGCGATCCTCGGCCTGCGGTCGCTGTACTTCCTGCTGGGCGGCATGCAGGGCAAGTTCCGCTACCTGAACATCGGGCTTGGTGTGATCCTGGCGTTCGTCGGGGTCAAGATGCTGCTGATCGGCAAGCCGTTCGAGTACCACATGCCCACCTACATCTCGCTGAGCGTGATCCTCGGCGTGTTGGTGGTGGCCGTGTGGGCGTCGTTGCGGGCCGACCGTCGCGACCGCGCAGCCGGGGGCAGCGTGCCCGCCGGGCTGCCGGTCGCAGATGCCGAGTCGGCCGACGAGCCGGGCGGGGTCGACCCCACCCGCCACTGAGCGCGGCGCCTCGGTGGCGCGGTCGGTGGCAGACTCGGGCGTATGGCCCAGGCACCCGACACCGTCACCGAGGCACTCGCGTTGCTACGCGACGAGGGCTACGGCATCGACTACGAACTGATCGACGGGCACCTTCGCGCCGACGGCTGCGCCGCGTGTGCGGTCGACGACGCGGTGGTCGAGCGGCGCTACCGGTTCGAAGGCCCGAGCGACCCGGGCGACCAGATGATCGTGTTCGGCCTGCGTGACCCGGCCACCGGGGCCCGCGGCACGCTCGCCTCGGCGTTCGGCATCCACGCCGACCCGACGTTGGCCGACCACCTCGTCACCCTCTCCCAACGCGCCCCCTCGTAACCCGAACCCCGGTGGTTTCGACAGGCTCAACCACCTGGTGGTTGAGCCTGTCGAAACCACCTCAGTGACTGGCATGGCCGCTCCCGGCTACGGGAGCAGGGCCTCGACCAGGTGGGGGCCGGCGCCGTCGATCGCCCAGTCGAGCGCGTCGGCGAGGTCGCCGGTGGTGGCGACGGTGCGAGCCGGCACACCGAACCCTTCGGCCAGCTTGGCGAACGACATCGGCGGGTCGGCCAAGCTGGTCATCGCCTTGCCGCGCTCGCTCAACTCGAGCCCGGCGTCGGCGAGCTCAATGTCGAGGATGTTGTAGCGCTGGTTCGATAGCAGTACCACGGTGACGTCGAGCCGCTCGCGCGCCATCGTCCACAGTGACTGGATCGTGTACAACGCCGAGCCGTCGGCCTGGAGCGCGAGTACGGGACGGTCGGGGCACGCCACCGCGGCCCCCACGGCAGCCGGCAACCCGCCGCCGATCGCCCCGCCGAGCACCCCCAGCAGGGTGTGCGGGGCCGCGTGCTGCGCCAACTTGCGGTACCGGCCTGCCGACGTCAGGCTCTCGTTGACGACGATGTGCCCCGGGCGCAGCGCCCGCGCGACAGCGAGACTGAGCGAGGAGGTGTCGAGCGGGCCGTCGGCCAACTCCGGCAGGCCGCCGTTCGCCCGCGGCTCGTCGGCCACCGCGCCGAGTGCGTCGGCGAGCGCTGCCAGCGAGGTGTCGATGTCGCCGGTCTCACCGCACAGCAGCATTCGCTCGGCATCGTCGGGCAGCGCCAGTGATGGCGTGTCGGGGTAGCCGAAGAACGTGACCGGCTCGTGGCCCACCATCACCGCAGTCGTGACTCCGGCGAGCGCCTTGAGAAGGGGCTGGTGGAAGTACGGCAGCTCGTGCAGGTCGGGCAGGACCGAACCGGTCTCCAACCGTGGGGTGCGCACCAGGTGGACGGCACAGCCGGTGCGATGGCGGATCCGTCCGAGCAGCACCGCCGCCTGCTCCGACACGCTCGCGCCGCTGACGATCAGCGCCGCGCCCGGCTGCTGCAAGCGGGCCGCCGCCTCGGCCACGGCCTCCGTCGAGGCGGGCGGTCGCGGTGCGACATGGGCCCGGTGGACGTTCGGGTGAGCCGGGTTCCACGCATGGTCGGCGGGTACGACCAGGTTAACCGCCCGCGGTGCAGCCGACAGCACATCACCGATCGCCCGGGCAACCTGTGCACCGGCGTCCTCGGGCGAGCGGGTGGCGCGGGTGTCGCCGGCCCAGTCGCCGAGCAGGTCGATCCGCGACGTCAGCGGCGCGTCGTGTTCGAGATGGAACGTCGCCTGGTCGCCGATCACGTTCACCATCGGGCTGAAGTGGCGGCGTGCGTTGTGCTGGTTGGCGAGGCTGTTGGCGAACCCCGGGCCCAGGTGGTACAGGCCGAGCGCCGGCACGCCGGCCATGCGTGCGTAGGCATCGGCCGCCCCGGACGCGACGCCTTCGAACGTGCACAGCACCGTGCGCATGTGCGGGTTGGCGTCGAGCGCGGCGACCAGGTGCAACTCGGTGGTGCCCGGGTTGGCGAAGCACACCGTGACGCCGTTGTGCACCGCGTTGGCGATCAGGTGATCGGCACCGTTGTAACGGGGGTGTTCGGCGACGTCTTCGGCAAGCTGGTCAGCGTCGGGCATGGGGGCACGCTACGCCGTCCGAAGGGTCGGCCTGAGATCGGCTGACAGGGCGGCTCCATGCAGACAGATCGGGGGTGGCGGTACCGTTTGCGGGATGCTTCCGCTCCGCATCGGCGACTTCGCACCGGCCGCGCCGGTGGTGCTGGCCCCGATGGCGGGCGTCACCAACGCGCCGTTCCGGGCGATGTGCCGCGACTACGGGCCTGGGCTGGTGTACGTCAACGAGATGGTGATGGCCACGGCGGTGGTGCACGGCAACGCCAAGACCCGTCAGATGATGGCGTTCGGGCCCGACGAGTCGCCGCGCAGCCTCCAGGTCTACGGGTCCGACCCGACGATGCTCGGCCGCGCGGTGCACCACGTGTGCGATGCCGGCCTGGTCGACCACATCGACCTCAACTTCGGTTGTCCGGCCCACAAGGTCACCCGCAAGGGCGGCGGCGCCGCAGTACCGGCCAAACCGCGCCTGCTCGAAGCGATCGTGCGCGCAGCGGTCGACGCGGCCGCGCCGTACGGCGTGCCCGTCACGGCCAAGTTCCGGATGGGCCTGTGGGACGACCTGCGCACCGACGTGGTCACCGGCCGGATCTGCGCGGCCGCGGGCATCACGTGGATCGCCCTACATGCCCGTACGGCCGAGCAGCACTACGCGGGCGCGGCCCGCTGGGACGCGATCGGCGAACTCAAGGCGGCGGTGCCCGACATCCCGGTACTCGGCAACGGCGACATCTGGGAAGCCGCCGACGCGGTGGCGATGATGCGCCACACCGGATGCGACGGGGTGGTGATCGGCCGCGGCTGCCTGGGCCGCCCGTGGCTGTTCGGCGACCTGGTCGACGTGCTCGGTGCCGGCGAGCGTCACGGGTCGGCCCCGGCCCCGCGCCGGCTCGGCGAGGTGGCCGCGGCGATGCGGCGTCATGCCGGTCGGCTGGTCGAGCACTATCAGGCCAACGGCACCGAGGTGCTCGACGAGCGCCGCCAGCGGTCGGGTGCCCGCTACGCCCGCCGGGCTGCTCCGCTCACGCCCGAGGCGTGCGCGCTGCGCGACTTCCGCAAGCACACCGGCTGGTACCTGTCGGGCTACCCGGTCGGCGGCGAAATGCGCGGGCGGTTCGCCAAGGTGTCGTCGCTGGCCGAACTCGACGACCTGCTGGCACCACTCGACCCGGCGCTGGAACTGGTGCCGGGCGGCGAACGGATCAAGCGCGGCCACACCAACGGCCCGGTGAAGGTCACCTTGCCCGACGGCTACCTCGACGACCCCGACGAGTTCGTCATCCCCGCCGACGACGACGTGATGGCCCTCTCCGGCGGCTAACTCGTATAGGTTCATCTATACGAGATTGAACTATACTGAGATCGGTGAAACCGGCCGACGTCTTCGACCGCGACGAGGAGTGGCGCGCGCTCACCGAGTTCGCTGGGCCGGGGCCTGGTGCTCGCCTCGGCGTGGTCACCGGACGACGCCGCGTCGGAAAGAGCTTCCTGCTCAGGCGTCTTGCAGCGGGCGGCGTCTACCACCAGGCAATCGCCGAGGAACGTCGGCCGGCGCTCGATCGGGTCGGCGCGCTCGTCGCCGAGCGCGCAGGACTGCCGGATGGGTCGGTGCACCCTGTCGACTGGGTGAGTGCATTCGACGCGCTTGGCTCGATGCCGGCGCCGGTCGATGTGCCGCTCGTCGTCGTCGACGAACTGCCGTACCTCCTCGAACACAGCCCCGAGCTGCTGTCGGTGATCCAGCGTTGGTACGACGCGTTGCCGCCCGATTCGCCGGTACGGCTCGTCTTGTGCGGCTCTTCGTTGTCGACGATGTCGGCGCTGCTGACCGGGGCGCAACCGCTGCGCGGCCGGGCCGCGCTCGACCTGCGGCTGAGTCCGTTCGACTACCGCGTCATGCGCGACCACTGGGCAATCGACAGCCCGGCCGTCGCCTTCGACGTCCACGCCGCGGTGGGTGGCTCGCCGGGGTACCGCGCGCTCAGTCTCGGTGCGGTACCCCAGCACGCGGCCGACTTCCCCGAATGGCTCGGCGCAACGCTGCTCAATCCGGCCCACGCGCTGTACCGGGAGGACGACTACCTCTTGCGTGAGGAGCCGCGCATCAGTGACCGTGCGCTGTACCAGTCGCTGCTGGCGTCGATCGCCCAAGGCGACACCACGCCGACTGCGATCGGGCGGCGACTCGGACGTGACCGCACATCGTTGGCGGCGCTGTTGCGGGTGCTCGTCGATGCAGGATTCGTCGAGCGCGGGGCCGACATCGGCAACCAGCGAGCGGTGACGTACACGGTCGCCGACCCAATCCTCCGGTTCAGCCGACTCCTGATCGCGCCGTATCGGCCGTTGCTCGACGAGGGCCGGTGGCGAGCGGTGTGGGACGTCTCGGGGCCGACGTGGTCGTCGCAGGTGCGCGGCCCACACGCCGAGACAGTGTTCGCAGAGTGGGTCCGGCGCTATGCATCGCTCGACACGATCGGTGGGCTTCCCGTGCGGCTCGGCCGGTTCACGTTGGCCGACGAACGTAACCGCAGCCGGCTCGAACTCGATCTCGCCGGCGAACGCGCCGACGGTACCTACAGCTTCCTGGCCGAAGTCAAGGCGGGTGGGGCGCTGGTAGGCATCGAGCAACTCGAACGGCTTCAGCGCGCGCGTGAACTGCTCGGCGCACGTGGGCGTGACGCCAAGCTCGTCATCGCTGCGCTGGGCGGTTTCACGGCTGAACTCGTGCACGCGGGTACCCGTCCCGATGTCGAGTTGGTCGACCTCGACCGCCTCTACGGAGGCGATTGACGGATGGGGTTGATCTTGGCGTCGGGGTCGCCGCGGCGGGCCGAGTTGTTGCGGGTCACGGGCGTCGACTTCGCAGTCGATGTGGCCGACGTCGACGAGTCGGTGCTGCCGGGCGAGGACGCGGTCGCGTACGTCGCGCGCGTCGCTCGGGCAAAGTGCCTCACGGTCGCCGCCCGGCACCGCGACGCGATCGTGCTCGCGGCCGACACGACCGTGGTGCTCGACGGGCTGGTGCTCGGCAAGCCGGCTGACGCCGCCGAGGCGACCGACATGCTGACTCGCCTGTCGGGCCGCACACACCAGGTGCACACGGCGATGGCGGTCTGGTCGGGAGGGCTTGCCTTGTCCAGGCTCGTCACGACCGACGTGACGTTCGGCGACCTGAGCACCGACGAGATCGCTGCCTACGTGGCGCTCGGCGAATCGTTCGACAAGGCCGGCGGGTACGGCATCCAGAGCGCCGGGGCGATGCTGGTCGAGCGCATCGACGGCAGTCCCAGCAACGTGATCGGCCTCCCCGTCCGGGAAACCCTGGCGATGTTGCGCTCGGCGGGCTGGCCAGTGCGGCCGTCCCGTTAGCCTGGTTCCACCGATCTGGCGGCTCGTTCCTCGCCGGCATCACGGTGAATCCAGGCTCGTCAACGCTTTGCGTTCAAGCGCCACGCAGGCTGAGCTTCACTGGCGGTGCACCAGGGCCAACGTGGACGCAACCGCCGTGGGCTGGGGCGACGCCGTCGAGTGGCCGCGGCGATCGGTGGATTCAGGGTTAGCACTCTCGGGGCGCGGTTGCTAACGCGGTGGGTTCTCGTCTATCGTTGGCACTCGGTTGGGGCGAGTGCTAACGGCCCCAACGGCACCGAAACTGCCAATCAACATCCGCCAACGGAGGCACACGCACATGGCACTGAAGCCGCTCGATGACCGCATCGTGGTCAAGCCCAACGAGGCCGAGACGCAGACCGCGTCGGGCCTGGTCATCCCCGACACCGCCAAGGAGAAGCCCCAGCAGGGCAAGGTTCTCGCGGTCGGCCCCGGCAAGCGCGCCGAGTCCACCGGCGAGCTGATTCCGCTCGACATCAAGGTCGGCGACACGGTCCTCTACTCGAAGTACGGCGGCACCGAGGTCACCGCCGACGGCGACGAGCTGCTCGTGCTCAACGGCCGTGACGTGCTCGCGATCGTGGAGGGCTGAGCAACATGGCAAAGGTTCTCAAGTTCGACGACGAAGCGCGCCGCGCGCTCGAGACGGGCGTCAACAAGCTCGCCGACGCCGTGCGTGTCACCATCGGCCCGAAGGGCCGCAACGTGGTGCTCGACAAGAAGTTCGGCGCGCCCACCATCACCAACGACGGTGTCTCGATCGCCAAGGAGATCGAGCTCGAAGATGCCTTCGAGAACATGGGTGCCCAGCTCGTCAAGGAAGTCGCCACCAAGACCGACGACATTGCCGGTGACGGCACCACCACCGCCACGGTGCTCGCCCAGGCGCTCGTCAAGGTCGGCCTCAAGAACGTCGCCGCCGGCGCCAACCCGATGTCGGTCAAGCGGGGCATCGAGAAGGCCGTCACCGCCGCCGTCGAGTCGATCCAGGCTCAGGCCAAGGACGTCGAGGACAAGAGCGACATCGCCAACGTCGCCACGATCTCGGCTGCCGACAGCTCGATCGGCGAGGTCATCGCCGACGCGATCGACAAGGTCGGCAAGGACGGCGTGGTCACGGTCGAGGAGTCGAACACGTTCGGCACCGAGCTCGAGTTCACCGAGGGCATGCAGTTCGACAAGGGCTACCTGTCGCCATACTTCGTCACCGACGCCGAGCGTCAGGAAGCCGTGCTCGACGACGCCTACATCCTGCTCAACCAGGGCAAGATCTCGACCGTCCAGTCGCTGCTGCCGGTGCTCGAAGGCGTCATGAAGACCGGCAAGCCGCTGGTCATCATCGCCGAGGACATCGAGGGTGAGGCGCTCGCCACGCTGGTGGTCAACAAGATCCGTGGCACGTTCCACGCGGTGGCCGTCAAGGCCCCCGGCTTCGGTGACCGCCGCAAGGCGATGCTCCAGGACATGGCCGTGCTCACCGGTGGTCAGGTCATCAGCGAGGACGTCGGGCTCAAGCTCGAGAACGCCACGCTCGACCTGCTCGGCCAGGCCAAGCGCGTGATCGTCACCAAGGACAACACCACCCTGGTCGACGGCGGCGGCACCGAGGACGACGTCAAGGGTCGCATCAGCCAGATCAAGGCCGAGATCGACAACACCGACTCCGACTGGGACCGCGAGAAGCTCCAGGAGCGGCTCGCCAAGCTGGCCGGCGGCGTGGCCGTCATCAAGGTCGGCGCGGCCACCGAGGTCGAGCTCAAGGAGAAGAAGCACCGCATCGAAGACGCCGTGTCGTCGGTTCGTGCGGCGATCGAGGAAGGCGTCGTCGCCGGTGGCGGCACCGCCCTGATCCGTGCGCGGGCGTCGGTGCAGACCGTCGTCGAGAGCCTCACGGGTGACGAGCAGACCGGCGCCAAGGCGGTCTACGAGTCGCTCACCGCTCCGGCCTGGAACATCGCCGCCAACGCCGGGCTCGAGGGCTCGGTGTGGGTGCGTGCGGTCGAGGCCGAGACCGGCTCGAACGGCCTCAACGCGGCTACGGGCGAGATCGTCGACCTGCTCAAGGCCGGCATCATCGACCCCGCCAAGGTGACCCGTGCGGCGCTCCAGAATGCAGCGTCGATCGCGGCCCTGCTGCTCACCACCGAGGCGCTCGTGGCCGACAAGCCCGAGCCAGCCGGCGCGGGCATGCCTGGCGGCGGCGACCCGATGGGTGGCATGGGCGGCATGATGTGACGTCTGCTACGGCAGATTGATCGACGAAGGCCCGGGGGCATCGCTCCCGGGCCTTCGCAGTTTTCGTACGTATCTTGTTGGGATGGGTGACCGGGCTGGGTCTGATCGGGCGATGCGGCCGTTCTGGGTGCATCAGGTGGCCGAGTACCTGATCGGCCTGGCACTCGTGGCGCAGGGCGTGCAGGACCCCGAACCGCTCGTTCCCGCCCTCGCCGGGGCGCTCGTGGTGGTCAACGCGGCGGTGACGCGGGGCCCGTTGGGGGCGTTCAAGTGGGTCGGTCGTGGCCTGCACCGCTGGCTCGACGGGGGTGTACTGGTGGCGCTCGTCACCGGCGCCGTGCAGCCTTGGGTGCCGGTCGCGGCGAGCGGCCGGTTGGTGATGCTGATCATGCTCGCGCCCCTGGGGTTCCTGTGGTTCTACACCGACTGGGCCGAGCGCCCGGCCCGCGCGGCCCGCCGAACGGCCCAGGCCGGGGCCACCGGCGACAGCATCGGGCGGGTCGCCGGGCGGGCCGCGGGCACGGCCTACTCGGTGGCCCGGACGAGGTCGCGTAGGCGTCGCGGCACCTGACGTGGCACACTCTGCAGATGGTTCTGGCGGCTGATCGGCTCGAGTTCGTCGAACGCAAACCTCCCCTGGTGTTCGACGAGATCGACTTCACCGTGGTCAATCCCGAGCGCCTGGCAACCCGCCTGGCCGATCCGCTCGAATACGCCCAGCGGGTCGAGCACCTCGTCGGCGTCACCCAGATGGAGACGCTGATGCCGCGGCGGTCCGACGAGGTCGAGCGGTTCCTCGTCCAGTGGACCGACGACGAGCTCGGTCACGCCCGGGCGCTCGGGCACCTGATGGAGCTGGTGGGTTTGCAGCCGGTGCCGCTCGACGGCGTCGTCCCACCCAGCCAGAACGCCAAGATCGGTGCACTCGGGCGGGCCTCCAAGCGTCTCCACGAGGTGATCGAGGTGATCTGGGCCACCTCGGGGGCGATGAACGAGCACCTCGCGATGACCGCCTACCACCGCATCGACGCGATCCTCCAGGCCGACGGCGAGCAGGCGCTCCACGAGACGCTGTTCCGTCGCCTGCGCGCCCACGAATCGGCCCACAAGAGCTTCTACGCCACGTACGCGGCCGCCCGGTGGGCGACGCTGCGCGGGTGGCAGCGGCGCCTCGCCCGGGCCACCCTGCGGCGTACGTGGGCCCCGGTGGGGGCCACCGAGGCGGTCGACCGGCCCGCCTTCGCCCGCACGGTCGTTGCGCTCTCGGCCGACGACTGGCGCGAAACGCTGGTCGACCCGCTGCAGTCGATCGCCGAGCGGATCATGGGCGCCGCGGGTGAGGTCGGGCCGATCGTCGAGCGAGCGGTCGTCCTCACGCTCGAGAGCGACCCGGCCGGCGAGGAGTTGCTACAGCGCCTCTGACGGTGTCGGTGCCGCGCTGCGGGCGGCGTCGATGCGGGCGGTCGTCAGCTTGGCCCGGCCGAACACCAGCAGGCCGACGTGGATGATCGCGTTGGCGAACCACGTCCACCGCAGCGCCGTTCCGCGGCTGGCGAACTGGTCGACGACGAACACGATCACACCACCCAGGGCGGCACCGACCGGCATCATGCCCCAGGCGAAGAAGCGGTAGACGCTGTTGACCCGGCCGAGCAGACGCGGTGGGATGATCGTCTGGCGCAGGCTCACCGTGATCACGTTCCACACGAGGCCCCAGAACGACAACGTCGCGAACATCGCCAACGCCACCGGCCAGTAGGCGAGCGCGCCGATCACGGCAGCGGTGAGCGCACTGAAGCCCAGCGTTGCCGTCAACGCCGGGCCGCTGCCCAGCCGCTGAGAGACCCGTGATGCGTACTGACCGCCGGCGATCCCACCGATCGCGCCGCCGAAGCCGATCACGGTGAACATGAACGGGCCCACCCCGATCACCTCCTGGGCGAACAGCACGAACGTCGCCGCCGACACCATGCTGGCCATGTTCATCAACCCGAGGATGATCGCCATCGGACGGAGCAGCTCGTGGCCCCACAGCCAGCGCACTCCCTCCGACAGTTCCTGGCGGAAGTTGGTCGGTGCGGCGTCGGGGTCGCGTTCGGCCCGGAACGTGCCAGGGATCAGGAACACGAGTGCGGCGGCGACGAAGAACGTGCCGGAGTGAACGAAGAACGGCACGGAGAAGGCGGCCAGCAACAGCAGCGAGCCGAGCGGCGGGCCGGCGAAGGTGTTCGCCACCATCTCGACGCTCCACATCCTCCCGTTGGCGCGCTCGAGGTGCTCGGTGGCGACGATGTTCGGCATGATCGTCTGGCCGCTGTTGTCGCGCAGCACTTCGGCCATCCCCGCCAGCAGCGTCGCCACCAGCACGACCGCGAACAGGCCACCGTTCGTGCCCGTGACCAGGTCGAGCTCGTCGGGCCCGGGGAGTACGTCTTGCTGGCCGAGCACCGCGAACGCCACCGCGAGGGTCAACACCCCACGCAGCACGTCCATCGCCAGCATCGCCCGGCGCCGGTCGACGCGGTCGGTGATGACGCCCGCGGGCAGCGTGAACACCAGCCACGGCAGGCGCTGCGCCACGACCACGAGGGCGACGAGGATCGGGTTGCGGGTGACCGCCGATGCCAGCCAGGGGTAGGCCACCTGGGCCATGCCGTCGCCGAGGTTCGAGGTGGTGGTGGCGCTGAGCATCTTGTAGTAACTCGCGCCGAGCCGGCTGCGCCCCGGCGCGGCGGGTTCGTCGGTGACGGCTTGCTCGTTGCGTTCGCTCATTGCTCCGCTCCCCGCAGGCGGTTGGTGGGGAACACCACGAAGTACAGGCCGAACTCGGCGTCGCCCGAGCGCGGCTCGCGGCTGAACTCGAGCGCCAGCGCTTCGAGCCGGCGGACGTACTCGTCGACCCGGTCGAGGGGCACCCGGGCCCGCCGCAGCGTGGCCGAGGCGTGCGCCGCGAGGGGATGCGTGTCGTCGAACTCGGCGATCGCGGCGGCGGCGAACGGCAACCCGTCGTGGGCCCGGCCGAACTTGAACGTGCGCGCCGTGCGACCGTAGAAGCGCTCGACGACGGCACGGACCTGGCGGGTGCGGACCACCTTCAGCAAGCCGGCGTCGACGAGCACGCCGACGTGATGGGCGACCGAACCGCGTGGCCGGCCGCTGACCTGCGCCAGGTCGGTGACCGACATCGCTCGCTCGAGCACGAGGTCGCAGATCAGCCCGCGCAGCGGATCGCCGACGGCCTTGAGCCGCTCGGGGGTGTCGAGGTCGAGTTCGTCGTCGAGCTCGTAGTCGATCCCATTGTCGACCCCACCCGGGGACGGCGACTCAATGTCCGACATTTTTCGAACGTTAGCAATAAGTCGACCGTTGGGATGCGCTTGCGAGGCCTGTCCCTATGCTGGGCGGTATGGCGTTCGAGCGGCCCGTTCCTGATCTCTCCAAGCTCCAGGCCGCCTGGGCCGAGTGGGAGGCCGGCGAGCAAGCACCGGGCAAGGTGCTCGCCAACCTGAAGACCGCCGGCCTGGCCGAGGTGCTTGCCGACCTGGTCGCCAGCGGCTGGGTGCCGGCCGGGCGCACCGAGTAGCTCGCTCGGTGGCGGCCCGCCAGACCATTCCCCGCCCGGCCCGGTGGGTCCGCGCGGCCTCTCCGGTGTGGCGCCCCGACATCGACCTGGCGGGCCTGACCGGTCGGCCACCGGTCACCCCGCTCGGCTCGAACGCCGCGCTCGACCTGGTGCACGAGGCGCTGATCGACACGTCGCGCTCCGCCGACGGGGTCGTGCAGCCGCGCCCGTCGGCCGTGCTGGTGGCACTCAGCGACACGCTGCCCGGGCAGTCGGGGGTGCACGTGCTGGTCACCCGCCGTGCGTCGCACCTGCGCTTCCACGCCGGCGAGGTCAGCTTTCCGGGTGGCCGCCTGGAGGTGGGCGAAACACCGGTCCAGGCTGCCCTGCGCGAGGCGTTCGAGGAGGTCGCGCTCGACCCGACCACGGTTGCTGTGCACGGCGAACTGCCGCATCAACGCACGTTGTCGAGCGCCAGCTCGATCGTTCCGGTCGTCGCGTCGGTGGCCGAGCCACGGCCGCTCACCGCCAGCCCCGACGAGGTCGACGACGCCTACTGGGTCCCGGTGTCCACGCTGATCGCCCCCGGCGTGCACCATCGCGAGCTGTGGAAGCGCGACAGCCATCCGTGGCCGATCGACTTCTTCGAGCTGGCCGACGACATCATCTGGGGCGCCACCGCGCGCATGCTGGTGGCGTTGCTAGCCCGCGGCGAGTGAGCCGGCGAGCTGCCAGAACTGTTCGACGTGGCGGCGCTCGGTCGCCCGCGCGCCCACCGACACGCGCATCACGCTGCGGCCGTCGAGCACGGTACGCGTGACGTTGGCCCGGCCGCTGGCGTTGACCGCCTCGATCAGCGCCTCGGTGGCTGCATCGCCGCCGTACTCGTCACCGAGCCGCAGGCACACCAGGTTGAGCGGGGTTGGCGCGGCCAGTTCGAACCGTGGGTCGGCGGTCACCTGGGCAGCCAACCACTGGGCATCGGCGACGTTCGTGCGGAGGTTCTCCTGGAGCTGGGCGGCACCGTCGAGACGCAGCGCGAACCACAGCTTGAGGGCCCGGAACCGCCGCCCGAGCGGAATCTGCCAATCGCGGTAGTCGATCGCCCGGCCCGACTCGGCCGCCTGCGAGCGCAGGTACTCGGGCAAGATGCTCAGCGCGCCCAGTAGCGCGGCCCGGTCGGCGGTCCAGAACAGCGAGCTGTCGAAGTTGATGCCCATCCACTTGTGCGGGTCGGTCACGTAGCTGTCGGCGCGGTCGACCCCGTCGTTGACCCAGCGGAACTCGGGGGCCAGCGCGGCGATCCCGCTCATCGCCGCGTCGACGTGCAGCCACACGCCGTACTCGGCACAGGTGTCGGCGACGGCCGCAGTGGGGTCGAACGCCATCGACGACGTGGTGCCGTGGGTGGTGCAGGCGAACGCCGGCACCAGCCCAGCCGCGGCGTCGGCAGCCACACTGTCGGCGAATGCCACTGGGTCGAGCGCATACGTGACTGGGTCGTGCGCCACGATGCGGATGCGGTCGGTGCCGATGCCCGCGATGCGCAGGCCCTTCTCGACCGACGAATGCGACTGGGCCGACACGTAGGCGGTGAGCTGCGACGTGTCGCCACCGGCGTTGACGGCCCCGCCGGTGGCGCGCCAGCGGGCGGCGAGGATCGCGACCAGGGTGGCCTCGCTGGCCGAGCCCTGGATCACGCCGCCACCGTGGGCGCTGGTGGAACGGAACCGTTCGGGCAGCCCGAGCAGTTCCTGCATCCAGTCGAGCATCAGCGTCTCCACCTCGGTGCACACCGGCGAGGTGACCCAGCTCATGCCCTGCTGGCCCAGCCCGGCCGCCAGCAACTCGCCGAGCACCGACGCGTACGACGTGTTGGCGGGAAAGTAGGCGAACCACGACGGGTGCTGCCAGGCCGCCGATGCCGGCACGATCACCCGTTCGACGTCGGCCAGCACCTCGGCCCACGGCTCGGGGGCGGCGGGAGGGTGCTCGGGCAGCTGGGCTCGCACGTCACCCGGTTGCAGCCCCGGCAGCACCGGCCGCTCCTCGATTCCTTCGAGGTAGTCGACGATCAGCTCGATCAGCTCGTGCCCGGCAACCCGGAACTCGTCCGCGTTCACGAACCCGCATCCGGCCCGGGGGTGCTGACCCCGGATGTGGGTGCAGGTTGCTGGCGGCGGCGGGTGCTGCGGACGATCCGCCAGCCGATGATCACCAGCCCGGCCACCAGCACGCCGAACAAGACGCCCTGTTCCCACCCTCCCCGGGCCTCGCTGCCGCATCCGAGCGGCTGCACTGCCGAAATGCACTCGGTGTACGGACGGTCGGCGGGAAGGAAGTCGTTCGGCACGCTCACCGGCGTCGGCTCGTCCGGGGCAGTCTGCGGGAACAGCACCAGCCTTGTCTACCATCGGAGCCTTGAGTATCGAACCGCGCCAGACCGTGCTCGTCGTCGACTTCGGGGCGCAGTACGCGCAACTGATCGCCCGCCGGGTGCGCGAGCTGCACGTCTACTCCGAGATCGTGCCGCACCGCCTGACGGCGGCCGAGTTCGCTGCCAAGCAGCCCGCGGCGATCATCTTGTCGGGTGGCCCCAAGTCGGTGCACGTCGATGGTGCTCCGCTGCTCGACCCGGGTGTCTACGAGCTCGGCGTTCCGATCCTTGGCATCTGCTACGGCGCCCAGCTGATCGCCCAGCAGCTCGGTGGCACGGTGGGACGCGGCATGCGCGGCGAGTACGGCCGCGCGGCGCTGACCCGTACCCCCGACTCGGCGCTGTTCCCAGCCGACGTGCCGCTCACCCACGACGTGTGGATGAGCCACTTCGATGCGATCACCGAGCCACCGCCAGGGTTCGTCGCCACCGCCAGCACCGCCGACGCGCCCGTCGCCGCACTGGAGAGCGCCGCGCGGCGGGTGTGGGGCGTGCAGTTCCACCCCGAGGTGGTGCACTCGCCCCACGGCATGACCGTGCTGCGCACGTTCCTGCACGACCTCGCCGGGCTCGAACCGGCCTGGCAGATGGCGTCGGTGGTCGACCAGCAGGTCGCCGCGATCCGCGCCCAGGTCGGTGGCGAGCGGGCGATCTGCGCGCTGTCGGGCGGGGTCGACTCGTCGGTGGCGGCCGCGCTCGTGCACCGGGCGATCGGCGCGCAGCTCACGTGCGTGTACGTCGACACCGGGCTGATGCGCAAGGACGAGTCGGCTCACATCGTCGACCGCTACCGGCGCCACATGAACCTGGAACTGATCCACGTCGAAGCCGGCCCGCGCTACTTCGAGGCACTCGCCGGCGTCACCGAGCCCGAAGCCAAGCGCAAGGCGATCGGCGAGCTGTTCATCCGCATCTTCGAAGAGCACACCGGTGGGCTGACCGACGCCAAGTTCCTCGTGCAGGGCACGCTGTACCCCGACCTGATCGAGTCGGGCGGCAAGGACGGCACCGCCGAGGTGATCAAGAGCCACCACAACGTCGGCGGGCTGCCCGACGACATGACGCTCGAACTCGTCGAGCCGCTGCGCGACCTGTTCAAGGACGAGGTCCGGGCGCTCGGCACCGAACTCGGGCTGCCCGACGAGATCGTGTGGCGGCAGCCGTTCCCTGGCCCCGGCCTGGGGGTGCGGATCATCGGCGAGGTCACCCCCGACAAGGTCGCCACGCTCCAGGAAGCCGACGCGATCGTGCGCGAGGAGATCGCCGCGGCCGGCCTCGAGCGCGAGATCTGGCAGGCGTTCGCGGTGCTGCCCGACATCCGGTCGGTGGGCGTGATGGGCGACGAACGCACCTACGGGCATCCGATCATCATCCGCGCCGTCACCAGCGACGACGCGATGACGGCCGACTGGGCACGCCTGCCCTACGACCTGCTCGAACGCATGTCGCAACGAATCATCAACGAGGTCGCCGGCATCAACCGGGTCGCCTACGACATCACCTCCAAACCCCCCGGCACGATCGAGTGGGAGTGAGACGGATCCACCGATCTGGCGGCTCGTTCCTCGCCGCCATCCCGGTGAATCCGTCTCCGTAATGCTTTTGCGTTCAAGCGCCACGCAGGCTGGGCTTCACCGACCCACTGCGCTGTTGCAGCAGTCCGACGCCGGCGACGCGGCGCTCGCTTCGCAACGCGTTCGTAATCTTTCTGTAGACTGCCGTCCGATCCTTATGAGTCGTCGTCTGAGTTGCGTCGCGGTCCTGGCCGCGGCGCTCACCCTGGTGGTCCCGTTCGTCAATCCGCAAGCGGTGCAGGCCACGAGCGTCGACCAGCAACGCGCCGAAGTCGAGCGGATCGTCGACCAGCTCGACCGTCTCCACACCCAGGCCGACATCTTGGCCGAGGACTACGCCGAGGCGGTCGACCGCCAACGCCAGCTCGACGTCGAGATCGCCGAGGCCGAGGCTCGGGTCGCCGCCAAGGAGGGCGAACTCGCCGAGCTCCAGGGCAACCTCGCCCAGGTGGCAGTGCGGGCCTACACCGGCAACGGGGCCGACGTGCTCGGCCCGTTGTTCTCGAACGCCGAGAGCTACACCGCCGACCTGCGTAGCGACCAGTACAGCCGCGCTGCGCTCGACGCCGGCACCGGCACCACCGACGACCTCGACGAACTGATCCACGAACTCGACCAGGAGCGCAAAGGGCTCCAGCGCCTCCGCGACCAGGCCGCCGCCCTCCAGGTCACGATCGAGCAGAAGCAGGCCGACACCGAACGCCTCACTGCCGAGTATGAAACCGCCAGGGTGCAGGCCGAGGCCAAGCTCGGGCGGCTGATCAAGGAAGAAGAAGAACGCCGCGCGGCTGCCGCGTGGGCGCGTCTCCAGGCCGAGGCCGCGGCGGCGATCGCCAACCAGAACAACAACAACAGCGGCGGAGGCGGCGGCACCAACACCGGCAGCGGTGGCACTGGTGGCGGAGGCGGTACCGGTGGTGGCGGCAACAGCGGTGGCGGTTCGGGCGGCGGCAGCCAGCCCACGGTCGTCAACGTGCCGGTGTCGGGCCGCTCGGGCGTGGCGGTCAACGCCGCGCTCGGCCAGCAGGGCGTGCCGTACAAGTACGCCCAGTCCAGCCCCGGCGTGGCCTTCGACTGCTCGGGCCTCACCCACTACGCATGGGCGCAGGCAGGCGTGTACCTGCCGCGCAACTCGCGGGCCCAGGCCGCATCGGTGCCCAACATCCCGCCCGGTTCGGCCCAAGCGGGCGACCTGATCTTCTACTACCGCCCGATCAGCCATGTGGGCATCTACCTGGGCAACGGCACGATGGTGCACGCCCCCAACAGCGGCAGCGTGGTTTCGGTCGCCGGCGTGAACTGGAACAAGGTCGTCGCCGTCGGCCGCCCCGGCTGACCGGCCGCACCGCGCACGACTCCACGCGCCGACGCGCCGCTAGCGTCTCGGCGAGTGAACGATACGAAGCGCAGGGGTACGGGCACGCTCGGCCTTGCCTTCGGCACACTCGGGATCGTCTTTGGCGACATCGGCACCAGCCCGGTCTACGCCCTGCGCGAGGCGTTCGAGCACTCCGGGTTGGTGCTCACCCACGACACCGCCTACGGCATCGCCTCGGTCGTCCTGTGGTCGCTGGTCATCGTGATCTGCGTCAAGTACTTGTTCCTCGTGATGCGCGCCGACCACGACGGTGAAGGGGGCATCCTCGCCCTGACCGCACTCGTCCTCCCCGAACGTGGCAAGCAGACCGCTGCCGCGGGCGCGCTCGTGGCCCTGGGGGTGTTCGGCACGGCGTTGCTGTACGGCGACGGCCTGATCACCCCGGCGATCTCTGTGCTGTCGGCAGTCGAAGGCTTCGAGGTGGCCACCCCGGCCTTCGCCGACTGGGTCATCCCCGTGGCGATCTCGATTCTGGTCGTGTTGTTCGCGGTGCAGCGACGCGGCACGGCGCGGATGGCCAAGGTGTTCAGCCCGGTCATGCTCGTATGGTTCGTGGTGATCGGGCTGCTCGGGTTGCGCCAGATCGTCGGTCACCCCGAAGTCCTCCAGGCCGCGTCGCCGACCTGGGCCATCCAGCTGTTCATCGAGCACCCGTGGCGGGCCTTCCTGGCGCTCGGCTCGGTGTTCCTCGTGGTCACCGGCGGCGAGGCGCTGTACGCCGACATGGGCCACTTCGGTCGCTTACCGATCGCGATCTCGTGGTACTCGGTCGCCATGCCGTGCCTCCTGCTGAACTACTTCGGCCAGGCCGCGCTGATCGCCGGCCCCGAGCGGCACCACGTCGGCCGACCGTTCTACGACATGGCGCCGGAATGGGCGATCACGCCCCTCGCCGTGCTCGCCACCATGGCGACCGTGATCGCCTCGCAGGCCCTCATCTCCGGTGCCTACTCGCTGACGGTGCAGGCGATGCAGCTCGACTACATCCCGCGCCTGCACGTGGTCCACACGTCGAGCACGCACATCGGGCAGGTCTACGTGCCGCTCGTCAACTGGTTGCTGATGATCGGGTGCGTGAGTCTCGTGATCGCGTTCCGCTCGTCGAGCGCGCTCGCCGCGGCGTACGGCATCGCGGTCACCGCCACGATGCTGATCACGACGCTGATCTTCTACAAGGTCGTGCGCCACCGGTGGAACTGGCCGGTGTGGAAGGCGCTCGTGGTCCTCGGCCCGCTGATGGTGGTCGACCTCGGCTTCCTCGCTGCCAACGTCCCCAAGATCCCCGACGGTGGTTGGTTCCCGCTGGCCGTCGGGTTGGTGCTGGTGGTCCAGATGACCACGTGGAACACCGGTCGCAAGCTGGTGGCGGCGCGCATCCGCAAAGGCCAGCGCTCGGCGATCGAGGTGGTCGGCGAAGCGGTCGAACGGGGTGTCACCCGTGTGCCGGGCACAGCCGTATACCTCTGCAAGGATCCTGCCGCGGCGCCCGCCGCGGCGATCACGAACCTGCGCCACAACCACGTGCTGCACGAGCACACGATCTTCTTGTCGGTGGCTGTCGACAACGTGCCGCGGGTGTCGCACCGACGCCGTGCCCGCTGGGCGCGCGTCGGGCACGGCGTCGTCCAGGTACGTCTGCACTTCGGGTACATGGAGCCGCCCGACGTCGAAGATGCGCTGCTGCACATGACGCTGCCGCCCGACGTCCAGCTTGGCCCAGCGGGACAGATCACGTACTTCCTCGGCAAGGAGTCGGTCGAGTCCGGGTTCGCCGAGGGCATGCAACCGTGGCGCGAGCAGCTGTTCGTGCTGCTCGACCGCGGCGCCGCCTCGGCGGCCAGGTTCTTCCACCTCCCGCCCGACCAGGTGGTCGAAGTCGGTACCCACGTCGTCATCTGACTTCTCACGAAGTCAGATGCGGACTTGGAGGGTGTGGGTGTAGCCGGTGGTGGGGTTGCCGGTGACGGTGGCGAGCTGGTCGTCGTAGCCGTCGGCGAAGACGTTGTCGCTGGCCAGGCTGAGCTGGCCCAGGTTGCGGGCGCTGTTGCCGTACCCATCGAGCGCGTACACGGCCTCGCAGGCGTCCTGCGGGAACGCCGACTGGCTGATCTTGAGGGCCGCGGTGCCCGTTGTCGCTGTGTCGCGCGATTCATAGATCTCGAAGTGGGTGTGCGGCCAGCGGCCCGCGTAACAGCCCGGGAAGATGCTGGTGAACGTGACCTTGCCGCGGGCATCGGTGACCTGCATGCCGCGCAGGTAGTTCTGGTCGGTCTCCTCGTACAGCGAGTACGTACCGGTGGCCGTGCAGTGCCACAGGTAGAACGCATGGCCGGCCAGCGCTTCGCCGTTGGTGTTGTCGAGCACGGTGAACTCGTAGGTGATCGGTACACCCGTCGCGGTGCCCGAGTACTCGCCGAAGCTGGTGGTGATGTCGGATCGCACGATCCCATCGCTGGTCAGCACGTTCGGTCCGTTGGTGCCGTCGGCGGGGTAGGGGCCGTTCGTCTCGGACGGGATCTCGCCGTCCTCGTCGTCGTTCGCCGTGCCGGGTGCGGCACCGCCGCCCATGCCGGCGCCAGAGCCGCCGGAAGGCGGGCCGCCCGTGCCGCCCGGACGACCCGGTGCCGCTGCCGAGCCGGTGGTGGGCGTGGCCGTGGTAGGCGTCGCGGTGGGTGAGGTGGCGTGCTCGACGCGTTGTTGCCGGAGCCGCAGGCGGCCAGCAGGCTGGCCAGGCCGGCGCCACCGAGCAGCGTCAGCGCCCGGCGTCGCCCGACCATGGCCGACAGGTCGCGTTGCAGCCCGCCGAAGTCGTCGTGGTCGTCGTCGTGGTCGTCGGGTGGGAGGAGCAGCTGGGTCATGCCGACAGCGTGGCCGGTCGGGCCGAGAGGATGACGTGCATCAGCTGTGAGTTCGCCGAGAGTCGAGCTGCGGGACAGGACGGGGTTGCGTCCTGCATACTGGGTATGCATACTGAGTATGTATGGCTGTTCGTGAAGGACTGCTGGCGCTGCTCGACGACGGGCCGCGGCACGGCTACCAGCTAAAGACCGAGTTCGAGGCCGTCACGGGCGGCACCTGGCCGCTCAACGTCGGGCAGGTGTACACCACGCTCGACCGGCTCGCCCGCGACGGGTACGTCCTCGTCGACGAGCACGACGGTCAGAAGTCGTACGCGCTCACCGCGGCGGGCCGCGAAGAGCTCGGCGCGTGGTGGCAGGCCACCTCGGCCGAAGATCCACCGCCGCGCGACGAGCTGATGCTCAAGGTGCTGCTCGCGGTCGAGTCCGGACGCGAGCACGCACTGGCTGTCATCACCCGCCAGCGCACCGCCTTGTTCCAACTGCTCCAGCGTCGCCGTCGGGAACGCCCGGCCGTTTCGCTGGCCGACCAGCTCGTCACCGAGGCGCTGATCGTCCGTGCCGAAGCCGACCTGCGTTGGCTCGACCTGTGCGAGCAGAAGCTGCTGGCCGCCCCCACTGCCCCCGAAAGGACCCCCCGATGACCGCACCCGCCGCCCTGCTCGAGTACCGCAACGTGGTGAAGGCGTACCAGTCCGGATCGAGCGAGATCCGTGCCCTCAACGACGTGTCGCTGAGCATCGCTCCCGGCGAGTTGGTCGCCGTGATGGGGCCGTCGGGCTGCGGCAAGTCGACGCTGCTGCATCTGGCCGGCGGGCTGGAACCGGTCACCGCCGGCGACGTGCAGTTCGCCGGGCGCAGCGTCACCGGGATGGGGGTCGCCGAGCTGGCCGAACTGCGCCGCCGCGAGATCGGCTACGTGTTCCAGCAGCTCAACCTGATCCCGTCGCTCACGGCGCTCGAGAACGTGGCGCTGCCGCTCGAGCTGAACGGGGCACCGGCCCGGGCGGCGCGCGAGGCGGCCCGCACCCGGCTTGCCGCGGTGGGGCTCGACCACAGCCTTGACCGCTACCCCGACGACTTCTCGGGCGGGCAGCAGCAGCGCATCGCGATCGCCCGGGCCACCGTCGGCGAGCGCCGGCTGGTGCTGGCCGACGAACCCACCGGCGCGCTCGACACCGGCACCGCCGACCAGGTGATCGACCTGCTCGCCGGGTTCGCGCGGGCGGGTACGGCGGTGGTGCTGGTGACCCACGAACCGCGCTTCGCGGCCTGGGCCGACCGGGTGATCTTCCTCCGCGACGGCCAAGTCGTCGACGAGTCGGCACCGTTCGCCGCCGCCAGTGGGGCCACCGGGGTGACGCGGTGACGCTCGTGGAGCAACCTCCGGCGCCGCCCGCGCCCGACTCCGGCGACTGGCTGCCGGTGCCCGCTACGAGTTCCCGGTCGTCGTGGCGGCTGGCCGCCCGGCTGGCGTGGCGTGAGGTGGTGCGCCGGCGGGCCCGGACCGCGCTCGTCGTCGCCCTGATCGCGGTGCCGTCGCTGGCGATGACCGTCGCCGCCGTGGGCTACCGCACGAACCGCGCCGTCGATGCCCGCTGGGGCGAGCGCGGCCCGGCCGACGTGGTGGTCGACGGGTGGAACTCCTCGATCGACGGCATGAGCACCGAGCCGGTCAGTACGGCAGCGCTCGCCGCAGCCGGGGTACCGGCCGACGCCGTAGTGGCCAGCTACCTGTTCACTTGGGCGAACATCGAGCCCGTCGTTGCTCCTGCGCCGAGCGACGTCGCGGTGCCCGATGCAGGCCTCGTGTGGGCGACGTTCAGCGACCTGCCGATCGCCGACCCGCAGTGGCGCGACCTGGTGAAGATCTCGTCCGGACGCGCCCCGGCCGGCCCCGACGAGGTGCTCGTCGGCCCCGAAGTCGCCAAGGCGCTCCGGGCCGGCGTCGGCGATCAGGTGACGCTCGCCCGCCCGTCGGGAACGTGGACGGTCGTCGGCATCGGCCGGTTCGCGCCTGAGTACTGGACCGAGCTGTTCGTGGTCAACGGGTTCGACCATCAGCGGGTGAACCCGACCGAGCGACGCTACGAGACGCTGATCGATCTGCCCGACGGGACATCACCGGCCGACGTGCAACGGATCGCCGCCGAGCTCGGGGGGCGCACGCCGGGCATCGAGCTGTTCGACCCTTGGCAGCCCGACCAGGCCGGCGAGCTGACGCTCGGCTGGGTGATGGGGGCGATGGCGTTCCTGGCGTTCGGCATCGTGATCGCCGCTGCGTTCGCGACGAGCGCGCGCAAGCAGCTCTTGTCGGTCGGTCAGCTGTCGGCGAACGGCGCGTCGACACGGTTGATCGGGCGGATGTTGTCGTGGCAGGGCCTGTGGTCGGGCCTGCTCGGTGGCGTCGCCGGGGCCGCGGCCGGGTTGGCGCTGTTGCCGGTGGTGAGCGAGCGGGCCGAGGTGTATCTCTTCCACCGCAGCGCGACGTGGGTCGTGCGCCCCCTCGACGTCGTGATCGTCGTCGCCACCGCCACGGTGGCGGGCACACTGGCAGCGCTCGTGCCCACCCGCGCCCTGGCGCGCACGTCGGTGCTCGCAGCGTTGGCCGGGCGCCGCCCCGTGAAGCCGGTACCGAACTGGCTGCTCCCGCTCGGGCTGGTGCTCGGCGCCGGGGGTACCGGGCTGATGGCGCTGGCGCTGGTGGCCGGGCGCACCAGCAGCGACGGCGTGGCCTACTCGATCGCAGCCGTGCTTGGCGGTGCCGGCATCGCGATCGGTACGTGTTGCGTCTCGCCGTGGGTCGTCCAGCAGTTCGCCCGGTTGGCGTCGCGGCTGCCCCTTGCCGGACGGCTGTCGTTGCGCAGCCTGGCCCGCTCGCGAGGGCGCAGCGCGGCCGTCATCTCGGCGATCGCCGTCACCGTCGCGGTCGGCACGGCCGCGGTCGGTGGCATCGAGCGCAACATCAACGAGCAACTCGACGGCGACAGGTACTTGCCCCGCGACACAGCGCTCGTCATCAACCGCGAGCAGCGGGTGTTGAAGGCGCTCGGTCCCGAGGCTTTCGCAGCGCTGAACACGAGCGAGGGCGAGGGGTCGACGATCGTCGATCTTCCGGCCATGGCCGACGTCGAACTCCCGGCGGAAGCACTGGCCACCATCGAGCGACTGCTGCCTGGCGCCGTCGTCGAGCCGCTCCGGATGGCGGTCCCTCCGGGTGGGCCGACCGAGGTGACCGGCGGCTGGTGGCCCGGCGACGACGCCTGGCTGCCGATCGCCAGCGCCGCCACCTTCCGGGCCGGCGGCTGGGACGGTGACGCCCAGCGGGCGTTCGCCTCCACCGGGTGGGCCGAGCTGGTGGCGGCATCCGGACCGTACGGCTCGGCCACGAGGGGCGTGCCGTGGAGCATGCTCGACGGCTTGCCCGAGCCGGCCCCCGTCGAGGTGCCCGAGGCCGACCCGACGCCGTTCGGCCAGCTGATGAGCGCCGAGTTCGCCGCCGAACTCGGCTTCGACGTCGTCACACTTGGCGTGGTCGTGCGTGCCGACGGCCCCCTGAGCGCCGACCAGCGTCAAGGGCTCACCAGCGACCTCTACCGTGCCCTCCATCCGGGCGCCTACGAACGCCGCGCCCCGTCGTTCGTCGAACCCGGCGATGCCCCTCTGCCGACCGGCGACGAGGCGCCGGCCGACACCTACGAGTACTGGTCGGTCGACCTCCAATGGGTCGACGACACCGCCGAACGGGCGCTGTGGCTGGGACGCGCGATCGCGCTCGCGGCGGCGGTCGTGCTGATCGGGCTGGTCGTGGCGATCGGGCTGGCGCTGGCTGCCGCCGACCAGCGTGCCGAGCGCGACGTGCTCGCCGTGGTCGGTGCCCGCCCGACGTCGCTGCGCCGGATGGCGGCTTGGAACGCGGTGACGATGTCGCTGATCGGCATCGTCATCGGTGTGCCGGTCGGGTTCCTCCCGGCCTGGGCGGTGGTGCGCGCCGCCAGCTACAACGACGCCAGCATCCCGTTCCCGTGGCTGTTCGTCGTCGCGCTGATAGCGATCGTGCCCTCCCTCATGCTCGTAGCCGCCTGGGCCGGTTCGGCGGTCGCCGCCCGGTTCGGCCGCCAGCCCACCCCACGTCGCATCGCCTGACCACAACCGCCCGACTTTGTGGCAGCCACTTTGACGTACTCGCGGTCGTTGTGGCTGCCACAGAATCCGCGGGGCCCGGGTTGGGGCGGGGGAGTTGGGGCGGCTGACGCGCGGGGCAGGTGGTGTGCCAGGCTTCGGACATGAACGGGTCGGATGCCGAAGCGGATGCGCGCCATCGCGCGGCGGTCACCGAGGCGTGGGCCGCGTACGGCGACCCGCGGACGATCGTCGCCGTCGACGAGCAGAGCGCGATGGTGTCGACCAACCGGGTGTACCGGCTGACGCTCGACGACGGTGGGCGGGTGTTCGCCAAGTCGTCGAACTACGGCTCGTTCTTCCTGTTCGCCGAGGACCACGAGCGCTTGCACCGGGTAGCTGGCCTGCTGGCCGGGGGCCCGTTCGGGGGTCTGCTGGCCGAGTCGCTGACCCGTCGCGACGGCGACGACGACCAGCCGTTCATCTGGTACGACGGGTCGACGTGGGCCGTGTTCTACCGCGAGATCGAGTTGCGCTCGCCGTTGCCGCGGCGCCTGTCGCACCCGCAGGTCGCCCAACTGGGTGCCGAGTTGGCGCGCTTTCACCGGGCCTGCGACGGCATCGCCCGGCTGATCCCACCGCCGTCGAAGACGGCCAAGTCCGACGCGGTGAACCTGTACGACAGCCTCGGTGCCCGCAACGCGGCCGACCAGTTCGGTTTGGAGCCGAGCCGGATCGCGCTCGCCCGCCGGCACGCCCATCGCTTCCTGATGGCGATCCACGAGTCGGGGTACGACTACTGGCCGAAGATCCCTGTGCTGATCGACTGGAACCTCGGGAACTTCTCGGTGGAGTTCGGCGAGGGCGCCGACCCGGCGACCAGTGCCGACTTCCACCTGTTCAGCCGGTGGGACTACGACTGGTTCCGTATCGAGTCACGCTTGCTCGACTTCTACTTCTTGTCGCGCGTCTCGTCGCGCACGGGCGACCGGAGCCAGTTCACGTACGGCGCGCACACGCTGCTGGAACCACGGTTCATTGCCTTCCTGCGGGCGTACCACGCGGTGTTCCCGCTGACCGCCGCCGAGGTGCTGTTCCTCAAGGAGGCGTACCGCTTCTTCCTCCTCAACTACGTCGTGCGTGAAGGCCGCCACTTCTTCCGCCACGCGTTCTGGCAACAGTTGCTCCACGACGCCGTCGACGTCCACCTTCCCGCGCTCGACGACCTCGACCTGACACCCCTCGTGCGCGCCCTCGACCTCTAGCCCGGTCGGTGGTTTCGACAGGCTCAACCACCTTGGTGTACGCCCGCATCCGGTGGTTGAGCTTGTCGAAACCACCTAGCCTCGCGGCGTGGCTGGGCCGGATCTCGACGACTACCTTCGGCGGATCCTCACGTCGCGGGTGTACGAGGTGGCGCGGGAGACGCCGCTCGACCCGGCGGTGCGGCTGTCGGCCCGGGTCGGTCATACCGTGCTGCTCAAGCGCGAAGACAGCCAGCCGGGGTTCAGCTTCAAGGTCCGCGGGGCGTACAACAAGCTCGCCGCGATGAGCCCTGCCGAGCGTGCCCGCGGGGTGATCTGCGCCTCGGCTGGCAACCACGCCCAGGGCGTCGCCCGCTCGGCCCAGCACCTCGGGTGCGCGGCGACGATCGTGATGCCCACCACGGCGCCGCGCTTGAAGGTCGACGCGGTCGCTGCGCTCGGTGCCCGAATCGTGCTCCACGGCGACAGCTACAGCGACGCCTACGCACATGCACTCGAACTGCAGGCCGCCGAGGGCACCACGTTCGTGCACCCGTTCGACGACCCCGCTGTGATCGCCGGGCAGGGCACGATCGGCATGGAGATCCTCCGGCAGCACGGTGCACCGCTCGATGCCGTGTTCGTGCCGGTCGGCGGAGGCGGGCTGATCGCCGGCATCGCCGCCTACGTCAAAGCCGTGCGCCCCGAGGTGCGCGTGATCGGGGTACAGATCGACGACTCCGACGCGATGACCCGCTCGGTCCGCGCCGGCGCCCCGGTCGACCTCGCCGAGGTGGGCCTGTTCAGCGACGGCACCGCCGTCAAGTCGGTGGGTGCCGAGACGTTCCGGCTGGCGCACGAGCTGGTCGACGAGTTCGTCACGGTCGACACCGACGAGGTGTGCGCGGCGATCAAGGACATCTTCGAAGACACGCGCGCGGTGGTGGAACCGGCCGGGGCGCTCGCCGTCGCCGGCCTGAAGCAGTGGCTGGCGCGCGTGATTTCGACAGGCTCAACCAGCTTGGGGGACGGCACCTACGTTGCGGTGACGAGCGGCGCCAACGTGAACTTCGACCGGCTGCGCTTCGTGGCCGAACGGGCCGAGGAACACGAGTCGCTGTTCGCGGTCACCATCCCCGAGCGTCGCGGCAGCTTCCGCCGCTTCGCCGAACTGATCGGCCCGCGGGCGGTCACCGAGTTCAACTACCGCATCTCCGGTGCCGACGCGGCCCACGTGTTCGTCGGCCTGGCCGGCGATCGACACGCCTCGGCGGCGACCGCGGCCGAGTTCGAACGGGCCGGGTTCGCCACGCTCGATCTCACCCACGACGAGCTCGCCAAGACGCACGTGCGCCACATGGTCGGCGGGCGCACGCCGCTGGCGTCGGACGAGCGCCTGTTCCGGTTCGAGTTCCCCGAGCGACCGGGCGCGCTGCTGCGGTTCCTGGCGAGCATGCACGCCGGCTGGAACATCAGCCTGTTCCACTACCGCAACCAGGGCAGCGACGACGGGCGGGTGCTGGTGGGCCTCCAGGTGCCCGCCGCCGACGAGGCCGCGTTCGCCGGCTTCCTCGACGCGCTCCGGTACCCGTACGTCGACGAGACCACCAACCCTGCGTACCAGCTGTTCCTGCGATAGCCAGTCGTTAGCACCGCTAAACTCGGTGGATGCGCCCGATCACCACCGGGTTTCCCACGGTCGACGCCGCCCTGGGCGGGTTGATCACCGGCGACAACGTCGTGTGGGTGTGCGACGACCCCGGCCTGTACCGCCACCTCGCCGACGGGTTCGTGTCGGCCGCCACTGCCGGCGTGCGCGGTGCCCGGTGCCTGTACGTCGACCTCGGTGCCGGCCTGCTGCCCGCCGGTGGAGCCATCGAGCGGCTCGACGCCGGGCCGGCCACCGACCTGCGCGCGGCTGGCGTGCTCGCCGACGAGCTCGAGCGGCGGGTCCACGCCGACCCACCGGCCGCGCTGGTGATCGACCCGCTCGCCCGAGCCGGCCGGCGCTGGTCGCCCGAAGCCACCGAGCGCTTCTTCGAACGGATCTGCCCGGCAATGCTGCAAGCCGGGGTGACCGCCTACTGGTGCATCGACACGTCGCTCGGCCGCAGCTTCGTCGACCAGGTGCGCCCGATCACGCAGTGCCTGCTCGACGTGCGCGGCGGCCGCTTGCGCGTGCTCAAGGCCGAGGGTCGGCCCGAGGCCCTGCTCGGCATCTCGTACCAACTGTCCGACGACGACGGGGCGGTGGTGGCGACCTCGGCGCCAGCGGGCGGCCGCCTGGCCCGCGGGTTGGCGGCCTTGCGCGCCCAGCTCGGGCTGACCCAGCAGGAGCTGGCGGCTGCGGCCGGGGTGACGCCGAGTGCGATCTCGCAGGCCGAGTCGGGCGCGCGCGGGCTGTCGCTCGACACGGTCGTGGTAATCGCCGACCGCTTCGAGATCCCGGTCGATCGCCTGCTCGGCGGGTCGGGGCAGCGGACGTACCGCCTGGCGCGTCACGACCGTGCCCGGCGCCTGCCCGACCCTCACGTCACCGCGCTGTCGGCCGACTCGACGGTGGGCATGCGCGCCTACCTGGTGGAACCGCCCGACTCGCAGTGGCGCGAGCCCCCCGTCGAGCACCGCGGGGTGGCCACCCTGGCCGGCGTGCGGGGCCTGATCCAGGTCGACCTCGGCGACGACCGCCCGGTGCTGCGGGCCGGCGACGTGTTGGTGGTCGACGGCGCGCCGGTCCGCGCGTGGCGGCGCCTGCGCAACGAACCAGCCGCCTGCTTCTACATCCTCCGCGACTGAGCGGCGACCTGGTCGCCGTTGGCAGCAACGGTGGTAACGACCGGCTCAACCACCTTGGTCAACGCCCGCCCCCAGGTGGTTGAGCCTGTCGAAACCACCGGGCAGGACGTGCCGACCGCGCCGAGAGCTAGCCAGATCGGTGGACCCAGGTTCAGCAAGGCTGATTTGGCGTGCCCGGTCGAACCGGCGGCCCTACGGTGCGCGGGGATGAACGCGTCGACTCATGTTCCCTCGCCGGCCCGGTCGTTGGCGCTGAGCAACGCCGAGTGGGTGTTGCGCGAGCAGTTCCGCCGCGGCGAGGCGCAGTTGCGCGAACTCGAGTCGAAGCTCGCCGACCTGCTGCGCGACCGCGACGTGATCGAGGAAGACCGCAGCAGCGCGCGTCAGGTGGTCGACACCGTGCGCGCCGACGTGCTCACGTGCCAGCGCGCGTTGACACGGATCGCGGAAGGCCGGTTCGGATGGTGCACCGCGTGCGGTGACGCGATCCCAAGTGAGCGACTCGAAGCGGTGCCCACCGCCGAACGCTGCGCCCGCTGCGTCTGACCCGCCGAGGCGGTCCACCGATCCGTCGCCTGACGGCAGCCCGTTTTGGTCTGCTCGCCACGGGGGAGGCTGCCTTCGATGTTGCTCCACCGTTGGTGGAGCCCAGCCTGCGTGGCGCTTGAACGCAAAGCGTTGACGAGCCTGGATTCACCGGGATGGCGGCGAGGAACGAGCCGTCAGATCGGTGGACCCGGTCTCACGTGCCGAGGTTGTGTTCGCGGCCGCGCACGAGCCGGGCGATGTTGCCGGTGTGGCGGGCCATCACCAGCGCGCACACGACGACGATCGCGACGACCTCCCACCACGTGCGACGTTCGATCGCCACACCGACGGGAAGCAGCGCGACGATGACGATCGAGGCGACCGACGCCTTGCCGCTGAGCTTCGAGATCGCGAACCACAACGCGATCAGCGCGGCGAACGCGATCGGCACCATCACGGCCGCGATGCCACCGCCGGTGGCGACGCCTTTGCCGCCGCGGAACCGTTCCCACACGGGGAACACGTGACCGACGACGGCCACCGCCCCGAGCACGTAGCCGGCCGGCCGGTCGGCGACCACGAGGCCGATCCCGGCCGCCAGCGCACCTTTGGCGGCGTCGAGCACGAACACCCAGATGCCGCGCTTCCAGCCGAGCACGCGGGTGACGTTCGATGCGCCGGGGTTCCCCGACCCCACGCGGCGAATGTCGACGCCGTTGGCGCGGGCGATCAGCGTCGCGCTCGGGAACGTGCCGATGAGGTAGGCGACGGGCACCAACGCCCACGCCAGCGCACTCACGTCTACTTCCTGCCGAGCAGCACCGGCACCGGCCGGTCCAGACGGGTGACACGGTGGGAGTGGTCGGCCGACGGCCGTGGCACGGCTGCGGTGGCGACCCCGGCGAGCGCGAGTTCGCCGTCGCCGCCGACGCATTCGGGGTCGGGGCCGTCGAGCGGCAGCCCGGTGAAGAACTTGGCCGCCATGCAGCCGCCCTGGCAGGCGTCGAACTGGCCGCACGACGCGCACGCTCCGGCCGACTGCGGCTGGCGCAACTCGGCGAACAGGGTGCTTTCGCGCCACACCTTGGTGAACCCGCCGGCGTCGCGGACGTTGCCGGCGAGGAACTCGTCGTGGATCACGAACGGGCACGCGTACACGTCGCCGACCGGGTCGATCAGGCACACCACCCGCCCCGCGCCGCACAGGTTCAGGCCGGGCAACTGCTCGCCGGGGCCGCCGAGCGCGTTGAGGTGGAAGAATGAGTCGCCGGTCAGCACGGTTTCGCCGTGGGCGAGCAGCCACTGGAAGATCTGGCGCTGCTGGGCGTTCGTCGGATGGAGGTCGTTCCAGCTGTCGGCCCCGCGGCCCGACGGGCGCAGGCGGGTGACCCGCAGCTGGGCGCCGTACGAGTCGGCGAGCGCCTTGAACTCGTCGAGCTGGTTGACGTTGTGGCGGGTGATGACGACCGAGATCTTGAACGGTCCGTTGCGCTCGACGAAGCCGGCGTCGCGCAGGTGGTCCATCGCTGCCCGGGCGGTGGCGTACGAACCGGCGCCGCGCACCGCGTCGTTCGTGACGGCGTCGGTGCCGTCGAGGCTGATCTGGATGTCGAGGTAGTCCATCGCCGTCAGCCGGCGTGCGCGCTCGGCGTCGATGAACGCCCCGTTGGTCGAGAACTTGACGCCGATGCCCTGGGCGATCGCGTACTCGACGATGTCGAAGAAGTCGCGCCGGATCATCGGCTCGCCACCGCCGATGTTCACGTAGAACACCTGGAGGCGGTGCAGCTCGTCGATCACCGCCTTGGCCTCGGCGGTGGAGAGCTCGTTCGGGTCGCGGCGTCCCGACGACGACAGGCAATGCACGCACGCCAGGTTGCACGCGTAGGTGAGTTCCCAGGTGAGGCAGATCGGGGCGTCGAGCCCGGACTTGAGTTGCTCGGCAAGGGTCATGCGGCCTCCACGAGCATGTCGGACTCGACCAGCCCGGCCAGCGCCCGGTGGAAACTGGGCCGCCGTGCGGGAGCGATCGCGCACGCCGTCAGCGCGGCGTCGACCGACCGGTGCTCACCGAGCGCCTGCACCACACGGACCACGTCGGGGTGTTTGAGGAACACCAACCGGCGGTTGCCGTAGTGGTATGCCAGCGCCCCGAACGGTTCGGGTCGCAGCGCCACCCGCGGATGCAGGGCCAGCGCTCGGTCGCCGATGTCAGTCACCGCCAAGTCGTTCTCAGTAGACGCCGCACATGCCGTCGATCGAGATCTCCTCGATCAACAACTCGTCGACGACGTCGGCCTGCTCGTCGGCGCTCGACTCGGTGGCGGTCAACTCGTCATCCATCGCCGAGAGTCTAGGTACCGAACCGTCCGCGGACGGCAGACGTGGTCTCGATACACCGGCTGCGCCGGCACTCGACCACCATTCGCACCGGTGGTCGAGTGCCGGGCTCTGCCCGGTGTATCGAGACCACGCCGATAGAATCTTCGACCCCTGTGTCGCCGGAAGCCTTTCCCGAACTTGCCGCGGAGCGCGCCCATCTGGCGGCCGCGCGCGCCCATCGCGACCGGATGATCGCGGCCCTCGAAGCCGTCGACCCGCAGGCCGCGGCCGACGAGATCACGTCGCAGTACGTCGAGATGACCGTGTGGGAGGCGCTCGACACGCTGCGCTCGCCCGGCGCCGGCGAGTTCTTCGGGCGGATCGACCAGCAGGGCCCGCGCGGCGAAGACGAGCGCTGGTACATCGGTCGCCGCCACATCGAGGATGCCGCGCACGACCCGGTCGTGGTCGACTGGCGGGCCCCCGTCGCGGCGCCGTTCTACCGGGCCACCGCGGTCGACCCGCTCGGCGTCGACTTCCGCCGCCGGTTCACGCTGGTCGACGGGGAACTGACGGCCTACCTCGACGAGCAGCTCGACGACCCCGACGCAGCCGGCAACGCGGCGGCGACCGGCATCCCCGACCCGGTGCTGGCCGAAATCGGTGCGGCCCGCTCGGGCGAGATGCGCGAGATCGTGGCGACCATCCAGGGCGAGCAGGACGTCGTCATCCGTGCTTCGATCGACCAGGCGCTGATCGTGCAGGGCGGCCCCGGCACCGGCAAGACCGCGGTCGCGCTGCACCGGGCCGCGTACCTGCTGTT
Organism: Ilumatobacter sp.; assembly: GCA_035556435.1. Classification (GTDB taxonomy): domain Bacteria; phylum Actinomycetota; class Acidimicrobiia; order Acidimicrobiales; family Ilumatobacteraceae; genus Ilumatobacter. The sequence continues at coordinate 36,902 of DATMEY010000042.1, read as the reverse complement.
CGAGCACCGCCGCCGGCTGTCCCGCGACGGTGTGCTGGTGGTGGGGCCGAACCGGGCGTTCCTCGACTACGTGGCCAACGTGTTGCCGTCGCTGGGCGAGCGCAGTGTGCGCCAGTGCACGGCGCTCGACCTGTGCGTGCCGAAGGTGGCTGTCGGCGGCCGCGACGACGCCGACACGGCCCGCTGGAAGGGCTCTGCCGAGCGGCTGGCCGAGCTGGAACAGACCGCGCTCGATGCGATCGGCACACCCGCCGACGTGTTCCCCGACGGCGTCACGGTGCCGATCGGTGCCCGCCGGGTGGTGTTCACGGCGGCCGAACTAGGGGAGTGGGTCGCCACCGCCAAATCGGGCACCGTGCCGATCAACCAGCGCCGCGAGCGGCTGCGTGTGCTCGCCCAGGCCGAGTTGCGGCGGCGTTGCAACGGTGACGACCGGTGGGCCGAGGCAGGCCCGCTCAAGCAGGCGATCACCAAACTGTGGCCCACCCAGAAGGCGACCGCGCTGGTCGACCGCTACCTCGGGCAACACCTCCCCGGCCCGCGCGGCAAGCGCCGAGTGTGGACGGCGGCCGACCAGTTCCTCGTCGACGAGGCCAACACGCTGCTCGACGGCACGCCGTTCACGTACGGGCACGTGGTGGTCGACGAGGCCCAGGATCACTCGGCCGTCGCGCTACGGGTGATCGGGCGGCGCACACCCGCCGGGTCGTGCACGCTGGTGGGCGACGTCGCCCAGTCCACCACGCCGGCCGGCCAGCAGCGCTGGGAGGACGTGTTCGGGTACCTGTTCCCGGGCGGTACCGGCGCCGATGGGTCGGTGGCCGGCCTGACGATCGGCTACCGCGTGCCCGAGCCGATCCTGGCCGTCGCCAACCGGCTGCTGCCGTTGACCGGCGTCGACGCCACGGCGTCGCGGTCGGTGCGCGTGGTGGGCGACCCACCCGCCTGGCGGCGCGTCGACGCGCCGGTGTTGGCGGCAGCCGTGGCCGAGTCCGTCACCGAGGTGAAGCACCGCCACCGGCTGACCGGCGTGGTGGCCCCGGAGCCGCTGCACGAGGCGATCAGCGCCGCGCTCGCTTCCCGTGGCCTGGTAACGGTCGACCACGTGCACGAACTCGGCCACGACGACATCCCCCTGTTCGACGCCGAGGCCGTGAAGGGCCTCGAGTTCGACGGCGTGGTGGTGGTCAACCCCCACGACATCCTCGCCGCACCCGGAGGCCAGGCCCGCGGGGCGCGCCTCTTGTACGTGGCGATGACCCGCGCCGTCCAAGAACTGACCTTCGTCACCGACGCCCCCACCCCCGCCGTCCTCGCCTGACGTCGCCGACGATCAATCACCGGAGCCGCTGCCTGACCCGTCAGTCGGTTGGTTCGCCGATTTCTGTGAGGGCGTCGCGTAGGGCGGTGCGGAGGCGGCGGGCGACGGTGGGTGACAGGTGGGCGACGTGGCCGGCGCCGGGGCGCCCGACCTCCTCGACGGTGAGTACCACCCGGGGTTCGGCGTCGTCGTAGTCGTCGCTGATGGCGATCGCCCACGACAGGGGGGCGACATCGTCGTCGAGGCCCGGTGGCACATCACCCGGGCCGGCGGGGTAGTCGTCGATCGAGCGGCGCATCGGGCCGACGCTACCGCGGCGACCTCAGGGATATTTCTGACAAGACCGATCAACTATGTGTTGATTCGCGTCCCGGTCTGCCGATAACGTCCCGACGAAACCCGACTGATTTGGTCGGGATTATCTGGCAAATCCGACCATTATGATCGGGATTTGAGAGGATCGACCGAATGTACGCAGCCCCACCCGCCGAGCTCGCCGACACCGTCGCCGCCAACGTCGCGGCAGCCGTGGCGATGCGTCCGCGGGCGGTGCTGTCGCCGGCCGAGGTCGAGGCTGCCAACGCTGAACTCGAGCAGGCGACGCCGTCCGAGATCGTCGCCTGGGCGCATTCCCGGTTCGGTGCACAGCTGGTACTGACCGCCTCGTTCGCCGACACCACGCTGATCGACCTGGCCACCGCGGTCGCCCCCGATATCGAGGTGATCTTCCTCGACACCGGCTTCCACTTCGCCGAGACCCTCAACACGGTGCGCCGGGCGATGGAGCGCTACGCCCTCAACCTCACCGTGCTGCGCCCCGACCCGACCGCCGTCGACGTGTGGGCGGCGGGCAGCGAGGCCTGCTGCGAAGCCCGCAAGGTCGCGCCCCTGGCCGACTACCTGCCCGGCCGCGCCGATGCCTGGCTGAGCGGCCTGCGCCGCGCCGACTCGCCGGCCCGCGCCGATGCACCGATCGTGTCGATCGACCGCCGCGGGCTGGTGAAGATCAACCCGATGGCGAACATGACCGACGCCGAGTACGCGGCCTACCAGGCCGACCGCGACGTGATCGTCAACACGCTCGCCTACGACGGGTATGCGTCGATCGGTTGCTGGCCGTGCACCGAGAAGGCCGACGACCGCTCCGGCCGCTGGGCCGGCAGTGGCAAGTCTGAATGCGGGCTGCACCTATGAGTTACGCCGTCAATCTCGTCCTCACGGGCCAGCGCGTGCTGGTGGTGGGCGGTGGCGCGGTCGCTGCACGCAAGGTCACCGGCCTGCTTGAAGCCGGCGCGGTCGTCACCGTCGTCGCGCCCGACGCGGTTCCGGAACTGGCCGACGACCCCGACGTGCGCTGGCACCGGCGCGAGTACCGGCGCGGCGAGGCCGCGTCGTACCGGCTGGTGTTCACGGCCACCTCCGACCCCGCCGTCAACGCCCAGGTCGCTCGCGACGGACGGGCCGCCAACGTGTTCGTCAACTCGGCCGATGACCCGTCGAACTGCTCGTTCACGCTGCCCGCCGTAGTGCGGCGCGGCAACCTTCAGCTGGCCGTGTCGACCAACGGTCGCAGCCCGGCGTTCGCTGCCTGGCTGCGCGAGCAACTCGAAGCCGCCTACACCGATGCCCACGCCCGCCTGCTCGACCTCCTCGGTGAGGTGCGCAGCGAGGCCCGTGCCCGCTTCGGCACATCCGAGCTGCCCGGCTGGGCAGACGTGATCGACGACGACCTGCTGGCCGCGGTGGCCGCCGGTCGCGACGACGAAGCCCGCGCCCGCGTGCGCACCGCACTCGGCCTCGCCCATGTCGCTCAGCACGTCGCCCACGAGGCCGCGCCGTGACGGTGCATCTGGTGGGTGCCGGGCCCGGCGACCCCGACCTGTTGACGATGCGTGCGGTCTCGCTGCTCACCCGGGCCGACGTGATCGTTCACGACCGCCTGGTCGACGCCCGCGTGCTGGCGTTCGCCGCACCGTGGGCCGAGATCGTCGACGTCGGCAAGACGCCCGGCTCGTGCGCCAACCGGCAGGCCGACATCAACGAGCTGCTGGTCGATCGCGGGCGCCGGTTCGACACGGTCGTGCGCCTCAAGGGCGGCGACCCGTTCGTGTTCGGGCGCGGTGGCGAAGAGGCCGAGGCGCTGCGCGCGGCCGGCATCGACGTGGCCGTCGTACCCGGTGTGTCGTCGGCGATCGCCGCCCCGGCCGCGGCCGGCATCCCCGTCACCATGCGCGGCGTGTCGAGCGGCGTCACCATCCTCACCGCCCACCAGGATCCCGACGCGGTCGCCGCGGATGGTGAGCCCGTGATTCGTTGGGATGCGCTGGCTCGGGCCGGCACCACCCTGGTGGTGCTGATGGGCGCCGCCCGTGCGCGCCAGATCGCCGAGCGCCTGATCGCCGGCGGCCTCGCCGCCACCACCCCGGTCGCCGTGATCACGTCGGCCACCAACGCCGACCAGGAAGTCGTCCGGCTCACACTCGCCGAACTGGGCATCGAAGCGGTTCGCAACCCGGCCACCATCGTGGTGGGCGCGGTTGCGGCGCGCGACGTAGTGTCCGACGGCGAGCTGACCGCGCTCGCGGAGGTACACCCATGACCGTCATCGAACGACCCACCAGCACACAGCCCGAGCACGGCATCGCCGTGCTGCCCCGCGAAGAGTGGGACCCCGGCCAGGTGGCCGACATCGCCAAGTTCCGGACAATGCTCGCCGGCTACTTCGACGGCACCGTCGCCGAGGACGTGTTCCGGGTGTTCCGGCTCAACAACGGCATCTACGGGCAGCGCCAGGGTGGCACCAACCAAATGGTGCGGGTGAAGTTCCCGTACGGCACGGCCACGCCCGAGCAGATCGAGATGATGGCGTACATCGGCGAGCGCTACAGCCGCGGGTGGGGGCACATCACCACCCGCCAGAACATCCAGTTCCACTTCGTGCAGCTCGCCGACATCCCCGACGTGATGGAGCACCTCGCCTCGGTCGGCCTCACCAGCCGCGAGGCCTGCGGCGACACCGTGCGCAACATCCAGGGCTGCCATCTCGCCGGGGCGTGTCCGCAAGAGGTGCTCGACATCACCCAGTGGGCCGAGGCCGCGTTCCAGCACTTCGTGCGCAACCCGCTTGGCCAGCGTCTGCCGCGCAAGTTCAAGATCAACTTCTCGGGCTGCTCCACCGACTGCGGCCAGGCGATGTTCAACGACGCCGGCGTGGTCGCCGTGACGCGCACGCTCGACGATGGCACGATCGAGCGCGGCTTCCGGGTGTTCATCGCTGGCGGCCTCGGGGCCACACCACACCCCGCGCTGGCGCTCGAAGACTTCACGCCGCGCGAGGCGCTGCTGCCCACGATCGAGGCGATCCTGCGGGTGTTCGAACAGACCGGCAACCGCGACAACAAGCTGCGGGCACGGATGAAGTGGGTCGTCGACCAGCTCGGGTTCGACGAGGTCCAGCGCCGGGTGCTCAACATCCGCAAGATGCTGCCGGCGTCGTCGTCGTGGCCCGGCGGCATCCCCACCGAGGTCGCCCAGTTCGGCGACGAGCCGGCCGGCCGTGCAGCCGACGGGCCGACCACCTTGGTCGGGCACGGCGTCGACGGCTCGGCAGCCACCCCGGTGCCGGTGTCGATTGCCCCGGCTACGCCGGTTTCAGTAGGTCGTGTCTCGCCCTACGTTCGCTGGTATCAGGCCAACGTCGTGGTCGGTACCGCCAACGGCAAGGTGTCGGCGTACGCCTACGCGGCGCTCGGCGACATCACCTCCGACCAGTTCCGCTCGCTGGCCAAGATCCAGCGCGACTTCGCAGCCAGCGTACGGATCACGAACCGGCAGAACATCGTGTTCCGCGATCTCGACGCCGAGCGCCTGCCCGAGCTGTTCGATCGGCTGACTGCGATCGGTATGGCCGAGGCCGGTGCCGAGCTGGCCCGCGACGTCGTCGCCTGCCCCGGTGCCGACACGTGCAACCTCGCCGTCACGCAGAGCCGTGGGCTGGCCAAGGCGATCGGCGACCGGCTCGACGAGGAAGGCCTGGCCGAGGTCGGGGGCGTGCGCATCAACATCTCTGGTTGCACGAACTCGTGCGGTCAGCACCACTCCAGCGACATCGGTTTCTTCGGTGCCGAGCGGCGCGCCGACGGTCGGGCCGCTCCGGGCTACCAGATGCTGCTCGGCGGGTACGTCGGCCAGGAGCAGATCTACTTCGGCGAGAAGGCTCTGCGGCTCCCCGCCAAGAACGCGGCCGAGGGTGCGGTGCGGGTCATCCGCCGGTTCGCTGCCGAGCGCGAGGCCGGTGAGGTGTTCCGGAGTTGGCTCGACCGGGCCGGTGGCGTCCGCGCGGTGGCCGCCGAGCTGAAGGAACTCGACACGTTCCCGACGTTCGCCGAGAACCCCGACTTCTACGTCGACTTCGGCGAGACCGGCCCCTACGTCGCCGAAATCGGCGAATCCGAGTGCGCGACATAGGGCTGGCTCCACCGATCTGACGGCTCGTTCCTCGCCGCCATCCCGGTGAACCCAGCCTTCGTAACACTTTGCGTTCAAGCGCCACGCAGGCTGGGCTTCACGACCCGTGGTCGAGGGCCAAGGGCGGCCGTGCTCGGATGCCAAAGGAAGGGCCGGGCAGACGTCGTACCGTTAGCCTCGCGGCGATGAGGCGGAAGCTGGTCGTTGGGTGGGTTGTGGTCGGGGCACTCCTGGCGGCGGGTGCGGCATGCAGCGGAGGTTCGGCGGCGCCCTCGACGTCAGCGGCGCGCCCTGCCACCACCGCAGCTGGGCCGGCCGACACCGATCCGCCGGCGGCCAGCACCCCCGGCACCGAAGCACCCGACACCGCGCCGCCCACCACCGAACCAGGGCGCGCCGTCACCCCGCTGCCGGGCCTGCTCGACACATCGGACGTGCCGATCGAACTCGACCCGGCGGTCGCCACGGGCATGCTCGACAACGGGCTCGCCTACTTCGTGCGTCACAACGAGGAGCCGGGGTCGAAGGCGTCGTTGCGGCTCGTCATCGGGGCCGGCTCGGCCAACGAACTCGGCGACGAGACCGGGGTTGCCCACTTCCTCGAACACATGCTGTTCAACGGCACCGAGAAGTTCCCCGAGAACGAGTTGATCAACGTGTTGCGTGGGTTCGGTGCCGAGTTCGGCCCGGACGTCAACGCCTACACGTCGTACGACGAGACGGTGTACGAACTCGACGTACCGAACCGCGACGAGTCGGTGGCGCTGGCGATCGACGTGCTCCACGAGTGGCTCACCGCGGCCACACTCGACGCCGGCGAGGTGGCCTCCGAGCGCGGTGTCGTGCTCGACGAGTGGCGCCGCTCGACGCAAACGTTCGACGGTCGTCTGTACGCGATCGCCAGCGAGCACTACCTCGCCGGCACGGCGTACGCCGGCCGTTCGCCGATCGGCACCGACGCGTCGATCGAGGCGATGGAACCCGCTCCACTGCGGCGGTTCTACGACGCGTGGTACCGACCCGACAACGCGGCGGTCGTGGTGGTCGGCGACATCGACGTCGACGAGGTCGTCGGCATGATCGAGCACACGTTCGACGCGGCCGAGCCGCGCGGCGACGCGGGCGTGCGGGTGTCGGGCGCGGTGGGGCCGTTCACCGAGCCGGCGTTCGTGCTCCACGCCGACCCCGACCAGACTACCGTCGACGTCGAGGTCACGTTGCCGATCCCCACCACCGATGGCGACGGTACGGCTGCGGTGCGCGCCTCGATGCTCGACCAGGTTGCCTTCGACGTGCTGGTGCGGCGGCTCTCGCGTGACGCGGCCGGTGGCGACATGCCGTTCGACGACGTGTGGCCTGGCACCAACTCGTTCGTCGACGGGCTCGATGCCCCGGCGCTGTACGCGTTCACCGACGCCGACCGGGCCGCGGCCACGCTCGACGCACTTCTCGACGAATACGAGCGCGCGTACCGGTTCGGTTTCGAGGCGGCCGAGGTCGACGCCGCCGTCGCGGTGCTGCGCCCGATGTACGCCGCGCTGTACGGGCCCGACCGCGAAACCCAGGACTACGAGTTCGCCGATGAGCTGGTCGGGTACTTCTTGCGCGGGCACCCGGCTCCCGACCGTGCCGCCGGGTACCAGGTGTTCATCGCCGAGCTCGACGCGATCACGCCGGCCGCGGTGGCCGAACGGTTCAACGCCCGCTACACGAACACCGCCCCGCAGGTGATCATCTCGGTGCCCGAGCGCCAGGCGGCCGAGGTGCCCGATGCAGCTACCGTGCTGGCCGCGGTCGCCGCCGCGCCCGAGCGGGCGATCGAACCGCGCGACGCGGCGACGGTGCTTCCCAGCACGTTGATGGAGCGGCCGCCGGCTGTTGCGCACACCGGTGAGCGGCGGATGAGCGATGCTGGCTGGGACGCGTTCGACCCGATCGAGTACACGTACCCCAGCGGTGTCCGGGTGATCCTCGTTCCCAACAAGATCGCCCAGGGCGAGGTGTTCCTTCAGGCGAGCAGCCCGGGTGGATCGGCGATGGTGGCCCCCGACGACCTGGTCGACGCGTCGTTCGCCGCCAACGTGGTGACGGCCAGCGGTGCCGGAGAGTTCGGGTCGGCCGACCTCGACCAGATCGTCAGCGGCCTTGACGTCGAGCTGTTTCCCCTGCTCACCACGTACACCGAGGGGTGGACCGGCCGGGCCGCGAGCACCGACGCCGAAGCTCTGCTGGCGCTGCTGCACCTGCGCACCACCGCCGCCCAGGCCGACCCGGTACGCCTGCGCCAGATCGTCCAGCAGACGCAGCCGATCGTCGACGACCCGTCGATCGAACCGGGAACGGCGGGCGCCGACGCGCTCAATCAGGCGCGCTACGGCGACTCACCGTACTACGACGTGCTTCCCGACCCGGCCGCGTTCGCCACGCTCGACGTCGACGGCGTCGAGCGTGTCTGGAACGACCGCTTCGGTGACGCCTCCGACTTCGTGTTCGTGATCGCTGGCGACTTCGACCGTGCCGAGATGAAGCTGCTCGCCGACTCGTATCTGGGCACGCTGCCCGGGCGCCGCGGTATCGAGACGCCGGCCAACGTGACGCCGCCGGCCCCCACCGGTGCGGTCAGCACGACGGTGCAGGCCGGGTCGGGTGCCACGGCGTCGGTCGAGATGCTGTTCACCAGCCCCGTCGCCCGGCTGCACCCCGCCGACGACGCGCTCGTCGACGTGGCCACGTCGGTCATCGAGGCACGGCTGACGAAGGTGGTCCGTGAACAGTTCGGCGACTCGTACTCGCCGTTCGCGGTGAGCTGGGTGGACGAGGACCCCGACCCGGTGATGGTCACGTACGTATACGCGTCGGGTTCACCCGAGCGCATCGCCGCGATCGGCGACACGATCCGCACCGAGCTGGCCGACTTGGCCGGCGGGGGGCTCACCGAGGCCGAGTTCACGACCGCCCTGGCACCGGTGGTCGAGCGCTCCCGGTACGTCGACAACGGCGAGTTCCTGCGCGAGCTCAACCGTGCCGCGTGGAACCCCGACTACGACCTCACCGACTACGTCTACAAGTACGAGGCCGTCGACGCGGTCACGCGCCAGGCGGTGCAGGCGTTGATCGCCGAGCGCATCCCGGTCACCGCCTACGCCGAAGCCATCGTCACCCCGCGATAGTGGTGTCGGCAGCCCGCCACCGCTCGCCGCGGGTGCGATCGGCTCGCTACAGTCCGGCCGTGGGCCCGCGCCGCGGGCGTCGCACCGGACAAGGGGGTTCGTCATGAAGACTCGGGCAGCGATCCTGTGGGAGCGCAACGCGCCGTGGAGCGTGGAAGAGATCGAGCTCGACCCGCCCAAGGCGGGCGAGGTGCTGGTCAAACTGCATGCCTCGGGCATGTGCCACTCCGACGAGCACCTGGTCACCGGCGACCTTGCCGGCGGCGCACCCGAACCGCCGGTGATCGGCGGTCACGAGGGCGCCGGCGTGGTGCTCGACGTGGGCGACGGCGTCACCAGCGTGGCACCCGGCGACCACGTCGTGTTCGGCTTCGTGCCGGCGTGTGGCCGTTGCCAATGGTGCGTCACCGGGCACTCGAACGTGTGCGACAACGCCGCCAGCTTCACCAGCGGCCGCCAGATCGGCGACGGCACGGCCCGCCATCACGCGGCCGACGGCACCGACCTGAGCCTGATGTGTCTGCTCGGCACGTTCGCCGAGCACACCGTGGTGCACGAGTCGAGCTGCGTCAAGATCGACCCGGCGTGGCCGCTCGACAAGGCCTGCCTGCTGGGCTGCGGCGTCGTCACCGGCTGGGGCTCGGCCGTGTACGCCGGCGAGGTCAAGCCCGGCGAGTACGTCGCCGTGGTCGGCATCGGTGGCATCGGTGCGAACGCGGTGCAGGGCGCTCGCGCGGCCGGTGCTCGGGCGGTCGTCGCGATCGACCCGGTCGACTTCAAGCTCGACATGGCCAAGCGCTTCGGGGCGACGCACACCTACCACTCGATCGACGAGGCGCTCGGTGCGCTCGGCGACTCGACATGGGGCCGCGGGTTCGACGTGGTCATCATGACGATGGGCGTGGGCGACGGTGCCGAGTTGGGCAAGGCGTTCTGGCTCGGCAACAAGCGCGCCCGCATCGTCGTCACCAACATCCACCCGACGTCCGAGCAGTCGATCCAGATCCCCGGTTCGCTCCTGACGCTGTTCGAGAAGCGCCTGATCGGCACGCTGTTCGGGTCGGGCAACATCCGCCACGACATCCCGCGCCTGTTCGAGCTGTACACCCAGGGCCAGCTCAACCTCGACGACCTGATCACCCGCACGTACTCGCTCGACCAGATCAACGACGGCTACGAAGCGATGCGCAACGGCGAAAACATCCGAGGCGTCCTCGTCTACGACTAACGCATGGGCGGCGACGCCGCGAGTGCGCCACTCGACGACCTTGTGCCAAGGTGGTCGAGTGCCGCCGCCAGGCGGTGTATCGAGACCACACCCGCGCGTTAGCAGGTGGCGGTGGGGTCGGGGGACACTCCCTCGGTCTCCACCGGCACCACCACGGTCGGCATCGGGGCGCCGTCGGCATCGGTTGCGGGGGCGGTCGTCGCTGGCGATTCGGGCACGGTGGTGTCGAACGTCTGCTCGGGGGCCGAGGCGAGCGTCGCCCGGCCGCGGAACACCTCGAGGATCGCTTTCATGTTCTCGCTGCCGGTCAACGGCTCCTGCATCGCCGCGCCGCCGACGTTGCGACCGCGCGAAGCGATCCGGTAGGTGGCGATTTCGGCCGGGTTCACACGGCGCATCACGTTGGCGAACTCGATGATCTTGCGTGGCGTCAACTCGGCGTCGGTCTTCAGGTACTGGCGGTTCGTGTCGATCAGCGCCGAGATCGTGTCGGGCCGGTACAGCTCGTCGCTCACCACCTTGGCCAGCACGCGGCGGATGAAGTCTTGCTGGCGGGCGATGCGCCCGAAGTCGGCCGACTGGTCGGTACTCCACGTGCCGTTGTCGCGCTGCGTCTGGAAGTGCCGCGAGCGCACGTAACGCAGGGCCGTGATGCCGTCGAGGTTCTGGCAGCCGGCCGGTACCTCGAACGCGACCGAGCGGTCGCGGGCGGCGGTCTGGAACGGCACGGTGACCCCGCCGACCGCGTCGACGAGCGCCACGAACGCGCAGAAGTCGACCTCGATGAAGTGGTCGACGGGCACCCCGAAGTTGGCGCCGATGGTGTCGATCAGGGCCTGCGGGCCGTTGCGATAGGCCTCGTTGATGCGGCCCTTGCGCCCGAGCGACGGCAGCTCTACGTACAGGTCGCGGGGGAACGACAGCACGGCGACCTGGTTGGTCGACGGGTTGACCCGCCACACCATCACCGTGTCGCTGCGTTGCACGCCGTCGCGGCGCCCCACCGTGGGGTCGTCGGCGAGGCAGTTGCCGCCGTCGGCGCCGACCAGCAAGAAGTTGGCGGCGTCGGGCTCGGCGATCGGGACGGTGGCCGGTGTGGCGAGCGAGCCGGACGACGGCGTGGTGGCGGTGGTACCGCCGGGCACGACCACGTGGGGGCGGCCGTCGGCACCGTTGCCTGCGGACGTGCCGGAGATCTCGACCAACTGGCGGTCGGACACCACCCATTGCCCGGCGGCGAGCCCACCGGCCGTGCCGAGCGCAGCCAGCGAGGTGACGACCAGCAGTGCGATCGTGAGCCGTTGCGGCCAGGTTCGACGTGCCTTGCGAGCCATGCGGGCGACAAGCTAGCGGTACCCGGCCGGGTACGGCCCGCGGCCGTCAGGCCAGCACGACCACTTTGGTCCCGATACCCGCCCAGCGCCACACGAACTCGGCATCTTCGGGCGCCTGGCGGATGCACCCACCGGAGAGCGGTTGGCCGAGCTGGGCGAGCGTCTGCACCGGTCGGTTGGTGCGCCCGTCGATCGGGATCTGGTGGAACCCGATGTTGTCGCCCTCGTCACCACCCTTGGTGAAGCGCACCATGTACTGCCAACACAGGTATGGCTTCTTGATGTTGCACGTGCGAGGGGAACGGGAGGCGACGCGGTAGAACGCGGGGACGTCGCCCGGGCCGTAGAACTGGAACCTCGGCTCGACGGTGTTGGCCGAGTTGTTCGGTGTCGGCTGGTTCCAGGTCATCCGGCCCGACACCCGGAACGTGCGAGTGACCGTGCCGTCCTCTTCGACCAGCCACACCCGCTGGAGCGACTTGGAGTAGACCGCCCGGCGCCCATCGCCGGAGTTGTCGGGCAGGATCGTGGGGTCGACGAAGGGGATCGTGGTCGTCGTGGTGGTGGGTGGCGGCGGCAGCGTCGGCATCGCCTGGAACATGCCAGGGATGTCGCGGTGAGCAGGTTCGGACACCACACCTTCTAGCACCGGTGCCAACGTCGTCGTCGTGGTGGTGGTCGTGGTCGTCGACTCGGCGGTGGTCGGCGTCGTGCTGTCGGGCGGCTCGCCGCCGGCGAGCGCGGTGAAGCTCGCCATCGGCACAGCAAAGGTGCCGACTGCCACGGTGGCCGTGGCGAGCGCGAGGGCGCCCCAACTGCGCCGCAACGTGACCATCGGCGCGATGCTACCTGCGCGCAACGAGGCTGCGCCGGTCACCATGCCGGTCAGTCGGCCGTGGCGAGCACCACGTCGCAGCGCAACTCGTCGCCGGCCGTCACCACCAGTTCGCCCACCGAGCCGGCGTCGACCAGGTCGGCGCGGGCGATGTCGAGCTGCGGGGCGAGCGCGGCGGGCGCGTGCACGGTCAGCGTCGCCACTTCGGCGCGCTGGCTGACCTTGGCTTCGGTCTTGGCGCGGCGCACCTGGGCGAGCACCTCGATGGCCGCGTCGAGCGCGTTCGGGTCGGCGTCGGCGGGCCTGGCGGCATCGGCGAGCGGCCAGGCCGCGGTGTGCACGCTGCCGGTTTGCCACCAGCTCCACGACTCTTCGGTGGCGAACGGCAGGAACGGCGCGAGCAGGCGCTGCACGGATGACAGGGCGGCTCGCAGGGCCACGCGGGCCGAGGCCGCGCCGGCGGGGCCGCGGGTGGCGTAGGCACGGCTCTTGACCAGTTCGACGTAGTGGTCGCAGAACCACCAGAAGAACGCTTCGGTGCGTTCCAGGGCGCGGGCGTAGTCGAACCCGTCGAACGCCCGGGTGGCCTCGTCGATCGCCGCGTCGAGCCGTGCCAGCATCGAGCGGTCGACCGGGTCGGTGGCGGCTGCGGCCGGCCCGAACTCGTCGGGCTCGCCCAGTCCGAGTACGAACTTCGACACGTTGAGCAGCTTGGTGGCGAGCTTGCGCCCGACCTTCATCTGCTCCTCGCTGAAGGCGGTGTCGGTGCCTGGCCGGGCCGAGGCCGCCCAATAGCGCACGGCGTCGGTGCCGTACTGGTCGAACAGGCCCATCGGCGTGACCGTGTTGCCCTTCGACTTCGACATCTTCTTGCGGTCGGGGTCGAGGATCCAGCCCGACAGGGCGGCGTTGGTCCACGGCACCGAGCCGTGCTCGTGGTGGGCTCGCACGACCGTGGAGAACAGCCACGTGCGGATGATGTCGTGGCCCTGCGGGCGCATGTCGTACGGGAACACCCGCGCCATCAGGTCGCCCCCACCGGCGGTCGAGCCTGTCGAGGCCCAGTCGGCGGCGATCTGGGGAGTCAGCGACGACGTCGCCCAGGTGTCGAAGATGTCGGGGTCGCCGGCGAACCCGCCGGGCTGGTTGCGCTGGTCGGCCGTGTAGCCCGGTGGCACGTCGGTGGAGGGGTCGATCGGCAGCGTGTCGTCGGCAGGCAGGATCGGGTGGTCGTGGTCGGGCTGGCCGTCGCCGTCGAGCGGGTACCACACCGGAATCGGCACGCCGAAGAAGCGCTGGCGGCTCACCAGCCAGTCGCCGTTGAGGCCGTCGATCCAGTTCGTGAAGCGGTGCTGCATGTGGCTGGGGTGCCACGCGATCTCGTTGCCGCGCCCGATCAGCTGCTGGGCGAGGTCGCGGTCGCGCCCACCGTTGCGCAGGTACCACTGGCGGCTGGTGACGATTTCGAGCGGGCGGTCGCCCTTCTCGTAGAACTTCACCGGGTGGGTGACCGGCTTCGGCTCGCCGAGCAGCTCGCCCGACTCGCGCAGTTGCTCGACCACCTTGGCCTGGGCTTGCTTCACCGACAGCCCGGCGATCGCCGCGTACGCCGAGCCCGGCCCACCGTCCACCCCGTCGGGGGCCTCGGCGAGGATGCGCCCGTTACGGCCGACGATCGCCCGCGTGGGCAGGTTCAGCTCGCGCCACCAGATCACGTCGGTGACGTCGCCGAACGTGCAGATCATGGCGATGCCGGTGCCCTTGTCGGGCTGCGCCAGCTCGTGGGCGACGATCGGCACTTCCACGCCGTACAGCGGCGACGTGACCGTCGACCCGAACAACGGCTGGTAACGGGCGTCGTCGGGATGTGCGACCAGGGCGACGCAGGCGGCCACCAACTCGGGTCGGGTGGTATCGATCAGGATGTCACCGGACCCGTCGGCCCCCGCTGAGCCCACACGGTGGAACGCGAGCGTGTGGTAGGCGCCCGGGCGCTCGCGATCTTCCAACTCGGCCTGGGCCACCGCGGTCTGGAAGTCGACGTCCCACAGGCTCGGTGCCTCCTGGCTGTAGGCCTCGCCGCGGGCGAGGTTGCGCAGGAACGCGAGCTGGCTGATGCGCCGCGACCGGGCGTCGATGGTGGCGTACAGCAGTGACCAGTCGACCGACAGGCCGAGCCGGCGGAACAGCTCTTCGAACGCCTGCTCGTCGATCGCCACCAGTTCGTCGCACAGTTCGAGGAAGTTCGGGCGCGAGATGGGGATCGCTCGGTGGTCTTTGGGCGGGTCGCCGCGGAACGGCGGCTGGAACCCCTCGACGTAGGGCTGGGTGGGGTCGCAGCGCACGCCAAAGTAGTTCTGCACCCGGCGCTCGGTGGGCAGGCCGTTGTCGTCCCACCCCATCGGGTAGAACACGGCCTTGCCGCGCATCCGCTGGTAGCGGGCGACAGCGTCGGTGTGGGTGTAGCTGAAGACGTGGCCGACGTGCAGCGAACCCGACACGGTGGGCGGTGGTGTGTCGATCGCGAACACATCGGCGCGTACGGCGGAGCGGTCGAAGGTGTAGATGCCATCGGCGGCCCACTGGCTGGCCCAGCGCGCCTCGATGCCGTCCAACGTCGGCCGTTCCGGAATGCTCATAGGCGCCCAAGGCTAGGGGTTGACCCGCCGCAGGCGAGTTGTCAGTTGCGGAAGTGCACGGTGACCGAGCACACGTTGACGAGGCCGTCGAGGTTGCAGCCGCCGACCCAGAGTTGTCCTGATCGGCGAGTAGACCGAGTGCATGGACGACATGTCGAACGATGCTGCGAGGCGAACTGTGGACTGGACCGCGGAACTGGTCGAACAGCTCAGCTTCCACTGGGAACACCTGGTGCGGCCGCACCTCGACGGCCTGACCGACGACGAGTACTTCTGGGAACCGGTGCCCGGGATGTGGAGCGTGCGCCCCCGGACCGAGGCGCGCACGGTCATGGCTGCCGGATCCGGTCCGCTGGTCGTCGACTTCGAGCACCCCGAGCCGGTACCGGCGCCGGTCACCACGATCGCCTGGCGGCTCGGTCACCTGATCGTCGGTGTGCTCGGGGCCCGCAATGCCAGCCACTTCGGCGGCCCGCCGGTCGACTACGCCACGACGCAGTGGCCGCCAACCGCGGCCACCGCGCTGGCCCGCCTCGACGACGAGTACGCCACATGGATCGCCGGTGTGGCCAGCCTCGACGCCGCCCGCCTGGCCGCTCCGGTTGGCCCAGCCGAGGGCGAGTTCGCCGAGTACCCCTACGCCACCCTGGTCCTCCACATCAACCGCGAGATGATCCACCACTCGGCAGAGGTCCTGCTCCTGCGCGACCTCTACCGGGCCAGCGCCGGCGCCCCGCTCTCGTAGGCCACTCGCTGCGCTGAAGGCGCAGGGACCTAGGTAGCCCAGCGCAGCAGCGCGCCGAGGCCGTCGTCGAGACGGCGGCCACGGGGAACGACCTTGACCGTTGCCCCGGTGCCGAGCGCGGCGCGGATCGCGATGTCGCAGCGCCGTGCCGTTCGGGAAGCCGCCGACGGCCCGCCCTCGATGTGGCCGATGTCGGTCGGGTCGTCCGGATGGAACGAGCCGAGCGGTTCGTCCTCACCTCCGTCGTGCACGAGCAGGGTCTCGACCTGAGCGCTCCGGAGCGCCGCGAGCGTGTCGTGGGCGCCGGTGACGGCAAGCGGGTCGGGAAGGTCGATCCGTTCGTCGAACGCTTGCAACGTCGCGACCGTGTCCTCGGCGACGGCCGTACGCAACCAGCGGTCGACCTCGACGTCGCGGTGGTCGTCGGAGCCGTCTTCGGTGCGCGCACCGGCGACGTCGCGCAACATCGCCGCCACACCGGGCGAGACCTGTCCGCGGAGCAGCTCGGCCATCCGCACGTCGGCTGCCAGCAGCACCAGTCGGGCCCCGATTGCGGTGACGATCTGCTCGAGTTCCTGGGCCGTGTCGGTGGCGGTCCGTTCCCAGGCGTTCTCGGCGAACCGGTGATAGCTGGCCTGCGACCATCCACCGGCGCTGACCTTGGTGATGAAGTGGTCGCGACCCTCGACCGTCATCGCGTTGGCCGTGTCGTCGCCGGTCCAGAACAGGTCGGCACCGCGCCGATCGAGCCGGACCACGACCGCCGGTACGTTCCGTTGGCGGTTGGCGATCACCGGCGAGATCGCCGGGAGGAAACCGGTGAACCGCGCCTCGGTCGGCAACGGGTCGGAGAGCGGCTCGGCGAACGTCACGTTCTCGGCGACCACGACCACCGCGGCCTCGGCCTGCGTCAGGCAGTCGGTCATCGCCTCGGCCAACTCGTCGCGCGTGTCGGCCCACTGGCCCGGAGCGGCGGAGACTTCGGCGCGTACCCGCGTCGAGACCTCGTTCGGTGTCGGCCCGGGCCGGTTCGCCCACACGGTCAAGAGCTCGCGCTCGCCGGTGAACAGGTGTTCCAGATCGTCCAACGTGCCGCCACGGGTTGTCGTGGTGCCTCGACGGTGGTCCATGGTTCTCTCCTTCGGGTCACTGCAACGCAGCGACATCGTCGTCAGGTGAACCCGATGAGTACCCACAACGCGCGCGTTCCACTCAGGACCCCGTCGATCCGGTGCGCGGTCCGGGACGTCGATGTGGACTGGCCCGACTCAGAATCGGGCCGAGCGCCCTGCGTCCCGTTCTGCGCGAGCGGCGGCTGGGCGTCGTCGAATGTCTGGTGTCAGGCGGATCGACTCCTCGGCGGCGAGGCTGCCGTCGATCGAGAGGAGCGCAGATGTCCAGGATCGAGACAGCGACCGCTGTGGGCAATGCTGAACTCGACAGCGCCTCGACGTAGGCGGACACGCGGGTACGACGAACTCGCAGCGCCGCGCTGAGGCGTCGACCGGTCGGGTGCATGATCGCATTTGTGCGATCATCGCATCTGCGCGATACTCACAGTTGTGGCTGACGTCGAGTTGCATGACGAGATCGTCGAGTGGATGGACTCGCTGGACGATGGCGAGTGGGACGGACGGTCATCGTGATCGACCGATTGGTCGCGCTCGCGTCGACCGCTCGGATGCCGTTGTCCAGGAGCCTCGACGAGGGTCTGTTCGAGTTGCGCTTCACGCTCGGCCCGACTGCTCGTCGGATCACCTACCGGTTCACCAAGAACGGACGGATCGTGCTGCCGACCACGTTCCGTAAGCAACGCAACAACGAACACGCCGAGATCGCCCGGGCCCGCAGAGCCGCCGACGACTGCGCCCGGACCAACCCGTGAAGGAGACCACGATGGCCAACTACTCCCGCTGGGACCACACCAAGAACAAGCGCCGAGCACCGAGCAACGAGGTGCGCGCCGAGGCTGAGCACGACCTCGCGCTCGGCCAACTGATCTACGACCTGCGCACCGGCGCTGGACTCAGCCAGCGTGAGCTCGCCGAGCGCATGGGAACCACCCAGTCGGTGATCTCTCGTCTCGAGGAAGGCGGTGACGCCAAGAACCGGATCGACACCCTCGCCCGCGTCGCCGAAGCCCTCGGCCGGCACTTGATCGTCTCGTTCCCCGAGAAGGTTCCCGCCAGGCTCAAGGACGCCGTCCAGGTCGCCTGACGAACCGTCACCGTCGCGGCCGCAGCCGCCCCAAGGACCGCGGAAACCCGGCCGGGCAGCCGAGGGAGAGGAAGGTTCCACCCGCGTCCGCGTGGGTAACGCGCTCTTCGGAGCGCGTTGAAGGAGGACGTACGTATGTCGTTTTGGAAAGGAACCATGGAATGGCTGCGGTGTGAACCGGCCGTTCGCCGTGTTGAGGTCGACGTGACCGTCAGCGACCGTTCGGGTCTCCACCCCCGGGACGTGGGCCTGCTTTCGGCGGCAACCCGGTGGGTGGTGGTGGGCCGCCTACCCTGGAGGGACCATGTTGTCGTCCTGTCTCCAGACCTTGCGATGAGCGAGGGTTACCTCACCGCGGAGGCGCGTGCCCGGGTGGAGATCGACCGTCAGCTCGTGGTGTGCGGCTGGGTGGTGCAGGACCGCAAGGACCTGAACCTCTACGCCGGGCAGGGGGTGGCGGTCCGGGAGTTCATCATGGCCGCCGGGCACGGCCGGGCCGACTACCTGTTGTTCGTCGACGGCAAGGCGGTTGGGGCGGTGGAGGCAAAGCCGTCGGGCACGCCGTTGGCCGGGGTGGAGTCGCAGTCGGCGAAGTACGCGGCCGGACTCCCGAAGGACCTTCCGGCGCTGGTGTCGCCGTTGCCGTTCCTGTACGAGTCGACCGGCGACGAGACGATGTTCACCGACGGGTTCGACCCCGAGCCCCGGTCGCGTCCGGTGGTCACTTTCCACCGGCCCGAGACGCTGGCCCGATGGCTGCGGCACTGGATCGACGACGCCGAGGCCGGCTCGCTGCGGGCACGGCTTCACCGCCTGGGGCCGGTACCGGCGGACGGGTTGCGGCGGATTCAGGTGGAGGCGATCGGCCGGATCGAGGCATCGATGTGCCGGAACCATCCGCGTGCCTTGGCGCAGATGGCGACCGGCTCGGGCAAGACGTTCATGGCCGCCAACCTCGCGTACCGGCTGGTGCAGACCGCCGGTGCCGAACGGGTGCTGTTCCTCGTCGACCGGGCGAACCTCGGCCGTCAGACGCTGCGGGAGTTCCAGCAGTTCGCCACCCCTGGGGATGGCCGGAAGTTCACAGACCTCTACAACGTGCAACTGCTGACCTCGAACCGGATCGACCCGGCGGCTCGGGTGGTGATCACGACGGTGCAGCGCCTGTACTCGATGCTGCGCGGTGAGGAGGAGCTGCCCGAGGACGTCGACGAGAAGTCCGGCGCAGAGATCGAACCCGAGCGCCCGGTCGAGGTGGCGTACAACCCGGCGATCCCGATCGAGGCGTTCGACGTGGTGATCGTCGACGAGTGCCACCGCTCGATCTACGGGGTGTGGCGTCAGGTGATCGAGTACTTCGACGCGTTCCTGGTCGGGTTGACGGCGACACCGGCGAAGCAGACGTTCGGGTTCTTCAACCAGAACCTGGTCGTCGAGTACGGCCACGCCGAAGCGGTCGCCGACGGCGTGAACGTCGACTTCGACGTGTACCGGATCCGCACCAAGATCAGCGAGCACGGGTCGACGGTCGAGGCCGGGCTCGTGACGAAGTTCCGGGAGCGTGAGACCCGCAAGGTGCGCCTCGAGAAGCTCGACGAGGACGTCGTCTACGACGCCCGCCAACTCGACCGCGACGTGGTCGCCGTCGATCAGATCCGCACGGTGATCCGAGCGTTCCGCGACAACCTGTTCAAGCCGCTGGACGAGGGCGGCATCTTCCCCGGCCGCAGCGAGGTCCCCAAGACGCTGATCTTCGCCAAGGACGACAGCCACGCGGATGACATCGTGCGGATCTGCCGGGAGGAGTTCGGCCGCGGCAACGACTTCGCGGTGAAGATCACCTACCGCACCACCGGCGTGAAGCCCGAGGACCTGTTGAACCAGTTCCGCAACAGCTTCAACCCGCGCATCGCGGTCACCGTCGACATGATCGCCACCGGCACCGACGTGCGGCCGTTGGAGTGCGTGATGTTCATGCGCCAGGTCCGTTCGCGGAACTTCTTCGAGCAGATGAAGGGCCGCGGGGTTCGGGTGATCGACCCGAACGACCTCCAAGCCGTCTCGGCGGACGCGACCGCGAAGACGCACTTCGTGATCGTCGACGCCGTCGGTGTCACCGAGGCCGAGTTCAACGACACCAACCCGCTCGACCGCCGCAAAGCTGATTCACTGAAGAAGCTCCTCGACCAGGTCGCTGCCGGTGTCCGCGATGCCGACGTGGTGTCGTCGATCGCCGGTCGCCTCGCTCGACTCGATCGGGTCATCACCCCAGATGACCGCACCGAGATCGCCGAGGCTGCCGGTGGGGTCGGCCTGACCGATCTCGTGCGGTTCCTCACCGACGCCGTCGACACGGACAAGGCCTGGGAGGTCGCCGCAGCGGCCAACGGAGGTGCCGACCCCAGCGACGACCAGCTTCACGAGGCGCGAGCCGAGCTGGTCGAGAAGGCTTGCCGGGTGCTGGCCGAGCGGCCGGAGTTGCGCACGAAGCTGGTCGAGGTGCGGCGCAGCTACACCCAGGTGCTCGACGAGACCTCCAAGGACGAGATCATCGACGCCGGGTTCTCTCGCGACGCCACCGACCGCGCCCGCACCACGATCGAGTCATGGCAGGCGTTCGTCGCCGAGCACCGCGAGGACATCGACGCCCTCCAGATCCTCTACTCCCGCCCGTACGGCAAACGCCTCACCCTGAAAGCGATCAAGGAGCTCGCCACCGCGATCGGACGGCCGCCGTACAACTGGACCCCCGAACGACTGTGGGCCGCCTACGAAGCACTCGAGGCGTCACGAGTCCGCGGTTCCGCCGGCACGCAGTTCACGAACCTGATCAGCCTTGTCCGCAAGGCCCTCGACCCCGACCGTGATCTGGTTGCGTACCCGCTCACCGTCGACGAACGCTTCCAGAACTGGCTCGCCCAACAGACCCAGGCCGGCACGACCTTCACCGACGACCAGCTCGCCTGGCTCACCCGCATCAGGGACCACCTCGCCACCAGCCTCACCATCGCCCCCGACGACTTCGAACTCGAACCCTTCATCGGCCATGGCGGCTACGGCCGGGCCAACACCACCTTCGCCGGACGACTCGCCCCCCTCCTCGACGAACTCACCCTGGAACTCGTCGCATGACCGAACTCCCCAAGGGCTGGGCGCTGGCAACGGTGAATGACCTGATTGGTTCGAATGGCCTCTTTGTCGACGGCGACTGGGTTGAGTCCAAGGACCAGGACCCGGGCGGCGAGGTAAGGCTCACACAGCTTGCTGACGTCGGCGAAGGCCAGTGGCGCAATCGAAGCGATCGATACCTCACTGCACCGACAGCGGACCAGCTCGGATGCTCGTATCTCGAAGTTGATGATGTGCTGGTCGCGCGGATGCCCGACCCACTCGGTAGAGCGTGCCTCTTCCCAGGAGACCCGCGTCCGTGCGTGACCGTCGTCGACGTTGCAATCGTGCGTCCGGGCCCTGACAGTGTCCGTCCGCGGTGGCTCATGTGGGCCATAAACAGCCCGGCCATCCGGGCAGCGATCGAGGCGCAGCAGGCGGGCACCACGCGCAAGCGCATCTCCCGCAAGAACCTCGGACAAGTCGAGGTGCAGGTACCGCCTCTTGCGGAGCAGGAGCGGATCGTCACGGCGATCGAAGAAGCGTTCTCCAAGCTCGACGCCGGCGAAGCCGGACTGCGCGTCGTTCGCCAACTCCTCAAGCGCATGCGGGACGCCATCCTCAGCGCCGCCGTCACCGGCCGCCTCGTCCCTCAAGACCCCACCGACACCCCCGCCGCCAAGCTCCTCGCCGACCTCGGCGTGGAGGCCGCGGAGCCGGATGGCGTTCCCGAACTGCCGCCGTCATGGGCGTGGACGGAGTTGGGGGTGATCGCCGAAGTGGTCGGCGGCGTGACCAAAGACTCGAAGCGGCAGTCCGATGCGTCGTTCGTCGAGGTCCCGTATCTCCGAGTGGCGAACGTTCAGCGGGGCTTCTTGGATCTTGAGACGATCACCACGATCCGAGTCGCCCCGGAGAAGGCGGCACAGCTCGAGCTTCAGCGGGGTGACGTTCTGTTCAACGAGGGCGGCGATCGCGACAAGCTCGGACGCGGCTGGGTGTGGGAGAGCCAGATCGCCAGCTGCATCCATCAGAACCACGTCTTCCGAGCTCGGCTCTCCGGTGGGGTCGAGCCGAAGCTGGTCTCGATCTGGGGCAACACATTCGGCCGAGGGTGGTTCGAAGACCGCGGCAAGCAGACGACCAACCTTGCGTCGCTCAACCTGAAGACGCTGAAGGCCTTCCCCGTGCCGATCGCTCCGGTGGAGGAGCAGTCGCGCATCCTCGCGGAGGTTGAGCGGCAGATGTCCTTCCTGGACGCGTGTGAGCGAGCGGTCGAGATCGGGCTCGCCCGGTCAGCAGGCTTGCGGCGTTCGGTGTTGAAGGCGGCGTTTGAGGGGCGGCTGGTGCCACAGGACCCGTCGGATGAGCCGGCGACTGTGTTGCTGGAGCGGATCCGGGCGGAGCGCTCGGTGCAGTCGGTCGCCAAGCGGCGAGCGAGGCAAACAGCATGAATCGTGGTCACACCCTCCCTATACCGTCGACCGTGGACGGCGTGTCGGATCGGGGAGGTGAGCTGTCGTGAGCGTGCGGGTCGAGGTGAGACCGAGAGTTCTCGAGTGGGCTCGCGCCCGGTCCGGGGTCGACGACGAGGTCTGGGAGCAGCGCTTCCCCCGCTACGAGGCGTGGCTGGGCGGGCAGGCGGCGCCGACCTTGAAGCAGTTGGAGGACTTCGCTCGCAAGACGCACACGCCGGTCGGGTTCTTCTTCTTGGAGGAGCCGCCGGTGGAGACGGTCCCGATCCCCGACTTCCGCACGATCGGTGATCGCCCGGTCGCAGCGGCCGGCGACGTGGTGTCTGCGGACCTGCTCGACGTGATCTATGCGTGTGAGCGTCGCCAGGAGTGGTACCGCGACAATCAGCTCCTCGAAGGTGAACCGCCGCTGCCGTTCGTCGGCGTCGCCAACACCACCGACGCCGTCGATGACGTCGCCGGCCAGATGCGGCAGACGTTCGACTGGACGGCGCAGCGCCGCGCCGGGTGCCGGACCTCCGACGCGGCGTTGACGTGGTTGCGTGAGCGGGCCGAGGCGGCGGGTGTGCTGGTGATGATCAGCGGCATCGTCGGCTCCAACACGCATCGCGCGCTCGACCCGCAGGAGTTCCGAGGCTTCGCGCTCGTCGATCGATACGCGGCGGTCGTGTTCGTGAACGGCGCCGACAGCAAGGCGGCGCAGGTGTTCACGCTCGTGCACGAGCTCGCCCACCTCTGGCTGGGAGAGTCCGCGTTGTCCGATCTCGACCCGCAGTCCATCCGCAGCAACGCGGTGGAGCGGTGGTGCAACCAAGTCGCCGCCGAGTTCCTGGTGCCGATGGCCGAGTTCCGTCAGCGGTTCGACCAGCGCGCCGATCTGCGGGCTCAGCTGCGGCCGTTGGCCGACCACTTCCGGGTCAGCAGCCAGGTGATCCTCGGCCGCATCCGTGAAGCCGGCGTATTGACGTGGGACGAGTACCTGACGGAGCTCGGCGTGGAGCGGCAGCGGGTCGCTGCGTTCCTCGCCGACCGCGGGGGTGGCGGCAACTACTACAACACCGAGCCGGTGCAGGTGAGCAGACGGTTCGCGAGCGCGTTGATCGCGAGCGCGAAGGAGGGCCGCACGCCGTACACGACAGCGTTCCGGTTGCTGGACGTGAAGAAGGAGTCCACCTTCGACGGGCTCGCCGATCGTCTTGGGGTGGTGTGATGGCGTGGTTGTTGGACACCAACGTGCTGGTGAACGCCAAGCGCGACTACTACGGGGGTTCGAGTTCTGCCCAGCCTTCTGGGACTGGGTCCGGAATCGTCGTCACTCCCCTTTCGTAGAGTCGGAGGCATGAGCGTGGCTGAGTCAGCGATCGAGTGGACGGAGGTGACGTGGAACCCGTCCACCGGATGTGATCGGACGTCGCCGGGTTGCGACAACTGCTATGCCTTGTCGCTCGCGAAGCGGCTGCGGGCGATGGGGCAGGCCAAGTATCAGAACGACGGCGATCCTCGGACGAGTGGACCAGGCTTCAGGCTGACCCTTCACCCAGACGTGGTCGACGCTCCTCGGTCGTGGTCCGGGTCGCGCATCGTGTTCGTGAACTCGATGAGCGATCTCTTCCACGAGGATGTTCCGGTTGGCTTCATCCGCGATGTGTTCGATGTCATGGCGGAGACCCCTCAGCACCAGTACCAGGTCCTGACCAAGCGGTCGAAGCGACTCGCCCGCCTTTCTGACCAACTGTCCTGGCCGCCGAACGTCTGGATGGGGGTGTCGGTGGAAACGCAGCGGTACGCGTTCCGTCTCGACCACCTACGTGAGGTTCCTGCGGCGATCCGGTTCGTGTCGGCCGAGCCGCTGCTGGGGCCGGTCGAGCTCGATCTGACGGACATCGACTGGCTCATCGTGGGCGGCGAGTCTGGACCACGGGCCCGCCCGATCGACGCCGAGTGGGTGCGAGCGCTTCGTGATGCGAGCACGGCATCAGGCGTTCGGTTCTTCTTCAAACAGTGGGGCGGTCGTACCCCGAAGGCCGGCGGCCGAGAGCTTGATGGACGCACCTGGGACGAGATGCCGACCACGCCAGCGGTCGCGAGGTAGGCATGCCGCCGCGCGGGTGGGGATTCTGGACGGAGGCGAAGCTCGACATCCTGTCGGCGTATCTCTCGGCCTTCGCCATCGCTGGAAGCAAGAAGGCGTCAGGTGCCCTCGTCTACCTCGACCTGTTCGCGGGGAACGCCTCGAACCAGAGACGGGATGTCGAGCGGAGAACACCCTCGGCTACCGCTTCACCCACTCCTTCGAAGTGCGGAACACCTCGGGCAGCTACTTGTACGACCTCGTGTTCGCGACCGACAACGATGCTGGCAACCGCATCATGGGCGACGTCTACGCCGCTGCAGCTCAGCGGTTCGAGCAGATGCGAATCGAGGCGTACGAGCGCCGACGAGCAGATCGCACGGGTCAGGACACACTTTTCGGACCGGAAGCGATGAGTTCGATCACGGCGGGCGCTGTCGAGCCCTACCAGGCTGACCCACCGACGCTTCCGTATGGGTTCGAGGACGAGGCTGAGCGATGAGGGTGCTGGCGTCAAGCACCGCCGATCCACGCCGTAATGGGCCTGAACAAATGGGCTGCAATGAGCCGGGTCATCACATCGTGCGAGGCCAGCGACCGTTTCGTTGGTCCGTTCGGCCCGCCGCCGGGGTCGGTGTGCAAATGACGCACAAGAAGGTACGTCCGTCATGACCACGACGAACCAGCTGGTTCAGAAGCTGCTCAACTACCGCAACGTCCTGCGGGACGACGGGGTATCCACCATCGAGTACGTCGAGCAGCTCACGTACCTACTGTTCTTGAAGATGGCCGACGAGCGGTTGAAGGCCGGGCTCGGTGAAGTCGTCCCGTACGGGCTCGACTGGCAGTCGCTGCTCGACCGAGACGGCGACGACCTCGAGGTGCACTACCGGCACATCCTCGAGTCGCTCGGGCGGCAGCCCGGCACGCTGGGCACGATCTTCCGCAAGGCGCAGAACCGCATCCAGGACCCGGCGAAGTTGCGGCGGCTGGTGGTGAACCTGATCAACGAGGAGACCTGGACGTCGGTCGACACCGACGTGAAGGGTGACGCCTACGAGGCGATCCTCCAGGACGGCGCCGCCGACACGAAGTCGGGTGCGGGTCAGTACTTCACGCCGCGTCCGCTGGTGCGGGCGATGATGGCCTGCCTGCGACCGAAACCAGGGGAGACGATCGCCGACCCTGCGTGTGGTACGGGCGGGTTCCTGCTCGCCGCGCACGAGTGGATCGTCGATCACCACGTCGCCGAGCTGGACGCCGACGAGCGCCGGTTCCTGCGCGACGAGATGGTGCACGGCTGGGAGATCGTCGACGGCACCGCTCGGCTGTGTGCGATGAACCTGCTGCTGCACGGCATCGGCACGGCCAACGGCAAGAGCCTGGTGACCGTCGCCGACGCGCTGCGCGCCGACCCGGGCGTGCGCGTCGACGTGATCGCGGCGAACCCGCCGTTCGGACGGAAGTCGTCGATGACGATGGTGAACGAGGCCGGCGAGACCGAGCGCGACGACTTGGTCGTCGTGCGGGACGACTTCTGGGCGTCGACGTCGAACAAGCAGCTCAACTTCCTGCAGCACATCAAGACGATGTTGAAGATCGGCGGCCGCGCCGCGGTGGTGTTGCCCGACAACGTGCTGTTCGAGGCTGGCGCCGGCGAGACGATCCGCCGCCGCCTGCTCGCCGAGTGCGACCTGCACACGATCCTGCGCCTGCCGACCGGAATCTTCTACGCGCAGGGTGTGAAGGCGAACGTGTTGTTCTTCGACCGCAAGCCCGCCGCTGCGGACCCGTGGACGAAGCAGACGTGGGTGTACGACCTGCGCACGAACATGCACTTCACGCTGAAGACCAAGCCGCTCCGCGCCGACGACCTCGCCCACTTCGTCGACGCCTACTCGCCGGACGACCGCAGCCGACGGGTCGAGAGTGAGCGGTTCCGGTGCTTCGCCTACGACGAGCTGGTCGCCCGCGACAAGGCCAACCTCGACATCACCTGGCTGCGCGACGAGTCCCTCGACGACGCCGCATCGCTCCCAGCGCCGGGCGTGCTCGCCGCAGAGATCGTCGAGGAACTCGAAGCCGCGCTCGCCCAGTTCACCGAGCTCGCTACGAGCCTGCCGACCGAGGCGGTGGAATAGCCGTGCCGCTGTTCGAGGTGACCGCTCAGGGACTGGTCCCGTTCCGGCAGGTGCTGCCCGGCGCAGACCTGCACGAGAGCGAGATCGAGGACCTCGTCTGGAGCGACTTGGAAGCGTTCCTGGGGGAGACGCTGTTCCCGATCGCCCGACAGGCACGCCTGACCGGCGGTGGCCGCCCCGACGTCTTGGCGCTGGACGAATCGGGTCGCGTCGTGGTGATCGAGATCAAGCGCGACGTCGACCGGAGCCAGCTCGCCCAATGCCTCGAGTATGCGGGCTGGGCGAGGTCGACCAACCTCGACGAGCTGGCTGCGCTCTACCACGGCGGATCGGCAGCGTTCTTCACCGACTGGCAGGACTTCACCGACACCAACACGCCCGTGGTGGTGAACCGGGCACCTCGGATCGTGCTCGTGGCCCGATCGTTCGAGGACCGCACACGTTCGGCGCTCGACTTCCTCCGGGAGAACGGACTGCCAGTGAGCGTTGTCCCGGTCGCGGTGTACGAAGACGCCGAGCACCATCGCTTCATCGACGTCGAGGCGGATCACGAGCCAACCGTCGGGGGCGGGGGCACGGCTGGCGACTCTGCAAGCGGTGGGCCGACACCCGTGATGTACCAGGGACGCAGAGCGCAGATCGCCGATCTGATCGCAGCGGGGCTGGTGGAAGTGGGGGAGAGCTTGGAGTTCCCTCGTCCCCGGCGAGGCGAGCTGTTCCGCGCCACGGTCCTGGCCGACGGCACGATCCAGACCGAGGACGGTCAGATCTGGCCGTCACCGTCGCGAGCAGCAATGAGCGCTGCCAACGTCCCCTCGTACGACGGATGGCATGCCTGGCGGCTGCCCAGGCTCGGTGGAATCAAGCTCGACCAGCTGCGGCAGCGACTTGTTGCTGAGGCTCCGGAGCCGTTCTCGACTCCCGGAGACGACGGCGATGGCGTTGCCTGAGACCGATGTGGCGCGCGTGCGGCGTTGGGTCGAAGCCCGCAACTCTCGGCTGCCCGAGCGTGCCATCGGCAAGATTCGCTACGAGGTGGACGTCGACGACCGTGCGCTGACGATCCTGGAGTGCAGGCCGCCGTGGCGCGCCGACTTCGGTCCGGAGTGGACTCGGGTTCCCGTCGCCGGTTGCGATACACGAAGGCGCGGCGCGAGTGGCAGATCTACTGGCGCGACCGGAACCTCAAGTTCCACGCCTACGACCTCGTGCCACCGACGGCCAACGTGGAGTCGCTGTTCGAGCACGTCGACGCTGACCCCACCGGCATCTTCTGGGGCTGACCCGCAGGGCGAATCCGCGGAAGGCCCGATCGGAGGCAGCGCGTCCTCCGCAGGTGGAGCAAGGCCACGAGGCCGTCCCGGCGCGGTTCCGTGCACAGCGATGCGGTGCGCTGCGTCGCAGTCAGCTCCCCGGCCTGCTCGTCCGAGTCTGGGAGGCGTCACCTCGGAAAAGGATGTCGAATACCGCGGGTGCGCTGAAGACCCGGTTGTAGTTCCGCCCTGTGATCTCGCTGAGCACCCCGAGATCGACGAGTCGAGTGACTGCGTTGTTGGCCGCCTGGGCGCTCACGTTGTGGCTCTCCGCGATGTTCTTGACCGTCACCGTTGGGTACTCGATGAGCTTCTCGGTCACGGCGATGGCGACGCCCTTGACTCGTGTCGCTCGCAGCATGGTGAGCGTGGCATCCCGCCAGGCAAGCAGAGCGCGTATCCGCGCCTCTGCGTCCGCGGCTTGTTCAGCGATCGCCTGGCAGAAGTAGCTGATCCACTCGTCCCAGGCTCCGCGCGTGCTGACTTCTCGCAGGAGATACCGGTACTGGTCGGAGCGCACCTCGAAGTAGGGCGACAGGTTGATGAGCGGTTCGGTCAGAAGCCCGTAGTCGATCAGTTGCAGGATCGCGATGAGACGGCCGATGCGGCCGTTGCCGTCGGTGAACGGGTGCAGGGCCTCGAACTGGTAGTGGGCAGCCGCCACCCGAATGAGGGCATGGAGGTCACCCTCGGCGTGAATCCACTTCTCCCACGCTGACAGGCCGTCGTTGAGCAGGTCGCCTGGCGGGGGCGGGATGTAGCTCGCCTCGAGAACGCTGCAGCCCTTGTAGGGGCCGATGATGACCTGCGTCTGGCGGACCTGGCCTGCCTGCCAGTCCTCACTGGCAGTCCCGACGACGAGTATGCGCTGCAGCTCACACGCGAGCCGAGTGCTGATCGGGAGCGTGGCCCGCCGCTCGATGGCGTGTTCGGTCGCGTGGATGAAGTTGATGACCTCGGTGACGGCGTGGCTTCGGGGCAGTTCCACGTCGATCTCCGAACTCAGCACCTCGGCAGCGGGAGCAAAAGTGCCTTCGAGGGCTGACGTGCTCACCGCCTCACGCCGGATCGTGGGGCGCGCAACGAGCATCGGGTTGGGCAACAACTCCTTCGCGAGTGCGTCGAGCCGGCCCAGGAGGTGCGCTGCGTTGGCGACGTCGGACCACGTTCGCGCCGAGAGCTCGAGCGTCGATGGGAGCGGATCGGGCACGAACGCTGCGTGGTCGACCTGTCGGCCACCCTCCTCGACGCTGATCGGAACGAGCCTGCCAGTTGCCCCGCTCCCGAACCGCTTCAGATCCACAGATCAAGGATAACACTATCAACCTTGAGTTTCACCTCTGTGATTTCAAGTGGGGTCTGCGGCCGGCGATCGCGGTCAATCTTGATGGCATCAACCTTGAGAACTCGCCTGTGGATTTCAAGTTTCGCTTCCGCTTGCTGTTCCAGTGCGCTGGAGCCTGCGGGCAGCAGGATCGGACCAATTCCAGCCGAGCGGGTGGTGCTGGAACACTGACCGTCACTGCGCGAGCCTCGCCCTTGTAGTCAACGCTCGGGCGGGCCCCGGCGGGTCGTCGACGGTGGCGAGGTCGCGGGGCTCGGGCCATGTGAGTGCCTCATGGACCGCCGGCCTCGACCGGCACCGTTGGATTCGGCTGGGGTCGAAGTAGCGACCTCGCTTGCCCTTCCGGATGACGACGTGCTCGACGAACAGCGCGACGAGGGCGCGCTGCTGGTCGAGGTCGAGGCGGTCCCAGCTGTCGGCGGACACTCCTTCGAAGCCGGTGCCGTCGAGGCTGGGGTCGACGGTCAGCTGGTCGAGCCGTCGCCGGGCGAGCAGCAGGCGAGCGTGGACTGGATCCTGCGCGGCGAGGAACTGCGCACGGTTGATCCGCTGCGCGCCGTAGTCCGCGGCGAGGTCGGCGAGGAACTGTTCGTCCGTCTCGATCGAGGCGATCAACTGGTGGGCGTCGCCGCCGACGCGACGGGCGCGGGCGGTTGCGACGTCGGTGTGTTCGAGCGCGGCGAGCACGTAGTCGACGACGATCTGCTCGACGTAGTCGGCCTTCACCGTGTTGGAGCCGCAGCCATGGCGGTTCGCCTTGTCGCACGCGATCGTCCGCCGGGGCGGACGCTGGCCGGGTTTGAGCTTCTTGTCCATTCGCTCGCTGACGGCGGCCATCACCGACCCGCACTCGGCGCACCGGCACATCCCGGCGAGCAGGTTGACCTTCGGCCGGCGACCGATGGGTGCATGGGTGAGACGGGAACCCACCTGCTCCCACGTCGCCCGGTCGAGGATGGGCTCCCAGTTCGCCTCGCCGACCACCGTGCCCTTCGACTCCCGTAGGCCGGTGATCCGGCCCGATCTCAGGACCATGCCCAGCGAACCGGGCCGCCACTTCTTGCCGTGAGCCGACGGGATGCCGCGCTCGTTGAGGTCGACGACGATCGACGCGAGCGACTGGCCGGCCAGCACTCGGGCGGCCGCCTCGCGGATCACGTCAGCCTCCTCAGGCACGACCTCGATCTGGCCCTGTGCCACGCGCCGGTAGCCGTAGGAGCGGCCGCCGCCGTGCGCGTTGCCGCGCTCTGCGTTCTGGTGGTGCTTGGCGCTGACACGCTCACCGATCCGAACGGACTCGTGTTCTGCAGCCGCGCCGAGGACCTGTGCGGTGAACCGGCTGCTCGCTGTGTTCAGGTCGACGTGCCCGGCAGCGACCGTCCGGATGTCGACGCCGGCGGAGGCGACCACCTTCGTCAGCTCGACGAGGTCGGCGAGCCGCCGATACAACCGGTCGGGGTGGTAGGCCACGATCACGTCGATCTCGCGCCGGCGGACGAGGTCGAGCAGGCGCTCGTACTCGGGGCGGCACGCGCCGGAGTAAGCGCTCAGGTCGTTGTCGACGAGCACCTCGTCGACGCTCCAGCCCTCGAGGTCGGCCAGGTGGCGGCATGCGTCGATCTGTCGGCCAACACCGGCGGCCTCGCCGACCTTGTCCAGCGAGATCCGGGCATAGATCGCCGCACGCCCGTACAGCGTGCCTGTCGCCGGGCGGGCGTTCGACTGTCGCTTCGCCGTCATTCGCTGCGCTGGCTCCTCGGGTGCTGGGGACTCCCTTCTGGAGTCCCACCTGTGGGAGCTGCTCAGCGCGACGTGATTACCGCAGAAATTTCGAGGTCGTGTTGTCGGCGAGGACTTTGCCGTTGGTCTGGCAGGTGGGGCAGTAGTTGACGGTGTAGCCCACGTACTCGACCGCGCGGACGGTGTCGCCGCACACGCGGCACGCCTCGCCGGTGCGTGCGTGGACCGCGGCCGGGCGGTCTTTCGATGCGCTCATGTCGGTGCGCGTGCGTTCGTAGGCGAGGCCCTCGGCGATGCACGTGTCGATCGCCGCGGCCACCTTGGCCGCGCCCTCGGCGCCGAGCGAGCCGGTCATCGCGAACGGGCTCAGCTTGGCGGTGTGGCAGATCTCGTTGGCCAGCCGCCGGCCGAGCCCGGCGAGCATCCGCTGGTCGCGCAGGAACCCGTGCACGCGCTGGTTCTTGACGGCGAACCGTTCGAGCAGCACGTCGGCGGTGATGCCGGCGGCTTCGGGGCCGAGCGTGTCGAGCGGCGGTGTGGTGAGCGCGGTCGGTGGATCGAGCGCCCACACGCCGGCGCGCCGCTCGGTGCCCTGCTCGGTGAGCAACAGGGCCGGCACGTCGCCGGCGAACACGAACCGGGCCTGACCGCCGCGGGCCTTGGGCGACTTCTTCGCGTCGACCAGCAGGCGGCCACCCTGCATCAGGTGCACCGCGAACGTGACCGGAGCGAACTCGAGCAGCAGGTACTTGCCGCGCCGGCCCACCCGGACCAGGGGGTGACCGTAGGCAGCCTCGGGAAGCGGTACGGCCGTACGCAACGCGGTGAACTTGAGCGCCTGGAACTTGGCCAGCTCGAGCCCGGCAAAGTCGTCGGTGAGGCGCTCGGCGTGAGCCTGCACCTCGGGCATCTCAGGCATGCGGCACCTCACACACGGCGGCTCGAATGCCTACTCGTAGCTCGTGCGCCGGCGCACGACGGCGAAGACCGCGTCGAGCGCGGCGAACACCGGCTGCGCGTCCATCAGCTTCGACTGGTCGCCCACCAGCCGGATTTGCCCGGTGATGAACGCCTGCTGGGCGTTGAGCGCGCCGGTGGCCACCCCGACCGCGGTGGCCCACGACTGCTCCATGCGCACGTGCTCGGGGTCGGCCGGACCGGCGCCGAACGTGGCCACGCCGTCGCCGACCTGGAGGTGATAGGTGACGTCGCCCTCGGGCCCGTCGGTGACGACCTGGGTGACGCCGATGGTGTGCTCGCCGGCGAGCTTGGCGAGGTCGTCGCTGTCGGCCACCTCGCGGGTGAGCTCGCGGATCCAGGCCAGGCTCAGGTAGCGGACGGTGTCGCTCACGCCCGGCAGGCTAATCGGGCGGGTTACGGTCGGGCCGTGGCGATCGATCCGGCCGACGAACTGCCGCACGCGGGGCTGGTCGACGAGTGGGTGTTCGCGGCGTGGGCCCCGGACGGGTCGGCGGGGTTGGTGTCGGGGCACCGGTTGTTCGGTCGGCGCAGTTGGTACTGGTTCGGGCTCGTTCAGGCCGGCCACCCGCTGCTGCAGATCACCGAGTGGGATGTGCGGGTGCGTGCCGACCCGTTCATCGTGAAGGCTCCCGAGATGTGGGCCGAACACCATTGCGTCGCTCCGCTCGAGCAGTGGACCGTCGGCAACGAGGCCCATGCCGCGGCACTCGACGACCCGGCCGAGGCACTCGGTCGCGGTTACGGCGTCGTGACCCCGATGGCGAGCGACGTCGAGTGGTACGCGACGGGCGCGGCGGTGGCGATCGACGGCGGGTACGTGCAAGACGGCGTCGCCCACGGGCTGATCGAGCTGCTCGACCGGTCGCACATCGAGTGGGCTGAGGTGCCCGGCCGCCGCTGGCACCGCTGGTCGGACGGGCTCGGCCCGTTGGAACTCCCCACGGTCCGCGCCCACACCGGCCTACGCGCCCCGTTCGCCTTCCCCGACGGCACGGTCGCCGACTGGGTCCTCACCCCCGAAGGCTGGCGCTCGCGGGTGTGAGCCGCGGTGTTCGAGTGCCGCCGCCAGGCGGTGTATGTCTCGATACGACCGCAGAGCGGTCACTCGACAACCGTCTCGGTGCGCGGGCGTCGTCTCGATACAACGGCGGGGCGGCTGCGCCGCGGGTGCGCCACTCGACGACCGGTGGGCGGACTCGGGGACGGGGACCGGTAGGGCTGGGGGCGTCAGAATGTGGGCGTGACGACGGCGGATGTGATCGTGGTGGGGTTGGGGGCGATGGGGAGCGCGGCGGCCGACGAGTTGGCCGGGCGGGGGTACTCGGTGATCGGCCTCGAAGCGTTCGCGCCGGGCCACGCCAACGGCTCATCGCACGGCGCCACCCGGATCGTCCGGCGGATCGTCGAAGAAGCCCCGTTCTACGTGCCGCTGGCGGCCGATGCGATCGACCGGTGGGACGCGCTCACCGCCGACACCGGGACGGAGCTGCTCGTGCGCAGCGGCGTGTTGCGGGTCGCCCAGCCGGCATCCGACCTACTCGCCGCGTTCCGGGCATCGGCCGCAGCCCACGACCTGGCCTACGACACGCTCGATCCGGCCGACGTAATGCGGCGCTTCCCGGCGTTCCGGGTGCCCGACGGATTCGAGGCCGTGTACGAGGCCGACGCCGGGTTCGTGTATGCCGCCCGCGCGGTCGCCACGCTCCAGGCGCGGGCCCAGCGGCGCGGTGCCGAGTTGCGCTTCGACGAGCCGGTGCTCGGCTGGCAGGCCGGCGATGACCGCGTGGCCGTCACTACCGGCGCCGGTGTCTACTGGGCCGAGCGGCTGGTGATCACCGCCGGCGCGTGGACCAGCCGGCTGGCCGCCGAGTTGCACCTGCCGCTCGTCGTCCACCGCGTCGCCAACGTCTCGTTCGAGCCGAACGATCGCGCCCTCCACGGCGCCGACCGAATGCCCGCGTTCCTGATCGACGACGGCGCCGCCGACGGCCTGCCCGGCACGCCGGCCTTGCGCGGTGGCATGTACGGCGTGCCGGCGGTGCCCGGCGAAGGCCTCAAGGTCGGCACCAGCGGCGCGGCGACCGACCCCGACCGGGTCGACCGCACCGTGACGGCCGACGAGGTCGCCCGGCTGCGGGCGTGGGTGGAGCAGTTCATTCCGGGCGCCGCCGGTCCGGTCGCCTCCACGCTCACGTGCCTGTACACGAAGACGCCCGACGAGCATTTCCTCGTCGACCGCCACCCCGAGCACGGCAACGTCGTCGTCGCCTCGCCGTGCTCGGGGCACGGCTTCAAGTACACCCCGGCACTCGGTGCGGTGCTCGCCGACCTGGCCACCGACGTGACGCCCGGCCACGACCTCAACCCGTTCACGCTCACCCGCTTCACGACGCCCTGACCGCGAATCGTCGATCGCCGCTCGTCGAGTGGCGCACTCGCGGCACCGCCGCTCCTCCGTTGTATTGAGACGTGGTGCGCGCACCGCATCTCGATACGGGCGCTGCGCGCCCTACTCGACGACCGTCCCAAGTGGTCGCTGGACCATCTGTGTCCGAATGCAAGGGGACGGGCATCGACGGCCGGGGTACGTCGCCGTTGGGCTTCCTACACGGGGGTCAGTTCGTCGTCTGGTTGCTCGGCTGGTTCGGTGTTGGGTGGGCGGCGACGCAACCGGTTGGCCGTCCAGGCCACTCCGCCCGCAACGAAGGCCACGACGAGGAACGGTGTCAGGGCAGCGAGTACGTAGGCGATGCCGAAGGTGACATCGCGGAACGCGTCCCATCCTCTGCGGAAGGCGTCGCCGATCGTGTCGTCGTCGTCGTCGACCGGGCCGGTGTCGGCCACCGCAGCGGGCGTCGGGCGGACCTCGACGGTGATCGTCGACAGCGCCACCCGGTCGCCGAGGTTGCGCTGCTGCGCTTCGAGTTGCTCCAGCTCGGTCCGGCGCCACGTCAGCTCGGCTTCGAGCGTCACGAGCTGGCTCAGGTCGGTGGTCTGGTCCATCATCTTGCGTACGTTCTCGACGCTGCTGCGCTTGTTGGTGATGCGCACGTCGAGGTCGATCAGCTGATCGGTCACGTCCTCGGCCGATTGGTTCATCGAGAGCACCCGCCCGGTGCCGGACAGGTTCGCCACCACCTTGCCCACCTCGGCCGGTGGCACCTTGAGGACCAGCACGGCGTGCCCGTCACGGTTGGGCTCGCCGTCGGCCCGGGTGGTGCCGTACGACACGTCGGACGAGGCGACGCCGCCACCGACGTTCACGGCGTCGGCGGTGATCGCGGCGACGGTGCGGGCGATGTCGTCGGTCTCCATCTGCACCCGCAGCTCGATGATGACGTTGCGTCCGACGGTGCCGACCACCTGGGCGTGGTCGATCCCGCCCTGGGTGGGCACCCCGCGCGGCGGCTCGCCGGCGTCGGCGTCGTTCGGTGCGTCGGTCGCAGCAGCGCCGGACAGCTCGATCGCGCCATCGCCGCGGCCGGCGGCTTCGGCGGCCGCCGTCGCGAACGACGCATCACCGGACGAATCGTCGTCCTCGCCGGCGCAGGCCGCGAGCACCGTGGCCGCCACCATGACGGCGGCCAGCGGTCGCCCGAGGTGTCGCCGGCGAGGGTGCCCCCGGATGTGGCGATCGTGCCGGTCGTGGTCGTCGTAGTGGTCGTGTGTTCTCCCCATGGCACTCCGACGTCGTGGAGCGGTTGCCGGTTCCCGGGTGCGGGCGCGTGCCAAGCTCGCCGGTATGCAGTCGGGGCCACGCGACATCCTCGAAGAGTTCGCCAACGACCGTGCCCGCAAGCCCAGCTACCCGAGCGTCGAGGTAACGCTCGGGCTGGTCGTCGAGCATCGCGGCAGCGGCTACGTCGGCGACGTCGTGCGCTGGAATGCCGAGGCCGTCACCTTGCGCGACCGGCATCAGCACCTGCGCCACTTCACGTGGACGCCGGGTGCGTTCCTGATCGACGGGCGTCCGGTCGCGCTGGTGCGCCCCAAGGTGCAGCCCACCGCCAGCCAGCGGGTCACCGCGTCGGGCTCGATCGCCGCCGACCCAGGCGCTGGGGCGCGCACGGCCCGGGCCAGCCGGATCTGGGTCGAGGGCAAGCACGACGCCGAGTTGGTCGAGCACGTGTGGGGCGACGACCTGCGCGAGCTCGGCATCGTCGTCGAGCCACTGCACGGGGCCGACGATTTGGCCGCCGCGGTCGCCGAGTTCCAGCCCGGGCCCCAGCGTCGGCTGGGGGTGTTGCTCGACCACCTCGTCGCCGGGTCGAAAGAGACCCGCATCGCCAGCCAGGTTCAGGGGCGCGTGGGTTCGGCGCACGTGCTCATCACCGGGCACCCGTTCGTCGACGTGTGGGCCGGTGTCCGCCCCAAGGTGCTCGGGTTGGCGAGCTGGCCCGACGTGCCCCGCGGGCAGCCATGGAAAGAGGGCCTGTGCGCTGCGCTCGGCGTGCCGTTCGACGGCTTCTGGCCGCGACTGCGCAACCGTGTGTCGAGTTACGCCGACCTCGAACCCGAACTGGTCGGCGCGGTCGAGCGTCTGATCGACCACGTCGCCGGCGAGTAGCCGGGCCACCGTCCGGGAAGCGGCGCTGGCGCCCGGAAGTCGATCGTCAGATGTTGCTCAAGTAAGGACTCGCGCGGATAGGTGACCATCCACCGGTCGGCGGGTTGGCTCGGCTGTGATGCCGAGTGTGATCCGTACACGACGACCGGGGAGGTCCCCAACATCATGCGCGCACTCGAACGCGAAGTAGTGGACGCTGTCTACG
>DATMEY010000041.1:0-19433 GCA_035556435.1 Ilumatobacter sp. | reverse complement strand
GACTATCCGAACGACCTGCGCCCGTCGAAGCTGACCCACGTCGTCGCCCACTTCCTCGGCACCACCACCGAGATCGTGATGCCGCTCACCCTGCTGTTCTCACCGTGGCCGTGGCTGACGTGGATCGCGGTCGTGTCGATGTGGATGCTGCACGCGTTCATCATCTCCACCATTCCGCTCGCGGTGCCGCTCGAGTGGAACGTGTTCTTCGGGTTCTGCGCGGCGTTCCTGTTCATCAACTTCCACGCCGGCAGCGGGTACGCGGTCACCGACATGAACCCGTACTTGCTGGCGGGCGTCATCGTCGTCGCCTTGTTCGGCATCGTGCTCGGTGCGATCTGGCCGCAGTACGTGTCGTTCCTGATCGGCATGAAGCAGTACGCCGGCAACTGGGCGTCGACCACGTGGTCGTTCCGCGACCAGGAGAAGGAAGACCGCCTCAACGAGCGGATCGTCAAGGCCGCCGACAACCAGATCGATCAGCTCGAACCGCTGTTCGGCCGCGAGATCTCCGAGATCTTCATGCAGAAGGCGATCGCCTTCCGGATGATGCACCCGATGGGGCGCATGCACATCACGCTGCACCTGCGCCACAGCGGCGACATCGACAACCGGGTGCTGCGCGAGGGCGAGTTCATCAGCAACACGCTCACCGGCTGGAACTTCGGCGACGGGCACTGCCACGACGAGCGCCTCGTCGAGGCCGTGCAGCAGCGCTGCAACTACGAGCCGGGCGACTTGGTGGTGGTGTTCACCGAGTCACAGCCGATGTTCTCGAAGAAGGTGCAGTACCGCGTGATCGACGCCGCGCTCGGCACGGTCGAGAAGGGTTGGTACCACAACGACGACGCCGCCCACGAGCAACCGTGGCTACCCAACGGCTTGCTCCCCCACGTCGTCACGTGGACCCGCGAGGGGTATTCGGCATCGGGCGCCCCCTACCCCGGCCCAGGCAACCGCGCCCCGGCAACAACAGCAGCGCTCGCCGACGCCTAGCTTGCGCTACATGGCTGCCTGCTCCCGGTGGTTTCGACAAGCTCAACCACCTGGTCAACGGCCGGCCCCGGTGGTTGAGCCTGTCGAAACCACATCACCGGAGCCGGAGCGACCGTGACGACGGCGATCGTTGTGGGGAGTGGACCGAACGGGCTCACCGCGGCGGCGCGTCTGGCGCGCGCTGGGGTGTCGGTCACGGTGCTCGAGGCGGCCGACACGATCGGGGGTGGTACGCGCAGCTCGGAGATGATCGTGCCCAGGTTGCTGCACGACCACTGCTCGGCAACCCATCCGATGGCGATGGGGTCGCCGGCGTTCGCCGGGCTCGACCTCGCCGGGCTCACCTGGCTGCAACCCGAGGTCGACTGCGCGCACCCGCTCGACGACGGCACGACCGGGCTGCTGTACCGCTCGGTCGACGCCACCGCCGACGCGCTCGGAGCTGACGGCGGTCGCTGGCGGCGCGTGTTCGGGTCGCCGGCGGCGCGCTTCGACCAGTTGTTCGGCGACGTGTCGCAGCCGATCCTGCGGGTGCCGCGCCACCCGCTGACGATGGCCCGCTTCGGCGTGGGTGCGGCGCTGCCGGCCACGACCCTCGCCCGGGTGTGGCGCACCGACTCGACCAAGGCGCTGTGGGCCGGCATCGCCGCCCACGCGTTCACCCGGCTCGACCGGCCGATGACCAGTTCGGTCGGGTTGATGCTCACCGTCGCCTGCCACGGCCGCGGGTGGGTCGTCGCCCAAGGTGGCTCGCAGTCGATCGCCGACGCGCTCGCCACCGACCTGACCCGTCACGGCGGCACGATCGAGACCGGCGTACGGGTCACCGACGCGGCCGACCTGCCACCGCACGACGTGCTGCTGCTCGACGTGTCGCCGTCGATCGCGGCCGGCATCCTCGGCGACCGGCTGCCCCGCCGGGTCGCCCGCGCGTACCGCCGATTTCGTCACGGCCCGGGCGCGTTCAAGGTCGACTTCGCGATCGAGGGCGGCGTGCCGTGGACCGCCCCCGACGCCCGGCGAGCCGGCACCGTGCACCTCGGCGGCACCCACACCGAAGTGTTCGCCAACGAGCTGGCGGTGCATCGGGGCGCGATGCCCGAGCGGCCGTTCGTGCTGGTCGGCCAGCAGTACCTCGCCGACCCGGGTCGCTCGGTCGGCGACGTCCACCCACTCTGGACGTACGCCCACGTCCCCCACGGGTACACCGGCGACGCCACCGAGGCGATCGTCGCCCAAGTCGAACGCTTCGCCCCCGGCTTCCGCGAGCGCATCGTCGGCACGGCGGTGCGCTCCACCACCGAGATGTCGACGTACAACCCGAACTACGTCGGGGGCGACATCATCGGCGGCGCGTCGACGCTGACCCAGCTCGTGTTCCGCCCGCGGTTCGCCGTCGACCCGTACTTCACCGGCGTGCCCGGCACCTATCTGTGCTCGGCATCCACCCCACCAGGAGCCGGCGCCCACGGCATGTGCGGCGCCAACGCTGCCGCTCGGGCATTGCGATCGCTCCATCGGACGCGTACGTAGCCGGGCGAGTGGCAAGGCCATCTCGGTGGGTGGCAACGACCGGGAGCCATCTGGACGGTATGGGGCCTTCGGTAGGCTGGCCCAATGAGCCGCGGCACCGTCCCGTCAGCGGTCCCCGCCGACACGTCGCCAGACGTGTGGCGCCGGCAGGTCGCCGCCGTTGCGGCCATGTCGCCCCAGGAGCGGCTCGATCGCTGGGTACTCAACCAGGCAGCCTTCGATCAGGTGTGGCAGGACGCGCTCCGGCGGAGGCACCCCGAGTACGACGACCTCGACGTCGTCTTGGCCGCGACCCGACGCTTTCACGGCGACGCGCTCGTGCTCGCCGCCTGGCCCGACGAACCCCTCCGCGACTGGTAGTAGGTGATGGGCGAGCTGTACCCGGTGCTGTCGCGCACCGTGTTGGCGCTCGACCAAGCGGGCGCACCGTACGCGATCGTGGGTTCCGTCGCCGGGATGGCGTGGGGCATCGCCCGCACCACCCAGGACGTCGACCTGGTCGCCCTGATCGACACCACCCGAGGTGACCGCATCATCGAGTTGTTGGCCAGTGACGACTCGCTGTACGTACCCATCGACGACGCTCGGCGAGCTCTCCGCACAGCCGGTTCGTTCAATGTGCTCCATCCGCGCTCGGGAGGCAAGGTCGATGTGTTCGTGGCGTTGCCCGACGACTTCGACCGGTCCCGAATCGAACGCCGCATCGCCTTGCAACTGCTCGGTGTCGACACGTGGGTGGCGACCGCCGAGGACGTGGTGCTCGCCAAGCTGCGATGGCGGCTCGACTCGCGCTCGGAAGTCCAGTGGCGTGACTGCCTCGAGATTGCCTCCACCCAGCGGCTCGACCGCGATTATCTCGCCGGGTGGGCCACGCTGTTGGGAGTCGACGACGACCTGCGCGAGCTGCTCACCGCCGCCGATCACGCGGGCTGACAACCGCTCGGGCCGACCAGCGCGACACCGGCCGCCGGAGCATCGGCGCCCGCTCGCCGCGGCATTCCTCGGAACCGGCTGAGAGATCGCTCCGGGGGCGAGTAGAAAGGGGGGATGACCTCTGCCGAGTCATCCCCCGCCGCGTCCACCGCGCTCTCTGTCGCCGCCGCCCGGTCGGTCGCCGCCCGCAAGCAGTACGGCAAGGGCGATGCCGTTGTCAACGCTCTCGCCGGGGTCGACTTCACCGCCGAGCCGGGCAAGTTCACCGCCATCATGGGCCCGTCCGGGTCGGGCAAGTCGACGCTGCTGCACTGCCTCGCCGGGCTCGACGACTTGACGTCGGGGCAGGTGTTCATCGGCGACACCGACCTGGCGACGCTCAGCGACCGCCAGCTCACCGAGTTGCGTCGCACCAAGGTCGGGTTCATCTTCCAGGCCTTCAACCTGATCCCCACGCTGACCGCCCGCGAGAACATGGTGCTGCCGCTGATGCTCGGTGGCGACAAGCCCGACGAGGCATGGTTCGACCAGGTGGTCGACACGGTCGGGCTGGGCCCGCGCCTGAAGCACCGGCCGAGCGAGCTGTCGGGTGGCCAGCAGCAGCGCGTCGCCGTCGCCCGGGCGCTGGTCAGCCGGCCCGAGATCATCTTCGCCGACGAGCCGACCGGCAACCTCGACTCGAACTCGGGCGCCGAGATCCTCCAGTTCATGCGCAGCGCCGTCGACGGGTTCGGGCAGACGATCGTGATGGTCACCCACGACCCGTACGCCGCGGCGTACGCCGACCGGGCGGTGTTCCTCGCCGACGGGCTGATCGTCGCCGACCTCACCGAGCCCGACGCCGACGCGATCATCGACCAGATGAAGACCATCGGCCACGGGTGACCTCACGATGATGATCGGAACTCTCGCCCGTAAGTCGTTGCGCGCCCGCTGGGGCCGCAACGTGTTCATCGCCCTCGCGATCGCGTTCGGCGTGTCGTTCGTGGCGGGATCGTTCGTGCTCGCCGACTCGATGCGGGCTGCCTTCGACGATCTGTTCGACGACATCTCGCAAGACTTCGACCTCCAAGTGCGCTCGGTGCTGCAAGGCGCCGACGAGACCCAGGGAGCTTTGCGCGACCCGGTTCCGGCCGAGCTGCGCGACACCATCGCCGCGGTACCTCGCGTGCGCCGCGCCGACGGCGACTACAGCCGCTATGCCCAACTCACCGACAAGGACGGCGAGGCGATCACCACGTCGGGCGCGCCCACGCTCGGTGTGGCGTTCACCGGCGACGACCCCGACGAGGACAGCGGCGTGCAGGTCCGCCAGGGCGTGCGTCCGTCCGGCCCCGACCAGGTGGCCATCGACGTCGACTCGGCCAAGCGCAACGACTACGTGGTCGGCGACCAGATCGGCATCATCCTCGACAGCGGTGTGCGCGAGTTCACGATCTCGGGCCTGATCGGGCGCGGCGACGACGACAGCTTCGGCGGTGCCACCATCGCCGCCTTCGACGAGGCCCACGCCGCTGAGATCTTCGGTGCCGAAGGCGTGTTCGACACGATCAGCGTGTCGGTCACCGACGGCACCGACCCGGCAACGGTGCAGGCCGCGATCGACGACGTGCTCCCCCCGAACACCGAGGTGATCACCAGCCAGGAGGTCGCCGACGAGGCCAAAGAAGGCATCGGCGTGTTCATCAGCGCGTTCGGCACGGGTCTGTTGATCTTCGCCCTCGTCACCGCGTTCGTGTCGGCGTTCATCATCAACAACATCTTCGGCATCACGATCGGCCAGCGGCTGCGCGAGATGGCGCTGTTGCGGGCGGTCGGCGCCAACGGTCGTCAGGTCCGCCGGCTGATCATCGTCGAGGCGATGGCCGTGGCCGTGCTGGCCACCGTCGCCGGCATCTTCGGTGGCCTGGTCGTCGCCAAGTTGCTGATCATGGCGTTCAACGCCGGCGGTGCCGGGTTCCCCGACATCGCCCTCAAGATGCTCGGCCGCACCGTCGTCGTCTCGCTGATCGTCGGCATCGGCACCGTGTTGCTGGCCGTGCTCGTGCCCGCCCGGCGGGCCGCACGGATCCCCCCGGTGGCGGCGATGCGGCCCGAGATCGGGTACACCACGCTGACCGCCACGCGCCGGCTGGTGGGCGGTGCGGTGCTGACCGGCCTCGGCGTGGCGATGTTCCTGGTCGGGCTGTTCGCCCGACCGGGTGGCACGATGGGCCTCGCGTTCTTCGGTGGGCTGGGCGCGCTGCTCACGTTCCTGGGCGTCGCCAGCCTGTCGGCCACCGTCGCCTACCCGGTCAGCCGGGCGATCGGCTTCCCGATCCAGAAGCTGTTCGGGGTGCCGGGCAAGTTCGCCCGCGACAACGCCTCGCGCTCGCCGCGGCGCACGGCCCGCACGGCATCGGCGCTGATGATCGGCGTCGCCCT
Organism: Ilumatobacter sp.; assembly: GCA_035556435.1. Classification (GTDB taxonomy): domain Bacteria; phylum Actinomycetota; class Acidimicrobiia; order Acidimicrobiales; family Ilumatobacteraceae; genus Ilumatobacter. The sequence goes on along the minus strand of DATMEY010000041.1, from coordinate 13,547 downwards.
GATCTCGGCCGCGGCGGTGTTCGCGTCGTCGCTGCGCGACAGCTTCCTCAAGGTGCTCGACCGTTCAATCCAGGCTGACTACATCGTCACCGATGCCTCGTTCCTCGGCCTGCCCCCGGCTGTGTCCGAGGCGTTGTACGACCTGCCCGAGTTGGCCGCGGTGTCACCGTTACGAGCCATCCGCGGCACCGTCGCCGAGCCAGGGGGTGGCGAGCGGAGCGCGGCCCTGGCGGCGGTCGACCCGGTGACGTTCCCGCTGCTCGTCAACCTCGACGTCACCGACGGCGGGTTCGACCGGATGGCCGGCCCGGACGGCGTCGCCGACGGGCTGATGCTGTACCGCGACGTCGCCGACGATCTCGGTGTGGGCGTCGGCGACCGGCTCGACATGACGTATCAGAACGGTGTCACCGCGCAGCTCGAGGTGGTCGGCCTGTTCGACGACAATTCGCTCGACGGTGCCTGGTACATCACGCTCGACCACCTCGCCGGGGTGTCCACTCAGGCTGCCCGCGACGCGCTGATCCTCGCCCAGGCCGCACCGGGCGTGACGCCCGAGCAGGCCACCGCCGCGGTCGACGCCGCGCTCGAACAGTTCCCGCAAGCCCAGGTGCAGGACAACGCCGAGTTCCGGGCCGAGATCTCGAGCCAGATCGATCAGCTGCTGTTCCTGATCACGATGCTGCTCGGGTTCGCGATCGCCCTGTCGTTCTTCGGCATCGCGGTCACACTGGCGATGTCGGTGTTCGAGCGCACCCGCGAGATCGGGCTGCTCCGGGCGGTGGGCATGTCGCGCCGCAAGCTCCGTCGCACGGTGCGGTGGGAGGCGGTGATCGTCGCCCTGTTCGGCGTGGTCGTCGGGGCGGTGGTGGGCCTCGGCATGGGCATCGCCCTCACCATCGCGGTGCCCGACAACGTGATCAGCCTCGTCACGATCCCCTGGAACGTGCTCGTCGTCGTGGTCGTGGCCGCCGTCGTCGCCGCCGTGGTGGCCGCCACCTACCCCGCCTACAAAGCCAGCCGGATGGACGTCCTCGACGCCATCGCCACCGACTGACAAGCGGCAACGCGCGATTACGAGCCGGCGAGTTCGGCTTGGTGTTTGGCGACCATGTCGTTGACGGCTTGCAGGTTGCGCTCGGCCAACTCTGGACGGCCGGCGCGCGCCCGCTCACGCGAGTCAAGAGTGGGCTGCGCGTGACCCTGGAAATGCGGGAACACCTGCTGGGCGATCAGCTCGTAGCTGCGCTTGGTGGCTTCGGGGTTGGCCCACTCGTGCGCCAGGCACATGTAGCAACCGAACCCGCCCGACTGCTCCTGAAGCCGTTGGACCTGGGCAATCGCCATGTCGGGCGTACCGATCGCCCCGAGCCCCGAGCTGTTGACGAACGCGATCATCTCCTTCGCCGCGTCGGCGCTGCCGACGTCCATCTGCGGGAACGCGGCCGTGTGTTGGAAGTAGTCGAACCACTCGCGGATGCCGTACTCGACGTCGCGTTCGGCCTGCTCCTGCGTCTCGGCGATGTGCATCGGCCCGACCAGGCGCCAGGCGTTGCGGTCGGCGACCGTGCCGAACGTCGCCGCGCGTTCCTCCATGACGTCCCAGTGCAGACCGAGCACGTCGAACCCGGCCGCCTGCGTGGCACCGATCGACAGCAGCCCGATCCCGTGCCGGCCGGCCAGCCGGGGGCCTGACGGCGACGCCACCGCCGGCACGGCCACCTCGAAGTGCGGTTCGGTGTAAGGGCGCAGATGCAGCCGGGCATCGACCAGGTTCCACATCTTCGTCTGGCTGGTGACCGGCTCGTCGGTGCGCAGCAGCTTCATGATCACATCGACGCCCTCCTCCAGCAGCGGGCGCGTCTCGGTGGGGTCGAGGCCGAGCATGATCGCGTCGGTCGGCAACGACCCCGGCCCGAGGCCGAGCATGAACCGGCCGCGGGTGAGGTGGTCGAGCAGCACGGCTCGCTCGGCGACCATGTAGGGGTTGTGGTACGCCACGCTGATCACACCGGTGCCGAGCTTGATGTGGCGCGTGCGCTGGGCGGCAGCGGCGATGAAAATCTCGGGCGAAGCGATGATCTCGGTACCGGCCGAGTGGTGCTCGCCGATCCACGCCTCGTCCCAGCCGAGCCGGTCGAGGTGTTCCACCAACTCCAGGTCGCGTTCGATCGCCAAGGTCGGGTTCTCACCCGCCCGGTGGAACGGCGCCATGAAGATGCCAAAGCGAAGGCGTGCGGACATAGTTCCCCTCCCAGTGCCGCGGTTGCGTCACCCATCATGACGTCGCCGCGGCCGCGGTGCCGAGCCGGACGCTCGCGGTTACTGGTCGTCGCGGCGGCGGAGGTCGGCGAGGTATTTCGCCGCGGCGGGGTGCGGGTCCATCGGGCGCGGGGCCGGTGGGCGCCGGTCGAGGCGGGTCTGGCAACCGGGGCACCAGTACAGCATCCGACCGGTGCGGCCCACCGGGGTGGCCTCGATCGTGTCGTGGCACCGGAAGCAGCCCTGGCCGCAGCGCCCATACACCGCCAAGCCCGACTCAGGCGTGCGCGCCGGGTCGGTGATGGCCGGGCGCAACCGGCTGCGGTTGGCCCGCGCCAGCCGGGCGGCAACCGTGACGAGTTGCGCGGCGTCGCCGTCGCTGAGGTCGGCGACGTGCGCCCACGGGCTCAGCTCGGCGCCCCACAACACCTCACACCGGAACACGTTGCCCACGCCGCGCATCACGTGCTGGTCGACGAGCGCGTCCCGCACTCGCGCCTCGACGTTCGGGTAGTGCAGCAGCGCCGACGCGGCACCGGCTAGGTCGGCGGCCGGGTCGGCCAGGTCGGGGCCGAGCCGCCCGCCCATCGGGTGCCGCGACAGGTCGGCCTGGCGGTACGTCTCGACGCTCGCCGCGGCGAAGCACACGGCGACGAATTCCTCGGTTTGGATGGACGCCCGCAACTGATCCCACGAGCGCCGCCACGGGGCGCCCTGCCGGTAGACGTGCCACTCCGACTTCGACTTCAGGAACGTGTCGAGCACGAGGCCGTCGTCCCACGTCACCTCGACGTGCTTGCCGTGGGCCTCGACCATCTCGATCATCGCCCCGGCCTGCGGGGCAGGGCCGACGAGGGCCGGCGCATCGAAGCGCACCATCGGGTGGCCGACGAGCGCGGTGCGCATCGCCGCCGCCACTCGCCCCAGTTCCCCTGTAGCCACACGCCAACAGTACGGACCCCACCGCCGGTCACAGCGGATACCCCAATTCTCTGAACACGCACCGAGTCAGACCGTGCGCTCGCCCAGGTGGTTGAGCCTGTCGAAACCACCGGCAACAACCAGCATCACTACGGAAGCTGGCCGACGGAGGCGAGCGCCAGACGCAAGATGCGGTCTTGGCCGCCGGTCATCTGGCCGATGACCGTTTGGCTCACCACCTCGGCAGGGGTGAACCACGACAGGTCGAGCGCTTGCTGGGTGGGCGTGCACTCGCCGTCGACCGGCACCACGTAGACCAGGCTGACGGCGTGCTGGCGCGGGTCGTGGAACCCGCTGACTTCGGTGTGGGGGAAGTACTCGACGACCGTGAACGGAGCCGGGTCGACCGGAATGCGCGGCAGCGCGAGCGGTCCGAGATCCTTCTCGCAATGCCGCAGCAGGGCCTCGCGGAGTCGCTCGCCGAACTTCACCCGCCCGCTCACGATCAGCCGGCTGATCGTTCCGTCGGCCGCCTGGCGCAACAGCAGACCCACCTCGGTGACGTTGCCGAGCGCGTCGACGCGTACCGGCACGGCCTCGACGTACACGATCGGCACCTGCGCGCGCACCTGCTCGAGCCGCTCGGGCGACAGCCAGGTGTTGTCCGTATCCGTGTCGATGAAGCTCATGGCGCGCCCGACACTACGCGACGCGCCACTCCGGGATCGTTGCCGTCAATCGCCAGGCGCGACGGAATCAATCGCCCGGGCAACGATCGGGGGAAGTTCCGGTCGCCGCGCAACGTTGTACGGTACGTAACCCACCCCTGCAAGGAGGCAGACACGTGAGCGAGATCACGATCAACATCGGAATCGGCGAAGAGGACCGCAAGGCGATCGCAGGCGGGCTGTCGAAGGTGCTCGCCGACACATACACCTTGTACCTGAAGACGCACAACTACCACTGGAACGTGGTCGGCCCGATGTTCAACACGCTGCACCTGATGTTCGAGACCCAGTACAACGAACTCGCCCTGGCGGTCGACGAGATCGCCGAACGGATCCGTTCGCTCGACGAGCCGGCCCCCGGTTCGTACCTCGAGTTCGCCGAGCTGTCGTCGATCACCGAAGATCGCGAGAAGCCCGACGCGATGGAGATGGTGCGGCGCCTGGTCGAGGGCCACGAAGCGGTCGCCCGCACGGCCCGCTCGGTGTTCCCGGCCGCCGACGCGGCGGGCGACGAGCCCACCGCCGACCTGCTCACGCAGCGCCTCCAGGTCCACGAGAAGACCGCCTGGATGCTCCGCTCCCTCCTGGCCTGATCAGCCCACCCCGGTCTCAGCCGAGTGCGGCGACCGCCGGCGGGTACACGACCTCACCGCGCCACCACGTAGCGGTGGGGTCGTGTCGCGTCAGGAATGCCACTTGGGCAGCTTCGGGCGGCGCCCAGTCGGGCAGGTGGATGCGGATGCCGTGCGGCGCCGCCGGCTCGAACCCGAACCGCGGGTAGTACGCGGGGCTGCCTTCCAGCACCACGAACGGGTCGCCGTCGACGTCGGCGCGGGTCAGCGCAGCACGCACCAACGCCCCGCCGATGCCGGCACGCTGGCAGGTCGGAGCGACGCCGAGCGGGGAGAGCATGGCGATCGGTGCATCGCCGTCGGCGCTGCGTACCGTCGCTCCGCTCACCATCACGAACCCCACGACGCCGTCGCTCGGGTGGTCGGCGACGAGCGCCAGGTGTGGCCGGTACAGGTCGCTGGCGCGGATGCCGGCCACCATCCGGGCGACCTCACCGGTATCGCCGAACGCGGCCGTCACGACCGCCTCGATCGCGGCCGCCTCGTGGGGTTGCTCGGCACGGATGGTGACGTCCATCCGGCAACGTTTGCAGCATCGGCGCCGCAGCCCGCCCGAGGTTTCGCGGCCACGCTGCGGCGGCGGCCCTGCGCGTTGGTGGCGTCTACGCTCGTTGCATGAGCGAACCGGTCGGCAGCGTCGACAGCGTGGTCATCAACGTGCTCGACATCGAGCGCCAGACGGCGTTCTGGGGTGCCGTGCTGGGCGCCGACGTGGCGCACGAGGTACCGGCGAACTTCGTATGGTTCGCCGCCCAACGCCCGGGTGGAGTCCAGGTGGCCTTGCAGGCCGTCGAGGCCGCGTCCGACGGGCCGCGCCGGTTGCACCTCGACCTCGGCGTCGCCGACCGCGAGGCCGCCAAGCGACGTGTGCTCGAACTGGGCGGCAGCCATGTCGCCGACCGCCAGGTCGGCAGCTTCGTCTGGTCGGTGATGGCCGACCCCGAAGGCAACGAGTTCTGCCTCGCCGTGCATGACTGACGCGCTCGGTGCACGGGCATGGCCCGACGTGGGCGCACCGGTCGTCGTGGTGCCGGTCGGTTCGTTCGAGCAGCACGGCCCGCACCTCCCGCTCGACACCGACACGCGGGTCGCTGCCGCGCTCGCCTCGGTGCTCGTGGCCGCGCGGCCGGTGTGCGTGCTCGGCCCGACGGTGGGCGTCACCGCCAGCGGTGAACATCACGGGTTCCCGGGCACGCTGTCGATCGGTGTTGAGACCACCACGGCCGTCCTGGTCGAGCTAGCGCGCTCGGCCGACTGGTCTGCCGGCGTGGTGTTCGTCAACGGTCACGGCGGGAACGCGGCCGCGCTGCGCCAGGCAGCGGACGTGCTGGCCGGCGAGTCGCGGCCGGCGTTGTGCTGGGGGCCTCGCGTGCCCGGCGGCGACCTCCATGCCGGGCGCACCGAGACGTCGTTGATGCTGCACCTCGCTCCCGAACTGGTCCGGCTCGACCTCGCCGTCGCCGGGCCACGACCGCCGCTCGCCGAGCTCGTCGCCCACGGCGTGCGGGCGCTCAGCCCGAGCGGTGTGCTCGGCGACCCCGACGGTGCCACAGCCAATGAGGGCGCGACGCTGTTCGACACGCTCGCCGCCGACCTGGTCGCCACCGTCGACCGGTGGCTCGCATGAGCCTGGGTCCACGAATTCAGCGGCAGGAATTGTGTCGGTATCCGTCACTGTTCCTGCCGCTGTCGCCAACCCGGTCGTCAGCGGCAGGAATTGCGTCGGCGACCGTCACTCTTCCTGCCGCTGTGTTGGGGGCGGCGTGAGGTATCGACTCGACGCTGGCGTGCAGCGGTTCGGGAACGTGGTGATCGGTGGGTCACCGCTCCGGCTGTTCCGCCTCACCGACGCGGGGCGCGGCGCGGTCGACCGGATCGCGGGCGGTGACGACATCGCCGCGTCCACGCTCGCCGACCGGTTGCTCAACGCCGGGGCGATCCACCCCGCGCCACCGGCCGACACCGGCCCGTTCGGGCCGGCGGACGTCACCGTCGTGGTGCCCACGCTGGGTGTGCCGGCACACGTTCCCAAACACGCCGGGCAGGTCGTCGTGGTCGACGACGGGTCGCAGCCGCCGGTGCCGGGAGCGGACGTGCGCCTCGCCACCAACGCCGGCCCGGGGGCGGCGCGCAACGCCGGGCTGGCCGAGGTGCGCACACCGCTGGTCGCCTTCGTCGACACCGACGTGATGTTGCCCGACGGCTGGCTCGCGCCGCTGCTCCCCCACTTCGCCGACGAACGCGTCGCCCTGGTCGCCCCGCGGGTGGCGTCGGGCGACGGCCCGGGGCTGCTCGCCTCCTACGAGCGCGAGCACAGCCCGCTCGACCTGGGGGCAGAGCCGGCCCGCGTCCGTGCCGGCTCGCGGGTGTCGTACGTGCCGGCCGCGGCGATCGTGTGCCGAGTCGCCGCGCTCGACGAGGTCGGCGCCTTCGACCCGGCGTTGCGGGTGGGTGAGGACGTCGACCTGGTGTGGCGGCTCGACGCCGCCGGCTGGCGTTGCCGCTACGAGCCGGCTTCCGTGGTGTACCACGCGCCGCGCGGCACCTGGCGCGCGTGGTGGCGCCAGCGAGTTGGTTACGGCAGTTCGGCGGCGGCGCTCGCTCGGCGCCATCCGGGCGCGCTGGCGCCGCTACGGATGAGTGGGTGGAGCGTCGCCGCATGGCTGCTCGGCGTGCTCGGCCACCCGCTGGTGGGCGGGGCGGTTGGTGTGGGCAGCGCGGCTGCGCTCGTGCCGAAGCTGCCCGACGTGCCGCCAAGGGTCGCGTTCGGTTTGGCCGCCACCGGCAACGCCCGCGCCGGCGAGCAGATCGCGTCGACCGTGCGCCGGGTGTGGTGGCCGCTCGTGGCGCTCGCCGCCTTGCGCTCGAAGGCAGCTCGCCGCGTGCTGGTGGCCAGCGCGCTCGCCGCCCGCCACCCGATCCGTCTCGCCGACGACATCGCCTACTCGACCGGCATCTGGCGCGGTATGTGGTCCGAACGGACCCCGGCTCCCCTGGTCCCCGACCTCACCTCCTGGCCCGGCCGCAACCCAGGCGCCTGAGCCCGACCGCGCCCACACCAAGCCCACCAACGCACTCAGCCACCACCCAGCCCAACCACAACCCAGGTGGTTGAGCCTGTCGAAACCACCGGAGGCAACAGCCGACTCAACTCGTCGCAGCGCCTGCCTCTTGACGGGCCAGTGCCCGCTGCATCCGCTCGGTGATGTCGTTGCACTCGGCGCAGTCCCAGAAGAAGCGGTACACGATGCAGCCGAGGCAGATCGCGAACACCGACTCGAGCGTGGCGGCGACGACGAGGAAGCCGATCAGCACGTACGCGACCACTGGCGCGCCCAGCAGCCAGGCCACCGAGGCACCAGCCGTGAACGCCAGGCCGACGCCCTGAGCGAAGCGCTTCGGCGGGCCGGGCACGAACCGGTGGGTCACCGGCAATCGCGGCGTCACCACCCGGGTGGCGAGTTGGCCGAGCGGGCTCAGTGTCGGGCCGGTCAGCACGCGGGCAGCGAACCCGTAGGTGAGCGGCACGAGCACCCAGCCCGACTGGAACGCGAGGAACAGCACCGCCTGGACGACGACGCCCGCGGCAACGAGTCGTGCCGACGTCTCGTTGACCGGGTCGGGGAACCGGAACAGCTGGCGGAACATGGCACTGATGATACCCGACAAATCTAGTCGGATATAGCCTGACTCCGCCGATCTGGCGACTCGTTCGATCTGGCGACTCGTTCCTCGCCGCCATCACGGTGAATCCAGGCTCGTCAACGCTTTGCGTTCAAGCGCCACGCAGGCTGGGCTCCCCGGCTGGTGTACCCGAGCCCAGGTTGACGCAACCGCCGTGGGCTGGGACAACCCCTGCGAGAGCTGGCACCGATCGGTGGTTCCACGATTCGATGGCGGACGGCGGCGGGCACCGCAGCGTGTCCGGCGCTACGGTCGTCGGCCGTGACGATCCGCCTGACGGTCGAGCGTGAACGGTGGTGGAGCCACTGCACCGACATCGCCGCCACCACGCCCGGCTTGGTGCCGGTGGTAAAGGGCAACGGGTATGGGTTCGGGCGCGTGGGGCTTGCCGTCGCGGCGGTCGAGCTGAGCCCCCTCATCGCGGTCGGCACGGTGCACGAGTTGGCCGGCCTGCCCGCCAAGGCGATGCCGGTGGTGCTGACGCCTGCCATGGCGCCCCCGCCCGCTCCGGCCGGCGGCAGCACCCCCCCGGTGCTCACCATCGCCGACCCGGCGCACGTGCACGCGCTCGGAGAGTGGACCGGCCAGGTGGTCGTGAAGCTGACGTCGTCGATGCACCGCTTCGGCACGTCGCCCGACGAGTTGCTGGGCCTGCTCGCCACCGCCCAGCGCGCCGGCCTCCAGCCGGTGGGTGTCGCCCTGCACCTGCCGCTGGCCGGCGACGACGACCTCCGGCGCGCCGAGGTCGAGGCCTGGCTGCAGCACGTCGACCCGTCGCTCGACGTGTGGGTCAGCCACCTCGCTCCCGATACGTACGCATCGCTGCCGGCCACGCACCGCTACAAGTTGCGCGTCGGCTCCTACCTGTGGCACGGAGACCGAGGCGCGCTGAAGCTGACTGCCGACGTGCTCCAGACCCGCCCGGTCACCGACGGCGACACGGCCGGCTACCGGCTCACCCCGGTGTCGGGCGACGGGACGCTCGTAATGGTCGGCGCCGGCTCGGCGGCCGGCGTCGCTCCGCTCCCCGACGGGTCGAGTCCGTTCCACTACCGGCGCCGCCGGTTGGAACTGGTCGAGCCGCCGCACATGCACACGTCGATGATGTTCGTGCCCGCCGGCCAGCCGGTGCCGACGGTCGGCGAGTGGGTCGACCTGCAGCGTCCGCTGACGCAGACTGCGGTCGACGAGTTGCAGTGGGTGTGAACACCGCCCCGTCCGACCGCACGCCAGGGCCCGACGTCGTTCGCGCGCTCGCGATCTTCGGCGTGGTGGTCATGAACTACCACGGCTACCTCATCCATCGTGGCGGCGCGCGCGACGGCTCACCGGCCGCGCTGTACGACTTCTTCGACCCGTGGGTGGGGCCACTGGCAACTCGGTTCGCGGCCACGTTCGTCCTCACTGCCGGGGTGGGCGTGGCGCTGATGACGCGCTCGCGTCGGCCCGGTGTGAGCTGGGTGTTGGCGCGTCGCGGGCTGTTGCTGTACGGCGCCGGGCTGGCGTTCGACTTCGTGTGGCCGGGAACGATCCTGTCGTACTACGGGGTGATGTTCGTGCTCGCCGCGGTGCTGTGGCGATTGCCATCGTGGGCGGTGGGTGCGGTCGGAGCGGTTGCCGCGGCAGCGGGCTTCGGGCTGCGCTGGCTGGTGCTCGAACGCGAGCTCGACGGGCTACGCACCGACTGGCTGACCGACCCCGGCAGTCGGTCACCGACCGGGCTGTTGATCGACGTGTTCGTCAACGGCACGCACCCGCTGCTCCCGTGGTTGGCGTTCCTCTGCGCGGGCATCGTCGTCGGTCGCTCGCTCGGCCGGCCCGGATGGCGTGTCCCGACGGCGCTCGTAGGCGGTGGGCTGTTCGTGGTGGCCACGCTGGTCAGCACCGCGGCGAGCGGCTCGCGGCGCAGCGTCCTGCTCGGCGCCGACCCTTGGAGCCGCAGCCTCGTCTACACCGCCAGCGCGCTCGGCACCGCCTTGCTCGGGTTCGCCGCGCTGACGTGGCTGGCCGAGCGCTACGGCGGCACACGACCCATCGAGTTCCTGCGCCGGGCAGGCCAGATGTCGTTCACGATCTACGTGGCCCACGCGCTCGTGTTCAACCTGCTCGTCGACTGGCTCGACGTGGTCAAGCCCGGAGGCCTCGCCACGTCACTCACTTTTGCCATCGCGTTCTGGCTGCTCGCCCTCGTCGCCGCAGCCGCTTACCAACGCCGCTTCGGCCGCGGCCCGGTCGAACACCTCTACCGCGCCCTCACCAACTGACCCCTCCGGCACCGACTGCCCCCTCCGGCGGTCGAGCCGGTCCCCTCCGGTGGTCGAGTGCCGGCGCAGCCGGTGTATCGAGACCACCCCCAGCAGCAGCCAGCGCCGCTCGATGCCCGCTCGCCGAGACCCTGCGCCGTTGCCCGCCTCAGATACCGAGTTGTGGCCTGTCGGTGACTGGCTCGGAGACCGGGATGGCGGTCAGCTGCGCCCAAGTCTGGCGACGCGCGTCCGCTTCGTAGGTGTAGATCGCGTCGGCGCCGAACAGGACAGCCGACGCGAGGTGCACCGCATCCGCTCCCCGAACGCTACGGCCTTGGACCTTTGCCGACCGGATGAGCGCGCGGGCGCTCCGGGTCAACGCCTCGGACACGTCGATGAGCGTGATCGGTGACGCAGGCGACCACAGTTCGTCGATTGCTGTCTCGCCCTCGTCCGTGAGGCCGCTGTCGCGCTCGTTCGCCCCGAAGGCGACCTCGGTGATCGACAACACCGACGTCACCACCTCGATCTCGCCGGCGGCGGGCCTCGTCGAGCAGGGCTTGGACTACGTCGGCCCGGCCTTCCTCGTTGCCGACGTAGGCCAACAACACGTTGGCGTCGAAGTAGTAGCGCCTCAGCTCAGCTGGCATTCCGCATCCGTCGGATCACGAGTTCAGCGGGTTCGGTGCCACCCACCGCCCCCCGAGCCCTGAGGAATCCGGTCGCGTCTCCCTCGCTGACGACGTCGACGCTCGTGACGTGCCGGACGGCGCGAGCACGACCCGTCTCGGCGTCGCGGGTCACGACACCGGTCACATCCGCAATCCGTCCCCATGCGTCACGCATGAGGTCTTCGAGGCCCGGCTGCAGATAGCAGGAGACCGGCCGGTCGGCAGCAAGGTCGTACAACGTAAAGCGCAGACCCTTTCGGTGAGAGAGCGTCTCCACGCGCCCTCGCACGGTGCCAAGCGACTTGGTGGTGCGTTGCGAGCCGGTGCGGTCGGCAGCAGGGGCGACCGGCGCGGTGAACATCACCTCATCGTCAGCGGTTTCCATCACAAGCGGGTTCGAGGCATCAGACAGCTTGGTCAGGTCGCGAACGACGCGGAGCAGCGGCCGTGCCGGATCATCCGCTCCCGTCGACACCTGCCTGGCGACCTCCAGGAATTGCTCGGGAAGGGCAGCGACCTTGGGAATGCTCTCCTCGTCGAGCGCCTCCGCCCGCGCAGTCACCGCTGCCGACCCGAAGTCGAGGCCCGCGAGCACCCACCGAACGTTCACCCGTTGGTCGTCGTTCAGGGCGGCCAGCACGTCACGAAAACGGTCGATGGCGACCGTGAGCTGGTCAATCGTCACCTCGCCTTCGAGGCGAAACGTCACGGAGTCACCAGCCACAGCAGCGATCGTATCCACCGCCGACAGGCCCCGCCCGGCCAGAACTCCCCCGGGCACAAGCCCGAAGAACGCGCAAAGCGTCCAGCGGACGAACCGGCGCATCGTCTGCCGCACGCGCAGTGCCGTACGGTTCGGGTGTGGATTGGCGAGCCGAGATCGAGCCCGTCTTCGTCGATGTGCTTCCCTCAGGGCCTTCGATCGGGGATCTCCGATTGGAGGACCTACCGGGTCTGTATACCGATCGTCGCATGGCCCGAGACCACCCGCCGACGGCCGGTGTCGAACGAACCGATGTCGTGATCAACGAAGCAACCGGTTTGGCTGTGCGGGTTCATCGGCCGACGCAAGCCGCACGGCCATTGTCGGTGCAAGCCATACACAGATAAGACTCCGCTGCATCACCGATCGCGTGACACTCATCGAAACCCCGCAGCGACGACACGAAGGACCGGTCGCCCCGGTGCGGCAGCCGTCCGTGTGGGTGACGTCCATCATCGCGACACGACCTCCGAAGGAGCCACCACCATGACCGAGCGTTCCCGATGACCGATAGCTCAGCGAAGCCGAAGGGGCCGGCGTCGTACTTCCCATCGATCGAACGCACCTACGGTCGTCCGATCGACGAGTGGCTCGACCTTGTCCGCACCCACCCGTCCGACAAGCACATGGAGATCGTCAACTGGCTCAAGTCCGAACACGGCCTCGGTCACGGGCACGCCAACGCGATCGTCGCCCACGTGCGGGCAGAGCAGGCCTAACCGGTTGGGCTCCCCGGCCGCTCGTCGCCCATCATCCTGGGAAGCAGCCGTGGCACGTGTTCGTGATCTCGATCGGCTCAAGCAGGACCGTTCCTGTCTTGGTCTGCACAACCGCGTCGCGGGACCAAGGCGTCGAGATCCAGGGACCAGGGGCGTACATCAAAGTTCCAAGCCTCGAAACGCGAACAGGGCCCCCGGAGCGCTCCCTGCCTCCGCCCGTCCGACCGATGCCGACCGCGCCTCCCGGCCCGAGGCAAGTTCGGCCCGGCAGCAACAGGCTCCGCGAGACGGCGGCACTGCAGGACACCGTCGCCGTCCGAGTCATGTCGGCTCCCGGCTCGGCGCACTCGCCGGCACCGTCCGACACGCCCTAGTTCGGGGGGTGGTGGGATCGGTGTTGGGTGAGGGTGTTGGGGTGGGTCCAGCCGCTGAACCAGCGCAGGTTCATGTGTTCGCCACTTGGGGGTTCGTAGGGTTTGCCGGGGGGTGAGGGTGGCTGGTCGGGTTTGGTGAAGTCGGGGCCACGAATTTGGCGGCCGGTGGCGTCGAAGAACTCGAGTCCGTCACGGTCGTCAGGGTTGCCGCGGATGATGAGTTGGCCGAGGTGCAAGAGGCGATGGTGCTGCGGGCAGAGGCTGACCAGGTTCCAGGTTTCGGTGACGCCACCGTGTTCCCAGTGGATGATGTGGTGGGCTTCGAAGTGTTTGGCGCCGCAGCCGGGGACTCGGCACCCGCGGTCGCGGCGTTCGATGATCCGGCGCAGTTTGGCGGGGACGATGCGGACTTCGCGGCCGTAGCCGATGGCGACGAAGTCGCGTTCCCAGACCGGTGTGACGCACCCGTCGCAGGTGAGGTAGTGGCGGAGCGCGTCGGGCAGGGCGACACCGTTGGAGAGTTGGGCGAGGAGGCGTTGGCCGTCGC
>DATMEY010000040.1:60000-130362 GCA_035556435.1 Ilumatobacter sp. | reverse complement strand
GACGACGATGTCGGACCGGACGGGCTCGTTGTCGTCGGTTTCGTAGTCGGGGTAGCCATCCTGGTCGTCGTCGACGGGTTGGCCGTCGTCGTCGAGCACGGGGACGACGACGATCGCTTCGACGTCGACGGTGTCGGTGTGAGTCACGCCGGCAGGGAGCGACAACTCGCCTTGGCAGAAGAACGAGGCGCCGGGTGGGAATGGTCCGACCCACGGGCTGGTGAAGTCGTAGTCGGTGGGTCCGCCGAACGGGCTCAGGTCGCAGGTCCAGTCGGTGACGTCGGGGCCGGTGTTGGTGGTGTCGGTGAGGGTGACGTCGGTGAGCCAGGTTTGGCCGGTGTTGGTGACGACCCAGCGGACCGGTTCGACGGTGTCGGGTAGGTAGACGATGGCGGTGCCGGTGGTGTCGGCGTCACCGGGCAGTGGCTTGGTGGGGGTGACCCAGGCGTCGGGGCCGGTGCCGATCGTGGGGTCGGTTTCGTTGCCGTCGTACTTGATGACCTGGATGGCTCCGGTGAAGGCGACGTAGTCGTCCTCGTCCGATGGGCCGTCGGTCGGGATCGTGCCCGGCGTACCGCCGGCCGTGAGGCTGGTATGCACCTCGGCGCGGTCGACGTGGGGCGCTCCGGTACCGGTCAGGGTTAGCGCGGCGGTGCAGGTGAACTCGACGCCGGGCCCCCAGGCGACGGGATCGGCGCCGAAACTCGCGCCCCATGCGACGACCCAACCGTCGCCGGCGTCGAACGTGCCAGCGGTCGGGCCGGCATCGCCGGGGAACGTGCACTCGAGGCCGACCACGTCGGCGTCTCCGCCGATCGTCTGGTCGGTCACGGTGACCTGGTACAGGTCGGCGTTGCCGTCGTTGACGACGGTGAACACGACCTCGCGGGTCTCGCCGTCGTCGTAGCCGACCCCGTCGGGGGAGGTGTCGGCGTCGTTGACGATCACCCCGGGCGTGGCGCTGCCCTCGGGGCCGGAGTCGCCCTTTTCGATGTCGACCGACGGGAGGAACACGCCGAAGTCGATCGTGTGGTCGTTCTCGCCCGGGCCGCCCGTGGTGACTGTGGCGGTGAAGTCGCCGAGCGGAACCGTCTGCACACCGTCGGAGTCGATCGTGTCGTCGCCGCCGGCATCGGTGACGGTGACGTGCCAACCCTCGAGCGCGCCGCCTGGGGCGAAGTTCTCGGCGACCACGACCACTTGGTAGGTGGTACCGGGTGCGACGTCGAAGTAGTACTCGCCGTTGACGTCGGTGGTCGTCGTGGCGACGAAGTCGCCGTTCTCGTCGCGCAGTTCGACGATGACGCCGGGCACCGGGTCCTCGTCGCCGTCCTGGATGCCATCGCGATCGGTGTCAATCCACACCCGGTTGCCGATCTGGATCGGTGCGAGGTCGGCGAGCACGGTCACACCACTCAGCCCGTTGCCCTTCGTGAACCCTGAGTTGGGGAGCGGAGACGTCGTGTTCCAGGTCGTGTCGGTGTTGATGATGGCCCCGTTGGTGACGCTGTGGCCAGGCCCTTGGCCGTCGGCGTGATTGAACCAGCCGAGGCCGATCGAGAACGCCTGCGGGCTGATAGGGTCCATCGTCGACGAGACCAGTTGGGCTTCGCGCAGCGGGGCCACGATCGAACCCTGGGCGGTTTCGAAGTGAAAGATCGATCCGTCGGAGAAGTAGTCGCCGACGAAGAACTCGGTGACGCCCGCCGCCTGGCTCGGATGGCTGGGGTTGGTCGGGCAGCCACCCGTACCTTCCCAACTCCAGGTGCCGTCGCCGTTCGAGCAGGCCTTGTTGAGGTCGCCGCCCGAGTCGTGCGAATAGTTCTCGTCGACGGTCATGTCGGCGAACCGATCGCGGAATCCGAAGATGATCGAGCCCTCGCGGTCGAACGTGAACGCGCTCAGCCACGGCTCGGGGCGCGTCGCCTCGCCTCCCGGGTCGCCGAGCATGCCGGCCGGCGGATACGTGAAGCTCCACGGGTGCCAGAACTCGGGTGAGCTGGCGTTGTTGCCGGTGTAGATCTGGCCCCGCGAGAACGTCAACGGGTGGCTGAACGCGGCGATCCAGTCGGCGCCGTCCCAGCGCTGAATCGACACGCTCAGGTCGGCGGCGGTCGGGCCGGAGCAGACGCCACCGACGTACAGCACGCCGTCCTTGAACGTGGCCGTGCCCGGGCGCCAATGACCTGCTTGGCAGCCCGCAGCCGCCTCGGAGCCGGCGCCGCGGACCTGCGGGGTGCCGCCGGTTGCGCCGGTCGCGTCGTAGACGTAGAGGTTGCCGTCGTTGAGGTTGACGACGTAGAGCTCGGCGCCGTTCTCCGACAGGGCGATGCCACCCAGGCTCTCGGTGCCGGGAACCCCGTAGAACGAGTCGTCGTGAGCGCCGCCGCTGTGGGCGGTCGATCCAGCGCTGGGCACGACCGCGAACGTCGTCGTGGCCCCGCCGAGATCGGTGACGTAGATCGCACCTTGACCGGCCGGGCCGTAGCTGGTGAACGACTTGGCGAACGCCGCCTGGAAGACCCGTTCGCGGTGGCGGTCGTAGGCGATGCCGAACGTCGCGCCGACATCGACCTGCTCGTTGAGCGTGACCACACCCGAGCTGCCGTCGAGGTCGCCCCGGGCAGTCCACGGGATCGACAGCAGGGCTCGCGTTTCGTCGACGTCGTCGACGTAGGCGTTGACCTGGGTGGCGATCGCGAGGGTCGGGTCGTCCTGTGCGTAGTCGGCCGGGTTCCACACGGCCATGCGAATCTCGACGTCGCCGCCCGTCATGTCGACGAAGTTGGTGAGGGAACGCAACGTGTTGAGCGCGCCGCCGGTCCCCGCGTGGGCCGGTTCGAGGAAGTCGAGCGACGCCGGGATGACGGCGTCGACGCGGTAGCGGCCGCCGTCCATACCGACCGCCGCGTCGAGGTTGAAGACCGCTTGGCCGTTGGCGTCGGTCGGCGACGAGATCGACGTGCCGTCCGGGTCGGTGACGGTCACCACGATTCCCGGCTGACCGACGTCGAGCGCCGGGTTATAGGTCGTCAGCTCGGTGAACGTCCGGTAGATATCGACGGTGAGGATGCCGTCGCCGGGTGCCGCCAGCGCGGACGGCGTCGGGCGGACCACCGCAGTGAGCCCGCCGACCAGCGCGGCGACGGTCAACGCCGCCCGCGCGGTACGAAAAGTGAACATGAGAACCTCCGCCAGTTGCTGTTCGTGAGATCGCTCGCCCGTCGGAGATTCCCGCCACCGACGAAAGAGCTGATGCCTAGTTTGCAAAAACTTTGCGCGGTTGTCAATGGCTTGCAACTGCCGGTGGCGTACCGGGTCTGCGATGATGCGCTGATGCGGTGGCCTCGGCAGGCAGCGGTGGTCGCGGTCGCAGTGTCGGCGATGTGCCTGCCGGCGGGTTGCCGCGGCGAGCCCGACGTCGCCGGCCCGCGGCCGATCGACCGGGCGGGTGCCGAGGTGCTCGCCGGCGTCTTGTACGAGAACTACCTGGTAGGAGGTGCCGACTTCCGGCTGACCGCCACCCTGCCGGCGACGGGCGACACGATCGAACTCGACGGCACGATCGACTGGGGGGCGCACACCGGCGTGGCCACGGTCACCGCCACCGGCCAGGAGTCGCCGCTCGACCAGGTCGCCTGGAACACCGAAACGGTGTACGAGCTGGTCCCCGCGCTGTCCGACGAACTCGCCCGTCACGGCGTCGTCGCCCCCGGCTGGGTGGCCCGGCCTCCGGCCCCGGCGGCGCGGCATCTCGACGGACTGCTCGGCCTGCTCATCGGCCTGGCCGCGCCGCAGCGCGACAATCCCCAGTTGGTCGCCCAGGAACCGAGCGCGCAGTCACTCGGCGCGGCCGAGATCGACGGCGTCGCCGTCGACGGGTACACGTACCAGGGCAGCACGTACTGGGTCGGGGAGGACCGGCGCCTGCGCCGCCTCGAGACCGGCACCCAGGACAGTCGCCGGACGGTCGTGATCGATCTCACTGCGCTCGGGCCGCGGTCGGTCGAGCTGCCACAGCCGGCCCACGTGGCCTCCTACGCGGACGTCGCTGCACCGTACGATCGGGCGTTCGGCACGAACCCCGGTTGATCTGTCGGGTGCAACGCGCGTCACTGCACGGGGTTTCCCGGATGCCACGGTGCCCGCCTCGGGCGTATCAGTGGTGCCATGAGCACCTCCCTCTCACACTCCAGGTCCCCGCGGGCACGCTGGCGCACGGCCACGGCGATCACCGCGGCGTGGTGCGCAGGGCGACGACCAGCTGCGACACCCCGGCCCACGCGATCTGCCGCTCGGAGTGGACGGAGCCGACACGGACCACCCGCATGCCCTCGGCGATCGCGGCCTCGACGGCTTGCTCGAGCACCCTCGTTCGCCCGCCCCCGGGGGCGGCGACGACGTGGATGCCGCCGCCGTGGCGCCGTGCGGCAGCGGTGAGCAATTCCCGTACGCGGGCTGTATCGCCAGTTCGTCCAACCATCTAGGGTGACAGCATGCTGGCTGGCGCGCTCGATCTGGGCATCGACATCAACGTCTGGCCATGGATCTGGCTCGGCACAGCCGTCACGTTTGCCCTCGTCGAACTGGTCTTCATCGGCGGCGCGTTCATTCTGCTGCCGTGGTCGGCGTCGGCGTTCATCGCCGCGATACTGGCCTTCTACGAAGTACCGGTCGAGGTGCAGTGGGCGGTGTTCATCTTCGGTGGGGCGGTCCTGTTCTTCGGGCTGTATCGCTGGGCGCGGCGCTTCGTCAACAGTGCGCCGAACACGCCCGGCGTAGGCGCCGAACGGCTGGTCGGCCTGGTCGGCATCGTCGTCGCCCCGATCCAGACCAACGACGTCGACCGCCGCGGCCGGGTGCGGATCGGCAGCGAGGAGTGGGGCGCGATCAGCGACGCCGACCAAGTGATCGATTCGGGCTCGAGGGTGCGGGTGCTCGACATGCGTGGCACGCGTGTCGTCGTCGAACCGTTGGGCCCGGGCGCTCCCGGAGATCAGGGAGCGCCGAACGAGAGAGGGGAGACCCCCAGATGACCGCTGTCGTCATTGTCCTGATCGCCTTAGGCGTCGTCCTGATCGCCACGCTGTCGGCGTCGGCGCGCATCGTGCGGCCCTACCAGCGTGGGCTGTGGGAACGCCTCGGCAAGTACAAGGACACCCGCGCCCCGGGCTTGCGCCTGATCGTGCCGTTCATCGACACGATGCAACTGATCGACATGCGCGAGCAGGTCGTCGATGTGCCGCCTCAAGAGGTCATCACGTCCGACAACGTGACGATCTCGGTCGACGCGGTCGTGTACTACCAGGCCACCGACCCGCAGCGCCTGGTGTACAACGTGGCCGACTTCTTCACGGCCATCACCAAACTCGCCCAGACCAACCTGCGTAACCTGCTCGGCGACCTGGAACTCGACGCCGCGCTCACCAGCCGCGACCGCATCAACACGCAGCTGCGCAATGTGCTCGACGATGCCACCGACACGTGGGGCGTGCGTGTCGTCCGCGTCGAGATTCAGCGCATCGACCCGCCGCCGGAAGTCGTGTCGGCGATGCACGGCCAGATGCGCGCCGAGCGCAACCGGCGCGCCACCGTCACCGAGGCGCAGGGCTTCCGCGAGGCGGCGATCGCCCGCGCCGACGGCGAGAAGCAGTCGGCCGTGCTCGCCGCCGAGGGCCGCCGGCAGGCCGCGATCCTCGACGCCGAGGGCGAGGCCCAGGCGATCGAGCTGCGGGCGCGGGCCAACAAGATCCGCCTGGCGATGGCCGGCGAGGGCGAAGGCGAGGCCGCCCGAGCCCGCCTGACCGGTATCAAGGCGGCCGGCGCCGACAACACGGTGCTCACCGTCGAGTACCTCCAAGCGCTCGCCAAGCTCGGCGACGGACGCGCCAGCAAGCTCGTGGTGCCGGCCGACTACGGCAGCCTGCTCGGCCTGGTGTCGGCCCTCTCCGAGAGCGTCAAGCCCGACGACCCGAACGACGCCGTGCGGCCGCGCGGCGGGTTGCCCATCCCCGACGTCACCGAACGGGTCGAGCTGCCGGCTGCCAACGCCGACGACGCCGAGGGCTGAGCGAGGCCCGACGTGCGACTCGAAGAAGCGCCGCCGAAGGGGTGGTACCCCGACCCCGAGGGGTCGACGCGGCTGCGGTGGTGGGAGGGCGACGACTGGACCAACCAGTACCGCGCGTACCCGTCCAACGAGGAGGCCGGCGGGGCCTACGAAGTTGCCGCGGCTGCGCTGGGCGGTGCCCCTGCCTCGGGCGCGGCCACACCCGGCTGGTACCTCGACCCGGCTGGCGGCGGCGGGCAGCGATTCTGGGACGGCTCGAACTGGACCGATCGGCTCCGCCAGGGTGGCGACGCGGCCGGCCAGCAGGCGGGCCAGATGGTCGACCAGGTGCGCATCGCTGCCCGCGAGGAACTCTCGCGGGCAGCCCAGCAATTCGGTGCCCAGGCGCGTTACGCCGTGCGCGACGTGGGCCCGCTGATCTCGGAGTACACGAACAAGGCGACCCGACTGATCAAGCGCCTGGTGATCCTGGCGGTGATCGTGGCGATCGCTTGGTTCGTGTTCCAGGCCTACGCCAACGCCACCTTCTTCGACTGGCTCGGCGACCGCATCGACTCGTTCCGCTCTGCTCCGTCCGGATCGCCCGCTCGCGGCGCCCCCCGCTGACGCGGCAACGACCGCCTCAACTACCGGGCACCCAGGTGGTTGAGCCTGTCGAAACCACCGGAGTCACACGCTCTGGGCGTGACGCGTTGAGCGGAGCATGCGGGTGGCGGCTTCGGCGATGTAGTCGCGCAGGGCGTCGGGGGTGACGACCTCGAAGTCGAACGGGAGCATGCCCAAGCGCACACCGAAGTAGTGGAAGTCGTCGACCCCGGCGGTGAGCATCGTCGAGCCGGCATCGAGTTCCTCGAGCATGCCGAACCGGGGGCCGATGTAGCCCGACAGTTCGCCGATCGGGGCGAACACGCGCACCTTGACCTCGTGACGGTACGGCGCGGTGGAGATCGAGCGGCGCACGTATTCGACCGCGTCGGGCGGGTCGACCAGGCGCACACCGTGACCGGTGCGGCGCACGCTGACGAACCGGTCGAGCCGGAACGTGCGCCAGTCGCGCCGGTCGAGGTCGTGCGCCACCAGGTACCAGCGGCGGTCGACGCTGACCACCCGGAACGGCTCGATTCGGCGTTCGGTGAGGTTGCCACTGCCATCGCGGTATTCGGCCGCCAGGCGTTCCTGCTCGCGGCAGGCGGCCGACACGGCCACCAGCACCTTCGGATCGACCTGGTCGTCGGTGCGCTGGTTCGGCATTCGCAGCGTTGCCGCGGCCAGCGCGTCGGCCTCGGCGCGAGCCCGCGGCGGCAGCGTCTGCTGGAGCTTGGCAAGCGCCCGTTCAGCCGCGTCGGCGACCCCCGCGATCGACTCGCCGGCCGCGCTGCGTACGCACACCGCCAGCGCCACCGTTTCGTCGCGGTCGAGGATGAGGGGCGGCACCGCGCTGCCGCCGAAGCCCAGCGAGTAACACCCGTCGGCGCCGCGGCGGGCATCGATCGCATAGCCGAGTTCGCGGAGTCGGTCGACGTCGCGGCGAATGGTGCGCTCGGTGACGCCCAACCGCTGCGCCAGCACCGGCCCCGACACCGCCGCGCCCGACTGAAGCATCGACAGCAGTTCGAGCAGGCGGGCGGTGGAGGCCATGCGAACAGTTTCCCACAGATCAGGACCGGAATAGTCCGGTTGCACGCGTACGTTGATTCCTGCCAACCCCGCCCGCCACCCCCCAGGAGCGCATCATGGACTTCACCCGCAGCCTCGCCGACAGCCAGGCCCAGCTCGAGCAATACCGGCGCGAAGCCGCCGAATACCGGATCGCCCGCGAGGTGCGTCGACGACGACGTGCCGCCAAGCGCGGCATTCCCTACTTCCGAGGGTGACGTGCTGGTGCGGCGGTTCCCCCCGGCCGCCGCGCCCTCGGGCACATGGCCCGGGGCCTTGCCAGACCCTCTAGCATCGCCGCCATGACTGCGATGCTGGACAAGGTCCGTACTGGGAAGGGCTTCATCGCCGCGCTCGATCAGAGTGGCGGCAGCACCCCCAAGGCACTCAAGCTGTACGGCATCGAGGCCGACGCCTACGACGGCGAGGAGGCGATGTTCGACCTCGTCCACGCGATGCGTACCCGCATCGTCACCAGCCCGGCGTTCACCGGCGAGCGGGTGCTCGGGGCGATCTTGTTCGAGATGACGATGGACCGCCAGATCGACGGGCAGGGCTCGGCCGAGTACCTGTGGAACGAGAAGCAGGTCGTGCCGTTCCTGAAGGTCGACAAGGGCCTGGCCGACGAGGTCGACGGGGTGCAGGTGATGAAGGCGATCCCCAACCTCGACGAACTGTGCGAGCGGGCGGTCGGCCATGGGGTGTTCGGCACGAAGATGCGGTCGGTGATCTCGGTCGCCAACGCGGGCGGTGTCGATGCGGTGGTCGCTCAGCAGTTCGCGTTCGGTCGCCAGATTCTCGAACACGGCCTGATTCCGATCATCGAACCCGAAGTCGACATTCACAGCTCGAGCAAGCCCGAAGCCGAGGCGTTGCTGCTCGACTCGCTGGGCGCCGCGCTCGACGATCTGCCCGAGGGCGTCGACGTGATGCTCAAGCTGACGCTGCCCAGCGAGGACGGCTTCTACACGTCGCTGGTCGAGCACCCGCGGGTGCTCCGGGTGGTGGCGTTGTCGGGCGGCTACTCGCGCGACGACGCCAACGCGATCCTCGGGCGCAACTCGGGCATGATCGCCAGCTTCTCGCGGGCGCTCACCGAAGGCCTGACGGCGCAGATGTCTGACGCCGAGTTCGACGCCACGCTCGACACCGCGATCCAGGCCATCTACGACGCCAGCATCACCTGAGCGGCGCCGGCCTGCCCCCTAGCTGCGTTGCCCATCGGGCTCGTTGGCCGACGTCAACGTCGCCCTCGGGCGCCTTGCCAGGGAACGATCCGATCGCCGCTCAGCAAGCTGAAAAACCCTGTCACAGCCCTTGCGTATGGTGGCGGGTGGCCGGCTTCCCCCTCCCAAGAAGTCTCTTCAAAGGAGGCCGCTGTGGCGCGTGCCGAAACCGAATTCAGTCATGTCAACGTCGCTGTGTTGTGGGGGGTGTTGTCGAGTCCGCCGCGGTCGCGTGAGCTGCCGTCTGGCGCGACACTGACGTTGCTCGAAGTCACCACCCGGCTCGCCGACGGTGGGGTCACGGTGCCGGTCGTCGTCGCCGACGCCGGTCGAGACGTCGCCGCCCTGGCCGCCGGCGACGCGGTGGTGGTGGTCGGGCGGGTCGTCCGGCGCTACTTCCGCGTCGGGGGCGCCACCCAGAGCCGTACCGAGGTGGTGGCCGAGCGGGTGGCGCCGGCAACCCGCCGCCAGGCGGTCGAGCGGGCCCTCAAGCGGGCCGCGGTGCTACTCGGCGCTGCTCGGGTCGGGGTCGGGTGAGGCGTCGCCCGTCGGCGCGCTCCAGGCCGCGTCCGCCGCCTCGGAAGCCAGTGGTGCAGGGTCGTCGAGCGGGCGCACGAACAGGCCGGTTCGCAGCTTGGGGGTGAAGAACGTCGACTTCGGCGGCATCAGCAAGCCCTCGCGGGCGGTGCGCTCGATCTCGGCGATGCTCACCGGGCGAATCAGCACGGCTGCCGCGATCGTCGGGTCGTCGGCCACCAGTGCCGTCACCTCGTCGACACCGTGCTGGTAGGTGACCTCGGCGTTCGTGCCGGCGAGTACGTGCTCGAGCCACACCCCGTCGAGCCCGCGCACATCGTCGAAGAACCCAGGGCGCGGGGTGAGCCAGGTGCCGTTGCCGCCGGCGTCGACCAGGCACAGGCAGCCGCGTGCGTCCATCTCGTCGAGCGTTGCCGCGGTGACCGGGCCGGCGTGGGCCATGTCGAACCCCACGGCCAGCGCGGCGACCAGCTCGGCGCGGCCGATGCTGCGGTAGACGCGGTGGATCGCGTCGACGCTCAGTTGTTCGGCCACCAGCTCGTTGACGAACGCCAGCGTCAGTTCGGCGGCGGTGTCGTTCGACCCGGCGCGCTCGCGCTCCTCGTCGCGGAACACACGGGCCACGCCGTAGCGGTGGTGGCCGTCGGCGATCAGCACGTCGTCCGACCACACCATCGCCGCGATCGCCTGCACGCGGGCCGGGTCATCGACCCGCTCGACCGTATGGGTCACGCCGTCGACCGTCACCTCGCCGACCGTCTCGCCGGGCTCGCGCAGCAGGTCGGTGAGGCCGCCGGCCAGCGACAGGCCCCAGATCGGCGACAGGTTGGCGCGAGTGGCGCGGGTGAGGTCGAGCCGGTCGGTCGACGCCTTCGGGGTGGTGCGCTCGTGGGGCAGTACGCGCCCGGCGCCCTCGTCGACGACCTCCAGCGCGCCGACCACACCGACGATGTCGCGGGGCTTGCCGGTGGCATCGGTGAAGCGCTGGCGGTACAGCGTGAAGGTGGGCTCGGTGTCGGCGACCAGCACGCCGGCGGCGACCCACTCGCGCAGCCGCGCGCCGGCTGCTTCGTACCGTCCCGCACCATCGCGCTCGCGGGGCACGTCGACGTGGACGATGTTATGCGGGTGGAGCTGTTCGAGCAGGTCGACGTCGCGGTCGGACAACACGTCGTAGGGCGGCGCAGTCACCGTCGCCAGTGACGGGACGCGAGAGACGTCGTAGCGCAGGGCACGGAACGGTTCGAAACGCGGCACGCAGTGAACCCTACTGGTGGTGGGTCGACGGGCCGTAGCCTCCCACAGGTGCCCGTGCCGCCTGCATTCAGCGCCGACATCGACTCCGTGTTGTGCGACCTCGACGGTGTGGTGTGGCTGGCCCACCAGGCGATTCCCGGCGCTCCCGAGGCGATCGCCGCGCTGCGAGCGTCGGGGCGGCGCGTGCTGTTCGTCACCAACAATGCGTTTTCCACGATCGGCGCCCAGGAGGCCGCCCTCGCCGCGATCGGCATCCCGGCGGTCGGCGACGTGGTCAACTCGGCCCAGGCCGCGGCGCAACTCGTCGAGCCGGGCACGCGGGTGCTGGCCGGGGGAGAGGGCGGCCTGCTCGAGGCGCTGCGCGAGCGCGATGTCGAGGTCGTCGAACCACCCGAATGGAACGCCGGTGGACGGCCACCTGTGACCGCGGTGGTGATCGGTCTGCATCGCACGTTCGACTACGCCCGGCTCGACGCACTCAGCGCCGCCGTGCGCAGCGGGGCCACGTTCATCGCCAGCAACGACGATGCCACGTTTCCCACGCCGGCTGGGCTGGTGCCCGGCGCCGGGTCGCTGGTCGCCGCGGTCGCCACAGCCGCGGGCATCGCTCCGACGATCGCCGGCAAACCGCACGCCCCGATGGCCGCTGCGGTCGCCGCGCGGATCGGCGCTGACTTTGCTCCCGACCGGGCGCTGATGGTGGGCGACCGGATCGACACCGACGGTGCCTTCGCGATCACGCTCGGCTGTCCCTTCGCGCTGGTGCGCACCGGCGTCGTAGTGCCCGGTGCTCGCGTCGACGGCCCTGTCGCGCTCGACGCCCCCGACCTCGCCACGGTCGCCGCCACCCTCCTCGCTGCCGACAGATAGCCCCTACTCCCGGTGGTCGAGTGCCGGGCTCTGCCCGGTGTATCGAGACCATGGGGCGCGCACCAGTCACGTCTCGATACAACGGGGTGGCGGCTGCGCCGCGAGTGCGCCACTCGACGACCGTGGGCCAAGGACGCGTTTCCGTTGAGGTGCGTGTCGCACAGTCCGAAGCCGACTCGTCGCGCTGGGTCAAGTATCTCGAATACACTTGCGGGCTATGGCTGAGTCCCCTCTCAAGAAGCTGATCGAGACCGGTGTGTACGTCACCGACGTCTCCAAGTCCAAGGCCGAGGCGCTCGTGGCCACCCTGGTCAAGGCGGGGGAGGTGCGCAAGAAGGACGCCGATTCGCTGGTCGACACGCTGGTCACGCGCGGCAAGGCGGTCGCCGAGCAGGTCACCCAACTCGTGCAGGCCGAGGTGACCAAGCAGTTCGCGGCCTTCTCCGAGCGGTTCGACACCGTCGAGGACCGCGTCGAGGATCTCGCCGAGAAGCTCTCTGCGCTCGCGCCGATCACCATCCCCGGCTCCCGCCCGCCGGCCAAGAAGGCACCCGCCGCTGCCGCCCCCGCCAAGAAGGCACCCGCCAAGAAGGTCCCGGCCGAGAAGGCACCCGCCAAGAAGGCTCCGGCGAAGAAGGCTGCCGCCAAGAAGGCGCCGGCGAAGAAGGCCGCCGCCAAGAAGGCGCCGGCGAAGAAGGCCGCCGCGAAGAAGGCGCCGGCGAAGAAGGCCGTCGGCAGCTCGGGTGTGGCGCCCGTCCGTACGTCGCGCAACGGTTGAACGGAGCCTGATTGGCAGCGCGTCAACGGCTCGACGCCGAGCTCGTCCGGCGTGGGCTGGCGACCAGCCGGGCGGACGCGGCCGAATTGATCGAGGCTCATCGGGTGCAGGTCAACGGTGCGCTCGCCGACAAGCCGGCCCGCCAGGTGGCCCCTGGCGACCAACTCCATGTGGTCGGCCCGCCCGCCAAGTACGTCGGGCGGGGTGCGCTCAAGCTCGAGCATGCGCTCGACGTGTTCGCGCTCGACGTGGCCGGCCTGCGGGTGCTCGACGCGGGCGCGTCGACCGGGGGGTTCACCGACGTCGTGTTGCAGCGCGGCGCGACGCAGGTGCTCGCTGTCGACGTCGGCCACGGCCAGCTTCACGAGCGGTTGCGCGCCGACCCGCGGGTGGTGAACTTGGAGCGCACCAACGTGCGTCACCTCACCTTGGAGCAGGTCGCCGAGCACACCGGCGGGCCGGTCGACATGGCGGTGGGCGACTTGTCGTTCATCTCCCTCAAGCTCGTCATTGGTCCACTGGCCGCGGTGTGCCACCCTGGTGCTCCGATGGTGCTGCTCGTGAAGCCGCAGTTCGAAGCCGGCAAGGCCGAGGTCGCGCGCGGCCGCGGCGTGGTCACCGACCCGGACGTGTGGGAGCGGGTGCGTAGCGAGATCGACGACGCGCTCGCCGCCGCCGGATGCGGTGTGCGCGGGTGGGCCGACTCGCCGATCACCGGCGCCGACGGCAATCACGAGTTCCTGGTGTGGGCCGACGCGGCGGGGGCCCCGGCATGAGCACGGTCGTGGTGATCGCCCATCACCAACGCGACGACGCCCGGATCCTGGCCGACGACCTGGCGCGCTGGCTCGCCGCCAACGGGCATGCGGTGGTGTTACCGGACGAGGGCGACCGGATCGTCCCCGACGCCGACCTGGCGCTGGTGCTCGGCGGTGACGGCACGATGCTCCATGCCGTGCATCTGCTCGACGGTGCGCCGGTGCCGCTGCTCGGGGTGAACATGGGCCACCTCGGCTACCTCACCGAAGTCGAGCCAGGAGACGTCCACGACGCACTCCAGCGTTGGGAGCAGGGCGCCGAGGGCGGGCGCTGGCACCTCGACGAGCGGATGATGCTCGATGTCACGGCCACCTCCGCAGCGGGCACCGAACTCGGCACGTGGCGGGCGCTCAACGAAGCGGTCGTCGACAAGCAGCAGTCGGGCACCGTGCACCTGCTGGTGCGGATCGACGGCGAGCCGTTCACGTCGTATGCCGCCGACGGCCTGATCGTCGCGACCCCCACAGGGTCCACGGCCTACTCGTTGTCGGCCCGCGGCCCGATCGTGTCGCCCAAGCACCGGGCCCTGCTCGTCACCCCGGTGGCACCACACATGCTGTTCGATCGCACGCTCGTGCTCGACCCGTCGGAGGAGGTCGTGATCGAGGTGATCGGCGCCCACGACGTGACGATCGCGGTCGATGGGCGGGCCACGTGCGATCTCACCACCGGGGCCGTGGTCAGGTGCGCCCCCTCAGCGGCGACCGCCAGCTTCGTCCGCTTCGGCGAGCGTCCCTACCACCAAGTCCTCAAAGCCAAGTTCGGCCTCACCGACCGCTGAGCCGAACGTCCGCCGGTCAGCGGTCGTTGAGCCAGGGGAGGCGGGGGGTGAGGATGGTCCGCAGGGTGGTGCGGAACTGTTCGCGTTCGCCTGCTGGGAGTTGCGCGAAGAACGCGTCTTGGGCTGTCGTGGCCTCGGCGACTGCGGCGTTGTGGAGCTCGGCGCCGGCCGGGGTGAGCGACAGCACGTTGCGGCGTCGGTCGGCCGGATCCTTGGTGCGCGTGATCAGGCCGCGGTCCTCGAGCGCGTCGATCAGTCCGACGACGATGGTGGGGTCGACCGCGAGCCGGGTGCTGAGGTCCTGCTGCGAGAGGTCGTCGGACGTGCGCGCGAAGCTCAGCACGAGGAACTCGCGGGCGTTGAGTTCGAGCCCGGCAAGCACCGCCTCGAACTCGAGACCGATGTAGTGCCCAGCCTTCATCAGCAGGTAGCCGGGCGACGTCAACACGTCGAGGGGACGGTCGTCGCGGGCGGCCACGGTCACAGTATGGACGAACGATTCACGGAAAGTTATCCAACGCGTCGATGATCGAACATTTCCATGATCTAGGATGTCGATCATGCATCGCACGCGACTCGGCCTTCAACTCCCGTACTTCACCTATGCCGACGTACCGCCCGCGCAACTGTTCGGGCGCGTCGCCGACCAGGCGGTAGCCGCCGAACAGTCCGGCTTCGACACGGTGTTCGTGA
The DNA here is from genome assembly GCA_035556435.1 of Ilumatobacter sp. Classification (GTDB taxonomy): domain Bacteria; phylum Actinomycetota; class Acidimicrobiia; order Acidimicrobiales; family Ilumatobacteraceae; genus Ilumatobacter. Next base: position 115,675 of record DATMEY010000040.1, on the reverse strand, counting down.
TGGACCACTTCTACCAACTGCCGATGATGGGCACGCCCGACCAGGAGATGTTCGAGGCCTACACGCTGCTCGGCGCACTCGCCGCGCGCACCAGCACGGTTCGCCTCGGCACCCTGGTCACCGGTGTCACCTACCGGCACCCGTCGCACCTCGCCAAAGCCGTCACCGCGCTCGACGTCATCTCGGGTGGACGGGCACTGCTCGGCATCGGCGCGGCCTGGTTCGACCTCGAACACCACTCGCTCGGGTTCGATTTCCCGCCGCTGAAGGAGCGCTACGAGCGACTCACCGACGCGCTCGAGATCTGCCGGGGGATGTTCACGCAACCGACCACCACGTACGCGGGCACGCACTACTCGGTCGACTCGGCGTTCAACCAGCCGGCCCCGATCAACGGCGAAATCCCGATCATGATCGGTGGCCAGGGTGAGCGCAAGACGTTCGGGCTGGCCGCCCGGTACGCGCACGAGTTGAACACCACCGCCTCGTTCACCGACATTCCGCGCAAGCTCGACGCGCTCCAGCAGCGACTCGATGAGGTCGGCCGCGAGCGGTCCGACATCACGGTCACCCCGCTCGGCACGCTGGTGCTTGGCGAGACCCACGACGCTGCCCGCGCCAAGCTGGCGGCGCTGTTGGCGGCCCGTGGGCTCGACCTCGACACGGTGCTCGCCGACGCGGAGCTGTCGCAGATGGTGACGGCCCGGATGGTGTGGGGTGACCCCGACGAGGTCACCGAGCAGGTGCAGGGCCTCCTGGCACTCGGGCTCGATGGCCTCGTCGTCAACATGGTTGCCGACCCGGGCGACGCCGACGCCGTCGCGTTCGCCGGTGAGGTGCTCACCAAGGCTCTTGTCTGACCCTCACGCGCCGGCCGGGCGGGGCATTCGGAAGCGGTTGGCTTCGGTGAGTTCGAAGTAGTCGGCCGGGCCTCCGCCGCGGGCGATCGGGTGGGCGGCCACGGTGTCGTACACGCCGCTCGCCACCAGCTCAGGGGCGATGTGGATACCCATCACCTCACCGAGCGTCAGCCACGCCGGCAGCCCGGTACCGGCGAGGTCGGTGAGCTGGACGTGCTGGGTGACCCGGCATTCGAACACGACCGGGCTCTCGGCCACGTGCGGCGCGCCGACCACCCGCGACTCGGCGGCGGTCAGCCCGGCCAGGGCGAACTCGTCGACGTCGGCCGCCACCGCTGCGCTCGACGCGTTCATCGCCTCCGCCAGCGGTCGAGTGGCCAGGTTCCAGCAGAACTCGCCCGTCGCGGTGGCGTTCCCGACGCTGTCCTTCCACCCCGAACTGGTGAAGCCCACCACCGGTGGCCGGTAGCTGTACAGGTTGAAGAAGCTGTACGGAGCGAGGTTGAACACGCCGTCGGCGCCGACCGTCGAGATCCACCCGATCGGGCGTGGGGCAACGATCGAGTTGAGCGGATCGTGGTCGAGCCGGTGTCCCTCGGAGGGCACGTAGAAGTGAGCGTCGGCGGGCATACGGCCCAGAGTGTGACACCGGTGGAGTAGAACTGACAGAGTGCTGACCGAACTGCACATCGAGAATCTGGGCGTGATCGAGCGCGCCGTGCTCGTGCTCGGCCCGGGCATGACCGCGCTCACCGGCGAAACCGGGGCCGGCAAGACGATGCTCGTCGAGGCGATCGAGTTGCTCGTCGGCGGGCGCGCCGACGCTTCGGTGGTGCGCCATGGGGCGACCGAGGCCCGAGTCGACGGGCGGCTGCTGCTGCCCGACGGCGCCGAGGTCGTGCTGTCGCGGGTGATCCCCGCCGACGGGCGTTCACGAGCCTACGTCAACGGGCGTCCGGCCACGGTGGCCAGCCTCGCCGAACATGCCGACGGCGTGATCGACCTACATGGCCAGCATGCCCACCAGAGCCTGCTCGCCACGGCCACCCAGCGCGCCGCGCTCGACCGGTACGGCCGCGTCGACCTGGCGCCGCTGCGAGCGGCCCGCGCCCGTGTCACCGAGCTCGACGCCGAACTGGCCACGCTGGGCGGCGACGAGCGGTCGCGGGCCCGCGAGATCGACCTGCTGCGGTTCCAGGTCGGCGAACTCGACGCGGCGGCCATCGTCGATGCCGACGAGGACGCCACGCTGGCGACCGAGGAGGCCACACTGGCCGACGCGGTCGCCCACCGCGAGGCCGGCGGCGCAGCCCTCGACGCGCTGCGCGGGCAGTCCGAGAGCGACACCGCGGTGACGGCCGGTGATGCGCTCGGTGCGGCGATCCACGCGCTGGCCGAACGGCCCCCTTACGCAGCCCTGCATGCCCGCCTGCTCGGCATGTCGGCCGAACTCGACGACATCGCCGGTGAACTCCGCGGCGTCGCCGAAGCGATCGACGAGGACCCGGCACGGCTCGCCGAGGTGCGCCAACGGCGCCAGTTGCTGGTCGACCTGCGTCGCAAGTACGGCGACACGCTGGCCGACGTGATGGCGTTCCACACCCAGGCCGACACCCGCCTGCGCGAGCTGGAACAGTACGACCACCGGGCCGCCGAACTCGACCGCGCCCGGCTGGTGGCGCTGGCCGATGCCGAGAAGGCGGCCGTCGAGGTCGGTCGTGCCCGCCGGGTGGCCGCCCCGAAGCTGGCTGCCGCGGTCGAAGCGCACCTGCGCGAGCTGGCGATGCCGAACGCGGCGGTCGCCGTCGAGGTGGGTGCGCACGCCGACGACCACCCCGGCGACCAGGTGCGGTTCCTGCTCGCCGCCAACCCGGGCAGCCCGCTGCTGCCGCTCACCAAGGTCGCCTCAGGCGGCGAGCTGGCGCGGGCGATGCTGGCGCTGCGGCTGGTGCTGTCGGGTGCCGGTGGCGACGGTTCGGCCCCCGGTGTGCTGGTGTTCGACGAGGTCGACGCCGGTGTCGGTGGGGCTGCCGCGTCGGCGGTTGGGCGGGCGCTGGCAGACCTCGGTGTGCACCACCAGGTGCTCGTCGTCACCCACCTCGCCCAGGTTGCGGCCGCCGCGACCCAACAGATCGTCGTCACCAAGCGGGTCGACGCTGGCGCCACGTTCACCGACGTCGCCCCGGTGGCGGGCGACACGCGGGTGACCGAAGTGGCCCGCATGCTCGCCGGCGACGAGTCGGAGGCCGCCGTCGCCCACGCCCGCCAGCTACTTGGCGAGCGGGCTGACCGGCGGGGCCACTGACCGGCGACGCATCAGCCGTGCCCGGGCCACGAAGCCACCCGCCGTCGCCAGCACGATCGCAAAGTGCAGCAGCGTGGCCCACAGGAACGTTGCTCCCATGCCCACCGCCGTGCTGTCGCCGCGTGGGCCCACGCAGTACGCGGTGAACGCGAACGCGGTGCCACCGTCGTCGGTGGCGCGGCTGTCGCGGACCACGAACATCTCCGGCCGGGCCGCGTCGCACAACACCGCACGGAACAGCTTGGTTTCCCCCGGCCAGATCGCCATGTTGACGATCAACGTCAGCATCACGGCAGCGAACAGCGCCGCACCGAGCAGCAACAAGGCCAGCGCGACCCGTCCGCCCGGTGCCACGACGGGTCGCTGCGTCGACAGCCGGGTCATCGGCGCTGCACCTCCTGGAGTTCGCCGTGGAAGTCGAACTCCACCCGGGCTGTCGCCCGGGCCGACTCGACCGCGAACGTGATCCGGCGCAGCGAGAGCTGCACCGAGATGTACTCGACGTACCCGCCCGGAATGCCGGCGTAGGCGAGCGCTTCGTCGGCCATCGCTTCGAAGCGGTCGATCGGCACCTCGGACAACCGCACGGTGGGCTGCTCGTCGGGGTCGCGCTGAGGTCGCACGCTGCGGACGTCACGGCCGTAGATGACGTAGTCGTCGACGATGCCCGGGCCGAGCTGGAGGCTGAACGATCCGTACGTGGGGTTCACGCCGAAGAACGCCCGGCGCACGATCGGGTCGGCGCCCACCTCGCCGCGCAAGGTGTCGGTGACCTCGGCGAACGATGCGACCGACACGCCACCGCCGCGGGCCTGAACGATCGAGTCGAACTCGGCCCGGGAGATCGCACCGGCACACGCCGGCAGCACCGACATCGCCAGCCATGCTGCGAACGCACGTCGCCCGCGACCCACGACGTCACGGTACTCATCGGCCCATCCGCGCGATCGGGATTTTGCCCGGGGTAGGGTGGTGTCCCGTCGTGCAGTCAGAGAGACGCCAACGAGACGGAGGGCAGCCACCCCAATGCCGAAGCACATTTTCGTGACCGGCGGTGTCGCCTCGTCGCTCGGCAAGGGCCTCACGGCCAGTTCGCTCGGGCGCCTGCTCAAACTGCGTGGGCTGAGCGTGGTCCTCCAGAAGCTCGACCCGTACATCAACGTCGACCCGGGCACCATGAACCCGTACGAGCACGGCGAGGTGTTCGTCACCGAGGACGGTGGCGAGACCGACCTCGACCTCGGGCACTACGAACGGTTCACCGACACCCCGCTGTCTCGGCGCTCGAACGCCACCACCGGCTCGATCTACCAGGCCGTGCTCGCTGCCGAACGCCGCGGCGACTACCTCGGCAAGACCGTCCAGGTCATCCCGCACATCACCGACGAGATCAAGCGGCGCATCCACGGCGTCGCCCACGACGACGTCGACGTCGTCATCACCGAGGTCGGCGGCACGGTCGGCGACATCGAGATCCTCCCGTTCCTCGAGGCCATCCGGCAATACCGCAAGGATGCCGGGCGCGACAACGTCTGCTACATCCACGTCACGCTCGTGCCGTTCATCGGCCCGTCGTCGGAGCAGAAGACCAAGCCCACCCAGCACTCGGTCACCGAGTTGCGCAGCCGCGGCATTCAACCCGACCTGATCGTGTGCCGCAGCGAGGTGCCGCTCAGCGAGGAACTGAAGACGAAGATCTCGCTGCTGTGCGACGTCGACGAGCGGGCGGTCATCAACGCGGCCGACGCCCGCAACATCTACGAGCTGCCGCTGATCCTCCACGACGAGGGACTCGACACGGTCGCCCTCGACGTGCTCCGGCTCGACGCTCCGGCGATCGACCTGGCGCCGTGGGAGGCGCTGGTGGAGCGGGTCGAGTCGGCCGACCGCACGGTGCGGATCGGCCTGATCGGCAAGTACATCGAACTGCCCGACGCGTACCTGTCGGTGGTCGAGTCGCTCAAGCACGCCGGCTTCCACCACGGGGCCAACGTCGAAATCGACTGGATTCAGGCCGAAGACGTCGAGGGGCTGCTGGCGGCCGAGCGACTCGGTGCGCTCGACGGCATCGTCATCCCCGGTGGGTTCGGCAGCCGCGGGTTCGAAGGCAAGATCACCGCCGCCCAATACGCACGCGAGGAGGGCGTACCGTGCCTCGGCCTGTGCCTCGGCCTTCAGGCGATGACGGTCGAGTTCGCCCGCAACGTGCTGGGCATGGAGCGCGCCAACTCGTCCGAGATGGACCCTACGACGCGATACCCCGTGATCGACCTGATGCACGACCAGCGCGACGTGTCCGACAAGGGCGGCACGATGCGGCTCGGCGCCTACTACGCCGTGTTGCGACCGGGCACCAAGGTCGCCGACGCATACGGTGAACCGGTCGTCAGCGAGCGTCACCGCCACCGCTACGAGTTCAACTCGAAGTTCCGGTCGCGCTTCGAGCAGGCCGGGTTCGTGTGCAGCGGCACCTCGCCCGACCAGCGCCTGGTCGAGTTCATCGAGCTCGCCGACCATCCGTACTGGGTCGCCACCCAGGCACACCCCGAGTTCAAGAGCCGCCCCGACCGCCCGCACCCGCTGTTCCGCGAGCTGATCGGCGCCGCGCTCGCCCGGCGCGACGAAACCCCGCCGGCGCTGCGCCGGTTGAAGGTCGAGGCCGCCGAGCGTGCCGCTGACACGGCTGCCGACGCCGCGTGACCGGCTTCGCCCATCTCGGCGACGAGCTGCTCCAGGAGGGGTTCGTCGTCAACTACGTGCGCGCCACGTTTGCTGCTCCCGACGGCTCCACGTTCGTCCGTGACATCGTGCGCTCGCCCGGCGCTGTGGCGGTGGTGCCGCTGATCGCCGGGAGCGGGCTGGTGCGGTTGGTCCGGCAGTACCGCCCGCCGTACGACCGCTGGCTCGTCGAGGTACCCGCCGGTACCCGCGACGTCCCCGGTGAGCCGCCCGCCGAGTGCGGGCGCCGCGAGCTCGCTGAGGAAGCCGGGCTGGCGGCCGGCGAGATGATCCACCTGACCGACTTCATCCCCTCGCCGGGCATGACCGACTCGGTGTTGTCGGTGTTCCTCGCCACCGGCTGCACGCCGGTACCGCGCGACCTGCACGGCCCCGAGGAGGAGCACATGGAGTTGCTCGACGTGTCGCTCGACGAGGCCCTGGCGATGGTCGACCGCGGCGAGATCACCGATGCCAAGACCGTCATCGGCCTGCTCCTCACCGCCCGCCGCCGCGATCTCGGTGGTTGAGCCGCCCCCGGTGGTTGTGCCCCACGGTGGTTGAGCCTGTCGAAACCACTTGTGCTGGCATGCTGGGGTGATGGTCAAGCCGCTCGACGCGATCCCTGACGCCGAGCTCGGCGCTGGGGTGCTGTCGATCGAGGCCGAGGACTTCCTGGTGTGGCTGGCGGCCGAGCGCGGACGCTCGAAGAACACCTTGGCCGCGTACCGGCGCGACCTGACCGGCTACGAGACGTGGCTGACCGAGCGCGGCCACGACGTGCTCGACATCACCGGTGACGGCCTGATCGAGTTCGTCGGCGCGCGCCGGGCGTCGGGCGCGGCAGCGTCGAGCGTCGCCCGCCAGCTGGCGGCGATCCGTATGCTGCACCGCTTCCTCGCCACCGAGCAGGTCCGTCCCGACGACCCCACGGCTGCGCTCGACGGCGTCAAGGTGCCCAAGGGATTGCCCAAGCCACTCACCGAAGCGCAGGTGACGTCGCTGCTCGACGCGGTCACCGGCGCCGATCCACTGGCCCGCCGCGACCGGGCGCTGCTGGAACTGCTCTACGCGACCGGTGCCCGCGTCAGCGAGGCGGTCGGGTTGTCGCTGGCCGACCTCGACCTCGACGCCGGTCTGGTGCGCCTGTTCGGCAAGGGCTCGAAGGAGCGGATCGTGCCGTTCGGCTCGGCTGCCGCGCGGGCACTCGCTGACTGGCTGGCCGAGTCGGGGCGGGGGGCGTTCGTGCCGGCCCAGTGGAAGCGGCGCGCCGACGCCGAGGCGGTGTTCCTCAACCAGCGCGGTGGTCGCTTGACGCGCCAGGGGGCGTGGCTGGTGATCACGAAGTACGGCCGCCTGGCCGGCATCGAGACGGAGCTGTCGCCGCACGTGCTGCGGCACTCGTGCGCCACCCACCTGCTCGATCACGGCGCCGACCTGCGGATCGTGCAGGAACTCCTCGGCCACGCGTCGATCTCGACCACCCAGGTGTACACGAAGGTCAGCCAGGAACGCCTGTGGGAGGTCTATCGGACCGCCCACCCGAGGGCGGCGGGCCGGTCCGGGTGAGCAAGGTGACACGGCTGCTGACCCAGCCGCACCATCTGGTCGCCCGGTTCGTGTGGTCGCTGCGGGCCAAGCCGCCCGGCGCAGCCGACGACGAGTGGGCCGAGACCAATCTGCTTCCGGGCGAGGTGGGCCTGTGGCGACGGATGAGTGACATGGACCGGGCGCATTCGATCAAGGTCGCCCGCCGGTTCGTCGCCGCCCGCCCCGAGGCGACCCGCGCGGAGGTGGCCGGAGCGCTGTTGCACGACGTCGGCAAGATCGAGTCCGGGCTCGGGGTGTGGGGTCGTGTCGCGGCATCGATCGTCGGCGGCCGCACCGAGCGTTTCCGCAGCTACCTCGACCACGAACGGATCGGCTCCGACCTCGCCGCGGCCGCAGGCAGCGCCCCCGCGACCGTCGACCTGATCGCCGAGCGTGGCCCCGCCTTCGAGACGTTGCACCAGGTCGATCGCACCTGACGCGCACCAGGTCTCGATACACAGGGCAGTGCCCGGCACTCGACCACCGTGGCTACCGGTCGTGTTCGCTACCGGTCGTCGAGTGGCGGACCCGCGGCGTAGCCGCCACTCCGGTGTATCGAGACCGGGGGTGCCCGTCAGGTCAGGACGACTCGGGCGCGGAGGTGGTTGGCGGTGGCGCGGAGCCACATCCACACCATGACGCCCAACCAGATGCCGGCGATGCCGAGCTGCGGCCAGGCCAGCACCAGCGCGCCGAACGGCACCAGCACGATCGTGTAGCCGAGCGCCGCGCGACCGAGGAAGCGGTAGTCGCCGGCGCCGATCAGCACGCCGTCGTAGGCGAACGCGATCGCGGCGGGCACCATCAGCGCGGCCAGCCACAGCGCCGCCCCCGTTGCCCGTTCGACGACCGCCCCGTCGTTCGTGAACAGGTGCGGAATGAACGGCGCCAGCGCGGCGATGATCGCACCCAGCGCAACGCCGGCGATGACCGACATCACCACCGCCCGGCGTGCGACGTGGGCCGCGGCACCCCGGTCGTCGCGGCCGAGATCCTCGGCGATCAGCGTCTGCGCCGGTATCGCCAGGGCATCGAGCGACAAGGCGATGAAGAAGAACAAGCTCATGCCGATCTGGTGCGCGGCCAGCGTCGGGGCATCCACCCGAGCTGCTACAGCGGCCGACCCCGACGTGATCACCAGCATCGAGCCCACCCGTAGCAGCAGGTGACGCCCGGCCGTCATCAGCGGGGCCATGCCCGACCACGCCGGGCGGCGGTGTGTCGCCGGGGCGATCTGGCGGCGCACCAGCAGCACGAACGCGATCGCCGCGGCAACCTGGCTGATGACCGTCGACCACGCCGAACCGGCCACACCGAGATCGAGCCCGTAGACCATCGTGATCTCCAACACCAGGTTCGCCAGGTTGCTGGCGAGCAGGATCCACAACGGCGTCGTGTAGTTCGAGGCGCCTCGCAGCACGCCGAGCGTGCCGAGCGTGACGAGCATGAACGGGATACCGATCGCCGAGATCGACAGGTACGTCGTGGCATGTTCGAGCACGGCACCGCTGGCGCCGAACGCGCGGCAGATCGGCCGGGCCGACAGCGCCAGGCCGGGTGCCGCGACGACGCCGACCAGCGCCGCCAGCCAGATCGCCTGCACGCCGACGTTGGCGGCTCCGGCCCGGTTGCCGGCGCCGATTCGTCGGGCCACCCGCTCGGTGGCGCCGTAGGTGAGGAAGTTCGAGCCGCCGTACACGATGCCCAGCACGCTCGCCGCGATCGCCAGGCCGGCCAACTCGTCGGTACCGAGCCTGCCGACGATCGCCGTGTCGGTGAGGACGTACAGCGGCTCGACCGCCAACGACCCGAGCGCGGGAATCGCAAGCTTGAGAATCCGTCGATCGACCGGGGACAGCCTGGACTTGGTTTCGACCGGCTCAACCACCGGTGGTTGAGCCTGTCGAAACCACCTCACCGTCGGAGCATCGGTTCACGCGGGGAGCATGCCGATCGCCGCGTACGCGCGGGCGAGGGTGGTGGCCGAGACTTCACGGGCCTTGTCGCGTCCCACCCGGAGCAGGCGGGTCAGCTCGCCCTTGTCGGCGATCAGTTCGTGGTACCGCTGTTGGATCGGTTCGAGTACGGCGACGACCGCCTCGCCGGTGGCCGTCTTCAGGTCGCCGTAGCGGGTGTAGTCGGCAGCCACCCGGTCGGGCGTGGAGTCGGTCGCCGCGGCCAGGATGTCGAGCAGGCTCGACACACCCGGCTTGGCCGCCACGTCGTACCGGACCTCGGTCTCGGAGTCGGTGACCGCCCGCTTGAACTTCTTCATGATCACGTCGGGCGGGTCGAGCAGGTACACCACGCCGGCGTCGCTGGCCGCCGACTTCGACATCTTGTTGGTGGGTTCCTGGAGGTCCATCACCCGGGCCCCGGCCGGCGGGGTGACGGCCTCGGGCACCTTGAACGTGTCGCCGAAACGCCCGTTGAAGCGGACCGCCGCGTCGCGGGTGATCTCGACGTGCTGGCGCTGGTCGTCGCCCACCGGCACCTGGTCGGGGTCGTACAGCAAGATGTCGGCGGCCTGAAGCGCCGGGTAGGTGAACAGGCCGGCCGAGATGAACTCGCCCTGTCGCTTGGCGGTCTTGTCCTTGAACTGGGTCATCCGGCTCAGCTCGCCGTACGACAACGTGCACTCCATCACCCAGCCGAGCTGGGCGTGCTCGGGTACGTGACTTTGCACGAACACCGTCGACACATCGGGGTCGAGGCCGACCGCGAAGAACGTCGTAGCGACCTGCAGCGTCGACTCGCCCACCACGCCGGGCCGGTCGGCGACGGTGAGCGCGTGCAGATCGGCGACGCCATAGAAGTTGTCCTTGGCGTGCTGCTCGCGCACCCAGCCCCGGAACGCGCCGAGGTAGTTGCCCAGATGGGCATCGCCGGTTGCCTGCACGAGCGAGAGGGTGCGTACCACGCCGGCGAGACTAGGCAGAACGAAAGGTGTCAGACACCTTCCGTTCTGCGTAACCTGGCGGGCGTGACGGTGAGCCGCCGATTTCGGTGCCCCGGGTGGACAGCCCGGGGACGGTGACGCCCTTCGCTTGCGTGCGCCGCGACCGAGTCCGCCCGGGGAATCTGCCCTGTCCCGTGTCACTCTGAAAGGACTCCCGTGATCTCCGACATTCTCGCTGCGCGCGACGCCGCCTTGGCCGACGTCGCCGCGGCCACCGGTCTCGACGACGTCAAACGCCTCACCACCGAACTGCTCGGCAAGACCGGTGCGATCGCCGGCTTCAAACGCCAACTCGGCGGGCTCGCCACGCCGGACGAGAAGAAGGCCGCAGGCCAAGCCGTCAACGAGGCGCTGGCCGCTGTCGAAGCTGCGTTGGCGGCGCGTTCCGGTGAGCTGGGCGAGGCCGCGCTGGCAGCCCAGGTCGCGGGCGAGCGGCTCGACCTCACCGAGTACGTGCGGGCGCCGCGCCGTGGCCACGCACACCTGGTCACCCAAGCCTGGCAACGGCTCGAAGACGTGTTCGTGGGGCTCGGTTTCCAGGTCGCCGAAGGCCCGGAGGTCGAGACCGACTGGCACAACTTCGAGGCCCTCAACATGGGTGAAGGCCACCCCGCACGCGGCGAGTTCGACACGCTGTTCACCGACTACGCGGCGGCTGGCAGCGCGACGGGGAACGTGCTGTTGCGCACGCACACGTCGCCGGTACAGATCCGTACGATGCTCACCCAAGAGCCGCCGATCTACGTGGTGGCGCCCGGACGGGTGTTCCGGCGCGACACCCCCGACGCCACGCACATGCCGGTGTTCCACCAGATCGAGGGGCTGGTGATCGACCGCGGGATCGGCCTCGCCGACCTGGCGGGCACGATCGAGGCGTTCACCAAGGCCTTCTTCGGGCCCGGGTTCTCGTCGCGCCTGCGGCCGAGCTACTTCCCGTTCACCGAACCGTCGGCCGAATTCGACATCCAGCGCCCCGATGGCTCGTGGCTGGAGCTCGGCGGGTGCGGGGTCGTGCACCCCAACGTGCTGCGCGCCGGCGGCATCGACCCCGAGGAGTGGAGCGGGTTCGCGTTCGGCTTCGGCATCGACCGCATGGCCGTGATGCGCCACAGCGTCGCCGACATCCGCGACATGTACACCAACGACCTCCGCTTCATCTCCCAGTTCTGAGCCGGTCCAAAATGCCCGATCGCTGCGTTCCGGAACGACTCGTTGGCCTCGAGCCAACTTCGCCGTCCCGCGCCTTGCGCTCGAACATTTCGATCCCGGCTATCGAGGAAGAATCATGAAAATCTTGCTGTCGTGGTTGAACGACTACGGGTCGTTTGCCGATCCATCTGACGCTGACGCTGTGCAGCGGCTGGCCGAGGTGATGACGGGGCTGGGGTTGGCGGTCGAAGAGGTCGTGCCGGTGGGGGCGACGGTGCCGGGTGTGATGTCGGCGCGCGTGCTGCGCACCGAGCAACACCCCGACGCCGGGCACGTGCAGCGGGTGTGGGTCGACACCGGCTCCGGCGAATCCGACGATGTGGTCACCCACGTGTGGTGCGGGGCGTTCAACTTCGCGCCTGGCGACGTGGTGCCGCTGGCCACGCTCGGCACCACGATGCCGAACGGCATGACGATCGCCCGCCGCCCGATCCTCGGCCACGACTCCGAGGGCATGCTCTGTTCGGCGAGCGAGCTCGGCCTCGGCGACGATCACTCGGGCATCCTGGTCCTGCCCGCCGACGCGCCGCTCGGCGTGCCCTACGGCGACGTGCTCGGCATCGCGCCAGACGTGCTGATCGACATCGACCTGACCCGCAACCGCCCCGACTGCTGGGGCTACGTCGGCATCGCCCGCGACCTCGCCGCCCAGTTGGGCATCGAGCTGCGGCTGCCGGTACCGGTAGTAACGACCGGCTCAACCACCTCGGACGCCGGAAAGGTGGTTGAGCTTGTCGAAACCACCGTGCGCACAGCGCCGGTCGAGCTGCGCAGTCCCGAGCGGTGCGGTCGCTTCACGTCGGCCGTGCTGTCAGGTGTTGTCGTCGGGCCGTCGGCACCGTGGATGCAGCGCCGGCTCGCCGCCGCCGGGATGCGCCCGATCAACAACGTGGTCGACGTGTCGAACTACGTCATGCTCGAACTCAACCAACCGAACCACGCCTACGACCTCGACACGCTAGGAGGCGGCGGGTTCATCGTCCGCGAGGCCGCCGCTGGCGAGCAAATCGCCACGCTCGACGGCGAGACGCGCACGCTCACGGTCAACGACTGCGTGATCTGCGACGCCACCGATACGCCGATCGGTGTGGGCGGCGTGATGGGTGGCCTGCACACCGAGATCACCGACGCCACCACCACCGTGGCGCTCGAAATCGCCTGGTTCGACGAGTTGTCGGTGCTCCAGACCGCGCAGCGGCTCGGGCTGCGCTCCGAGGCATCGGCCCGCTACGAGCGCGGGTGCGACCCGTACGTGATCGACGCGGCCCGGGCCCGGTTCGCCGAACTGTTGCGCGAGACGTGCCCCGAGCTCGTGCTCCACGACGGTGTGGTCGACGCCCGCGGCACGCTGCGGCCACCCGACCGGGCCACCGAGGTACGCCAGGCCACCGTCGACCGGCTGCTCGGCGCGCATGTGCCAGCCGACGACTGGGCCGCGCTGCTCGACCCGATCGGCTTCACACTCACCGGTTCGGGCGACACGCGCACGGTTGCGCTGCCGTCGTGGCGCCCCGACTCGACCGGAGAGGTCGACGTGGTCGAAGAGATCGGCCGTCACTACGGCTACGACCGGATCGGCAAGCGGGTGCCCGCGGTCAGGTCGGCAGGCGGGCTGACGGTGCTCCAGCAGCGCCGCCGCCGGCTGCGCGAGGTGCTGCTCGGCTTGGGTATCTCCGAGGCGATGCCGAACCCGTTCCTCGCCCCCGGCGCGCTCGCCAAGGCGAGCATCGACGGGCCCGTGATCCACATCACCAACCCGCTGCGCGACGAGGAGAGCGTGCTGCGAACCTCACTGCGGCCGGGCTTGCTCGATGCGATCGCCTTCAACGAGTCGCACCGCACGTTCGGCGTGGCACTGTTCGAGATCGGCCACGTCTACCCACCGGGTACCGGCGAGCTGCCCGACGAGCGCGAAGTGCTGTGCGTGATGCTCGCCGGCCAGGAGGCGCCGGCTGCGGTGGCGGTGTGGCGCGAGGTCGCCGCCGCACTCGGCGTCGGCGCACGGATCGACCAGGCGCGCCCACCGGCCGGGCTGCACGCCACCCGGTCGGCCGTGCTGCAAGCAGGCCGTGACCCGTCGGGCGCGGTCGGCGAGGTCGACCCAGCCGTGCTGGCCCGCTTCGGTGTCAGCGAGCGGGTGGCGATCGTCGAACTCGACCTCACCGAGGTGCTCGCTCGCGAACCGAAACCGGCGGTGTGGCAGCCGGTGAGCCGGTTCCCGTCGAGCGACCTCGACCTGGCGTTCGTCGTGCCCGACACGGTGCCCGCCGAGAAGGTCGACAAGGCGATCCGCCAGGGTGCCGGAAAGCTGCTGGTCGGGCTCGACCTGTTCGACGTGTTCCGTGGCGCCTCGGTGGGCGAGGGCAACCGCAGCCTGGCGTACCGCCTGCGCCTGCAAGCCGCCGACCGCAACCTCACCGATGCCGACATCGCCGCCGTCCGCGAAGGCGCCCAAGCAGCCGCCGCCAAACTCGGCGCCGACCTCCGCGGCTAGCACCTGCGGCTGATCAGGCGAGCGCGTCGGCGACGACGGTCTCGGTTTCGGTGACCGTGAGGTCGAGCACCGAACTGGCGTCGACCGGCTCCCAACTACCGGCGCGGTTGACGAGCAGCCGCACAGCCTTCGTGCGCAGGTCGATCTCCAGGTACTCGCGCACGCCGTACGCGGCGTAGAACGGGAGCTTCTCGCCAGCCTTCTCACCGGGGGACAGGATCTCGACGACGAGTTCGGCGGTCGCCAGGAACGCGGGGGAGGTGCGTTCGGTGCCGGGTCGGAACACACCGATGTCGGGTACCCGCGCGTCGAACTTGTCGACTCCGACGTTCAAGCCGCCGCTGGCGACATGAAGACCCGCGTGCTTCGCCTTCGGTAGGAGCAACACAGAGAGATGGGTCATCAGCGTGCCGTGTTCAGGGCTGGGGCCGGTCACGATCCGGTACACCCCCTCCCACCACTCGTCCCACCGATCGAGATCGTTGGCGCGGCGGTACTCGATCAGTTCGAGTAGCCCGGGGGCTTCGTCGGTGCTGGCTTGCACCATCATCGGCATACACGGTACCTCCTGGGTTGGGTGGGCATGGGGCCGACCCAACACGCATAGGCTCCGGTGGTCAATCGGGAGAAGTCCCCTCCCCGCCAGGACCGAGGAACTTGCCGAGGACGGTGACCTGGCCGTCGGCGTAGCCGAGGCGCTCGTAGAAGGCGACCGCGGCGGCGTTGTCGTGGCGCACCATCAGGTTCAGCTTGGGCACGCCGCGCGCCTGGAGCCAACGCTCGGCCGCCGCCATCAGCCGCCGTCCAACACCGCCCCGACGTACCGCCGGGTCGACGGCCAGGTAGTACACCCAGCCGCGGTGGCCGTCGTGGCCGACCATCACCGTGCCGACCAGGGCGTCGCCGGCGAACGCGCCGAGCACCGCCGAGGTCGGGCCGGCCAGCGCCCGATCGAAGTCGTCGCCGGGGTCGTTCCACGGCCGGGAGAGGCCGGCCGCCGCCCACAGTTCGATCGCCGTCTCGCGATCCGTCGCACTCGTCTCGCGGACGTCGGCCATGCCGCAGTGTGGCACCTGGATGATCGGCAATACCGTTTCAGTTTGCTGCCTGCTCCCGGTGGTTTCGACAGGCTCAACCACCTGGCCAGCGCCCGCTCCCGGTGGTTGAGCCTGTCGAAACCACTTCACTGAACGGCACCTGGCCGTGCCGGGGTTGGCGGATCGTGGGGGTAGCCTGAGGGTGCCCGGCCGTGGTGGCTGGGGCCGACGAGGGTGTCCCGTACCGGCAGGTGCAAAGACGGGCTCGGGAGATGAGCCATGTCGTGGATCCTGTTGATCGTCGCCGGACTGCTCGAGGTGGCGTGGGCTGCGGCACTGCCCGCCACGCACGGCCTGACCCGCCCGCTGCCCACGGCGGCGTTCCTCGTCACGTTGGCCGGAAGCATGTTCCTGCTCGCCCGCGCCACCCAGACGATTCCTCTCGGCACGGCCTACGTCGTGTGGGTGGGCATCGGGGCGGTCGGTGCGGCGATCGTGGGCTTGGTGCTGCACGGCGACCCGGCCACACCCGCCCGGCTCGGGTTCCTCGCCTTGCTGATGGTGTCGATCGTCGGCCTCAAGCTGACGAGCCACTGACCGGGACGGCGTGGAACTCGCGGAAGGTGAAGGCGTCCGCCGTGGCGCCCTTTGCCCGCAACAGGTCGAGCCGGTCGACGGCCTCGTCGAGCGACGGCAGGTGGCCCGCGGCAACCCACCAGAGCACGACCACCGCGTCGCCGGCGCGCTCGAACCACTCGGCCCGCCGACGTAGGAACGCCGTGTGGTCGCTGCGGTACACGTAGTTCCACAGCGACTCGCGGTCGGCCCACACCGACATGTTCACGATCATCCCGTCGAGCGCGGGATGGCTGAGGTCGGTCGCGTTGTCGCCGTCGTCGCCGATCAGCCGCCACACGAACCCGGGCGACGCCTCGGCCAGCGCGTTGACCTCGTCGAGGGCGTTCATGAAGTCGGCCATCCGCGAGTCGTCGAGCGGGAAGCGCGGCGTGGCGACGTTGAGCTGGGCGAGGTGGTGGGGCACCCGCCCAGCACACCACAAACCGGTGTGTCGCGTGCGGTGCGGCTGGCACTCGCGACGGGGTGAAGGCAGACTGGCGGTGATGGCGGGCGAGACCGATCTGGCGGCGATGTTGGCGACGCTGACGATCGAGCGGCGGCCGGATGCGTACACGTTCGTGACGGGGTCGGAGTGGCAGGCGTTGGCCAGCGCCGCAGCGGCGACGATCGTCGAGGTCGAGGGGCCGACGTACGTGGCCACGGTGACCGACTGCCGGCGGCTCGGCGCGCCGGTCGGGTTCGAGGCCGCGTGGCTCACCGTCACCGTCCACAGCTCGCTCGAAGCGGTCGGGCTCACGGCCGCGCTGAGCGGTGCCATGGCCCATGCCGGTATCGCCTGCAACCTGCTCGCCGCGTTCCACCACGACCATCTGCTCGTCCCGTGGGAGCGCGCCGACGAGGCGGTCGCCGTGCTGGCCGCTCTACGCAGCCCGTAGCGTCGTCCGGCATGTTCTCCGAGAAGCCGACGATCGTGGGTGAACGGGTCGTCCTGCGGCCGATCGTGGCGGCCGACGCAGACGCGATGTGGGCCGACCTCGACGACCCTGAGGGGGCGCGCCTCACCGGCACCCACGCCACGTTCACGCGCGCGGCGATCGAGCGCTGGGCCGCCACCCGCGCCGACCAGCCCGACCGGCTCGATCTGGCCGTCACCGAGCGGGCGACGGGGGCATGGCTGGGCGAGGTGGTGATCAACGACTGGGACGCCGACAACCGGTGCTGCGGCTTCCGGATCGCGCTGGGGCCGCACGGCCGCGACCGCGGTTTCGGCACCGAGGCGACCCGCCTGATCGTCGACCACATCTTCGCCACGTACGAACCGGTGCACCGGATCGAGCTCGAGGTCTTCGCCTTCAACCCGCGCGCCCGGGCGGTCTACGAGCGGGTGGGGTTCGTGTACGAGGGCACCCGCCGCGACGCCTTGCGGTGGGACGGCGAATGGGTCGACGCGATCGACATGGCGATCCTGCGCCCCGACTGGCAGACCGCCCGCCCGTAGGCGCGGCCATTGCGCCCGGTGGTTTCGACAAGCTCAACTACCTGGTCAGCGCTTGCGTCCGGTGGTTTCGACAAGCTCAACCACCTGGTCAGCGCTTGCGTCCGGCGGTTGAGCTTGTCGAAACCACGCCGGCGGTGGATCCCGACTAGGTGAACCTCACGGCGAGGACGGGTGGGAGGTCGTTGGTGACCTCGGTCCAGTGGTCGCCGCCGTCGATGCTGGTCCACACGCCGCCGCTGGTGGAGCCGAGCACGAGCTGCTCGCCGCTGGCGTCGACGTCGAGCCCGTGGCGGTAGACGAGGTGCCACGCGTTGTGCTGGGGAAGGCCGTCGGTGAGCTGCTCGAACGTCGCCCCACCGTCGCGGGTGCGGGTGACGACCACTCGGCCGTCGACCGGGACGCGGACCTCGTCGCTGGCAGCCGGCACGAACCAGGCCGTGTCGGGGTCGGTGGGGTGGGCAGCGACGGCGAACCCGAACGTCGACGGGTCGACGCCGGTGATCTCGGTCCACGAGCTGCACCCGTCGGTCGACCGGTACATGCCGCCGTGGTGTTGCACCCAGGCGACCTCGGGCGCAGCGGGGCAGCGGGCGATCCGGTGCGGGTCCTGCATCGCCGGGTTGCCGGCCTCTTCGGGCGGCGTGTACGGGGCGTTCATGCCGGTGGCCGGCGCCCACGAGCGGGTTCCGTCGCGGGTGACCCACACGCCACCGGCCGACAGCCCGACGGCGAGCGTGTCCGGGTCGCTCGGGTGGAGGCTGATCGAGTGCAGGCCGGGGTCGTCGAACCCGCCGCCGAACCACTGCGACCGGGTCGGGTGGTCCCACAGCGACTCGACCAGCGACCACGTCTCGCCCCGGTCGGTGCTGCGGAACATCCCACCGGGAATCGTGCCGCACCACAGCTCGCCCGGCCGCGACGCGTGCCCCGGTTCGATCGTCCAGATCAGCTTGGTCGACCACTCGACCGGCTCGCCGCGGACCGGGTCGACGTGTACCTCGCCGTTGGTGGGCTGGGGGTAGGCGGGGGCGTCGGTCTCGACCCAGGTCGCTCCGTCGTCGTCGGAGTACTGGAGTTTGCAACCGAAGTGGCCGTGGTCGAGCGCCGCGTGGATACGCCCGTCGCGCGGATCGCGCACGGCGTTGCTGACCTGCACGCCGAGGAAGCCGAGCAGGTCGAGTTGCCCGTCGCGCAGGCGGAACAGGCCCTTGCGGGTCGACAGGAGCACGTCCTGGTTCGGGTGTGGGTGCATGGTCAACCTCCGGACAGGGCCTGGAACACGTGGATCGTCGATGTCGGTGTGACGGGTGTGGTGAGCGCGTCGACGTGGGTGACCTGCTCGCCGTCGACGAACAGGGTCACGTGGCGCCGGATCCGCCCGGCGTCGTCGAGCACATAGCTGCGCACGGCCGGGTGGAGCTCGAAGTAGCCGGCGAATGCCGCACCGACGGTGCTGGCCTGCTCGATCACCGCGTCGGGGCAGGTGACGTGACGGCGGAACGCCTTGGCGAAGACGAGCTGGGTCATGTGGCTACCACCGCCCCGGTACGCCGTTCGAGCAGCGCCGCCAACTGGTCGAGCTGGGCGACCATGTCGCCGTAGTAGCGGGTGCCCCAGTTGGCGACCATCCAGGCCCAGCCGAACTGCGGGTGCTCGGCGTCGAGCGAGTCGCGCACGGCGATCACGTCGGCGAGGTCGGTCGCCGCCCGGTTGCGTTCGGCGGCGAGGTCGCTGGCGAGCCGTTCGGGTTCGGCAAGGTGACCGACGATCAGCCGCAGCGCGAGGTGGCTCTTGAACACAGTGGGCGACAGCTCGCCCTCGGCCAGCCAGCGGGCAAGCGCGTCACGGCCGGCCGGCAGCAGTTCGTAGCCCGTTTCGGTGCGGCCGACCAGGCCGGCCACGGCCAGCCGCTGCAGCTCGCTGTAGATCTGGCTCATCGCCGGGGCGGCGAAGAAGAACCGCAGGGTGCGTTCGGCGCGCTGCTTGAGCTCGTAGCCGGTGGCGGGGCCGAACGCCAACAGCACCAACGCGGCGTGTGCGGTACCGCTGCGATCGTGTCGCAACGGTGGTGCGGCGGCGTCCATGGGGGCATCGTAGAGAATATTCCTATTAGGAACAAGCGCGGCAATGGTGCGCTATCAGGACGTGTGCTGACCGGGAGATGGGGTAGACCGGCGGCATGGCTCTGCGTTGGTACACCGTCATCGTCGACTGCCTCGACGTCGCCGCCCAGTCGAAGTGGTGGGCCGAGACGCTCGGCTGGAAACCGATCTACGAAGCACCCGACGAAGTGGTGCTCGTGCCCGGCTACGTCGACGAGCAGGTGATCGCGTCCACCCCCTGGGAGCGCGTCCCGCCCGGCCTGGTGTTCGTGCCGGTGGCCGAGGGCAAGACGGTGAAGAACCGCCTGCACATCGACCTGGCCCCCCACACCAGTGACGACCGGGACGCCGAGATCGCCCGCTTGCTGGCACGCGGTGCGACCCAGATCGACGTCGGGCAGGCCGACGACGCGTCGTGGACGGTGCTCGCCGACCCGGAAGGCAACGAGTTCTGCGTGCTCTCCGCGCGCGACTTCTGACCCCGGGTCAGTTCATCGACAGGTCGTCGGGTGCGTCGGCCAGCCAGGCCAGGCGGCCGCCCTGGCGGCGCAGTACCGAACGCCACAGGCCGTCCGGTTCGGGGTCGAACACGTCGGCGGGCTCGGCGTCGAGCACCAGCCAGGCACCGGCGTCGATCTCGCTTTCGAGTTGGCCGGGGCCCCACCCCGAGTAACCGCGGAACACGCGCACGGCGGTGACGCTGGCGGCGACGAACGCCGGGTCGGCGGTGAGGTCGGCCGAGGCGATCGGGCCCGACACGGGCGCGAGTTCGTCGGTGGCCTCGTCGAGCACCCGCTTGGTGAGCGCCAGCGCGATCAGCGCGTCGGGTTCCACCGGTCCGCCCTGGAACATCGAACCGTGGGCAAGGTCGTTCCAGCGGTCGAGTGGCTCGCGCAGTTCTTCGTCGATCGGGCGGTTGATGATCACCCCGAGCGCGCCCTCGCCGTGGTGTTCGAGCATGTACACCACCGTGCGGTCGAAGTTGGGGTCGCCGAGTGGGGGCGTGGCGACGAGCAGGCGACCCTTGGTGGGGGTGGAGCCGGCGAACATGAGCACCATTCTGCCGCACCCGCAGGAATCCCCACTTGGTCTTATGGTCTGACCAAATATTGCAGCTACGCTACCGCGCGGCGAATCCGCCGGTCCGGCTTGCAGAGGAGGTTCCCGGGAATGATCGAACTCGAAGCGTGGCGGGGGCAATGGTTCATGGTGGCCGAAGTGGCCGACCTGAGCGACCGCCCGCTGGCCGTCAAGCTGCTGGGTGTCGACTACGTGGTGTGGCGTGGCTCGGACGGGGCACTCGTCGCGGCTCCCGACCGCTGCCCGCACCGCGAGGCACCACTCAGCGCCGGCACGGTCTCGGACGGGTGCGTCGTGTGCCCGTACCACGGGTGGACGTTCGGTGACGGTGGGCGCTGCGTCGAGGTGCCGTCGTCGGGCGCCGGCCGCCCGGTGCCACCCAAGGCTCACCTGTCCACCGTCCACGCCGTCGAGCGGTACGGCCTGGTGTGGCTGTGCCCGGGCGAACCTGAAGGCGAGATCTTCGCCTGCCACTACGACGACGACCCGACGTTCCGGCGGATCAACACCGGCGTCGATGTGTGGCGCACGAACGCGCTGCGGATGGCCGACAACTTCATGGACATCTCGCACTTCCCCTGGGTGCACACCGGTACGTTCGGCAACGCCCAGCAAATCGAGGTGCCCCACATCGACCTCGGCCCGCTCGACGACGGGTTCCACGGCTACGCCTACGAGGTCGCCGCCGGCAACGTCTCGGCCGAGGGCAACGTCGCGTCCGGCACGGCCGATTCCGATGTCGTCCACCGCTACATGTCGACCGGGTTCCACCTGCCGCTCACGGTGCGCTCGACGATCCGCTACGACAACGGGCTCGAGCACATCATCTTGATGCTGTCGACCCCGGTCGACGACGTCACGTCGTACTTCTCGTTCGTGATCTGGCGCAACGACGACTTCAGCGTGCCGGCCGAAGAGGTGATCGCGTTCGATCGGGCGATCGGCGCCGAGGACAAGCGCATGCTCGAACTCGTGCCCGGCGTGCTGCCGCTCGACCAGACCCGCACCGTCAGCGTGCAGAGCGACAAGGCATCGGTCGAGTGGCGCCGCCACCTGGCGGCCCTGCTCGGCGTCGGCGCGCCGGTGAACCGGCCCGTGGTGGCAGCCGCCGGCGACTGACCCCGATGACTGACGGGCGACTCAGCATGGAACTGCCAGCGAACGAGTTCAAGGCCCGCCTGACCACCGGCGCGGCGGTGCAGTGGGGGATGTTCACGTCGCTCGCCGACCCGGTGGCAGCCGAGATCTGCGCCGGCGCCGGGTTCGACTTCGTCGTCGCCGACACCGAGCACGCCCCGGCCGATCTGCGTACGGTGCTGGGCCAGCTCCAGGCGATGAGCGCGTACCCGGTCGAACCCGTGGTGCGCACGTTCGACGACGACCCGGCGGTGCTCAAGCGCTTTCTCGACCTGGGTGCGCGCACGCTGCTGGTGCCGATGGTCGCCTCGGGCGAGCAGGCCGCGGCGATCGTGCGCGCCACCCGCTACGGCGGCGACGGCGTGCGCGGGGTGTCGTCGGCCCGTGCGGCCCGGTGGGGCCGCGTTCCCGGCTACCACGCCACGGCCGACGAGCAGATCTGCGTGCTCGTGCAGGTCGAGTCGGCCGCCGCGCTGGAACGGCTCGACGAAATCTGCGCGGTGCCGGGCGTCGACGGTGTGTTCGTCGGCCCGATGGACCTGGCGACGTCGCTCGGCTACGTCGGCGGGGGCACGCACCCCGACGTCGTCGCGGTCGTCGAGGCCACGCTGCGGCGGATCGCCGAGGCAGGTGCGACGCCGGGCGTGCTGGCGTCGACCCCCGACCTGATCGGGCGCTACGTCGCCGCCGGCGCGCGCTTCGTGGCCGCCGGCGTCGACACGATGCTCCTGGCCCGCGCAACAAGCGACCTCCGCGAGTCCTTGCCGGGGGTGTAGTGGTTTCGACAGGCTCAACCACCTTGGGGCACAGGAGCCAAGGTGGTTGAGCCTGTCGAAACCACCGGTGGGACCGGGTCTCGACCTAGCCCCAGACGCGGCGGGCGGTTTCGTACACTCCCTGGTCGAAGCTGAACTCGACCCAGTTGCCGTCGGGGTCGTTGAGCATGCAGATGTAGCCGATCGGGTCGGGCATCCACTTGGCGGGCATGCCGAGGCACCCGGCTGCGGCCCCGCGGGCGGCGATCTCGTCGACGGCTTCCTTGGAGGGCAGCTCGATGCCGATGTGGTTGAACACGCCGAGCGACGCGATCGGTGCCGGGGCGAACGGGTCACGATCGGGGAAGAACTCGGCGATCACGAGGATGAACGGGTTCTCCGGGTCGGGGTGCCCGAGCCAGGCGCCGTGGCCGTCCTCATCGGTGCGGCGGTCGAGCAGCTGGAGGTCGGTGTAGGTGGTGTACCAGTCGATCGTGGCCTGAATGTCCTTGACGCGCAGGGCGATGTGGGTCCAACGCGACGTGGTAGGCCGCAGCGAGTGCTGCGCGGTCTCATGGGCGGTCATAAGGTGGCACACTAGCGCGCCTGGACGTACGGTCAGACCATTAGACCGTTGAACCGTTCCGCTCGGCGTGCAACGATTGGGCAACATGATTGGGTACCTATGACCACCACCGAAGCACCGTCACCGATCGCGTTCGACCCGCTCGCCCGCGAGACGATCAGCGCGCAGATCCGCGATCAGTTGCTCCAGCGGATCATCGCCGGCACGCTCGCGCCCGGCACGCGCGTGCCGTCCGAACGCGACCTGTCCGAGCAGTTCGGTGTCGCCCGCACGTCGGTGCGCGAGGCCATGCAAGGCCTCTTGTCGATCGGTGTCATCGAGCGGCGCGGCAACCGCAGCTTCATCGTCGAGCACTTGCCCGACGTCAACTTCAACGGGCGCGACGACCGGCGCGAGTTCGTCCGCCAGCTGTTCGAGACGCGGCGTCTGCTCGAGGTGCCGATCATCGAGCTCGCCGCCGAGCGGGCGACGCCCACCCAGCGCGCCGAGATCCGTGAGTTGGCGGCGCGCTTCAGCCCCGACATGGCTGTGCGTGCGTTCCGCGAGCTCGACCAGGAGTTCCACACGCGGATCGCCCGGGCGTGCCAGAACCCGCTGCTGGTCGAGGTGTACGGCAAGGTGATGACGCGCCTGTTCCAGTCGGACGACATCGCCGAGCTGTTGCACCACGAGGCCAACCGCGACGAGGTCGGCAAGATCGTCGGCGAGGCGTCGGCGCAACACGCCGCGCTGGCGCGCGCCGTGGCCGACGGCGACACCGACGCGGCCCGCCGCGAGGGCACCGCCCATCTGGCGTCGGTCGAACGGCGGATGATCGACCGACTCGTGTGACGTGACGTGACCGGTGCGCCCGGTCACTGCGGCGAGGGACGTCCCTTGCCGAATGGACAGTTGGTCTGACAGACTGACCGAATGACGTACCCCAATGTTCTTGTCTTCGTCGACTACCCGACCGACGATGTCGATGCCGCCCGCGCGTTCTATGCCGAGGTGTTCGGCTGGGAGATCGAAGACCGTATCCCGGGCCTGTTCAACCGCATCGTGCCGGGCCAGAACTTCAAGCTCGACGACGGCACCCAGGGCCCGACGGGCAACCTTCACATGGGCATCTACAACGCCGCCAACGCGCGGCCGCGCACCGACGACGCGCCCGCCGAGCCGACCACGGTGAGCGCCGGCCGGGCAGCACGGGCGTGGATCCTCGTCAGTGAGGACGATTCGTTCGACCGGATCCTCGACGCCGCCGACCGGCTCGGCGGCACGGTGCTGTTCCGGAACCACTTCTGGACCGAGTTCGGCGGCGCGTGTGCGGCGTTCGTCGACCCGTGGGGCAACCAGTTCATGTTGTGGCAGCACCTGCCCGAGGTGGAGCGCGACGAGGAGACCCACCAGGTCGTCGGCGAGCACGTCGTGCCCGACGGCTGGACGTACGAGTAGTCGATCAAGGAGCTGACCGACGAGTAGACGCGGCGGCTTCGGTCTGATATGGTCTGACCATCAGTCCAAAGACGCCGCTTCCTCTCAACCCGGAGACCCGATGATCACCGGCATGAATCACGCCGTCCTGTACGTGCGCGACGCCCGTCGCCAGCAGCGCTTCTACGAAGACGTGCTCGGCTTCGAGACCGTCATCGAGCACCCCGACGGGGCGTTCGTGTTCCTGCGTGCACCCGCCTCGCCGAACCACCACGACCTGGCGTGCTTCTCGATCGGTGACGCGGCCGGTGCCTCGATGGCCGGGCGCGCCACCGTTGGCCTGTACCACATCGCCTGGGAGGTGCCGACGCTGGCCAGCCTGGAGGCGATGCGCGAGCGCTTGGCCGCGGCCGGAGCACTGCACGGTGCCTCCGACCACGGCTGCAACAAGAGCCTGTACGCGAAAGACCCCGACGGCCTCGAGTTCGAGGTGATGTGGCTGGTGCCGCACTCGGAGTGGGGCGACGCGGAACACCAGGCGATCATCGAACCACTCGACCTTGCCGCCGATGTCGCCCGCTTCGGCGCCGACCGGACGTCGTCCACTCACCTGCCCCGACCCGATGGAGCATCCCCCCGTGCTTGAGCAACTGGCTAACCAATATTGCTACTTCCTCGACGACGACGCGTTCGTCGAGACCGACCGGCCCGGGTTCCGGCGTCGCGTCATCACCGGAGACCAACTCCAACTGTGCTTCTGGCGGATCGCCGGTGGCTCGGGCGGGTCGTTCTTGCACCATCACGAGGCCCACGAGCAGCTCGGCATCATCGCCCGCGGCGCGCTCGACTTCCGGATCGGTTCGCCCGACGACGAGACCCGCACGGTGCTGCGCGCCGGCGACGTCTATCTCGCGCCGGTGTCGATCTGGCACGGCGACTCGGTCTTCATCGGCGACGAGGAGTATGGCGAATGCTGGATCCTCGACGTGTTCGCTCCACCCCGCGACGACCTGCGCGGCGGGGTGCCTACCGACCTGGAGGTCAACCCGTGAAGCCTGACTGGCGCATCGCCGTCGACATCGGTGGCACGTTCACCGACGTCGTACTCGTCGACTTGGCGAGCGGCCGGGTGGTCGTCGACAAGACGCTCACCACTCCCCAGAACCCGCTCGACGGTGTCCGCACCGGGCTGCGCAGCCTGCTCGGCCGTGCCGGCATCAGCCCCGGCGACGTCACCGCGCCGATCGTGCACGCGACCACGCTGATCACCAACGCGCTGATCGAGGGCAAGACCGGCCGGGCCGGCCTGGTGACCACGGCCGGGTTCGGCGACACGCTGCTGATCCGCGACGAGCACCGCTACGACATGTACGACCTCCAGATCGAGTTTCCGGCGCCGCCGATCCCGCGCGACCGCACGGTCGAGATCACCGAGCGGGTCTCGGCGGTGGGTGAGGTGGTCGACGCCCCGAGCGACGCCGACCTGCGGGCGATCGCCGACCAGCTGCGCACGCTCGAGGTCGAGTCGGTGGGCGTGTGCTTCATCAACTCCTACGTGAACAGCGCCAACGAGCAGCGCGTCGCCAACTTCCTCGCCGACGAGCTCGGCGTACCGGTGTGCATCTCCGCCGAGGTGTCGCCGCAGATCCGCGAGTACCCGCGCATGGTCACCACCGCCTGCAACGCGGCGACGATGCCCGTGATCGGCCCCTACCTCGACGAGCTCCAGAAGTGGCTGTCGAGCGAGGGCTTCGGCGGCTCGGTGCTGATGATGCTGTCGAACGGCGGTGTCGTGTCGGCCGACGACGCGGCGCGGATTCCGATTCGCCTGGTCGAGAGTGGCCCCGCCGCGGGCGCGCTCGCCGGCTCGTGGTTCGCCCGGCGGCTCGACGAGGAACGCCTGCTGTGCTTCGACATGGGCGGCACCACCGCCAAGGCGTGCCTGATCGACGGCGGCGAGCCCGAACTCACCAACGTGTTCGAAGTGGCTCGTGCCTACCGCTTCAAGAAGGGTTCGGGCTTCCCCTGCTCGGTGCCGTCGGTCGACCTGGTCGAGATCGGCGCCGGTGGTGGTTCGCTCGCCCGCACCGACCAGTTCGGGCTGCTCAAGGTCGGCCCCGAGTCGGCGGGTTCCGAGCCCGGCCCGGCGTCGTACGGGCGTGGCGGCACCGAGCCTGCGGTCACCGACGCCGACGTCATCTTGGGCATGCTCGACCCGGCCGCGTTCCTCGGTGGCGACATGCCGCTCGACGCGGCCGCGGCCACCGCGGCCGCGGCCCGTGTCGGCCAGCAGCTCGAGCTCGGCGCGGTCGAGGTCGCCGCCGGCATCCACGAGATCGTCAACCAGAACATGGCTGCCGCGGCCCGCATGCACGCCGTCGAGCAGGGAGTCGACCTGCGCGGCATCTCGGTGCTCGCGTTCGGTGGTGCCGGCCCGGTGCACGCCTGCGGTGTCGCCGAGCTGTTGGAGTCGCCGCGCGTTGTGTTCCCGGTCAACGCCTCGGTGTTGTCGGCGTTCGGCACGCTGGTGTCGCCGGTGCGGATCGACCTCGCCCGGTCGATGCCGCGGCGGCTCGACACCATCGACCCGACCGAGCGCGACGCGATGCTCGACGAACTGCGCGCCGAGGGCCACCGGGTGCTCGCCGCGGCCGGTGCCGACGCCGCCAACGTGCGCTTCCGCTACGGGGTCGACGCCCGCTACGCCGGCCAGGGCAACGAGGTGACCGTGTGGGTCGGCGAGGGCGACTCGTGGACGCTCGCCGACGCCGACGTGCTCGCCGCCTTCGAGGCCGAGTACCGCCGGATCTTCGGCATGGCGATCCCCGACGTGCCCGTCGAGATCGTCACGTGGCGCCTGTCGGTGTCGTCGCAGGGCGAGTCGGTGGAACCCGACCCGGTCGCGGCCGGCACCGGCGCCAACCCGATCGGTACCCGCCCGGTGGTGTTCGGCCGGGCCCAGGCCGCGATCGACACGCCGGTCTATCGCCGCCCCGATCTCGGCGCGGGTGACCGGTTCGCCGGCCCGGCGATCGTCGAGGAACGCGAAACCACCGCCGTCATCCGCCCCGGATGGGACGTCGAGGTTGCCGCCGACGGCAGCCTGGTCGCCACCCGGACCGGATCCACCCCCGTCACGTCCAACCCCGGCGCAGCGCACCAGAACGGAGCCGACCAGTGAGCCACACGTTCGACCCCATCGAACTCGAGATCTGCTGGCAGAGCCTGATCGCCACGGTCAACGAGCAGGCCCGGGCACTCCAGCGCTCGGCGTTCAGCCCGATCGTGCGCGAGGCCGGCGACCTGGCCAACGCGGTGTTCGACCGCCGCGGCCGGATGGTCGCCCAGGCGGTCACCGGCACGCCGGGCCACATCAACAGCCTGGCGATGGCCGTCGCCAACATCTTGGACGAATACCCCGTCGACGACCTGCGCCCCGGCGACGTGCTGATCACCAACGATCCGTACAAGACCGCCGGGCAGTTGCTCGACGTGACGGTGCTGGTGCCCGCCTGGCGCAAGGGCCCCGGCGGCGAGCCCAAGCTGATCGCCCTGTTCGGCTCGACGATCCATCACACCGACGTCGGTGGCTACGGCATCGGTGCCGGTGGTCGCGACGTGTTCGAGGAGGGTCTGTGGATCCCGATCGTGAAGCTGATGCGCGGCGGCGAGCGCAACGACGACGTGTGGAAGTTCATCCTGTCGAACGTGCGCCAGCCCGACCACATGGCCGGCGACCTGCACGCCCAGATGGCTTCCGGTGAGATCGGCGCCCAGCGCCTGCTGACGCTGCTCGACCGCCATGGCCTCGACGACATCGAAGACCTCGCCGACGAGATCATCCGGCGATCCGAGGACGCCACCCGGGCCGGCATCCGCGAGCTGCCCAGCGGCCGCTACGAGTCGTCGGCGTTGCTCGACCTCGCCGACGGCAGCGAGATCGAGATCCGCTGTGCCCTGATCGTCGACGCCGACAGCGGCGAGATCACCGTCGACTACACCGGCTCGGCCGACGCTTCGCGGTGGGGCATCAACGTGGTCAAGAACTACACCCACGCCTACACCACGTTCGTGGTCCGCTCGGTGCTCAGCCCCGACATCCCCAACAACTACGGCAGCCTGGCGCCGATCAAGATGATCGCTCCCGAGGGGTCGATCCTCAACGCCGTGTCGCCCCAGCCGTGCACCGCGCGGCACGTCGTGGGGATGTTCCTGCCGAACGCGCTGCTCAAGGCCCTCGCGCAGGTACGGCCTGAGGCGGCGATGGCCGAGGGCTCGGGTGCGGTGTGGACGATGCAGGTGTCGGGGAACCACGACGACGGCCGCCCGTTCATCACCGCCATGTTCACCTACGCCGGCGGTGTCGGTGCACGGGCCACCAAGCCCGGGCTCGACGCCTGCTCGTACCCCACCGGCGTCGCCGCGGTGCCCGTCGAAGTGGTCGAGGCCTCGGCCCCGATCCACTTCACCCGCAAGGCACTGCGGCTCGATTCGGGTGGCGCCGGTGCGCAAACCGGCGGCCTCGGCCAGACGATCGAGTTCGGTGTCGACACCACCCGCCAGTGGGAGCTCAACGCGGTCACCAGCCGGTTGGCGCACGCCCCCCAGGGCATCTTCGGTGGCGCCCCGGGCGGCACCGGTTCGTTCAGCGTCAACGGTGAAGCGGTGACGACCCAGGCCCGGATCACGCTCCAGCCCGGCGACCTCGTGCGCCTCGACCTGCCCGGCGGCGGCGGCTACGGCGAGCCGCTCGTGGCGGCGGGGGACTGAGCCGATGTCGGAACCGGTCGCGTTCGGTGCCCTGTGGGCGCAGGCCGTCGCGGCCGGTCCGGCGCGCCCGTTCCTCCGCTTCGAGGCTCCTGACGGGTCGGTCGCCGAGTGGACCTACGGCGAGTTCGACCAACTCGTCGCCCGGATGGCGGCCGAACTCCACGATCACGGCGTCGGCCCCGGCGTGGCGGTGCACCTAGCGCTGACCAACTGCCCGACGTTCGTCGTCGCCTGGTTGGCGACCGTGCGGCTCGGTGGGTGGATCGTGCCGTCCGACCCGATGGGGCGCACCCCCGAGTTCGCCGAGCACATCGAGCGCACCGCCCCGGCGGTCGGCTTCTGCTCGCGCGACCGCCGCGACCTGTACGCGCCGGCGCTCGGCGATCGGCCGCTGTTTCCGATCGACGAGGCCGACGCCGACCTGGCCTGGCTGCCGGCCGAGCCGTTCACCGAGTGGCCCGCACCGGCGCCGTCCGACCGGGCCGCGGTGATGTTCACCAGCGGCACCACCGGCCGGCCCAAGGGCGTGGTCATCACCCAGGCCAACTACGCGTTCGCCGGCCAGACGATGGCCGCCGCGGCTGGGCTGGGCGCCGACGACCGCCAACTCGTCGTGCTGCCCCTGTTCCACGCCAACGCCCAGTACTACTCGTTCGCCTCGGCGATCGCGGTCGGCGCCTCGGTGGCGCTGATGCACACGTTCTCGGCGAGCGGGTTCGTCGGCCAGGCGGCGCGTCACGGGGCCACCCATGCGAGCCTGTTCGCCGGCCCGATCCGGATGATCCTCGCCCGCGGCGGCCCGCTTCCTGGCGACGCTGTGCCGCCGTTGCGCCTGCGCCACTGCTGGTACGCGCAGAACCTCTCCGACGACCAGTTCGCGACGCTGGGGGAGTGGCTCGGCTGCCGGCCGCGGCAGCTATACGGCATGACCGAGACGATCCCTGCCGTGCTCACCGACTCGGCCGACGACCCGTTGCCGAACGCGATGGGGTTCGTCACCGAGGGGTGCGCGGTCGAGATCCACGACGAGCACGGTGTGCCGTGCCCGCCCGGCGAGGTCGGCGAGGTCGTGGTGCGCGGCCGGGCCGGTGTCGAACTGTTCGACGGCTACCTGGCCGACCCCGCCACCACCGCCGCGTCGTTCCGCGGCGGGTGGTTCCGCACCGGCGATCGGGCCTGGCGCGACGCCGGTGGCCGGCACTTCTTCGACGGCCGCCGTGCCGACGTGTTGAAGGTCAGCGGTGAGAACGTGTCGGTGGTCGAGGTCGAGACCGTCATCGACGCTCATCCCGGCGTGCACGACGTGGTCGTCGTCGGCGCCCCCGACCCCATCCGCGACGAGGTGCCGGTGGCGTTCGTCGTCCCGTCGACCGGGGGCACCGACCCGGCCGACCGCGCCGCCTTGGCCGCCGAACTGGCCGACTGGTGCGCGGCCCGGCTGGGCAAGGCCAAGCGGCCGCACCGGTTCCAGATCGTCGACGAACTACCGCGCACCAGCGTCGGTAAGGTCCGCAAGTTCCTGCTCGCCGATGCTGCCGCGGCGCTCGATCCATCGTTCCCACCCCAGGAGGCCTCATGACCGTGTCCCCAACCGTGTTGTCCCCCGCCCTGCTCGCTGCGCTCGAGTCGTCGATCACCGACGTCAGCACGGCCGAGACGATGCCACCCGAGCTGTACACGTCGCCCGAGGTGCTGGCGTTCGAGCGCGAGGCGGTCTTCGCCCGCGAGTGGATCTGCGTCGGCCGCGCCGAGCGCGTGCCCAACGTGGGCGACTGGTTCACCACCACGGTGGTCGACGAGCCGATCATCGTCACCCGCGACAAGAGCGGCGAACTGCGCGCGCTGTCGGCGGTGTGCCAGCACCGGGCGATGCAGATCTGCGACGGTCAGGGCAACGACTCGAAGTTCACCTGCCCGTACCACCACTGGAGCTACGCCCTCGACGGCCGCCTACTGGGCGCCCCGGCGATGGAGCGCACCGAGAACTTCGACAAGTCGCAGCACGGCTTGCCGAACCTGCGCCTCGAGGTGTGGCAGGGCTTCGTGTTCGTCAACCTCGACCCCGAGGCCACACCGCTGGCGCCGACGCTGGCCCGCTACGAGCCGCTGATCGCCAACTACGACCTGTCGAACGCGATCTGCCCGGGCACGTTCACCCTCGAGGGCCGCCCGTGGAACTGGAAGGTGATGTTCGAGAACTTCAACGACGGGTACCACGCCAACCGGCTGCACCAGTACGTTCAGGACTTCTGCCCGAGCAACCTGAGCCAGTTCCCGGTGCCGTGGGACGACGATTCGAACGTGATCTTCCGGGTCGGCGGCTACACCCACATCGACGGCGGGTTCAACGCCACCCACCACTCGATCATGCCGGTGTACCCGAACCTCACCGACGAGGAGCGCTCGCGTTCGACGTTCGCGCTCCTGCCGCCGACGCTGTGCCTCGGCACGGCCCCCGACCAGGCGTTCTTCTTCATCGTGCGCCCGACTGGGCCCGAGACGATCGACATCGAGATCGGCTACATCTTCCACCCGTCGGCGTTCGACGACCCGTTGTTCGAGCACAAGCTCAAGCTCACCGACGTCGGCGTGCAGGTGTTCGTCGAGCAGGACTCCGACGCCACCGCCAAGGTGCAGCGCGGCCTGCGTTCGCGGTTCGCGCCGCGCGGCCGCTATTCCTGGCAGGAGGAGAGCCACATCCAGTTCAACCGCTGGCTGGCCCGCCGCTACCGCGCCGAACACGAGCGCCACAACACTCCGGTCCGGCTGGTGTCGGACCGCTCGGTCGTCAACGGGTGACGGTGCGCGGCGCGGGCTGCGACGGTTCGTCGCGGTTCCGTAATGCGCCGGAAATCAGAGTGAGTTACTATCAAGTTGTGGTCTGACCATCAGGCCATTTATTCAGGGAGGAACGTTTGCAGTGATGAACACCCAGACCCCAGGTCGGCGAACGTCGACACGCCGGGCCGTAGCCGTGATCGCCGGCCTCGCCGTCGCCCTTGCGGCGTGCGGCGGAGACGACGACGACGCGGTGACCACCAACCCTCCGGTCGTCACCGAGGCACCCGTCGACACCGACGCCCCCGAGACGCCGGACGACACCGAAGCTCCGGACGACACCGAAGCCCCCAGCACCGACGGGCCCGACCTCGACGCCAACGGCGACGGCGTGGTGCGGATCGGCATCGCCGCCGCCGGGCCCCGCGACGACGGCGCCTACTACCAGGCAGTGGTCGACGCGGCCCAGGCGTTCTCGGCCGAGCAGGGCTGGGGCGACGTGATCGTCGTCGACAACATCCAGTCGTCCGACGCCGCCACCGAGCTGGCCAACCTGGCCCAGCAGCCGATCGACATCTTGATCGTCGGGGCCAGCGAGATCGCCGAACCGATGGGCGACCTGTCCCAGCAGTACAGCGACATCTTCTGGTACTGCAACTGCGGTGCCGGTTTCCCGGAGAGCGAGTTCTACCTGCAGAGCCAGGACGAAGGCGCCAAGATCGCCTACACCGCAGGCGTGGCCACCGGTATCTTGCTGCGCGACAGCGGCGGCGACTCGGTGTCGATGATCGGCTGCTGCGACCTCGGCTTCGAAATCCAGCACTACCGCTCGTTCGAGCTCGGGCTGAAGTCGGTCGACGAGTCGCTCAAGTTCACGTACGTCCAGTCGGGCGACTACCCGTTCGACTTCGACAACGTGCAGAACGCCACCGCGGCCTACGAGAACGCGGTCGCCACCGGGGCCTCGGCGATCTACCCGTACCTCGGCGGCGCCCACGAGCCGCTCGTACAGCTGGCCAACGACGGCGGCCAGATCGTGCTCAGCGCCGGTGCGTCCGACGTGTGTACCCGCGAGGGCGAACTCAGCTGGGACATCGCGGTGCGCTTCGACGGCGGCGACTACGTCCGCGAGATCTTCCCGCAGATCGTCGACGGCAGCGCGGTCGAGGGCGAGGTCATCACCTACGCCCCGGGCAACGAGCCCGATGTCGCCGGTGCCGTCATCTGCAACGCAACACCCGAACAGCAGGCCGAGATGGACGCCGCCTACGCGCTGATGGCCAGTGGCGCCCTCGACGCCGAGTTCGGGGCGATCGCCGCCGAGGCCTTCGGCGGCTGAGCAACTGCCATGTCCGGCACCGTACGCCTTGAAGGCGTTTCCAAGCACTACGGCCGTGTACGCGCCTGTGACGCGGTCGACCTGACGCTCGAACCTGGGCGCATTCACGGCGTGCTTGGCGAGAACGGTGCCGGCAAGTCCACCTTGATGAAGATCCTGATCGGCCTCGTCGTTCCCGACGCGGGCACGATCTCGATCGGCGGCGAGCGGGTCGCCTTGCGCGACCCGCTCGACGCCGCTCGGCACGGGATCGGCATGGTGCATCAGCACTTCAGCCTCGTCGAGCCGCTGCGCGTGTGGGAGAACGTGGCACTCGGCGAGGCCGGGGCGCTGCGCCCCGCTGCCGTGCGCGCCCGGATCGCCGAGTTGTCCGAGCGCTACGGCCTCGACGTCGACCCCGATGCCGTGGTGGGCGACCTCCCCGTCGGCATGCGCCAGCGGGTCGAGATCATCAAGTGCCTGCGACGCGACCCGTCGATCCTGATCTTCGACGAACCCACCTCGGTGCTCACCCCGGCCGAGAGCAGCTTGTTGTTCGACACGCTGCGCCACGTCGTCGTCAGCGAAGGACGCGCGGTCGCGCTCGTCAGCCACAAGCTCGACGAGATCCTCCAGGCCACCGACGAGGTCACGATCATGCGCCAGGGGCGTGTGGTCGACCACGTCACGACCGCCGACGTCGACGCTGCCACGCTGGCCGCATCGATGGTGGGGCGCGCCGTGTCGCTGCGCGGCGACCGGATCGCCGGCGCCGTCCCAGAAGCCGCCGCGACCGATGTCGAGACGGCTGCGGAGGTGCTCCGGCTCGACGACGTCACCGTGCGCAGTCGCGACGGGCGGATCCTGCTCGACGAGCTCTCGCTCAGCGTGCGCGCCGGCGAGATCGTCGGCGTCGCCGGCGTCGAGGGCAACGGGCAACGGCCGCTCGCCGATGTGCTGTCGAGCCTGCTGCCGTTGTCGGAAGGGCGCGTGTTCGTCGGCGGCGAGCAAGTGGCCACCGGCAAGGCGGGGGCCATGGCACGCGCCGGCGTGGGGGTGATTCCCGAAGACCGCCACGACTCGGGCGTGGTGCTCGAGATGACGATTGCCGAGAACCTGTGGCTGGTGAACCCGTCAGCGATAGCCCGCGCCGGAGTGCTCGACGAAGGCCGGATGCGTGCCGGCGCGGAACGCCTGATCGACGAGTTCGAGATCAGCTGCGCCGGGCCTGACGCCCCGATGTACTCGCTGTCGGGGGGCAACCAGCAGCGCGTCGTGCTGGCCCGTGAATTGTCGAACGAACCGCAGGTGCTGATCGCCGCGCAACCCACCCGGGGCCTCGACGTGGGGGCGATCGAGTACATGAGCGACCGGCTCCGTAAGGCCGCCGCCGACGGTGTCGGTGTGCTCTTGATCTCGAGCGAACTCGAAGAAATTCTTGACCTTGCCGATCGCATCCTCGTGATTTCCGACGGGCGGATCATCGGCGAGATGGACCGCCACGAGGCCGATCTCGGCCGGATCGGCCTGCTGATGGGAGGACAGGCGGCGTGAGTGCCGAGTCGATCACTACCGGCACTGCCGGTGCACCCACCGCGGCTCGGCCGCCGCGCGTGCGGCGTCCCGAATACGGTCAGCTGGCCGGGGTCGTCGGGCTGTACGTCGCGTGCATCGGGGCTGCGTTGGCGCTGTCGGCACTGCTGGTCGAGGTCACCGGCGGGTCGTCGGTCGACGTGTTCTCGGCGCTGCTCAACGGCAGCATCCGCGGTGACGGCCGGATCGGCGCCACGCTCGGCGTCGCCGTACCGCTGCTGCTGGTCGCGCTCGGCACGATCCTGTCGAACCGCGCCGGGTTGGTGAACATCGGCCAGGAGGGCCAGCTCTACATCGGCGCCGCCTGCGCCGCTTATGCCGGCACCAAGCTCGGCATGCACGGTCCGCACGTGGTGGTGCTCGTGCTGCTGGCCGGCATCGTCGGCGGCGCCCTGTGGGCCGGTATCGCCGGCCTGCTCAAGTATCGCCGCAACGTGCCCGAGGTGCTCAGCACGCTGCTGCTGGTCACCATCGCCTCCCAGTTGGTGGGCTACGGGCTGAAGAACCAATGGCTGCTGCTGGCCCCCGCCGAGGGCCGCTCGAATCGTCAGCAGGTCAGCCGCCAGCTCAGTGCCGACACGCGGCTCCCGCGGGTCACGTGGTTCGGGAACCAGTTCCCGATCTCGGTGTTCCTGGCGATCGCGCTGGCACTGCTGGTCGGCGCCGTGATGGTCCGCACCGTGTGGGGCATGCGCCTGCGCATGCTCGGCCACAACCGGCGCACCGCCCAGCGCGCCGGCGTCGCCGCGTCGCGGTACGGCGGCGCGGCCCTGTTGGTGTCGGGTGGGTTCGCCGGCCTGGCCGGTGGGGCGATGTTGGCCGGCGGCGACTTCGGCAACTACACGCTGGTGCCCGGGTTCGCCTCGCAGATCGGGTGGACGGGCTTGCTCGTCGCCCTCGTGTCGCGGCAGCGGGCCGCACTGGCGATCGCGATGGCGTTCGTGTTCGCCTGCCTGCGCACCGGGTCGAGCTTTGTCGCCTCCACCGGTGTCGAGCGGCGCATCACCGACGTCGTCCAGGGCCTGCTCGTGCTGGCCTTGCTCGTGCCGCCGGCCCTGTTGTTCCTTCGCCAGCGCCGGCGTGCCCAGAACGCCGCAGGAGACCGCACATGATCGACGTACTCTCGGCAATCGGCGACGTGCTCACGTCGGAGGCGGCCTACCTCAACGCGCTCACGTTCGCCGTGTTCCTGGCGTTCGGCGCCACCGGAGAGTGGGTCGCCGAACGCTCGGGCACGCTGAGCATCTCGGTCGAGGCAATGCTGCTCGGTGGCGCGTTCGCGGCTGCGCTGGGCACTGCTCGGTTCGGCAGCGTGGCCGCGGGGCTGGCGTGCGCGATCGCGGCCGGGGTGGTGGTCGCCTCGGTGCAGGCCAACATGAGCCATCGCCTGGCTGCGAACCAGTTCGTCGTCGGACTGACGCTCAACATCTTGGTGCTCGGGGTCGCCAGCTTCCTCGCCTCGGAGCTCAAGCCGTCGATCCGCAAGGCCGGCACGCAGCGGATCCCGTTGCTGGCCGACATTCCCTTGGTGGGTCAGGCGCTGTTCGACCGGACCTGGCTGTTCTACCTGATCTACCCGCTGGTACCGGCCTGCTGGTGGCTGGTGTTTCGCACCCGGTGGGGGCTTGAACTGCGCGCCGCCGGAGAGAACCCGCAGTCGGCCGACGTCAGCGGTATCGACGTCAACAAGCGCCGGCGCCAGGGCATCTACGTCGCCGGTGCCACGTGCGGCATGGGTGGCGCCTACCTGGTGCTCGGGGCGGTCGGCCAGTTCGAGGACTCGATCGTGGGTGGGCGGGGCTTCATCGCCCTGATCGCGGTGATCTTCGGCGGGTGGACGTTGCGCGGCACGCTGTTCGGCTGCCTGCTGTTCGGCTCGGTGTTGTCGTTCCGGCTGTCGCTGCCGGCGCTCGGCTACCAGCTCAACGGCGACCTGCTCGCCTCGTTGCCGTTCGTGGTCACCATCCTCGCCATGTCGCTGTTCGCCAGCCGGGTGCGGCCACCGGTCGCACTCGCCCAACCGTTCATCCGCGGACTCAAGTAGGACTCAATGACCCCCACCACGAACGTCCCCACGCTGCTCACCCACATCGCCCTGCCCGTGCGCGACCTGGCGGCCACGCTCGCGTTCTACGCCAAGTACACGAACCTGGCGGTGATCCACGAACGCGAAGATCCCGAGACCGAGCTGCGTACGGCCTGGTTGGCGAACGAGCGCGACCGCACCACCGACGGTGCGGCACGTTTCGTGATCGTGCTGATCGAGGGCAAGTTGCCCACCAAGATCACCGGCGACATCGAGGAGAAGTACGGCTTCCTCACCTCGATCAGCCACCTCGGTCTGTCGCTCGACAGCCGCGAGGAAGTCGACCGCATCGCCGAGCTGGCCCGCGAGGAAGGCTGCCTGCTGCTCGGCCCGATGTACCGCAACGAGGTCGTCGGTTACATCTGCATCGTCACCGACCCCGACGGCAACAACCTCGAGTTCTCGGTCGAGCAGGTGCTCGGATGACGACGATGCCGACGACCGTGCGCGTCGCCGCGCTCGACACGTTCGCGTGTACGTACGGCACCGACCGCGAGCGCATGTCGTTCCTGTACGTGCGCATCACCGCCGACGACGGCACGGTCGGCTGGGGCGAGGTGTGCGATAGCTACGGGTGCTCGTATGCGGGCGTGCTGGCACACCTCATCGACGAGGTGTTCGCCCCGCTCGTCGTCGGCCACGAGCTGCCCGGCTCTGGGGGTGAGGTCGACCTGCTCAGCGACCGGATGCGCCTGTTCACGCGCCGCCGGCTGGGCGACGCGTGGGTGGCCGCGCAGGCCCGCTCGGGCGTCGAGATCGCGCTGTGGGACCTCGCCGGTCGGGCCGCCGGCCGCTCGCTCGCCGACCTGCTCGGGCGCACCACCGAGCGCGTCGAAGTGTACGCGTCGTGCGGGTTCCTCGAAGAAGGTCCCGCCGAGCACCACTTCGAGGTGCTCCGCCCGCTGCTCGAACGCGGCATCCGCAAGGTGAAGGTGCGCACCGGCCCCGAGTGGCGGTCCGACCTCGACACGCTGCGCAAGCTCCAGTCGATGCTCGGCGCCGGCATCGAGCTGATGGTCGACGCCAGCGAGACGTACACGCTGCCCACCGCCCGCGCGCTGGCCGGCGCGTTGACCGAGTTCGACGTGCGCTGGATCGAAGAGCCGTTGCCGCAGGGCGAGCGCGCCGGCATCGAAGCGCTGGTCGCCCACTCGCCGGTTCCCGTCGCCTACGGCGAGCACCTGTTCGGGCTCGACGAGGCACTCGACGCGATGCGGCGCCGCCAACTCGACGTGCTCCAGCCCGACGCGGCCACCGCCGGCGGCATCACCGAAGCCCGCAAGATGGCCGCCGCGGCCGCCGCCTTCGGGGTGCGCGTCGTGCCGCACGTGTGCTCGGGGCCGGTCGCCCTGGCCGCCAACCTGCACGTCGCCGCGAGCGTGCCGGGCATCCGCCTGATCGAGTACCCGCCCACGCTGCTGCCGGTGTGGGAGACGTTCGGCACCGGGGCCGCGCTCGGCCTCGACGCGCTCGACGACGGCCACCTGCCGGTGCCCACCACGCCCGGCCTCGGCGTGGCGATCGACCCTGCCGCCGCCGCCGCCCATCCGTACCAACCGCCCGGCGCCCGCGTTGCCGGCACCACCACCGGCCTGCCCGACCGTTTCGTCGGCGACCGGTAACCACCCACTGCCGACACAGGAGAACCAGCATGTCCGACACCATCCACGCACCCGCCGAACTGCACGAACTGCCCGACGACGCGCGCATCCAGGCGGCAGCCGTTCTGGTTGCCAAGCCCGGCTCGCCCGGCTTCACCGGCGAGATCGGCGGCTCGATGGCCGAGTTTTCGGCCGACTACATGGGCTACATCGAGGAGTACCTCGACGCCGACCTCGAACTCGTCGCCGACCGCGTGCTGGCGATCCTGCGTTCGATGGGCGAGCTGCACCAGGGCTTCGCCGTCAGCCAGCTCGACCACGCCCTCCAGACCGCCACCCGGGCCGAGCGCGACGGCGCCGACGAGGACATGATCGTCGCCTCGCTGTGCCACGACATCGGCAAGACGTTCTCGAACATGAACCACCCGGCGATCGCCGCAGAGATGATGCGGCCGTGGGTGTCGGACGAGGCCTACTGGGTGGTCAAGTACCACCAGGACTTCCAGGGCCGCCACTACTACGGCCGGATCGGTATGGACCCCGAGATGCGCCGCCGCCACCTGGGCCACGAGCACTATGCGATGGCCGAGCGGTTCGCCGACGACTGGGACCAGACCGCGTTCGACCCGCACTACGAGAGCGAGACGCTCGAGCACTTCGAGCCGCTCGTCCGCAAGGTCTTCACGCGCAAGCCCCGCCGCGGCTGATGCGGCCGACCAGCCCGTCACTGCTGGTCGCCGGTGGCGACGTGGTGACCATGAACCCGACCCGCGACGTGCTGGTCGGGGGCACCGTCGCGATCGACGGCGACCGCATCGTCGCCGTCGGCTCGACGTCCGAGCTGCGCGCTGCCTATCCCGACGCCGACGTGTTCGACGCCTCCGGCTGCGTCGTGACACCCGGGATGATCGATGCCCACCAGCACCTCACGGGCGACCCGCTCGTGCGCAGCTGCATCCCCGACCTGCTCCCGCCCGGGGCCTCGATCTTCGAATGGTCGGTGCCGTTGCACGGTGCCCACACCGGCGACGACGACGAGGTGTCGGGCCTGCTGTCGGCGGTGGAGGCGCTGTCGAACGGCGTCACCACGGTCGTCGAGGCGGGCACCGTCGCCCACCCCGAACGCGTCGCCGAAGCACTCACGCGGGTCGGCCTGCGGGCCACGCTCGGCACCTGGGGTTGGGACATTCCCGAAGGGCCGTTCACCGGCCCCACCGACGAGGTGCTCGACCGCCAAGCGGCGGTGCTCGATCGCTTCCCGGCTGCCACCGAC
Source organism: Ilumatobacter sp. (assembly GCA_035556435.1). Classification (GTDB taxonomy): domain Bacteria; phylum Actinomycetota; class Acidimicrobiia; order Acidimicrobiales; family Ilumatobacteraceae; genus Ilumatobacter. The sequence continues at coordinate 75,931 of DATMEY010000040.1, read as the reverse complement.
GGCACCGTGCCGCTGGTCGAGGGCTGGGTCACCTTGGTGGGCCACGACCTGGCGTCGGACGCGCTGTTGGCCGGCGCGGCCGACCTGGCCCGCGCGCGTGGGGCGTCGATGACGATGCACCTGTCGCCCACGTCGTCCGACCCCGAGCGCTACCTGGAACGCACCGGCAAGCGCCCGGCCGTGCACCTGCACGACCTGGGCGTGCTCGGCCCGCACCTCTTGCTCGGCCACGGCGTGTGGCTCGACGACGCCGAGGTCGAGTTGGTGCTCGACACGCGCACGGCGATCGCCTATTGCCCATGGGCGTACCTGCGGCTCGGGCAGGGGGTGTGCGCGAACAGCCGCCACGTCGAGATCGTCCAGCGCGGCGGCCGGATCGCGCTCGGCTGCGACGCCACCAACGCCGGCGACTCGATCGACATCTTGCGCACCGCCGCGGTGGCCACCGGCATCGCCCGCGACATGCGCGTCGACCCGACCTGGTTCGGCGCCCATCAGGCGTTCGAGCTGGCGACGATCGCCGGCGCCGAGGCGATCGGCCTGGGCGACCGGGTCGGTTCGCTGGAAGTGGGCAAGCAGGCCGACGTCGTGATTCACCGCACCGACCACCCCCACTGGACACCACGCGGCGACGTCGGACTCCAGCTCGTGTGGGGCACCGACGGGCGCACCGTGCGCGACGTGTTCGTCGCCGGGCGGCACGTCATCGCCGACGGGCGGCCGACCGCCATCGACCACACCGAACTGGCCGAGATGGCCACCCACCGCCAGGCGCGCCTGCTCGAACGGGCCGGCATCAGCGTGCCCCACGTGTGGCCGCACCGCGACGCCCACTAGTACCAACGAGAGGACGAAGACATGCAGATGACAGGGCTGGGGCGTACGGGGATCCAAGTCAGCCGGTTCGGGCTGGGCACGATGGTGCTCGGCGCGTGGGGCAACACCGACCATGCCGACTGCGTACGGCTGATCCACCGCGCGCTCGACGCCGGCATCAACTTCGTCGACACCGCCGACGTGTACGCGTTCGGCGAGAGCGAGGAGATCGTCGCCAAGGCGCTCGCCGGCCGCCGCGACGAGGTCGTGCTGGCCACCAAGTTCCACAACGGCATGCCCGGCCCCGACGGCACGTTCGACCCGAACCACCGCGGCAACTCGCGGCGCTGGATCCGGCGTGCGGTCGACGACTCGCTGCGGCGGCTGGGCACCGACCACCTCGACCTCTATCAGGTGCACCGCCCCGACCACGACACCGACGTCGCCGAGACGATCGACGCCCTCACCGACCTGGTGCGCGACGGCAAGATCCTCGCCTGGGGCACGTCGACGTTCCCCGCCGACGAGCTGGTCGAGGTCTGCTGGGCGGCCGAGCGACGCAGCGTCGCCGGGCCGCACACCGAGCAGCCGCCGTACTCGATCGTGTGCCGCGCGATCGAGCGCGACGTGCTGCCGGCCTGCCTGCGCCACGGCATCGGGGCGATCGTGTGGAGCCCGCTCGGCGGCGGATGGCTGACCGGTAAGTACCGGCGCGGCGAGGCGGCCCCGGCCGGCTCGCGCGCCGACACCAACCCCGACCACTTCGACCGTGACAACGACGCCAAGTTCGCGGCCGTCGAGGCGCTTGCCGCGATCGCCGCCGAAGCGGGGCTGACCTTGACCCAGCTGGCGCTGGCGTGGACCCTCGAACACCCGGCGGTCGACGTCACCTTGCTGGGCCCGCGCACGGTCGAGCAGCTCGACGACTTGTTGACGGCGGCCGACGTGCGGCTCGACACGGCGACGCTCGACGCGATCGACGCGGTCGTCGCCCCGGGCACCGACCTCAACCCGGCCGATCGTGGGTGGGTGCCGCCCGCGCTCGACGCCGCCGCGCGCCGCCGGGGTACGCGGTGAAGGCGGTCAGCTACGCCGGCCACGGCGGGCCCGAGGTGCTCGAACTGGTCGACCTGTCCGACCCCCAGCCGGGCCCGGCCGACGTCGTCGTCGAGGTCGGCGCGTGCGCGCTCAATCGGCTCGACATCGTCCAGCGCAACGGCTGGTACACGCTGCCCGGCTACACGCTGCCGCACATCGCCGGGATGGACATCGCCGGCACGGTCGTCGACGTCGGCACCGATGCCTCCGGCACGGTCGCAATCGGCGACCGGGTCGTGGTCGACCCGTCGCTGGCCGGCGTCACCGGCGACTCGAAGCTGGCCGGGATGGGCGACCTCCACGGCGCGCTCGGCGTGCTCGGCGGCACGATCGCCGGCGGCTACGCCGAGCGCTGCCTGGTGCCCGCCTCGCACGTGTACCGGGTTCCCGACGACATGGACTTCGCCCAGGCGGCGACGTTCCCCACCGTGTTCCTCACCGCCGCCCACGCGCTGTTCGCCACCGCCGGGTTGACGGCCGGCGAGACGGTGTTGATCCACGCTGCCGGCAGCGGCGTGTCGGTCGCCGCGATCCAGCTCGCGGTCGATGCAGGGGCGACCGTGTTGGCGACGGCCGGCAGCGCGGCCAAGCTCGACCGGGCGCTCGAACTCGGCGCGACGCACGTCGCCAACAACCGCACTACCGACATCGCCGCGTGGGCGCGCGAGGTCACCGGTGGGCGCGGGGTCGACGTCGTGTGCGACCACGTGGGCACCGCTCTGTGGGAGGCGTCGGTGTTCTCGCTGGCGATCGGCGGGCGGCTGGTCAGCTGCGGCAACACGTCGGGCGACACCGCCACCATCCCCAGCCTCGGCTTCCTGTTCCACTCGGGCATCAAGATCCTGGGTTCCGACCCGTACCGGCCCGACGAGTTCGGCCCGCTGTGGGACACGTTCTGCGAGCGCCGGTTCCCCCAGGTGGTCGACGCCGAGTTTGCCCTGGCCGATGCCGCCGAGGCCCAGCGCAGGCTCGAAAGCAACGACGTGTTCGGCAAGATCATCCTGCGCCCGTGAGCACGAGCAGGCGGTTCGCCCCGGTGGTCGAGTGCCGGCGCAGCCGGTGTATCGAGACCATTGGTGCGCGCCAGCGTCGAGACGGTTGTCGAGTGGCCGCTCTGCACCGGCCGCGACCACAGTTCTCTGAACGGCGTCGGCGCTGATGGCCAGCGACGACTCGGCGTACCCGGAACTCAAGAAGTCGCACACGATCGCTCGCCAGGGCCGCCCGTTCACCGACCGCAAGCCGCCCGCGGCAGCGCCGGTGTGGGCCGTGATCGACGGGTTCGGGCAGTTCCACACGCTCGCTGCGGCGATCGAGGTGGGGGCGTTCGAGGCACTCGACCGGCTCGGCCCGGCCACCGGCGAGGCGCTTGCCGGCGAGCTCGGCGTGTCGCCGCGGCACCTCACGGCGCTGCTCGAAGGCGTCGTCGCGCTCGGCTTGCTGGAACACCATCACGGGCGGTTCCTGCTCACCGATGCGGCCCGCCGCTACCTGCTGCGCGCCAGCCCGGCGTCGATGGTCGACCTGATTCCCGTGTCGCCCGGCCCGTTCGGCAACTGGGCCGCACTCGCCAGCACGGTGCGCACCGGGCAGCCGCCCAACCCGGTCGACGACGACGCCGGGTTCTACGCCCCGCTGGTCGAGGCGACGTTCGCCACCATCCACCGCTGCGCGTTGCGAGCCGACCTGCAACTGCGCTACACGGCACTCGCCGCCCCGCGGGTGCTCGAACTCGGTGCCGGAGGGGCACCGTGGTCGGCGGCCGTGCTGGGGGCGGTGCCCGGCGCGGCCGCGGTCGTGAACGACCTGCCCGGCGTGGTCGACATCGCCGCCCGCCGCCTGGCCGAGCACGCCGTCGCCGACCGGGTCGAGCTGCGGCCCGGCGACTACCTCACGGTCGACGTCGAGCCGGCCGCCTACGACCTGGTCGTGCTCGGCCACGTGCTGCGCGCCGAGAGCGACGAGCGCGCCCGGGCGCTGGTCGAGCGGGCCGCGGCGGCGCTGCGCCCTGGAGGGCGGGTGGTGATCGGCGACTACTTCGCCGACCGTCAACGGGCGCACAACCCGCACGCCCTGACGATGGGCGTGACGATGATCGCCAACACGCGCCACGGTCGCGTCCTGCGCTACGGCGACGTTGCCGGGTGGATGCGCACGGCCGGCTTCGAGGCCCTGCGCCTGATCGAGCCGATCGGCTTCCAACAGGTCGCCGTCGGCACCCTGTCGAGACAGTCCTGAACCGAGGAGGTACCCCGTGACCGATCCTGTGATGTCCGCTGACACGCCTGGCGGCGAACCGATCCCCGTCGAGCTACTCGTCGACGCCTGGTACGTGGTGACGATGAACGCCGCCCGCGACGTGATCCACCGTGGTTCGATCGCGATCGACCATGGCGTGATCGTCGCCGTCGGCAAGACCGCCGAGCTCGAACGCATCTACCGCCCCGCACGGCGCATCGGCAGCGACCGGCTGGTCGCCACGCCGGGGATGATCAACACGCACATCCACATCACCGGCGAGCCGCTCACCCGCGGGTACGTGCCCGACGACACGCCGTTCGAGGAGAACGTGTTCGTGTGGCTCACCAACCTGTACGCCGCCTACGGCGAGGGCGACGAGCGCTGCTCGGCGCAGTTGGCCGCGGTCGAGATGCTGCGCAGCGGCACGACGACATTCCTCGAAGCGGGCACGATCCGGCTGCTCGACGAGGTCGTCGACGGGCTCACCGAGGTGGGCATCCGCGGCCGTGTCGGGTCGTGGGTGTGGGACCTGCCGCCCGAGCCCGACGTGTATCGCCAGGACACCGACGCCGCGATCGCTCGGCTCGACGACCAGCTCCGGCGCTACAAGTCGGTGGCCGACGGCCGGATCCAGGCGTGGTCGACGGTGGTCGGCCACACGACCTGTTCCGACCCGTTGTGGAAGGCCGCCCGCCAGCTCGCCGACGAGCACGGCGTGGGCATGAGCTTCCACATGTCGCCCGCCAAGATCGACCCCGAAGGGTTCATCGCCGAGTTCGGCCAGCGCCCGATGATCCACCTCGACGAGCTCGGGGTGCTCGCCGACGACGTGTGCGTCACCCACGCGGTCCACGTCGACGACGCCGAGATCGCCGCGCTCGCCCGCACCGGGTCGAGCGTCGCCCACTGCCCGACCACGGCGCTCAAAGTCAGCTACGGCGTGACGCAGTACGGCAAGTTTCCCGAGATGGTGCAGCAGGGCATCAACGTGTCGATCGGCACCGATGGCAACAACGCCTCGAACTACTCCGACCTGATGCGTGCCACCTACCTGGTGGCGGGCTTGTTCAAGGACGGGCGCGTCGACCCGCAGATGTTCCCGGCCGAGCAGGCGTACGCGATGGCGACGATCGGCGGCGCCCGCTCGATCGGTGCCGAGCACGAGCTGGGGTCGCTCGAACCGGGCAAGCGCGCCGATGTGGTGCTCCACGACACCGACCGGCCCGAATGGCGCCCGCTGCTCAACGTCGTCAACCAACTCGTGTGGTCGGCCGACGGGCGCGGCGTGCACACCGTGCTGGTCGACGGCCAGGTGGTGGTGGAAGCCGGGCACATGACCACCATCGACGAAGGCGCCCTGTGGGAAGAGGCCCAGCGCCGCGGCGAGGCGATCGTCGCCCGCTCCGGCCTCCCCGACCGCGCCAAGTTCCCCGTCTGGTAACCGGCCACCCGGTGGTTGAGCCTGTCGAAACCACATCCGGCGAACAGGCCGCTCACGGCATCGTGATCGGGCGGAAATCTGGCGTTTACAAGGTGGTCTTACGGTCTGACCACTGTGAGCATTGCCACCGGGACGACCACCCTCGCCGCTACGCCCGACACCTGCTATTGGGGCTACCTCGACGCCGCGCAACCCCCGGTGCTCGAAGTCGCTTCGGGTACCGAACTGTGGATCGAGGCCGTCACCCATCACTCCGGTGACGCCCCCGACCTGCTGATGGACGACGGCATCCGGGCGATCTGGGACGCGATCGCCGAGCCCAGCCGTGGGCCGGGCGTGCACATCCTGACCGGTCCGATCGCGGTCACCGGGGCGCGGCCCGGCGACACGCTGCGGGTCGAGATCCTCGAAATGCGCCCGCGCCTGCCGTACGGGTCGAACGTCGCTGCCAACTGGGGCTTGCTGTACGACGTGTTCGGCAAGGAGCGGATCACGATCTACGAGCTGCTCGACGTGCCTGCCGACGGTTCGTTCCCGGCCGCCGCGCGGCCGCTGTTCGGCGTCGACTTCACCGCTCGCGACCTGTACGACGTGCCCGGCGTCGTCACCGATCCCGACCCTGCCCGCCGTCAGCCGTTCGGCCGTGCGGTTACGGTGCCGGTGCGCCCACATCTGGGTGTGATCGGTGTCGCCCCGCCCGGCGACGCGCGGGTGAGCACCATCCCACCGGGTGTGTTCGGCGGCAACGTCGACAACTGGCGGTTCGGGCCGGGGGCGACGATCCACTACCCGGTGTTCCACGAGGGCGCCCTGTTCTACGTCGGCGACCCGCACTTCGCCCAGGGTGACGGCGAGATCTGCGGCACCGCGATCGAGGCCAGCCTCGACGTGCGCCTGCGGCTCTCGCTGGCCGACGATCTTCCGGTCGCCGCGCCGCTGCTGCACCACGCCGGGCAGTGGTACACGCACGGCTTCGGCGACGACGTCGACGCGGCGATGCGGATGGCCGCCGAGCAGATGCTCGACCTGCTCGTCGGCCGCGGCGGCTTCACCCGCGACGAGGCCTACTCGCTGGCGTCGGTCGCCATCGACCTCGGCATCACCCAGGTAGTAGACGGCACCGTCGGCTGCCACGCCGCCGTCGCCGACGCGCTGCTCCGCCCCTGAGCCGGAGTGGGCCCACAGCGGCTCAGGAGCGACGTAGGCAGACGGTGGCGACGATGCCGGCAAGGAGTGCCCAGAACGCGGCCGAGACGTTCCACGGGGCGATGCCGGAGGCGGCGACAGCGAACGCGATCGTGGCCGGGAGCTGCAATGTCGGTTCGCGGGTGGCTCCCGCCAGCGAGGTGCCGAGCGTCGGCAGCAGGGCCACCGCGGCCACCGCCGCGACCACGCCGGCGGGCGCCACCACGATCAGTTCGGCCGCTGCCGGAGCGGCCGCCGCGAGCACCAGACAGACGCCGCCCGAGCACACCCCGGCGATCCACCGCCGTGCGGGCGGCCCGGCATCGGGGCCAGCAGCTAGGGCGGCGCTGATCGCCGCCAGGTTGATCGCATGACCGCCCGCCGGGGCACCCGCGATCGTGCCCGCGCCGGTCACCACCATCGCCGAGCGCCACGGGGCGCGGTACCCGAAGCTGTCCAGCACCGCCATGCCGGGGATGTTCTGTGATGCCATCGTCACCAGGTACAGCGGCACCGCCACACCGATCAGTGCGTCGAGCGTGAACTGCGGCCGGGTCAGGTCGAGCCGGGGCACGAGGGCCGCGGTCTCGAGGGTGGTCCCTTGGCGGGCGAGCTCGACGACGATCACCGCCGCGGCTGCCACGAACGCGCACGGCACGGCCCATCTCGGCCACCTGCGCAGGCACACCAGCCACACCGCGGCGACCGGAGCGATCGACCACGGGTCCTCGATCAGGCTCGGGAACGGTGCCAGCACCAGGTGCAGCACTACCCCGGCCAGCATCGCCTGGGCCACCGGTACGGGAATCTTGCGAATCAGCCCGGCGAGTTGTGGCCACAGCCCGGTCAGTACGAACAGCCCGCCGGTGATCATGAACGCGCCGACCGCCGCCGGCCACGACGCCGATGTGCCACCGGCACTGGCCAACAGCGCCGCGCCCGGGGTCGACCAGGCGACGATCACCGGCATCCGCGAGCGAACGCTCAACACGATCGTCGCCAGGCCCATCAGGGCGGTCACCGCCATCAGCCCAGAGGCCGCCTGGGAGGTGCTCGCCCCGGCGCCGCGTAAGCCGGTGAGGACGACCACGAACGCACTGGTGAACCCGACCAGTGCGCACACCACCCCGGCGACCACCGGGGCCGAGAGCTCAGAAGTCCGTCGCACGCCAGCGCACCGTACGCGCCCCGCGCGACCGCAGCCGAACGGCGCGGGTCAGGCTTGGCCGGTTTGGCGGAGGTAGGTGAGGGCGTCCCAGTAGTCGGTGCGCTTGGCCACGTGGCCGTCGCGGGTGTCGATCACCATCACCCCGGGGATCTCGACCGGCGTGCCGTTGGGTTCGGCGTGGAGTCGGTAGCACACCGCCACCGACGGGCCATCGGCGATCACCTGCTCGATGTCGTAGCGCAACCCTGGCAGGCTCGCCAGGAACCCCGGGAGGCGCCGCCGGTACTCGTCCTTGCCGGTGCAGCCCGAGCCGAGCGCCGAGGCGTGGGCGTTGATGAAGTCGTCGGTGACGCAGGCGGCGACCGCGTCGGGGTCGCCGGTGGCGAAGGCGGTCACGTATTGGGTGGCGATCTCGGCGGGGGTCATGGCTGCTGAATCTATCGTTGCATGAACATGCATAACCTCGTATGATCATCCAAATGTTGCGTGTCGGGATCGTCGGTGCCTCGGGGTTTACGGGCGCCGAATTGCTGCGCCTGCTGGCCGGGCACCCCGAGATGGAGGTGGTGTACGCCACCGGTGACTCGCAGGCCGGCAAGCCGGCCGCCGAGTTGTACCCGGGGCTTGCCGCGGCCTATCCGGGCCTGGTGTACGAGACGTTCGACGTCGCCCGGGCCCGCGAGCTCGACGTGGTGTTTCTCGGGTTGCCGCACGCGGCGTCGATGGCGCTGGCGCCCGAGCTGGTGGGACATGTGCAGTGCGTCGTCGACCTGTCGGCCGCCTACCGGCTCAAGGATGCCTCCCAGTACCCGACGTACTACGGGTTCGAGCACGACCAGCCGGGCCTGCTCGCCGACGCCGTCTACGGCCTGCCCGAGCTGCACCGTGCCGACCTGAAGGGCGCCCAGCTGATCGCCACGCCGGGCTGTTATGTCACCACTGCCACGCTGGCCCTGCGCCCGCTCGTGGAAGCGGGCCTGATCGAGACCACTGGGGTCATCGTCGATGCGGCTTCCGGTGTCACCGGCGCGGGCCGGCAAGACAAGTACGCGTACTCGTTCACCACGCTCGACGAGAACTTCGCCGCCTACGGCTTGCTCGACCACCGGCACACCCCCGAGATGGAGCAGGAGATCGGCGCCCAGGTGTTGTTCACGCCGCACCTCGCCCCGATGAACCGGGGCATCCTTGCCACCTGCTACGCCAAGCCGGCCGGCGGTGCGGTCGTGTCGACCGAGTCGTTGCTGGCCTTGCTGCGCGAGCGCTGGGCCGGCGAGCCGTTCATGGTGGTGACCGACGGGCTGCCGTCGACCAAGGCCACGCTCGGCTCGAACGCCGTGCACGTCACCGCCCGCTACGACGCCCGCACGAACACCGTGCTCGCGATCGCAGCCCTCGACAACCTTGCCAAGGGCGCCAGCGGGGGAGCGATCCAAGCCGCCAACGTCGCCCTCGGCCTAGCCGAGACCGCCGGCCTGACGGCGGTCGGAGTCGCCCCGTGAGCCCGGTGGTTTCGACAGGCTCAACCACCTTGGCGGTGGACTCGTGACCCCCAACGAGCGGGCGCAGATTCTGATCGAGGCGCTGCCGTACATCCGCAAGTTCGCCGGCAAGACGGTGGTGGTGAAGTACGGCGGCAACGCGATCGCCGGTACCTCCGAACACGACGCGCTGGCACTGTTCGCCGAAGACGTCGTGCTGATGTACCTCGTCGGCTTGCGCCCGGTGGTGGTCCACGGCGGCGGCCCCCAGATCAGCGAGCTGATGGCCAAGCTGGGCATGCAAGCCACGTTCGTCGACGGGCTGCGGGTCACCGACGCCGAAACCGTCGACATCGCCCGGATGGTGCTGACCGGCCAGGTCAACCCGCAGATCGTCGCCGCCATCAATACCCACGGCAACTACGCGGTGGGCGTGTCCGGCGTCGACGCCGGGTTGATCCGGGCCGAGGCGCGGGCGCCCGAGCTGGGCTTCGTCGGCGACGTCACCGCGGTCAACCCGACCGTGCTCGACAACCTGCTCGACGACGAGTTCATCCCGGTGGTCGCCACGATCGGCGCCGACGAGACCGGCCAGGCGTACAACATCAACGCCGACACGGTCGCCGGGGCGATCGCCGAGGCGCTCGGGGCCGAGAAGCTGATCTACCTCACTGACATCGAGGGCCTGCGCCGCGACGTCGCCGACCCGGCGTCGCTGATCCGCCAGACCACGGCCGCCGAGCTGGCCGAACTGGTGGCCGACGGCACGGTCACGTCGGGGATGATCCCGAAGGTCGCCGCGTGCATCCACGCCGTCACCAATGGGGTCACGAACGCGCACATCCTCGACGGGCGCCTGCAGCACGTGTTGCTGCTGGAGGTGTTCACCGACGCCGGTATCGGCACGATGATCTCAGGAGCCCAACCGTGACGCACGCCCCGACCCTCACCAAGCAACTCGGCCTCGAACAGTGGCCGTTCATGCCGGTGTTCGCCGAGCCCACGATCGCCTTCGAGCGCGGCCGCGGGGTCGAGCTGTGGGACACCACCGGTAAGCGCTACCTCGACTTCCTCTCAGGCATCGGCGTGTGCGCGCTCGGCCACGCCCACCCGGCCGTGGCGGCGGCGGTCGCCGAACAGGCGGCAACCCTCCTGCACGTCAGCAACTACTTCGCCAACCCGCCGGCGATCACCGCCGCAGTCAAGCTCGCCGCGCTGCTCGAAGCGGCCACCGGCGAGGCGGGGCAGGTGTTCTTCGGCAACTCCGGGGCCGAGGCCAACGAATGTGCGATCAAGCTCGCCCGCCGGTTCGGGGGGCACGGCCGGCACACCGTGGTCAGCGCGCTCGGCAGTTTCCACGGGCGAACGCTGGCGACGCTCGCCGCCACCGGCCAACCGGCCAAGCACGAGCCGTTCGCGCCGATGCCCGAAGGCTTCAAGCACGTGCCGTTCGGCGACCTGGACGCGCTGCGGGCCTCGGTCGACGGTTCGGTCGCGGCCGTGCTGATCGAGCCGATCCAGGGCGAGGGTGGCGTCAACCCCACCCCGCCCGGCTACCTCGAAGGCATCCGGGCGATCTGCGACGAGGTCGGCGCGCTGCTGATCGTCGACGAGGTGCAGACTGGGCTCGGGCGCACCGGCGCCTGGTTCGCGTTCGAGGCGTCCGGCGTGGTTCCCGACGTGGTCACCGTCGCCAAGGCGCTCGGCAACGGCATGCCGGTGGGGGCGTGCTGGGCGCGCACGCCCGTTGCCGCGGTGTTCCAGCCGGGTGACCACGGCTCCACGTACTCGGCGACCGCGCTCGCGGCCGCCGCCGTCAACGCCGTGCTCGACGAACTCCAACGCATCGACGCCCCCGCCCTGGCGCTGGCCCGCGGTGCGCACCTCACCGAACTGCTCCAGGCGATCCCACAGATCGTCGGCGTGCGCGGCTCGGGCCTGATGCTGGGTGCCCAGCTCGCCGATGGCATTGACGCCAACGCGGTCTACCGGTCGCTGCTCGACGAGGGCCTGATCGCCAACGCCGTCAACGCCTCGACGCTGCGCTTCCTGCCCCCGCTGGTCGTGTCCGATGCCGAGCTGGACGAAGCCGCGGTGATCCTCACGAAGGTGCTTGGCGAGGTGGCCCCATGACCGCCCGCGGGTGCCTGAACGTCACCGACTTCACGGCCGACGAGGTCGCCGCGATCCTCGCCCTGGCCGAACTGCCCCCGGCCGCGCTCGGCAGCCCACTCGCCGAGCACGGCGTTCCTGGTGGCGTCGCGCTGATCTTCGAGAAGCCATCGAATCGCACACGGCACTCGATGGAGGTCGCCGTCGCCCAACTCGGCGGGCACCCGGTGTACACCCGTGGCGAGGAGATCGGCTTCGACACACGCGAGCCCGTCGAAGACGTCGCCCGCATCATGGCCGGCTACCACCGGGTGATCGCCGCCCGCGTGTTCGAGCACTCGGTGGTCGAACGGCTCGCCGCGGCCGTCCCCGACACGCCCGTCGTCAACATGCTCAGCGACCACTCGCATCCGCTCCAGGCGTTCGCCGACGCGCTGACGATGCAGCAGTTGCTCGGGCCGCTCGTTGGCAAGCCGGTCGCCTACGTGGGCGACTACAACAACGTGTCGCGGTCGCTCGGCGAGATCTGCGCGCTGCTCGGCATGCACCTCCGGTTCGGCTGCCCGCCCGGGTTTGCTGCCGACGATGCCGAGCTCGAGCGCCTGCTGCTGCTCGGCGCGGCGTCGGTCGAGCAGACCGGCCGGCCGCTCGACGCGGTGGCCGGGGCACACGCCGTGCACACCGACACCTGGGTGTCGATGGGGCAGGAGGACGACAAGGAGGCCCGCCGCCAGGCGTTCGAGGGTTTCACCGTCGATACCAGCACGATGGGAGCGGCCGACCCGGGGGCGGTGTTCATGCACTGCCTGCCCGCCTACCGCGGGTTCGAGGTCAGCGCCGAGGTGATCGACGGCCCGCAGTCGGCCGTGTTCCAGCAAGGTCACAACCGCCTCCACGCCGCCCGCGCCGTGCTCGCCTTCCTCCTCGGAGTCCGCTGAGCGATGAGCAAAGTCCAGCGGCAGCAGACGATCGCTCGGCTGATCGAGCAGCAGCAGGTGACCAACCAGCCCCAGCTGGTGGAGTTGCTGGAGAGCGAGGGCATCACCGCCACCCAGGCCACCGTGTCGCGCGACCTCGAAGACCTCGGCGCGGTGAAGGTGCGCGTGCCGGGCGGCGCCACCGTGTATGCGGTCCCCGAGTTCGCACCCGAACGGGTCGCCCCGCTCGATCAGCTGCGGCGGGTGATGGGCGAGTGGGTGGCCGACGTGACCCACTCGGCGAACCTCGTGATCGTCCGCACACCGCCCGGCTGCGCCCACGTGGTCGCCTCGGCGCTCGACCGCAGCGGGCTCGACGGGCTGCTCGGCACGGTGGCCGGCGACGACACGATGCTGTGCGTCGCCACCGAGCAGCTCGGCGGCGCCGGGCTGGCCGAGCACCTGCGCGACCTCGCCGGGCTGGTATGACGGTTGCCATGAGGGACTTCGCGTGACCGGACAGACGTTGTGGCACGGGCGCTTCGAGGGCGGCCCCGACGAGGCCCTCCTGGCGTACAACAACAGCCTGGCGTTCGACCAGCGGATGTGGCGTGAAGACGTCGCCGGCTCGCGCGCCCACGTCAACGGCCTGGCCCGGGTGGGGTTGATCACCGAGGCCGAGCGCGACGCCGTGCTGGCCGCGCTCGACACGGTCCACACCGAGATGGCGGCTGCGGCGTTCGTGTACGTCGAGTCCGACGAGGACATCCACACCGCGGTCGAGCGGCGGGTCACGGAACTGGCCGGCCCGGCTGGTGCCAAGCTGCACACCGCCCGCAGCCGCAACGACCAGGTGGCTACCGACTTGCGCCTGTGGACCAAGCGCGAGCTGGTCGAGCTGGCCGAACTGCTGCACGGCCTGCAACAGGTGCTGCTCGACGTCGCCGAAGCCCATCCGGGCGTGTACCTGCCCGGGTACACCCACCTCCAGCGGGCCCAGCCAGTGTTGCTGGCGCACCACCTGCTCGCCCACGGCTGGGCGTTCGGGCGTGACGTCGACCGCCTGCTGGCCACGGTCGACCGGCTCGACGTGTCGCCGCTCGGCGCCGGCGCGCTGGCCGGTACGTCGCTGCCGATCGACCCGGCCGGCACCGCCGCCGACCTGGGCTTCGCCCGCCCGTTCGAGAACTCGCTCGACGCGGTGGCCGACCGCGACTTCGTCGCCGAGGCGTTGTTCGACCTGGCCCTGATCGGCGTGCACCTCAGCCGGATCGGCGAGGAGTGGGTGCTGTGGACGTCGGAGGAGTTCGGTTTCGCCCGCCTCGACGACGCGTTCTCGACCGGTTCGTCGATGTTGCCGCAGAAGAAGAACCCCGACATCGCCGAGCTGGCGCGTGGCAAGGCCGGGCGCCTGATCGGCAACCTGACGGGGCTGCTCACGACGCTCAAGGGCTTGCCGCTGGCGTACAACAAAGACCTCCAGGAGGACAAGGAGCCGTTGTTCGACTCGGTCGACCAGGTGCGCATGGCGGTGGTGGCCCTGTCGGGCATGATCGCTACGGCGGCGTTCGTGCCCGACCGGATGGCCGCCGCGGCCGACGCCGAGACCACCGCCGCCACCGACCTGGCCGAGTACCTCGTGCGCGCCGGCACGCCGTTCCGTGAGGCCCATGCGATCGTCGGCCAGCTGGTCCGCCGGCACCTCGCCGGCGAGGGCGGGTTGGGTGAGTTGGCCACGGCCACGATCGATGCCGATGCCGGGGCACTCGTGCGGCCCGGGGTGGGCGTCGCCAACCGGGTGTCGCCAGGCGGGGCCGGCCCGACGCCGCTCGCCGCTCAGGTCGACGCGTACCAGGCCCTGCTCGCCCGCCAGTCGGCCGCGTTCGCCGAACGGGCTCACCCCGAGTGATACCGGTCAGCCGCGAGCTGCTCGGCGGTGATGCCGACGTGGTTGCCCCGCTGCTGCTCAACAAGCTGCTCGTGCACGGCTCCTGCACCGGCCGCATCGTCGAAACCGAGGCCTACCGCCCCGACGACCCCGCCAGCCATTCGTATCGTGGGCAGACGGCGCGCAACGCGGCCATGTTCGGATCGCCGGGCACGCTGTACGTGTACTTCACCTACGGCATGCACTACTGCGCCAACGTGGTGACCGGCCCACCCGGCGAGGGCGCCGCGGTGCTGCTGCGGGCGCTCGTCCCGGTGACGGGCCAGGACCTGATGCGCACCCGGCGCGGCGGCCGCCCCGCGCTCGCCGACGGCCCCGCCAAGCTGTGCCAGGCGCTGGCGATCGGCCCCGAGCACAACGCCAGTGACCTGCTCGGGGGCGGCCCGATCCACCTGCTCGACGACGGGTCGGCGCCGCCGGCGCAGCCCCTCGTCGGGCCACGGATCGGCATCAGCAAGTCGGTCGACGCGCCATGGCGGTTTCGGGTGCCCCGGTGAGGCAATGATGGGGACATGACGACGCCGCCACCGCCGCCACCGCCGCCACTCCCGTCGGCCCCTGACGGCCCCTTCGGTCAGCAGCCGCCCCAACCGGCGCAGCACCCGCCTCCGCCTCCCGGCCCGCCCGCCGCCCCGGCGTACCCCTCCGCCCCGCCACCGCCGTATCCGGTGGCGCCACCCGCGTACGGCAACCCGCCCCAAGGCAAGCCCCCTCGGCCGAAGGCCACCGTCGGCGGCGCATTGTTGCTGGTGGCCGCGGCGGTGGTGCTGCTCGGCTGCTTCCTGCCGTGGGTGTCGGTCGGAGGCACGAGCATCAACGGCTTCGACGACGGGTTCGTTTTCGACAACGAGATGTACGACGCGCCGGGTGCCCTGGCTGCCTTCGGGGTGGTGTTGCTCTTGGCGTTCGGTATCACGTTGCTGGCTGCTGGTCGCGTCCTGGCAATCGCGATCATCTCGGTGGTCGCGTCCGGGCTCGGACTTCTTGTGGCGTTCTTCTACGTCGCCATGTGTGTCGACATGGCCGACAGCTTGAGTCTGGTGGGGGCCGATGTCGGTATCGGGGTGATCCTGCAACCGATCGGGGCGCTCTTGGCGATCGCCGGAAGCATCGTGGCGCTCGTGCAGCGCAAGCCCCGCCAGCCGACCTTCCAGGGCTACAGCTGAGCTTGCTCGGTCGCCTTCGCGCACCGGTCGCCGCGCTGGTGGCGATGGCTGCCATGGCCGCGGCCGCGCATGCCTGGGACACCGCCCGCCCCGCACAGGTGGGGGTGCTGGCTACCCGGCTCGACATGCCGGCGCCGGCCCTGCTCACCAGCGACTCGGCGTGGTTGGCGATCAAGTCGTACGGGGCGATCGACGCCGTTCAGGGGTTCGACCACCTGCTCGCGCTGGCATCGTGCCGGCGGCGGGTCAGCACGTCGTGCCGCAACTACGACGGTTCGGTGCCACCCTCGTCGTACCAGGTCGTGGGCAACCACGGCGACGCGTTCGAGGTACTGATCCAGGCCGCCGGTTACGACGA
>DATMEY010000040.1:0-55000 GCA_035556435.1 Ilumatobacter sp. | reverse complement strand
CTGATTGGGCTAGGGGGCCTACAAGCTTACCGAACTCAGTCAAACTCCGAATGCCGGAACTCCAGAGCGCAGCAGTGAGACTACGGGGGATGAGCTTCGTTAGTCGAAAGGGAAACAGCCCAGACCATCAGCTAAGGCCCCAAATTCTGAACTAAGTGGTAAACGATGTGGGATTGCTTAGACAGCCAGGAGGTTGGCTTAGAAGCAGCCACCCTTGAAAGAGTGCGTAATAGCTCACTGGTCGAGTGATCCTGCGCGGACAATGTAACGGGGCTAAGTTCAGAGCCGAAGCTATGGGTTCGTAGCAATACGAGCGGTAGAGGAGCGTTGATGTTGCAGTGAAGCCGGCGTGGAAACGTCCTGTGGAGCGGCATCAAGTGAGAATGCAGGTATGAGTAGCGAGAGAGGGGTGAGAAACCCCTCCGCCGTAAGCCCAAGGTTTCCTGGGGAAGGCTAATCCCCCCAGGGTCAGTCGGGAGCTAAGGCGAGGCCGAAAGGCGTAGTCGATGCACAACTGGTTAATATTCCAGTACCACCGTGTCCGCGCCAGGTCCAAGAGTGGCAACGTCGGGGCTGTTCACTTCGGTGAGCGAACTGACCGAGCTGCTGGCGGATAGCTGACGGGGGACGCAGGAGGGTAGGTGAACCGGGGCGTTGGTAGTCCCCGGGTAAGCGTGTAGGCGGGTTCCGATGAGAGTTGGAGCCGTAACGCCGAGACGTGATGCCGAGACAACAGTCGAAGTCACTGATCCCATGCTGCCAAGAAAAGCCCAGCAGTGAGTTGGCACGGTGCCCGTACCCCAAACCGACACAGGTGGGCGGGTAGAGAATACCAAGGCGATCGGGAGAACTATGGTTAAGGAACTCGGCAAATTACATCCGTAACTTCGGGAGAAGGATGACCCTTGCTGGTGACGAGATTTACTCTCCGAGCCTCCGAGGGTGGCACAGACCAGGGGGTAGCGACTGCTTACCAAAAGCACAGCAGCGTGCGAAGCCGCAAGGCGCTGTATACGCTGTGACGCCTGCCCAATGCTTGAAGGTCACGGGGAACGGTTAGCCGCAAGGCGAAGCTGTGAACCTAAGCCCAAGTGAATGGCGGCCGTAACTATAACGGTCCTAAGGTAGCGAAATTCCTTGTCGGGTAAGTTCCGACCTGCACGAATGGCGTAACGACTTCCCCACTGTCTCAACCATAGACCCGGCGAAATTGAAGTACGAGTAAAGATGCTCGTTAGCTGCGGAAGGACGGAAAGACCCCGTGAACCTTTACTATAACTTGGTGTTGAGTCTTGAATTGCATTGTGTAGGATAGGTGGGAGACTTGGAAGCATCGGCGCTAGCCAGTGTGGAGTCAACGTTGAAATACCACCCTGTGTAATTTGGGGCTCTAACCCGGGTCCATCAACTGGATCGGGAACAGCGCCAGGCGGGTAGTTTGACTGGGGCGGTCGCCTCCTAAAATGTAACGGAGGCGCCCAAAGGTTCCCTCAGGCTGGTTGGCAATCAGCCGTCGAGTGCAATGACACAAGGGAGCTTGACTGCGAGACCAACAAGTCGAGCAGGTACGAAAGTAGGGCATAGTGACCCGGCCATCGCTTGTGGAAGCGTGGTCGCTCAACGGATAAAAGGTACTCCGGGGATAACAGGCTAATCTTTCCCAAGAGTCCATATCGACGGAAAGGTTTGGCACCTCGATGTCGGCTCATCGCATCCTGGGGCTGAAGCAGGTCCCAAGGGTTGGGCTGTTCGCCCATTAAAGCGGTACGCGAGCTGGGTTCAGAACGTCGTGAGACAGTTCGGTCCCTATCCTCCGCAGCCGAAGGAGTATTGACGAAGGCTGTCCCTAGTACGAGAGGACCGGGACGGACGCAGCTCTGGTGTGTCTGTTGTCCTGCCAAGGGCACGGCAGATTAGCCACCTCCGGAAGGGATAACCGCTGAAAGCATCTAAGTGGGAAACCCGTTCGAAGATGAGTGTTCCCATGCGGTCAACGCAGTAAGGCCCGTGGCGAGACCACCACGTTGATAGGCCGGAGGTGTAAGCACGGCAACGTGCTCAGCCGACCGGTACTAATCGGCCGAGGGCTTGGATTTTTACACAAAACGTTCGTGCTTGCTCTGGAGTCCTCGGGGGTACACCCGAGTTGACAACTGATTTCCGGTGGCCATAGCGAGAGGGTCACACCCGTTCCCATCCCGAACACGGAAGTTAAGCCTCTCAGCGCCGATGGTACTTGGGGAGAGATCCCCTGGGAGAGTAGGACGCCGCCGGATTTTTCGCTCGAAGAGCACCAGCCCCAACCGGGCTGGTGCTCTTCGTCGTTTTCGGCCGTCGCGTCGGTTTTCGGTCGTAGCATGGTTGGCCATGCCTGACGACCGTTCCAGCCGCCCGCGCCGTCCCGGCGGCGGCCCTGCCAAGCGCGGCGGCGCTGGCCGGCCAGGCGGACCCCGCTCCAGCGGCTCGTCGCGCCCGGGTTCATCGCGTCCGAACGCTGGGCGTAGTGGCGGGCCCCGCCGTACATCCGACGGCGAGCGCCCCAGCCGTGGCCCGCGCCCATCCCGTGACGGTGACGGGGCGCGCTCGGGCCGCCCCGCGGGCGGTTCACGGTCGGGCCGGCCGGGCGGGCGACCCGGAGGGCCTGGGCGCCGTGGTGCCCCGGAACCGGGCCCCGACCTACGCTCGGCGGCGCAGCGCCGCGCCGACGAGGTGCGGGCCACCCGCGGCCCACGCCGCACACCGACCAGCCCCGAGGCCGAGCAAGCCAAGATCGAGGCCCGCCAGGTCGACGAGTGGGTCGACGCCGGCCCGGTCGACGGCGACTCGCTGCGCAGCGAGGCCGAGGCTGCCACCTCACGAGCGGGTAGCGCACGCCGGCAACGCGGCGACCGGCAGGTCGAGATCGACCCCGAGGTCGTGGCCGAGATTCATGCTGCGCTCGACCCGGCCCGCGCCAAGCGGCTGTCGGAACGGCTGGCGATGGCTAGCCATGCGCTCGACCGCGAACGGTTCGACGAGGCGCGCCGGATCACGTACGCGCTGGCCAAGGAACTCCCGACCGTCGCCTCGGTTCACGAGGTGCACGGTCTCGCGTGCTACCGGATGGGCCGTTGGAAGCAGGCGGCCGGCTCGCTCGAGCTGGCCCGCCAGCTGCGGCCGGACCCCACGCTGCTGCCGCCACTGATCGACTGCTACCGAGCGCAGCGCCACTGGCTCGACGTCGAGGCGGTCTGGCGTGACCTCAAGGCTGCCTCGCCCGAGCACGAGACGATGACCGAAGGTCGCATCGTCGTCGCCGGGGCGATGGCCGACCGGGGCGACCTGAAGGGCGCGATCAAGCTCCTGCTCGGCTCGGAGAAGGCGCCGAAGCGAGTCCGCGAGCATCACCTGCGCCAGTGGTACGTGCTCGCCGACCTTCACGACCGGGCCGGTGACGCGGTGGCCGCCAGCCGCTGGTTCCGTCAGGTTGCTGCGGTCGACGCTGACTTTGCCGACGTCCGCGACCGCCTGCGCGCGCTCGGCCGCTGACGCGGCCGGTCAGCCGACGAGCGCCAGCCGCGAGCCGTCGTCGTTCTCGACGATCTCCACCGTGGCATTCCACGCGGTGACATGGTGTTTGACTTCGCCGAGCTCGGGCATCCAGTCGCTGGTGGTCTGCACCGGCACGCTGATTCGGATCGCGTCGACGAGGTACTCCTCGCCGTCGACCGCCAGCCGCCACAGCAGCGACATCCGGTCCGACTTCGTGTTGTAGCGAATCCTCACGCACGCGGCCTCCACAGCCGCGGACCCTAGCCACCAGCAAGGGCGGCCTCGCGATACCCTCCGGCGTCATGGCCAAGCCGACCTTTCGCGCCGGAGTGATCATCGTCGTCAGACGCGACGACGGGGCGGTGCTGGCGTTCGAGCGAGCCGACACACCCGATTCGTGGCAGTTGCCGCAGGGGGGCATCGACGACGGTGAGACGCCGCGCCACGCGGCCTGGCGCGAGTTGGCTGAGGAAACTGGGCTTGGCCCTGCACACGTGCGCCTGGTCGACGAGCATCCCCAGTGGACGATCTACGAGTGGCCGCCCGAGGTCGCCGTCAGGAAGGCACCGAGCAAGATCGCCGACCGGCTCGGCCAGGCCCACAAGTGGTTCTTCTTCGAGCCGCTCGACGGCGAGCTCGCACCGGTCCCCGACGGCATCGAGTTCGTCGCCTGGAAGTGGATGGACGCCGACGACCTGATCGACCAGGTCGTCTACTTCCGCCGCCCCGGCTACCAACAGGTGCTCGGCAGGTGAGCCCGGATCCACCGATCTGGCGACTCGTTCCTCGCCGCCATCCCGGTGAATCCGGGCTCCGTAACGCTCTGCGTTCAAGCGCCACGCAGGCTGGGCTTCACCGCTGGTGCGCCAGGGCGAACGTCGACGCAACCGCCACTGGTTGGGGTAACGCCGGTGAGCGGCTGCGACGATTGGAGGGTTCGAGATGAGCGACCTGTTCTCGGCCGCCGCCGAGGAACGGCTGCGCGAGCACAGCCCGCTCGCCGCACGGCTACGGCCGCGCACGCTCGACGACGTGGTCGGTCAGGAGCATCTGGTCGGGGCCGGGCGCCCACTGCGGCGGCTGGTCGAGGCCGACCGCTTGACCAGCGCGATCTTGTGGGGCCCGCCGGGCACCGGCAAGACCACGCTGGCGCTGGCCGTCGCCGGCTCGACCGCACGGGCATTCGAACAGCTGTCGGCCGTGACCGCAGGCGTGAAGGACGTGCGCGAGGTGATCGAGCGCGCCCGCCAGCGGCTCGGTGAGCGCAACCAGGGCACCATTCTGTTCCTCGACGAGATTCACCGGTTCAGCAAGGCCCAGCAGGACGCCCTGCTGCCGGCGGTGGAGGACGGCACGCTCACCCTGATCGGCGCCACCACCGAGAACCCGTTCTTCGAGGTCAACCCGCCGCTGCGCAGCCGCTCGACGCTGTTCCGCCTGGAACCGCTCGGCACCGAAGCCATCCGCACGCTGATCGAGCGTGGGCTCAGGGCTGAAGGGACCACGGCCACGCCCGAGGCGATCGACCTGCTGCTCGACCGCGCCGGCGGCGACGGGCGCCAGGTGCTGACCGCGCTCGAGGTGGCGTGCGCGTTGGCCCACCCCGGCGAGGTGGGGGTCGACCACGCCGAAGCGGCGCTCGGCACGAGCGCCCTGCGCTACGGCCGCGACGACCACTACGACGTCGTCAGCGCGTTCATCAAGTCGATGCGCGGCTCCGACGCCGACGCCGCCGTGTACTGGCTGGCGCGGATGCTCGAAGCGGGCGAGGACGCCCGCTTCATCGCCCGCCGGATCGTGATCTTCGCCAGCGAGGACGTCGGCATGGCCGACCCGCAAGCGCTCCAGGTGGCCGTCGCCGCGGCCCACGCGGTCGAGCACGTCGGGTTGCCCGAGGCGCAACTCAACCTGGCCCAGGCCGTGATCCACTGCGCCACCGCACCGAAGTCGAACCGCTCGGCGCTGGCGATCTGGGATGCCCGGGCGGCCGTACGCGACGGGCTGCTCGGCGAGGTTCCGGCACACCTTCGCGATGCGCACTACTCGGGCGCCAAGCAGATCGGCCACGGCGCCGGCTACCAGTACCCGCACGACCACCCGGGCGGCTGGGTCGACCAGCGCTACCTGCCCGAAACGCTCGGCGACCGTCGCTTCTACGAGCCCAGCGACCACGGCGCCGAGGCGGCCGTCGCCGAGCGGCTCGGCGAACGCCGACCCAGCCAAGATTGATCCCCTGCGGGCGGGTACCCTGACGCGCATGTCCGCTGGCGACCTTGCCGTCACGCTTGCCGCGGTCCTGTGCGCGCTCGGGTTCACGGCCCTGGTGGTGGTGCTGTTGCGTGTGCACGACATGCTCCGCGAGCTGCGCCGTGAGGTCGCCGAGCTACGCACCGAGACTCGTCCCTTGCTCGCCGACCTGCGCCAGGCCGCCGACACGTCGCGGCACGACCTCGAACGCTTCGACCGTGTGCTCGGCTCGGCCGAAGCGGTGAGCCAGGCGGTCGAGGGGTCCGGCCGTGCCGCTCGCCGCGTGTTCTCGGCACCTGTCATCAAGGCGGCCGGTGTGGCCACCGGCACCCGCCGCGTCGTACAACGCTTGCGCGGCAGCAAGTCGGCCGGTGCCGAGGTGGTCCACATCGCCTCCGAGCGGCCACAACGAAGGAGTGGAAGTCGATGATGAAGCGGGTCACGTGGTTCGTCGGTGGGGCAGTGGCGGGCGCCGCGGGCGCGGGCTACGCCAAGCAGGCCGTATCGAAGCGAGCCAAGCGCACGGCGGCCAAGCTCAACCCGGCGACGCTGGCGAAGAAGGCCGGCAACAACGTGGCCGGGGCGGTGCGCGAGGGCCGGGCGGCGATGAAGGCCCGCGAAGCCGAGTTGCGCGCTCGCCGCGACCACCAGGTCGTCGCCCTCGACCAGCAGCTCGACCCGGGCGACCAGCTGCTCGTCGACGGCCAACCGGTCGACAGCGGCCGGGTGTACGTGCTCAAGCGCAAGTGATCGGGGCCGCCACGCTCGCCGAGTTGCGCGCTGCGCTCGGTGCGGCGAACGTGCGCACCGGCCCCACCGAGCTCGGCCTGTACCGGCGCGACGCCTCGAACATGTACGGGGCGGCGGCGGTGGTGTGCCTGCCCGAAAGCACCGAACAAGTGCAGGCGTGTGTGGCGATCGCCGATCGGCATCGGGTGCCGTTCGTGGCGCGTGGCTCGGGCACCGGGCTGGCCGGCGGGGCGGTGCCGCCGGACGGGGCGATTGTCGTCGTCACCACCCGCCTCAACCGGCTGCTGTCGGTCGACCCCGTCAACCGCCGGGCATGGGTGCAACCCGGCATGCTCAACCTCGACCTGTCACGCCAACTCGCCGGGCACGGGCTGCACTTCGCGCCCGATCCGTCGAGCCAGCAGACCTGCTCGATCGGCGGCAACGTGGCCAACAACGCCGGCGGGCCGCATTGCCTGGCCGACGGAGTGACGGCCGCCCACATCATGGCCCTCAAGGTGGTGCTGCCCGACGGCACGCTGACCGTGCTCGGCGGTGACGACCCCGAGCCCGACGGCTACGACCTGCGCGGCGTGTTCGTCGGGAGTGAGGGCATGCTCGGCATCGCCACCGAGGTCTGCGTGCGCCTGACCCCCAACGCCCCGGCGGTCACCACGATGCTGTTCGACTTCGCCACCGTCGAGGACGGCGCCGAGACCGTGAGCGGCATCATCGCCGCCGGCATCGTGCCTGCCGCCTTGGAGATGATGGACAACCTGTGTCTCCAGGCCGTCGAGGCGTACATCCACGCCGGCCTGCCGGTCGACGCCGCGGCGGCGCTGCTGGTCGAGGTCACCGGCCTGCCGCACGGGCTGGCCGCCGACACCGAGCGGATCGTCGAGATCGCCCGCGCCCACGGGGTACGCACGGTGCGGGTGGCCGCCGACGAGGCCGAGCGGATGCTGCTGTGGAAGGGCCGCAAGTCGGCGTTCGGGGCGATTGCCCGGATCCAGCCCGACTACTACCTGCACGACACGGTGGTACCGCGGGCCGCCCTGCCCGGCGTGCTCCGGCAGGTCTACGAGATCGCCCAGCGGCACGACCTCCAAGTGCTCAACGTGTTCCATGCCGGCGACGGCAATCTGCACCCGTTGCTGCTGTTCGACGCCCGGGTGCCGGGCACGCTCGAGCGCGTGCATCAGGCGGGCGAAGAGATCGTGCGCGCCTCGGTGGCAGCCGGCGGTGTGCTGTCGGGCGAGCACGGCATCGGGCTGGAGAAGCGCGACTACATGCCGCTGATGTTCTCGGCGGTCGACCTCGCCGCCCAGGAGTCGCTGCGCCGGGCGTTCGACCCGCACGGGCTGGCCAACCCCGGCAAGGTGCTGCCCAGCCCGGCGACGTGCGCCGAGGTAGCCCGGGTGCCTGCCGAAGTCGCGGAGCAGTCGTGGATCTAGACCCATCGATCGACGAGTTCGCGGCCGAGGTCGGGCCCGACGGGCCGGTCACGATCGCCGGGTTGGCGACCCGTGGCGGCCCCGTCGACGGTGTCAGGACCGTCATGGCCCCGGTCGGCGTGGCCGACGTGCAGCCCGCCGAGATGACGGTGCGGTGTGGGGCAGGCACGCCGGTCGACGAGCTCGACGCGGCGCTGGCGATCCACGGCCAGGCGGTGGCGATCCCGCCGAGCGGCACCGTCGGCGGTGCGCTCGCGGTCGGCCGCAGCGGCATCCGCCGGCTCGGCTACGGGCCAGTTCGCGACACGGTCCTCCAGGTGCGTTACGTGAACGCCGCCGGCGAGGTGGTCAAGGCCGGCGGGCCGACCGTGAAGAACGTGTCGGGGTTCGACCTGTGCCGGCTGATGGTCGGTGCCCACGGCACGCTCGGGTTCCTGGTCGAGGTGATCCTGCGCACTCGCCCCCGCGCGCCGTTCGAGCAGTGGTACGTCACCGACCGGCCGCCGGCCGACGTGCAGCGTGCCCTGTACCGGCCGACGTCGCTGTTGTGGGACGGCACGTACGTGTGGACGTTGCTCGAAGGCAATGCCGACGACGTCGCCGCCCAGGCGCAGACGTGCGGGTTGGAGCCGGCCGACGACCCACCCGAGTTGCCGACGGGTGGGCGCTGGTCGCTGCCGCCCGGCGAGCTGGGGGGCCTCGCCGGCACCGGGCGCTTCGTGGCCGAGCTGGGCGTCGGCATCGTCCACCACGAGCACCCGCCTCCCGAGCGTCCGGTCGACCCAGCCGTCGCCGAACTCCACCGTCGCATCAAGCACGAGTTCGACCCCACCGGCCGCCTCAACCCCGGTATCCAGATCCTGTGACGGGGGTGGGGAGCGAGCGGCCGTTCGTCGACCGCCCGGTGGGCGATGTCGGCGCAGCGCTCGACGCGGCACGAGCGGCGCTCGACCGTTGGGGTGTGGCGGGGGAGCCTGAGCTGCTGCGGGTGGGGATGAACGCGTTGTTCGCGGTGCGCGGCGAGCCGGTGATCGTCCGGGTCGGGCGGGCCACGGCACCGGCGTCGACGGCGCACGCGCTCGCCTCGGCGTTGGTGGCGGCGGGCATCTCCACCGCGGCGCCGATCGACGGCTGGGCGGCCGATGTCGGCGGGTTTGCGGTCACCGGTTGGGAGCGTGTGCGCGAGACCCGCCAGGCCGTTCGGTGGGAAGACGTGGGGGCTGCCGTACGGATGGTCCACGAGTTGCCGGCCGCGTCCGTTCCCGGCGATTACCCGCTGCCCAGCCCGACCACCTTCGCGTGGTGGGACTTCGCCGCGTTGCTTGCTGACGTCGGCGGTGAGATCGACCGTTCGGCCCGCCGTGGGCTGGAGGCCGCGATCGAACGCAATGCCTGGTGGGCCGACGCGGTTCACGACAGCGCTGTCGTCTGCCACGGCGATGTGCATCCCGGCAACGTGCTGGTGTCGGCGCGCGGCCCGCTGCTCGTCGACTGGGACCTGCTGTGCCGAGCGTCGCCGGCATGGGACCACGCACCGTTGCTGACGTGGGCGGAGCGGTGGGGTGGCGACCCCGACACGTACCACCGGTTCGCCGAGGGCTACGGCCGCTCGTACGCCGACGACCCGCTCGCGATCGCGCTCGGCGAACTACGCAACGTCGCCGCCACGCTGATGCGGGCCCGCGCGGGCCGCACCGACCCGGTCGCCGCCGACGAGGCCGAACGCCGCCTGAGGTACTGGCGCGGTGACCCCGATGCACCCGCCTGGAGGGCACAATGACCGAACTGTCGGAACCTGACGAGGCCCAGGTCGCCGCGTTCTGGGAGCGTGCCATCGCCGCCGGTGTGGTGCTGTCCGGCACGCCGGCTCCCGAGCTGGTCGAGCCATTCGGCGACAGCGTCGAGCTGGCCGACGAGTTGATCGGCCTGGTGGTCGACGGCCCGAAGCGGGCGACGGCCGGGGCGCTGGCCGACCATGAGTCGTCGGGCGAGCCGTTGCCGTTCGTGGGCATGCTCTCGATCGCCACCGACGGGCAGGGGCGAGCGCGCGCTCTGCTGCGCACCACCGACGTGCGTATCGGGCCGCTCAGCTCGGTCGACGACGCGTTCGCGTGGGACGAGGGGGAGGGCGATCGCACGCGCGCCGACTGGCTCGCTGCGCACACCGGCTACTTCCAGCGCTACCTGCCGACCATCGGAGTCGTCTTCGACGCCGACATGCCCACGGTGTTCGAGCGCTTCGAGGTGCTGTACAGCGAGTAGCCGGGCCAAAACCTTGTGAACGCGATCACAAAGTCGGGGTAGGTTGACAGTATGCAGAGGCGTCATCGGGTCGTCGTGGTCGGAGCGGGGTTCGGTGGGTTGGCCGTCGCCAAGGGTCTCCGCCGCGAGGCGGTCGACGTGGTGTTGGTCGACCAGCACAACTTCCACACGTTCCAGCCGCTGCTGTACCAGGTGGCTACGGCCGGGCTGGGCGCCGATGACATCGCCTATCCGGTGCGTGGCATCGTGCGTCGCCACCGCAACGTCACCTTCCGGATGGGCACCGTCACCGCGATCGACGCCGCCGCCCGCACGCTCACCGTCGCATCAGGCGACACCAGCGACGTGCTCGGCTACGACACGCTCGTGCTGGCGGCCGGCGCGGTCAGCGACAGCTTCGGCGTGTCCGGCGTGGCCGAACACGCGATTCCCCTCAAGTCGCTGGCCGATGCCGAACGCATCCGCACCAGGGTGCTCAACGAGTTCGAGCGGGCCGCCGCCCAGCCTGACGCGCTCGCCGACGGCGCACTGAACCTGGTCGTGTGCGGCGGGGGCCCGACCGGGGTCGAGCTGGCCGGTGGCGTCGCCGAGTTGTATCGGCGGGTGCTCGCCCGCGACGCGCCGTACCTCGACCTGCGTCCCGCCCGGATCGTGCTGGTCGACGTCGCCGAGCGCCTGCTGGCGACGTTCTCGGAGGAGTCGTCGGCCGCCGCCCGGCGCACGCTGGCCCGTCGCGGCGTCGAGGTGATCCTCGGCACCGGCGTCGCCCGGGTCACCGCCGAAGGTGTCGAGTTGGCCGACGGCCGCCACGTTCCGGCCGCGACGGTGGTGTGGGCCGCGGGCGTGCGCGCCCACCCGCTGGCTGCCGCGCTCGGCACCGAGCTCGATCGGCGCGGCCGCCTGGTGGTCGGCCCTGACCTGGCGGTGCCGGCGCATCCCGAGGTGTTCGCGATCGGCGACATCGCCGGGACGGGCCTGCCGCAGGTCGCCCAGCCGGCGATCCAGGGCGGGCACCACGTTGCCTCCCAGATCGCCCGCCGGCTGCGCGGCGAACCGACCGAGGCGTTCACGTACCGCGACAAGGGTTCGATGGCCACGATCGGACGGAATGCCGCGGTGGCCGAGTTCCCGGGCGGGCGCCGCCTGGGAGGTTTCGCCGGTTGGGTCGCCTGGCTGGGCCTGCATCTGATCGAGTTGGTCGGCATGCGCAACCGGCTCAACGTGCTCGTCAACTGGGGCTGGAACTACCTCACCTACGACCGCGGCGCGCGCCTGCTGGCCGGCGACGAAGCCGTCAGAACAGACGCTTGAGCACCCGCTGCTTGAGTGCCGTGTAGGGCGGGTAGGCGAGCGACGGGTCGGGGCGGAACCGACGCCGCAACACGGGCTTGCGGTGCGAGAACACGTCGAACCCGGCTTTGCCGTGGTAGGCACCCATGCCCGACGGG
Source organism: Ilumatobacter sp. (assembly GCA_035556435.1). Classification (GTDB taxonomy): domain Bacteria; phylum Actinomycetota; class Acidimicrobiia; order Acidimicrobiales; family Ilumatobacteraceae; genus Ilumatobacter. The sequence continues at coordinate 43,329 of DATMEY010000040.1, read as the reverse complement.
CCGACGCCGCCGAACGGCAGGTCGGGCACCGCCACGTGCATCAGGGCGTGGTTGACGGTGACCCCACCGGCCGACGTCTCGGCGACGACCCGGTCGGCGACCGCCGTGTCGGCGGTGAACGCGTACAGGGCGAGCGGCTTGGGGCGGGCGTTGACGAACTCGATCGCCTCGGTGACGCCGTGCGAGTACGTGAGCACCGGCAGGATCGGCCCGAAGATCTCGTCGTCCATCACCGGTGCCTGCGGGTCGACGCCGGTCAGCACAGTGGGGGCGATGTAGCGGTTGGCCGCGTCGACCGTGCCGCCGGTGGCCACGCTGTCGTAGCCGCCACCGTCGAGCAGCGCTTGGAGGCGGGTGACGTGGCGTTCGTTGACGACCCGCCCGTAGTCGGCCGAGCTGGCCGGGTCGCTGCCGTACATCTTGCGCGTCTCGGCCACCAGCGCGTCGACGAACGCTGGCGCGACCCGTTCGTCGACGAGCACGTAGTCGGGGGCGATGCAGGTCTGGCCGGCATTGGTGAATTTGCCCCAGGCGATGCGCCGAGCGCTGACCCCGACGTTGGCCGAATCGGTGACGATCGCCGGGCTCTTCCCGCCCAGTTCGAGCGTGGCCGGCGTGAGGTGTTCGGCGGCGGCCCGCAGCACGACCCGGCCGACCGTGCCGTTGCCCGTATAGAAGATGTGGTCCCACGGCTCGGCAAGCAGCACGGTGGTCTCGTCGACGCCGCCCTCGACCACCCGCACCACGCTCGGGTCGAGGTACTCGCCGACGAACCGGGCGATTGCCGCCGATGTCGCCGGAGCGACCTCCGACGGCTTGAGCACCACGGTGTTGCCGGCCGCCAGGGCCGGGATCAGCGGAGCCAGCGTGAGCTGGAGCGGGTAGTTCCACGGGGCGATGATCAACACCGTGCCGAGCGGCTCGGGCACGACGTGGGCCTTGCCGGGCCCGAGGTGCAGCGGCAAGCGCACCTTCTCCGGCCGGGTCCACTTGTCGAGGTGCTTGAGCGTATGGTCGATCTCGTTGAGCAGGAACCCGGTTTCGGTGACGCGGGCCTCGGTGGCCGACTTGCCGAGGTCGGTGTGCAGCGCGTCGGCGAGGTCGGCCTCGTGGTCGGTCAGCATCGCCCGGACGCGTTCGAGTTGCGTGCGCCGTGCCGTGACCTCGGTGAGTGCGCCGGCGGCGAACCCCTTGCGCACGGCGGCGACCTGTTCGAGTACGGCGTTCATGAGGCAATGCTACGCACGCCCCTCCGCGTACGATTCACGGCATCGTGTCCCCCCTCCAAGTGACCCCGCTCGGTGCGACCCCGCTCGGCCTCGACGCCGACGAGCTCAACGCGTGCGTCGGCTGTGGCCTGTGCCTGCCGCACTGCCCGACGTTCCGTGTCACGGGCGAGGAAGCGCTGTCGCCGCGGGGCCGGATCGCGGCGATGCGCGCGGTGGAATGGGACGGGGCGCCGATCGACGACGAGTTCGTCGGCTTCATGGAGACCTGCGTGCAGTGCCGGGGCTGCGAGCCGGCGTGCCCGTCCGGTGTGCAGTACGGACACCTGATCGAGGGCACCCGCACCGCGCTCGCCACCGCCGGGCGTACCACCCCGTGGTGGCAGAAGCTCGGCCTGCGGGCGCTGGGCCGTCACCGGCTGGTGCTCGCCGGCTCGTCGGCACTGGCGCTGATGCAACGGCTGCGCCTCGTGCCCAAGCGCGCCGGCCTCAGCCGTCTCCCGGTTCGGCGCGGCCCGGCCGTGGTCGGCACCGCCACGTCGGCCCCGGACGCGTGGCTGTTCACCGGGTGCGTGATGGACGCCTGGCTGCGCGACACGCACCGCTCGACCGCCAAGGTGCTCGGCGCGCTCGGTGTGACGTACGCCGTGCCCGGTTCCGGCGGGGCATGCTGCGGGGCCTTGCACACCCACGCCGGGCTGCACGCAGAGTCGGCCCGGCTTGCCGAACGGGTGATCGCCTCGATGCCCGGCGACGCGCCGATCCTCGTCAACTCCGCCGGGTGCGGGGCGGCGCTCAAGGAGTACGGCCACCTGGTCGGTACGCCGGCGGCGGCCGAGTTCTCGGCGCGCGTGTTCGACGTGCTCGAGTGGATCGCCCCGCGGCTCGACGAGCTGACGTTCACCGGCCGGCACGAGGTGCCGGTGATCGTGCAGGACCCGTGTCACCTGCGTCATGTGCAGCGCACTCACGCCCCAGTGCGGGCGGTGCTCGGCCGGGTCGCCGAGCTGGTCGAACTCGACGACGAAGGGCTGTGCTGCGGCGCGGGCGGCGCCTACTCGGCGTTGCAACCAGCGCTTGCCGGGCGGATCCGCGAACGCAAGCTGGAGGCGATCGAGCGGGCTGCGCTCGGCGACGCACCGATCACGATCGCCAGCGCCAACCCGGGCTGTGCGATGCACCTGGCAGCTGCCCTCGACTCGCGCCGGACGGCCGTGCTGCATCCGATCGATCTGCTGGCCGAGTGCCTGCCATGAGCCGTTCCGACGACCGTACCGGCGATCTGGCCGAACGGCTTCAGAGCATCGCCGACGACCTCGACGAACTGATCTTCGACCGCCTCCGCGAGCACATCACCGACGGCGACAAACAACTCACCCAAGCCCGCCGAGCCGTCGAGAAGGCCGTCCACCTCCTGCGCGACATCGACTCGCGCTAGCCGGTGGTTTCGACGAGCTCAACCACCTGATCGACTCGGACCAAGGTGGTTGAGCCTGTCGAAACCACTGGGCAGGACGAGCCGCGATTATCCAGGGAGCTCGTAGTACACCTGCACGCCGATGATGGCCAGGTTGGCCTGGTCGACGTGCCAGTTGGGGGCATTGACTTCGATCGTGTAGGAGCGGCCGGGTTGGATCAAGGTGCCGCCGGCGAGCGCCGCGTGCCCGGTCCGATGCAGGGGTGACATGCCGTCTGACGTGAACGTCGACCCGGCCACGTATTCCTTGTCGAACGCTGCGAACGTGCCGTACGAACCGACCCGGAACGTCATGTTGTGAGGCTCGGCGACGTTGTCGTAGTACCAGTAGTTGACGGCGCTCACCAGTGTGTTGGTGGGGAGTTCGAGCGGGGCCACCAGCACGTTGTCGGCCCCCGTTCCACCAGCGACCCACGCGCCCAGCCCCGACAGGCTGACCTCGAACGGCAAGTCGTTGGTGACCGGTCGGAACGCGTGGGCGGGGATCATCAACGTCTGTGCCCGCCGCGCTTTCGAGTCCAGTGCGGTGAGGGTGCTGGCTCCGTCGGCCTTGCCGTCGAGCGCGGCGTCGAGGTAGTCGCTGGTGTAGACGCTGCCAGCCTCGGCCTTCAGTTCCAGCCGGGAGTCGACCTGGTGGCGCGTGTACACGCTCGACGTCGATGCCTTGCCCGCCAGGATGCCGTTCATCTGTTCGCGGGTGTAGACGTCGTCGAACGTGACGCCGCCCGGCTGGTCGGTGGGCTCGGGAAGCCCGGCGATCGCGGCCGCGATCGCCGCGTCAGCTTCGGCTCGGGTGTAGTAGCGGGTGTCGTGGTCGTGGGCGGAGTCGGTGTAGTAGCCCACTACGTCGACGATCACGTCGACCGCGCCGAACCGGTTGTACACGCTGAACCGCCCGTCCGCACCGAGCGCCACGGTCACCGCGTTCGGTGTCGGCGCCGCGCCCGGGCGGGGGTTGAGATGCGAGGCATCAGGCGCGTCTGCCCCGGCCGGGTACAGCGCGAGATAGGTCGCGTCGGTGGCGTCCACCGCGGTCACGTTCAGCGTCAGCGCGGTCGCTGCGCTGGGCAGGCTGCAGTTGCCGGCCTCACCGCGGCCGGCGAACGTCACCGACAGGTCGCCGCCGATCGGCTCGGACAGCGGGCCGATGTTGAACTGCGGGTTGGCGCGGGTGTCGGCGAGTCGGCACGGCGTGATCGCGACGAATACCGATCCCGAGGTATCGCCCGCGGCCCGACCGATGCTGCCGGCCCCGACGGCAACGGCAGCGGCGACAGTGAGAGCAACCCAGCGCCGGCCGACGAAGGGGCGTCGGGGCGTGGGGGAGTGAAGCTCGGCGACATAGGTCGGGACAGTACGGACGGCCCGTCAGCGGGCGAGAAACCGGCGCGCGTCGTTCGGCTCAGACGACTAATACGTGTTGAGCGTGTCGATCAGGGCCCGCAGTTCGGCGTAGCCGCGGCCGGGGAACCCGAACGCGATCCGTTCCAGGTCGAGCTGGTCGGCGTGGCGGACCTCGACCGAGTACGGCTCGGCACGCCGGATCCGTCCGTTGGTGGCGAGGTGCCCGAAGCGGGCATTGAGGTCGGCCAGCTGGGCGCCGTCGGGGCCGCGGCGCATGCGGACGACCATCTCGGCGCCCACCATCCGGATCGAGTGGTAGTTCGAGTAGAACCGGGTGATCTCGGCGACGGCCGCCTCGGCCGAGTCGACGATCTTGTACAGCGCGGTGTCGTGGGCTGCCACCAGCCCGCGCGGAATCAGCTGCTCGCGGACGACCGCATCGATCTGCGCCCAGAACGGGTCGCCGGGGGCATCGACGAGCACGATCGGGACGGGCAGGCCTTTGCCGGTCTGGGTGAGGGTGAGCAACTCGAACGTCTCGTCGAGCGTGCCGAACCCGCCGGGCAGGCACACGAACGCGGCCGATTCCTTGACGAGCATCAGCTTGCGTGTGAAGAAGTACTTCATCGCCACGTGCTTGTCGTCGTCGGCGATCACCGAGTTGGCGCCGGCTTCGAACGGCAGCCGGATCGACACGCCGATCGACAGTTCGCGGCCGGCGCCCTCCATGCCTGCCTGCATGATGCCGGGCCCGGCCCCCGTGACGACCATCCAGCCGGCCTCGGCCAGGCGGGCGGCGACATCGTGGGCCTGCTGATACAGCGGGTCATCCGACTGCACCCGGGCCGAGCCGAAGATCGACACCTTGGGCACCTCGCGGTACGGCGCGAACACGGCGAACGCGTCGCGCATCTCGGCCAGCGCAGCGGTGGCGATCTTCAAGTCGAGCTGGGCCGGATGGTCGCCCACCAGGCCGGCCGCCTCGGTCAGCAGTTCCGTGGCCAGGCGTGCGTCGCGGGCGTCGAGCCCACTGATCAGTCCGGCGATCAACTCGTCGGTCGTCGGTGATGGGCGCGAATGGCTGGCCGGGGGCACACTGGTGTCCATGCGGCGTCGATGGTACGGCGTGGGGCTCGGCCTCGTGGCGACCTTGGCGGGCCTGGCCGCGGGCGAGCTGGTCGCCGGGCTGTTCCGCGAGGCCGCCTCGCCGGTCGTGCCGGTCGGTCAGGTGGTGATCGACCACGTGCCCGCGGGCATCAAGGACTGGGCGATCGACACGTTCGGTACCGCCGACAAGGCCGTGCTGATCGTCGGCACGTTGTTCGTGCTGGCCGTGCTCGGCTCGCTAGTCGGCCTGCTGCTGCTGGCGGGCCGACGCACCGCCGCCTACTTGTTGACCGCGCTGACGGGCGTGCTCGGAGTGTGGGCGGTGGTCGAGCGGCCCGACCCGACGTTCGTCAAGATGCTCCCGGCGATCGTCGGCACGCTGGTCACCGCCGGCCTGCTGTGGTGGTGGGGGCGCGTGCGCGGAGGCGGCATCGGCTTGCTCGGCACCGAGCCGGGGCGCCGAGAGTTCCTGGTGCAGGCCGGCTCGGTTGGTCTGGTGGCGCTGATGGTCGGTGGGCTCGGGCGGTTCCTGCGACGGCGATTCGGCGTTGAGGGCGAGCGCGCCGAGGTGGTCCTGCCGCAGCCGGTGGACCTGCCCGTCAGCGACCCGGCGCCGCCCGATCTGCCCGGTGCGATCGAGGAGGTCACCGAGTTCGGGCTCGACGGCATCACGCCGTTCGTGGTTCCGAACGACGACTTCTTCCGGATCGACACGGCGTTGGTGGTGCCCCAGGTGCGCCGCTCCGACTGGCGCCTGCGAATCCACGGGATGGTCGACCGCGAGCTGGAGTTGACCTTCGACGACCTGCTCGCGCGCCCGCAGGTCGAGCGACAGATCACGCTGTCGTGCGTGTCGAACCCGGTTGGCGGACCGCTGGTCGGCAACGCGGTGTGGCAGGGCGTGCTGCTGGCGCCACTGCTGGAGGAGTGCGGGCTGCAGGAGGGCGCGACTCAGGTGGTCAGCCGCTCGGTCGACCGGTGGACGTGCGGCTCGCCGACGTCGGTCATCATGGACGGCCGCGACGCGCTGGTGGCGATCGGCATGAACGGCGAGGCCCTGCCGCCCGAGCACGGCTACCCGGTGCGGCTGGTGGTGCCCGGCCTGTACGGGTACGTGTCGGCGACCAAGTGGGTCACCGAGATCGAGCTCACCCGCTGGGAGGACTTCGACGCCTACTGGGTGCCTCGCGGCTGGGCCAAGGAGGGGCCGGTCAAGACGATGGCGCGCATCGACCGCACCACCGACGGCGACCTGGCCGGCGTCGCCTGGGCCGTGCACCGCGGCATCTCGCGGGTAGAGGTGCAACTCGACGACGGCGAGTGGCGCGAGTGCGAACTCGCCGGCGTGCCCTCCGACGACACGTGGCGCCAGTGGCGCTACCGGTGGACCGACGCCCTACCGGGCGAGCACAAGGTGGCGGTACGGGCCTTCGATGGCGACGGCGTCGTGCAGCCCGAAGGCCCCAAGCGCGAAGCCCCCGACGGCGCCGAGGGATATCACACGAAACGCTTCTCGACCAGCGTCTAGCGTTTGCCGGTGCCCACGATCACGTTCACCGAACTCGGGCCTGACGCCGACCCCGACGCGCTGGTCGAGTTCCTCGTCGCCAACGAGTTCCCGTTCCACACCGCCCAGCGCCTCACCGAGGCCGAGGCGCGCGAGCGTGTGCTCGACGGCCGCTACTGGTCCGACGAGAGCATCGGGTTCTGGGTCGGCGCCGACGGCGAGCGGGTCGGCATCGCGGTGATCGAGGACGTCGACGACATCGACGACGGCGGCAACCCGGTGTTCGACCTGCGCCTGGCCGAGGCGCACCGCCGACGCGGGCTGGGCGCGCCCGTGCTGCGGGCGCTCACCGACTTCGTCTTCACGCGCTGGCCCGTAGTGACCCGGTTCGAGGGTCACACCCGCGAAGACAACCTGGCGATGCGTGCCACGTTCCGCCGCGCCGGCTGGGTGAAGGAAGCGTTCTACCGCGACGCCTGGCCGGTAGAGGGCGAACCTCCGGTGGCGTCGGTGGCCTACGGCATGCTGCGGCGCGACTGGGAGGCGGGTACCAGCACGCCGGTGGTGTGGGACGACCTGTAGCTACTGCAAGGTCACGTACGTCGTGACGACGCCGGCCCGGTCGTGGCGGGCCTCGACCTCGACGGTGCTGCCCGCCGGTGCCTGCACGATCCACTCGGCGACGGCCCGGTCGGTGGTGTCGTCCGACGTGCCGAACTGGTGGATCGCCGAGTTCCGCAACGCCCTCCCGGTCAGCTGGCCGAGTTCGAGCCGGTCCCTGCCGCCCACCACGACGCCGTCGGGCACGCTGATGCGGGCCACCAGCGGCTGCACCACACCGCGGTCGAGCGCCTGCTTGGTGACGTTGGTTGGCATCCACCCGGCGTTCTCGACCACGACGCGCACGCGCCACGTGCCGTCGCCGAGTGCCTCGACCGCCGTGTCGCGGTGGCGCAGCAGCGGCGAGCACAGGGCGTGGAACACGGCCAGTTCGCTGTGCGGGGCGACCTCGGCTTCGAGCAGGTGCGACGGCGGGTTACGGAACACGAGCGCCACGTTCCAGCCGCCGAGCTCGACCCGCCCCAGCTCGGGGTGGTCGTACGGATACCAGTCGACGTAGCCGGCGGGCACGTTCTCGTCGACCCATGCCAGCAACTTGAGTTCGTCGTCGAGCGGATGCGTGCGGTACCAGTCGATCGGGTGCGGGGTGTCGATGCCGGCGGTGCGCAGCGGGCTCCAGAACTCGGTGGTCCAGGCGTACACACCGATGTGGTCGAACGCCCAGTCCGAACCGGTGCCGGTGATGACCGACTTCGGGTGGTAGCGGAAGTCGTGGTACACGCTGATCGCCGGGTAGCCGGTGATGCCGGTGGCCCGCTTGCCGAGTTCCTGGTAGGTCCACAGGTCGTCGGCCGCGAGCGCGTCGTCGGGCTGGTTGCCGAACGCCCGCAGGTGCACGCCCGAGAACGTGTGGTACGCGAAGTAGCCGGTGATGTTGGGGCGCTCGGTGACGGCCCGCACGATCGCGGCCACCTCGGGCTCGCTGGTGGGGTAGTCGCCGGCGCCGGTCGGCGCGTTCTGCACCACGCGGGCCCAGTCGTTGGGGAAGTTGCGGTTCGAGTCGATGCCGGCCATCGGGCGAGCACTGCGTACGGTGAGCCCGTCGTAGTTCTGGATGCGGCCCTCGGTGAGCACGCGGTAGTAGGGGCCGGGGCCGTCCTCGTCGGGCTCGCGGGCCACCAGCAGGCGCGGGTCGGCCGGGTAGGGCTTCCAGGTACCGTTTGGGTCGGGGATACGCATCTGGAGCTGACGGCCGTCGTGGTCGACGTCGCCGCCGACCAAGCCGTCGAGCTGCTCGGTGAGCGGCCACGGCCGGGTGGTGGCACGCACGATGCTGGGCACCTCGGCCAGTGCCAACTCGGCGCCGTCGGGGTTGATCCGCGGGGCGATGTAGAACGCCCTGGTGTCGAGCGCACGGGTGACCTGCGGGTCGTTCCCGTACCCGGTGCACAAGTGCTCGATCAGGTGCACGAGCGCCACCGAGGCGGTGACCTCGCTGGCGTGGATGTTGCCGTCGAGCCACAGCGCCGGCTTGTCGGCGGCGGGTCCCGTCGCCCGGTTGGTGACCGTCACCAACCACAGCGGCCGGCCCTCGTACGAGTCGCCGATCGTGGTCAGCAGCACCAGGTCGGGGAACCGGTCGGCGAACTCGTGGAGCCACCCCGTCAGCTCGTCGAACCGTGGATAGTGGTCGTAACGCGCAGACAGCTCGGACGCCATACACGCCTGTCTAGCCGATCATCACCGGTTGCCTGGCGTTGTATGATTTCGGTCATGTCTACAACGGCTCGCCGCCCGTCGGAGCGGTCGGCAAACATCTTCAGGGTCTCACGCAACGGGCAGGTGTCGATCCCGGCCGCGGTGCGCGCCCGCTGGAAGACCGACCGAGTGGTCATCGTCGACATGGGAGATCGAGTCATCGTGAGTCCAGCCCATGACGATCCGATCGAAGAGATCCTCGGCAGCTACGCCGACCTACCGGGTCCGAACTCCGATGAGATGAAGCGGATGTCCCGCATCGAGGAAGAACTGGCTGAACTTCGCAAGTACGGCAACTTCGGGTGATCATCCTCGACGCTTCGGCCGTGATCGCGGCGCTGACGGGCGAACCCGGCCAGCGTGCTATCGCCGAGATCCTGCGCGGGGAGGAACCGGCCGCGCTCACGGCCACAGGCGTCGCTGAGGTCGTCGACCACATGGTCCGGGTCCGCGGAGCGGAACTCGACCGTGTGCTGTCGAATGTCGAGGAATTGGGTCTGGCTACGCCGGTGCCGGTCAGCGAGCGGACCGGTCTCGGCGCCGGTTCGCTCCGAGCGAAGTACTACGACCGAGCCACCAGCGCGGTGTCGCTCGCCGACTGCCTGAATCTGCAGGCCGCGATTGAGCACGGCGGCGCTGTCGCGTCCAGTGACCGGCAACTGCTCGACGTGTGCCAGGCCGAACGCGTCGGCGTGTTCCCGCTCCCGAACTCGGCCGGCGAGACGTGGGACGCCCCGATCGCCGACCACGAGTTCGACTATCTCGCCGAATAGTTCGAGCGCGCTCCAGAGCCGGGTACCGACGGAGGAAGTGCAGGGTCTCGGTGCAGACGGGTGTGCTGAGACCCTGCAGTTCTCAGCTGGCGCGCAGTTCGGTGGCTTTGGTTTCCAACGCGGTGATCAGCTCGTCGAAGCTCTTCACGAAGGCGTCGACGCCCTCGCGTTCGAGCACAGCCGACACGTCGGCCATGTCGATGCCGACCTCGGCGAGCGCGGCCCATGTGGCGTCGGTGTCGCTATCCGCGTCGACCGTGCGGGCGAGGGTGCCGTGGTCGGCGAACGCCTGGAGCGTCGCCTCGGGCAGGGTGTTCACCGTGTTCGGGCCAATCAGGCCGTCGACGTACAGCACGTCGGAGTACTCGGGGTTCTTCGTGCCGGTCGAGGCCCACAGCGGGCGCTGCACGCGCGCACCGCGGTCGGCGAGCACCTCCCAACGGGGCCCGCGGAACTGCTCCTCGAACAGGCGGTAGGCCAGGCGGCCCTGGGCGAGCGCGGCCTTGCCGCGCAGGGCCAGCGCCTCGGGCGTGCCGATCGCTTCGAGCCGCCGGTCGACCTCGGTGTCGACCCGGCTGATGAAGAAGCTGGCGACCGAGGCGACCTTGGACAGGTCGGCGTTGGCGTCGATCACGGCGAGGCGTTCGAGGCCCCGGATGTACGCCTCGATCACCTCGGCGTAGCGCTCGATCGAGAAGATCAAGGTGACGTTGATCGAGTAACCCTCTGAGATCATCTGCTCGATCGCCGGCAGCCCCTCGGCGGTGCCGGGGATCTTCACCATCAGGTTGCGCCGGTGGATGCGGGTGTGCAGGTCGCGGGCGGCGGCGGTGGTGCCCTCGGTGTCGTGGGCGAGGTTCGGGGCGACTTCCACCGACACGTACCCGTCGAGCCCGTCGGTGGCGTCGTACACACGGCTGAACACGTCGCACGCGCCGTGGATGTCGGCCAGCACGAGCGACCAGTAGTCGTCGATGACCGGGTTGTCGTCGGCGGCCAGGGCGGAGAACTGCTCGTCGTAGTCGGGAGAGCCCTGGATGGCTTTCTGGAAGATCGCCGGGTTCGACGTCAGGCCGCGCACGCCCGAGTCGCGGATGGTGGCCAGTTCGCCCGAGGTGAGGTAGCTGCGCTTGAGGTTGTCGAGCCAGGGGCTCTGGCCGAACTGCTCGGAGAGGTCGGTGAGACGCGACATGGAACCCAGTCTGTCAGTCGTCTTCGTCGGCGACCAGCGCGGCGGCCCGTTCGGCGACGTTGGTGGGGTTGATGCCGAGCCGGTCGAGCACGAGGTCGCCCGGTGCACTGGCGCCGAAGCGCTCGATCGACACAACCTCGTCGGCGTAGTAGTGCCAGCCCTGGGCGATGCCAGCTTCGACGGCCAGTGCGGGCACGCCGTCGGGAAGCACCGAGTCGTAGTACTCGTCGTCCTGTTCCTCGAAGCGGTCCCACGACGGCAGGCTGACCACCCGCGCACCGATGCCCTGCTCGGCGAGCAGCGCGGCCGCGTCGACGGCCACCGCCACCTCGCTACCGGCCGCGATCAGGATCACATCGAGTTCGTCATCGGCCACGTCGACCACCACACCGGCGCCGCGAGCCACAGCCGAGCCGTCGGTGACGACCCTCACGTTCTGGCGGGTGAGCACGAGCGCGGTCGGCCCGTCGTGACGCATCGCGTCGGCCCACGCGGCGACCGTCTCGTTGGCGTCGGCGGGGCGGATGACGTGCAGGTCGGGGATCGCCCGCAGTGTCGCCAACTGTTCGACCGGCTGGTGAGTGGGGCCGTCCTCGCCCACACCTACCGAGTCGTGGGTGAACACGAACGTGACCTTGGCCTTCGACAGCGCGGCCAGGCGCACCGGCGGGCGCATGTAGTCGAGGAACGCGAAGAACGTTCCGCCGGCGGGAATGATGCCGCCGTGCAGCGCCATGCCGACCATCGCCGACCCCATGCCGTGCTCGCGTACCCCGAAGTAGACCTGGCGGCCGCCGGGGTTGTCGGCCGACTGCTGGGTCTGCCCGGCCAGCTTCGTGCCGGTGTTGCCGGTGAGGTCGGCCGACCCGGCGACCAGGCCGGGGATCAGCTCGACCGTGGCGTTGAACGCCTTGTTGATCGCATTGCGGGTGGCCACCGACTTGCCCTGCTCGAACACCGGCAGGTCGGCGTCCCAGCCCGGCAGGCCGGTACCGGCCCAGGCCGCGGCCCACTCCGACGAGTCGACCGCGGCGGAAGCCCGGGCGGCCCATTCGGCGTGCGCTGCGGCACCGCGCTCGGCGGTGTGCGCACGGTAGGCCTCGACCCCCTCGGCCGGCGCCCAGAACGGCTCGTCGGGGATGCCCATCACGGCCTTCGTCTCGGTGACGTCTGCCGCCTTGAACACCAGGCCGTGGGCGTGCGGATCGTCGGTGAAGGTGGGGGAGGGGTAGGCGATGTGGCTGCGCAGGATCAGCAGGCTCGGCCGGTCGGTGTTCTTGGCGGCGAGCAGCGCCTGCTCGAGCGCGTCGGGGTCGTTGGCGATCTCGCCGAGCTGGACGACGTCCCAGCCGTACCCGGCAAAGCGTTCGGCGGCGTGATCGCTGTAGGCGAGTTCGGTGACGCCGTCGATCGTGACGTGGTTGTCGTCGTAGACCACCACCAGCTTGCCGAGCCCGAGGTGCCCGGCCAGCGAGGCGGCCTCGTGCGACACGCCTTCCATCAGGCAGCCGTCGCCGGCGATCACCCACGTGTGGTGGTCGATCGCCTCGGCCCCGAACCGAGCCGACAGGATGCGCTCGGCGAGCGCCATGCCGACCGCGTTGGCGAGCCCCTGACCGAGCGGGCCGGTGGTGACCTCGACGCCCGGCGTGTGCCCGACCTCGGGGTGCCCGGGGGTGCGCGAACCCCACTGGCGGAACGCCTTGAGATCGTCCATCTGCAGCCCGTCGGCCCCGCCGACGCCCGCCAGGTAGAGCAGCGAGTACTGGAGGATCGACGCGTGTCCGGCCGACAGTACGAAGCGGTCGCGGTCGGCCCAGTCCGGGTCGGCCGGGTCGTACTTCATCACCCGGCTGTAGAGCACGTGGGCCAGCGGGGCGAGCGCCATCGCCGTGCCCTGGTGGCCGCTGTTGGCCGCCAGCGGGGCGTCCATGGCCAGCCCGCGCACGATGTCGATCGCGGTCTGGTCGAGTTCCGGGGACAGGCGCGCGTTCACACCGGGCGACGCTACTGGACTGTTCCCGTCGAGGCGCCACCGCCCAGGTGGTGAGCCTGTCGAAACCACCGAGAGCGCGGCACACCGGTGGTTTCGACCGGCTCAACCAGCTTGGATGGCTGTCACGCAACTTCGGCTTGTAGGCGTTCGCGGATCGCGTCGAGACGTTCGAATCGTTCTCGCAACTGGTCGTGTTGGTCGGTGGCCTCGAACGTTGGTGGGGATTCGCCGGTGAACAGGACAAGGGTTCCGTCGGCGCGAATGTTGTAGATCCGGCCGTTGTCGGCGCGCTTGGTTCGCCACCTGTTCTGATGCTTGAAGCGGTTGTGCGGGCCGCATTCGGGTTGTGCGTTCTCTTGCGTGGTGGCGCCGCCGTTGGAGTGCGGGTCGTTGTGATCGATCTGGCATCGATCGGCAGGTGTGCCGCAGCCGGGGTGGACACACGTTTGCTGGAGCAGGGTGGCGGCCTGACGGGCGAGGCCGGTGAAGCAGCGCACCTTCTCGGAGAAGTCGATCGGGACGCTGCGGGCGTCGAGGATCACTCGCCGCACCCATCCGGTGAGGATGGCCTGCAACAGCTGCTTGGGGTGGATGGTGTGACCTGAGGTGGTGCGGATCTGCCGGCTGAACGCGGTGTTCGGGTCGGCCGTCAGCTCGCTCATCAGCTTGCGGAGGTGCTGGCGGGAGAGCTCGTCGAGGTCGAGCGCGCCACCTTCGGCGAGCGTGATGCCGACTTGGGCGAGGAGCTCGTGGAACGTGGCTTGGTCGCAGACGATGTTGACGACCGGGTCGGGCATCGCTGCCGGGCCGCGGCCCGAGCTACGCCAGGCGTGGGCGTCGAGCAGGATCTGCTTGAAGGCGTCGAACCGGCGCTGGGCCACCGAACGGGGGAGCGGGAACTCCTGCGCCCGGTCGCCATGCTCGGCCTTGCGGGTGGCTACGTCGTATTCGACCTCGTCGTCGACGAACTCTTTGAAGATGTTCGCCATCGCCTCGGCGGTGAGTGTGTCGCCACCGGTGGCGGCGGCATCGAGCCCGGCGACATCGGAGGCGACGACGTGCGCCGAGCGGGCGTCGACCAGCGCTTGTTCTTCGCGGAATGCGCCGTCCTGGTCGGCCATTGCGAGCCAGTTGTCGACGTCGGTGGCGAACTCGCGCAACGACCGGTGTTCGCCGCGCTCGACGAACCAGTCGACCGCGTCCGGTGTGAAATGTTCCGTGACGCGCGGGTTGGCGTGGGCGCGGGCGATCTGGTCGACCTGGCTCTCCCCGAACCGACCCGACATCAGCGCGTCGCCAACCTTCGGATGCGCACCCGCGAGCCGGGCCCGCCGCAGCGTGAGCTGCCCGCGGCTCTGGTTGCTGGTGGCGCGCAGATAGGCGAGCGTGGAGCGGTGCCCGTCGCTCCCGCCAGCCCCCTTCGCGTCGATGATCGCGAGCACCGCCAGGCGGCGCGCATCCAGTCGACGGGCCTGGAGTTCGAGCCGCTGATATTCGGCATCGAGTGCCACCGGATCCCACTCCGCCAGTTCTTCGAGCAGCTCCCCGAACATGGCCATAGTTTACGAACAAATGTACCCAAATCATCAACTCAAATAGGTTAAATATCCTCCAACTATTCGACTCCATTCAGTGGTCCGAAGTGCGCGGAGAGCAGCCGCACGGGCCCACCGAGGTCACCTCTCGGTGGCGCCGGCTGGTGACCAAGGGTCGGGGTCGACGACCAGGTGTGGGAGCAGAGCGATCAGCGACTCGCGGGTCGATCCGGGGGCCGGCTCTTGACCGTCGACGTTGACCCATCGCAGCGACGCGAACGTGTCGGCGTCCCACTGGAGGCCGATCGAGCACACGTCGTGCAGGCAGCGGCCGTCGCCCTCCCCGTCGGCGTACACCGTGAGCCCATCGACGTCGACAGGCTCGCGGCCGAGCTCGACCATCCGCCGCGCGCCGTCGTGGCGGGCGCTGACGACGATCTGGAGTTGGGTGGCATCGCCGGGCCGGCCGTAGTGGGCAATCCCGACGCCCCCCGGGCCAGGGTCGTAGCTCGCGCTCAGGAAGCCGAAGCCGCTCGGCGGCTGGTCGAGAAGGAGCGGGGTAAACGCCGAGGACGGTTCGAACGACGGCCGGTCGGGCTCGAGCTCGGGTGGGCCGACGTCGTAACGAGCGGTCCAGGTCGCCTCGTCGGCGAACTCGACAGCGGCGGCCAACGCGAGCGCGGTCTCGATCTCGGGCGCGCCGCGAACCGACGCCCAAGTGGTATCGCTGACCTGCCAGAACACCGACGCCCCGTCCGCCGCGTCCTGGGACCAGCCGGTCACCCCGTCGATGTCGACGTGGTGGACCGGGCCGAGGGGTGCGTTCTCGACGAGCGGGTTTCCAACCTGGACCCACACCTCGATCGCCCGAGTGTCATCGGCGGTGGGCACCGACGTGCGGGCGCTGACCGATCCCCGAGCCAGACGGGCCGGATTGGTGATGACCGAGTAGCCGTCGGGAAGTGCCCCGACCAGGAACGTCGGCTCGCCATCTGCGTCGATCCGGGCCCCGTCGATCGGGAAGCCACCGGCGGCCTCGATGAACGCCAATGGGTCGAGGCCCACCACGAGAAGTTCGGGCGTTCCTGCGAGTGCAGCCGTTGTCAGCTGCCGGCCGGGGAACTGAACGGTGTACACGTCGAGCCCGGCGGCCTGCGCGTGCTGCGGCTCCGTCGCGGCGAGCACCCAGGGAGCGGACGCCAGGAGTACGACCGCGTCGCGGAGGGTCGTGCCATCGCTCCGGGCGACGAGCGCTGAGGCCTGGGCCGGGTTGGCGAGGACCGAGATCTGGCCACCCCATTCACCAATCGCCGCGGCCGCTCCGGGGAACTGATCGACGATGATCGGGAACCGGTCGGGGGCGAGCGGCGGCGGAGCGAGCGCGGGGGTGGTCGTCGGCGCGGCGACGATGGTGGGCGTGTTGGTGGCAGTGACAGGTGGGGGGACGGCGGTTGGATCGGCGACAACCGGCGGCTGGGTCGACCGCGCCGGGTCGCCCGGGCGGGCCAGCACCAGGCCGCCGATGAGGGCGACAGTCGCCGCAGCGGCGCCGAGCCACCACCAGGTTGCACGGCGGTGAGGACGGTTGGCGACGTCGAGCGCCAGCGCTGGCACGGAATCGGGACCCGTTGGTTCCGACGAGCCAACCACCGTTCCCGTGGCGATGTACTGCACGAGCAGTTCGCGCTGGTTGCGTTCCCACGTTTGGGAGCGCGGCATCGGGGGGAGCAGCTCGCGCAGTCGGTTGTCGAGGTCGTCGTCGTGGAGCTCATGGAGTGGCATCGCTGGGTACCTCCGGGTTCGTGGCGAGGTGCGCACGGACTCGTTGCCGGGCGCGGAACAGGCGGGTGCGGGCGGTCTCGGCCGGGATGCCGAGCGCGTGCGCGGCTTCGGTCGGGCTGAGCTGATCCCAGGCGACCAGCAGCAGCAGTTCGCGCTCGTGCTCGCCGAGCGCCAGCACGGCGTCGCGGAGCTGGTCGGCTCTGGACTGCGCGTCGAGCCGGCCAGCGACGTCGAGCAATGGGTCGCCCATCGGGTCGCGGCGGTGGTGGATGCGCTCGAGCGCGGCGATCCCGCGGGCCCGGTCACGGCGCTCGCGACGGACGACGTTCGTGGCGATGCCGTACAGCCACGGCCGGGCGTTCGGCACGGCCAGGTCGAACGTGGCACGGCGCTCGAAGGCGATCCGGAACACCTCGGCAGTGACGTCGTCGGCCGCCGAGCCGACGCGGGCGACAGCGAAGCGCCGGATCGGCTCGGCGTAGCGGTCGAAGATCAACGCGAAGCGGAGCGGCTCGGCGAGCGAGCTGTCGATGACCTCCGCGTCGGTGGCTCCCATACGTCCGATGTTGCCCGCAGCCGGCCTGACCGTTTCACCGGTGACGGGATTGCCGCCCTGCCGCCCGAGCTGACGGCGGCGTTGAGGTGCCTGTGGTGTATCCCACCCGTGGGTCGGGCAGGAACCGGATCGGCGGCTCCGGCGTGTACGTGGCATGAAGCATGCGATCGCGATTGCGACTGGGGTGGCCGTGATCGCCCTCGGTGGGTGCGGCGGCGAGCCTGACCAGGCCGGACTGGGTGTCGGACAAGGCGCCGCCAGTCCGGGCGACGGAGCGGCCGGGGCGAACGACGGCGACAGCGAGTACCTGAGCCCACTGGCCGAGCTGCTCGGGTGGAACACCGACCCGGTCGAGCAGCGCCGCCAGGAACTCGAGATTCAAGAGCTCGCGGGGCAGTGCATGCGCGAGTACGGGTGGGAGTACACCCCGGTCGACTACGGCGTCCACCAGGCGCCGGTGATCGACGGGGTCGACATGTCCGACCCGCAGGCCTACGGCGAGAAGTACGGCTACGGGGTCATGTACAACTACGAGGTCTCCTCCGGCCCGGGGGCGGCCGCGATCGATCGGGCCTAGCCAGACATGTTCGTCGACCCCAACGCTGACTACGTGGCGTCGCTCAGTGAGGCCGAGCTGCAGAGCTACTACGAGGACCTCTACGGCCCAGTGTTCCAAACCCAGGTCATCGCTGCTGACGAGGTCTACGTCAGTCCGTCGCTGCTCGACCAGGGGTGCATGGGCCAGGCCCGCTACGAGGTGGGCGGCGAGGACCCGGCCTCTGACCCAGAGGTGGCCGCCTTGCTCAACGAGTACTACAGCAACCAGAGCGATGCCGAGACCGAGCAGTTCGTGCGGGCGTGGGCCGAGTGTCTGGAGCCGGCTCTGGCCGAGTACGGGATCGACGAGACGCCGACCGACATGTACGCCGGCTCCCAACTCGTCGACATCGAGAAGTACCTGGCGCTCGGTGCGGAGCAACGTCCGTTCACCGACCGGGCCGATCTGGAGGCCATTCGCGCCAGCGGTGCCCACTTGTTCTCGGCGTACCAGGTGGGCAGCGCCCCCGGAATCGCGTACGTGGCCCCGCCCGGCGATGTGCCGGTGTTGAGCGGCCCCAAGATCGACCAGCTCTCGGAGATGGAGCGCGAGATCTGGCGCGCCGATCAGGCCTGCCAGGACGATGTCGGCTGGTTGCAGCTCCAGCGCGATCGGGAACAGGCCTTGGCCGAGCAGATCCGAGCGGTGCAGCTCGACCGGTAAGCCTGGATCCGTAACGTTTCGCGTTCAAGCGCCACGCAGGCTCACCGGCTCAGGCGGCGGGTGGGAGCAGGGTGAAGGGGACGATGTGCCAGGGGCCCTGTCCGACTCGGCAGTGGGCGAAGACTTGGCGGTACTCGGTGAACGCGATCTCGCCGCGGACCAGGCGGTACGTGAACTTGCCGGGCTCGACCGAGAACGGGCTGACGTTGCGAGCGAGGTGTTCGCCGGCGTCGGCGCGCTCGGGGTCGTCGACGTCGGTGCGGTAGATCACCTCGAACACGCCCTGGCCCGACACGTCGGTGGGGCAGAAGATCAGGGCGACCAGGTGCGGGGCGATGGTCAGCGGCACCGGCTCGGGGGCGGCCATCGAGAACATCGCGCCGGTCAGGTCGAGCCGGGTGGAGGGGCCGGGCGCCTGGCGCATCTCGAAGTTCTCGACGAACAACGCCGACACGATCTGCATCTGCTCGAGCATGACGGCGAGGGTACCCCGGGCGATCTGCGATGATGGGACGTCATGCGCGACGACGCAGAGCGATGGAACGCCCGGTACGCAGACCGCGCACCGGGCGAGCCGAACCCACCGAAAGGCCTGCCGGCGCTGGAACTTCCGGCCGGTGGGTTGTGCCTCGACGTGGCCTGCGGGCTGGGCGAGCAGTCGGTATGGGCGGCGTTGAACGGGTTCGACGTGGTCGCTCTCGACGCGTCCGACGTGGCGGTCGCCGCCACTCGCAAGTTCGCGGCCGACCACGGCGTGGCCGAGTTCGTCGACGCCCGCGTGCACGACCTCGACGCGGGCCTGCCCGGCGACGTGGTGGGGGAGTGCGCGCTGGTGGTCTGTCAACGCTTCCGCGGCGTCGACCTGTACCCGCACTTGGCCGCCGCGCTGGCCCCCGACGGTGTGCTGGTGGTGACGGTGCTGTCGGAGGTGGGTCTCGATGCCGAACCGGGCCCGTACCACGCTCCGCCGGGCGACTTGTCGATCGCGTTCTCGCAGCTCGACGTCGACATCGTCAGCCACCACGAGGCCAACGGTGAGGCCACCCTCGTCGCCCGCCGCCGGGCGCGTTAGGCCTGCTGAACATGCATGCGCGCATTGATTCGGGTCGCTGACGCCTGGGTAGTGTGAGGCCCATGGCCATCGAACTTCCTCCGCTTCCGTACTCGCTCGACGCGCTCGCTCCGACGATGTCGCAGGAGACGCTCGAGTACCACTACGGCAAGCACCACCAGACCTACGTCACGAACCTCAACAACTTCATCGCCGACACCGAGCTGGCCGACAAGTCGCTGGAAGAGATCATCCTCGCCGCCGAGCCGGGCCCGCTGTTCAACAACTCGGCGCAGGTCTGGAACCACACGTTCTTCTGGAACTCGCTGACCCCGTCGGGCGGCGGCGCCCCGTCGGGCGCGATCGGCGACGCGATCGCCGAGTCGTTCGGCTCGTACGACGAGTTCCGCACGCAGTTCGCGGCCGCCGCCGCAGGCCAGTTCGGCTCGGGCTGGGCGTGGCTGGTGAAGACCGACTCGGGTCTCGAGATCACGAAGACCGCCAACGCCGACCTGCCCCTCAAGCACGGCCAGAAGGCACTCCTCACGATCGACGTGTGGGAGCACGCCTACTACATCGACTACCGCAACGCCCGTCCGAAGTACATCGACGCGTTCCTCGACGACCTCCTCAACTGGGAGTTCGCCGAAGCCAACTTGAACGCCTGATCAGTCGGCGCTGATCGTCTACTGACTGCCGCGGCGTCCTTCGCCGCGGCAGTCGCATGTTGCCCGGATGGGGTCGTCATAGCGGGTGCATGAAAATGCACGGCTGAGTGCGCTATCATGCACCCCATGGACGGCGACCTCAGCAACGACGCGGCTCGTGTGGCCGCCGAGGTGCGCCGCCGCCGCCAGCAACGCGGGTGGACCCTCGATGCGGCCGCGGGGCGGCTCGGGGTGAGCCGGCGGCTGCTGGCCCAACTCGAGGCCGGTGAGGCGAACCCGTCGTTGTCGACGCTGCTGTCGATCGCGGCTGGGTTCGACATCTCGCTCGTCGAGTTGCTGGCCGGTGGCAGCAAACCGTCCACCACCGTCCAACGCGACAACGCGTCCGCGCCCGTGCTGTGGACCGGCGCCCACGGTGGTGACGCGCGGTTGCTCGTGGCATCCGACCCGCTCGAGCTCTGGCAATGGTCGCTGGCCCCCGGCGACGAACGCGTCTCGGACGCGCACCGGCCGAACGCGCGCGAGGTGCTGCTGGTGACCGCGGGCGCGGTCACGCTGTGTGTCGGATCGGACGACCCGGTCGTGGTGCGACGCGGTCAATCGGCGGTGTTCCGCGCCGACGAGCCACACACCTACCGCAACGGCGGCAAGGTGCCGGCCTCGTTCGTACTCGCGGTGCACGAGCCGAGCGGTGGCGTGCCGTGAGCGCGCGCTGGCTGTCGTTGGCGGTCGTGGTCGCGGCGCTCGTCTGCTACCACTTCGCCCAGCGCTCGCTGCCCGAGGGGCTGCGCCCCGCTGCCCTGTTCGCGTTCGTGTACGGGGCCGCAACCGCGCTGATGGTGGCGCTCGTCGCCATCAGTCGGTCCACGGGCAGCGTGCGCGCCGTGATCGACAGCACCACGCACTGGGCACCCTGGCTGCTCGTCGTCTCGATCGCGGGCGTCGAACTCGGCGTCTACGCCATGTACCGGGCCGGATGGCGCATCAGCACGGCTCAGACCGCCACGCAGGCGATGGTCACCGCGCTCCTCGTGGTCGTCGGACTCGTCGGGTTCGGTGAACACCTCAACGCCACCAAGCTCGCCGGGCTGGCGATGTGCGTCGTCGGTGGGTCGCTGGTGGTCGCCCGATGAGTATCGGCGCGCGCGACTGGGTCGTCGGGTCGACGGTCGACGCGGCGATCTTCGAACGCTGGCCCGACTACCAGGTGACGTTCGTCGCCGCGGATCGCGTCGACGTCACCGCCCTCGCAGCCGTCGCCGCGCACCTGCACGCCCAAGCCCACGATGCCGCTCGCACGAGTGCGCCGGGCGAGCCGGACGCGCACACCGCCCGGTGGCACCAGGCATATCGCGACTTCAGGATCAAGCCGCGCGTCGCCAGGCCGAGCATCGACGCACTCGTGCGGCGCGCCGCCTCCGACAACGGGCTCCCTCGCATCAACGTGCTCGTCGACCTCTACAACGCGATCTCGATCCTGCACCGGGTACCGATCGGTGGCGAAGATCTCGACCGCTACCAGGGCCCCGCTCGGCTGGCTCTCGCCGGTGGCAGCGAGCCGTTCCACGCCACCGCTGACGGCGAACCCACGATCGACCACCCCGACCCCGGCGAGCCGGTGTGGCTCGACGATGAGGGGGTCACCTGCCGTCGATGGAACTGGCGTCAGACCACACGTACCGCGATCCATCCCGGCACCGTCGCAGTCGGGTTCATCATCGACTCGCTCGACGCCCCCGACCACCGCGGCGCCGCGCTCGCAGCCGCACAACTCGCCGGGCTGCTAACCGACCCGATCCTGCGGACCGTCGACGCCGTCCCGCGCTGAGCGGAAGCGTGAGCGCGGGCGCCCGGGTCAGCCGGCGTTGAGGGTTTGCTTGCCGGCAGCGGCGTGCTTGGCAGCCTCGACAGCGGTGTCTTTGGCGGACGTGGCGGCGTCGCGTGCCGAGGTCGCAGCGTCGCGGGCGGCGGAGGTGGCGGCGAACTTGAGTTCGCTGAGCCGCACCTTGGCGAGTCGCATCCACGTCAGCGGCTTGATCAGCAGCCAGCCTGGGTCGATCTCGTACCAGCGGTGTGCCAGCTTGGCCGACGTCGGCGCAGCGTGGTGGTTGTTGTGCAACCCCTCGCCGGCCGTGAGGAACGCCAGCCATTGCAGGTTGGTGGCCGAGTTCTCGTAGGGGCGGCGACCGAAGTGGTGGCCGATCGCGTTCACCGCGGCTGAGCCGGCGAGGTAGTAGTTGACGTGCACGATCATCGCCAGCGCGCCGACCTGCCAGCCGAAGCCGAGGCACAGGGCGACGGTGGTGATGGTCAGGCCGAGCCACGAGTGGTCGAACAGGTACGTGTCCCACCTCGTGCGCGGGAGGTCTTTGGCGTACTTGTCGAGGTTGGCCGGGTCGTGCGCCGCAGACCGGTACATCTGGAGGTTCTTGAGCTGCACCTTGAACCAGCCGTGCACCGCCGGGCTGTGCGGGTCGAGCGGGGTGTCGGTGTGGGCGTGATGCTTGCGGTGCACCGCTACCCACTCGCGCACCTTGATGCCGACGGTGAGCCAGATCAGCGTCTTGAACGCGGCGTGCGCCGGTTTCGAGAACGCGATCGCCCGGTGCGAGATGCCCCGGTGGAGGTAGACCGTCGTACACAGATTGGCGACCGTGGTGATGCCGACACCCAGCGCCAGACCAAGCAAGATCGTTCGCAGCACCCGAACAGGCTAGCACCGGCTACCTACTGGTAGGTAGGCTGGCGGCTCTGTCACAGAACCCCCCTACCGACCCCGCCCGCGACACGCGCGAGCAGATCCTCACCGAGGCCTTGGAGTGCTTTGCCGCGGCCGGGTACGCCGGCACGTCACTCAACGACATCGCCGCCGGTGTGGGCATTCGGCGCCCCAGCCTGCTGCACCACTTCGCGTCGAAGGAGGTGCTCTACCAAGAGGTGTTCGAGCGGCTCCTGTCGGACTGGTTCGACCGGTTGGCCGACGCCATCATCGCCCCCGAGCGGGGGTGGGACAAGGTCGAGTTGGTGCTGCGCGCAGGCTTCCGCTTCTTCGCCGACAACCCCGGTTACGTGCGGATGGTGCGCCGCGAGGCACTCGACAGCGAGGGCCACCTGGGGGTCGACCTGGCCGCCGTGTTGCGCCCGATGTTCGACCGGGCGGCGGCCTACTTCGACCGCGAGATGGCGGCCGGCACGTTCGCTCGGCAGGACCCGCGCCAACTGCTCATCACCGGCTACGGCGCCCTGTTGAGCTACTTCTCCGACGCCCCGTTCCTCGACGGGCTGCTCGACGAGCACCCGTTGTCGCCGGGGGCGCTCAAGGCACGCGAAGAGCACGTCGTCGAGTTCTTCAGGTCGGCGTTGCTGCCGTAGAGCCAGACCTGGTGGTTGAGCTTGTCGAAACCACCGCCGGCTGCGGACCCGGTGGTAACGACCGACTCAACCACCTTGGAGGATCGCGAGGGCGCGTTGGCGCAGGCTTTCGACGGTAAGGCCGAGCGCGACGGCCGCGGCGGCACAGTCGTCGAGTTCGGGCTTGGCGCCCAGTAGCACGCCGTTGCGGCGGCGCAGCTTGACTCGAATCGTGTGACCGTCGACGCTGACCTCGACGAGTTCGCGCTCGGCCACATGGCGGGCGACCGTGTCGCGGCGTACGCCGAGCGTGGTGGTGTGGGTGAACAGCGCGTCGACGATGCGCTGTTCGTCGGCGGCACGGCACAGCACGGTCAGGTCGCTGCCGAGGCGGCCCTTCTTCATCGACACCGGCGCCAGCCAGGCATCGACCGCCCCTGCCGCGAGTACCCGCTCGACTGCCACCGCGAGTTCTTCGGGTGACTGGTCGTCGATCGTCGCTCCGAGGCGGACGACGGTGTCGGTGCCGGCGGCCCCCGGCGAGCCGAGCACGACCCGGCAGTGGTTCGCGCGCGGCAGCCGGGTCGACTGGCCGAACCCGTAGCCGACCGCGGTGACGTCGGTGGTCGCCCCGAGCGCGGGGCGGGCGAACTCGGCCACGAGGGCCGCGCCGGTCGGTGTGACCAGCTCGATCGGGTCGTCGGTGAAGCGCCACTCGATGCCGGTCCCGGCGATCAGCGCCAGCGCGGCAGGTACGGGCACGGGCAGCTCGCCGTGGGCGGTGGTGACCGTGCCGGCCCCGGTGGGGAGCGCGGTGCAGGTCATCGACGTGACCCCGAGGTGGTCGAGCGCCGAACACACCCCGACCACGTCGACCAGCGTGTCGAGTGCGCCGACCTCGTGGAAGTGCACCTGCTCGACGGGGATTCCGTGGATCGCAGCCTCGACCTCGGCGATCCGCCGGAGGACCGCGAGCGCCCGCTCGGTGACGGCCGGGCGCAGCCCGGCGGTGGTGACGATCCGGGTGAGTTCGGCCGCGTCGCGGTGGTGCGCCGTGTCGGCGGTGGCGACCGTGGCCAGCGTGCCGGTGAGCCCGTGCCGGGTGACCCGCTCGGTCGACAACTTCCAGTCGGCAATTCCGAGCAGGTCGAGGTCGGTCCGGATCGCGTCGAGCGGCGCCCCGGCATCGACGAGCGCGCCGAGCAGCATGTCGCCGCTCACCCCCGTGACCGGGTCGAGGTGGAGGTGCCGTGTCACGAGGTGCCCTCCTGGTGGCTGCGGTTCAGACGCCCGGATTCCAGGCCTTCCAGGTCGAGTGCGACGAAGCGGAACCCGGCCCGGCGGACGACGTCGGCGATCTCGGTGTGCCGGGCCGCGGCGGAGCCGATCGCTCCGGTGGGTACCTCGACCAGACCGACCTCGCCGTGGTGACGGACGCGCACCTCACCGAGCCCGAGCCGGTGCAGCCCGCGCTCGGCCAGTTCTACAGCCGACAGGCGTCCGAGCGTGACCGGGGTGCCGTACGGCAGCCGCGACGACAGGCACGGCGCGGCCGGGCGGTCCCAGGTGGACAGGCCGATGTGCAACGACAGGGCGCGCACGTCGGCCTTGGCGAGCCCGGCCTCGACGAGCGGGAACCGGGCGCCGCGCTCGCGGGCCGCCTGCTGGCCCGGCCGGTGGTCGCCGAGGTCGTCGGTGTTCACGCCGAGCACGACCGTGGCAGCGCCGGCGAGCGGGGCGAGGCCATCCATCAGGTGCGACTTGCACCAGTAGCAGCGGTCGGTGTCGTTGGCGACGTAGCGCGGATCGGCCATCTCGTCGGTCGTCACGGTCGACCAGGCGAGTGACCACTCGGTGGCGAGACGTTGGCAGTGGGCCAACTCGTCCGCCCCCAGCGAGGGCGAGACTGCCGTGATCGCACGCACGCGGTCGGCCCCGAGCACGGCGGTGGCGGCGACCGCCAGGAAGGCCGAGTCGGCGCCACCGGAGTACGCGACGACCATCGGCCCGATGTCGTCGATGACATCGTTCAACCCCGTTGGCAGCAGGTCACGCACCGGGACGCTCCCCACGCGGCCGCAGCCAGCGGACGATCGTGCACGCTGCACCCAGGCCGTTGTCGATGCCCACCACCGACACACCCGGGGCGCAACTGGCGGTCATTGCGGCCAGGGCGGTGATGCCCTCGAACGACGAGCCGTAGCCCGTGCTGGTGGGCACGGCGACGAGCGGCGTGTCGACCAGGCCGGCGACCGCAGTGGGCAGCGCGCCCTCCATTCCGGCGATCACGACCAGCGCGTCGGCGGCGCGCAGGTCGTCGGCACGGGCGAGCAGACGGTGCACGCCGGCGACGCCGATGTCGTCGATCCGGTCGACCCCGAACCCGAACGCGGCCAGTGTCGCTGCGGCCTCGTCGGCGACGTGCTGGTCGGCGGTGCCGGCCGTCACGACGGCCACCCGGCGCGCCCCCTCGGCGATCGACCGAGCGGCCACCAGGCCACCCGTGACGTGCGCCTCGGGCACCACCGCGAGCACGGCCGTCACCTGATCGGGGGTGCAGCGGGCGGCGAGCACCGGCTCGACCCCGGCGGCCAGCAGCGCCGAGAACGCGGCCGCGACCTGGGCGGCCGACTTGCCGGGCGCGTAGACGATTTCGGGCACGCCGGTGCGCCGGCCCCGGTCGGGGTCGAGCTCGAGGCGCAGGGGGGTGGCGTCCATGGGCGCTCCAGACCGTAGCGGCGGCAGGGTCCGCGGGCACCCGGCTGGCTACTTTGGTCGGCGCATGACTGCTGACTCCCACCACCAGGCCGCGGCCACGTTGTCCGAAGCCGCGTCGAAGGAACTGCTGGTGCCCTACGGCCTGCCGATAGCACGCGAGCTGGTCACCAGCAGCCCTGAAGCGGCCGTCGCCGCGGCCGATCAGCTGGGGTACCCGGTGGTGGCCAAGCTGGCCGGCGACGCGATCGCCCACAAGACCGAGCGGGGCCTGGTGCGGCTGAACCTGGCCGACGCCGCGGCCGTCGCTGCGGCGTCCACCGAACTGCTCGCTGCAGCGCGGCCCGACGATGGCGAGGTCGGTGTGCTGGTGGCGCCGATGGTGCGCGGCAACCGCGAGCTGATCGCCGGTCTGGTACGCGACCCGCAGTTCGGCCCGACCGTGATGCTCGGTGTCGGTGGGGTGCTGGCCGAGGCGGTTGCCGACGTGGCGTTTCGACCCGCCGTACTCGGCGGGCACCCGCTCGATGTGGCCGGGGCGCATGCCCTGATCGACTCGCTCGCCACGCAGAAGCTGCTCGGCCCGTTCCGCGGTGAGGCGGCGGTCGATCGCGACGCGCTCGCCGGCCTGCTGGTCGGGTTGGCCCGGCTGGCCGTCGAGCGTCCCGACGTCGCCAGCGTCGACGTCAACCCGCTGATCGTCCGCGCCGACGGCTCGCCGGTCGCAGTCGACGCACTCGTCGAACTCGGCGACCCCGCCGCGGCGGCCGGGGTCCCGGCGATGCGCCCGCGCCCGTCCGACGAGCACTTCCGGGCGCTGTTCGAGCCGCGGGGTGTGCTGGTCACCGGGGCGTCGACGCACCCCGGCAAGTTCGGGTTCGTCGCCCTCCACAACCTGCTCGCGTCGGGATACGCGGGCGGCGTGTACGCCACCAACCTGGCCGGCGAAGAGGTACTCGGCATCCGCACCGTGGCCGACATCGAAGCGCTGCCGGCCGACGCGGCGATCGACCTCGTGTTCGTGTGCACGCCGGCGTCGACTAACCCGGCGATCCTCCGCGCCTGCGCGGCGCGTGGCATCACGGCCGCATTCCTCACGTCGGCCGGCTACGGCGAGGCGGGCGAGCAGGGCCAGGCCGCCCAAGCCGAACTGGTGGCCCTCGCCGACCAACTCGGCATCTTGCTGGCCGGCCCGAACGGGCAGGGAGTGGTGTCGACGCCCTCGTCGCTGTGCGCCCAGATCGTGGCGCCTTACCCGCCGGCCGGGGCGATCGGCGTGGCCAGCCAGTCGGGCAACTTCGTGTCGAGCTTCCTCAACCTGTCGCGCTCGACCGGAGTGGGCATCAGCCGCGCCGTGTCGGCCGGTAACGCGGCCGCGGTCGCGGTCGCCGACTACCTCGACTTCTACGCCGACGACCCGGCCACCAAGGTCGGCCTCGCCTACGTCGAAGGCATCACCGACGGTGCCGGGTTGATGGACCGGTTGGCCGGAGCCGCGGCGCGCAAGCCGCTGGTGCTCCTGAAGGGCGGGGCCACCGAGGGCGGCGCCCGCGCGGCCGCCAGCCACACCGGTGCCCTGGCCGCGGACGACAAGGTGTTCGACGGCGCCTGCCGAGCGGCCGGGGTCACCCGTGCCGCCAGCGTCGAGGAGGCGTTCGAAGCGGCCGCCTCGTTCGCCACCCAGCCGCTGCCCGCCGGGCCGAACGTGGCGATCCTCACCACCGCCGGTGGTTGGGGCGTCGTCACCGCCGACGCCGTGACGCGCCATCCCGACCTGCGGCTGGCCGAGCTGCCCGTCGACCTGATCGCCGCGATCGACGAGTTGTTGCCGGCGCGCTGGAGCCGCAGCAACCCGGTCGACTGCGCCGGCGGCGAAACCCGCGACACCATTCCCACCGTGCTCGGGCTGCTGGCCGGGCACGCCGCCGTCGACGCCGTGATCTACCTGGGCCTCGGCATCCAGTCGAACCAGGCCCGGCTGATGCGCGAGGGCCGCTTCTATCCCGATCACGGCCTGGAACGCATCGTCGAGTACCACGAACGCCAGGACGCCCGCTTCGCCGAGGCCGCGGCCGGGTTGTCGGCGTCGACCGGCAAGCCGATCTTGTGCGCCACCGAACTGGCGGTTGCCGACCCGGCCAACGCCGGCCCAGCGGCGGTGCGCGCCAGCGGCCGCCTGTGCTACCCGTCGGGCGACCGGGCCGTCACCGCGCTCGGCCACCTCTACCGCTACGCCCGGTTCCGCACCTGACCGTGGTCTCGATACAGCGCCTGGCGGCGCCAGTCGACCACCGGTGCTCGCCTCGGTGGTCGAGTGCCGGCGCAGCCGGTGTATCGAGACCACTGGTCCCTCGGGCGGCGTGAGCGTTCCGCCAGAATGTTGCCGGTGTCTCCCTCCCGCCGTCGGAACTCGCGCGCGCCGCTGGTAGCGCTCGGCATCGTCGCGCTCGTGCCCGCACTGGCGCTGTGGGGCGTGTGGCAGTGGGCCGACGGCCAGTCGGCGGCCGCGGCCGACGGCGTCCCGCCGGCCGACCCAGCCGCGCCGGCACCACCCGCCGCCACGCCCGCCCTCACCACCGGCTTGACGTCGCTGCGCCGGGCCGCCCCGATGCTGTCGCGCCAACTCAACCTCGGCGCGTTCCAGCAGGCGGTTACCCCCGTGCTCGACATGGTCGGCGAACGCTCGTGCGCGGCGATCTCGCTCGATGGCGAGCTGGTTGGCGAGCGCAACGTCGACACGATCACCATCCCGGCCAGCACGCAGAAGGTGCTGGTCGCCGCGGTGGCGCTCGACGTGCTCGGCGCCGACTTCACCTACACCACCGAACTGATGGCGCCCGAACCACAGGGCGGTGTGATCACCGGCGACGTGTACCTGGTCGGTAGCGGCGACCCGTTGCTGTCGGGAGCGTGGTACGAAGGTTCGACGCTCGACGCCAACCCGGCGTTCAACACCACGCTGATCGACGACCTCGCCGAGCAGTTGTCCGGCAAGGGTGTGCGCGAGATCCGCGGCGTGGTACGCGGCGACGGCAGCCGCTACGACGACGAGTGGTACGTCGACACGTGGGGGCCGGGCGTGGCCGGCGGCGAAGCCGGGCCGTACGACGCGCTGCTGGTCAACGACTCGCGGGTGCTCGGCGACGAGTACCGCGGTAGCGACCCGAACGAGTCGGGCGCCCGCGAGCTGATCCGCATCCTGGGCGAGCGTGGCATCGGCGTGTCGGGCGGGGCGGGTACCGGCACGTGGTCGGCAGGCACCGGCACGTCGCAGATTGCCGCGGTGACATCGCAACCGCTGCCCGCGATCCTGGAGGAGATGCTCACCAACTCCGACAACAACACCGCCGAGATGGTGGTGAAGGAACTCGGCGTCGCCGCCGGGGGAGCGGGCACCCGCCAGGCCGGGCTCGACGTGATGGCCGCCACGATCGCCGGGTGGGGCGTCGACACGACCGGGCTCGAGCTCGCCGACGGCAGCGGGCTGTCGCTGTCGAACCGGGTCAGCTGCACCACGATGCTCGGTGTGCTGCAACACGCCGGTGCCGACTCGGCCGTGGCGCTGGGCTTGGCGGTCGCCGGCCAGACCGGCACCATGACGCCGCACTTCGCCGACACGCCGCTGGACGGGCGCCTGCTCGGCAAGACGGGCACGCTCAGCAACCCGCCGTTCGACCAGGACCCGCCGGCCTCGAAGGCGCTCGCCGGCTACCTGCCGGTCGACGGCGGCGGGGCGATCGAGTTCGTGCTGATCCTCAACGGCGACCCGGGCGGGTTGCCGATCACCGAACAGAACGCGTATCGCCCGGTGTGGGCCGCGCTCGGCACGGCGTTGGCGTCGTTCCCCGCGGTCGCCGGCCCGGCCGAGTTGGGTCCGCGATGAACCGTCTCGGGTGAGCAGGCGGCGATGAACAGACAAGGCGTGTCGGTGGTGGTGCTGACGGTGATCGCCCTGGTGCCCGCCTTGGCGCTCGGTGGGTTGTGGCAGTACGCCGACACCAACGTGCCGCCACCCACCACCACGACCACGACGACGCTGCCACCCGAGCCCACACCGGAGTTGGCGACGCAGCTGCTGTCGCTGCGCCGCCACCCGACCCCACTTGCCGACGCAGCCGCGGCGGCGGCTGGCGAGGCGACGCTGTCGCGGCTGGTCAGTGAACTCACCACCCGGCTGGGTGCGGGCGCGTGCCTCCACATCGTCGCCGACGACGGCACGGTGGTGGCCGAGCTGGCCCCGACCACACCGGTCATTCCCGCCAGCACGCACAAGCTGCTGGTCGCCGCGGTCGCGCTCGACGTGCTCGGCCCCGACTACCGGTTCCGCACCGAACTGTTCGCGGCCGGCCCGCCGGTCGACGGCGTGATCGAGGGCGACGTGTACCTGGTGGGCGGGGGCGACCCGCTGCTCGTCACGGCCGACACGCCCGACCCGCAGCGCTTTCCGGCATTCAACACAACGCCGATCGAGCCGCTGGTCGACGCGCTCGTCGAGCTCGGGACGGTGCACATCGAAGGTGCGCTGGTGGCCGACGGGAGCCGCTACGACGACGAGTTCCAACCGCCCAGCTGGGGCGCGGAGTTGACCAACTACGACGGCGGCCCGGTCGACGCGCTGCTGATCGACGACGGCCAGATCGACCCGGGCAACTACGGCCTCGACCCGAACTTCTCGGCTGCCCGCGTGTTCACCGACCTGCTCATCGAGCGGGGCATCACCGTCGTCGGGCAGACCGACAGCCGCCCGCGTCCCGCCGACGTCGAGCTGGTGTCGCTCGGCTTCGTCGAGTCGCGTCCCCTCACCGACGTGCTCGTCGAACTGTTGCACACCAGCGACAACAACACCGCCGAGATGCTGCTCAAGGAAATCGGCTTCGTCGCCACCGGTACCGGGTCGCGCCAGGATGGGATCGACACGGTGTGGGCCCAGCTCGGGGAGTGGGGCGTGCCGCTGGCCGGGGTCAGCCTGGCCGACGGCTCGGGGCTCAGCCGCGCCAACCAGCTGACGTGCGCCGCGCTCACCGGGCTGTTGACGAAGGCCCCGACCGCGCCGGCGGTGATCGACCTCCTGCCGGTCGCCGGGCGCGACGGCACCCTGGCCGACCAGTTGCTGGGCACGCCCGCCGAAGGGGTGCTGCACGCCAAGACCGGCACGCTCACCGCGGTGAAGGGGCTCGCCGGCGTGCAGCCCGACTCGAACCGCGACGACGTGACGTTCGCGTTGGTGCTCAACGGCGACGGTG
Source organism: Ilumatobacter sp. (assembly GCA_035556435.1). GTDB lineage: Bacteria > Actinomycetota > Acidimicrobiia > Acidimicrobiales > Ilumatobacteraceae > Ilumatobacter. The sequence goes on along the minus strand of DATMEY010000040.1, from coordinate 12,226 downwards.
TCGCCGACCCGTCGATCCACGGCCCGCTGTGGCGACAACTCGTCGAGCTCGTCGCCCAGCTGCCCGTCGTGGTCGAACCGGACGTCACCCCGTTCGGCCCCCGCTGACGCGATGCCGCGACGCCGGAGGGCGTCTGACACAATTCGTCACCGTGGCGGAGTTGCCGATGTTCCCGCTCGGGGCTCCGCTGTTGCCGGGGTCGACGATTCGCCTCCAGGTGTTCGAGCCGCGCTACCGGGCGATGATCTCCGACCTGCTCGCCGACGACGCGCCCGAGCTCGAGTTCGGCGTGGTGCTGATCGAGCGCGGCCACGAGGTCGGCGGCGGTGACGTGCGCGGCGACATCGGGTGCCGGGCCCGCATACTCGACCTCCAGTCGTTGCCCGACGGCCGCTACGGGCTCACGGTGCTGGGCGTCAAGCGCGTGCGGGTCACCGAGTGGCTCGCCGACGACCCGTACCCCCGGGCCCACGTGGAGGACTGGCCCGACACCCCGGTGCCGCACGGCACGGTGGCCGCCAACCAGCCGGTCGGCGCGCTGGTCGAGCGGATCACGACGTTGCTGACCGACATGGCCGAGCACGGCGAACTGCCGCCGGCGGCAGTGCCACCCACCGCCGCCGCACTCGCCGCGCGCCTGGCCGACGACGTGTCGCTGGCCGTGTACCAGCTGGCGGCGTACGCCCCGTTCGGGCCGGCCGACCGTGCCCGCCTGTTGGCCGTGCCCGGCCTGTCCGATCGCGTGGTCGCGTTCGGCGAGGCGCTCGACGACGTCGAGGCTGCGGCCAAGTTCCGCAGGTCATGACGCGGGGCTTGCGGAGCGGATCGCTCGGGCCGTGATAGAAAGGTCCCTCATGGCGTCACCCCTTTCCAGCGACGATGCGCCTCCGGCGCGCACCGAAACCGCCTCGCTGGGCGAGGTGATCGAGTTCGTCAAGACATACGCCAAGCAGGAGACGGTCGGCCCGCTCAAGGGGGCCGGGCGCTGGGTCGCGTTCGGCGCGGCTGGTGCGCTCTGCCTGGGCCTCGGTCTGTCGCTGCTGCTGCTCGGGTTGCTGCGCCTGCTGCAGAGCGAGTGGACGTGGATGTCGTCGGGGCGCATGTCGTGGCTCGGCTACGTGATCGTGCTGCTCGTCTGCGTCGCCCTCCTCACCGTCACCCTCAGCCGGATCTCGAAGAAGTTCCTCAACAAGGACGATGCCTGATGAGCAACCCCGCCACGCCGGCCAAGATCACCGCCGCTGACGTCGAGAACAAGCTGCGTGCCTTCCAGGGCCAGATCCAAGGCAAGGTCGACGACAAGAAGAGCACCATCGTCTCGGCCGGTGCCGGCGCAGTGACGATCCTGATGCTGCTGATGTTCCTACTCGGCAAGCGCAGCGGCAAGAAGAAGTCGACGATCGTCCAGATCAAGCGGCTCTGAGGGCGACCACGTCCCCATGGCTCTTCCACGGGCGCTCAAGCCGTCCGCGCTCATCCGTCACAAGGCGCTCTACGCCGGCATCTTCGGGCCCAGCAAATTCTGGCGCCTGGTCGCGGTGTGGGTGTTCGGCAGGTCGTGGCTGAAGAAGTTCTTCGGCCGTAACGAGGAGGTGCTCGACGTCGGCAAGCTCGGTGCCGGGCGGTTCCTGTCGGTCGAGACGTCCAAGCCGGTGCCGGGTCGTAAGCGGCGCAAGCTGGCCAAGGCCGGCACGCCACTGCCGAGCCGTAAGGAACTGCGCGCGCTGGCGAAGGTCGAGGCCGAAGCGGCCCACGTAGCCCGGAACCGCCGGCGCCGATGAAGCCGCTCGAGGCCGGCGAGCGGGTCATCCTGCTCGACGTCAAGAAGCGCCGCTACCTCGTGGGCCTGGCCGACGACGGCGAGTTCCACACCCACGCCGGCTTCGTGCCCCACGGCGACATCATCGGCCAGCCCGAGGGGGCGACGGTGAAGTCGACCAAGGGTGCCGAGTACACGGTGCTGCGGCCGACCCTTGAGGACTACGTGTTGGAGATGCCGCGCGGCGCGCAGGTGATCTACCCGAAGGACCTCGCCCCGATCTGCATGCTCGCCGATATCGGCCCGGGCATGCGCGTGTTCGAGACCGGTGTGGGGTCGGGCGCGCTGTCGATGACGATGTTGCGGTGGGGCGCCGACATCGTCGGCTACGAGATCCGCGAAGACTTCGCTAACCGCGCCAAGGCCAACGTCCGCGAGTTCCTCGGCGAGGCTGCGCTCGAGCGCTACGACGTGCATCTCGCCGACTCGTACGTGGGCATCGACCCGGCTCACGGCACGTTCGACCGGGTGGTGCTCGACCTGCCCGAGCCGTGGCAGGTGGTTCCCCACGTGGAACCGGTGCTGGCTGCCGGCGGCGTGCTGGTGGCCTACACGCCGTCGATCGTGCAGGCGATGCAGGTCCGCGAGCAACTCAAGGGCCGCTGGATCGACGTGCGCACGCTCGAGGTGCTGCACCGTGGCTGGCACATCGAGGGCCAAGCCGTACGCCCCGACCACCGGATGGTGGCCCACACCGCGTTCTTGACGGTCGGCCGGTTCCTCGGCCAGGGGGCGCGGGCGATGCGTACCGACGAGCAGCACGAACGCTTCGGCGGCTCACGCATCAAGCGCTGACCGCGACCCACCGACGGCTGTGGCGCTTGAACGCAAAGAGCCAAGGGGCGCAGCGAGTAGGTGGTGACGGTCGTCGAGTGGCGCACTCGCGGCGCAGCCGCCCCTGCGTTGTATCGAGACGCTGGTGCGCGCACCGCGTCTCGATACGGGCGCTGAGAGCCCTACTCGACGACCGTAGGCACAGCACGCCTACCCGCTGGGCCCCTTTGAACGCTCAGCCGTTGGTGACGAGGAACTCGGCGTTCAGGTGCAGCGTGCCCTCCTCGCTGCCGAGGTTCGCCAGCGAATCCTCGAACGGGGCGTCGACCGTGAACCGCAGGCGGCCTTCGTCGAACTCGTCGATCGTCAGCGTGCCGCCCGGTTCGGCGATACCCCAGGTGGTCTCGGAGTCGGCGAGCACGAGCATCACGATGAACGGGCCGCTCGTGCTGCCGCCGAACAGGCTGGCCCCGGGAGGTAGGTCGTAGGTGCCGGGGGCCATCGGTACCTGATCGGCGGTGACATCGCCGGTGAACACCGACAGGCCGTCGTTGCCGACGCCGCTGCAGTTGACCAGCCAGGTGAAGTCGTCGCCGAGCAGGGCGCGTTCCTGGTCGCCGTACCAGTAGCTGATCGAAGCGGTGCTGACGTTCTGCGACTCGCTCCACTCGGCCTGCTTGTCGCCCGTGACCCGCACCGAGCACTCGCCGCCGCCGACCGACGGCATCGCGGGCAGATCGAGATCGAGTTCGTCCACGTCGAGTTCGTCGAGGTCGACGCCGGCCTCGTCGAGCAGTTCGCTCACGTCGAGGCCGTCGACGTCGTCGAGCACGTCCTCAACGTTGGGCGCGGTGGGGGTGTCGGCAGGTGCGGGCGATCGGCCTGCCGCGCCTGCGTCGTCGTCATCGCCGCCGCACGCGGCCCCGACCACCGCCAGCACGGCAACGAACGCAACAAGTGGTCGTCCACGCAACGTCATGCCCGACGACCGTACCGAGCGCCCCCAAGCCCGTGCCGAGAATTACCGGCTCAACGGGTAGGCGACCGCCGCCAAGGTGGTTGAGCCTGTCGAAACCACCGGTCGTCGCGGCTCTCGGTGGTTTCGACAGGCTCAACCACCTGGTGCTGCTGCATCTCGCCGAGCCCGCGCGCCGACCCGCGGGTCTGAGAAACGCGGGTGGGCGGGTGGGATCCTTACGGCTCGATGAAGATGCACTCGCCGGGGCATTCCTCGGCGGATTCGATCACGGCGTCGAGCTGGCTGTCGGGAAAGTTGGCGAGGCCTTCGGCGCCTTGCGGGTTGCCCTTGGCGGTGGCGAACACCTTGTCGCCTTCCTTCACGTAGGCCAGACCGTCGTCGAGCAGGGTGAACACGTCGGGCGCGATCTCCTCGCACAGGCCGTCACCGGTGCACAGATCCTGGTCGATCCAGACCTTCATGTCGGGCTAGCTCCTTCAAAGAGGTGGGCGTACGGTCTGTACTTTACACGGCGCGGCTCGCGCAAACATCCCTCACCGCGATGACGATTCGTGCAGACACACCTCGTCGTCGGTGGCGTGTCGGTTGCGTGAACCTTGCGTTGGGGTGGCGCGTGGAGTCGGCAAACCGTGTGTAGGGTCCGCTCCAGGTTCCTCTTCACCCCGAGGGAGGCAGCAGTGACGGAGCACGACGAACTCGCATCGCAGGTCGCCGCACTCACCGACGAGAACGCCCACCTGCGTGCTCGCCTGGCCGACGTTCCCACCCGCGTCCGCACGCTCGAAGAGCGGTTGCTCGAAACCAAGGGCCAGCTCGCCCAGACGACGGCCCAGAACGAGAAGCTCAGCTACACCCTGCGCGAAGCGCGCGAGCACATCTCCAGCCTGCGCGACGAGGTCGACAAGCTCACCCAGCCACCGAACGCGTACGGCGTGATCGTCGGCAAGAACGACGACGGCACGGTCGACGTGCTCACCAGCGGGCGCAAGATGAAGGTCCAGCTGCACCCCGACATCGAGGTCGACCTGCTCGACCTGGGTGCCGAGGTGGCGCTCAACGAGTCGTTCAACGTGATCGCCGCGCGCCGTCCCGAGACCACCGGTGAGGTGGTGTCGCTGAAGGAGGTCCTCGACGACGGTGTGCGGGCGATCGTCACCGGCCGTGCCGACGAGGAACGCGTGTGCGACCTCGCCAGCGCCCTACGCGGCGTGCACCTGCGGGCCGGCGACATGCTGCGGCTCGACACACGCGCGAACCTGCTGCTCGAGAAGCTCCCTCGTCCCGAGGTCGAGGGGCTGCTGCTGGAAGAGGTGCCCGACATCTCCTACGAAGACATCGGTGGCCTCGACACGCAGATCGAGGCGATCGCCGATGCCGTCGAGCTGCCGTTCCTGCACCAGGAGCTGTTCGCCGAGCACCGCCTGCCGGCGCCCAAGGGCATCTTGCTGTACGGGCCGCCCGGCTGCGGCAAGACGCTGATCGCCAAGGCGGTTGCCAACTCGTTGGCCAAGAAGGTCGCCGACAAGATCGGCGAGGGCAAGGGCCGCTCGTACTTCATCAACATCAAAGGTCCCGAGCTGCTCAACAAGTACGTCGGCGAAACCGAGCGCCAGATCCGGCTCGTGTTCCAGCGGGCCCGCGAGAAGAGCGAGGAGGGTTGGCCGGTCATCGTGTTCTTCGACGAGATGGACTCGATGTTCCGCACCCGCGGCACCGGCATCTCGTCCGACATGGAATCGACGATCGTGCCCCAGCTGCTGGCCGAGATCGACGGCGTCGAGGGGTTGCGCAACGTGATCGTGATCGGTGCCACCAACCGCGAAGACCTGATCGACCCGGCCATCTTGCGCCCCGGACGCCTCGACGTGAAGATCAAGATCGAACGCCCCAATGCGGCTGCCGCCCGGCAGATCTTCTCGCGTTACCTCACCGACGAGATTCCGATCGGCGCCGGCCAGTCGGTGCCCGCGATGATCGACTCCACGGTCGACGAGATGTACCGCGACGACGACGCCAACCGGTTCCTCGAAGTCACCTACCAGAACGGCGACAAGGAGATCCTGTACTACAAGGACTTCGCCAGCGGCGCGATGATCGAGAACATCGTGCGACGCGCCAAGAAGCTGGCGATCAAGCGCCTGATCGCCGGCGGCGCCAAGGGTGTCACGGCCGACGACCTGGTGGCATCGATCAAGCAGGAGTACAAGGAACACGAAGACCTGCCGAACACCACCAACCCCGACGACTGGGCGAAGATCTCGGGGAAGAAGGGTGAACGGATCGTGTTCATCCGCACGCTCGTCTCGCAAGATGCCGACGACGGGGCGACAGGCGGCCGCAGCATCGAACGCGTGCAGACCGGGCAATATCTCTAGCGGGGCGCCGCTAGGTTCCCAGTATGTCGATTCCCAAGGTCTGCGGCATCGAGACCGAGTACGGCATCGTCGTGCGTGGGGGCGACAACAACCCGGTCACGGCGTCGTCGCTGTTGATCAACGCCTACGTGTCGGCCACCAGCCGGAGCAACCGGGGCCGGGTGGGGTGGGACTTCGAGGACGAGTCGCCGGCCAACGACGCCCGCGGGTTCAACCTCGCTGACGTGTTCGCCCCCGAGATCGAAACCACGCTCGTCAACGCGGTGCTGCCGAACGGGGCCCGCTACTACGTCGACCACGCCCACCCCGAGATGTCGACGCCCGAGGTGCTTACCGCGCTCGAGGCCGTGCGCTGGGACCGCGCCGCCGACGAGATCGTGCGGGCCTCGATGGAGTACGCCAAGGCCGTGCTCGACGGCGGCGAGATCGTCATCTACAAGAACAACTCCGACGGCAAGGGCAACAGCTACGGCTGCCACGAGAACTACCTGATGCACCGCAGCGTGCCGTTCGGGCGGATCGCCACCCAGATCACCCCGCACTTCGTCACCCGCCAGGTGTTCTGCGGGGCGGGCAAGGTCGGCTGCGAGCAGCCAGGGCGGGCGCCGGCCGACGTCGCCTTCCAGCTCAGCCAGCGCGCCGACTTCTTCGAGGAAGAACTCGGCCTGGAAACCACGCTCAAGCGCCCGATCGTCAACACCCGGGATGAACCGCACTGCGACCCGCAGCAGTACCGGCGTCTGCACGTGATCGTCGGCGACGCCAACATGAGCGAGGTTGCGACCTACCTAAAGGTGGGTACCACCGCGATCGTGCTGGCGATGATCGAGGACGAGGCGCTCGGCGACGAGTGGTTGCTCGCCAACCCGGTCGCGGCGATCCGCCACATCAGCCACGACCCGTCGTTGCGGGCCACGGTGATGCTGCGCGACGGCCGCCGGGTCACCGCCCTCGAAGTGCAGTGGGGCCTCTTCGAGCGGGCCAAGAAGTACGAGCAGAGTCACGGCCTCGATGCCGCCGGCGGGGCGGTGGGCATCGACGTGCTGGCCCGTTGGGAGGCCGTGTTGTCCGGGCTGGAGCACGACCCGGCGTCGGTCGCCGACCAGGTCGACTGGGTGGCCAAGCGCCGGCTGGTCGAGGGCTACGCGGCGCGCCACGACATCGCCGCCGGTGACGCCCGCCTCAAGGCGATCGACCTGCAGTACCACGACCTGCGGCCCGGCAAGGGCCTGGCCGAGCGGGCCGGGCTGGTTCGGATGATCGACCCCGCCGACATCGCCGAGGCGATGCGCAACCCGCCCACCACCACGCGGGCCTACTTCCGGGGTCGCTGCCTCCAGAAGTTCCCGGCCCACATCGTCGCCGCCAACTGGGACTCGATGGTGTTCGACGTGGGCCGCGACCCACTCCGGCGGGTGCCGATGATGGAACCGCTCCGGGGAACAGCCGACCACGTCGCTACGTTGATCGACGAGAGCAACACCGTGACCGAACTCCTGGAACGCCTCGGCGCATGAGCCCGGATCCGCCGATCTGGCGACTCGTTCCTCGCCGCCATCCCGGCGAATCCGGGCTCCGTGACGTTTTGCGTTCAAGCGCCACGCAGGCTGGGCTCCACGAACGGTGTGCCGGAGCCGACGTCGCTGCAACCGCCGTGGGCTGGGCCGACGCTGACGCGCGGCTGCAACGATCGGTGGGGCCCAGGATGAGTTCCTCGGTGGTCGAGTGCCGGGCTCTGCCCCCATGTGTATCGAGACCGCACCGTTTTGTACTGAACCCGTGCTAGGAAGGGAGTGACTATGGCCGAGCAAATCAAGAAGCAGCCAGCGCAACGGCGTGACGACGAGACCGTTGACGACGCGGCACCGGCGACCAATGAAACCGGCGAGAAGCTCAAGGCCGAGCTCGACGACCTGCTCGACGAGATCGACGAGGTGCTCGAGACCAACGCCGAGGAGTTCGTCAAGTCGTACGTGCAAAAGGGCGGCGAGTAGTCCACATGGCGATGCCGTTCTTCGGGCCTGCCGACGACCCGGGCTCGAACTTCCCCGAGTTGCTCCGACGCGTCGGCCTCGTGGCCGATGTTGCCGATGCCGGTTCGTCGTCGCTCGACGTACCCCACGCCACCACGTGTGTCGCTCTGCGCTACGCCGACGGAGTCGTGATGGCCGGCGACCGGCGCGCCACGTCGGGCAACCTGATTTCGCACCGGGCGATGGAGAAGGTCGTCCAGGCCGACAGCCACTCGGGCGTGGCGATTGCCGGCGCGGCCGGTCCGGCGATGGAGATGATCCGGCTGTTCCAGCTCCAGCTCGAGCACTACGAGAAGGTCGAGGGCTCGGCCCTGAGCCTGGAGGGCAAGGCCAACCAGCTGTCGTCGATGGTGCGCGGCAACCTGCCGGCAGCGATGCAGGGCATGGTCGTCGTGCCGCTGTTCGCCGGCTACGACCTGCGCCGCTCGGTCGGGCGTCTGTTCGCCTACGACGTCACCGGCGGGCGCTACGAGGAGCGCGAGTACGTGGCCACCGGGTCGGGTTCGCTGCACGCCTCGACCGTCATCAAGGTCGGCTTCCGGCCGGGCCTCACCCGCGACGAAGCGATCACGCTGGCCTCGCGTTCGCTGTGGGAGGCCGCCGATGCCGACTCGGCCACCGGCGGGCCCGACGCCCTGCGCGGCATTTATCCGATCGTCGCCACCGTCAGCTCGGCCGGCTGGCAGCCGGTGGCCGACGACGAGCTGGCGGGCGTGTTCCAGGCGATCGCCGACGAGGCCCGTTCGCGAGGGGGTGTCTGATGACCGCGCCGTTCTACGTCGCACCCGAGCAGGTGATGAAGGACCGGGCCGACTATGCCCGCAAGGGTGTCGCCCGGGGGCGTGGCCTGGTAGCCATCCGCTTCGCCGACGGCATCGTGATCGTCGCCGAGAACCCCTCCGAGACGCTGCGTAAGGTGTCCGAGATCTACGACCGGATCGCGTTCGCCGGGGTGGGCCGGTACAACGAATACGACCAGCTCCGCGTGGCCGGCATCCGCGCCGCCGACCTGAAGGGCTTCCAGTATTCGCGCGACGACGTCGACGCGCGCACGCTCGCCAACCAGTACGCCCAGATCCTCGGCAACATCTTCACGCACGAGATGAAGCCGATGGAGGTCGAGATCCTCGTTGCCGAGGTGGGCACTACCGCCGACCACGACCAGATGTTCCACATCACGTTCGACGGTACGGTGATCGATCAGCGCGACGTTGCCGTGCTCGGGGGCGACGCCGAACCGGTCGCCACGCGCCTGCGCGAGGGGTTCACCGAAGGCCTCGACCTCGCCGCCGCGGTACGCCTCGGTGCCTCCGCGTTGGCCGGCGACCGCGAGCTTCCGTACACCGAACTCGAAGTCGCCCAGCTCGCCCGCGGCAACGGCCGCCGCTGCTTCCGCCGCCTCGACGACCCCGCCGTCGCCGACATCCTGTCCTGACGGCATGGTCGTCACCTCAGATTGCGTTTCTCGCAATCCTGCGTGACAACCATGCCGCGCAGAGCCGAGAAGAGCGTCGTCACCACGTAGTCGGGGTCCTCGAAGACGTCGTCGCGGGTGAAGAAGTAGATCGTCTTGCCGGCGAGCTGGAGCGCGTTCCGTCGGCGCTCCTGCCGCTGCCGCTCCTCGCGGCTCAGGTAGCCGCGGCGTCCGCCCACTTCGATCACGATCGGGAACGTGGCGAACTCGAAGTCGACCCGGGCCACCCCCGCGCCCGGCAGCTCGTATCGCTGCTGCAGCAGTGGCCTTGGTAGGCCGGCGCTGGTGACGGTCGACAGGAACCGTCGCTCAAGGCCGCTCTCGACTGCACCTGCAGCGGCGAGTCGGTCCAGCGCACGCACCCCGGTCCGCCCGCTCCGGCCAAGTTGATCGAGCCGGCGCTTGACCACCGCGGGCGCAGTGAGACGAAGGCGAGTCGCGCTCGCCAGCGCATCACCCGCCTCGTCGGGAGTTGTGTGAGCAAGCAGCTCGATCACCGTCCGAGTCGGCGAGGTGAAGGCAAGGCCATCGATGGTCGCCCGGTCGAGACGAGAGAGTACGTCGCCCGTGGACGTGACGGTTCCGACAGTCGTTCGGTTGCGCTGCGCACGCGGGACGAGGAACTCCAGCGGGCCTTCGCCGAAGCCGTCGAGGCCGTGCAAGGACGCGGCTGCCCGGCCGCTGACGAGTGCGTCGGGGCCGAGGTCGAGCAGGCCCGCCATCAGCCGGCCGCGATAGGTGAGCGTGACACCCGGCAGGTGCAGCGCCGACGTGCCACACACCACCAGCTTCCCGGCCGCGATCCGGCGCGACACCGCCGACGCCGACATCCCGGCAGCTCGCGCCTGCGCCCGCGAGAACACCTGGTGCTGACGACCCGCCAACTCGACCAGTGCATCATCGACCTCGCTCACACAAGCGAGTGTTGGCTACGCCAGGTGCGCCGTCGATGGGTAGGGGAGTCCTCCCCCTACCGCCGGTGAGCGCTTCAGCGTCTGCCTACCGTGTGGGAGTGGTCCCCGCTACTGGGGTTGCACGGTGTCGTGGCCGTGGTGCAGGAGGGTGTGCCAGAGGTACTTGAGTTGCTGGAGGGCGGAGTCGGGCGGGTCGCCACTCGGCAGCGGTTCGGTGAAGGGGAGCGGTCGGGCGTGGAGGCCGATCGCGTGGGCATCGACCATGCCGTCGGGCCGGGCGACACGGTGGGCGAGTGGCTGCATCTCCGGGCCGCGGAAGTCGACCGGCACCTCGTCGACGGGGAGCTCCGATCCGGTGTGCCAGGTCAGCGCGAAGCCGTACTGCACAGCTGCGAGCGCCAGGTCGCGTTCGATGTCGGTGCCCCGGAACGACGGGTCGAGCACGACCTCAGCGACGTCGTCGGCGAGGGCGACGCCGCCGTGGACCTGGGCCTCCACATAGCCGTCGAGATCCCGGCTCGGCCGATCGGACCGGTATGGGAAGGTCAACGCTTCGACCAGGTCGTCGAAGCCGAGCCCGCGGTGGAGCAGTCGGTTGGCGAGCGCCTGCTCGGCGAGGCCAGCGAGGATGCCCCACGGAGCGTCGAACGTTCCGACGTCGGCAGGTCCTACGTGACTGTCACCGACGCACAGCGTGACGCGTGCTCGAACGTGGTCGCGCAATACGACGAAGCTCGACCCGAATCGGGGCGACCCGCCGTGGGGATCACCGAGCAGGTCCAGCGACCCGTACACCGATGGCTCCTCGTGGTCGGCACCGGCAGCTCCGAACAGGGCGCGCTCCCAACGCTCGCGTTCCCCGCCAGGCATGGCCGACCTGCTACCCGCCGAGATGCCCGTCGCCCACTGGCTGCGGTAGCGGCCGTCGGCGAGGAAGCCGGCGGCCACCGTTCGGCCACGACGATCGAGCCGGTCGGGATGGAAGTTGAGCGTCAGTCGTCCAGCGGTCGTCAGCCGGTCGGCCCAGTCGCCGAGTGCGAGGCCCGTCACCTGCCGCCACCGCTCCCGGGCCAGCGCCCGGTCGAGCGCAGCACGGCGTGTCACCGTGGCGAGCGCGGCAGGTACTGGCATCGCCCGAGTATGACCCGTCGCGCGTAGCGTCGTCGCCGTGGTTCGCGACTACCGGGATGCCGACGCCGAGGAGTGGCTGCGGTGCCGCCTCCTGAGCTTCTTCGACACCGACTACTACGACGACGTGCTGGTCGAACGGCCGACCCTGGAGTCACCGTGCGTGTCGCTTGTCGCCGATGTCGACGGTTCCGTGGTCGGACTGATCGACGTCGAGGTGGACGGCGCTGGGGCGACGATCGACTGTATTGCGGTCCACCCCGATCACCGGCGGACCGGCCTGGGCACATCATTGCTGCAGGCGGCACTGGCGCGCTTGCCGGCCGACGTCGCCACACTCGACGCCTGGACCCGCGAGGACGCCGGAACGAACGCGTGGTATCGGGCTCAAGGCTTCACTGAGCAGCACCGCTACCTACACGTTCACAAGGAGTGGGACGACCCGTCGGACGGCTTCACCGCGCCGGCCGGCCTCAGCGCGCCCGTGAGGGCCTTCAGCCACGCACCGATCGAGATGGAGGCCGATCTGCGGGCCCGCTACCGGCGGGTGTATGTGTGCCGCCAGTACGTACTCACGTTGTGAAGCGGTCTCAGAAGGTGCGGATGGTTAGGTCCGTTGGTTGGGGGGCTGGGTGTAGTGGACTGTGGGCGTGCCGAAGCGTCGTCGTGTCTCGAACTCCCGGTTTGCTCGAACGACGGTGCTGACACCGTCGCGTGATCTGTGCGGCAC
>DATMEY010000039.1:0-334384 GCA_035556435.1 Ilumatobacter sp. | reverse complement strand
TGGGTCGACACCGACCGCGACGGCATCCAAGACCCCGGCGAACCCGGCATCCCCGGCGTCACCCTGACACTCACCGGACCCGACGGCGAACCCGTCACCGACGTCTTCGGCAACCCCGTCGAACCGGTCATCACCGACGGCGACGGCTTCTACGACTTCCCCAACCTGCCCGCACTCCCCGCAGGCCAGTCGTACACCGTCACCATCGACCCGACCTCGCCGGCACTCGCCCCCTACATCCCAACCACCCCCGGCCAAGGCGACCCCGACGAGGACTCCTCCACCGGCTCGGCGACCTCGGGTGACCTCGTCAACGACGGCGACCGCGACGACACACTCGACTTCGGATTCGTCCTGCCATCGGTATCGGTCGGCAACTTCGTCTGGGTCGACACCGACCGCGACGGCATCCAAGACCCCGGCGAACCCGGCATCCCCGGCGTCGTGCTGATCCTCACCGGACCCGACGGCGAACCCGTCACCGACGTGTTCGGCAACCCCGTCGGACCCGCCACCACTGATGCCAACGGGCGGTACAACTTCCCGAACCTGCCTGGCGGCGTCGCCTATACGGTGACGATCGACCCGGTCGCCTCGGCCGGGGCCCTCGCCCCGTACATCCCGACCACGCCCGGTGCCGGCAACAATCCGGCCGTCGACTCGTCGACCGGCAGCGCCACCTCAGTGGTGCTGCCCAACGACGGCGACCGCGACAGCACGTTGGACTTCGGGTTCGTCCTCCCCTCGGTATCGGTCGGCGACTACGTCTGGCTCGACACCGACCGCGACGGCGTGCAGGACGGGAACGAGCCGGGCATCGGCGGTGTCCAGCTCACGCTGACCGGCCCCGGCGGCCAACCCGTCACCGACGTGTTCGGCAACCCGGTGCCACCGGTACGAACCGGCCCCGACGGCTCGTACCTGTTCGCCAATCTGCCGGCGTTGCCGCCCGGCCAGCACTACACGGTGACGGTGACGTCGCCGCCCACCGACCAGGTACGGATCGAGGGAGCTGCGGCGCCGATCGCGTTCGGCACCATCGCCCCCACCACACCCAATGCCGGTGGGAACCCGGCCCGCGACTCGTCGACCGGCTCGGCGACGTCGGGCAACCTCACCGTCAACGGGGCTCACGACCCGACGCTCGACTTCGGGTTCGTCGTGTCGTCGGTGTCGGTCGGCGGCAACCTGTGGGAAGACGCCGACGGTGACGGCACCATCGACCCCGGCGAACCACCGATCGGTGGCGTGCTGCTCGAACTCACCGGCCCCGACGGCGAGCCCGTCACCGACGTGTTCGGCAACCCCGTGCCGCCGGTGCGTACCGACCCCGACGGTCGCTACGACTTCGCCAACCTTCCCGTGTTGCCACCCGGATCGTCGTATACGGTCTCGATCGTGCGCACCGACCCCCAGACGACATCGGCGCTCAACGGGATGAACCTCACCACAACGTCGTGGCAACTCCCGGCCGACGGCCTGACCGACCACGGCGACGTCGCCGACGGGCTCGACTTCGGGTTCCGCCCCCCGGTGGCACCCCAGCCACCGGCACCGACGACGACCACCCCGCCGCCGCTGGCCCCTGGGCTGCCGGCTACCGGTGGTGACATCGCCCAGACGCTGTCGTTCACGATGCTGCTGCTCATGCTCGGCACCGGGTTGACGGTTCTGGCACGCCAACGCAGGCGGGTGACCTGAGCAGTTCGCCCTCCCCTTCGACGACGCACCCAGCGCGGCGGCCGGCCTTCGGGTCGGCCGCCGCCTGGCGCGTCGTGATCGTCGCGATCGTGCTGTGCGCGTTCGTATTGGCGTCCTGTAGCGGTGACGGGCCTGACGCCAGCGACGTGCCGGCGCCCGGCGCCGCGGAACCCCGGCAGCCGACATCGGACGAGCTCGACCGGTTCGCCACGGCACGCCTGAACGCCTACCGCGCCGGCCGGCGCGGTGTCGACGGCGTCGTGATGTCGGACACCAGGTCGGCGCAGATCCGCGGCTGGATCGACACCGCCGAACACTGGGGCTACGGGATGATCAGCGGCCCGGACGTCGAACCGTTCCTGGCCCTGTGGGACGAGTCGACGGTCAGCGCCCAGTCATTCTCGGGGAACATGCCACCGCTCCCGGTGCCGGCCGGCGGCTGGGAGACCACCGCGCTCGACATCTCCGCGTCGCATCTCGCGGCCGCCCAAGTGCTGCTGGTGAGCCTCGCCAGCGACACCCCTGAGAATCCGCAACTCCTGCGGCAGAACGGGGTGACCTGGGTGCGCTCCGACACCGTCGGGCAGGTTGCCGTCGACGTGCTGACCGGCCCGGTGCCCGCGGGTGCGACGTCGAGCAGCTTCCGGTACTGGATCGACGGCACAGGCAACCTGATGCGGTTGGAAGCCCGCCTCGACGGGGTGCACTGGAGCAGCTTCACGTTCACCGACGCGGCCAACGTCGAACTCGATCGACCGTAACCGCAGCACCGTCCAGTGAGGTGGTTTCGACAGGCTCAACCACCGGACGAAGCGCTGACCAGGTGGTTGAGCCTGTCGAAACCACCTCGCTGGGCCCCTAACCCTCGGGGTGTGTTGGGTCAGTGGCGGATGTCGCGGGCCGCGTCCCAGGCCAACTCGACCGAGGTGTCGACGCGGCTGAACATCATCGGCAGGTCGACGCCCTCGGTCGATTTCTGTCCGGCGACGTACCGGGCGTACACGCCGATGAGGATGCCGGCGGTCTTGAAGAAGTTGAACGCCCGGTAGTAGGCGAGGTCGGCCAGGCTGGCACCCGTCGCCGCGGCGTACCGCTCGGCAAGGTCGGCCCGGGTGGGGAAGCCAGGTAGCGCGGTGGGTGGGTCACCGCCGTACACGCCGGGGTCGCCAGCCTCGACCCACGCGTTGAGCGAGTAAGCGAAATCGGCGAGCGGGTCGCCGAGCGTGGCCAGCTCCCAGTCGAGCACGGCGGTGATGTCACCGGCCTTCGAGAACAGGCTGTTGTGCGGGCCAAAGTCGCCGTGCACGATGCGCCCTGGCCCCTGCTCGGGGATGTTGGCGACGAGCAACTCGTGCAGCTCGTGCATGCGCGGGTCGTCGTGGCCGGCGATCGGGCTCGACACCGTCCACGAGCCGTACCACGTCTTCAGCTGGCGGGCCACGTACTGGTCGGGGCGCCCGAGCTCGGCCAGGCCGACGTCGGCGGGGTCGATCGAGTGCAGCGCGGCCAGCGTGTCGACGAACACCTCGCCCGCATGGCGCCGCGCCGACGTGGCGTCGGGGTCGGTGAGCCAGTCGGCGGTGCCGGCCCCGGTGTAGAGCGCCCTGCCGTCGGCCTTGCCCATCACGTAGAAGTGCGTGTCGGCGACGGCGCGGTCGTCGCAGTATGCGACCGGCTCGGCCACGGGTACCGCGGTCGGCCACAGGCCCTTGATGATCCGGTACTCGCGCCACATGTCGTGGGCCTTCGGCAACAGCTCGCCCTGCGGCGGGCGGCGAATCACCATCACCCGCCCGGCAGCGTCGGTGATCTCGTAGGTGAGGTTCGAGTGCCCACCCGGCAGCCGCTTCCACGTCAAGGGTGGCGTCACATCTGCCACGGTGGGCAGCCACGCCGCGATCACCGCTGGGTCGAACCCGACGACTGCGTTCACCTCGTGTTCAGACACGCTGCGAGCATGCCCGCCGCGTCGCCGCCCAGACCAATCGAGCCGCCGTCCCCGGTGGTCGAGTGCCGGCGCAGCCGGTGTATCGAGACCACACCCAGGCGTCAGCGGGCGATGCCGGACATGACGACGGCGACGGGGCTGTCCCCGCGCGCGTCGTCGGCGAGCACGCCCGCCAACCCGGCCGAGCCGGTTGCGCTGACGCGGAACCCGGCCGTGGTCGCCAGTTCGTGGGCGCGCACGATGTCGGCTTCGGGGGCGACGATCGAGCCACCGCCGCTGGCCAGCACGGCGTCGCGCACGGCGATCCAGTCGTAGGTCTCGTCGTCCAGGATGCCGTCGGCCACCGAGTGCGGGTCGGGCCAGGCCTGCATCACGTCGGCCCAGTGACGTTCCGGGTGGTCGACGCCGACGGCGCGCCGCAACGCGGCGTCGACCGGTGCCGCACCCTCGGCCTGCACGACCCGCAGGGCGATGCCGGAACCGAGGCCCTGGCCGACACACGCGGCGAGTGCTCCCCCACCGACCTGTACGTAGACGGCGCGCAGCGCGGCATCAGCCTTGATGGCCTGGTCGGCGAGTTCCCACCCGAGCGTGCGCCCGCCGTCGAGGCAGTACGCGTTCTCGGGGCCCTGCACGCTGAACGGCACGGCACCGGCGGCGACCGCCTCGCGGAACCGCAGCAACGTCGGGTCGCCGGGTGGGTCGTCGTCACGCCGCTCGCAGCGATGGACTCGGGCGCCGAACGAGTCGAGCACGGTGAGCACTTGCTCGCTGGCCCAGGTGGGCACGAACACGTCGAGCGGCCAGTCGGCCGCGGCTGCCAGGGTCGCCGCGGCGATCGCCGCGTTGCCGCACGAGCTGATCGCCAGCGGCGCCCGCTCGCTCAGCAGACCCAGCGTCTCGGCCGCCCGCAGGTGCAGCAGGATCGTCGCCAGGTGGCGGGCCTTGTGCGAGCCGGCGACGTTGCCGGTCTCGTCCTTCGCCCACACGTCCACGCCGGCGGCGTCCGACAACGCATCCGAACGGGCGAACGGCGTGACGCTGAATCCCCCGGCGACCTGGTACGTCAGCGCCTCGCAGGCGCCGGGCGTCATCCCGTGGGCCCGGGCGAACTGCCACCACGCCAACCGCGGCCCGTAGCGCACGAACGGGTTGTCGCTGACCAGGTCGTCGACCGCGGGCCCCGCCTCCACCACATGCAGCACGTGGTGCGGGTCAGCCGCCGAGGCGTTCGGGCACCTCCACGCCAGCGGCATCGCAACGTCGACCATGGCACCGCAGACGGCGCAGCGAAACCCGACGATCACCGGGACACGTCCAGGTGCGTCAACGACATGCTTGGCAACGTAGCGCCACCGCGCAGATCGGCGGTGCCCCACCACCGATGGACCTGGCGCCGCGGCTGGCCGCTGGCCCGTCGGGGGAAGGCGTGTTCTGACACGATCAGGGGATGGCCGGACCGCGCCGTACCGCTACGCCGGACCCGTCCAGCAGCCGGAATGCCGTCGCCGCGCATCTGTCCACCCGGCGCCTGGTCGCGTTTGCC
Organism: Ilumatobacter sp.; assembly: GCA_035556435.1. GTDB lineage: Bacteria > Actinomycetota > Acidimicrobiia > Acidimicrobiales > Ilumatobacteraceae > Ilumatobacter. The sequence goes on along the minus strand of DATMEY010000039.1, from coordinate 329,189 downwards.
CTGCTCGGCTCGCTCGCAGGATGCGACACCGTGCGACCGACCTCGCTGACCCAGACCGGCCCCACCACGTTCGTACTCGAAACGCTCTGTGCCCACGACGTCAGCGCCGCGGTCACCGAGTCGGCGGGCCTGATCAGGATCAGCGACGTCAGCGGCCGCGTGGAGGACGGCGACTGTCTCGGAAGCACGACGATCGGGCTCGCCGAACCGCTCGCCGAGCGCGCCGTCGTGGTCGACTGGCGCCAGTGGGTGCGCATCGACGACGACTGCGACCACGCGCGGTACGCGCCGCCCGAGGCCGAGACCGAATGGCACTGGCGCATACCGATTCCGTGTGAGTACCTCGACCCGTGACGACCCCGCACTCCCTACGGGCTACCCAGCGACGCGGGTGTTGAAATCGGTGATCATTGCGTCCCACACACCGACGTAACGGCGCAGGCCCTGCCAGAACGACTGGTGGCGACGCTGCTCGAACAACTCGAACGGCGTGCCCTGCTGCTCGACCCACGTGTAGTAGCCGAGGTTGAAGACACGCCGGCGGCCGGCCTCGGTGAGCTGCACGATGTGGTCGGTCGAGGCCCCGGTGACGTGCTGGGCGTAGGCCGCGGCGGCATCGGTGTGGCTGTACTCGCCGCGGTAGCGGGTGGCGATCTGCTTGGCCCGCTCGGACGGGTACATCGCCCCGCCGTCGGTGGCGACGGTGATCAGCGCGTCGTCGGCGCCCAGGCCGAGCAGCTTGGCGGTCTTGATCGCGGCCAGCACGTTGCACGTCGACGACAGCCCGAAGTGCGCCAGCGCGGCGATCACGCCGTCGGGAACGCCCTGGCGCGACAGGTACTCGGCACCCTGCTGGGTGTTCCACAGCACGTCGAGCTCGTCGGTGGCGCGGTCGCTGATCGCGCACACCACATCGGTGTTCATGACGTTGTGGATCAGCGGGATGTGCTTGTCGCCGATGCCCTGGATGTTGTGCTCGCCGTACCCGTTCTCGAGCATCGTCGGGCACTCGAGCGCCTCGACCGCCACGGTCAGCGAGCCGTAGTCGTCCTTCAGTCGGTCGCCCGCCGCGATCGTGCCGGCCGACCCGGTGGCCGACGTGAACGCGGCCAGGCGCAGGTCGCGGCCTGATGCACTACGCACCGTCTCGAACACGTGGCCGAGCGCCCGGCCGGTGACGGTGTAGTGGCCGAGGTGGTTGCCGAACTCGGCGAACTGGTTGAGGACGAAGTTGGTGGGGTCCTTGGCCAGCTCGTTGCAGGCGTCGTAGATCTCCTTCACGTTCGATTCGGTACCGAACGTGCGGATCACGTCGTTGGCCGGGTCCTCGCACCAGCGCTCAAGCCAATCGAAGCGCTCCTGGCTCATGCCCTCGGGCAAGATCGCCACACCGCGGCTGGCCATGATCCGGCTGATCGCGATGCCACCCCGGGCGTAGTTGCCGGTCGACGGCCAGATCGCCCGGTGGCGGGTGGGGTCGAACTGGCCGGTGACCACCCGCGGCGCCAGGCAGGCGTAGGCGGCGAGCACCTTGTGGGCGGTGATCATCGGGAACCGGTCGCCGAACACGACGATGATCGGGCTCTCCACGCCGGTCAGCTCGGGTGGCAGCACCACGTGGTCGGGAACCGGCACGGGCGCCCCGTGCAGGTCGTTGTACCAGTGCACACGCCACAGGTTGCGGGCGTCGGGCCCCTGCGGGTCGGCGTCGCCGGCAAGCACCGCTTGGTTGAAGCTCGCCGGGTCGGCGAGCTGGGCAAACGTCGGGAGGCGGATCCCCCGCTCCCGGAACCGCTCGACCGAGTTGCCGAGCGCCCCCTCGTCGACGATCCGGTCGGCCAAGCCGAACTGGTTCTCGAGCGCATCGGACAGGTCGGGGCTGGCAGGCGAGGGGGTGCGCGTCACCTGAACATTCTGTCAAACCCCGGCCGCCGACACTCCGAGAACACACGCCAGGGCCGCGCGCCTCATCCGACGACGCAACGGCGCACGACGCGGCGCTGCGGGTGATGGTCGGTCAAGGCGCGGTGGCAGGTCGACGTCTCGTCCCAGATCACCACGTCGCCGGCGCGCCACCTCCACCGCATCTGCACCGACGGGTCGTCGAGCATCCGGTTCAACCGAGCCAGCAGCGCTCCATCGGCACCCGCCGGGCCGACGATGCGCTCGACGTACAGGGGCGACAGGAACAGGCTGCGCCGCCCCGTCTGGCGGTTGGCGCGCACGAGCGGCTGTTCGCGCGGCGGTTGCTCCTGGCGCATTTGTTCGGCCACGGACGTGCCGTGGTGCCGGGCGACCGAGGCGAGCAGCGACTCGTCGGGGGCATGGACGGCGCTGAGCAGTTCGAATCGCATGCGTTCGTCGGCGGACAGCCGGGCATAGATCTCAGCCGTGCTCGCCCACAGGGTGTCGCCACCGTACGGCGGGATGGTGACCGCGTTCAGGAAGCCGAGCGAGGGCAACTCGGCCGCCCAGCTGATGTCGGTGTGCCAGTCGAACCCAGCCGGCGGGCGGGCTGCGGTGTCCTCGATCGTGCTGACGGCAGGCTTGTTGGTCAGCCGCTGGAGCGGCGACCGGACCAATTCCCCGAACGAGCCGGCGAGCGTTTCGAGTTGGGCCGCGGAGAGGAACTGGCCGCGCACGGCGACGACGTGGTGCTCGGCGACGGCGTCGCGCAGGAACCGCACCTCGGCGTCGGCGAGCGGGCTGCGAAGATCGAGTCCGGCGACCTCGACGCCGATCGCGGCCGTGATCCGTTGCACGGTGGGGTGCGCAGTTCTCATGGCTCCCATGATCGGGACGCCCGCACCGCGGTCACATCGACCGAACGAACGGTTCCCCGGCGAGCCCGCATCGGCCGTTCGGCCGATGCGACGGCGCGCGCCGTCTCGCTAGCGTCGCCTGGCGTGGAGCCGAGTACCGAGCCGCGGTCGTTCGCATCGCTGCTGAGGCTCGGCGTCGCCGTCGTCCTCCTCGCTGCGTTCTTCGTCGACAGCTGGGTGTTCGGGACGTTTCCTCGCGAAGGCTGGCTGCCCGACGTGTTCGACGGCGACTACAGCGGCGGCGTGATGGCGGTGCCCGCCGGGGTCCTCCTGTGCGGGCTCGTATGGGCAGGCTGGCCGCGGACGACCCCGTTCGTCGCCGTCGCGGCTTCGCTCGGTTCGCTCGTGCTGTCGGTCAACCTCGACGGCCATCGGTCGCGGTTCCCGTTCTTCACCGAGGCGGTCGTGCTGATCGTCGTACTCGGTGCGGTGCTGTGGCGGCGGGCCGCGTGGAGTTGGCCGGTCGCCGCGCTGGTCGTCGTGGCCGGCGAGGCGATCTCGCTGCGAGCCGGCTCCGGGGGCATCCGCAACGTGCTCGCGGCCACGCTGCTCGTCCTGTTCGCGGCAGTGGTGACGGCCGTCGTGTACTCGTGGATGAAAGACGACGAGCGCCGCCTCGGCATCGAAGAGGCCCGCCGCAACGAGCGCCTGGAACTGGCCCGGGAACTGCACGACATCGTGGGGCACCACGTCACCGGCATCGTCGTGCTCGCCCAGGCGAGCCGCTTCACCGCGGCGCACGGCGGTGCCGGCGCCGGCGTCGCCACCGACCGGACGCTCGCCGACATCGAGCGCGCCGGGATCGAGACGCTCACGTCCGTCCGCCGCCTCGTCGCGCTGCTGCGCGAGGACGCGCCGACCGCCGCCGGCCCGCAGCTCGCCGACGTCGAGATGCTCGTCGGCGACCTTCGGGCGACCCATCCCGGGGCGGCGATCGAGGTGGATGCCGCGATCCGCACGCGCTGGGTGCCCGCCGACCTGGAGACCACCGTGCACCGGCTCGTGCAGGAGGCCACCACGAACGTCCGCAAACACGGCGCCCCGGACGGGCCGGTGACCGTCGCCCTCTCGCGCACGGCCGGCTCGATCAAGATCGAGGTGCGCAACCGGCGCCTGCCCGGCGCGGCCCGCGCCGGGTCCGGCTACGGGCTGGTCGGCATGCGCGAGCGCGTCGAGGCGCTTGGCGGGGTGTTCTCCGCGGGCTCCAGCGGCGACGATTCGTGGGTCGTCCGCATCACCCTGCCAGTGGCGGGCGCGGCGTGAGCGGCGAGCCGTTGCGCGTCTTGCTGGCCGACGACCAGACGATGGTGCGGGCCGGCTTCCGCATGATCATCGACAGCCAGCCCGACCTCACCGTCGTCGCCGAGACCGACAACGGCCGCACCGCGGTCGAGCTGGCTCAGCAGTTGCGTCCGGACGTGTGCTTGCTCGACATCCGCATGCCCGGCCTCGACGGGCTCGCCGCGACCGACGTCCTGGCAGGGCCCGGCGTGACCAGCCCGCTGCGGGTGGTGATCGCCACCACGTTCGACTCCGACGAGTACGTGGAGCGGGCCCTGCGCAACGGGGCGGTCGGCTTCATTCTCAAGGACAGCCGCCCGGAGCTACTGCTGGAAGCGATCCGGGCCGCGGCCCGGGGCGACGCGCTGATCTCGCCGTCGATCACCGTGCGGTACCTCGATCGGCTGGCCAGCCGCACTCCTGCCGCGGCCGATCATCCGCTGTCGGCACGCGAGCTCGACGTCGCCCGGGCGGTTGCCCGCGGGCTCGGCAACCAGGAGATCTGCGACGAGCTGTTCGTGTCGCTGTCCACCGTGAAGACCCACCTGACAAGCATCCAGACCAAGCTGGGCTTGCGCAACCGCGTCGAGATCGCGATCTGGGTGCACGACCACGGCCTGCGTGACTGACCGCCTGCCAAGTGCACTGAAAGTTTTCGGCGAAGGGGCCGAATTTCACAGCCTCTGAGCTGGTGGTATCTCCAGGACAGATCACCAGTATCATCGGAATAAACGATAGGTCAGCGTGTTGTTTCTCGCGCGTGTGTTCGCCATCGTGGCGAGCATGTCCACCGCCTTCGCCGACACTGCGACCGATGTCGCGATCGACGTCGCGGAGGTGTTCGTAGCGCTGCTCGAGGCGGAGGTCGGCTGCGCCGAGCGCGACGACCTGGCGGTGCTCGTCAAGCAGGTCCGTCAGGTGCGTGGCACCCTCGACGCGATCGACCTGCAGATCGCTCGGCGCGGTCAGGCGCTGGCCGAGCGCGATCGCCCCCGGCCGGCGCCGGATGCTCCTCCGCCCAAGCCCGACAAGGGCCGCGACGAAGCGTCGCTGATCGGGCTGCTGCTCAGCTCCGGCGTGCAGTCCGGCAAGGACGCCAAAGCCACCGGCGCCCGCGCCGGCGCGTGCACCGAACTACCCGCCTTCGAGGCCGCCCTGGCGGCCGGCGAGATCTCCGGCGCCCACCTCGACGTCCTCGCACGGGCCTTGCGCGGGCTCGCCGACGCCGAACGCCTGGAGCTACGCGACCGCCAAGACGAGTTGCTCAACCGAGCCCGCACCGAGTTCGCCGAGGGGTTCGAGAAGACCCTCCGCAACATCGTCAACGAGATCCGCGCTCGGCACCGCCCCAACACCGAGGCCGAAGAGCTCGAACGCCAACGCCGCAATTCGAAGATCAGCACCTGGGTCGACCGCGACACGGGCATGCACAAGACCCTGATCGAACTCGACCCGTTGCGCCAGCAGGAATGGGCGCTGGCGATGGAGGCCCATCTCGCCCGCCTCAAGGCAGACCCGGCGTGGCGCCACAAGTCGTTCCAGGAACTCAAAGTCGAAGCGTTCGTGAACGCGGTGGGTGCGCCCGGTGCCGGTGCCGGCGACGCCGACCAGGGGCCGGTCCGTGTGCCCAAGGCCATCATCGTGATCGACCTCAAGACGATCCTCGACGGCCCGCACGCCGCATCGATCGCCGAACTGTCGAACGGCACCCCCATCCCGATCGACACGATCCGCGACATGCTCGCCGGCAGCGACATCGTCCCCGTGCTGCTGTCGGGCGAGGGCCAGCCGCTGTGGGTCGGCCGCACTCGCCGAGTCGCCACCGAAGCTCAACGCGACGCGCTTACGGCGATCTATCGCAGCTGCGCCCGCAACGGCTGCACCCGGCCGGTCGACGCGACCCAAGCCCACCACACCATCACCTGGCGCGACGAGGGCCCCACCGACATCGACCTGCTCGCCCCGCTGTGCTCGGGCGACCACGACGCGATCCACAACGGCGGCTTCCGCCTCGAGATCCACGACAACCACAAGACCGTCACCTGGCACCGCCCCGACGGGTCGGTCGAATACCACGGCCCGCCACCCGGCCGCCGACGACCACCCCCGTAGCCCGAGCGCTGCGGGTGCCGCTCGGGAAGGTCGAGCGGCACCCGGGGTGTCCACCCAGCGCCCCTGGTACCAGTCCGTCGATCGGCCGATCGATCCAGCAGCAAGGCCCGCCCACGAGGTGTAGGAATTCGCCGGCCCCCGACGATGTAGACCGTGGTGATCGAATCCGTGCACGCACCGTCCGGCGACCAACGCCGCGCCCTGGTCGAGATGTACGACGCCGCACTCCCCCAGGTGTACGGATACCTCGCCGCCCGGACCGGCTCGATCGCCGTCGCCGAGGACCTGACGTCGGAGACGTTCCTCGCCGCTGCCGCCGCCGTGCGCCACGGCCGCGTGCCCGACCTCACCGTCGCCTGGTTGATCGGCGTCGCCCGGCACAAGCTCGTCGATCATTGGCGGCGCAGCGAGCGCGAGTCGCGTTCGCTGGCCGTGATCGCCTCCGAGCCGGACGACGTCGCCGACACGTGGGACGCCGAACTCGACGCGCTGACGGCCCGCCGAGTGCTGGCCGGGCTGGGGCCACACCACCGGGGCGCGTTGACACTGCGCTATCTCGACGGGCTTCCCGTGCGCCAGGTCGCCGACCTGCTCGGCCGCACCGAGGGCGCCACCGAGGTGCTGCTCGTGCGTGCCAAGGCCGCCTTCCGGGCCGGCTACCCGACCGACACGGAGGAGGCCCGATGAACGGTCCGCCCACCGACCCCTTCGACCGGCTCGCCGCGCCGATCGAACCGCTCCATCCGCGCCCCGACTTCGCCGGCGACCTGCGCTCGCGCCTTGTCGCCGCGCTCGATCTCCCCGTCCAGCTTCCCGAGAGGAACCCCGCCATGACCATCGCTGCCACCCACACCCGAGCAACAACGCTCGTGCCCTATCTCGCCGTCGCCGACGCCGCCGGCGCGATCGCCTGGTACACCGACGTGTTCGGCGGTGCCGAGACGATGCGCGTGACCGGCGACGACGGCCGGATCGGCCATGCCGAACTGTCGCTTGGCGACGTCACCGTCTACCTGTCGGACGAGTACCGCGAGTACGGCGTCGCCGCACCATCGGGCGGGCTCTCCAGCGTGGCGCTCTACCTGCAGGTCGACGACGTCGACGCCGTGTTCGCCAGCGCTGTCGGTGCGGGCGCGTCCGTGCAGGAGCCGCTCGCCGACCAACCCGACGGCGATCGGCGCGGCACGCTGCTCGATCCGTTCGGGCACCGATGGATGCTGGCCCAGCCGGTCGAGCGTCCCTCGACCGCCGAGTACGCCGCGCGCGTCGCCGGGTCGGGTTACTCGGTCGCCGCTCCTGCTGCGCCGACCGGGGCGATCTGGGCCGCTCTCAACTACGCCGACGCGCCGGCCGGTATCGCCTTCCTCACCGACGTGCTCGGCTTCACGGCCGAGCTCGTCGTCGCCGACGAGGCCGACCCGACGGTGATCCATCACAGCCAGCTGCTGTGGCCCGAGGGCGGCACGGTGCAGGCCGGGAGCGCCAACCGGCCCGGCAACCCCTACTCGGAGCGACCGACCGGCGCCGAGTCGCTCTACCTGGTCACCGCCGACCCACACGCGGTGTGGGCCCGCTGCCAAGCAGCCGGCGTGACGGTGCTGCAGGAGCCGACGGAGCCGGACTACGCGCCTGGCACGATGGTGTTCTCGGTGCGCGACCCAGAGGGCAACATCTTCAGCGTCGGCTCGTACGGCGGCGGCTGACGGTCACCTGGCGTCGGGGGTGTGCGTGCCGGGGTGGCCGAAGGGGTGGCAGCAGTCGTCGACGGCGACGCCCATCACCGAGGCCACCCCGCTGCCGCCGCACCACGGGCACACCGGGGTGGTGGGCCAGGCGGTGCCGGTCATCGACGTCAGCCGATCGGCGGTCGCGCCAAAACCAGGCGGAGGCGGAGGACGCCGTGGGTCCACACCACCACCGTAGACCGGCCGTCAAGCTTGCCTTACTCGACGGTGGTTCCGACAGGCTCAACCACCTTGGGGGGCGACGCTGGTCGCGACCGGCTCGACCACCTTGGGGGCGACGGGGTGGACGAGGGTGGGGTCGAACTCGCGGAACACGTCGGCGAGCTGATGCAGCAGACCGGCGTACACGCTCGACGTGCGCCAGTAGAGCGCGATCCGGCGGCTCGGGGCGGGTGCGCCCAGGCCGACCAGGGCGATGTCGGGCGAGTCGGGCACGGGCGAGCTGACCGACAGCCGCGGCAGCAGCGTCACGCCGGTGCCCGAGGCGACCATCTGGCGCAGCGTTTCGAGCGAGGTCGCCCGGAACCCGTTGCGCTCGCCGGCCCCGGCCATCTGGCACACGCTGAGCGCCTGATCGCGCAGGCAGTGGCCCTCGTCGAGCAGCAGCACGCTTTCGCCGGCCAACGCCGCGGTCGGCACCGAGCGTTCTGCGGCCAGCCGGTGCGCGGTCGGCACGGCGAGCAGGAACTCCTCGTCGAACAGCGGCTCCTCGTGAAGCCCGGTGACGACGTTCGGCATCGCCAAGAGGGCCGCATCGAGGCGCCCCTCGCGCAGTTGCGCCAGCAGCACCTCCGACTTCTCTTCCACCAGTAACAGCTCGAGCCGGGGGAACCGTCGCCGCACTTCGGGCAGCACGTGCGGCAGCAGGTACGGGCCGAGCGTGGGGAACGCCCCCAGTCGCAGGCTGCCGGCTTCAGGGTCGGTCGACAGGCTGGCCAGCATGCGGATGTTGTCGGCCTCGGCCAGCAGCACCCGTGCCCGGGCGACCACCCGCTCGCCCACGTCGGTCAGCAGCATGCCCCGCGACCGCCGCTCGACGAGTTCCACACCCAGCTCGGTCTCGAGCTTCTTGATCTGCGCCGACAGGGTCGGCTGGGTGACGAACACTGCCTCGGCTGCCCGCCCGAAGTGGCGGTGGTCGGCAAGCGCGACCAGGTACTCGAGGCTGCGCAGGTTCACACCAGGACTGGTTCCGGGGCGCTGGTGCGGATCAGGTGGTCGAACGCCGACAGGGCAGCCGTCGACCCGGCACCCATCGCGATCACGATCTGCTTGTAGGGCACCGTGGTGCAGTCGCCGGCCGCGAACACGCCCGGCACCGACGTGGCGCCCCGGTCGTCGATGACGACCTCGCCGCGGTTGCTGAGAGTGACGGTGTCGGTGAGCCACTCGGTGTTCGGCAGCAGGCCGATCTGCACGAAGATGCCCGCCAGCGCCACGGTATGCAGCTCCTGGTCGTCGCGGTCGCGGTAGATCAGGCCGGTGACCTGGGTGCCGTCGCCGAGCACCTCGGTGGTGAGCGCGTTGAGCACGACGTCGACGTTGGGCAGGCTGAGCAGCTTGCGCTGGAGCACCTCGTCGGCACGCATCTGGGTGTCGAACTCGATCAGGGTGACGTGCTCGACGATGCCGGCCAGGTCGATCGCGGCCTCGACACCCGAGTTGCCGCCGCCGATCACGGCGATCCGCTTGCCCTTGAACAGCGGCCCGTCGCAGTGCGGGCAGAACGCCACGCCCTTGTTGAGGTACTCGGTTTCGCCGGGCACGTTCATGTGCCGCCAGCGGGCGCCGGTCGACAAGATGACCGAGCGGGCCTGCAACGTGGCGCCGCTGTCGAGCTCGACGGTGACCAGCCCACCCGGCTCGGTCGCCGGCACGAGCCGCTTGGCGCGCTGCACGTTCATGATGTCGACGTCGTACTCGCGGACGTGCTGTTCGAGCGCGGCCGCGAACTTGGGGCCTTCGGTGTGGGGCACCGAGATGAAATTCTCGATCGACATCGTGTCGAGCACCTGGCCGCCGAACCGCTCGGCGACCACACCGGTCGACACGCCCTTGCGGGCGGTGTAAATCGCGGCCGCCGCGCCGGCTGGGCCACCGCCCACCACCAGCACGTCGAACGCGTCCTTGGCGTCGATCTCGGCGGCCGCTCGCGCACCGGCGCCAGTATCGAGCTTGGTGAGCAGTTCCTCGACCGAGGTGCGGCCGCTGTGGAACATCTCGACCGCGTCGCCATCACGACGCAGCACCGTCGGCACGGCCATCACCTTGTTGGCCTCGACCTCGTCCTGGAACAGGGCACCGTCGACGGCCGTGTGGCGGATGTTGGGGTTGAGCACCGACATCACGTTGAGCGCCTGCACCACGTCGGGGCAGTTCTGGCACGACAGCGACATGTAGGTGACGAACTCGTACGTGCCCGGCAGGTTGCGGATCTGCTCGGCGACGTCGTCGGCGACCTTCGGCGGGTGCCCACCCACATGCAGCAGGGCGAGCACCAGCGACGTGAACTCGTGGCCCATCGGGATGCCGGCGAACGCCACACCGATGCGCGGTTCGTCCGGCGGGGTGCCGGTGCGCTCGATGCGGAACGACGGGGAGCGCGCGTCGTCACCATCGAAGCGGGCCGACACCAGGTCGGACATGCCGGCGATCTCGGTCAGCAGCTCACGCAGCTCGGTCGACTTCGGCCCGGCATCGACCGTGGCGACCAGTTCGATCGGAAACTTCAGGTTGGTCAGGTGTTGGCGAAGGGCGGCGGAGAGATTGGCGTCAAGCATCGTTCATGTCCAGTAAGCGAGGGGGTGGGTTGTCCCAGCGGAGGGAGGGCCACCACGGCACTCCCTCCGCTCGGACGAATTATTTCCATCGAGATTCCGAGCTGGATCGTTCGCTCGCAAGGCAGGCGAGGCCCGAGTTGGCTTCGGCCAACGAGCGGCCGATGCCAACGCAGCGAGCGGGCGATCCAGCCGGAAGATCAGATTTTGCCGACGAGGTCGAGGGAGGGGGCCAGGGTGGCCTCGCCCTCTTCCCACTTGGCCGGGCACACTTCGCCCGGGTGCGAGGCGACGTACTGGGCGGCCTTCACCTTGCGGACCAGCTCGGCGGCGTTACGGCCGATGCCCTCGGCGGTGGTCTCGAGGAACTGGATCACGCCGTCGGGGTCGACGAGGAACGTCGAGCGGTCGGCGAGGCCGATCGGGCGCAGCGTGTCGAAGTTGGTCGAGATCTGCCGGCTCGGGTCGGCGAGCATCGTGTACTTGATCTTGCCGATCGTGTCGCTGGTCTCATGCCAAGCCTTGTGGGTGAAGTGCGTGTCGGTCGACACCGAGTACACCTCGACGCCGAGGCCCTGCAGCTCGTCGTGGTAGTCGGCCAGGTCGCCCAGCTCGGTCGGGCAGACGAACGTGAAGTCGGCCGGGTAGAAGAAGAAGATCGCCCACTTGCCGGCGACGTCGGCCTCGGTGACGTCGACGAACTCGCCGTTCTTGAAGGCGGTCGCGCTGAACGGGAGAATCTTGGTGTTGATCAGGGACATTGATGACTCCGTGTCGTTGAGGTGCTGGTCGTTGCGTCCAGAGGGGACGCCTTGCACCCTAACGGCGTCCCGGCAAGAGAACAAAGTGATTGATTCAATGACTTCGATAGACAACGACTATCACGTGAACCCGGTGGTCGAGCCGGTCGAAACCACCCGCCCACGCAACAGTGACGGCCGAACTACCCTCCCGGGACATGGCGAGGTTGTTGCTCGGCGGAACGGTCGACCCCACTACCCATGAACGCACCGGCACCGACGGCGAGCACCTCGCCGAACTGACCACCGAGACGTTCACCACCCACGGCGTGATCGTCGGCATGACCGGGTCGGGCAAGACCGGCCTCGGCGTGGTGCTGATCGAAGAGGTGTTGCGGGCCGGGCTCCCGGCGCTGTTGATCGACCCCAAGGGCGACCTCACCAACCTCGTGCTGACGTTCCCCGGCCTGGCCGCCGGCGACTTCGAGCCGTGGGTCGACCCGGGCCAGGCCCAGGCGGCCGGGCAGTCCCCCGCCGACTTCGCCGCCGCCCAGGCCGCGCTGTGGACGAAGGGGCTCGCCGGGTGGAACCTCGCCGGCACCGACATCGCCGCGCTACGGGCGGCAACCGACTTCACGATCTACACACCCGGTTCGAGGTCGGGTATGCCGCTCAACATCGTCGGCTCGCTCCAGGCGCCTGCCAGCCGCGACGGTGAACTCGACGACGAGATCGTCGGTGACGAGATCGAAGGGTACGTGTCGGGCCTGCTCGCGCTGGTGGGCATCGACGCCGACCCGCTGTCGAGCCGCGAGCACATCTTGCTCTCGAACGTGATCCACCACGTGTGGTCGCAAGGCAAGTCGCTCGACCTCCCCACGCTGGTGGGCATGATCGGCGACCCGCCGATTCGCAAGCTCGGCGTGTTCGAACTCGACCAGTTCTTCCCCCACGCCGACCGGATGAAGCTGGCGATGCAACTCAACGGGTTGCTCGCCTCGCCGTCGTTCGCGGCCTGGGCGCAGGGCCCGGCGCTCGACATCCAGTCGATGCTGTACACGCCCGACGGCCGCGGCCGGTGCGCGATCGTCACCACCGCGCACCTGTCCGACGACGAGCGCCAGTTCGTCACGTCGCTGGTACTCGCCAAGCTCGTCACGTGGATGCGCCGGCAGTCGGGCACCACCGACCTGCGCGCCCTGCTGTACATGGACGAGGTGGCCGGCTACCTGCCGCCGACGGCCAACCCGCCGTCGAAGAAGCCGATCATGACGCTGATGAAGCAGGCGCGCGCGTTCGGCGTGGGCGTGGTGCTGTCGACACAGAACCCGGTCGACATCGACTACAAGGCGATGTCGAACGCGGGCACGTGGATGATCGGGCGCCTGTCGACCGAACGCGACAAGGCACGCCTGCTGGAGGGCCTCCGGTCGGCCGCCGGCGGTGTGGACATCGGGGCCGTCGACCAGACGATCTCGGGGCTGGGCAAGCGCGAGTTCGTGCTGCGTGTGCCCGGCAAGGACACCACCCGGGTGATCACGTCGCGCTGGGCGATGAGCTACCTGCGCGGCCCCATGACCCGCGACCAGATCGCCCAGGTCACGCAAGCCACCAAGGTGGTTTCGACAGGCTCAACCACCTTGGAAGGCCCGGTGGTTGAGCCTGTCGAAACCGCCACCCCGACCGCCGCAGCCACGCCACACACGTCGGCACCGGTCGACCTGGCCCACGACGAGACGACGGTGATGCCCGAGGTGGCGGCCGGTGCGGTGGTGCGCTGGGTCGACCCGGCCTCGCCATGGCTGGCCGAGGTGGGCGGGTCGTCCACCACCGACCGCTACGAGGCCGCGGCGATCGCCCGTGTGCTGCTGCGTTACGACGAGGAGAAGGCCGACCTGGTCCACGACGAGGAGTACGAGTGCGTCGTGTACCCGCTGTCCGAGGCCACCGATGCGTCGCGGGCGGTCGCCGTCGACTACGACGACCGCGACCTGCGCGCCACCGCCCCCGAGGGCATCGTGTACCGGTTGCCTCGGGCGCCAATCAAGAACAAGACGTTCCTCAGCGGCATCGAACGCGACCTCAAGGACCACCTCGTACGGGCACGCTCGATCGAAGTGCCGTACAACGCGAACCTCAAGCTCTACGGGCGGCCGGGCGAGACCGCCGAGCAGTTCGAGGTGCGCTGCCTCCAGGCCGCCGACGCCAAGGCCGACGAGCAGCTGGCGAAGCTGAAGGACACGTACGCGACGAAGCTCAAGCGGCTCCGCGAGCAGCAGGCCACCGCCGCCGACCGGGTCGACGTGCTCGAAGAAGAGGCGCGCGGCAAGCGCAACTCCGAGTTGCTGTCCACCGCCGGGTCGATCCTCGGTGGTCTGTTCAGCGGGCGCAAGAGCAATGCCCTCGGCAAGCTCGGCACGGCTGCCGGGCGCCGCGGGCGCACCAACGCGGCCAAGCAGCGGGTCACCGCGGCCGAGGGCAAGGTCGCCCGGATCGAGGAGCAGATCGCCGAACTCGACGACCAACTCGCCGACGACGTGGCCGACATCGACGCAGCCTGGATGGCCAAGGCCAAGCAGGTCACGACCCTCCAGATCGGCCTCGAACGAGCCGACGTCAAAGTCGCCGAACTCGCCCTCGCCTGGCTCCCCGTCGACTGAGCTGGAGTACCCTGTCGTTGCGTGAGCGACGCGGTCATCCAGCCCCGGCACTCGTTCGACGACTACGAGCGCCTTCTCACGGCGAGCGAGTTCCGCCTCGAGTATGTCGATGGTTACATCCGCGTCATGGCTGGGGGAACCGGTCGGCACAACGTCATCTCCGGCAACCTGTACGCGGCAACTCGCGCGGCGGGGTCCGCGGCCGGCTGCACGGCATACATCGAGGGACGCCGGCTCGACATCGCGAGTTCCGACAACCACGTGCTGCGTAGCTACTTCCCCGACGTGATGGTCGTCTGCACGCCATTACTCGACGCGCCCGCCGACCGGTCTCCGTGCTTCGTAGCCGAGGTACTCAGCGACTCGACCGCATCCGTCGACAACATCGAAAAGCTTGCCGCGTACACGACGCTCGACTCGGTACTCGCTTACGCACTGGTGAGCCAGCACGAGCGGCGAGTCGTCCTCCACCGCCGCTACGGCGACGGTTTCCGTGCCGAGGTGTACTCGGCGGGCGAGTCGTTCCAGCTCGACTGCCCACTCACCACCATCGCCGTCGACGACCTGTACTCGGGCCTGTAGCCGTAGCCTGGCGAGCGCGCCGGCCTAGCCCAGCGGTAGAGGCACCAGGTTTAGGTCCTGGACAGGGTGGGTTCGAATCCCACGGCCGGCACGCATCACCCCGTCAGGCCGGGCCGTGGGGTTGGTCGCCGACGATGCTGATGCGGTCCATCACCCTGGGTTGGGGGTGGTAATCGCTGGCGGCGTAGTGGGCGGTGGCGCGGTTGTCCCAAAACGCCACCGCGCCAGGGGTCCAGTGGAAGCGGCACTGGAACTCGGGCTTGCGATACTGGGCGAACAGCCGGTCGAGCAACGCTTCGCTCTCGTCGTGGTCGAGGCCCACGATCGCATCGGTGAAGATCGCGTTCACGAACAACGTCCGCCGCCCGGTCTCGGGGTGGGCACGCACCACCGGGTGCACCGCCGGCGGGAACTCGGGCGACAGCCGCTCGACCAGTTCGGGCTCCATCGCCAGGCCGAACGAGCGTCGCCAGTCGTGCACCGCGGTGAGACCCTCGATCCGGTCACGGATCGCTTCGGGCAGGTCGTCGTAGGCCGCGGCGGTGTCGACCCATAGCGTGTCGCCGCCCACCGTCGGCACCTCGACTGCCCGCAGCACCGCCCCGAACGACGGTCGGGCGTGCCACGTCAGGTCTTGGTGCCACTCGTTCTCGACACCTGGACTGAGCTGGTCTTTCGACAACCGCACGACGTCGGCGTCGGTCTGCTGCTTGCCCGGCTGGACGTAGCGGTAGAACGGGTGCTGTTCGAGCGCACCCCACCGCTGGGCGAACGCGCGCTGCTCGTCACGGGTGATGTCCTGGTTGCGGAAGAACAACACCTTCCACTCCAGCAGTGCCCGGCGCAGTTCGGCGAGCAGTTCGTCGTCGAGGTCGGTGCCGAGGTGCAGTCCACCGATCTCGGCGCCGATCGTGGGCGCCAGCGGGCGCACGGTGAAGCGTTCGTAGGGGCGCGTGTCGAACGTGTCGGGAACGCGGCGGGCGACGCGTGGGCCGACGTCGAGTACGGGCATGTCAGGTGCCTCCTGAGTGGGAACCGGCGGGAACGGGGTCGGCGGTAACCGAGGAAGGGGCGGTGATGATCGCCGTACCGGTGTCGACCAGGTCGGCCACGATCGCCGATACCGGCAGACGCAACGATCCGGTGTCGGCCAGCTGGCGTTCGGCCGCGGCGAGGGCCAGGAACAGCATCCCGATCACCGTGTCGACGCGGCGGGCCCGCAGCGGCTTGGGCACGTCGGGATGGACGGCGGCAACGAGCCGGTCGCGGGTAGCGCGATACGCCTCGCCCTCGGCCACCCGGCGGACCACCTCGGCGAGCACCGGGTCGGTCCATCCCTGGGCGAGAAACCGCGCCCAGCACGACCCTGGGCGCAGCGTGGCCGCGGCGAGCGGCTCGACCATCACCTCCATCAGGTCGCGCGCCGTAGCCGGCCGGGGCCGGGCGTCGAGCTCGGTGAGCCGGCGTGCGCGCTCGGCATTGATCGGCGCCATGCGCGTCGTCAGGATCGCCGCGATCAAGCCGTCGCGGTCACCGAAGTGGTAGTGCGCCGCCGACTTGTTGCGTTGACCGGCGGCCTTTTGCACCTCACGCAGGCTCATCGCCGCGATGCCGTGCTCGGCGACGAGTCGCTCGGCGGCCTCGATCATGTCGTCACGAGCCCCCACGACGACCCACATTAAGGCGTATGCCTTAGCGGCGTCAAGGCTCGCCTCCAGGGCTCCGCCGCGGCGCGGCCCTCAAGACGCGCCGTGCCACGGTCGATAGCGCACTGCTCGCCCGATGCGGGCACGACGGGCAGAAACGACGAATGACAGCGGCGGACCGCGACCAACCACCCATCCGGCACGCCGGGGCCAAGCCACGTACCGGCGCGCTCCGCGAACTGGCCACCCGCTCGCTACCCGAACGCGCGGCCACCCTGGTGGCGACGGTGTTGTTGGCGGTGATCGCCACCGGGTTGGCGGTACTGATCGTGCAACTCGAACTCGCCACCGGGAACCGGGACGTCAACTGGCCGGTGCTCGCGGTCGTCGCCGCGGCCTTGTTCGCCGGCGAAGTCACCGACCGCTGGTGGATCACGTCGGGCTCGGTCGGTGTGGTCACACCGCGCTGGATGTGCACGTTCGGGCTGCTCCTCGTCAGCACACCGCTGCTCGCCCTCGTCGTTGCGGTCCTCGCCGCGGTCGTCACGGTCAACCGTCAGCACGAAGCCCCGATCGCCGCATGTACCCGCATCAGCACCACGGTCGCGGCGACCTGCCTGGCCGGCCTGATCCTGCGCGTGTCGGGCATCGAAGGCTCGATCACGCAGTACCCCGACATCGGATGGGGCATCGGTGGGGCGATGGTCGCAGCCGGCGCGGCGATTCTGATGATGAACGCGCTCACCGGCGCGTTCCGCGTGTGGGTCGCCGGCGGTGCCCCGTTGCGGGTAGCGACCATGCGCGAGCTGCGCGGGCACCTCACCGCCGACGCGGCGCTGCTGTCACTGGCACCGATCTGGGTGATCGGCGTGTCGTACAGCCTGGTACTGATCCCCCTGTTGACCGTCACGACCGTGTTCGTGTTCCGTTCCACCCGCGAGGCGTTCGACCACGCCCGTGTCGCCCGCCTCGACGGGCTCACCGGGCTGCTCAACGGCGGCGCGTTCCGCAGCGAGGTCGCCGCGCTCTACGCGTCGCGCCTCGCCCGCGGCGAGCTGGCGATCGTGCTGATCGACCTCGACGGGTTCAAGGAGGTCAACGACCAACTCGGCCACGAGGTGGGCGACCGCGTGCTGACCGTGTTCGCCGAGCGGATGCGTGCCACCTTGCCCGTCAACGCTGTGCTGGCCCGACTGGGTGGCGACGAGTTCGTCGCCGCGTTGCCCATCCAGCCCGACGGAAGCCTCCCGAACCGCCGCAACGCCGAAGTGATCCACACCGCACTGACCGAACCGTTGCAGGTCGACGGGTTCCCGATCGGCGTCGGTGTCAGCCTCGGTGTCGCTGTCGGCTCGCCCGACCTGGCCACGCTCGCCGACGTGCTGCGCGCCGCCGACGCGGCGATGTACCGGGCCAAGCGCCTGCGCTCCAACGTCGAGCTGTACACGCCCGACCAAGGCGGGCACGGGCGGGTCCACCTGCTCACCGAGCTCGGCCCGGCGTTGGCCGACCACCAGTTCTCGGTCGAGTATCAGCCACAACTGCGGATCGCTGACGGCGAGGTCGCCGGCGTCGAGGCGCTGATCCGCTGGCATCACCCCGAACACGGCGACATCCCGCCGGGAGCGTTCATCGGGCTCGCCGAACAGACCGACCTGATCGCCCCGATCACCGACCTCGTGCTGCGGCTCGCCGCCTCGGGCATGCGCACGTCGACCGAAGGCAACCTCGTGCTGGCCGTCAACGTGTCGGCGCGCAGCCTGGTCGACCGGCGCTTCGCCAAGCGCGTGCTCGACGTGCTCGACAACATCGGGCTGCCACCCCACCGGCTCGAGATCGAAGTCACCGAGCGGGCCCTGGTCACCCACCCCGAGCGCTCGCGCTACACCATCGCCGCGTTCCGCGAGGCCGGTGTGCGGCTGGCCGTCGACGACTTCGGCTGCGGCTACTCGTCGTACCACACGCTGCGCGACCTCGACGTCGACCGGATCAAGATCGACCGGGTGTTCGTGGCCGGCATGCTGACGAACCCGCGCGACGAAGCGATCGTGCGGTCGGTGGTCAACCTCGCCCACCGGCTCGGCATCGAGGCGGTCGGTGAAGGTGTCGAGAACACCGGCATCTTGCACGCCCTGTCGACCACCGGCTGCGACGTCGCCCAGGGCTACGTGATCGCTCGCCCGATGGCGCTGCCCGAACTGCGTGGCTGGTTGACACGGTGGGGCGAGGCCCGCACCCGGCCCGACGCACCCATGCTGCTACTCCCCGACGCCCCCGCGCTCCCCGTACGAGTCCGCCAATAGCGCAGGCCCCCTCGTCGCCCAGTGGTTTCGACAGGCTCAACCACCTGGACGGGCCGCGACCCCACCGCTACGCGGGCCGCTCCTGGAGGGCCGCGAGCAGGTTGCGGAAGGCTCGCCCGCGGTGGCTGAGGGCGAGCTTGTCGGCCTTGGTCATCTCGGCGAACGTGCGCCCGTCGCCCTCGTCGGGCACGAACAGCGGGTCGAAACCGAAGCCCTGCGCGCCGCGTTCCTCGGTGGCGATCCGGCCCGCGCACACGCCCTCGACCACCAGTTCGGAGCCGTCCGGGTAGGCGACCATCGCGACCGTGCGGAACAACGCCGACCGGTCGGCCACCCCGTCGAGCTCGCGTAGCAGCTTGGCCCGATTGTCGGCGTCGGTGGCCTGCGGGCCGGCGAAGTAGGCGGTTTCGACGCCCGGTTCGCCACCCAGCGCAGCGACCTCGATGCCGGTGTCGTCCGCTACGGCAGCAAGGCCGGTGGCGCGGCAGATAGCCTGGGCCTTGAGCCGCGCGTTGCCGACCAGCGTTCCGGCGTCCTCGACCACGTCGGGCACGTCGGCGGGCCGCGGCAGCAGTTCGACGACCCCCGCCAGGATCGCCTCGATCTCGGCCAGCTTGCCCGGGTTTGCCGTCGCGCCGACGAGCTGGGGCAGCCCACTCACCGATGGTCCCTAGCGGCGGGTGGGGTGGCGAGCAGGTCGCGCTGGAAGCCGGAGATGGTGACGAGCCCGCCCTCGGCCAGCCCGAGCAGCGCGTCGAGTTCGGGCCGCGAGAACGCCATGCCCTCGGCGGTGCCTTGCACCTCGACGAACTTCGGCTCACCACCGGCGAGCGGGGTGAGCATCACGACGTTCATGTCGACCTCGGCGGCGCTGTCTTCCACGTAGGGCAGGTCGAGCACGGGCGTACCGGCGACGATGCCAACGCTGATCGCCGACACCACCGAGTGCAGCGGGTTGGCCTCGAGCGTGCCGGCGACCACCAGGCGTTCCAGCGCATCGTGGAGGGCGACGAACCCGCCGCAGATCGACGCCGTGCGCGTGCCGCCGTCGGCCTGGAGCGCGTCGCAGTCGACCACCACTTGGCGCTCGCCCAGCGCGGCCATGTCACAGGCGGCGCGCAGCGAGCGGCCGATCAACCGCTGGATCTCCACCGTGCGCCCGCTCTGCTTACCCTTGGCCGCCTCGCGGTTGATCCGCTCGGGCGAGGCGCCGGGCAGCATCGAGTACTCCCCCGTCACCCACCCCTTGCCGCTCCCGCGCATCCAGCGCGGCACGTCCTCGTCGATCGACGCCGTGCACAGCACCCGGGTGCGCCCGAACGACACCAGGCACGACCCGTCGGCCATCTCGGTGAAGTCGCGCTGGAACGTGATCGGGCGGAGCTGGTCGGCCGAACGGCCGTCAGGACGTGACATGCCGGCGAGCCTACGGGCCGGGATTTCCGCTCCACCGATCGACGGTAGGTGCCAGGAGGATCAGCGGGTAGGCGGCTCGCCCCGGTGGTCGAGTGCCGGCGCAGCCGGTGTATCGAGACCATTGGTGCGCGGGCCGTCGTCTCGATACAACGGAGGGGCGGCTGCGCCGCGGGTGCGCCACTCGACGACCGTCATCACCTCTCCGCTGAGCCTCCTGGCACCTACCGTCGATCACACCAGCCAGGGTTCGGTGGCGTCGAGGTCGGGGCCGAACAGGCGGCTGCCGAGCTCGCGGAACGTGTCGATGTCGCCGCTCGACAGGAACCGGTGGCGGCCGGCGCCGGCGGTGCGCAGCAGCCCGAGTTCGCCCAACCGGCGGGCCGCCGCGAACGCGGTCTCGTCGGCCGAGTCGACCAACGTCACCCCTGGGCCCATCACGTCGCTGATCGGGCGGGCCAGGAACGGGTAGTGCGTGCACCCGAGCAGCAGCGTGTCGACGTGGGCCGCGGCGACCGGGGCGAGCAGGCGCTCGGCCAGCACGAGCACCTCGTCTCCCGACGTCTGGCCGCGTTCGACGAACTCGACGAAACCGGGGCACGCCGCGCTCACCAAGTGCACGGGCGCGCCGGTGGCCGCGACCGCCGCCGGGTACGCACCGGAAGCCACGGTGCCGACCGTGCCGATCACGGCTACGCGTCCCGTGGTGGTGGCCCGTACGAGCGCCCGGGCGCCCGGTTCGATCACGTCGATCACCGGCACGGGGAGTTCGGCGCGCAAGTCGTCGAGCCCGGCCGCGGTGGCGGTGTTGCAGGCCACCACCACGGCCTTGACGCGGTGCTCTTTCACCAGCGACCACGCCAGTTCGTGGGCGAACCGGCGCACGTCGCCGAGCGGCTTGTTGCCGTACGGGTAGCGGCCGGTGTCGCCGATGTAGACGAGGTCTTCGTGGGGCAACAGGTCGATCAGGGCGCGGGCCACCGTGAGCCCGCCGAACCCCGAGTCGAACATGCCGATCGGCCGATCCACCCCCGGGAGGCTACGACCGATCAGGACCCTCGTGGGTCAGATGAACCAGCCGAGGCGGTCGATGACCACATGCGTGCGGCCCGAGGGGCCGCCGCCGCGGATCCGGATCGAGCCGTTCGGGGCGACCGCGCACACGACCCCGTTGGCGAGGTTCTGCTCGCCGCCGAAGTAGTTGATGCTCGAGTTGCCCGGGTAAGCGACGTTGCCGGCGAAGGCGGCGACGAACCCGGCGCCCTCGGTGCCGGTGACGGT
The DNA here is from genome assembly GCA_035556435.1 of Ilumatobacter sp. Classification (GTDB taxonomy): domain Bacteria; phylum Actinomycetota; class Acidimicrobiia; order Acidimicrobiales; family Ilumatobacteraceae; genus Ilumatobacter. The sequence continues at coordinate 307,827 of DATMEY010000039.1, read as the reverse complement.
GAGGTTGAACAGTGCACCGCGCACGCCGGCGTTGCCGAGGTTGATGACGCGCTCCTGCTGGAACCCGAGCTTGCCGTCGCCCTCACGCGAGTCGTACACACGCGGCGTCGAACCGCTGAACGGCACGAACCCGGCGGTGGGCGGCGTGTACCCGATCGTCACTCCGCGCACGCTCGGTGCCGCTGGGCCGTTGTTTCCGATCGTCACCTGATAGGTGCCGCCGTGCCCGATGATGACGGGGTTGGCGCCCAGATCGATCGTCTCGAGCGTCATCCCGCTCCCACCCTCGACGGTGTGAACGTCGCTCGCGGCGCCGGGTCCGTTGAGTACCGGAGCCTCCCAATCGTTGAACGCCAGGTAGACGTCGCACGGGTCGCCCGACGACACGGCGACGTCGATCCGGCGAACGACAGAGCCGACCGGTAGTGGTACCGGGGCCGCGACGACGTACCCGGTCAGGGGCCCCGAGCGACCACCTTCGTAGTAGCGCGCCCCGGTCGAGTCGTAGAACGACAAACCGTCGATCCCCAGATAGCTGAGGTTTGCCGCCGGCGTCTCGAGGTCGTGGTACACGGGGCCCCAGGCGGGGATGTGGTTCGTGATCGGTGCCGCGGCAGCAGTCAGCGGCGCACCGGCGATGGCCAGCCCGGCCACCGCACCCGCGCCGACACCCAACCCGGTCATCATCTCGCGGCGGGTCAACCCGCCCTGTCGCTCCGTCATCGCGGTTCCTTCCTGTTGCAAGCGTCGCGGGGCACAGTAGTTCGGTCGCCACGACCACTCGCTCGATTTCTGCCACGGCCGGCGTGGCAAGCTTGCCGGCATGCAGCCCGGCGGTGAGTGGACGTCCACCGTCGTCCTCGGCGACGGCGAAACCGCGCTGATCCGGCCGATCCGCCCCGACGACGCGCCCGCGCTGGCGGCGTTCCACGCACGCCAGTCGGCCGAGAGCCGCTACCGCCGCTACTTCTCACCCAAGCCGGCGCTCGACACGAAGCTGCTCGACCGGTTCACCCACGTCGACATGGCCGACCGGGCAGCGTTCGTGGTCGAACTGCACGGCGAGTTCGTCGGCTGGGCCAGCTACGAGCGCTGGCAGCAGCGCGACGACGCCGAGGTGGCGTTCCAGGTCGACGACGACCAGCAGGGCAAGGGCATCGCCACGCTGCTGCTCGAACACCTCGCCGCGCTCGCCCGTGCCAACGGCCTCACCCGCTTCACTGCCCAGACGCTGGGCGAGAACCGGGGGATGCTGGCCGTGTTCGCCCGCGCCGGGTGGCCGGTGCAGCGTTCGTTCGACTCGGGCGTGGTCGACATCGACTTCCCCATCGACGACACCGCCGAGTACGTCGACTCGGTGGAACGGCGCGAGCAGCGCGCCGACTCGCGGGCGATCGCCCGCCTGCTGCTGCCGAACTCGATCGCGGTCATCGGCGCGTCCGACGTGCCGGGGTCGATCGGCGCGACGTTGTGGGCGCACGTCGCGGGCGACCCGTGGCGGGCGGTCTACCCGGTGAACCCGCGCCTCGCCGCGGCCGGCGCATCGCTCGGGTGGCACACGGTGCACGCCTCGGTGAGCGACGTTCCCGACGAGGTCGGTCTGGCGGTGGTGGCCGTCCCGCCGACCGCGCTGGCCGCCGTCGTCGACGAGTGCATCGCCAAACGTGTCCGCGGGGCGATTGTGGTCACCGAGCCGAGCACCAACGACGACGAGCGTGGTGTGGCGTTCCCCGAGCTGGTCGACCACGCCCGGCGCAACGGTTTGCGGATCATCGGCCCGGCATCGATGGGGGTCGCCTCGCCGCTGCCCGATGTGGCATTGCAAGCCGCGCTCGTGAACGTCACCGTTCCGGCCGGGGGCGTGGCCGTGTCGATGCAGTCGGGCACGCTCGGCGGGTCGCTGTTGCGGCTCGCCCAGCAACTCGAACTCGGGTTGTCGTGGTTCGTGTCGCTGGGCGACAAGCTCGACGTGTCGGCCAACGACCTGCTCCAGTTCTGGGAGGACGACGAGGCGACCCGGGTGATCTGCCTCTACACCGAGTCGGTCGGCAACGGACGCAAGTTCTCGCGGATCGCCCGGCGGGTGGCCCTCCGGCGACCGATCGTGCTCGTGCGCACCGGCGCGGCGATGGTCGGCCCAGGCAACACGGCGATGTACCGGCAGTCGGGCGTGATCGAGGTACCCACCGTGACGGCGATGCTCGACACTGCCAGGGTGCTCGCCTTCCAGCCCACCATGGGCGGCGACCGCGTCGCCGTCCTGAGCAGCGCCCGCAGCCCGCGGGTGCTCGCCGAGGCCACCCTGGTGGCGGCCGAACTGACGCCGGTGGCGCCGCCGGTCACGCTCGACTGGCGCTCGGGTGCCGACGAGTACGGCACCGCGCTGGCAGCCGCGCTGGCCGACCCCGGCATCGACGCCGTGCTCGTGATCCACGCCCCGCCGACCGCGGGCGCCGTCGGAGCGCCGACCGCGGCGATCGACGCGGTAGCCCGGACGGCTACCAAACCGGTCGTCGCGGTGATGCTCGGTGCCGGTGACGGCCCGCTGTGCAGCGGGTCGCCGGTGCCTTCGTTCGCGTTCCCCGAACAGGCCGCGGCCGTGCTCGGCCGGGTCGGCTTCTACTCGCGCTGGCGAGCACAGGAGCTGGCCGAAGCGGCCGACGCGGCAGAGCTGGCCGTCGACCCCGATGCCGTCGAGGCCGTCATGGCCGCTCACCTGGCGGGGCCGGCAGCAGCCGACCCGGTCGGCCCCGAGCAGGCCCGGGCGATCCTCGGCGCCTACGGCGTGGCCATGCCGCCCACCGTGTGCGTCGTCGCCGCCGACGCAGTGGCGGCCGCCGAGCAGCTCGGCTTCCCGGTCGCGCTCAAGGCGGTGCATCGCGGCGTCGGCCGCTCGGCCGAGGCCGGGGTCGCGCTCGATCTCGCCGACGCCTCCGACGTGGCCGTCTCGGTCGCCACCATGCTGGCCCACCTCGCCGACGGCGCCGACCCCGCCGGGTTCAAGGTGTTCGTCCAACGGATGGTGCCGCCCGGCATCGACCTGCGCGTGCAGGCCCGTGACGACCCGTCGGTCGGCCCGGTCGTCACGGCCGGACTGGGAGGCATGCAGGCCGAGCTGATCGGCGACGAAGCCAGCCGCGTCGCCCCGCTGTCGCCGCGGTCGGCGCGGGCACTGCTCGCCGACACGCGCGCCGCGTCGGCGCTCCTCGCGGGCGACCGCGAGGCCGTGACCGACCTGCTCGTGCGCGTGGCGCAGCTGGTCGACGATCATCCCGAGATCGCCCAGCTCGACCTCAACCCGGTGATCGTGGCCGACGGCGTGGCCCAGGTTGCCGACGCGACGATCACCCTCCAGCCCGTCACCCGCCCCGAACGCCCCTTCCGCCGCCTCGAAGCGACGTAGCTCCATCACCTCGCCGACGTGCGGGGGTGGGGGCGCCGGTCGGGCACGGTGCCGTTCCGGGCGTACCGCCCCCACCCCCGCATCGGGGCATCATTGACCGTCCGGACACCTGGTGGTTCGCGCCAGGATCACCTCGCCCAAGGCGTGTCGGCCCCGCGGCTAGCCTGCCCCGGATGCGAGTCCTGGTGGTCGGGTCGGGCGGGGTGGGGTCGGCATTCGTGGCGATCGCCTCGCACCGCAAGGTGTATGAACACATCACGATCGCCGACATCGACCTCGACAAGGCCCAGGGCGCGGTCGAGACCACCGTCGACAACCTGCCCGACGAGCACGGCCGGTTCCGCATCGAAGCCGCCCACGTCGACGCCTCCGACGAGCACGCCGTCGCCGAACTGGCCCGTCAGGTCGGCGCCCAGGTGGTGCTCAACGCCTGCGATCCCCGCTTCAACCCGCCGATCTTCCACGGTGCGTTCGAGGCCGGCTGCCACTACGTCGACATGGCGATGACGCTGTCCGAGCCGCATCCCACGCAGCCGTATTCGAAGACCGGGCGGCGGCTCGGCGACGCCCAGTTCGCCGAGCACCCGGTGTGGAAGAACCGCAACCTGATGGCGCTGGTAGGGATGGGCGTCGAGCCCGGGTTCTCCGACGTCGCCGCCCGTTACGCGGCCGACCATCTGTTCTCGAAGATCGACGAGATCGGGGTGCGCGACGGCGCCGACCTGGTCGTCGAGGGCTACGACTTCGCCCCGACGTTCTCGATCTGGACCACCATCGAGGAGTGCCTCAACCCGCCCGTGATCTACGAGCGCGAACGCGGCTGGTTCACCACCGAACCGTTCAGCGAACCCGAGGTGTTCACGTTTCCGGAAGGCATCGGCCCGCTCCAATGCGTCAACGTCGAGCACGAGGAGGTGATCCTCATGCCGCGCTGGATCAAAGACGTCGACCGGGTGACGTTCAAGTACGGCCTGGGCGAGGACTTCATCAACGTGCTCAAGACGCTGCGCAAACTCGAACTGGTGTCCACCGAGCCGGTCGAGGTGCGCGGCGTGAAGGTGTCGCCCCGCGACGTGGTGGCCGCGACGCTGCCCGACCCGGCCACGCTCGGCGAGCAGATGACCGGGCGCACGTGCGCCGGCACGTGGGTGAAGGGCACCGGATTGGACGGGAACCCGAGAGAGGTGTACCTGTACCACATCGTCGACAACGCCTGGTCAATGAAGGAGTTCGGGCACCAGGCGGTGGTGTGGCAGACGGCGGTGATGCCGGCCGTGGCGATCGAGCTGATCGGCACCGGCCAATGGTTCAAGCCCGGCATCGTCGGCCCCGAAGCACTCCCCAGCGAACCGTTCCTCGACCTGCTCGACCAGTACGGCGCCGAGTGGGAGTGGGAAGACTACGAAAACCGAGCCCCCAAGCCTGGATCCACCGATCTGGCGACTCGTTCCTCGCCGCCATCACGGTGAATCCAGGCTCCGCAACACCTTGCGTTCAAGCGCCACGCAGGCTGGCCTTCACTGGCCGTGCACCAGGGCCAACGGGGCCACAACCGCCGTGGGCTGGGGCAACGTCGGCGAGCGACCACAGCAATCGGTGGATCCAGGCCAGGGCCGTCGCCGGCTGACCGTCAGAAGTAGACGGTGCCTTCGATGTTGCTTTCGGCGGCGTCGAGGTCGTCGGTGTAGGCGCCGGTCGACAGGTACTTCCAGCCGCCGTCGGCGACCAGGAACACGATCACGCCCGACTCGACCTCGGCCGCGACCTTGGCCGCGCCGGCCAGCGCAGCGCCGGCTGACAGGCCGGCGAACACGCCGCACTCGTTCACCAACCGGCGGGTCCACTCGATCGACTCGCGGGGGCGCACGACGCGCTTGCGGTCGAGCAGCTGGCGACCGTTCCACATCTCGAACACTGGTGGGATGTAGCCCTCGTCCATGTTGCGCAGGCCCTCGACACGCTCGCCGAGCGGCGGCTCGATGGCGACCACCTGGACGTCGGGATTCTGCTCCTTCAGGTACGTGCCGATGCCCATCAGCGTGCCGCTGGTACCCAGCCCGGCAACGAAGTGGGTGATGTCGGGCACCTGCTTCAGGATCTCGGGCCCGGTGCCCTCGTAGTGCGCCCGCGGGTTCGAATCGTTGCCGTACTGGTACGGGAAGAACCAGTCGGGGTGCTCGGCGGCCAGCGCCTGAGCGCGCCGCACGGCGCCGTTCGACCCCTCACCACCCGGGGTGAGGATCACCTCGGCGCCCATGATCTCGAGCATCTGGCGGCGCTCGACCGACACCGACTCGGGCATCAGGATCTTCACCGGATAGCCCTTCAGGCGGGCGATCGCGGCGAGTGCGATACCGGTGTTCCCCGACGACGGCTCGAGAATCTGCTGGCCGGGCCCGATCAGGCCCTCGCGCTCGGCCTGCTCGATGATCCGCTTGGCGATGCGGTCCTTCACCGACCCGAACGGGTTCTGCGACTCGAGCTTGGCGAAGATCCGCACGTTCGGGTTCGGCGACAGGTTCGACACGTCGACGACCGGCGTGTTCCCGATCAGGTCGAGCACGTTGGCAGCCACGTCACCGTCACCCATGGGCGAAATGCTACTGATCTGGTCGGTATTTGAGCCTGCCCGGGCAGACGCCGTGCGGATTGTGGTTGAATTCCTCCCATGTCCCGGCTCCGCAGCCGCTTCGAGAAGCTGCTGGCCCCGGCCGACATCCGTCTCGACGGAGACCGGCCGTGGGACCCGCAGATCCACGACGAGCGCGTCTTCACCCGCGGGCTCGCCACCGGCACGCTCGGTATCGGCGAGGCATATATGGACGGCTGGTGGGATTGCGCCGAGCTCGACACGCTGGTGGAGAAGGTCACCCGCTACCAGGCGATGGCCAAGCTCGGCTCGCCGCGCGACGTGATCGAGATCGCCCGCGCCAAGGTCACCAACGAGCAGCGCGGGCGCAAGGCGTGGAAGGTCGGCCAGCAGCACTACGACCTCGGCAACGACCTCTACGAGGCGATGCTCGACAAGCGGATGATGTACTCGTGCGGGTACTGGGCCACCGCCGACGACCTCGACCAGGCGCAGCTCGACAAGCTCGACCTGATCGCCGCCAAGCTGGGCCTCGAACCCGGCATGAAGGTGCTCGACATCGGGTGCGGGTGGGGCGGCGCGGCCAAGCATTTCGCGGTCGAGTACGGATGCGAGGTCGTCGGTGTCACCGTGTCGGTCGAGCAGGCCGAACTTGCTCGCGCCAACGTCGCCGGGCTACCCGTCGAGATCCGCGTCACCGACTACCGCGAGCTGAACCAGCCGTTCGACCGCGTGTACTCGATCGGCATGTTCGAGCACGTCGGGCACAAGAACTACCGGACCTACATGCAGGTGGTACGGCGCTGCCTGAACGCCCCCGACGCCCTGCACCTGTTGCACACGATCGGGCGGCTCACCACCACCACCCGGATCGACCCGTGGATCGCCAAGTACATCTTCCCCAACTCGATGCTCCCGTCGGCGGCGCTGATCGCCCGCGCCCACGAGAAGCAACTGGTACTGGAGGATTGGCACAGCTTCGGCCCCGACTACGACCGCACGCTGATGGCCTGGCACGCCAACGTCACCGCCGCCTGGGACGACCTCCCCACCTACGACGAACGCTTCCGGCGAATGTGGAACTTCTACCTGCTCGCCTCGGCCGGCTCGTTCCGGGCTAGAGGCAACCAACTCTGGCAACTCGTCCTCAGCCGCGACGGCCTCCCCACCACCTACCGCCCAGCACGCGTCAGATAGGTGGTTGAGCCCGTCGAAACCACCGCCGCCGGCCCGTGTCCGTCGGCGCGGGCCGGTGCTGCGGCCGGCGCAGCCCGTGTGCGGTAAAGAACGCTGCGCGGCGGGCCGATACAAGCCCGTATGCGGACGGTCCAAACCGAGCCTGCGAGCCGCGCACGGCGGCACCGCGCGCCGTGACCGCCGCCCGCCGCGTTGCCGAGCGAGATGCGATCCAGCGCGCGGCGTTGCGTCGGTTCGGCATTCCGCTGGTGCTGGCCGTGGTATGCATCTCGACGACAGCGGCGAACTGGGACGACGTGTTCGGGAGCAACGGACCAGGAAGTCCGGAGTGCCGCTCGCTCGTGTCGGATCCGAACACCTACGCCTGCTTGGGAGCGTTTCACGGCGAAGCGTCCGAGCTCGTCCTCGTCGTTCTCGTGGCCGCGATCAGCGGCGGAGCCTTCCTCACGGCGGCACTCGGCGGCCTCCGAGCCAGGACGATATGCGCGGGCAACCGGGTCCGGTTGAGACGCTTGCGAGCATTCGAGGCCGGGCGCGCGATCCGTACGATCGACGCCCACGTGTCGGCGGTCATGGGATTCAGCTCCGATTCGATCCGAGACATCAAGGCCTCGGTCCGCTACTTCCATCGGACGCCGTTCATGGCAATCAGCCCCCGCCGCGGCAACGAGATCCTCGGAGTCGTGAGCGCGGTGCCAGACACGACCGGGACACGTCGCGCAATCGTAGGGATCTGGTTGGGGCCTGAGGCGCGCGGCCACCGATACGGCGCCGAAGCGCTGCTCCTCCTGCGCGAACACCTTCACCACGTGGGCTACCGCGAAGTGGGTGCAGAAACCGAGCGTACGAACGCAGCGATGCAGCGAGCACTCGAGAGCACCGGTTTCAGCGTCGAGGGAAAGCGGAGGAAGATCCTTCCCAACGACCGCGAAGCCGACGCCGTCATGTATCGCCATGTCCAGGACGGAACCTGGACCGCACCGCAGCCGCTCGCGCCACCAGCGCTTCGACGAACGATCGCGCGCCAGGACTCCTGGTCGTAGTCGACGCCGCACCTTCAAGGACGGCGCTGCTCCCGAGCCGCACCGGTCCGCCTGGGAAAGGTGAGCCGGATGGGCTGGTGGGAGGTCAGGTTCTGCTGTCAGCTCGCTGGTCAGGCCGACAGGCGTTCCCCGTCGACGGTTACGTCGGCGCGGTCGGGGTAGAAGCAGACGTGATCGGCCAGCTCGGGCACCGAGTCGAGCGGAGTGTCGTAGGCCCAGACGATGCCGTCGTACGTGGTGCCGGAGAGATCGAGCGACCAGTACGACGCCTCGCCCTTGAACGGGCAGGTCGTGCGAAAGTCGGTCGGGCGGAGCAGGTCCATACGTACGTCGCCCTTGGGGAGGTAGTAGCGCGGCGGGAGGCCGGTCTCGTCGAGTCGGAGTGCGCGGTCGGTGGTTGCCAGCAGCTCGCCATCGACGCGAACTTCGACGTGAGCGTCGCTCGGTGTGATCGTGACGGTGTGGCCAGCAGACATAGCCACTGCAACCACCAGCGCACCCCGACGATTCCGGGCGATGGGGCCTGCTCCGGCCGACGCTCGGTTCAGGCGATCGCCAGGGGTTCTTCGGTGATCTGGCCGTCGGCGATGCGGAAGCTGCGGAGCTCGGGGGCGTCGCGCTTGAGGCTCACGATCAGGTAGTGCCAGCCGGGGTCGGGGGCCTGGTTGACATCGGTGGGGCTGGGATAGGGCTCGGAGTGGGTGTGGCTGTGGACCACACCGAGGATCTCCCAGTCGTGATCGTCGGCGTCGCGCTCGGCGCGAAGGTGGTCCTTCGGGTCGATCGTGTACACCTGCGCCGAGGCGGCGACGTTCGTGCAGGCGTAGAACCGCACGGCCAGGTCGCCCTCGGGGTCGCCGGCGATCAGCCCGCACATCTCCAGCGGGTACTCGCGAAACGCCAGGTCGCAGATCGCGTCGAAAACATCCCGGGAGATTCGGAACACACGGGCACGGTACCCTGCAAGATCCCGCCGGAGAACATGACGCGGCAGCACCCACATGGCGAAGAAGAAGCAACCCAAGGGGACCAAGCCCGGCACCACCCTCATCGCCGGCAACCGCGCGGCCCGCCGCAACTACGTCATCGACGACACGATCGAGGCCGGTCTGGTGCTGCTGGGCAGCGAGGTCAAGGCGATGCGTGAGGCCCAGGTGCAACTCGCCGACGCGTACGCCCGCATCCGCGGCGGCGAACTGTGGCTGGAAGGCGTGCACGTCGCGCCGTACAGCATGGCGGTCGGGTTCGGCGCCCACGACCCCGACCGGCCACGCAAGCTGCTGGTGCACCGCGAGGAGATCCGCAAGCTCAAGGCCCGCGTCGACACCGAACGGGTGTCGATCGTGCCACTCAGCCTGTACTTCCGCGACGGCCGCGTGAAGGTCGAGTTGGGCATCGGCAAGGGCACCACCAAGGGTGACAAGCGCCAGGTGCTCGCCACCCGCGACGCCGAACGCGAGACTGCCCGCGAGTTGGCGCGCTATCGAAAGGGCCACGGATGAGCACGATTCCCGACGACCTGGCCGCCCGCCTCGAAACGGTGATGGACACGGCCCGCGCCGACGGGTTTTCGGGTGCCGTGCGGGTCAGCCTGGCCGGAACGCTGGTCCACGAGTCGGCCGCGGGGTTCGCCGATCGTGCGCACGCGATCCCGATGACGCTGGCCACGCGGCTCCCCGCAGCCAGCGGCGCCAAGACGTTCACGGCACTCGCCGTGCTGGCCCTCGCCGAGCGCGGCACGCTCGCGCTCCACACGCCCGCCCGCGAGTTGCTCGGTGACGACCTGCCGCTGATCGATCCGACGGTCACGGTCGAACACCTGCTCGCCCACCGGTCGGGTATCGGCGACTACATCGACGAGGACATCGCCGACGTCCGCGACTACCCGCTGAAGGCTCCGATCCACCAGTTGGCGGTGCCCGACGACTACCTGGTGCTGCTCGACGGTCTACCGATGCGCAGCACCCCAGGCGCCGAGTTCCGATACAACAACAGCGGCTACGTGCTGCTCGCCGTGCTCGCCGAGCGCGCTGCGGGCAGGCCTTACCACGACCTCGTCGATGAACTGGTGGTGCGACCGGCCGGGTTGGTAGCCACCGGCTTCCCGTTCGCCGACGAGCCCACCGGCGACGTCGCCGTCGGCTACCTCGAGGCCGACGGGCTGCGCACCAACGTGCTGCACATGCCGCGCCGCGGGCTGGGCGACGGCGGCATCGCCACCACGGTCGCCGATGTCGAGCGGCTCTGGACGGCCCTGTTCGCCGGGGCCATCGTGTCGCCCGACACGGTCGCCCAGATGACCACGGTGCACGGCAGCGAGCCCGACGGCGAGCAGTACGGATACGGCCTGTGGCTGCTCGACGACGGGGCGATCGCCGCGCTCAAGGGCTACGACGCCGGCATCTCGTTCCGTTCGGTCCACGCGCCGGCCACCGGGCTGACGTGGACAGTGATCGGCAACCACACCGACGCCGCCTGGCCCGTCGCCCGCGCGATCCGCGACGCGCTCAGTTCCTGACGCGCACCACCGTCGAGACGGTGGTCGAGACCCGGGCTCTGCTGACGGTGGTCGAGTGCCGGGCTCTGCCCGGTGTATCGAGACCCGGTGCGCGGCGAGGAACTCGTCAGCGGCGTTTGCGGTGGCCGGCCAGCTTGGCGAGTACCTTGCGGCGCGACTTGCCGGTGACCTGCCGCTCGGCGAGTCGGGCGCTCGGCGCCGCCCCGGCCACGAACGCAGCCAGGTCGCGGTGCTGCTTCGACGTCCGCAGCTTGTCGAACACGACCGCGTCCGGCGTGCCGGGCCGCACGACCGCGACCGGGCTGTCGCACAGGTCGAGGCAGCGCACCGGTTCCACCGACGCCACCTCGGCGACCGCCGTGCGCAGGTCGCGGTACTCGGCGCGCTTGCGACAATCCTTGCCCGAACACAGCGCCACGCACGGCCGGTCGCTCATCGTCGGCCAGCGTACCGTGTTGTTAGGTGCGCCTTACGACAAAGAGTCAGATCTGACGGCACAGCGGGCGAGCACGCCGGTGGCCTGCCTGCACGGTGGATGGAGGCCAGCCTGCGTGGCGCTTGAACGCACAGCGTCACGGTAGGGTCGTTGCGACAACTCATCACCGGGGAGTCCGACGGCCGTTTTGGCGGATCGGGCTGAGAGGGCATCTGAAGGGTGCCGACCCGCCGACCTGATCTGGATCATGCCAGCGAAGGGAGCCCAGCATGCTTGCTGAAATTCACGTCTCACCCAACCCACCCGGGACGGGCGACGTCGCCTACGCCCACGTGGAAGCCGCGATCGCGGTCGTCGAAGCGAGCGGCCTGCACTACGAGGTGGGGGCACTCGGCACCACGTTCGAGGGCGGCGCCGACCAGGTGTGGGCCACGTTGCGGGCCGCCCACGAGGCCGTGCTCGCGTCGGGCGCCACCAGCGTGATCACGTCGGTCCGCCTCGGGGAACGCACCCCGGAGAGCGACGACACGCCGGCTGGCGAGTGGCGGATGGAACGCCTCACCGCCAAGTTCCGGCAGTAGTGATGAGCGCCGTCATCCGGCGCACCCGCGACGCGCTCCCCGCGCTCACCCTGATCGCCGCCGGATTCGGGTTCTGGGAGGTGTGGGTGCGGGTACGCGACACGCCCGACTACGTGCTGCCGCCCCCGTCGCAGATCTGGACCGCGTTCGCCGAGCGCCCAGGGCTGGTCGGGCACCACCTGGCGACGACCTTGGCCGAAGCCGGCATCGGACTGCTGATCGGCACGTCTGCCGGCGTCGCGATCGCCGCGCTGATGGCGACCGTGCCGCTCGCCCGACAGGTACTCGGCCCGCTGGTGGTCGCCAGCCAGACGGTACCGATGATCGTGCTCGCCCCGCTGCTGGTGTTGTGGTTCGGCTACGGGCTGACGCCGAAGGTGATCGTGGTCGGGCTGATCACGTTCTTCCCGGTCGCGATCGCCACGCTCGGCGGGCTGACCGGGGCGCCACCCGAACATGTCGAACTGATCGAGGCGATGGGCGCGACCGAGCTCACCGTGCTCCGCAAGGTGCGCGTGCCCCATGCCATTCCCGCGCTGTTCGACGGGCTGCGGATCGCCGCGGCGTACACGATTGCCGGTGCGGTGGTGGCCGAGTGGAGCGGCGCCAGCCGCGGCCTCGGCATCTACCTCAACAACTCACAGGCCGCGTTCCGCGTCGACCGGGTGTTCGTCGGCGTGGTCGTGATCGCGGTCTGCTCGACCGGCCTGTTCCTCCTCGTCGGCGGGCTCGCCCGCCTCGTCTGCCCCTGGTATTACCAACGCGAAAGGAGCCGCGCGTGATGCGCCGCCACTCCCCCCTTCCCCTGTTCGCCGCAACCGCCCTGGCGGTCACCCTCGCCGCCTGTGGGGGCGACGACGACGCCGGGACGACCAGCCCCGCCGAGCTTCGGCCCGTCACGCTCGTGCTTGACTGGACGCCGAACACCAACCACGGCGGGATCTACCTCGCCGACGCCAACGGCTGGTACACCGACGCCGGCATCGACCTCGAGATCATCCAGCCCGGCACCGCCGGCGGCCTGCAGGCGGTGGCCACGGGCAGCGCCGAGTTCGCGATCTCGGTGCAGGAGAGCCTCGTCCCGGCCCAGGCCGAGGGCGTGCCGGTGACGTCGGTCGCGGCGATCGTGCAACACAACACGTCGAGCCTGCTGGCGCTCGCCAGCACCGGTATCGGCGGCCCGGCCGACCTGCCCGGGCACCGCTACGGCGGGTGGGGCGGGCCGCTCGAACGAGCGCTGCTCGACAGGCTCGTCGAGTGCGCGGAGGGCGACCCGACCGCGGTCGATTTCGTCGAGGTCGGCAACACCGACTACCGCGTCGGGCTCGAGTCGGGGGCGTTCGACGTCGTGTGGGTGTACGACGGCTGGGACAAGCTGCGCCTCGAACAGGCCGGTGTCGACGTCACGACGATCCCGTTCATCGAGCACGCGGACTGCATCCCCGACTGGTACACGCCGCTGATCGCCACCTCGAACACGCTCGTCGCCGACGACCCGGAACTCGTCGAGGCGTTCATCAGCGCGACCGCGCGCGGTTACGACGCGGCGATCGCCGACCCGGGCGCGGCCGCTGACGCACTGCTCGCCGCCGCGCCCGAACTCGACGAAGCGCTCGTGCGGGCGAGCGCCGACTACCTGGCCGGCCAGTTCACCGCCGACGCCGACCGCTGGGGTGAGCAGTCGCCCGAGGTGTGGGAGCAGTTCGTCGCCTTCCTCACCGACACTGAGCTGCTCGACCACGCTCCCTCCGACATCTCGGCGTGGTACACCAACGACTTCCTGCCGTAGCCCGAGGTCGTCTCGATACAACGGAGGGGCGGCTTCGCCGCGAGTGCGCCACTCGACAACCGGCGACCCAACTGACCGCGAGTGCGCCACTCGACAACCGGTAGTCCAGGTGGTCGAGTGCCGGCGCAGCCGGTGTATCGAGACCACGGTCGGCCATGATGGGGGGCATGGCTTTGCGTTTGGCGACGATTCGTACTGATGACGGGACCCGGGCGGTGCGGCTCGACGCCGATGCCGCGGTCGAGACGGGGCACGCCGACGTCGGGGAACTGCTGACGGATCCGCAATGGCGGGAACTGGTCGCCGATGGTCCACGGCACGACCTCGGCAGCCTTGACTTCGCCACGCTGGTGACGCAGCCGGAGAAGGTGATCTGCGTGGGGCTCAACTACAAGGACCACATCGCCGAGATGGGCAACCAGCAGCCCGAGTACCCACCGCTGTTCCCCAAGTACGCGCGCACCCTCACCGGTGCCTACGACGACATCGAGCTGCCGCCCGAGTCGACCAAGGTCGACTGGGAAGCCGAGCTGACGATCGTGATCGGCGCACCGATCCGGCGCGCCACCGCCGACCAGGCCGCGGCGGCGATCGCCGGCTACACCGTCGCCAACGACGTGTCGATGCGCGACTACCAGCGTCACACCAGCCAGTTCCTCGCCGGCAAAGCGTGGGAGCGCACCACGCCGGTCGGGCCATGGCTGACGGTGCCCGACGAACCGATCGGTGACACCGCCTACCCGATCGGCACCACCATCGACGGTGAGGTGCTCCAGGCGTCGAACACCGACCAGCTGTTGTTCGGCCCGGTCGCCTTGGTCGAGTACATCTCGAAGGTGATCACGCTGGTACCCGGCGACCTGATCCTCACCGGCACGCCGGGCGGGGTGGGCGCCGGGCGCACGCCTCCGCGCTTCGTGCAGCCCGGAGAAACCGTCGTCGTCACGGTCGACGGCCTCGGCGAACTACGCAACCGGTTCACGTCGCCGTAACCGGAGCGAAACCCGCGCAACATTGCGCGGGTCTACGGTTTCATAGGGAATGCTCGACCACGTCGACCCGTTGATCGGCACCGAGGTCACCGACCTGCCCGTGCCCCACGGCCTCGCCGCGACCTGGTGGTGGCCCAAGCCGCAAGTCGGCAACACCCATCCCGGTGCGTGCTACCCGCTCGGCATGGTGTCGGCGTGTTCGTACTCGGGCGCCTACCCCACCGGCTACGGGCGCTACCGGCTCAACAACGAAGGCATCCCCGCCCGGCTCCACGACGAACTCGTGGCCTCGGGGTTCACCCACTTCCAGCAGTCGGGCACCGGCGCGATCCGCAAGTACTACAACTACTTCCGCGTCACACCGATGATGTTGCCGCTCGACGACCTCGGGCGCACCTGGCGGATCGTCGAGGAGGTCGCCGAACCGGGCTACTACGCATGCACGCTCGATTCGGGCATCCGCTGCGAACTCACCGTCGGGCCGAAGTCGGCCGTGCACCGTTACACGTTCCCCGAGCACCACAACGCCCGGCTCGTGATCGACTGCTCGATGGGTGGGCTGGCGATCGAGCACGGCACGACCGTGCCGCTGCGCGCCGACCTGCACCAGGTGAGCCCCACCGCGGCCCAGGTCGAGCTGGCCGTCGAGGGCGCCCCGCTGGCGATGCACGTCGAGTGCGGCACCCCCGAGTGGCGCCAGATGCTGTGGTACGACCGGCGCCTGATGCCCGGCGGCACCCGGCTCCACTTCGACCACATCCGCCCCACCACGCTGCGCCCGTTCGGCCTGATGTGGGTGGGCCCGGCCGAAGCCGGCCAGACCGTCGAGCTGCGGTTCGGGTTCGCCCTGCGCGGCACCGACCAGGCCGCGAGCAACCTGCGCGCCGACCTGGGGCGCGAGGGGTTCGCGGCCCGCCGGCGGGCGACGTCGAGCGCGTGGTCGAAGCACCTCGCCGCGGTCCAGGTCGAGACCGACAACGCCGATCGCCAAACCGTGTTCGCCACCGCGCTCTATCACTCGTTGATCAAGCCGTGCTTCGCCCCCAACGAGAGCCCGTTCTGGCCGGGCGAGGGTTCGTTCGTGTTCGACATCTGCACGATGTGGGACATCTACCGCACACAGCTGCCGCTGCTGACGCTGCTGTTCCCCCAGCGCTCGGTCGAGCTGGCCAACTCGCTGCTCACGGTGTGCGAGGAGGAGGGCAACCTGCCGATCGGCTACCGCATGGCCAAGGGCGCCGACCGGTTCGCCCGCCAGGGCTCGGCGCTCGCCCACACGCTGCTCGCCGACCTGTGCGCGCTCGGGTTCACGTCGATCGACTGGGACTGGGCGCTCGTCAACATGCACGCCGACCTGCGCCGCGGCTACGCCGAAGAACTGCTCGAACGCGGGATTTGCCACCCGATCACGCACACGCTCGACATCGCCATGGGGTACCAGTGCTCGGCCGTCGTGGCCCGGCACCTCGGCGACGAGCCGCTGGCCCGCCAGTTCGAAGCGATCGCCGAGGTGTGGGTCAAGGCGTTCGACCCCGTCACCGGGCTGCTGGTCGACTCGACCTACTACGAGGGTGGGGCGTGGAACTACTCGTTCCGGCTGATGCCCGACATGGCCGCGCGGATCGAGTTGGCGGGCGGCGAAGGTCGCTTCACGACGCTGCTCGACGCGTTCTTCGGCTACGGCGCGGCACCCGTGAAGCAGCTCGGCGAGCACCCCACCACCGACGAGATCGCGGCCGGCTACGCGCTCAACCGCTTCGAGGGCTTGAACAACGAGCCCGACATGGAGGCGCCGTGGGCATACCACTACGTCGGCCGCCCCGACCGAACCGCCGAGGTGGTACACGCGATCGTCAACCATCAGTTCGGTACCGGCCGCGGTGGACTGCCCGGCAACGACGACTCGGGCGGCCTCAGCGCGTGGTACCTGTGGGCGTCGCTCGGCCTGTTCCCCGTCGCCG
This sequence comes from Ilumatobacter sp., assembly GCA_035556435.1. Classification (GTDB taxonomy): domain Bacteria; phylum Actinomycetota; class Acidimicrobiia; order Acidimicrobiales; family Ilumatobacteraceae; genus Ilumatobacter. Next base: position 291,317 of record DATMEY010000039.1, on the reverse strand, counting down.
GCCAGAACCTGTTTCTGGTCAACGCCCCGTCGTTCCGCACGGCCACGATGGCGGTGCCCGGCGGCACGCTCACGATCGACACCACCGGGTTCGTCGAGCCCCAGCCGGGCGCGCCGTGCCAGTACGTGCAGTCGGTGACGTTCGACGACGAGCCGCTCGACCGCACCTGGCTGACCGGCAACGAGGTACACCGTGGCGGGCACCTGCTCATCGCGCTCGGCCCCGAACCGAGCAACTGGGGCACCACCGACCGCCCACCCGCGATGATGGGAACCCGCCCATGACCGCACTCCAGGTGGTTGAGCCTGTCGAAACCACCGGCCGACGGATCGTCCCCCGCTCACCAGGTGGTTTCGACAGGCTCAACCACCGTGGGACAGGGGGTCCGCGATGAGCCGGAGGTTGGTGATCGTGGTGCGGGCCGACCCGGTGATCTGCGGTCACTCGGGTGAGGCCCGCAACCTGGCCGAGGTCGCCATTCGGCAGGGCTTCGACGACGTACGTATCGTCACGTGGCCGCTCGCCACGCTCCAGGCCTCGGGGTTGCCGCTCAAGCCGCTCGACACGGTGCTGCCCTACTCGCCCGGCATCGTCGTCGAACGCCCGGAAGGTGTCGGCGACTACCGCGTGCCCGACGGGCGCGTCGTCGAGGGCATCACCGGCCGGCTGGTCGAGCTGTTCACCGACGGCGTACCCACGGTGGCCCTGTCGCTGTACCTCACACCGCACACCACGGCGGTGGTCAGCGCACTCGCCGCGGCGCGCGCCACCGGTCTACCCGTCGACGTCACCACGATCGCCGAGGCGGTGGGCAGCGACATCACCAACGTCGTGCGGTCGTGCGTCGACTCGGGCCGCTTCGGCGCTGCCGCGCACCTGCTCGCGGCGTACCTCGCCAACGACCGGTGCGTCGCCGTGTCGGCGTTCACCCGCGAGATGATCCTCGACGCGGCGGCCGAGCTCGACAGCGTCCACGGCACCACCTTCGCCCCCCAGTGCGAGGCCCGCATCAGCATCTCGTACCCGGCGATCGATGCCGGCGCCTACATCGCCCTCGACCCGCGCGACACGGCCACCGTGCTCGGCCGCCGAGGCCTCGTCGACGGCGGCTACGTGCTGTTCCTGTCGCGGCTCACCAAGGCCAAGGGCGTCAACGACCTGATCAACGCCTACGCCCGCAGCCGGGCCCGCCACGACGTGCAGCTCGTGATCGCCGGCAACGGCCCCGAGGCAGTGGCGCTGCGAGCCCAGGCGGCGACCAGCGGCGCCGGCGACCGGATCGTGTTCCTCGACGACGTGTCCGACGCCGACAAGCCGCACCTGATGGCCGGGTGCGCAGCGTTCGTGCTGCCCAGCAAGCCGCGCCCCGAGTTCGTCGAGACGTTCGGCATCGCCTTGGCCGAGAAGATGCTGGCCGGTGGCGGGCCGGTGATCACCTGTGCGACGGGCGGCATCCTCGAGGCGGTCGGCGACACCGCGGTGCTCGTGCCGCCCGGGTCGGCGCACGCCCTGTGCGAGGCGCTCGACCACGTGGTGGGTGGCATGACCCCGGCCGAACGCACCCGTCGCGAGGTCGCCGCCCGCCAGTACGCGATGCGGTTCGACCGCGAGCAGGTGTTCGCCAACCTCTTCGCCTCCCTCACCCCCGCCCCCGCCTAGCTGCCTCCCCCGGTGGTCGAGTGCCGGGCTCTGCCCGGTGTATCGAGACCATTGGTGCGCGCGCCGTCGTCGAGACGGTTGTCGAGTGGCCGCTCTGCGGCCGTATCGAGACATACAACGGAGTGGCGGCTGCGCCGCGGGTGCGCCACTCGACGACCGGGAGGGTGGCCGGGTTAGGCGAGGATGACGGCGGAGACGTCGAGCAGGTAGTGCAGGGACCCGGCGCGGTTGAAGAACCGCACACATGTGGCCTGCGTGCACCGCTCGTTCCCGGATTCGGCGCCGTAGCTCAGCAGTGCCAGGTTGGGGATGTCCTGGCCCTCGCTGATGTTGAGGTTCGACACCTTCGGCACCTCGCCCGCGGGCGGGTAGGCCGTGAGATACGACGTGGTGAACTGCGTCGGGTACTGGCGCGTCAGGCCGGTGGCGGTGAGGTTGCCGAGCAGGCCCACCTGCGGGCCCACCGGGTCGTCGCCGATCTTCACGTCGGCGGCGAAGTCGGCGAAGCTCCACGTCTCGGCCATTCCCGGGCCGAGGGGGGTGTTGCCGTGGGCGGGGTCGCGGGTGTCGAGCGCACGGTACGGGGCAACCAGCGGCACGACCCGCCCCGCCCGGCTGGTCGGGTCGTCGGCGGGCCTCAGGTAACCGACGACGTCGACGATCAGGTCGGTCGCGCCTGCCCGGTTGTAGAGGTAGATCGAGCCGTCGGGACCCACCGGAACGATCGCCATCACCGCCCGTGTCTGGCCGACAGCGAGGTTGAGGTTGCTCGTGGTGGGCTTGTCGCCGGGGGCCACCGCGACGGGGAGGATCGACACGTGCGTGGCTTGGCTGCCCTCGACCGCGTTGACCGCGGTGAGGTTGACGAGCACACCGTCGATCGCAGTGTCGTTGCCGGGCACGATCGGGTCGAGCGTCGGGTCGTAAGACTTGGCCCCGTGGATCGGGATCTGCACCTGGCGTTCGCCGGCGATCGGCTGGCCACCGAAGTCGGCTTCACGCGAGTCGTACACGCGGCCCGGCCCGACCGGTATCACGCGTGAGCCCGACTCGGCGACGTTGCTCGACGAGAACCACCCGAACAGGTCGATCAGCACGTCGGCTTGACCGTCGGCGATCGGGGCGACGAGACGGATCGTCAGCTTGCCCTCGGCACCTGGGCGCAGAATGGCCGCATTCGGCACGACCTCGCCAGGGCCGAAGTTGACGACCGACGTGTCGCCTTCGGGGGCGCCCTTGCCGAACGCCCGCAGGTACCCCGTCTGGGTGGGAGCGACGACGGTGACGTTGACGGCGACCGCGAGCACGTTGTCGTCGGCACCGTCGCCGTCTTCGTCGGCGAACTCGGGCAACCCACCGACCCCGGCGACCTGGACGTCGAACGTGGTGGTGCCGTCCTTCTTCGACATCGGCTTGCGACCGGCGGGGCTGACGTCGAGTTCCGGTTCGCGGGTGTCGAGGATGCGCACCGGCGTCAACGGGTGATACTCGCCGCCCGCGCCCAGGTCGCCGACCGCGGCGATCACCCGCCCGCCGCCGGAGAACGACGAACCGATCGCGACGGCGCCGGCGAGCAGAGCGCCGGTCACGACCAGGCGGCCGAGCGTGCGGGCGCGGGGCACGAAGCGGGGCACGTCACTCACGGGCGCCGATGGTACCCGCTGCGTGGCAGGCCTGGCAGTCACGCCCGACTACGCCTCGAAGGTGGGGGTGAGGGCGAGTTCGGCGATCTTGGCGTCGAGCGCGGCCCGGGCCTCGGTGTCGAGCGTCGTGGCTTCCTCGATCAGCATCACCGGGATGCCGTCGACCACCGGATAGGTGCGGCCCAGGCGCGGGTTGTAGAGCACCGAGTCGTCCTCCACGTAGAACAGCGGGCCCTTGTCGTCGGGGCACGCGAGGATGCTCAGCAGGGCGGGGCTCAGGCTCATCTCGGGCTGCTTTCTACGAGGCGGTGACGAGGGCGAGGACCTCGGCGACGCGATCGTCGCACTGGTCGCGGTCGGCGGCTTCGAGGTTCAGGCGCAGCAGCGGCTCGGTGTTCGACGGGCGCAGGTTGAACCACCACGAGCCGCACTCGACGGTGAGGCCGTCCTGGGTGGACTGGTCGAACCCCGAGTAGTGCGCGCTGACGGCGGCCAGCACGGCCCCGGTGTCGGCGACCTCGGTGTTGATCTCGCCGCTCGCCGCGTAGCGCTCGAACGGCTTGCGCAAGATCGACAGGGGCTGACCCGAGCGACTGACCTCGTCGAGCACGAGCAGCGAGGCGATCAGGCCGCTGTCGGCCCGATAGTTGCGGGCGAAGTAGTAGTGCGCCGAATGCTCGCCACCGAACACGGCACCGGTCTCGGCCATGATCTGCTTGATGTACGAGTGACCGACCTTCGTGCGCACCGGCACGCCACCTTGCTCGCGAACCACCTCGGGCACCGCTTTCGAGCAGATCAGGTTGTGGAGGATGGTGGCCCCGGGGTTGCTCCGCAGCACGGCCGCCGCCAGCAGGGCGGTGGTGGTGGAGCCCGACATGCCAGTGCCGGTCTCGTCGACCACGAACACGCGGTCGGCGTCGCCGTCGAACGCCAGCCCGACGTCGAACCCGCCCGACTGCACGCGGGCCCGCAGGTCGCGTTGGTTGGCGGGCTGGAGCGGGTCGGCAGGGTGGTTCGGGAACGTGCCGTCGAGCTCGGGGTACATGACCTCGAGTTCGATCTGCGGGAGCCGTTCGAACACGGCCGGCACCACCAGGCCACCCATGCCGTTGGCCGTATCGGCGACCACCCGTAGTGGGGCGATCGCAGCCGGGTCGATGAACGACAAGACGTGCTCGGCGAACGCCGGCAGCAGGTTGCGAGTGGCGTAGCCGCCGGCACGCGCGGTGGGTGCCGGGCCGGCGCCGGCCAGCACCTGCTCGGCGGTGGCCTGGACGGCGGCGAGCCCGCTGTCGATGCCGACCGGGCGGGCGCCGGAGAGGCAGAACTTGACGCCGTTGTAGCGAGCCGGGTTGTGCGACGCGGTGAACATCGCCCCCGGGGCGTCGAGCGAGCCGGCGGCGTAGTACAGCAGGTCGGTGGACGCCAGCCCGAGGTCGATCACGTCGACGCCCTGCTCCTGGGCCCCGCGGGCGAACTCGGCGACCAGCAACTCGCCCGACGGGCGCATGTCGCGGGCGACGAGCATGGTGGTGGCGTTGGCGAAGCGTGCGAACCCCACCCCGAGCGCGTGGGCGACCTCGGCGTCGATCTGGTCGGGGTACGTACCGCGCACGTCGTACGCCTTGACGATCTGGTCGAGAACTCGCATAGGGCCCCCCGAGGCTATCCCTGACGCGTCGGTTCGCTCCCCCCGAGCTCGTCGGGCTCGTCAGCCAACCCGTCGACCGAGGTGTCAAGTGGGGCGGCGGTCGGGGTGTCGGCCCCCCACGGGTCGGGCTCCGTCTCGGCGTCCTCGGGCCGACCCCACAGGTGCTGGGCGCCGGGGTCAGCGTCGGCGCCGGGGTCGTCGGTGTCGAGCGCGGGGTGCCACACGTACGTGTCGGGGGCCGGTGGCGCCGCAGCGGCGGCCGGGGCCAACAGCGCCCCAGGCATCTCGGAGTCGAACTCGAGGTCGCCCTGGCGCCGCCACAGCACGCACAGGCCCACACCGACCAGGGTGAGCAGCAGCGTGAAGTAGTCGGAGAACGCGCGCTCGAACGACAGCTCGACGTGCTCGGACGTCGGCACCACCACCATCATGTTCGGCCCGATCCGCCACGGCCCGTCGGCGCCCGACGCCTGCCAGTTGGGGAAGTAGCTGACCTTGACCAGCACGGGCACGCCGACCCGGTCGACGTCGAACGACAGCGACTGCTGTTCCATCACCAGGTTGCTGACGGTGACGTCGGGCAGGGCGACCGGGTTGATCGTCTCGGCAGGAACGACGTAGTCAACCTTGTCCTGCTTGCCGTTGCTGGCGTTGACCGAGTGGCGGGCCTCGTCGACGACGACGTCGATGTGTTGCCACTCGGCAGGCCCACCGTCGGCCGGCATCGCAGCCCACTCGTCGGGGTTCTGGAACCAGCTCGTGCCGAGTTCGAGGTTGCGCTCGCGCTGGTCGCCCGACCGGCCGTTGACCACCACCGGCTGCACCGCCAGCGGTACGACGACGTCGCTGTCGGCCACCAGGTAGACGTCCCACGGGTACGACTGGGCGATCAGTGTCAGGTCAGGCTGCGCCGCGGCCTCGCGCTTGGCGACGTCGGTGCGCACCATCACGTACTTCACGCCGAGGTTTTGGGCGTGACGCACGCCGATCGCCCCGTTGTGGTCGACGTAGCGCAACTGGCGCACCGGGTTGGACGACTTCTCCGACAGCGCGGCGGTGGTGAGGAAGTGGAACGGGGTGGTGCCCGAGGCCTCGAAGAACAGGCCTTCCATCGAGGCGATGCAGCCGTCGGTCCAGAACGGCAGCAGCATCAGCGCCATCGTGGTGCCGTAGGGGCCGTTGTCGGCGTTGTTCTCCCAGTTCGCCCGCCCGCACCCGTACTCGGGGTTGTTCCCCAGGTCGGCCATCGTGTTCACGACGTTGTAGTACTCGGTGTAGTACTGGTCGCGGCCCTCGTAGCCGCGGAAGTTGTAGCGGGCCCACCCGTCGGCCTGGGCCCGTTTGGTCTGTTCCTCGCCCTGCGGCGCCGACAGCGGGCCCCACGTGTACACGGCCGGCTTGCCCTCGTTCTTGACCTCGAGTTGCCCGCCGGGGAGTTCCTGGTACATCCACCCGAGCACGAGCAAGACCGAGACGGCAGGGATCGCGAAGAACGCGGTGGCCGGGCCGACCGACGGCCACTGCAACGCCCGCCGGTCGGTCATCGCGTTCCACAGCAACGTCAGCAACTCGAACGCGCCCACCACCATCAGCAGATAGCGAGTGAGGTAGATGTACGGCAACAGGCGTGGGTTCCACAGCAGGCCGATACCGGGCAGGCCGCCGTCGCGGGTGGCGTACACGCCACCGATGAAGATCAGGCAGGTCACGCCGAGCGCGACCCCGTTGAGCTGGCGGCGCACGATGCACAGCAGGAACCCGAGCACGGCGAGGCCGCTGATGATGAAGTCGAGCACGGTGTCGTGCGGGAAGAACATGCTCCAGTACGAGTCGGCCCAGTCGGGCTTGCCCTCGTACTTCATGTCGGTCATGAAGTCGTGCGAGAGCAGGAACGGGCCCACCCACCACATCGACAGCAGCAGCGTGGTGACGCCCACCGTGATGGCGTACTTCCAGCGCTGGCGGTCGACCCACACGGCGCACAGCAAGATCGCCGTGACCGCCGTGTAGATCAGCACGATGCCGTGCGACACGGCCGCCGCGGCCAGCAGCACCGACGCCCACACCCGGTACTTGCCCGTACGCAGGCCGGCCGCCAGCACACCCAGTGCGAGGATGAGGATCGCCAGCGCGATCGAGAACGAGAACTCGCCGGCCATCGTCGACTTGACGTTGCCGCCGTAGATCTCGAAGCTCTCGTCGAGCACGAACGCCAGCCCGCCGAACGCCATCAGCTCGGGCACCGGGTAGCGGAACTTGGCCAGCCGGCCGAACGCCCAGCACATCGCCGGGATGGTGACGACACCGAGGATGCTGACCAGCTTCATCGCCACGCCGTACGGCAGCACGACGTTGACGAGCAGGATCGCCATCGCCGGGAGCACCATGTAGAAGCGGTACGTGGGCAGGCCCGCGTACCAGTCCATCGACCAGCCGTTGAACCAGCCCGGCAACAGGTGGTCGCGCAGGTAGGCGGGGCCCCACACGTGGGCGCCGAAGTCGCCGCCGGTGGGGGTGGTGTCGTCGAAGATCAGGTCGCGCCCGGGCAGGAAGCTGAGATGCACGACGTTGCTCATGATCACCGTGGTGGTGGTCAGCGTCAGCACCGTGACGACGTACTGGATGATCCGCTCGTTCGGCCACGGCCGCTGGGCCCACTCGACCGGACGCCGCACGACGCGCCGGGCGGCACGCTGGGGCAGACTCAGGGCTACCCCAGCGGCGCCGGTAGGCGTCCAGTCCGCCCCGGCCGGGGTGTCGTCCGTAGCGCCCGTCTCGTCGCCGTCGTCGAGGTAGGCGTCGTCGCCGGTGTCGGCGAACTCGTCGGGGTCGTCGTCCCAGTGGTCGGCGAACGGCTGAGCGGGATGCTCGGCCGGTTCCGGTGGCTCACGTTCGGGGGAAACGTCGGGGGCGTCGTCGCGGCGCTCGCTCATGCGCCGCACAGTTTGTCAGGCCGACACCACCGCGAACCCGCACCGCGCCCGCGGCCGGGTCAGAACCAGAGGACGACGGCGAGGCCGGTGGCGTTGAAGGCCAGGTGGGTCACCATGCCGGGGCCGATCCGGCCGGTCAGCGTGACGCCCAGCCCGAACGCCACACCGGCCAAGAACAGGCCGGGGATCTCGACCGGGCTGAAGTGGATCACGGCAAACAGCCCAGAGACGGTCAGCAACGCCGGCCAGCGACCGAGCGCGCGCCCGAACGACCGTTGCAGCAGGCCGCGGTAGACCAGCTCTTCCACCACCGGCGCACCGATCACGACCACCGCGGCGAGCAGCCACAGCCACCCGCCGTTGGCCTTGTCGACCAGTTCGTTGGCACGCTTTTCGACGTCGTCGGTGCTGAACGTGTCGGGCCACAGCTCGCGCAGCGGCCAGTACACCACCGGCAGCACCAGCAGTTGCAGGGCCACCCCGGCAGGGACGCCGACCAGGTCGACCGGGCGGAACACCGCGCCGTAGTCGGCCCGGAAGTCGCGGGAGCCGAACTGGCGCGACGTGTACGTCATCGCCGCCAACAGCACCACCCACCCGATGGCAACGGCCGCACACGACTCGCCGGTGGTGAGGTTGGCGGTGTCGGCACCCGTCAGCGCGAACACCAGCAAGGGGGCGAACAGCATCGCCGCCGGCCACGCCGACGCCCACGTCGCCAGCGCCGCCCCCGCCGGCACCACAGGCAGTTGTCGCTCGATCACCCCGGCAAGTTAACGGCGCCGAGGCGTGGTCTCGATACACCCGGCAGAGCCGGGCACTCGACCACCGTCACCACAGGCCCGGCGCCACCGTCACGACAGGTGGTCGAGTGCCGCCGCCAGGCGGTGTATCGAGACCACCGGCGTACCGGTCAGACCGCGATGGCCAACTGGGCGATGCGACGGTCGCGGACTTGCCAACCTTGGGGTGCTTTGAGTCGCTCGGCGTGCCGGGCGCACAGGTCGTAGGCGTGCGGATCGCGCTCGGCGGCGAGCGCGTCGAGCCACACCTGGGCGCTGCCGTACTGGTACGTCAGCGTGACCGCCGCGGCCTCGCTGCACCCCGTGCGTGAACACTGCCGTGACGATCCGTACGCCATGGCGCAACCGTACGCAGCGGGGCTGGCAGCGGCGCGGATACCCGCCCCACGCCTTAGGCTTGATGCATGGACAAGCTGCCACCGCCGCCGCCTCCCCCACCCCCGGGGCGCGGTCGGCCGTCGGGGCCGGCACCACGCAACAACGCGCCCCGCGACCGGCGTTCCAAGCAGTTCGACGGCGGTGGCGGAAGTGGTGCCGACGGCGAGCGCCCGACCGGCCCGCTCGGCTGGAAGCGCTGGTGGCCGTGGGTGGCCGTCGGGGCGTTCATCGCCGTGTTCGCGGTGCCCTCGCTGCTCGGCGACGACGACGGCGCCGGCAAGACGTACACCGAGTTCCTGGCGCTCATGGGCGCCGGCCAGGTCGAGTCGATCACGATCGACAACGCCAGCGGCCGTATCACCGGCGAGCTCGCCGACGGCAGCAAGTTCCACACCACCGGCGGCGGCGAGCGCGGCCTGTCGGAAGTCGACGAGGCGATGGCCCGCGAACAGGGCGTCGACATCGACTTCCACACGCCCAGTTCGAACTGGTTCTTGTCGGTGCTCGGCCTGATGCTGCCGGTGATGCTGATCATCGGTTTCTTCGTGTGGATGCAGCGCCGCGCCCAGGGCCAGATGGGCAACGTGATGTCGATCGGGCGCAGCCGGGCCAAGGCCTACAGCACCGATCAGCCGTCCACCACGTTCTCCGACATCGCCGGCTACGAGGGCGTCAAGCAGGAGATCACCGAGGTGGTCGACTTCTTACGGATGCCCGAGCGCTTCAAGGAGATCGGCGCCCGCGTACCCAAGGGCATCTTGCTGGTCGGCCCTCCCGGCACCGGCAAAACCCTGTTCGCCCGGGCCGTGGCCGGCGAGGCCGGGGTCGGCTTCCTCAGCGTCACCGGCTCCGACTTCATGGAGATGTTCGTCGGCGTCGGCGCCAGCCGCGTGCGCGACCTGTTCCAGCAGGCCCGCCGGATGGGCAAGGCGATCATCTTCATCGACGAGATCGACTCGATCGGCCGCAAGCGCGGCGCGGGCCTCGGCGGCGGGCACGACGAGCGCGAGCAGACCCTCAACCAGATGCTGTCGGAGATGGACGGCTTCGAGACGTCCGAGGGCATCGTCATCATGGCCGCCACCAACCGGCCCGACATCCTCGACCCGGCGCTGCTGCGCCCCGGCCGGTTCGACCGCCAGATCGTGGTGCCGCTGCCCGAGTACGAGGAGCGCAAGGCGATCCTCCTGGTCCACAGCCGCGACAAGCAGATGGGGTCCGACGTCGACCTCGACACGATGGCCCGGGCCACACCCGGCATGGCCGGCGCCGACCTCGCCAACCTCGTCAACGAGGCGGCCCTGATCGCCGTGCGCCGGGGCAGCAAGCAGATCGAGCGGATCGACTTCGAGTCGGCCCGCGACCGTGTGGTGCTCGGCGCCCAGCGCGAGTCGCTGATCATGAACGCCGAAGAGCGCAAGGCCACGGCCTACCACGAAGGCGGGCACGCCCTGCTGTCGGTGGTGCTGCCCCACGGCGACCCGCTGCACAAGGTCACCATCCTCCCTCGGGGCATGGCCCTGGGCGTCACGTGGAGCCTCCCACAGGAGCGGCATACGTACTCGCGCGAATACTTCGAAGACACGATCTGCAAGGCGATGGGTGGCCGCGTCGCCGAAAAGCTGGTGTTCGGTCATCTCAACTCGGGGGCCGCCAACGACCTCGAACAGTCCACCAACATCGCCCGCCGGATGGTGCGCGAGTGGGGCATGAGCGATGCCGTCGGGCCGATGGCGTGGCACGGCCAGCAGCAGGTGTTCCTCGGCGAAGACCTCATGTCGCAGGGCCGCGAGTACTCCGACGAGACCGCCAAGATGCTCGACGACGAGATCTCCAAGATCCTCCACACCCAGGAGGCCCGGGCCGCCGAGTTGCTCACCAAGTACCGGCGTGGGTTGGAACTGATCGCCGAGGCGCTGCTCGAACACGAGACGATCGACGGCCCCACCGTCGCCGGCCTGATCCAGTCGGGCCTCGACGAGCAGGGCACCGGCGAACGCATCGAAGCCAACGTCATGAGCGTGCCGGAATAGATCCCACCCGCCCACCCGCGTTTCAGAGGATCGGCGACCGCCACCAAGGTGGTTGAGCCTGTCGAAACCACCGAGACCCGCGACGAGCAGGTGGTTTCGACAAGCTCAACCACCTGGTCGTGAGCCGGTCGTTGCCATCCGTCTGACAGACTCGCCGTCATGCCGTTGAGTCCGGAAGAAGCCAGGGTCCTTGCGGTACTGATCGAGAAGGAGACTACGGTCCCCGACTCGTACCCGCTGACGCTCAACGCCTTGCGGCTCGGGTGCAACCAGACGTCGAACCGGTTCCCGATCGTCGCCTACGAGGACCGCACGGTCGAGAACGCGCTGATGTCGCTCAAGTCGATCGGGCTCGCGCGGTTCGTGCACCCCTCGCACGGTGGCCGCACGATCCGCTACCGCCACGTCGCCGACGAGCGCTGGCACCTCGGGCGCAACGAGTTGGCCGTATTGTCGGTGCTCGCCCTGCGCGGACCGCAAACCGCCGGCGAGGTGAAGGCCCGGGCCGGCCGCCAACTCCACCCGGACGGGCTGACGGTGGACGAGGCCCTCGACACGCTCGCTGCGCGCAGCCCCGAGGCGTTCGCCGTGCAACTCGAACGACGCCCCGGCGAGCGCGAACGGCGCTGGGCGCACCTGTTGTGCGGCGAAGCCGACGAGACCGTCGCCGACCCCACCGGCCCGATCACGATCGCGGCCGCCCCCGCCCCCGACCGCGTCGCCGAGTTGGAGGCCGAGGTAGCCGCCCTGCGCTCCCGGTTGGACCGCCTCGAAACCCTCCTCGGCGTCGAGCTGGAGTAGCCCGCCCTCAGGGGTGGTCTCGATACACCGGCTGGCGCCGGCACTCGACCACCGAGGCGTGTGCCGGGCTCTGCCCGGTATATCGAGACCTGGTGCGCGTCAGGAACCGCGGGTGTCGGCTATGGCGGCCCAAAGATCGGTGGCGGTGACGGGGCCGACGAACGTGCGCTGCACCACGCCGCTGGCGTCGGCGATCAGCACGGCCGGTACGGCGTCGATGCGGTAGCGGTCGTGCAGGTCGCGGCGGGTCTGGTACGAGGCCACCTGCACCGTCACCTCGTCCGAGCCGACCACCTCGGCCTTACGCACCACGTCGGCGCACGTGGAACACGTGTCGGACGTGAACACCGCCACCAGCCAGCCGGCGCCGTCGAAGTCGGCCCGGTCGACCTGGGCCGGAAGCTCGCGGCGCGGCTGGGTGGGCGGGTCGGCGGCCCGTCGGCGCCGCACCACAGCAGCGACGGCAACGGCCACCAGCATCACGCCGGCGGCGACGAGCAGGCGTACCCACATCGCGGTCACCCTTGCGGTATCGCCCACGCGGCCGAGCGCGACGCTCCCTCGCCGCTCGGGAACATGGTCTCGACGACCACCCAGTTCTCCGTCTCGACGATCAGCGTGCGCCCCAGCGCGACCGGGTCGGTGAGGTCGAGCGACAACATCTGTGAAGCGGGCAGCGTCAGGTTCTGGAGCGACGGCACCGGGGCGGGCCCGGATGCCCCCACCGCAAACACCGACACCGTGCCCTCGACGTTGTTGGCGTTGTGGATCACGATCGCATCCTCGGTCGCCACCTCGGGGGCTTGGGTGATGTGCCACGTCGACGGCAAGTAACCGTCGGACGGGCGTGACGTGGCCCCCGCGAGCACCGTGGTGCGCATGCCGTCGTCGGTGTTCTGCGTGGTGACCCGCTCGACCACCACCGATCGGTCGGCCAGCGTGGCGAACACCACCGCGTACGGCCCGACCGGCATGCCGTCGAGCACCCCTGGGTTGAACGTCACCACGCTGCGGGCAGGAACCGGCACCGGGTCGGCCGGGACCACCGACGGCACACCGAGCACGACCACCTCGGCCTGCACGTCGTTGGCGGTGGGGTTGTAGATGACGTACTCCTCGAAACGGCCGTCGCCGAAGTGGCTGCCGGCGAACCACCACTGCTCGCGCAGCGCCGGTTGGGCGAGCGACACCTGGGTGCCCGCGCGGCCGCCACCCCGGAACGTCTGCGACCGGCCGACCACCAGCCGGCCCTGCGACGCTTCGACGTGCACCGCCAGCAGCGGTTCGCTCTGGGCGCCCGCCCCCGGGGCGCCTAGGTCGAGCACGCGCACGCTGCGCGGGGCGATCGTCAAGCCCGAGTAGCGGTTCGGTGAGCGCGGGCCTTCGCGTGTCACGAACGACACGTCGACCACCACGGTCTGCTCGCCCGGGTTGGTGAGCACCAGCGCGTCGGTGCTGCCCTCGACCGTGAACCCGTCGGCCAGGTACCACTCGTCGGACGTGGCGGTGGCGCACGCGGTGGAGCTGTCGCCGCCGGGTTGGTACGACGTCTGTTCGACGAGCGCGCCGCCACCGTCCTCGCCCACCTCGACCTCGACGACCGCGCCGACGATGTTGCCCGGCAGCGTTTGGTCGAGGTCGATCGTGGCGTGCGACCAGCCCTCGACCTCGAGCTCGAGGCGCACGTTCTGGCGAGCGTCGTTGACGACCAGCACCGTGCCTTCCAGGCGGGTGCTCCCGCGATTGGCAATGGTCAGCTCGCCGTGCACGTCGCCGCCGGTGGCCGGTACACCCGGGCAGAACCAGGTTTCGGTGAGGCCGGGGTCGGCGGTCACCCGCGGCATCCACCCCTGAGCGGCCACGCTGTACACCGCCGAGTCGGCGGGCTGTGTGGTGCGTGCGGTGGCGATCACTGCCACGAACGCGGCGACGGCGAGCACGAGCGCGGGGTACCGGCGCCTCATGTCGGCTCCTCCTCCCGATCGTCATGGTCGTGCGCCCCGTCGGTCGCTGACGACTCGGACGGTGCTACCAGCGCCTCACCGGCGATGCGCGCGGGTCGGTCGAGGTCGTCGAACTCGTCGAGGTCGTCGAGGTCGCCCGGCCCCAGATCGATCAACGTCTCGTCGAGCAGCTCGACCGTGCGGCGGCGGCCGAACTGTGTTCGCGCCGCGGCCGCGATACCCACGACCGACAACCACAGCGCACCCTGGGCGGCAAGCCACCAGCGGCGTGACTCGTCGGGCTGATAGCCGATCCGGCCGACACCGCCGCGCTCGATGTCGAACGCGGTGGTGACGCCGAACCCGGGCCGGCCGGCGACGGTGGTGCCGTCGTCGAGACGCAGGCTCAGACGTGGGTCGTACGGAATCGCCACGTGCACGGCACCGGGGGCGACCTCGTTGGCCGCCTCGGGCCGGGCGTCGATGCCCGCCATCGACGGCACCGCGTGGCTGAGGTCGGCCCGCACCAGCGCCTCGGCCCCGGCCTGGCGCGACGCCTCGGCGGTCGCCCCGGTCAGTTGGGCGCCGACGGGGAACCACGCCCGGTTGAGGAAGATCGACAGCGACGGCTGCCCGCGCACCACCCCCAGGTCGAGCTGCGCGACCAGTGCCTCGACGAGGCCGTCGGGCTGGGCGATCGGATGGGCGACCGTGGACGTGGAGCCGTTCGTCAGCGGTACGACGACGAACCGGATGCCGAGCGGCGCGAGCAGCTGCCCGGCCCGCAACGTCGAGCCCGTAGCGAGCAACTCCAGCGCTTCGACCACCTCGTCGTCGCCGGCGGTGACGGGCGTGGCGAACCGCTCGGTGATGTTGAGCGGCCCCGCGTCGACCACCGCGAAGGCGATGCCGTCGGCGTACTCGCGGGCCGGCACCGGCAGCGTGCGCGGATCGCCGACGAACAGCACGCGATAGTCGCCGATGTCGGTGTCGATCGGGAACTGGCTGGAGTACAGCCGTGGCAACGGTGTGCGGGCGATGTGCCACGACCCGTCGCCGATCGCGACCACGGCTGGAACGACGCCGAGCGCGAGTGCCGCGTGGGCGAGCACGAACATCGGCTGGCGCCAACCGAACCCACGCGCGCGCACGTCGTCGCCGAACCCGCCGGCGATCGACGCCGCGGCCAGTGCCAGGCCGAGCGCCACGGGCACCGCCAGCAGCGCCGGCGCCGGCATCGCCACATCGAACGATCCGCGCTCGGCGAACACCATCAACGCCCCGAACACGAGCACCAGCGCGGTACCGCGGACCGCCCACGTGAAGCGCCACGCGCGGCAGATCGCCAGGGCCGCCAGCACCGGCACGTACAGGGCCACCGCGAGGACCGCGAACCGGTCGAGGTTCGGCGCCAGGCTGGCGACGGTGGCCAGCGAGCGCCCCGTCGACCCGGCCGGTGGGGCGCCCACCAGTGCCTCCCAGGTCCAGTCGAGTGCCCACGGCAGGTTCAGCAACACGCCGACCACGGAGGTGGCCACCGTGCACCCGGCGATCCACGCGGCGACCCGCCAGGCGCCCCCGGCGAGCAGGGTGGCACCGGCGACGAGCAGCCCCGCCAGCAGCCACAGCAGCACGGTGACCGGCACGAACGCGACGGCCACACCAAGCGTGAGGGCAGCGATCGCGAGCGCCCGCAGGCGCGCCCGCCAGCCCGGGTCGGCGACGCCATCGGTGAGGTCGACCGCCGACGTGAACGGGTCGGCGGTGGCCAGGCCGGCGGCCAGCCGGGTCTCGTGCACCAGCCACGGCAACGCCGCGAACCACACCAGCCCAGACAGGTTGCCGGTTTGCAGCAGGCCCGGCACCAGCGGCGTACCGACGTACACCACCATGCCCACGATGCGCGCCCGGTTGACGGGGAACACCGCCGCCAGGCGCCACGCGCCCAGCCCGCCCAACACGTGCAGGCCGACCACGGTGACGGTCTGGAACAACGGCATGCGGAACCAGGTGACGACGCTGAGCACGGCGGCCACGACCCAGCCGGTGGGAGCGGCCGCGGTGGCGCCGAACCCGCGCGGGTCGAACGACGACCCGTACGCCGACCACAGGTCGCCGGCTGCCGGGAACGGCAAGAACTCGCCGACCGCCGGCACACCGTGGCGGATCAGGTTGCGCCCCCCCACCACGACGGCCACGAGGAACGTGAACCACGCCAGCGGCGGCCCGAACGACGCCTGCCGCCAGCGCCGCACGGTGGTCTGCTCGCCCACGAACGTGGCCGTGTCGCGGCCGCGCAGGTACGACGTGAGCCGCGCGCTGCCCCGGTTCTGGAGGCCCAGTACCTCGCGCTCGGGCACCGCCCGCTGGGCACGGATGTGGCGACGGCGGGCGACGATGCGCGGCGTCCGCGGGACCAGCCCCACCAGGCCGCGCAGCGAGGCAACGGCTTCACCGAACCGGCCGCTGAACAAGCCGACGATCAGCTCGGCAAGCGTCAGCAGCACCATCTGGAACGAGCGCCCGATCAGCCGCGAGGCCCCGGTGAGGGTGGCCACCGTGCGCATCCGGTGGCGTGCCTGCAACGTGCGGTGGGGCATGCCGGGGCGTCGGTCGGCGAGCTGCTCGCGGTGGCGCACCACCGCGTCGGGGGCGACGATCACGCGGGCGCCGGTGTGGTGAGCGCGCCAACACAGGTCGACGTCGTCGCCGTAGAACGTGATCTGCGGGTCGAACCCACCGAGCGTGCGGAACAGGTCGGCACGCACGAGGAAGCACGCCGACGGCACCACGAACACGTCGCGTACGGCGTCGTGCTGTTCCTGGTCGACCTCGCCTTCGTCGACCGGCGAATCGACCTCGCCGAACCGGTCGAGCCCCAAACCGACGTGTTGGAGCACGCGCGGCTGGTCCCACTCGACCAGCTTCGGGCCGACGATGCCGGCGTTCGAGCGGAACAGTTCGGCGGCCAGCATCCGCACCGCGTCGGACGCCGGGGCGATGTCGTCGTGGCACACGAGGAACAGCCCGTTGTCGCCCTCGACCAGCCGGAGCACCTCGTTGACGGCTGTTCCGAAACCGTCGTTGGCCGGCGCGTGGCGCACGAACGCCGACGGGATCTTCGACCTGATGCGGTCGGTGAGCTGGTTGAACGTGGCGTCGTCGGTCGGTGTGACCAGGAACAACGTCCGCAGGTTGGGGTAGTCCTGGGCGGCGAGCGCCGCCAGGGTGTCGTCGAACCAGTCGCCTGGTTCGTGCACCACCATGACGGACACGACCGACGGCGCGAGAGGCAGGTCCGTCTCCACGATGGAGCGAGGCTATCCATGCCAGGCCGCGGTTCGCCGTCAACCCCACCCGGGCGGTCGCGCTGGATAGCCTGCGATACTCGTGCCGTCCCCCGCCAAGCCCGCCGAACGCCGCGCCCTGCCCGAGGGCACCGTGCCGGTCGGTTTGGCGCTGCTGGTAGCGGGCATCGCCACGTTCGCGTTCTTCCGCATCGGCAAGTGGGCGCTCGGCGGCAACGACGAGTTCAAGCCGATCGTGTCGATGTGGTTCGCCACGTTCGCGATCGCTCCCGGCCTGTTCCTACCGCTCGAGCAGGAACTCGGGCGAGCGCTCTCGCACCGGCGCGCGCTGGGGCAGGGTGGCCGCCCCGTGCTCCGTCGGGTGGCGTGGACCGGCGCGATCATCGCCGTGGTCACGCTGGTGGTGGTGCTGGGTCTCAGCCCGCTGATCACGTCGGAGTACTTCGACGGCGACTGGTGGATGCTGGCGGCGCTCGTCACCGCGCTGGTCGCCTACTTCCCGCCCCACATCGCCCGCGGCGTGTGTGCGGGCGAGGGCCGGTTCCGCTCGTACGCGTTCGTGATCAGCGCCGACGGCGTGGTCCGCATCGTCGTGTGCGTGGCGATGGCGCTGGTCGGCATCAAGGCCGCCGGCGCGTACGGGTTCGCGGTGGCGCTGGCCCCGCTGGTGCCGGTCAGCCTGGTGTGGTGGCGCGGCAGCCTGCGCACCGAGCCCGGCCCGGACGCGACCTGGGGCGAAACCAGCCAGAACCTCGGTTGGCTGCTGGGGGGAACGCTGTGCGCGGGTGCCTTGCTCAACGCCGGGCCGGTCACCGCCAACCTGCTCCAGGATCACGAACCCGACGGGCTGGTCGCCCAGTTCGGCTACGCCGTGCTGCTCGCCCGCATCCCGTTGTTCCTCTTCCAGGCCGTGCAGGCGGCGCTGCTGCCGCGGCTGTCGCGGCTGGCCGCCAAGGGCGAGTGGCAGGAGTTCCGCAGTGGGCTCAAGTTGCTGTTCAGCATGATCGCGGCGATCGGGGTGGTCGGCACGGCGGGTGCGTTCGTGCTCGGGCCGCCCGTGATCCAACTCGTCTACGACGCGCCCGACATCGGCGGGCGCACGCTGGCGATGCTGGCGCTGTCGTCGGCGATCTACATGGGCTGCATCGCCACCGCCCAAGCGGTGATCGCGCTGCACGGCCACCTGCTCGTGGCGCTCGGCTGGATGGCCGGTGTGGCCACGTTCGCGGTCACCGTGTGGCTGTCGAGCGACCTCTTGTTCCGGCGCATCGAGATCGGCCTGGTGCTGTCGTCGACGGTGTCGTTGGTGGTGTTCGCCACCGCCCTGCGCGCCAAGTTGGCGGCCGGCGTGCAACCCACCACCGACTCCGTGCTCGACGCACTCACCGAGGTCCCGCTCGAATCATGAGCCTGGATCCACCGATCTGGCGGCTCGTGCCTCACCGCCATCCCGGTGAATCCACGCTCCGTAACACTATGCGTTCAAGCGCCACGCAGGCTGGGCTCGACCAACGTTGCGGCACACGCACCGCCGCATCGCGAGCCGTGCGGTACACCCCCGTGCAGCGAGAGGTCAACGGATCGGTGGATCGACGATGAAGGTGGCGCTCGATGTGGGGCCGTTGTACGGCGCCCGCACGGGTGTGGGTGCCGCCGTTGCCGGGTTGCACGCCGCGCTGGCCGCCAGCACCGACGTGGAACTCGACCCGTACCTGGTCAGCAACCGGTCGATGCCACAGCCCGGCCACCGCAAGCTGCCGTTGCCCGGCATCGTCGGCGCCCACGCGTGGGCTCGCGGCAACCACCCGCACGCCGGGCGGTGGATGCCAGGGGTCGACGTCGTCCACGGCACCAACTACGTCGCCCCGCCCACCGGCTTGCCCACGGTGGTGTCAGTGTACGACTGCTGGTTCCTGGCCCACCCCGAACAGGCCGCCGCGCTGGTCAAGCTGGCCGGGCGCGTGCTCCGGCGACGCGTGGCCGAGGGTGCCTGGGTGCACACCGGTTCGGCCGCGATCAGCGCCGAAGCCGCACGGTTGCTCGGCACCGACCGCGTCGTCACCGTGCCGCTCGGCCCGCCCCCGGCGGTTCCCGAACTCGACGAACTGTCGCGGCCGGCCGTTGCCGATGCGATCGACGGCCGGCCGTTCGTGCTCGCCGTCGGCACCCAAGAACGCCGTAAGGACCTCGGGCTGCTCGTGCGCGCGTTCGCCGAGTTGGCCCCACGGCAACCCGACGCGCTGCTGGTGCTGGTCGGGTCGGCAGGTGACGACTCGGCGTCGGTCGCCGCCGCTGTCGACGAACTGCCTGCACCGGTGGCGGCCCGCGTGCTCCAGGTCGGGTTCGTCGACGAACCGGCCAAGCACTGGCTGCTGCGCTCGGCCGCCGCGGTCGCCTACCCGTCGCGCGACGAAGGGTTCGGGTTCCCCGTGCTGGAAGGGCACGCAGCGGGCACGCCCGTGGTGGCGTACCCGGTGGGCTCGCTTCCCGAGGTGGGCGGCGACGCGGTCGAGTTCGTCGCCGAGCGCACCCCCGACGCACTGGCGACCGCGATCGAGCACGTCCTCACCGACACCGCGCGCCGCCTCGAACTGATCGGTGCCGGCTACCGCAACGTCGCCCGTTTCGACTGGCACCACACGGCCACCGGCCTCGCCGACCTCTACCGAAAGGCTCTCCGATGACCGTGTGTGTGGTGTGTGGGGGGGTGGGCGCGGCGCGGTTCCTCGCCGGGCTGCTCGGCGTGGTGCCGGCCGGTGAGGTCACGGCGGTCGTCAACACCGGCGACGACACCGAACTGCACGGGCTGGCCATCTCGCCCGACCTCGACACGATCACGTACACGCTGGCCGGGGCGATCGACCCCGGGCGCGGGTGGGGGCTGGTCGACGAGACGTGGCGGGCGATGGAGGCACTCGGCCGCTACGCCGCTGTGCGGCCCGACGGCTCGGCGGCCGCGCCCACCTGGTTCAACCTCGGCGACCAAGACCTCGCCACCCACTTCTACCGCACCGCCCGGCTGGCCGAAGGGGCCACGCTCACCGAGGTCACCGCCGAGATCGCCCGGGCGTGGGGGCTCGGGCTGACGATGCTGCCGATGAGCGACGAACCGCTGCGCACCCGGGTGACGCTGGCGAGCGGCGAGGTGGTGTCGTTCCAGGACTACTTCGTACGGCTTCGGCATTCGGTGCCGGTGGCCGGGGTGGAGTTCACCGGCAGCGCCCGGCTCAGCCCGGCCGCCGAGGCGGCGTTGGGCGACGCCGGCACGATCGTGATCGCCCCGTCGAACCCGCTCGTGTCGATCGGGCCGGTGCGGGCCCTGCCGGGCGTCGACGAGTTGCTCGCGGGGCGACGCGAGCACAGCGTCGCCATCTCGCCGATCGTGGGGGGCGCGGCGTTGAAAGGCCCGGCCGATCGGATGCTCGCCGAACTCGGCATCGAGCCGAGCGTGGTGGGTGTCGCCCGGCTCTACGCGCCGATCGCCTCAGCCCTGGTGATCGACCCGGCCGACGCCCACCTGGCCGACGCCGTGGAGGCCGAAGGCATCCGAGCGGTCGTCCACCCCTCGATCATGAGTACCCCCGACCTCGCCCAAGCCCTGGCCCAAGCAACCCTCGCCGCCCAAGGTGGTTGAGCCTGTCGAAACCACCGGTGATGCCCACGACCGGTGGTTTCGACAGGCTCAACCACCTTGGGGGTCTTGGAGGGTGCGGAGGCCTTCGTCCAACTTGGTCCACGGTGACCAGCCGAGGTGGATTCGCGCCCGGACCGAAGACACGGCGAAGCGGGGTAGGTCGTCGGCGCCACCCGTCACGGGTGCGGGTGAGCCGGGGCGACGTACCCGCTCCCACAGATCGCGCACGGTGGTCTGCTCGCCGGTGCCAATGTTGACGACCAGCCCGCTACCGCGTGTACCCGCCCGTACCAGCGCATCGACCACGTCGTCGACGTACACGAAGTCGCGGGTTTGGCGACCGTCGCCTGCCATCGTCACCGGCCCGCCGTTGTGAGCCGCCGCGGCGAACGCCGCCACCACTCCCCCGTCGGGCCGCTGACGGGGGCCGTACACGTTCGCCAGGGCGAGCGCGGTGAACTCGACCGCGTCCTGCTCGCGGTGCCAGGTGAGCAGCTCCACCGTGGCCCGGGCGATCACACCGCGCACGCCGCGCGGCACCAGCTCGCCTTCCTTCACCGGCAGTGCCCGGTTGGCCGGGCGGCCGTAGATCGCCGACGCCGGAAGCGCGACCACCACCTTGGCGACCCCGTGTAGCCGGGCTGCGTCGAGCACCTGCACCGTGGTGGCGAACGCCTGGGCCAGGGCCACCGCGGTGGGTCGCCCACGGGGCACGGCCGCCAGGTGGTACACGACGTCGGGCCGGCGCAGGCCCACCAGCGTGACGAAGTCGGCCGAGGCCGCATCGACGGTGTGGATCTTCAGCGGGCCACCGTGCTGGCGAGCGTCGCCGAGATTGGCCAGCGAACCGGTGCTCAAGTCGTCGACCGCGTCGACGCGGTGCCCGTCGGCCAGCAGGCGGTCGACCAGGTGCGAGCCGATGAAGCCGGCCCCACCCACCACGAGCGCGTTCAGCGCGTCGGCCCTCACTCGGGCAAGCGTACGGCGGCCAGCTCGACGCCGCCGGCGACCGTGTACCCGGCCCCGACCACGCAGTTCGCCAGCGTGGCGCCCGCACCGACCTCACCGGCGACGATCGAGTCGGCCACGATCGCCCCCTGGCACACCCGCGCCCCGGGCAACAGGACCGAGCGACGCACGTCGGCGTACGCCTCGACGACCGTGCCCGCGTCCACGACCGAGCCCTCGACGCACGCGTCGGCGTGGATGTGGGCACCAGCCGCAATCGCCCGCTCCGAGTCGCGGCGGCGGCCGTCGATCAGGTCGAGGTTGGCGGCCAGGTACAGCTCGGGCCGGCCGGTGTCGATCCAGTAGTCGTCGGTGGCGTAGGCGCCCAGGCGGCCGTCGGCGACGAGCTTCGGGAACGTGTCGCGTTCGACCGACACGCGCTCGCCGGTGGCGATCAGGTCGAGTACCTCGGGTTCGAACACGTACGTGCCGGCGCTGATCAGGTTCGAGTCGGTCTCGCCCGGAGCCGGCTTCTCGACGAACCGGCGCACCGTGCCGTCGGGGTCGTGCTCGACCACTCCGAACGCCGACGGGTCGGGCACCGGCGTGAGGTGGATCGTCGCCGCCCGACCGCTCGCCCGGTGAGCCGCGAGCAGGTCGGGCAAGCGCAGGTCGGTGAGGACGTCGCCGTTGGCGACCACGAACGTCGAGTCGATGCCAACCGAGCGCGCCGCGAACGCGATCGCGCCGGCGGTGTCGAGCGGCTCCGGTTCGACCGCGTAGTGGACGCGCAACGAGCCGCCGTCGGGCAGCGCGTGCGTACCGTCAGGGAACGCCGCCGCGAACGGTTCGGGCTTGAACCCGAGCGCGAGCACCACGTCGGTGACGCCGGCAGGCGCCAGCCGCTCGACCAGGCGCACGATCATCGGCCGGTGGACCACCGGCAGCATCGGCTTGGGGACGTCGTACGTGAGCGGATGGAGGCGTGTGCCGAACCCGCCGACCAGGACGACCGCGTACATCAGCCGCCTGTGGTGGCCGTGGCCGAGTCGGCGGGCACCGTGGTGCCCTCCGGCTCCGTGCCTTCCGGCTCGGTGCCCTCCGAATCCGTGTCACCCGCCGGCAGCGTGCCCTCGGCCAACGTCACCACCGAGCCGTCTTCACCCAGGAAGTCGTTCGGGTCGGGGGCGTTGATGCCCATGTCGATCGCGCCCAGCTCGGTGAGGAACTCGTAGGTGGGCGGCCGCAGCCCGTCGGCCGAGGTGTCGCGGGGGGCGAAGATGATCGTGAACGCCATCCCGTCGTTGGTCATCGGGATGTTGGTCATATTGGCGATGTAGCGCTCGGGCTTCGTGTCGGACCACAAGTTCCACTTGGCGACCGACAGCTCGGCGGGCTCGCCGTTGCACTCGGTCTGGCCCTCGACCCACTCACTGGCGACCGACACGGGCACCTTGGCCGGGTCGTTGGGGTCGTACATCACGAAGTTCTCGGGGAACCGCAGGGCCGTGTCGGACAGTTCGACGTTGTAGTTGTCGAGGAAGATGCCCAGCTTGGCGCGCTTGCCCACCGCCACCGTGGTGTACGGGTGCCAGTGGATCACCCCGTCGTCGTGGCTGTGGATGGTGGTGCGCAGGTACTTGCGGTTGGCCAGGTTGCCTTGCGAGTCGCGCTCTTCGAGCGCACCCCGGAGCGCGTACCACTGGTCGCACAGGTAGAAGCCGTAGGCCATGTGCCAGTGATCGTTCACCATCGGCGGCGTGGTGTCGGCCGCCGGACGGCTCTGGCGGGCGTAGACGATCAGGCCCAGCCCGACGATCAGCGTGATCGCCACGGCGAGCGGGAACACGGTTCCGCCCTGGAACCGAATCGCCCGCGAACCGCCGGACTTGGCGAGCTTGGCCGCCTTCTTGGTGGACGATGAGCTGGTAGCCACGGGCGGAGAGGCTAGCGGCGCCGTACCCCGACCCGCCGGACGGCCACCTCACCCAGCAGTTCCGCGTACGCGCGCCCCACCGCGACCGGCGATGCTTCGCGCACCACCCACGCCCGCCCCGACGCTGCGAGGTCGGACCGCCGCTCGGGGTGGTCGAGGAGTTCGACGAGCGCTGCCACGAACGCGTCCGGGTCGTCGGGCGGCACGGCGACGCCGGCACCGGCCGCCGCGAGTAGGCGCGGGATCTCGGTGTCGGGGTCGATCGCGGCCACCACGGGGCGGGCTGCGGCCAGGCTGGAGTAGGTCTTCGACGGCACGCTGACGTTGCCCAGCCCGGCGCGCAGTGGCACGACGTGGACGTCGCCGGTGGCGAGCACCTCGCCCAGCCGCTCGACCGGCTGGTAGCCCGCGAAGCGGACGTTGCCGAGCCCGGCCGCGGCACGTTCGAGCTCGGCGCGCGCGGCACCGTCGCCGTTGACCACGAACGCGACGTGGGGCAGCCGGCGGGCGGCGTCGAGCACCAGGTCGAGCGACTGGCTGAAGCCGACGTTGCCGGCGTACAGCACCACCGGCTCGTCGCCGATGCCGAGCTCGCGCCGGTACGGCGTCATCCGGTCGCCGGGCCGGATCGCGTCGGTGTCGACGAAGTTGGGGATCACGACGACCCGCGGCCCGACCGGCCCACCCGATGCACCGTCGCCGAGCTTGGCCGTGACATTGTGGGCAAGGTCGTCGCTCAGCACCGTGACCGCCCGGGCGCGCCGGTAGCTGAAGCGTTCGAGCCACTCGGCCGCCCGGATCAGGCGCCGGTTGGTGAGCGCCCCCGTGCGCACCGCGGCGTCGGGGAACACGTCCTGGATGTTGAACACGAGTGGCGCTCGGTGGGTCAACCCGACCAGCCACCCGGTGGCTCCCAGCGTGAGCGGCGGCGACATCGCCAGCACCACGTCGGCCTTGCGGAACCAACCCCCGGCGCGCACACCCGCCAGGCCGGCCAGCGCCGAGAACCCGGCGAACCCGGCCGCGCGGCGGGCGAGATTGCGCTTGTCGGCACCGGGGAACGGGTGCACCCGGGTGATCGACCCCCATTCGGTCAGTTCGGTGCGCCCGACGCCCCCCTGCCACTCGGGCTCGATCCGGTGCGCGCGGTACCACGGCAACGCGGTCACCACGTGCAGTTCGTGGCCGAGCGCCGCCAGTTCGTGCACGATCCGCGTCATCACCGTGCCGGTAGGCGCCGTGTCGGGCGCGAAGTGGGGGCACAACACAACGATCCTCACGAGACCAGCCTCGGGACGTGAACGGAGAGGGCGACCGCGACTACCGGTCGTCGAGTGACGCACTCGCGGCGAAGCCGCCCCGCCGTTGTATCGAGACGTCGCTGGTACGCGCACCAATGGTCTCGATACACCCGGCCGAGCCGGGCACTCGACCACCGATACGACAGGTTCGGATTCACCCTTGCGCGGCCTGGTGGTAGGCGGTGGCCAACGCCGTGCCGGAGCGGGCGATGGTGAACATCTGGCGGCGGGCGGCGCCGGCGGCGGCCAGCTCGGCGCGCCGATCGACGGCGTCGGCGACGGCCACGGCCCACGCCTCGGGGTCGCGGCCCGCCACCACCACACCGGCACCACCGAGCACTTCGACGAGCGCCGGATGGTCGCTCGCCACCACCGGCACACCGAGCGCCATTGCCTCCACCACCGGCGCACCGAAGCCCTCGTACTCGCTGGGGAACACGAGCGCCTCGGCCCCTGCGATGAGGGCGTCGCGCTCGGCCGCCGGAACCCGGCCGGTGCGCACGATGCGGCCGGCAACGTGGCTGTCGGCGGCGACCGCCGCGAGCAGTTCGGGTTCGGCCGCGCCGGTGCCGCCGGTCAGCACGACCTGGACGTCGTGCAGGGGGTGCCCGAGTGCGGCCGCTGCGCGGACCAGGTCGACCAGCACGGCGTGGCCCTTGTGCGGGTGGGTGATCGCCGGGTAGACGACGTACGGGCGACGCACGCCGTGCTGGGCCAGCGCGGCGTCGATCTCGTCGGCTGACGGCGCGCCGCCTGCCGGGACCCCGTGGGGCACCACGACGACCGAGTCGGGGTCGCGCCCGAACACGTCGACGACCCGGCCGCGGACGTACTCGGACGGGGTCGCGACCACCGTGGCGCGCCGGATCGACCCCGGCATGGTCGCCCGCAGGTACGCCAGCCGGGACGCGCTGAAGTACTCGGGGAACGCCGTGTATTGGAGGTCGTGAACGGTGACGAGGGTGCGCCGCCCGCGTCCGAGCACGTCCGCGGGTGCCGTGCCGCCGCCGTGGTGCACGACCGTGGCGTGGCGCGCTCGGCGGGCCAGCCAGGTGTGCTCGGCAGCGATGCGCAGCGGCCGCCAGTCACGCCGCAGCGGCGCGGCGACCACCCGGTGAGCGTCGGCCAGGCCCGGGTGAGCGGCCGGGAACGACGGCTGGGTGTACAGCGTCAGCGCCAACCGCGAGTCGGTCACGCCCGCCAACTGGCGGACGAGGTACTCCTCCGACCCCCCGACCCGCCCAGGCGCCAACCACAACAGGTTGACCGCCACGTCGACGTGCGTCACCGGCCCCTCCGTTCAGCACGCCGCTCGGCGTGGAGTAGCACCGCCTCGCGGTAGGCGCCGACGGTGGCGGCGGCGGTCCGTTCCCACGTCAGCTCGGCAGCCCGGGCGCTTCCGCGCGCGGCCCACTCGGCAGGGTCGGCGAGCGCGCTGCGGATGCCGGCCGCGATCGTTTCGGGGTCGGCCGGGTCGACCAGTACCGCCGCTCCCCCGGCGACCTCGGCGGTCGCGCCGCCGGCGCTGGTGACCACCGGCGTGCCCGCCGCCATCGCTTCGGCGACCGGCAGCCCGAACCCCTCTTCGAGGCTGGGGTAGGCGAACGTGGTGGCGGCCGCGTACAGCGCCGGCAGGTCGTCGCCGGGCACGAAGCCGAGGAAGCGCACGTGCTCGCCGGCGGGGGCGGCGGCGCCCCACCCGTCGGCCCCGGCGACCACCAACGGCAGGCCCGGTTCGGCGAGCGCGACCGCGTCGGCCAGCCGAGCCAGGTTCTTGCGCGGCTCGACGGTGCCGACGAACAGCACGAACCGCTCGGGCAACGCGTACGTGGCGCGGACCCGGTCGAGGTCGCCGGGGCCGAGCCGGTGCGGGTCGACCCCCCAGGGCACGACGCGGATGCGCTCGGTGGGAAAGCCGAGTTCGGCGAGGTCGGCCGCGGTCGCCTGGCTGGGGCACAACACCAGGTCGGCGGTGTGGCACCGTTCCAGGCCGGCGGTCATCGTGCGCACACCGTGCCGGGTGAACCGCTCGGGCGTGTGGACGAAGGCGACGTCGTGGACGGTGACGACGTGGGCCGCCCGGGTGGCGGCGGGGATCGCGGTCGTCGAGTGGCACACGTCGACCGCGCCGGTGGCGCGCTCGACGCGGGGGCACCCGAGGCGGTTCCAGGCTTCGTACAACCACGGCCGCGCGAGCGGCAGCGGGCGTACCTCGATCGGGGGCCTGAACTCGGCTCGTGGCGGGTGCCGGTGACGCCCGGCCACACCGACCAGTTCGACCTCGCCGTGGGCCCGCAGGGCGCGGGCGACAGCCAGGGTGGCGACCGCAGTACCGCCCGGCACGGGGTGCCAACACTGCTCGAGCGTGTACGCCACCCTCATCGGGGCCGAGCGTACCGGTGGGTCACGCCGCCGTCCGGCACCGTCCATGCGTGAACATCTCGAACGCGAATCTCACATTGTGTGGTCAAATTGACGCCTGGATCACCGAAATTGTCAAAATTTCGTGACGATGCCCGAGCTATGTGGTTTACCACGATGCGCGTCGCGCGCGGTTCGTGCACAATCGCCCGCATGACAACACGACGAATCTGGGTCGTCGTCGGCAGCCTCGCGCTCGCAGCAGCGGCGTGTGGGGGAAGCGGCGATGCGCAATCACCAGCCACCAACGCACCGTCCCCGGCCACCACCGGCGCACCCACCACCGCCGCCCCGGCACCAACTACCGCGGCCACCACCGAGGCCCCCACCACCACCGAGGCCGCGCCCGTTACCCCGCCGCCCACCACCGAGGCCCCGGGTGCCGAGAACGGCATCAACAGCTACCGCGAGGTCCAGCCCGCCGTGGTGCAGATCATCGCCACCGGCACGTTCCGCGACCCCGAGATCGGCTACAACACCGGTGCCGGCAGCGGCAGCGGGTTCATCATCAGCCCCGACGGGTACGCGGTCACCAACAACCACGTGGTCACCGGGGCGGCGACGCTCAAGGTGTACATCGGCGGCGACCTCAACGACAGCTTCAACGCCCGCGTGATCGGCGCCTCGGAGTGCAACGACCTGGCGTTGATCAAGATCAACGAGGAAGACCTCCCCTACCTCGAATGGGCCGAAGACAAGCCCACGGTCGGCGAAGAGGTCTACGTCGCCGGCTTCCCGCTGGGTGACCCCCAGTACACGCTGGTGCGCGGCATCGTGGCCAAGGCCGACGCCGACGGCGAGACGCCGTGGTCGTCGATCGACCGTGTCATCCAGCACGACGCCGACGCCCAGCCGGGCAACTCGGGCGGCCCGCTGGTCACCGAGGCCGGCCAGGTGCTCGGCGTGCACTACGCCAGCTACAACCCCGGCACGGGCACCACGCAGAAGTTGGCGATCGCCGGCGACCTCGCCGAGCGGGTCGTGCTCCGGGAACTGATGAACGGCGACTTCGAGTCGCTCGGCATCAACGGCTCGGCCGTGTGGGACGAGGCCGCGGGCATCTCGGGTGTCTGGGTGTCGGCCGTCAAGGCCGGTTCGCCGGCGTCGACCGTCGGCCTCAAGCCGGGCGACATCATCACCCACCTGAACGAGCTGCCGATGGGCACCGACGGCACGATGCAGGACTACTGCGACGTCATCCGCACCGCTGGCGAGGGCACGCCGATGGCCATCCGGGTGCTCAGCTGGGACGACCGCGCTGTCTACGAAGGCGAGATCAACAACCCCGACCGCCCGCTGCACACGGTGGCGACGTTCGGTGAAGACGCCGAGCAGACCAGCGAGTCGTACTCGTACAACCAGGTCCGCGACGACACGAACGAACTGTTGGTCGAGATTCCCAGCCACTGGGTGTACGACGGCTTGCCCGACGGAGCCAAGTCGAGCATCTGGGCCGCACCCGACATTCAGGCGTTCCTCCAGAGCTGGGACACGCCCGGCACGAAGATCACCGTGTTCCCCACCGAGGACACACACACCGTTGCCGAGATGTACGACCTGCTGTCGGCGACGTCGTTCCTGTCGGCCTGTGGCGGCTACACCGGAGCGCAGTCGTACGAGGATTCGCGCTTTCTGGGCATCCTCGGCGAGTGGACCGACTGCGGCAGCGCCGGCTCGGGCTACGTGATGCTGGTCACCGTCGACCCGACGTCGGCCCGGCTGGTGACGATGGAGTTCCAGTACGTCACCTCGGCCGACATCGAAGCGGCCAACCGCGCGCTCCAGACGTTCAACCTCACGAGCTGACGGGGCGAACTCACAACAGTCGGGTGGTGGTGGCGTTGACCCAGCCGCCACCACCACCCATCGTGAACGACCTGGGTCTGCGCCGAACGGATAGTGCCTGGCACTATCCGTTCGGCCGCGTTTGGAGGCGGGCGACGAGTTCGCCGAGCGGCGCGCGGAAGTCACGCAGCGGGGCCAGCTGCGTGTCGGCGAGCACGCTGTTGGCAGGGCGCGCGGCGGGGCGCGGTGGTTGCAGCTCGGCGGTGGTGATCGGGCGGACGATCGACGGGTCGCCGCCAGCCGCGGACACGATCTCGCAGACGAACTCGTACCAGCTCACCCCGGGCGCCCCGTCGGCCCCGGTGGCCGCGTTGGTGGCGTGGAACACGCCCTGGGCGCGGGCGGCCGCGAGCTCGCGCACTCGCCCGGCCAGGTCGGTGGTGAACGTCGGGTTGCCGCGCTGGTCGGCGACGAACGTCAGCTCGGGCGGCCCACCGGCCAGCAGGCGCAGCACGGTCTTGACCATGTTGGCGCCGTGCTCGCCGCACACCCACGACGTGCGCACGATGGTCGCCTCGGGGCCGGCGGCCAGCTCGCCGGCCAGCTTCGTATGGCCGTACACCGAACGTGGGCCGGTGGTGTCGGTCTCGCGGTACGGGCGGTCGAGGTCGCCCGAGAACACGTAGTCGGTAGAGATCTGCACCAGGTGCGCGCCCACCCGGTCGGCCGCGGCCCGCAGCCACCGGACAGCATCGGCGTTGTCGCGCTGAGCGCGAGCGGGGTCGCTCTCGCAAGCGTCGACCGCGGTCCACGCCGCACAGTTGACGATCACATCGGGTCGCACGCCCTCGACGCAACTCGCCACGGCATCACGGTCGCCGACGTCGAGTTCGGCCCGCCCAGCGGCGACCACGTCGTCACCCGCAGCGGTGCACACCTCGACCAGGTCACGCCCAAGCTGCCCGTTAGCCCCCGTGACGAGCACCCTCACGCGCACCTCCCGTCGTCTCGATACAACGCAGTGGCGGCTGCGCCGCGAGTGCGCCACTCGACGACCTGGTGCCCAAGGTGGTCGACCACCTCGTGACCACGGCACTCGACGACCTGGTGCCCACGGTGGCCGACCACCTCGTGACCACGGCACTCGACGACCTGGTGCCCAAGGTGGTCGAGTGCCGCCGCCAGGCGGTGTATCGAGACCACGCTCGCGCAGGCGGTCATCGTTTGAGGGGTTCCCACCAGGCGCGGTGGTCGCGGTACCAGGCCACGGTGTGCTCGAGGCCGTTGTCGAAGTCGCGTTCGAGCTTCCAGCCGAGCGCTTCGACCTTGTCGGTGGTGACCGAGTAGCGCCGGTCGTGGCCCAGCCGGTCGGGCACCCATTCGATGAACGAGTCGTCGCGCCCGGTCAGCGCCAGCAGGCGCTCGGTGATGTCGCGGTTGGTGACCTCGTTGTGGGCGCCGATGTTGTAGACCTCGCCGACCGTGCCCTCGTGCAGCACCAGGTGGGCGGCCCGGTTGTGGTCCTCGACGTGGATCCAGTCGCGCACGTTGCCGCCGTCGCCCATCAGCGGCACCTTGTGGCCGTCGAGCAGGTTGGTGGTGAACAGCGGGATCAGCTTCTCGGGGTATTGGTACGGCCCGTAGTTGTTCGAGCACCGCGTCACCAGCACGGGCAAGCCGTAGGTGGTGAAGTACGACAGGGCGATCAGGTCGGAGCCGGCCTTGGCTGCCGAGTAGGGCGAGCGTGGCGTGAGCAAGTCGGTCTCGGTGAACGAGCCCTCCTCGATCGACCCGTAGGTCTCGTCGGTGGAGATGTGCAGGAACCGCTCGACTCCCACTTGGCGGGCCACCTCGCACAGCACGGCGGTGCCGAACACGTTGGTGTGCACGAACGTGAACGGCCCGGCGATCGAACGGTCGACGTGGCTCTCGGCGGCGAAGTGCACGACCGCGTCGTGGCCGGGTAGGTGCTCGGCGACCGCGTCGGTGTCGCAGATGTCGGCCTGCACGAACCGGCAGCGCCGATCGTCGAGCACGTCCTCGATGCTGGCGAGGTTGCCGGCATAGGTGAGCTTGTCGAACACCGTGACCTCGTCGTCGGTGTTGGCGAGCACCCAGCGCACGTAGTTCGACCCGATGAACCCCGCCGCGCCGGTGACGAACAGCTTCACGACAGCACCTCCGCCAGGGTGGGGGCGTTGCGGTCTTTGTCGGAGACGATCATCGGTTCAGTCCAATCGACGCCGAGCGCCGGGTCGAGCGGGCACGCAGCCTTGCCGGCCATGCCGGGGCGCCACTCGTTGTCGAAGCAGTACAGGTACTCGACTTCGGCCGTCAACGCTTGGAAGCCGTTGGCCACGCCGCGCGGAAGGAACACCTGCACACCCGGTTCGAGGTCGTACGTTTCGACCTTGCCCCGCGTCGGCGAATCGTCACGCAGGTCGAGGTAGACACCGAGCGCGCGCCCGGTGGCCACCGTCAGCAGCTTGTCCATGTCCTCGGCGTGCATGCCGCGGATCGCTCCCTGTGTCGTCCTGGTGAGATTGATTTGCTGGAACGCCCCGATGTCGATGCCGGCCTCCAGGAACGCCGAGCGGCGGAACAGCTCGCGCACGGTGCCGCGGTCGTCGCTGACCTGCTTGACGGTGATGATCAACAGACCGTCGATCGCGCCAGGGCGGACCGCCTGCTCGGTGATTCCCATGATCCAGTCCTCTACTCGACGTCGATTTGGCAGTGGTCGCCGACCATCAGGCGCAGCGCGCGGGGGCGCCGCTTCGAGCGCTGCACCACCGCGTCGCCACCGATCAGGCTGTCTTCGAGGCGGGCGATCTCGATGATCTGGCTGCCGTCCATCACCACCGAATGCTCGATCTCGGAGGCCTCGACCACACAGTCGGCACCGATCGCCGAGAACGGGCCGATGAAGCTGTCCTCTACTCGTGTGCCGGCACCGATCGTGACCGGCCCGCGCACCGTGGAGTTGACGATCTTCGCCCCGGCCTCGACCACCACTCGGCCGTCGAGCACCGATCGGTCGTCGACCTCGCCGTCGACGCGACCCTCGATCCGTTCCAGCAGCAGGCGGTTGGCCTCGAGCAGTGGGGTGAGCTTGCCGGTATCGATCCACCAGCCGTCGAGCTGCTCGCAGCGCACGGTCTCGCCGGCGTCGATCAGCCACTGGATCGCGTCGGTGATCTCGAGCTCGCCACGCGGCGACGGAGTGATCGCGGCGACCGCGTCGTGCACCCGCGGTGTGAACAGGTACACGCCCACCAGCGCCAGGTCGGACGGTGGCTCGGCCGGCTTTTCGACGAGTGCGACGACATTGCCGTCGGCGTCGAGCGTGGCGATGCCGAAGCGGTGCGGGTCGGGAACCTGCTTGAGCAGGATCTGCGCGCTCGGCGCCGTGGCACCGGCGCGGGCCTGCTCGAAGGCGGCGACGAACGCGGCCAGGTCCTGTTCGAGCAGGTTGTCGCCGAGGTACATCACGAAGTCGTCGTCACCGAGGAACTCGCGGGCGATCAGCACGCAGTGCGCCAGCCCGAGGGGAGCATCCTGGGGCAGGTAGGTGACGTGTGCACCCCACCGCGATCCGTCGCCGAGCGCGGCCATGACCTCGGCCCGGGTGTCGCCCACGATCACACCGATCTCGGTGATCCCGGCCGCCACCATCGCTTCGATGCCGTAGAACAGGATCGGCTTGTTGGCCACCGGCACCAGCTGCTTCGCCCGGGTGTGAGTAATCGGCCGCAGCCGCGTACCGGCACCCCCGGCAAGGATCAGCGCCTTCATACGCTGCTCAGCCTAGATGGACGTCTTCGCCAGATGGTTGAGCTTGTCGAAACCATCGGGGGTCGGGGTCAGGTGGTTTCGACCGGCTCAACCACCGGGAGGTGTCGTGGTGGGCGCGTCGCCGCCGGTGTCGGCGCTGGTGTCGAATTCGTCGGGCGCCGGGCCGGTGCCGCGCAGGTAGTCGAGTAGTGGCTCGGCGTTGTCGCTGAGGCGCAGCACCGCGGCGCTGCCGACGGTGTCGTTGTACACGGGCAAGGCGAACGTCCGCAGGCCGGCCTGGAAGGCCTGACGCAGCACTTGGGCAGCACGGATGGGTTCGAGTGCGTCGTCGATCTTCACCGAATCGGTGATCGCCGCCAGCGTGTCGCCGGTACTGAACGGGTCGGACTCGATCTTGCGCAGGGCACCACCGATCGCAGCCCGCAGGAACGACTGCTGGCGCTCGATCCGGCCCAGGTCGGCGCGGCCGTCGGTGCGCCACTTCCCGTCGTCGCCGACTTCCTGGTAGTAGCGGCTGCGGGCGTAGGCGAGCGCACGGTCGCCGGTGAGCGTCTGGCAACCGATGTCGAGCCACAGCCCGCTGTGGGTGTCGCGGGCGGTGCGGTCGACACAGATCTCGACCCCGCCGATGTCGTCGACGATCCGTTGGAAGCCCTGGAAGTCGACCTCGACGTAGTGGTGGATGGGAATGTCGAGCGCTTCCGAGATCGTGGCGACGAGCGTGAGCGGGCCGTCGGAGAAGGCGGTGTTGACGCGGTTCGAGCGACTCGTGCCGTAGATCGGCACCCACAGGTCGCGGGGAACGCTGATCAGCGATGCGCCGCCGTTGCCCTCCTGGTGGAGGATCATCATCGTGTCGCTGCGCTGCCCACCGACGTCGGCGGTGGAACCGATGAAGTCGGTGTCGGGGGCAAAGCCCTCGCGGCTGTCCGAACCGACCAGCAGGTAGTTCTCGGTGCCGTAGGTGACCGGCGTGTCGAGGTCGAGCGTTCCGACGGGGACACGGTCGCCGGCCGTACGCACGGCGTTGTCGCCCTTCACAGCCAGCACGTCGCCTAGCCCCGCCACACGCTCGATGTCGGCGGTGCGCGCGTTGGCGGCACGGATGACACCGAGCGAACCAGCCGCGGCAACCACGACCACGATCGCGGTCATCGGCAGCAGTGGCGAACGCCGGCGGCGGTGCGGGCGCGGGGCGACCGGCGGTTCCTCGGGGATCACGACGAAAAAGGGTACTGGCGCGGGCGTGCCGATCGCGGGCACCCCGCGGCCGCGGCGCCGGCTACTCGGCCGGGCGGACGTGGATCACGTCACCGACGTCGACGCGGTGCGTGATCGCGCACTCGTCGAGCACCACCAATTGGCCGCCGGGCTCGACTCCGGTGACGCGGCCCACCAGCGTGTTGTCGCCCGGTAGCTCGACGCGGACGTGTTGGCCGAGGGTTGCCAGCAGTTCGCAGTACCTCGCGTGAACCTTTTCGGGTGGGGCCGAGGCGAACGCGTCGAACGCCTGGAGCACCGCAGCCAGTACGTCGGCCGGTGCGATGCCGTCACCCAGTTGAGCGGCACCTTCGGGTGCCCAGCCGACGTTCAGGCCGAGGCCGATCACGGTGGCCCCGTCACCTCGTTGGGCGAGCATCCCGGCCAGCTTGCGGCCGTCGACGAGTACGTCGTTGGGCCACTTCAGGCGCGCCTCCACGCCGGCCACCTCGGCGACCGCCTCGACCGCGGCGATCGCGACCCGGCGCATCAGCGTCACCGGGTCGCCGTTGGACTCGTCACGGAACAGGAACGACACGAGCAGGTTGGTGCCCGGCGGGGCATCCCAGCGCCGGTCGAGCCGGCCCCGCCCGGCCGTCTGGTGGTCGGTGCGCAACACGCTGCGGTCGGGTGCCCCCGCGGCAGCGGCGGCGAGCAGGTCGGCGTTGGTGCTCCCGGTGACCGGGACGTGATCGACGTGCCACCCGGCTGGCGACGCTGGCGGAAGCGGTCGCGGCGGCTCCATCCGCATACATTGTCAGCCGTGCTGACCAAGATCCTGATCGCCAACCGTGGCGAGATCGCCGTGCGCGTCATCCGCGCCGCCCGTGAACTGGGCATCAAGACGGTGGCCGTCTATTCCGAGCTCGACCGCAACGCACTTCACGTGCGGCTCGCCGACGAGGCGTACGCGCTCGGCGGGCAGACGGTCGCCGAGAGCTACCTGAACACCGAGGCGATCCTCGACGCGATCCGCAAGAGCGGTGCCGACGGCGTGCACCCCGGCTACGGCTTCTTCTCCGAGAACGCCGACTTCGCCCGCCAGATCACGTCCGAGGGCGTGGCCTGGATCGGCCCACCCCCCGAGGCGATCGACGAGATGGGCGACAAGGTCAGCTCGCGGATCGCGGCCCAGCGCGGCGGCGCACCGATCGTGCCGGGCACCACCGAGTTCGCCCAGGGCCCCGACGAGATCCGGGCGTTCGGCGAAGAGTTCGGCTGGCCGGTGTGCATCAAGGCCGCGTTCGGCGGCGGCGGGCGCGGCATGAAAGTGGTCCAGTCGGCCGACGAGGTCGCCGACGCGTACGCCTCGGCGCAGCGCGAGGCCAAGAGCTTCTTCGGGCGCGACGAGGTGTACGTCGAGCGGTATCTCACCTGGCCGCGCCACGTCGAGGTGCAGTTGGTCGGCGACCAGCAGGGCAACGTCGTGTGGGTGTCGACCCGCGACTGCTCGGCGCAGCGGCGCCACCAGAAGCTGATCGAGGAGGCGCCCGCGCCGGGCCTGCCCGACGGTGTCGAGGAGGCGATGGGCGCGGCCGCCGTCAAGGCCGCCAAGGCGGTCGGCTACTACAACGCCGGCACGGTCGAGTTCATCTACCAGGACGGCGAGTTCTTCTTCCTCGAAATGAACACCCGGCTCCAGGTCGAGCACCCGGTCACCGAGGTCATCACCGGCATCGACCTGGTCGAGTGGCAGATCCGGGTGGCGTCGGGCGAACCGCTGCCGATGACCCAGGACGAGGTGCTTGCCCAGCGGCGCGGCGCGGCGATCGAGGTCCGCATCAACGCCGAAGACCCGGCCGGCGGCAAGTTCCTCCCCTCCCCCGGGCCGATCACCAAGCTGGTCGCGCCCGACGGGTTCGGTGTGCGCTTCGACTCGGGGTACGAGTCGGGTGACGAGATCAGCCAGTTCTACGACAACCTGGTCGGCAAGCTGATCGTGTGGGGACGCACCCGCGAGATCGCGATCGCCCGGACCATCCGGGCGCTCAACGAGCTGGTCGTGGAAGGCGTCGCCACCACCGTGCCGGCCGACCTGGCGATCCTCGAGCACCCCGACTTCGCCGCCGTCGAGCACTCCACCAAGTGGGTCGAGGAACGCTTGGACCTGTCCGGTGTCCAGCCGTACGTGGTTTCGACAGGCTCAACCACCGGTGGTGAGGGTGACGCCGAGCCGCTGGTCGAGCGCAAGACGACGGTCGAGGTCAACGGCAAGCGCTTCGCCGTCAAGCTGTGGGTGCCCGAGTCGGCGGGGGTCGCCGCCGGTCCGGCGAAGAAGAAGCGCGAGCGGGCTGCCACGTCGGGCGGTGCGGCCGGCGGTTCCGGCGACGTCGCCGTGCCGATGCAGGGCACCATCGTCAAGGTGCTGGTCGAGGTCGGCCAGGCCGTCGAGGTCGGTCA
This sequence comes from Ilumatobacter sp., assembly GCA_035556435.1. GTDB lineage: Bacteria > Actinomycetota > Acidimicrobiia > Acidimicrobiales > Ilumatobacteraceae > Ilumatobacter. Next base: position 254,682 of record DATMEY010000039.1, on the reverse strand, counting down.
GGGTGTGGTGGTGCTCGAGGCGATGAAGATGGAGAACCAGATCAACGCCGACGTCGCCGGCACGATCGCCGAGATCAAGGTCGCCCCCGGCGACACAGTCGGCGGCGGCGACGTCGTGGTGAAGATCACACCCGCCTGATCACCACAAGGTGGTTGAGCCGGTCGTTACCACCGGTCCTCACGAGGTGGTCGAGCCGGTCGTTACCACCGGTGGTTCGCGTCAGTCCTGGTCGTCGAGGTAGGCGAGCACGGCCAGCACGCGGCGGTGGTCGTTGCCCGACGGGGCGAGGCCGAGCTTCATGAAGATGTTGGCGTTGTGCTTTTCGACCGCGCCGACCGTCAGCACCAGCGCCTCGGCGATCGCCGCGTTCGACTTGCCCTCGGCCATCAGCCCGAGCACCTCGCGCTCGCGGTCGCTGAGCTGGTCGAGCGCCGAGCCGCGCCGGCGCGAGAACAGCTGGGCGACCACCTCGGGGTCGAGCGCGGTGCCGCCCTCGGCCACCCGGTGCACGGCGCCGACGAACTCGGCGACGTCGAAGATCCGGTCTTTCAACAGGTAGCCGACGCCGGCCCGCCCGCCCGCCAACAGTTCCGACGTGTAGGTCTGCTCGATGTACTGCGACACGACGAGCACAGCCGTGGCCGGGGCACGGGTGCGGGCTTCGAGCGCCGCCCGCAGGCCTTCGTCACGGAACGTCGGGGGCAGGCGGATGTCGACGATCGCCACGTCGGGCCGGTGCTGCTCGACGGCGGCGACCAGGTCGGTGCCGTTGTCGACCGCGGCGACGACGTCGATGCCGTTGTCGCCGAGCAGGCGCACCAGCCCCTCGCGCAGCAGGGCCAGGTCTTCGGCGATCACCACCCGCACCGGCCGCGGCGCAGCGTCACCGGCCATGTCTGATCACGCTCCGCATGGAATCTCGGCCCGCACCGACGTCGGCCCACCGGGCGGGCTGGTGACCTGCAACGTTCCGTCGAGCGCCTCGACCCGCTGACGCAAGCCGGTCAACCCGGCGCCGTTCGGATTGGCGCTGCCGACCCCATCGTCGGTGACCTCGGCGACCAGCACACCGGCGTGGTTGCCGAGGTGGATCTGGACGTGGGTGGGCTCGGCGTGCTTGGTGGCATTGGCGAGCGCCTCGGCGACCACGAAGTAGGCCGCGCTCTCGACCGCCGGCGGCAGCCGGTCGAGTTCGGTCTCGACGTCGACGGCCAGCGGCGAGCGCACGGCCAGCTCGTTGACGGCAGCCGCCAGCCCGCGGTCTTGCAGCACGGGCGGGCGAATGCCGCGGGCGAGGTCGCGCAACTCGGCGAGCGCGGCCTGGGCGCCGCCGCGGGCCTCGGCCAGCAGTTCGCGGGCGCCGTCGGGGTCGCCGGTCAGGCGCTGCTCGGCGAGCCCGATCGTCATGCCCAACGACACCAGGTGGGCCTGGGCACCGTCGTGCAGGTCGCGCTCGATCCGCCGCAGCTCGGCCTCTTGGGCGTCGATCGCCGCCGACCGGGTGCTGGCGAGCGTGGCGACGCGCCCCTGGAGGCTGGCTTGGGGGACGATGTACCGGCTGACCAGTACGTGCACACCCCACAGGGTCGCCAGCCCAAGCGCCGGCCACACCGGCCAGAAGTAGCTCGTTCCTCCGGCGGCAACGGCGGCGACCCAGATGCCGGTGAGGAAGGCGACGACGGTGCCGTACAGGCCACCGGTGACCGTGACACCGACGCTCACCCAGGTGCGTTCAGCCGTGTTCCCGAACACCCATGCGATCCAGGCGACGACGGCGGCCACGAGGCCCAGTGGCAGGCCCGCCCACACCGGCCAGAAGTAGCCCCGCGTGGTCAGTGCCCACAGCACCGCGAGGATGGCCATCACGCCACCGGCGACCAGGCCGACCACCACGGCGCCGCGGCGCAACCCCTCGGGCGAGATCGGGTCGGGGGTGGTCAGCGGGCGGACGTCAGACATGGGCCGCACCTTCGTAGCGCCCGAGCAGGCCGAGCGCAAGGCCGCGCCACATCGCCGCGAACACCCGAACCAGCAGCCAGGTCACCACGACCAGCGCAATGCCCACCGGTACCAGGAGCGCCGCCTCGCCGAGCGTGTCGACCTTCCAGACCTCGAAGTCGATCCCGTTGGCGCCCTCGTCGGCCGGGATCCAGCGGTACACGAGCGGGGCGGCGATGCCGAACAGCCCCGAACCGAGGAAGCTGAGCGTGACGGTGCCGGTGACGATGCCGAGCACGAACCGCAACAGGAGGAACGCCTGGGTCGTCCAGAACCGGCCGTTGCCGAGCACGCCGGGAACCGACGCCCAGTAACCGCGGCGGGGCGGGCCGGAGCGGCGCGGGGCGGTCGGTGCGCCGAGCAGGCGCCGGGCGAGGTAGCCCTCGATCCAGCCGCAGAACCGGACCGCGGCGGCGAAGCCGATCAGCACCGCCGGCAGCAGCGGCGTGATCGCCAACGCGAGCGACAGCGCCGTGCCGGCGACCACGAGCGCCAGCCATGGGCCGGCGAGCACCAGCGCGCTGACGAGATACAGCAGGCCGTGGAACGTCCTGGTGGGCGCCGTGGGTGGCCGAGGTGGGGGCAGCGGAGCGATCACGCTAGCGACGGTACGCAGCGCGGGCCTGTCCGTCACGGGCGTCAACCGGCGTCACCAACTGGTGCCACCCCCAAGCGGCCGCCGCCCAGGTGGTTGAGCCGCACTCAGGTGGTTGAGCCTGTCGAAACCACCGGTCGTCGCGGGTGTCGGTGTAACGACCGGCTCAACCACGTTGGGATCGGTCTCCTATCTACCGAGGCGTTGTCCAGCTCAGGACAGTTGCATCGGCGTTGGGCCTTCGTGCACCGTCAGTGAAGCCCAGCCTGCGTGGCGCTTGAACGCTCACCAGCCGAAGGGGCCGTAGTACTCGCCGTACGACGTTCGGGTGGGCTCGTCGTCCCACCACTGCTCGCGCCAGTCGGGGGCGTTCTTCACCTGGTCCTTCGTCATCGAGATGTAGACGGTCTCTTCGCCGGCGTCGATTCGTTCGATCACGCCGACGGGAATCACCCGCTTCTTGCCGAAGATCCAAAACCCGGTGTCGACCACCAGGCTTGCCGCGTCCACGTCTTCGCTGGTCGCGTCGACTTTGCCGACGTGGCCGTCGCTGGCCTCGACAGAAAAACCGACGAGCGCCGCGTCGGTGAGTACGTCCGACCGATAGGTCCACAGGTTCGACATTGTGATCAACCTCCTCGATGGCCCGCTCCGGGGTGGTGCAGGCGTCCGATGCGAAGGGGGTACCCCAGCCCACCGCTGGCTACACGTCAAGGTTGCGCGGGTGCGGCAGGATTCCTACGAAGAAATTTTGGAGGCCTGTCGATTCGACGCACGCCGATTCGTGGTACTGGTGTCCGTGCGGGTTGGCCCACGGCGCAGACACAAAGGAACCGACGATGACCCAGTACATGATTTCCGTCTGGCACGAGCCCGACCTCGACGACAACATCTCCGACGACGACATGCAGCGTATGTTCACCCAGGTCGACGCGTTCAACCAGCAGGTGACCGCGGCCGGCAAGTGGGTGTTCGGAGGCGGGCTCGAACCGGTCCACACCGCTACGTGTGTCGACGGGCGCGATGGCGGCAACGTCGTCACCGACGGCCCGTTCATCGAGTCGAAGGAAATCCTCGGCGGTTTCTGGGTGCTCGAACTCGCCGACCTCGACGAGGCGCTCGAACTGGCCCGCCAGGCCAGCGCAGCGTGCGAAGGCAAGGTCGAAGTCCGCCCGTTCCAGGGCGAATGAGGAGGCCCGTGAGATGGCCAAGTATCTGATGTCCGTGTGGCACGGGCCTGACGGTCCCCCCGAGTACGCCGACGAGGCCGTGATGCAGAAGGCGTTCGCCGACACGGGTGCGTACAACGACCGGCTCGCGACGGCCGGCAAGCTCGTGTTCGCTGGGGGTCTACGGTCGCGCGACACGGCTACGTGCGTCGACAACCGCACCGGCACCAACGTCATCACCGACGGCCCGTTCATCGAGTCGAAGGAGAACCTGGGCGGCTTCTGGATCATCGAAGCCGACGACCTCGCCGAGGCGCTCGAGATCGCCAGCGGCGCGAGCGCGGCCTGTGTCAACAAGGTCGAAGTGCGCCCGTTCCAGTGAGTGCGTCCGACACGCTCAATCACCTTGGTCAACGCCCGCTGAGGTGATTGAGCTTGTCGAAATCACCGGGGGTTGCCCGTTCCAGTGAGTGAGATGGCCGACGACGCTCGAATCGCGCGGATCTTCCGCGAGGAGTCGGGGCGCGTCGTCGCCCACCTGATCCGCCGGTTCGGCGACATATCGCTCGCCGAGGAGGCGGTCCAGGACGCGTTCGTGCGCGCCGCCGAACGGTGGCCGGTCGACGGCATCCCGCCCAACCCCGGCGGGTGGATCACCACCACCGCACGTAACCGGGCGCTCGACGTGGTGCGCCGTGAGTCACAGCGCACCGACCGGCACGTGGCCGCCACCCGGGACGAACCCACCATGCACGACGACCCATCCGAACTCGCCGCGTTCGACGGCGACGACATCGCCGACGAGCGGTTGCGCCTGATCTTCACGTGCTGCCACCCGGCCCTGGCCCCCGAGGCCCGGGTGGCGCTCACGTTGCGCCTACTCGGCGGACTGACGACCCCCGAGATCGCCCGCGCGTTCCTGGTGCCCGAGCCGACGATGGCGGCACGCATCACCCGCGCCAAGAAGAAGATCGAGGCCGCCAATATCCCCTACCGCGTCCCCGCCGGCGGCGAGCTGCCCGACCGGCTCGGGGCCGTGATGACCGTGCTGTACCTCGTGTTCAACGAGGGCTACTTCGCCAGCGCCGGCGAGTCGCTGGTGCGCACCGACCTGTCGGCTGAGGCGATCCGCCTGACCCGTGTGGTCGTGGCCCTGATGCCCGACGAGCCCGAACCGCTCGGCCTGCTGGCGCTGATGCTGCTGACCGAGGCTCGTCGCCCGGCCCGGCTCGACACCGAGCAGCGGCCGGTGATGCTCGCCGACCAGGACCGTTCGGTGTGGGACCGGGCGCTGATCGCCGAGGGCCACGACCTGGTGCGCCGCTGCCTGCGCCGCGGGCAACCCGGCCCATACCAGGTGCAGGCCGCGATCGCCGCGGTCCACGCCGACGCTCCCACCGCGGCACGGACCGACTGGGGCCAGATCGTCGCCCTGTACGACCAGTTGCTGGCGTTCGCGCCGAGCGACGTCGTACGGCTCAACCGGGCGATCGCAATCGCCGAACGCGACGGCGCCGACGCCGGCCTGGCGCTGCTCGACGAACTCGACCTCGACACCTACGGCCCCTACCACGTATCGCGCGCCGAGCTGCTCCGCCGCACCGACCGCTTCACCGAGAGCCGTGCCGCCTACGACGCCGCGCTCGCGCTCACCGCCAACGCGATCGAGCAGGACCACCTCCGACGGCGACGGGCAAGCGTTCGGTGAGGAACTTCTCGTGCTCGGCTGACGTCAGAACGTGCATGAAGCCGCCGTACCACCCTGCTGCGCTGCTCGCGGCCGCCCTGTTGGTCGCCTCGTGCGGCGAAAGTCCCGGCGGCGGCACGGCAAGCTCACCACCCACCACAACGAGCCCCACCGCGGTCGCTCCGACCTGGGCTCCTGCACCGACGACCGATCGTGTCCCGCCCGGTTCGACAGCACCTACGCCTGCGCTTCCCGATCGGATCGTGTGCGGAACGCAGTACCGCCCGCACGCCGACAGCGGCGCCGGCGCGGTCGAGCAAACGATCACCGTTCGCCGTGAAGACGGCGTGCCGGTGGCCGAGGGGCTCGTTCACGACTTCGCGACGATGAGGTTCCGGGCCTCGTTCCTCGGCGACGCACCAGAGGGCAACACCGTGTTGATCGCGGTGACGTCCACGAGCGACGAACCGCTGGTTTCGGTCCTCTACCAACTCGGAGACCAAGCGATCGGCGACGTCGACTTTGCCGGCAGGCACGGCTTCACCGGCCTCCACTACGTCACCCATGACGGTGCGCTGCTCCAGTTCTGGTGCGATGCGTGACCTACGCCCATCGACCACGTAACCAACGGTGGCTGTACCACCCGGGGGTCTACCGTCCTGAGTAACGGTCGACCGCCTGCCATGCAGTGGGCAGGAGCAAGGCGGCCGCGGCTGCTTTGATGGCGTCGCCTGCCAGGAAGGGATACACCCCGAATTCGAGGCCGGTGGCGACATCGACGTCGAGGTGGGCGACCAGCCATGGCAGCCCGCAGGCGTAGACGAGCAGCGATCCGAGGCCAGCCGCGGCGATCGTCGTGAGGACGGTTCGGTCGGCGCGCTTGCGAGCGAGCCAGCCGACGACGACCGCAGCGGGCACATAGCCGACGATGTACCCGAACGAGGCGAACGCCCATCCCGAAGCCTGAGCGGCGAAGATCGGGGCGCCGGCGACGCCCAGCAACAGGTACAGGCCGGTGCTGCACGCGGCTCGGGCGGGGCCGAGCGCGGCGCCGCTGAGCAGTACGGCGAACGTCGCCAGCGAGAGCGGCACCGGCGTGAACCAGAGCGGGATCGCGACCTGTCCGGCGACGATCAGCAAGGCGGTCGCCGCCAGCACCAGCGTGGCGTCGCGGACTCGTGCACCGGGGATGAGGTCCGCCAGGACGGGTTGGTGTGGGGCAGCGGTGATCGACATAGCTCTCCTGAACGACGTTCAATGAACGTCGTTCAGGTTACGGTGTCGATCCTGGTCGGTCAACATGGATCTGATGACAGACAGGATCACCCGCGAACAGATCGTCGGCGTCGCAGTCGAACTGCTCGCGCGCGGTGGTCTGCACGCGCTGGCGATGCGTCGGATCGCCAGCGAACTCGGCGTACAGCAGAGCGCGCTGTACTGGCACTTCGACAACAAGCAGCAGTTGCTCGGGGCGGTCGCCGATCGGGTGGTTGCTCCGGTCGTCGTCCCGACGGGCACCACCAAGGACACCCCCGTGGAGGCGCTCACCGCGCGGCTGCGTGGCGAACTGCTCCGGTACCCCGACGGGGCCGAGTTGGTGGCGACCGCGTTCGCGTTTCGGCTCGGCGCGAACGACGCGTACCAACACCTCGTCGACGAGCTAGAAAGGGCGGGCTCGGCCCGCCCGCACGCAGAGATCGCGGCATCGGTGCTGTGGCACTTCGTACTCGGATATGTGACCGACGAGCAGCAACACCGCCAAGCGGCAGAGCTGGGAGCGATCCAGCCCACCACCGACGAAGCGACCCTCTCCGCCGATGACCGGTTCACCCAAGCAATCGACCTCATCCTCGCCGGCACCAGCCTCAGCGAAGCGTCACCACCCGCGACCCTCAGATAGCGAGCCCACCCACGCACCCAAGCCGGACGCGACTCCGGTCACCGAGCTGTGGGTTGCCCGCGAGGTCGCGAACACACCCGTTCCCGTGCAGAGAATCGCGACGGTCGAGTACGGACCGGGAGAGGAGCAGATCGAGGTCCTCAACGGTGAGTTCCCACCGCCCGCCGTGTGGTCCACCGGAGGCGTCCTGGTTCTGGAGGACGCTCCGGTGGCCGGCCTGACCGGCGACGCAGTCATCGTGCAGACCGTTCCCGATGTCGAGTTCGAGGACGGCACGGCACGCCGCTTCCAGCCCGTGACGATCGACGTCGCCGAACCGAACGACCATCTACCCCCGACCGTACAGAGCGGCCTTGACGCGGTCGGCGGCAACCGGATCAACTGGGGGTGTGGATCGGTCGTCGTTGATCTCGCTGCTCGGTGTGTCTGCTTCGCCGACGACGGGGGAACTCAGGACCGCACGTCGGTTCGTGGCACGGCGGCTTCATCCTGATATGGCCGGTGAGCGATCGTCGCAGGTCATGGCCGATGTCAACGCGGCATGCGATCGATGGATCGCCGAGATTCGCGCTCGCGCTATGGCTTCCGGCAGCGACGCTGGGTCGTCACGTCCACGCGAGGCCGAATCCGCGCTACCCGCGCACCGCCGGTCTCCACTCGCTTTCCAAGTGTCGTACGCAGTGGGCACCATCATCGTGGTTCTTCTGACGACGATGATGGTCGTGATGAGCGCTGGGCCATCGGTGACGACGGCGGCGGTGGGTGCGCTGGTCGGCGCCATCGTCGGCGCGGCCTACATGGCCACTGTGCGCCTGATCGCCCGTCGCGAATAGCCCGGGCCGACTTCCATCGGACCGCGAGAACACGAGCCCGGCGTCGAACCAGGTGACGATGTTGGTCTCGCGGCCGCCGGTCGGGTTGGGGGCACAGTCGGGGCGTGCGTCGGGCCCGAGGTATGCGGTGGGTTCCGATCGCGACCGTGGAACCGGGTCGATTCTCCCTACTATGGCGTAGGTCCAGCATATGACATATGAATCAGGTTCTATGTTCGTTTTCGTATGTATCTACCTGTTGCTATTACATCTCCGCTCCTTTACACTGACACCATGACGCCGGCTCCGGTTGCTCTTGTCGAGGCGCTTGACGGCGCCGCGGTGACGGCTGCCGATTCGATGCGCTGCGCCGAGTGGCTCCGCCAGAGCAAGAAGATCCGGGGCTGGCTCGACGCGTTCGATAGTGCGGTCACGTCCCGGCTCGACGAGTTGGCTCGCCAGGGGGAGTCGTTCGGGTCGGAGGCCGAGCACGTGCGCTGCTCGGGCATCACCTCGAAGGAGGCCGGCAAGCTCAAGGAGCGCTCCAAGACGCTCGACCAGGCCGAGGGCTTCTCCGACGCACTCGCCCAGGGCGACGTCACGGCGTCGCACGTCGACCAGCTCGCGGCGGCCACCGCGCACCTCGGCGACGATGTCCGAGCGGGGGTGTTCGAACGCGTCGATGAACTGCTCGACCATGCCAAGCACCACGACCCGGGTCGCTTCGGCCGGCACGTCCGTGACGTCGCCCGACGGCTCGAGCGCGACGCCGGCATCAAGCGCGACCAGCAGCAACGCCGCGACTCGTACCTCACGATCAACCTCAACGCCGGCACCGGCATGTACGACGTGCGCGGAAGCCTGCACCCCGAACTCGGCTCGCGCGTCAAGCGAGCGATCGACCTACAAGTCGCCGCGCTGATCAAGCAAGGCGAGGCCGAGCGAGTGCCCGAGTTCGTCGACCGCACCGTGAACCGCAACCGGCTCGCTGCCGACGCGCTCGGCGACCTCGTCTCGGGTGGGCACCAGATGATCCGCCCACTGATTGCCGACCTCACCGTCATCGCCGACGCCGAAACCCTCGCCACCGGCGAGTACCACGACCACAGCATCTGCGAGACGGGCGACGGGGCACCGCTGCCGGTCGACTCGGTCCTTCGGCTGCTGTGCAGTGCGGCGGTCACCCCGCTGATCGTCGGGCGCGACGGCAACCCGCTATTCGCCGGACGCAGCAACCGGGTCGCCAACCGTCAGCAGCGCCGGGCGCTACGGGCGATGTACCGCACGTGCGCCGCCGAGGGCTGCGACGTCGAGTTCGGCAAGTGCGACATGCACCACATCGTGTGGTGGGAGCACGGCGGCTTGTCCGACCTCGACAATTTCGTGCCGCTCTGCTCACGGCATCATCACCTCGTCCACGAACTGGGTTGGCGGCTCCACCTCGCGCCCGATCGGACACTCACCGTTACCGACCGCAACGGCGAGATCCTGATGCGGGCCACCCCCGACATGCCCAACCCGGTACGGGACCGCCCACCCGATCGACGAACCGGGCCGGCATCGGCTGGCACTCCCCCACCCAACCCAACCTCTCGCCTCGCTAGCTGACCTTCGCCGTACTGCCCCAAGGTGGTTGAGCCTGTCGTTACCACCGTCGGCATGTGGTCACGGTGGTTTCGACAAGCTCAACCACCTTGTGGTGGTTGTTGGCGGTGCAGTGTTGCGATGCGTTGGCGGGTGGTTGCGAAGGTGGTGTCGTCGTCGTGCCAGTTGGGGTCGAACGCGACGGCGTCGAGTTGTTCGGCGACCAGTTGCGCCACGGCCGAGTCGTCGGTGTCGGTCCACGACGCCGCGCGGACCCGGTTTGTCACACCCGCGGGCGCGCCGGCCAGTGCCGTGAATCGGTCTTGGAGCACGCCCCAGCGACCGCGGCGACGGCGTCGCACCAGTTCGGCCACCAGCCGCCACAGCGCGGCAGCCGCGATCGGCACGGCCACTACCACGGCCAGTTGCAACGGGTGAGCTGCCGCCCACCGGGCGAGGCCGGTGACGACGCCGGTGCCGATCGTGCCGGCCGACGTGTCGCCGGCCAGCGGCACCCCGGCGGTCGGGTCGAACGCCTGCCAACCCACCTCGGGGAACCACACCTCGGTCCACGCGTGGGCGTCGCTGGCGCGCACCTCCCACACCCCGGCGACGGGGTCGCGTCGCCCAGCGGTGTAGCCGGTGGCCAGCCGGGCCGGCACCCCTTGGGTGCGCAGCATCACCACGAGGGCCGACGCGATCTGTTCGCAGAAGCCGCGCCGGCTGCCGAACAGCAGGTCGTGGACAGCGTCGTCGCCGTCGCGTGGGAGCGGGCCGTTCAGGTCGTAGGCCACGTGCCGGTCGATCCAGTCCTCGTACGCGCGGACGAGGTCGTACGTGCTGTCGCGGCCCGGGGCCAGCCCGGCGGCCAGGCGGTCGGCGAGCTGGCGCGTCTCGGCCGAGGTCGAGGCGGGAACGTCGAGGTAACGGGCGAACGCATCGCGGCCGACCGGGGTGAGGCGCGCGGCGACGTCGCCGGCCTCGCGCAACCAGTCGGCGGTGACCGGGCGGCGCTGCGACACCACGGTGTACACCGACCCGGCCGGCAGCACCGTCGAACTGCGCAGTGCCCCGTCGGGTCGGGCCCACACGTCGGCGTCGACCACCACCCGGCTGGCCTGGTAGGCGTGGTACAGCAGGTTCGGCTGGTCCTGCTCGACGAAGTACGTCTGGGTGAACTCGGCGGGTTCCAGCTGGAACCGGCCGAAGTCGGGGGCGGGGTCACCGAACGCCGGAGGCACGACCACGTTCGGGCCACCGAGCGAGACGCCACGACCCTGGTCGGCGTGCCACACCCGTCCGTCGAACTGGGCGAACGTCTGCCCGCGCCAGAAGTCGGGCTGCCCGGCGCGGACGCGCATCACGACCGAGTCGCCGAGCTCGCCGCGCACGTTGGTGTCGAGCGATTCGGCGAAGCCGGTGTAGTCGCTCGGGCTCAGCCGCCCGCGCTCGTCGCCACCGGTATCCCCTCCCGGTCGCAGCGCGCCGTCCGGCCCGGCGAGTGCGCCCGGCGCGCCGACCGGTACCCGGTCGGCGATGACGGTCGGCAGTGTCAGCTGGGCCGGGCCGTCAGGCACCGGCACCACGGCCAGCAGTCCCAGCGCGGCGGCCGCCGCGAGCCCCAGCGACACCGCCGGTCGCACCCAGGCCCGGCCGGGCGTCCAGCGGATCGGGCGGCGCGTCTCGGCCGGCCCGGCCAACAGCACCAGCGCAACGCTGCAGCACAGCATCCACGCGGCCAACCACACGCCGAGTGAGCGGTCGACCCGGAACCCGGCCGCGTACATCACGACCACCGCCGCGATCGCCAGCGCGACGCGGATCGTGCGCCGGTCGCGGCACTCGAACCCGTGCAGCACGATCAGCACCATCAGCAGCTGCGGGAGGGGCCCGCGCAGCACCGCCAGCAGGCCGTCGAGCGCGCCCGCCCCGGCGGCCACCACGCCGACCGCAGCGAGCGCGCCTGCCCCGGCGAGGGCACGGACCCAACCGGGCGGTTCACCGCCGCGGCGCAACGTGCGCGTCGACACGGCCGCGCCGAGCCCAACGCCCACTGCGGCGAGAGCGTGGGCACCGGCGCCGTAGCCGAGCGAGCCGGCCAGCATCAACAGCGCCGCCAACGTCGCCGCCGCAGCCCACCACCGAGCGCTCGCCCGAGCGACCTGGTCGGGTTCGACCGGCCGCCGCAGCCAGGCGAGCACGTCGGTCTGGAGCCACGACGGGCGTGGCGCCGGGTGCTCGGTCGGGCCGAGCGACACGGTCGCCGCCCAGCGCGCGGCGACCCGCCGGTCGCCAATCGGCTCGGGCTCACCGGCCCCGGCCGCGGCCCACACGTCCTCGCCGGCCGCCAGCGCGGCGGTGAGCGCCGCCAGCGCGGCACCAGCCGCGGCATCGTGGTCGGTGGTTCCGACCGCGGCCCGCACCACCGTCGTGCGGTCGGTGGGCAGCCGCCGGTCGTGCACCACCAGTTCTCCGGCGCGCAACGACGAAGCCCAGTGCACCGCCCGCTCGCTGTCGCCGTCGCGCCACGGGCGCACACCGTCGGTGTCGCCGGCGATCGCCCCCGACCTGCCCGGGGCACGCTCGCCGTCGTCGGCGCCATCGCGGCGCGTCACGGTGACCGACCCCGGCGCAGCCCGCGGAGCGACCACGTGCGCGGCCACGTCGACCGGCACCGTGCGACGCCACCACACCAGGCCCAGCGCCCCGGCCGCACGCATGGTGACCGTGAGCTGGGTGACCTCGCCGCGACGCGGGAACGTGGCCACCAGCGGTGTGCCCACCCACCCCCCGGCCACCTGCGTGTCGCCGAGGCGCACGTCGAGCCAGACCGGGCGATCGTCGGGCATGAGCGCACCCACGTGCATCGCGACGCCCACCCCGGCCGTCGACTCCACGGGCAGCGTGACCGATTCGATCGACGTCGAGCGCACCAGCCGGCGCCCCCCGGGCACCGCCACCGCGGCCGTACCGAGGCCCACCGCGAGCACGATCAGCACCGCGGTCGCGCCGGTCAGCCAGGCGATCGCCAGCCCACCCGCCCACGCCAGCACAAATCCCGCCACCCCAGCGGCGCACCCGGACAGCCGAGCCCGCCCGTTTGCCGGCGCAGTTCCGCTCACAGCTGTCGCTTCTGCTCCAGCGAACTCGTCACAGGGCCGGGGCGGGAACCTGGGCGATGCACTCGGCGACCACGTCACGTCCTGTGGCGAGCGTGCCGCCGGGTACGACGATGCGGTGTGCCAGGCCGGCTTCGGCGACGGCGAGCACGTCGTCGGGCACCACGTAGCGACGCCCGGCAATCGCTGCCCACGCCTTGGCAAGGCCCACTACGGCGACACCCCCGCGCGTGGACGCGCCGAGCGTCACCCGCGGATGCTGGCGGGTGGCTTCGAGCAGGTCGATCACGTAGTGCGCGATCGGGTCGGCCACCGACGTCGCCCGCACCGCCGAGCAGGCCGCCACCAGGTCGGTGGTGTCGACCACCGCCCGGACGTCGCCCAGCCGGGTGCGCCCCCGGCGGCCGGTCAGCACGTCGGCTTCGTCGGCGCGGGCCGGCCGGCCGAGCGTGACCACCGCGGCGAAGCGATCGAGCGCACCCTCGCCGAGCGGGTACGTGCCTGCCATCTCGACCGGGTTCTGGGTCGCCACCAGCAGGAACGGGTCGGGCAGCGGGCGGGTGTGGCCGTCGACGGTGACGGCCGCCTCCTCGGTCGCCTCGAGCAGCGCCGCTTGGGTGCGCGGGTTGGCCCGGTTGAGTTCGTCGAACACGACCACGTTGGAGAAGATCGGCCCGGCACGGAAGCGCAGGTCGAAGCCGTCGCCGTGGCCTTCGCGTTGCGGCACCATGCCGCCGAGCACGTCGCCGGGCAAGAGGTCGGGCGTGCCCTGGATGCGGTGGAACGAGCCGCCGACCGATGCCGCCAGCGCCTGGGCGAGCAGTGTCTTGCCGACACCGGGGATGTCCTCGATCAGCAGATGCCCGCCCGACAGTAGGCACGCCACGGCGGTCGCCACCGACTCGTCGCGTCCGGCCAGTACGGCGCCCACCGAGGCGGTGATCGCCTGTGCCGTCTCGGCCACGGTCAGTCCCGACTCGGTCCGCGTCACCGTCTCCATCGTGTCAGATCATCGGCCCGCGGCGTCCTCGCCTTGATCTTGATCGACCGCCGGGGTGCTGCACCCGGGTGCCTCCGCCACCTCCGGTCGTCGAGTGGCGCACCCGCGGCGCAGCCGCCACCACCGGTCGCCGGGTACTGCACCCGCGGCGCAGCTGCCACCACCGGTCGCCGGGTACTGCACCCGCGGCGCAGCTGCCACCACCGGTCGTCGAGTGGCGCACCCGCGGCGTAGCCGCCACTCCGTTGTATCGAGACGACGCCCCGCCCACCAATGGTCTCGATACACCGGGCAGAGCCCGGCACTCGACCACCGTGGGTTCAGGTCGCCGGGGGTGGGTGGCAGCGTCCGTTGGCGGGATCGGTCAAGCGGTACGTTCGCGGGTCGTGAACTTCGACTTGCCGGCTGACGACGACCCGCGCCGCGCCGCTGTTCGCGAGTGGCTGACCGACCACCCGAACCCCACCAACGCCGACCTGCACGCGGCGGGGTACGTGGTGCCGCACTGGCCGGCGCCGTACGGGCTCGACGCCGATCCGATCCACCAGCTGATCATCGATGACGAGTTGCGCCGGGCGGGTGTGGGCCGTACCTCGGGGGCGGTCAACGCGATCGGCGTCGGCTGGGCCGCGCCGACGATTTTGCTCGCCGGGTCCGACTGGCAGAAGCAGCGCTTCCTCGACCCGATCTTCCGCGCCGACGAGATCTGGTGCCAGCTGTTCAGCGAGCCCGACTCGGGCAGCGACCTCGCCTCGCTGGCCACCCGGGCCGAGCGCGACGGCGACGAGTACGTCGTCAACGGGTCGAAGATCTGGTCGAGCGGCGCCCATCACGCCCAGTTCGGCATCCTCATCGCCCGCACCAACCCCGACGCCCCCAAGCACAAGGGCCTCTCGTACTTCATCGTGCCGATGGACCTGCCGGGTGTGACGTTGCAGCCGATCATCGACATGACGACCGCGCACTCGTTCAACCAGACGTTCTTCGACAACGTGCGCCTGCCCGTCGAGTATCGCGTCGGCGAGGAAGGCGACGGCTGGCGGCTGGCCAAGGTCACGCTCGCCAACGAGCGCGTGTCGCTGTCGTCAGCCGGTTCGCTGTGGGGCAGCGGTCCCGCCGCGTCCGACCTGCTCGACCTGGTCCGCCAGGGCGGCGGCCTGGCCGACCCGCTCCTGCGCCAGGCCGCGGCCCGCCTGTACTGCGAGGCCGAGCTGCTCCGGCTGGGCCGCATGCGCACGCTCAGCGCCCGGCTGCAGGGACGCACACCGGGGCCCGAAGCGTCGGTACAGAAGCTGATGGCCGACGAGCACGGCCAGCACGTGATGGAGCTCGCCAAGGCGCTCGCGGGGACGGCCGGCATGCTGGCCGGGTCGGGGCCGGCCGGCAAGCTGCGCTCGGGCGCCCGGCTGGGCCCGACCGAGATCAACTTCGAGCGCAGCACCGGCGAGTACCCCGACGTCGACCCGATGTGGCACTACGGATACCTGTTCAGCCCGGCGTTGACGATCGGGGGCGGCACGTTCGCGGTGCAGCGCAACATCATCGCCGAGCACGTGCTCGGCCTGCCCCGCGAGCCCGATGTGGAGAAGGGCCTGACCTGGCGCGAGACGCGCACCCGCCAGGGTTGACACTCGCCGCGCACCCATGGTCTCGATACACCGGGCAGAGCCCGGCACTCGACCACCGGGCGCGGGCGACACTCGACCACCGGGGGGGGTGGCAGTCGGCCATCGGGGCGGTGGTGCGGTGGCTTGACCGGCTACAGGTCGGGGCCGACCCCGCTGGCGACGCCGCGCAGCCAGTCGAGCCAGGGGGCCAGGCCTTCGCCGGTGCGGGCGCTCAGGGTGAACACCTTGGCGCGCGGATTGACCGCGGTGAGATGGTCATAGAACTCGTCGATGTCGAAGTCGAGGTACGGCAGCAGGTCGACCTTGTTGACGACGACGGCATCGGCCGACCGGAACATCACGGGATACTTGAGCGGCTTCTCCTCGCCCTCCGTGACCGCGTAGACCATCGCCCGGACGTCCTGACCGACGTCGAACTCGGCCGGGCACACGAGGTTGCCGACGTTCTCGATCACGACCAGGTCGAGCTCGGCCAGCGGCAGGCGCCCGAGGCCCGACGCCACCATCACGGCGTCAAGGTGGCACTCGCCACCGAACCCGGCGTCGGTGTTCACCAGCGACACCGCGGCCCCGGTCTCGCGGAGCACGTCGGCGTCGAGCGACGTGGCGATGTCGCCCTCCAGCACCCCGACGCGGAGTTCGGCCCGCAGCGCTTCGAGGGTCGCTTTGAGCAGGGTGGTCTTGCCCGCACCGGGCGACGACATCAGGTTGACCGTGCGCACACCGTGGCCGGCGAACAGCTGCCGGTTGGCGTCGGCGAGGCGGTCGTTCTCCGACAGGATCTGCTCGAGTACCGCCACCCGCTCGACGCCCGTGGCGTACCCCGAGTGGTCGCCGACGTCGCGGTGGTCGTGGTCGTGGCCGTGATCGTGGTGATGGTCGTGGCTGTGCACGGTGCCGTCGGGGTGGCGGTGGAAGCGTCCCATGTCACGTCGTCCTTTCGGTGTCGGAATTCGTGGTGCGCTCGGCGGGGGCGACGTCGATCGACTCGATCAGGAACTCCTCGCCCGAGAGCAGTTCGACGTCGTTGCCACCGCAGCGCGCGCACTGCCGTACGGGCACGGTGAGCGTGGTGAGCGCGGCACACGCCACGCACGACACCACTGCCGGCACGTGCTCGATGTCGAGCACACAGCCGTCGAGCGGGCCACCGCCGACACGCATGTCCCAGCAGTGTTGCAGCGTGCCGGGCACGACCTGGCGGAGATGTCCGATGCGCACGCGCACGCGCCGGATGTCGCGCCCGTTGGCGTGCGCGACCGCCGTATCGGCGATCGCCCGGCAGAGTGACAGTTCGTGCATGGCCCCGCCGACACAGTGCCACATCGTGTCAAGCGAGCAGGTCGAGCGACGGCGCCGGGCCGCCGTGGGCGCCTACGCCCGGAGGGTCTGGCTGGGAGATTCACCGAAGCGGGCCCGGTAGCTCGTGGCAAAGCGGCCGAGGTGCGTGAAGCCCCAGCGGGCGGCGATGTCGGTGACGGTGAGTCCGCTGGAGGGCGCCGCGTCGGCGAGGTCCTCGCGGACGCGTTCGAGGCGCCGGTTGGCGAGGTAACCCATCGGTGTCTGGCCGAGGTCGTCGCGGAACTGGCTTTGCAGCGTGCGCACGCTGGTGCCGACGGCAGCGGCGATGTCGCCGACCGTGAGCGGCCCGCCGAGGTGGCGCTCGATGAAGTCGCGGGCCTCACGCACGATGCGCCGGGCCGGCGGCTTGTTCGAGCTGAGCAGCGCGGTGAAGTTCGACGGCTGGGCGTAGAGCAACGAGCTCATCACGAACTCCTCGAGCTGGCCGAGGCCGACACCGCCGTGGAGCAGCGAGCCGTCGTCGTACAGCTCGGTGTGGAGCGCTTGGATCGCCAGGTTCCACCGGGCTGCTGGACTGGTCGACAGGTCGAACGGCACGTCGAACTCGAGTGGGTGGTCGACGGTCCGCCCGAGCACGCGGGCGAGGTGCAGCGCCATCGCCGCCGCGTCGATGCGCACGACGACGAACGCGGTCGGCTCGCTGAACTCGATCGTGGCCGGTTGGCTTGGTTGCGGCAGGGCGGCCATCACCGGTGAGGTGACGACGGCCGCGCCGCCGCTGGCGACGACCGCAGTGCCGAGCGCCGGGATCAAGACGAGGTGGTTCGGCGCCAAGTCGGCGACCTCGATCGATGCCGCGGCCGAGTACTCGAGGTAGCCGAGCGTGACGTCGCGGATCAGCACGCCGTGAAACGTGACCGAGAAGTCGCGGTCGGGCTGGAGCGGGATGACCCGGTGCACGCCCAGCAGGTCGCGCCCGAACAGCGCCGCTTCGGCCGGCCCGGAGGCGGCGTACACCCCGTGCGGTTCGAGTGCTGGGGGGAGGCCGCGGGGCCGCACACGGGGCCTCGGCTCGGCCTTGGTGCGGGCGGTGTTGAGCGTCTGGAGGCGGGTCAGCCGCCCGAGCTGGTCGGGGGCGTGGAGCGGGGTCACGGCCATGAGTGAGTTCGGTCGGCTTTACAGGATGGGTCAAGCCGATGTGGTTGCGTTCGGCGCTCAACGACCGGCTGTTGCGTGAATTGGATAGCACAAATTCGCGGAACGTACAGCAATCGGATAGGCCTTGCGCAGATCGGATAGCACGACAGCGTGATCAGGCGTACGGTGGTTTCCACGCCATCGGTAGGGGAACAGAGGCCGGAAACGTGAGGGGGGTCCACATGACGGAAACGAGCTCTTCGACCGTGGTGCCGGTCGACGCCGTCGTCGAGCGTCTCAACGACCCCGCCGTGGCGGCCTCGCTGGTGACGTTGCTCGACAACGCCGAGTTGCTCTCCACGCTCGTGCTCGGCCTGTCGGGCTTGCTCTCACGGGGCGACTCGATCATGGACATGGTCGCCGAGAGCGTCGGCGACCTCAAGGCCGCCCGCGCCAACACCGAGCTTCCGTCGCTGCCGTCGGTGAGCGAATTGACCACGCTGGTCGGCCAGGTGAGCGCAGCCACACCCACCCTCCAGGCACTGCTCGCCTCGCCCGCCGCCCAGCCCGCCACGATCGAGTTCCTCGGCCGGCTCAGCGCGGCGGCCACCACGGGCGCCGAGCGGGCGCGCGCCAACAACACCCACGGCCCGGCCAGCCTGATGGGCATCCGCAAGGTCTTGAAGGACGACGACATCCAAGTCGGCCTGGGCCTGCTGCTCGAGATCGCCAAGGCACTCGGCCAGCAGCTCAAGGCCGAACCGAGCGCCGCCCCGTCGGCATAGCGCTCACCAGCAACCGACCCAACCGGCACCACACACCGGACCAGCACAGGACAAGAAGGGGGACACCGATGGCATCAGTGCTCTGGCTCCATGGCGGGGCGTGCAGCGGCAACACCATGTCGTTCCTGAACGCCGACGAACCCAACGTCGTCGACCTGATCGTCGACTTCGGGCTCGACATCATCTGGCACCCGTCGCTCGGGATGGAACTCGGCGAGAACGCCAAGCGCATCTTCGAGGACTGCGCGGCCGGCCGCCGCCCGCTCGACATCTTCGTGTTCGAGGGCACGGTGATCGAGGGGCCCGACGGCACGGGGCGATACAACATCTTCGCCGATCGGCCGATGAAGGAGTGGGTCGACGAGCTCGCCGCGGCCGCCAGCATCGTGGTCGCGATCGGCGACTGCGCCTGTTGGGGCGGCATCCCGGCCACCGCACCGAACCCCACCGACTCCACCGGACTCCAGTTCCACAAACGGTCCAAGGGCGGCTACCTCGGCGCCGACTTCGTGTCGAAGGCCGGCCTGCCGGTGATCAACATTCCCGGCTGCCCGGCGCACCCCGACTGGATCACCCAGATCCTCGTGGCCCTCGCCAGTGGGCGTACCGCCGACATCGCGCTCGACGACCTGCACCGGCCGCAGACGTTCTTCAAGACGTTCACCCAGACCGGCTGCACCCGCGTCCAGTTCTTCGAGTACAAGCAGTCCACGTTGAGTTTCGGCGAAGGCACCCGAACCGGCTGTCTGTTCTACGAGTTCGGGTGCCGTGGGCCGATGACCCACTCCCCCTGCAACCGGATCCTCTGGAACCGCCAGAGTTCCAAGACCCGAGCCGGCATGCCGTGCCTCGGGTGCACCGAGCCCGAGTTCCCGTTCATGGACCTCGCTCCCGGCACGGTGTTCAAGACCCAGAAGGTGTCCGGTGTGATTCCCAAGGAAGTTCCCGAGGGCACCGACCACCTCACGTACATGGCCCACGCGGCGGCCGCCCGGGTGGCCGCCCCGCAATGGTCGAAGGAGGACATGTTCGTCGTCTAGGGCGGCGGGCATGCGACGCAAGATGAAGGGAATGAGATGAGCGACACGATCGATCTCAACGTCAGCCCGCTCGGGCGGGTCGAGGGCGACCTCGACGTCCGGGTCACGATCGACGACGGCGTCGTGTCGTCAGCGTGGACCACAGCGGGCATGTTCCGCGGCTTCGAAATGATCCTCAAAGGCAAAGACCCGCAGGCCGGCCTGGTGGTCACGCCCCGGATCTGCGGGATCTGCGGTGGCAGCCACCTGTACAAGTCGTGCTACGCGCTCGACACGGCATGGCGTACCCACGTCCCCCCGAACGCGACGCTGATCCGCAACATCGCCCAGGCCGCCGAGACGCTGCAATCGATCCCGCGGTACTTCTACGCCCTGTTCGCGATCGACCTGACGAACAAGAACTACGCCAAGTCACCGCTGTACGAGGAGGCCGTGCGCCGATTCGCCCCGTACGTGGGCACGTCGTACCAGACCGGCGTCGTGCTGTCGCAGAAGCCGGTCGAGGTGTACGCCATGTTCGGCGGCCAGTGGCCACACTCGTCGTTCATGGTGCCCGGGGGCGTGATGTGCGCCCCCACGCTGGCCGAGGTCACCCGCTCGATCGCGATCCTCGAGAACTGGAAGGGCGCCTGGCTCGAACGCCAGTGGCTCGGCTGCTCGATCGACCGGTGGCTCGAGGTCCAAACCTGGGAAGACATGCTCGCCTGGGTCGACGAGAACGAGAGCCAGCACAACTCGGACTGCGGGTTCTTCATCCGCTACGCGCTCGACATCGGGCTCGACAAGTTCGGTGCCGGTGTCGGCAACTACCTCGCCACCGGCACCTACTTCAGCCCCGAGCACTACGAGCATCCCACGATCGACGGCCGCAACGCGGCGCTGATCAACCGGTCGGGCCTGTACGCCAACGGCGAGTTCTCCGAGTTCGACCACCTCCGCGTCGCCGAAGACACCGCTCACTCGTTCTACGAGGGCGCCGGGCTGCTGCACCCGTGGGAGGGCGTCACCAACCCGATCGACCCCGCCGTCGGCCGCCAGCAAGACAAGTACAGCTGGGCCAAGTCGCCGCGGTACGACGTGCCCGGTCAGGGCCATGTGCCACTCGAGGTCGGCCCACTCGCCCGGCGCGTGGTGGCCGGCGCACCCGCCGGGGGTGCCCACCAGGACTACGACCCACTGTTCCTCGACGTGCTCGGCAAGATCGGCCCGTCGGTGTTCGTGCGTCAGATGGCCCGGATGCACGAAGGCCCCAAGTACTACAAGTGGGCTCGTTCCTGGCTCGACCAACTCAACTTGTCGGAGAGCTTCCACACCAAGCCCACCGAGTGGGAGTCGGGCAAGGGTTTCGGCTCCACCGAGGCGGCCCGTGGAGCACTCAGCGACTGGATCGTGATCGAGAACGGCCGGATCGAGAACTACCAGGTGGTCACGCCGACCGCGTGGAACATCGGCCCACGTGACGGCGAGGGGGTGCTCGGCCCGATCGAGCAGGCGCTCGTCGGCGCTCCGATCGTCGACGTCCACGACCCAGTCGAGCTCGGCCTCGTGGCCCGCAGCTTCGACTCGTGCCTGGTGTGCACCGTGCACGCCTACGACGGCAAGACCGGCAAGCAACTCTCGCAGTTCGTCGTCAACGGGATGGTCTGACCGGGCCAACCGATGGAGGCCGTATCGATACACGAGGCGCGCACGCTCGCGCTCGACGACGACCTGTGCGCAGCGCCGGCCGGCCGGGTGGTCGTCATCGGGTGCGGCAACCCGTTGCGCGGTGACGACGCGTTCGGGCCGAACCTAGTCCAGCACCTGTGGACCCGGGGTGTGCCCGAGGGTGTCGTGCTCGTCGACGGCGGCACGGCGGGGATGGACGTCGCCTTCAAGATGCGCGACGCCGAGCATGTCGTGATCGTCGACGCGGCCATGACGGGCGCTGCTCCGGGCACCGTGTTCTGCGTGCCCGGCGGGGAGCTCGAAGACCTCCCCGCGATCGATGGCCTGCACACCCACCAGTTCCGGTGGGACCACGCGCTCGCGTTCGGGCGCTGGTTGCTGGCCGAGCACTACCCGCAGCGGGTCACCGTGTACCTGGTCGAGACCGCCGACACCACCCACGGCGCGCCGCTGTCCGAGCCGGTGCTCGGCGTGCTCGAACAGGTTGCCGGGCTGGTCCGCGCACACTATCCGGAGGCCACCGGTGGTTGAACCGGCCGACGTCACGCGCACGACCACCGTCGAACTCACCGAGGGCGGCTCGGTGTGGATCGGTGCCGACGACGCCGCCGAGATGTTCCCCGGCGACGCCCTCGTGGCGCTCCCCCGCGGCGACGAACTGTGGCTGGTGCCGCTGGTGGGCACGCACGCCGGGGGGCTGCTCCTCAAGCGTCGCAACCCGCGCGGCGACCGCGCCGCGCTGGTGTCGGAAGCCCTGCGACAATGTGCCGATGAACAACCCGTCGGGGCCCGACGAGCCGTCTGGGACGCGGCCCATGGGGCGCTTCGGGTACCCGTCGGGCCATGACCCTGACCGCGCACCCAACGTGGGCGAGGCGTGGGGTGTCGAAACCAGCGTGGTCTGCGAGCACGGCCAATGGTTCGTCGAGATCGACGTGTGCTTCGACGACGGGGTGGTCCACCGTCGGCTCGGCAGCTACTTCACCCGGCAGCATGCCGAGATCGCCGCATCGTGGGTCAAACGTACTGCCGAGCGCGACATCCCCGGCCCCCGCACCGACTGACCTACCAAGGTGGCTGCGCCAGTCGTCTCCACCTTGCGTCGGCCACAGGGCCGGGGGTAACGATCGGCTCAACCACCTGGTTGGTTCGTCCGGCAAACGCAACTGGAGGCAACCATGACCGACACCCATACCGCCCCAGCCGATCGGGCCGACACGACCCTCCCCCGGCCACAGCCGATCGGTGTGTTCCCCCTGCCGGCCGGTTACCTACTGATCCCCGCCGGCGCCGCCAACGAGGCCGTGCGCGAGTCGCTCGTCGCGGGCCGGCTGCCCGAGCGGTGGCCGGCCGAACTGGCCTGGTACCAGGCGGCCCTCGACGGCGACCCCGACGCCGCCAAGGCCGGCCTCGACCTGCTCCTCGCCGGCAACCCTGCCCACGCCGACAGCGCTGTCCTGGCCACCAACTACCTCGTCGTCGACCCCACGCCGGCCCGGCTCGACGCCGCCCGCTGGGCCGCGGCCGGCGACCCGGTGTTGTCCACCTACGTCGAGACGCTCGCGTTCGTCACCGGCTTGTCGGCCAACCCGCCGTTCTTCACCGACGCGGTGCAGGCCACAGTCGGCGAGGAGTTCGCGGCGATGCTCCACGCGGCCCACGCCACGCAAGCCCTCGAAGAGCGCCGGCCCGGCGACGCCGTCGACCACCTCGAGGCCGCGGCCCAGGCGGCGAACAAGGTGTCCAAGCCGCTGGCCGGCCAGCTGATGGGCCAGATGGCCCACACCCAACTGGAGGAAGGCGGCGAGCAGCGCGCCGCGGTCACGTTTCAGGCCTCGCTCGACCTGCTCGAGGGCACCGACCTGCTCCAGTCGCGCGCCGAACTCCACGTCGCCACCGGGGCGATGTACCAGGAGATGCGCGAGAGCGCGCCACACCTGATGAAGGCCGCGATCGACCACTACCACCAGGCGCTGGCCCTGGTCACCGCCGAGTCGGCACCGGAGACGTTCGCGATCGCCAACGCCAACCTCGGCCTCGCCTACATCTCGATGCCGATGACGGAAGCCAGCGATCAACTGCGGATCGGGGTGGCCGTGCAGGCAATGCGCGAGGCCCTCAAGATCTTCTCGCCGCTGACCCACCTCGACCGCTGGTCGAGCACCCAACTCAACCTCGCCAACGCGCTCGTGTACATGCCGTCGAAGCATCAGGCCGACAACATCGCCGAGGCGGTCGACCTGTACGAGGACGTGCTCCAGCACCGCGACCGCCACACCGACCCGCAGGGCCGGGCCCGGGTGCTGGCCAACCAGGGCAACGCACTCGCCCACCTCGGCCTGTTCGACGACGCCAAAGCGCGCCTGTTCGAGGCCCGCTCGATCTTCGAGGAGTTCGAGGAGCACGAGGCGGTGCGCAGCGTCCGCGGGGTGCTCGACGAGATCGCCAAGCAAGAGTCCGTGATCCGCCAGGACGCCGCCGATGGCTGACACCGCGACGACCGACACCGAGGTGGTCGAGTCGGTCGTTACCACCGCGCGTTCACCACTGACCCCGGTGGCCGGCGCCACCGACGACTTCGAAGCGCTGGCGCGTCGCGTCGACGAGGCGCGGGCCGAACTGGCGCGGCTCGACCCGGGCGACCGGGCGCTCGCCGACGAGGCGATCGCCGCCGTCGAGACGTTCCACAAGCCGGCGTTGGTGGCCTTCGTACGACGTCTTCGCGACGACCCCCGCGGCAAGGAGTTGCTGTTCGAGCTGGTCGACGACCCACACGTACGCGCGGTCCTCGCCCTGCACGGGGTCATCAAGGCGCCGCCCGTGCCGGCCACCGAACCAGCGCCGAGCCAGGCCGCGACCACGTTCATCCCGATCTCCGAGATCAAGGTCCGTCACCGCCCGAGCAACGGCTGGCACCGTGGCCCCGCCCTCGGCGACGTGCCCCCGGGCACGCTCGCCGGCGTCGAGCTCACCAGCGCTGTGGCCGGCACCCTCAGCGTCGTGTTCGTCAACTCGGCCGGCGCCATGACGGCGTTCCGCAACGAGTGCGCCCACCAGGGGATGCCACTCGACCGGGCGACGATCGATGCCGGCACGCTGACGTGCCCCTGGCACGGGTTCCGGTTCGACGCCACCACCGGCGAGTGCCTGTCGGCCCCCGGCGCGCAGCTCGAGACCTTCCCGGTCAAGGCCGAGGACGACTACGTGTGGGTGCGCATTCCGTGACGCCCCCCACGGTCACGGTGGCCGCGCGCGACCCGATCGTCGGCACGGTCAACGCGCGGGTCTCGACCGGGTGGAGCCTGCCGGTCGCCGACCCCGACGGCCCCGACCTGCGCGGCGGCGCCCGGCCGGCGGTGTGGATCGGGGCGCCCGCGCCAGGCGGCCTCACGCTGCCGGCGGCGACACCGACCGCGGCCTACCTGTACGGGCCGCGCGGCGTGTGGCTCGACGATCGCCACCTCATCGTCGCCGACAGCGGCAACCATCGGGTGCTGATCTGGAACGACCCGGCGGCCCTGGCCGACCACGCCGAGGCCGACGTCGTCCTCGGACAACCCGACGTCACGTCGGAGGGCCCGCAGGCCGCCGGGCGCGGCCCCGAACGCGGGATGCACCTCGTGACCGGGCTGCTCGTCACGCCCGACGGACGTCTCGTGGTCGCCGATGCGTGGAACCACCGGCTGCTGATCTGGAGTTCGGTGCCCACGGTGAGCGACACCGCGCCCGACGTCGTGATCGGGCAACCCGACGCTTCCTCGGTCGAACCCAACCGGGGTGGTGGGGCCGGGCCCGACACGTTCTACTGGCCGTTCGGGGTGGCCCTGATCGACGGCGACCTGTGGGTGGCCGACACCGGCAACCGCCGCGTGCTGCGCTTCGCCGGGATGCCCGAGCCGGGCGACCGACCCGAGCTGATCCTCGGCCAGCCGGACGCCTACTCCCGCGACGAGAACGGTGGTGGCATCGGTGCCGGCACGTTCCGCTGGCCGCACGCGATCGCCGCGCTCACCGACGGTGTGCTGGTCGCCGACGCCGGCAACCACCGCCTGCTCGGCTTCGACCCCCCGCGCGTGTTCGGCCAACCCGACTTCGAGACCGCCCAGGAACTGCCCTACGCCCCCCAGTCGGCGAGCACGCTCCGCTTCCCGTACAGCGTCGTCACGACCCAGGTGGTTGAGCCTGTCGAACCCACCGGGCGTCACGCCACGGATGTCGCCGGTGATGTCGACCAGCTCCATCACCGATCGAGCCCGGCGATGGCGGTGGCCGACACGGCCAACAACCGGGTGCTGTGGTGGGCCACGTTGCCGGCCGGGTCGAACACGCCCGCCGACGGGGTGCTCGGACAGTTCGACTTCGCCGCAGTCGGCGAGAACCGGTGGGACCTGGTCGGCCGCGACACGCTGTGCTGGCCGTACGGCCTGGCGCTGCACGGCAACCGCCTCGCCGTCGCCGACTCCGGCAACAACCGGGTGATGATCTGGGAGTGGGCCACATGAACGACGTGCTGGTGGCCGAACGGGTCACCGTGACGGGCATCGTGCAGGGGGTCGGGTTCCGGCCGTTCGTGTACCGGCTGGCGACCGAGCTGGGCCTGTCGGGGCACGTCGGCAACGACGCCACCCAGGTGTTCGTCGAGGTCGCCGGCCCACCCGCAGCACTCGCCGAGTTCGCCCACCGGTTGATCGCCGACGCTCCCCCGCTGGCGCGCGTCGAGCACGTCGCGCGTTCCGAGTGCACGGCGATGCCCCAGCCCGGCTTCCGGATCGTCGCCAGCACGGACGCGGTCGGGGCGCGCACGCTCGTGCCGCCCGACACGGTGGTGTGCGACGAGTGCCTGGCCGAACTGTTCGACCCGGCCGACCGCCGCTACCTGCACCCGTTCATCACGTGCACCAACTGCGGGCCGCGGTTCACGATCATCCGCGACCTGCCGTACGACCGGCCCGCCACCACGATGGCGACCTTCGCGATGTGCCCCGCGTGCGCGGCCGAGTACGCCGACCCGGCCAACCGCCGCTACCACGCCCAGCCGATCGGCTGCCACGCCTGCGGCCCCCGCCTCACATGGTCGCGCGTCTCCAGACCACCGAGCACCGTGCCAACCGAGGTGGTTGAGCCTGTCGAAACCACCGGCGACCCGATCGCCGCGGCCCGGGCCGCGCTGGCAGCCGGGCAGATCGTGGCCGTCAAGGGGCTCGGGGGCTACCACCTGGCATGTCTGGCGACGTCGGACGCTGCGGTCGCTCGGCTGCGCCAGCGCAAGCACCGCCCCGACAAGCCGTTGGCGGTACTGGTCCCCGACCTGGCGACCGCCCGCGCGCTGGCCCACGTCTCCGACGACGAGGCCGACCTGCTCACCAGCCCGGCCCGCCCGATCGTCTTGCTGCGCGCCCGACCCGGTACGTCGCTCAGCTCACTGGTCGCCCCCGGCAACCCACTGGTCGGCGTGCTGCTGCCGTACACGCCGGTCCACCACCTGCTGTTCGCTGGCGCCGACGGTGCGCCGCTCGGCCCGCTCGTGATGACCAGCGGCAACCTGGCCGGCGCGCCGCTTGCCTACCGCGACGACGAGGCCCACCGGCGCCTGGCCGGGCTGGCCGACGCGTTGCTCACGCACGACCGCGAGATCCACGTGCCCTGTGACGACTCGGTGGTTCGCATCGCCGCCGGGCACCTCCTGCCGATCCGCCGTGCGCGCGGGTACGCCCCGGTCCCGGTCGCCTTCCCCGGCGCCCGCCGGCCCGTGCTGGCGGTCGGTGGCGAGCTCAAGAACACGTGCTGTGTCAGCGACGGCGCGCACGCCTGGGTGAGCCAGCACGTCGGCGACATGGAGAACCTCGACACGTTGCGCGCGTTCGAGTCGATCGAGGCCCGGTTCCGGCAGATGTACGCGGTCGAGCCCGAGCTGGTCGCCCACGACCTGCACCCCGGCTACCGCACCACGGCGTGGGCCCGCGAGCACCACCGCGACCGGGCGCTCGGCGTGCAGCACCATCACGCCCACGTCGCCGCGGTGATGGCCGAGCACGGCCTCGACCCGTACCGGGCGGTGGTCGGCGTGGCGTTCGACGGCACCGGCTACGGCACCGACGGCACGATCTGGGGCGGCGAGCTGCTCGTCGCCGACGCCACCGGCTTCGAGCGGGTCGCTCACCTCGCCCCGGTACCGCTGCCGGGCGGTGACGCGGCCGTGCGCCACCCGGCCCGCGTGGCCCTGGCACACCTGCGGGCGACCGGCCTCGCCTGGGACGACCGTCTGCCGTGCGTGGCCGCGCTCACCGAAACCGAGCGGCGCGTGCTCGCCGTCCAGCTCGACCGGGGGGTCGCCTGCGCCGCCACGACGAGTATGGGTCGCCTGTTCGACGCGTTCGCCTCGTTGCTGGGGCTCCGCCACACGATCAGCTTCGAGGCACAGGCGGCGATCGACCTCGAGCACGCCGCGCTCGCGAGCAGCCGAACCGACCGCGGCTACCGGTTGGCGACGAGGGCGGGGGTGCTCGACCCCGGGCCCGTCTGGCGCGCCGCCACCGCTGACCTGCTGGCCGGCGCCGACCCGGGCGACCTCGCGTACGCAGTGCACGTCGCCGTCGCCGAGGCGACCGTCGAACACGCCACCGCCGTGGCAGCCGACCGCGGCCTCGACACCGTGGTGCTCAGCGGCGGGGTGTTCCAGAACGGCCTTCTCGTCGAGCTGTGCCTTGCCGGCTTCGCCGCCCGGGCGCCCAGGTCGACCGTGCTCACCCACCGATTGGTGCCCCCGAACGACGGTGGCCTGGCGCTCGGCCAGGCGTTCGTCGCCGCGCACTCGCCCTACCCATCCCAGCTAGGAGCGTCCTGACATGTGCCTCGCCGTACCGGGCCGGATCGTCGACGTGCGCGACGAGGCCGGCACCAAGATGGCCACGATCGACTTCGACGGTGTCCGCAAGGAGATCTGCCTGGCATTCCTCCCCGACGTCGAGGTCGGCGACTACGCGATCGTGCACGTCGGCTTCGCGATCGCCAAGGTCGACGAGGACGAGGCGGTGCGCACGCTGCAGATGATGCAAGAGCTCGGCGTGCTCGACGACGAGCTGGGAGTCACCGGAGGTACGCCGTGAAGTTCTTGGACGAGTTCCGCGATCCCGACATCGCGGCGGGGTTGTTCGACGAGATCGCCCGGGTCACGACGTCCGACCGGGGCCGACCGTGGGCGATCATGGAGGTGTGCGGGGGCCAAACCCACTCGATCATCCGCAGCGGCATCGACCAGCTGCTCCCCGGCACGATCGAGCTGATCCACGGGCCGGGCTGCCCGGTGTGCGTCACGCCGATCGGCATCATCGACAAGGCGCTGGCGATCGCCGCGCTCCCCGGCGTGATCTTCTGCTCGTTCGGTGACATGCTCCGCGTGCCCGGCAGCCGCGACGACCTGTTCCGCATCCGCAGCGAGGGTGGCGACGTGCGCGTCGTGTACTCGCCGCTCGACGCCGTGAACCTGGCCGTCGAACACCCCGATCGGCAGGTCGTGTTCTTCGCGATCGGGTTCGAGACCACCGCTCCGGCGAACGCGATGGCCGTGTTCCTGGCGGCCCAGCGCGGCCTCACCAACTTCTCGGTGCTCGTCAGCCACGTGCTCGTGCCGCCGGCGATCGAGGCGATCGTGACGTCCCCGACGTCGCGCGTCGACGGGTTCCTCGCCGCCGGTCACGTGTGCTCGGTGATGGGCACCCACCAGTACGGCCCGCTGGTCGACGCGTACCGCGTGCCGATCGTCGTCACCGGGTTCGAACCGCTCGACGTGCTCGACGGCATCCGCCGCACGGTGGTGCAACTCGAGGAGGGCCGCGCCGAGCTGGAGAACGCCTACCCCCGGGTGGTGAGCGACGCCGGCAACCTGTCCGCCCAGCAACTGCTCACCGACGTGTTCGAGACGTGCGACCGGCACTGGCGCGGGATCGGCGAGATCCCGTCCAGCGGGTGGCGCCTGTCCGACGAGTACCGGGCGTTCGACGCCGAGGCCCGCTTCGGGGTGGAACGGGTCGACGCCGCCGAGTCGGCGCTGTGCCGCAGCGGCGAGGTGCTCCAGGGGTTGATCAAGCCCCATGAGTGCGCCGCGTTCGGCGTGGAGTGCACGCCGCGCACGCCGCTCGGGGCGACGATGGTGTCGAACGAGGGCGCCTGCGCGGCGTACTTCCAGTACCGCCGGCTCGGCCCCGAGCCAGTCCCGGTCGGGATCTCGTGAACATGGCCGACACCGCGACACCGTGCGTCCCCCCGCCCGGCACCGTCCAGATCGGGATCTCGTGAACGTGTCGGTCGATCTCGCGGGTTGGTCGTGCCCGCTGCCACTGCGCGACCACACCCGGATCGTGCTCGGCCACGGTGGTGGCGGCAAGCTCACCCAGGAGCTGGTCGAGCACCTGTTCCTGCCGGCGTTCCGCACCGACCTGCCGAGCCCGCTCGGCGAACTGGGCGACTCGGCCGTGTTCGAGCTGCCCGGCGGGGCGCCGCGGCTGGCGTTCTCGACCGACACGTACGTGGTGCGCCCACTGTTCTTCCCGGGCGGGTCGATCGGCGACCTGGCGGTGAACGGGACAATCAACGACGTCGCCATGAGCGGTGCCGTGCCCGTGGCGCTGAGTGCCGGGTTCGTGCTCGAAGAGGGCCTCGAGCTCGGTGTGCTCGGCCGGGTCGCCGAGGAGATGGGCTCGGCGGCCCGGCTGGCCGGCGTGCCGATCGCCACCGGCGACACCAAGGTCGTCGAGTCCGGCAAGGCCGACGGCCTCTACGTGACCACCGCCGGGTTCGGGCTGATCCCCGACGGCGTGCGCGTCGCCCCCGGCAGGGCCGCCCCGGGCGACGTGGTGATCGTCAGCGGCGACATCGGCGTGCACGGGATCGCCGTGCTGTCGGTGCGCGAGGGACTCGAGTTCGGCACCGCGATCGAGACCGACTCGGCACCCCTGCACGGCCTGGTACAGGCGATGCTCGCCGCCGGCAACGATCCGGCCGAGACGGTCCACACGCTACGCGACCCCACCCGGGGTGGTGTGGCCGCCACGCTGACCGAGATCGCCCGTGCGGCCAAGGCCGGCATCGAGATCGCCGAGTCGGCGCTACCCGTGCCCGACGCCGTGCGCGGGGCCTGCTCGTTCCTCGGGCTCGACCCACTCGACATCGCCAACGAGGGCAAGTTGGTGGCGTTCGTGCCGGCCGCCGCGGCCGACGCCGTGCTGGAGGCGATGCAGGCCCACCAGCACGGCCGCCGGGCGACGGTGATCGGCCGGGTCGTCGACGAGCACGCGGGCATCGTGGTGGCCCGGACCCCCTACGGGGCCACCCGTGTGATCGACGTCCCGCTCGGCGAGGCCCTACCCCGCATCTGCTGAGCGCGCCCGCTGGGCGGCGATCGCCGAGCCGGTGAGTGCGAACACCTCGACGTCGACGAGATCGGCCTACCGCCGGCACCAGCGGTGCTCGGCGCTCGCGGTCGCGGCGTCTGCCGACGGTCACGCCCCCGGGAGATGGTCGCGGGTGTGCTCGGCGAGGAACGCCCCCGGGAGATGGTCGCGGGTGTGCTCGGCGAGAAACGCCCACAGGGCTGCGCCGGCCGGCAGCAGGTGACCCGCCGCGCGGCGAACCGCGTACCAGCGTCGCAACATCGGGAAGCCGTCGACGTCGAGCGCGATCAGGCGGCCGTCGGCGAGCTCGGCGGCGACGGTGTGGGCCGAGATCACGGCCACGCCGAGCCCGGCGATCACGGCCTGCTTGATCGTCTCGTTGCTGCCGATCTCCATGCCGAGCGGGGGCTGGATGCCGGCCCCGACGAACAGTCGCTCGGTGAGTTGGCGCGTGCCCGACCCCGGCTCGCGCACCAGGAACGTCTCGTCGGCGAGTGCCGCGCGGGTCACCCGCCGGCCGGCCATGCGATGGCCGGGGACGGCGATCACGACGTGCGGATGCTCGCCGATCACCTCGGTCTCGAGCGCCAACTCGTCCGGGGGCCGGCCCATCACGGTGATGTCGACGGCGTGGGTGGCGATCGCCTCGACGATCTCGGAGCGGTTACCGATCACGAGCTTGACCTCGACATCGGGGTGGCTGTCCCAGAACGCGGCCAGCAGCCGCGGCGCGAAGTACTTGGCCGTCGACACCGCCCCGAGCGTGACCGACCCGAGCTTTCCGGACTGGAGCAGGTCGAGCGTCATCCGGCAGCTCTCCAACTCGGCGTCGATCCGGTCGGCCGTGGCGATCAGCTCGCGCCCCGCGTCGGTGGGGCGGAACCCGTCCGGCGTGCGTTCGAGCAACGGCATGCCCGCCGCGCGTTCGAGCAGCTTGAGTTGCTGGCCGACGGCCGGGGCGGTGACGTGGAGCTGCTGGGCCGCAGCCGCGATCGTGCCGTATCGGGCCACCGCGACCAGCGACCGAAGCTGCTTCAACGAGGCATCGCGCACCTCGACGATCGTAGCACTGAGCAAATGATTCATTTCGATCCCGCGAAGATCATTTATCTTTACTTTCGCCAGCGGGGCACCCAGGATGGCGTCTCATGCGGCCCACCCTGGCGACCCACCTCGAAGCCGGCGACGGTGCGGCAGGCGACGTGCTGGCCCGGCTGGCCGGTGGCTGCGCCGAACTGGCCGAGCTGATCGCGGTCGGCGACCCGGCGCTCGCGGTCGAGCAGGCCGACAAGGGCGGCGGCGACCGCCAGACCCGGCTCGACCTGATCGCCGACGACCTGTTCACCGCCTGCCTGGCCGGCAGCCCGGTCCACTCGGTGGCCTCCGAGGAACACCCCGAGCCGGCCCTGCTCGACCCAGCCGGCACCGTCGCCGTGGCGATCGACCCGCTCGACGGCTCGGCCAACCTGGCCACCAACGCGGTGGTCGGCACGATCTTCTCGCTGCTTCCCGCTGGTGCCGATCCGTTCCGCACCGCGGGGAGCGCCCAACTCGCCGCCGGGATCGTCGTCTACGGGCCGGCCACCACCATGGCGCTGACGGTGGGAGCCGGTACGCACCGCTTCGTGCTCGACCGGCGCACCGGCGAGTGGCTGCTGGCCGAGACCGCCATGACCATTCCGCGCGGCACGCCCGAGTACGCGATCAACGCCTCGAACCGACGCCATTGGGAGCCGGGCCTGCGGGCCTACGTCGACGACCTCGTGGCGGGGACCGACGGCCCGCGCCGGGCCGATTACAACATGCGTTGGATGGCGGCGGTGGTCGCCGAGGCGTACCGCATCCTCACCCGCGGTGGGATCTTCATGTGCCCCGCCGACGACCGGGTCGGATACCGGGAGGGCCGCCTGCGCCTGCTGTACGAGGCGTTCCCGATCGCGATGCTCGTCGAGCAGGCCGGCGGGGCGGCCACCGACGGCCTGACCCGGGTGCTCGACCGCACGGTCACCCACCTGCACCAGCGCACGCCGCTGGTGTTCGGGTCGGCCGACAAGGTCACCCGGGTCGCCGCCTACTGCAAGACCGTGCTCACTGGCGACGGTCCGTCGCTGTTCGAGGGCGACCGGTCGCCCCTGTTCGCCCGGCGCGGGCTGTTCCGGAGCTGAGCGCGTTGTCTGCCAAGCACCCGATCATCTCCGTCACCGGTTCGTCCGGCGCCGGGACCACCACCGTCAAGCACACGTTCGAGCAGATCTTCCGCCGCGAGGGCGTGCAGTTCGCGAGCATCGAAGGCGACGCCTTCCACCGCTACGACCGGGTCGGGATGGCCGCCGCGCTCCGCGAGCACGAAGCGGCCGGCGACCACACGTTCAGCCACTTCGGCCCCGAGGCCAACCTGCTGGCCGAACTGGCGGACGTCTTCCGGTCGTACGGCGCCGACGGCACGGGCCGCACGCGCCACTACGTGCACGACGACCACGAGGCCGCCGAGTTCGGCACGCCGCCGGGCACGTTCACCGAGTGGGCCGAGTTCGCCGACGGGTCCGACCTGTTGTTCTACGAGGGCCTCCACGGCGCGTACGCCGCCAACGGCGTCGACGTCGCCAGCCATGCCGACCTGAAGATCGGCGTCGTCCCGGTGGTCAACCTGGAGTGGATTCAGAAGATCCACCGCGACCGGTCGACCCGGGGCTACTCGGCCGAGGCGGTGACCGAGACGATCCTGCGCCGGATGCCCGACTACGTGCATCACATCTGCCCCCAGTTCACGCTCACCGACGTCAACTTCCAGCGCGTACCCACGGTCGATACGTCGAACCCGTTCATCGCCCGCTACATCCCGTCACCCGACGAGTCGGTGGTCGTGATCCGGTTCCGCGACCCGCGCGGGATCGACTTTCCGTACCTCATGTCGATGATCGACGGGAGCTGGATGTCGCGGGCCAACTCGGTCGTGGTCCCCGGCGGCAAGCTCGACTTGGCGATGCAGCTGATCCTCACGCCGATGATCCACCGCCTGATCGACCAGCGCCGGAGGGCGACGGCGTGAGCGCCGCCACTCCCGAACAGCTCGCCACGGCGGTGCGGTTCCTGGCTGCCGACATGGTCGAGGCCGCCGGCTCGGGGCACCCGGGCCTGCCGCTGGGGATGGCCGACGTGGCGACGGTGCTGTTCACCGAGCACCTGCGCTTCGACGCCGCCGACCCCGAGTGGTTCGACCGCGACCGGTTCGTGCTGTCGGCCGGGCACGGCTCGGCCCTCTTGTACGCGCTCGCCTGGTTGTGCGGGTACGCCGGCGTCGAGCTCGACCACCTGCGGCGGTTCCGCCAGCTCGGCAGCCCGGCCGCCGGGCACCCCGAGCACGGCCACTTCCCGGGGGTCGAGACCACGACCGGCCCGCTCGGCCAGGGCCTCGCCACAGCGGTCGGGATGGCGATCGGCGAGGCCAACCTGCGGGCCACCTACGGCACCGAGCTGTGCGACCATCAGACGTACGTGCTGGCCGGCGACGGCTGCCTGATGGAGGGCGTCAGCCAGGAAGCGATCAGCCTCGCTGGGCACCTCCGACTCGACCGGCTGACCGTGCTGTGGGACGACAACCAGATCTCGATCGACGGCACCACAGCACTGTCGACCAGCGACGACCAGCTCGCCCGGTTCGCCGCCAGCGGGTGGGCGACCGAGCGGGTTGACGGCCACGATCACGCCGCGGTCGGCGCCGCGCTCACCGCCGCCCGCAACGCCGGGCGGCCATCGCTGATCGCCTGCCGGACCACGATCGGACGCGGCGCCCCCACCAAGGCCGGCAGCCACCACGTCCACGGCGCCCCACTCGGTGCCGAGGAACGGGCGGCGATGGCCGCCGCTCTGGGCTGGCCGTGCCCCCCGTTCGAGGTGCCCACCGAACTGCTCGACGCCTGGCGCGCGGCCGGCCGCCGCGGACGCGCCGAGCGTGCCGCGTGGGAGCAGCGCAGCGCAGGAACCGGGCTGGCGGACCGCCTCGCCGCGCCGGTCGACGGCGCCGCCCACGACGCCCTCGCCGAGGCCCACCGGGCGGCCCGGTCCGACACGGCACCCCGAGCGAGCCGTGTCAGCAGCCAGCGCACCCTGGACGTGTTGGTGCCGGCGATGCCCGCGCTGATCGGCGGCTCGGCCGACCTGAGCGGTTCGAACGGCACCCTGGTCGCCGCGCACCGGGCGTTCACGGCCGGCGACCGCACCGGCGACTACGTGCACTACGGCGTCCGCGAGCACGCCATGGCGGCGGCGCTCAACGGGCTTGCCTTGCACGGCGGGTTCGTCGCCTACGGCGGCACGTTCCTGGTGTTCAGCGACTACAGCCGACCGGCGATCCGGCTGGCGGCGCTGATGGGACTGCCCGTCGTGCACGTGCTCACCCACGACTCGATCGGGCTCGGCGAGGACGGCCCCACACACCAGCCGGTCGAACACCTCGACGCCCTGCGGGCGATCCCCAACCTGCTCGTGGTCCGGCCGGCCGACGCGGTCGAGACCGTCGAGGCGTGGCAGGTGGCCCTGGCGCAGACCGACCGGCCGGTGGCACTGGTGCTATCGCGCCAGCCCCTGCCGCCACTCCCCCACGACCGCGACGCCGCCGACGGCCCGACCATCGGGCGCGGTGCCTACGCGGTGCGTGCCGCGGCCGGCGCCGACGTCACGCTGCTGGGCAGCGGCAGCGAGGTCGCCGTCGCCCTGGCGGCCGCCGACCTGCTCGAGGCCGACGGCGTGCGCGCCACGGTGATCTCGGTGCCGTGCCTGGAGCTGCTCGCGGCACAGCCGCCCGGCTGGTTCGACGAGCTGGCCGGCGCGGCCCCGCGGGTCGCCGTCGAAGCCGCCACCGGCCAGGCATGGGGAGCCGTGTTGCGACCCGGCGACCGCTTCGTCGGCATGCCTGGGTTCGGCCGGTCGGCGCCGGCCGCCGACCTGTACGAGCACTTCGGGATCACCCCCGCCGCGATCCGCGCGGCCGCGCTCGACGCGATCGCCACCACGACCACCACCGCCGCCACCAGCCAGAGGGGAGCCTGAGATGGCCCGGATCACCCTGCGCCAGCTACTCGACCATGCCGCCGAGCACGGCTACGGCATGCCCGCCTTCAACGTCAACAACATGGAGCAGGTGCTGGCGATCATGGCCGCCGCCGACGCGGCCGACGCGCCGGTGATCCTCCAGGCCAGCCGCGGCGCCCGCTCGTACGCCGGTGACGCGATGCTCGCCAAGGTGATCGAGGGCGCCGAGGCGCGCTACCCGCACCTGCCCGTGTGCGTGCACCAGGACCACGGCAACGACGAGGCCACCTGCGTCGGGGCGATCCGGTGGGGGTACACGTCGGTGATGATGGACGGCAGCCTGCTGGCCGACGCCCGGACACCCGCCGACTACGCCTACAACGTCGGCATCACGCGGCGGGTCACCGAGGTCGCCCACGGCGTGGGCGTGTCGGTGGAGGGCGAGCTCGGGTGCCTGGGCTCGCTCGAGACCGGCATGGGAGAGGCCGAAGACGGTCACGGCGCCGACGGGGTACTCGACCGCAGCCAACTCCTCACCGACCCCGAGCAGGCAGCCGACTTCGTCGCCCAGACGGGCGTCGACGCGCTGGCGATCGCGATCGGCACGTCGCACGGTGCGTACAAGTTCAGCCGCAAGCCCGACGGCGACATCCTGGCGATGGACGTCGTACGCGAGATCCATCGGCGGCTGCCCGACACGCACCTCGTGATGCACGGCTCGAGCTCGGTGCCACAAGACCTCCAGGACGTGTTCAACGAGTACGGCGGCGAGCTGCCGCAGACCTACGGCGTACCCGTCGAGCAGGTTCAGGAAGGCATCCGCCACGGCGTGCGCAAGGTCAACATCGACACCGACACGCGCCTGGCGATCGTCGGCCAGTTCCGCAAGGTCGCCCGCCAGCACCCCGCCGAGTTCGACCCGCGCCGGTTCCTCAAGGCGTCGATGACGGCGATGACCGAGTTGTGCCGCCGCCGCTACCACGACTTCGGGGCCGCCGGCCAGGCCTCGCGGATCGGGCGCATCCACACCCTCGACGAGATGGCCGCCCGCTACCGCCGCGGCGACCTCGACCCCAAGATCGTCTGACCCCCCAGGAGAGAGCACCGTGAGCACTGCAACCGCCACCACCCAACCGGCCGACCGCTACCGGGCCGGCGTGATGCCGTACGCCCAGATGGGCTACTGGCAGCCCGACTACGAGCCCGTCGACACCGACCTGATCGCCCTGTTCCGGATCACCCCGCAGGACGGGGTCGACGCCGTCGAGGCGGCCGCCGCGGTGGCCGGCGAGTCGTCGACCGCGACGTGGACGGTCGTGTGGACCGACCGCCTGACCGCCTGCGAGGAGTACCGCGCCAAGGCCTACCGCGTGGAGCCGGTGCCCGGCCGCGGCGACCAGTGGTTCGCCTGGATCGCCTACGACCTCGACCTGTTCGAGGGCGGCTCGATCGCCAACCTGACGGCGTCGATCATCGGCAACGTGTTCGGCTTCAAGCCACTGCGGGCCCTGCGGCTGGAGGACATGCGCATCCCGATCGCCTACCTGATGACGTTCTCGGGCCCCCCGACCGGGGTGGTCGTCGAGCGCGAGCGGCTCGACAAGTTCGGCCGCCCGCTGCTCGGCGCCACCGTCAAGCCCAAGCTCGGCCTGTCGGGGCGCAACTACGGCCGGGTGGTCTACGAAGCCCTCCGGGGAGGGCTCGACTTCACCAAGGACGACGAGAACATCAACTCCCAGGCGTTCATGCACTGGCGCGACCGCTTCCTGTACTGCATGGAGGCGGTCAACCGGGCCGAGGCCGCGACCGGCGAGGTGAAGGGCACCTACCTCAACATCACCGCGGCGACCATGGAAGAGATGTACGAGCGGGCCGAGTTCGCCAAGCAACTCGGCTCGGTCGTGGTGATGATCGACCTCGTGATCGGCTACACGGCGATCCAGTCGATGTCGGCCTGGGCCCGCCGCAACGACATGATCCTGCACCTCCACCGCGCCGGGCACTCCACGTACACCCGCCAGAAGGACCACGGTGTCAGCTTCCGGGTGATCGCCAAGTGGATGCGGATGGCCGGCGTCGACCACATCCACGCCGGCACCGTGGTCGGCAAGCTCGAGGGCGACCCAGCCACCGTCGCCGGCATCTACGCCACACTGCGCGACGAGCACACCGAGGCCCGGCTCGATCACGGGCTGTTCTTCGACCAGCCGTGGGCCGGGCTCAACAAGGTGATGCCAGTCGCCTCGGGCGGCATCCACGCCGGCCAGATGCACCAACTGCTGCACCACCTCGGTGAGGACGTCGTGCTCCAGTTCGGGGGCGGCACGATCGGCCACCCGGACGGGATCGCCGCCGGGGCGACCGCCAACCGGGTCGCTCTCGAGGCGATGATCCTCGCCCGCAACGAAGGCCGCGACTACCTCACCGAGGGCCCCCAGATCCTGCGCGCGGCGGCAGCCCACTGTGCTCCGCTGGCCCGGGCGCTTGAGACCTGGGGCGACGTCACGTTCGACTACGCCTCGACCGACACACCCGACTACACGCCCACCCCCACGCTGAGCTGACAGGAGCCCCACGATGCGACTCACCCAGGGCACGTTCTCGTTCCTCCCCGACCTCACCGACACCCAGATCGAGGCGCAGCTGCGGTACTGCACCGAACACGGCTGGGCGCTCAGCGTCGAGCACACCGACGACCCGCACCCGCGCAACACCTACTGGGAGATGTGGGGCCTGCCGCACTTCGACGACACCGGCACCACGACGACGATCGGCGCCGTGATGGCGTCGCTCGACGAGTGCCGGCGGGCCTACCCCCACGACTACATCCGGATCTGTGCGTTCGACGCCACCAAGGGGTGGGAGAGCTTGCGCACGTCCTTCATCGTGCAGCGCCCCGACACCGAGCCCGGCTTCCGCCTCGACCGGTCGTACCGAGCCGGGCGCTCGGTCGGCTACGCGGCCCACGCCTACGCCACCGACCGCCCCGCCGGCGACCGCTACCGATGATCGACACGGCCACGCACGCCGGCCCGGGTGGCCCCGCGGCACACGGCGATCCCGAGCAGCGGGTCGACCTCGCCGCCGAACGCGCCGAATCGGGTGTCGACGAGCTGCTCGCCGAACTCGACCGCGAGTTGGTCGGCCTGGCCCCGGTGAAGACGCGGGTCGCCGAGATCGCGTCCCTGCTGCTGGTCGACCGCGTGCGCCGCCGCCTCGGCCTCGCCGCCGAGCCACCCACCCTGCACATGAGCTTCACCGGCAACCCCGGCACCGGCAAGACCACGGTGGCACTGCGGATGGCGGGCATCCTCCATCGGCTCGGGTACCTGCGCACCGACCGGCTGGTGTGCGTCACCCGCGACGACCTGGTGGGTGAGTACATCGGCCACACCGCCCCGAAGACCAAGGACGTGCTCAAGCGGGCGATGGGAGGGGTGCTGTTCGTCGACGAGGCGTACTTCCTGCACCGGCCCGAGAACGAGCGCGATTACGGGCAGGAGGCGATCGAGATCCTGCTCCAGGTGATGGAGGATCGCCGCGACGACCTGGTGGTGATCCTCGCCGGGTACGGCGACCGGATGGACCGGTTCTTCGCCTCCAACCCGGGATTCCGTTCGCGGGTCACCCACCACCTCGAGTTCCCCGACTACACGCCCGGCGAGCTGATGCAGATCGGCGAACAGATGCTGGCCGATCAGGGCTACCGGTTCAGCCCGGCAGGGCGAGCCACATTCGAGGAGTACCTGGTGCGGCGGCGGGCGCGGCCGCTGTTCGCCAACGCTCGCTCGGTGCGCAACGCGCTCGACCGGGCGCGCCTACGGCAGGCCAACCGCAGCGTCGCGGCCGGGTCGGTGACGGTCACCGAGCTGAACACGATCGAACCCCCCGACCTGCTCACCTCACGCATCTTCCACGATCACCAGGTGGTTGAGCCGATCGTTGCCACCGGTCCGCACTGATGGTTTCGACAAGCTCAACCAACGTCGTGATCGCCCCGTCGATCCTGTCGGCTGACACCGGGCGGCTCGCCGACGAGATCGGCGCCGTCGAGCGGGCCGGGGCCGACTGGATCCACGTCGACGTGATGGACGGCGGGTTCGTGCCGAACATCACGTTCGGCCCGCCGATCGTGGCCGCAGTGCGCGCCGCCACCGCGTGTGTCATCGACGTCCACCTCATGATCGAACCGGCCGACCCGCACCTGGCCGCGTTCGTCGAAGCCGGTGCCGACATCGTGACCGTTCACGCCGAGGCCTGTCGGCATCTCGACCGCACGCTGTGCGCGATCCGCGAACTCGGCGCTCGGGCCGGGGTGGCACTGAACCCGGCCACACCGGTCGCGGTCATCCAACACGTCCTCGACCGCTGTGATCTCGTGCTGGTCATGACCGTCAATCCCGGCTTCGGCGGGCAGCGCTACATCCCGGCAGTCGAACCCAAGCTGGCCGAGTTGCGGGCCCTGATCGGCGACCGGCCGATCCATCTCGAGGTCGACGGCGGAATCACTCCGGCTACCGCCCGGGCCGCGATCGCCGCTGGGGCCGACGTGTTGGTGGCCGGCTCGGCGGTGTTCGGCACGCCCGACCGGCGGGCTGCGATCGCTGCCCTGCGGGCGGCCGGAGGCGGGCCGGCCCCGTGACCTGCCGCAGCCAGCGGGTGCTCCACCCGACCCCCGTGACGTCGCTCGACGAGTACCGGACGTGCGGCGGCGGCCGCGGGCTCGGGGCCGCCACCCGGATCACCCCAGCCGAGATCGCCGGAGTGATCCTGGCGGCCGGCCTGCGCGGCCGCGGCGGGGCCGGCTTTCCAGCCGGGCGCAAGTGGCAGACCGTCGCCGCCAACGCCGAGGCCGCCGGGGCAGCGGCCGTCGTCGTCAACGGCGCTGAGGGCGAACCGGGCACCTTCAAGGACCGCAGCATCGTCCGCCACAACCCGTACCGGGTGGTGGAGGGGGCGTGCATCGCCGCCCGGGCGGTCGGGGCCGACCGGATCGTGATCGCCCTCAAGCGCGCGTTCACCACCGAGGTCGCGCTGGTGCGCCGGGCGATCGCCGAGATGTCGGCGGCCGGGATGATCCCGCCCGCGTTGGAATGCACCGTGTTCGAGGGCCCCGACGAGTACCTCTACGGCGAGGAGAGCGCGCTGATCGAGACGATCGACGCCGGCGGCCCGTTCCCCCGCGTGGTCCCGGTGTACCGGACCGGACTGGGCGGTGTACCCACGCTGGTCAACAACGTCGAGACGATCGCCAACGTCCCCCGGATTCTCGACCGCGGGGTGGCCTGGTTCCGCTCGGTCGGCACCCCCGACTCGCCGGGCACGCTGGTGTGCACGGTCACCGGCGACACCCGGCGCCACGGCGTGGGCGAGATGCGGGCGGGCACGTCACTCCGCCAGGTGATCGGCGCGATCGGCGGCGGGCCGCACCCGGGCCACTCGGTGAAGGCGGTGCTGAGCGGTGTCGCCAACCGGGTGATCACGGGCGACCAGCTCGGCGTCGCGCTCGCCCACGAGGCACTGGCGGCGATCGGATCTGGGTTGGGCGCGGCCGGGTTCATCGTGTTCGACGACAGGGCCGACATGGTGGCCGTAGCCGCCGGCGTCGCCCGGTTCCTCGCCGTCGAGTCGTGCGGCCAATGCACGCCATGCAAGCTCGACGGCGCCCAGCTCGCCACCGTGCTCGCCCGGATCGCCGCCAACACGGCGACACCGTTCGACCTGACGGTGGTCGAGCGCCGCATCCGCACCGTGTCGATCGGTGCCCGGTGCTACCTGGGCGTCCAGCAGGAAACCGTCCTGACGAGCATCTTCGAGCGCTTCCGCCACGAGTTCGACGAGCATCTCCACGGCCGCGCGCCACGGGCCGAGCCGGTGCCGATCGCCGAACTCATCGACATCCGCGAGGGTGTCGCCGTGCTCGACAGCCATCACGCCGCCAAGCAACCCGACTGGACCTACGCCTCGCACAGTTCGGGCTGCACCCCGGTCGACCTCCGCCGCAACACGACGGGCGGTGTCGGCCCGTGATCGCCAGCCGGCGGTCGAACAACCTGAGGCCACCCGTCCCGCACCGGCGGCGATGATGCCGCCGAGTACTCCTCCGGCTGTGACATCGTGAGTCGGTGCGCCCGGTCACTCGCATCACCACAGCCACGCTCACGCGGATCTCGCCGCGCCGGGCGACGATCCCCACGGTCTGCGCGCACTCGCCCGGGCGCTGTGGAGCACCGTGGCCGTGTGTGCGCTGGCCACCGTCATCGCCCTCGTCGCGCTGTGGCCGGGCGACTCGGCGGGGTTCGAGGACCCGCTCCTGCTCGCAGCCGATCCGTTTCCCGCGACGGTCACGGTGGCCGACGTGGTCAACTGCTCGTACGACCCCACGGCCCAGTGCCGCCTGATCGCCTTCGAGGTCGACGACGGCCCGTACGCCGGCGAGTACGGGGCGATGGAGCACTCGCTCGACAGCACCCTGCGGCCCGGCGACTCGATCAAGCTGACCGCCTTCGAGGCGCTCGACGGGCGGGTCGAGTACTCGTTCTACGACTACCAACGCAGCACGCCGATGGTCTGGCTGGTGGTGCTGTTCGTGGCTGCCGTGTTGGCTCTCGGGCGATGGCGCGGGCTGGGCGCGAT
The DNA here is from genome assembly GCA_035556435.1 of Ilumatobacter sp. Lineage (GTDB taxonomy): Bacteria > Actinomycetota > Acidimicrobiia > Acidimicrobiales > Ilumatobacteraceae > Ilumatobacter. The sequence goes on along the minus strand of DATMEY010000039.1, from coordinate 212,201 downwards.
CGCCGGCCTGGCGTTCAGCCTGGCGGTGATCGTGCTGTTTACGCTGCCCGCCGTGCTCGACGGCTCGAACGCCGTCGCGGTCGCGCTCGTGACCGCCAGCCTGATCGCGTTCGCGGCGCTGTTCCTCGCCCACGGGTTCGGCCTCGGCACGGCCGTCGCCCTGCTGTCGACGTTCGCCAGCCTCGTGCTCACCGCGGTCCTGGCGTGGCTGTTCGTCGGGGCGACCCATCTCACCGGGCTCACCGACGACTCGAGCATCCTGCTCGGCGGCCTGGCGGCAGGCATCGACCCGCGCGGCATCTTGCTGGCCGGTGTGGTCATCGGCGCGCTAGGGGTACTCGACGACGTCACCGTCACCCAGGTGTCGGCCGTGTGGGAGCTCAAGCGCGTCCAGCCTGAACTGGGGACGCGCGAGCTGTTCGCCCCGGCGTTGCGGATCGGCCGCGACCACATCTCGTCGACCGTCAACACGTTGTTCCTCGCCTACGCCGGTGCGGCCCTGCCGTTGCTGCTGCTGTTCACCGAGGCCGGGCAGGGCTTCGGCGACGTGATCACCCGCGAGGTGGTCGCGATCGAGGTGGTCCGCGCCCTGGTCGGCTCGATCGGCCTGGTCGCCTCGGTACCGATCGCCACCTGGCTCGCCGCCCTGGTCGCCACCGCCGCCGACACCAATGACGGATGACGCGAGGAACCCGACCCGGTCGTCGACCGTTGGCGTCAGGGCCAGTCGATCTGGGCGGCCAGCTCGGCAGCGGCCACATCGAGCACGGTGCTGTGCTCGGTTTCGAGGTACGCACCGTCGACAAGCCGCAGCCACACCAGCGTGCGCCCCGCCGGGTCGGCGATCACGACCTCGTCGACGCCATGAGTCGCGTAGAACGGCAGCTTCTCGTAGGTCTCGTCGCCGCGTGACAACACCTCGACCACGAGCGCAGCGGTAGGCACGTAGACCGCGTGCTGGCGTTCGCGATGGACGCCCGCGTCCGGTATCCGGAAGTCGTCAGCGACGCCGAGGTTGAAGCCGTCCGTGACGCGCAGGCCGCGCCGTCGCGCCAGTGGAAGCATCCGGGCCGTAAGTTGGACGGCCACGTCGCCGTGGTCGATCCGGGGTGCAGGATTCATGTGCAGGTCGCCTTCCCAGACTTCGTCGAAGCGGTCGGCGCCCGTGCGGCGACGCGATCTGATGAGCTCCTCAACCTCCGGGGGCGGCGGCCCGAGGATCACCGTGCGCACAACGTCACCCTACCGAAGCCCTGTGACAGGGTTCCAGCGTTGGGCGCGGAGTCGGACCCTCCGCGAGAATGAAGCCGATGAGCGAGACCCTCCCACTCGCGGCTGACTTTCCTGCCGTCACCGAAGCCGACTGGCTGGCGGCCGTGCGGTCGGTGGTGTTGAAGGGCAAGCCCGACGCCACCGATGCCGACTTCGCTGCCGCGTTCGAGCGCCAGCTCGTGAACACGACGGCCGACGGCTTCGCGATCCAGCCGCTGTACACGACCGCGCCCGCGGCGTCCGATATCACCCGCGGGCTCGGCGCCGACCCAGCACCGTGGGAGGTCCGCCAGCGGGTGTCGCAACCAGGCCAGGCGACGACCGAGCTGGAATCGGGCGCGACCGGGTTGCTGGTCGACGGCGACCCCCGCGCGCTGCTCGACGGCGTGCACCTCCACATGGTGCCGATCTCGCTTGCCGACGGCGCGCTGGCGGGCGCCTTGATCGACCTGTGGGAAGCCCACGGTACGCCGGTGGCCGACCGGGCAGGCACGCTCGGCGTCGACCCGATCGGCGCTTGGGCGCGTACCGGCGGCACCACCGATCTTGCCGACGGGCTGGCAGCGGCGGGCGAGCTGCTGACACGGGTCGTCGAGCATCCGGCCGCAGTACGGGTACTCGTGGCCGACGGCACGCTCTGGCACGAGGCCGGCGCGACGCCCGCCCAGGAGTTGGCGTGGACGGTCGCCGCCGCCGTGCACTACGTGCGCACGCTCGGCGACACCGCCGCGTCCCGGCTGGAGTTCCGGTGGGCGGCCGACGCCGACCAGTTCACCACGATCGCCAAGCTGCGCGCGGCGCGGCAGTTGTGGGCGCGGGTGGTCTCGACAGGCTCGACCACCGGGGAGGGCTCAACCACCGCGCATGGCTCGACCACTGCTGCCAGGCACCACGCGGAGACGTCGCGGGTGATGTTGACCCGGTACGACACGTGGACCAACACCTTGCGCTCCACCGTGGCCTGCTTCGCCGCCGGAGTGGGGGGTGCCGATGCCGTCACCGTGTTGCCCCACGATGCGCTGATCTCCGACGGCGGATCGGCGCTCGGCCGGCGGATCGCCCGCAACACGCAGACCATCCTCCAGTCCGAGTCGCACCTGTGGCGCGTGCGCGACATCGCCGGCGGGTCGTGGTACGTCGAGTCGCTCACCGATCAGCTCGCCGCCGCGGCGTGGGACGAGCTGACCCGCATCGACGCCGCCGGCGGCCTGATCGCGGCGGTCGAGCAGGGCACGCTCCACGCCGCGCTCGACGAGGTGCTGACCGCACGGGCGACACGTCTGGCGACCCGCAAGCAGCCGCTGACGGGGCTGTCGGAGTTCCCCAACATCGACGAGGAGCCTCCTCCGGCGGGCGTGCAGACCTTGATCGGCCGGCTCACCGAGCCCCCGTTCGAGCCGTTCGGGTTGCACCGCCTGGCCGACGGGTTCGAAGGGCAGCGGGCACGGGCCGACCAGCACTGGCGCCTCACCGGCGAGCGGCCCACGGTGTACCTGGCCACGCTCGGCACCGCCGCCCAGTTCACCGCCCGGGCGACGTTCGCCAAGAACCTGTTCGAAGCCGGTGGCATCCGCACCGTGGCCGGCTCCGTCGCCGATATGGACGCGTCCACATCGGTCGCCTGCCTGTGCTCGTCCGACCCGGTGTACGCCGAGCAGGGCGCGGCGGCCACTGCCAAGCTGCGCGCGGCCGGCGCCACCCGCCTCTACGTCGCCGGGCGCAAGCTCGAGCTGGCGGGAGTCGACGAGGAGATCGGCGTGGGCTCTGACGTGCTCGACGTGCTGACCCGAACGCTCGACCACCTGCTCGCCGCTCGCGAGGAGGTATCGGCGTGACGATTCCCGAGATCACCGGCCCGTGGGTCACCCCCGAGGGCATCGCCGTCAAGCCGTCGTACAGGCCGGCCGACGTGGAGGGCCTCGACTTCCTGAACACGTACCCGGGTTTGGTGCCGTACCTGCGCGGCCCGTACCCGACGATGTACGTCAACCAGCCGTGGACGATCCGCCAGTACGCCGGGTTCTCCACCGCTGAAGAATCGAACGCGTTCTACCGGCGCAACCTGGCAGCCGGCCAGAAGGGCCTGTCGGTGGCGTTCGACCTGGCCACCCACCGCGGCTACGACTCCGACCACCCCCGCGTCGGCGGCGACGTCGGTATGGCCGGGGTGGCGATCGACTCGATCCTCGACATGCGCCAGCTGTTCGACGGCATCCCGCTCGACCAGATGAGCGTGTCGATGACGATGAACGGAGCGGTGCTCCCCGTCCTCGCGCTGTACATCGTGGCGGCCGAGGAACAGGGCGTCGAGCACCGGCAGCTCACGGGCACGATCCAGAACGACGTGCTCAAAGAGTTCATGGTCCGCAACACGTACATCTACCCACCCGAGCCGTCGATGCGGATCATCTCCGACATCTTCACGTACGCCTCGGCGGAGATGCCCAAGTTCAACTCGATCTCGATCTCGGGCTACCACATGCAAGAGGCCGGGGCGACGGCCGACCTCGAGCTCGGCTACACGCTCGCCGACGGCGTCGAATACATCCGGGCCGGCATGGCGGCCGGGCTCGACGTCGACGTGTTCGCCCCCCGACTGAGCTTCTTCTGGGCGATCGGCATGAACTTCGCGATGGAGGTCGCCAAGCTGCGCGCGGCCCGACTGTTGTGGGCCAAGTTGGTCAAGGGCTTCGACGCCAAGAGCGACAAGTCGCTGTCGCTGCGCACCCACAGCCAGACGTCGGGCTGGTCGCTCACCGCCCAGGACGTGTTCAACAACGTCGTGCGCACGTGCGTCGAGGCGATGGCCGCCACCCAGGGCCACACTCAGTCGCTGCACACCAACGCGCTCGACGAGGCGCTCGCCCTGCCCACCGACTTCTCGGCCCGGATCGCCCGCAACACGCAGCTGTTCCTCCAGCAGGAATCGGGCACCACCCGCCCGATCGACCCGTGGGGCGGCTCGTACTACATCGAACGACTCACCGCCGACCTCGCCGCCAAGGCCTGGGAGCACATCGCCGAGATCGAGGCCGCCGGCGGCATGACCGCGGCGATCGACGCCGGCATCCCCAAGCTGCGCATCGAGGAAGCGGCCGCCCGCACCCAGGCGCGGATCGATTCGGGCCGTCAGCCGGTGATCGGCGTCAACATCTTCCAGCCCGAGCACGCCGACGAGATCGACGTGCTCAAGGTCGACAACTCGTCGGTGCGCTCCCAGCAGCTCGCCAAGCTGGAGCGCCTGAAGGCCGAGCGCGACCAGGGTGCGGTCGACGCCGCGCTGGCCGCACTCACCGCCGCCGCGCGGGCCTCGGCCGACGGTTCGCGGGCACCGGGCCTGGAGCAGAACTTCTTGAAGCTGGCGGTCGACGCGGCCCGTGCCCACGCCACCGTCGGCGAGATCAGCGACGCCTTGGAGCAGGTGTTCGGGCGCCACACCGCGGCGATCCGTACGATCGAGGGTGTGTACCGCAACGAGGTCGGCGACGCCCCCAACGTCGCCTTGGCGCGCCGGATGGTCGCCGAGTTCGCCGAGCATCAGGGCCGTCGACCGCGCATCATGGTCGCCAAGATGGGCCAGGACGGCCACGACCGCGGCCAGAAAGTGATCGCCACCGCGTTCGCCGACCTCGGCTTCGACGTCGACGTCGGCCCGCTGTTCCAGACGCCCGCCGAGGTGGCGATGCAGGCCGTCGAGAACGACGTCCACGTCGTGGGTGCCTCGTCGCTGGCCGCCGGTCACCTGACGCTGGTGCCCGAGCTGCGCGACGAACTGGCCAAGCTCGGCCGCGCCGACATCATGATCGTGGTCGGCGGCGTGATCCCCCCGCAGGACTTCGACGATCTGCGGGCCGCCGGCGCGAGCGCGATCTTCCCCCCCGGCACCGTGATCGCCGACGCCGTCGTCGAGCTGATCAGCGACCTCGAATCCCGCCTCAGCTAACGCAAAAGGCCGGGCCCCTTCCGCAGAGTCCCGTCACCGCGGGATGCTGTGCCATCATGCAAATCGACCGGTAACAGCGCGGGACCCGTTCCCGCGCGCAGCGCGTTCGACGGGTCACACGCCGTCGGTATGGGAGGTGAGCGGGTCGCCACCACACAGCAACAACACCTCCAGCACCAGCACCGCCGCCACGGTGCTCGATGTGCACGGCCCGGCCCGCCTGTGGCATGCCGGAGCCGAGATCGCGCTGCGCCCCAAAGAGCGCGCCCTGTTGGCCGCGCTGGCGCTCGCGCGCCCACGCCCGGCAACCCACGACGAGATCGTCGACCTGCTCTGGGAACAGCGGCCGCCGCCCACCGCCCGCAAGTCGATCCACAATCACGTCGCCCGCCTGCGTCAGGCGGTCGACAGCGCGATCGTCACATCGCCGGGCGGCTACGCGCTCGCCGAGTCGGTCGAACTCGTTCCGTGGCGTGCCGGTGCCGGCGAGCCGTTCGCCGACCTGGCCGATACGGCCACCGTCGCGGTCGCACGCGCCCACGCGCTGGCGGTTGCCGAGGCCGCCGAGGACGCGGCCCTCGAATCGGCGGTGCGCACCGACGCTCCCGATGCCGTCGCCCGGCTGCGTGAGGCGCTCGCCCAGCAACCGCTCGACGAGCGCCGGTGGTGGTTGCTGGCCCTCCAACTGGCGCGCCACGGACGCCGCCGCGACGCGCTGCTGGCGTTCCACGATGCGCGCCTCCAGTTGGCCGAGGCCGGGCTGCTGCCCACCGAGCAACTGCTCGCGCTGGAGAGCCTGATCGTCACCGGGGACACGCGCCTCAGCCGGCCCGACGGCATCGCCGAACTGCTCGACGACACACTCGGACGGCCCGCTCGCAGCGGCGAGGTCCACCATCACACGGTGCCCACTATCCACCCGCACGGCGACGACCCGTTCGTGGGCCGCCGCAGCGAACTCGACCTGCTTGCCGTGAGCTGGGCCGAGGCCCAGGCGCGCGGCCCCGTGCTGGCGATCGTCACGGCCCCGGCGGGCATGGGCAAGACCCGCCTCGTCGACGAGTTCGTCCGCCAGGCACACGTTCAAGGCCCCGAGCCCAACGTGCTGCTCGGCCGCGGCCGCGCCACCGCCGACCAGGCGTTCGGCATGCTGGCCGAGTCGTTCGCCGACCTCCAGGCCGGTGGACCCGACGACGGCCTCGCGCCGACTCGCCTGGCCCAGGCCTTGCGTCAACGCCTCGGCGCACTGCTCGACACACCGACGGTGTGGTGCATCGACGACGTGCAATGGGTGGGCGCCGACGCGATCGGTGTGCTCGACGCGGCCCTCGACGGGCTGCGCGGCCCGCTGCTGGTGGTCGCCACGGTACGCACCGGTGAACACCCCGGCACCGCCGCGCTCGGCACGCTCGCCGGCAAGCTCACCACCCACCATCTCGAACTCGCGCCGCTCACGGTCGGCGACGTCGGCAACCTGCTCGGCCAAGGCGACGACCGACCCGCCGACCCGCACCTGGCCGATCTCGTCCACGCCCGCACCGGCGGCCTGGCACTGTTCGCCAGCGAGATCGCCCGCGCCGCCCGGCGCGGGCACGACCCGATCGACCCGGCCGAGGTTCCCGCCGCCCTGCGCGACTGGATCGGCGCCCGCCGCGCGGCGCTGCTACCCGACACCGCCGAGTTGCTCGACATGGCCGCCGTACTCGGCGAGCGCTTCGACGCCGACCTGCTCGCCCAGGCCGTCACCGGCGACACCGCGACGTCCGGCCACCGCGTCGCCCGCGCCTGCGATGCGCTGATCGACGCCGGCCTCCTGCAGCCGGCCGGCAGCGGACTGGGCGGCGCGGTGGAACTCGCCTTCGCCCACGCGATCACCCACGAGATCGTCTACGGCCAGATCGGGCCGACCACCCGCGCCCAGCTCCACCTTCAGGCGGCGCAGACGATCGAGCGCCTGGCCGATCGCCGCGGCGGCGCGCGCGACCACGCCGCGCTCGCCTACCACTACGGCCAGGCCGGCGCCCCCGGCCGCACCGCTGCCGCCCGCGAATCGCGCCTGGCCGGCGACGCCGCGTACGCGATGGGCGCGTGGGAGGCCGCCGGAGCGCACTACCGAGTCGCGTTCGGTAGCTGTGACGACGATGCCCAACGCGCCGAACTGCTGGTCGGCGTCGGTCGCGCCGAACTGCGCGCCGGCCGCCACGAACCCGCGGCCGCGGCACTCGCCGCAGCCGTCGAACTGGCACGCCCCCTGGGCCTTGCACTGGTCGAAGCCCGAGCGACGCTCGAGCTGGTCGGGCGGGCAGGGCGCGGTGCGGCCGTCGGGGCCGGCGACGCCGAACACGAACGGTTGCTGCGCCGGGCGATCGACGCGCTCGAGCGCTACCGCCCCACCGACGCCGACAGCGAACGCGCCCACACGGTCGCGATGAGCGCGCTCGAACGCGAACTGGCGTTCGTGCTGCTGCTCGGCGAGTCGGCCGAGCGCACCGACCTGTTCAACCGCTCGCTCAAGCGCGCCCGGGCGCTCGAACCACCCGACGAGGCCGCTCTGGCGAGCGCGCTGCTGGGCGCCCGGTACGCCAAGCTCGCCGGGCACCAACTCGGTGAACGCCTGGCCGACATCGACGAGGTGCTCGGAGCAACGCGTGCCAAGGTGGGCGACGCCACCGTGCTGGCGGCGCTGTGCTATCGCATCGAAGACCTGCTGCGCGCCGGGCGGCTGGGGGCGGTGGCCGACGCGCTCGACGACGCCGAGTTGATGTTGCGTCAGCATCCCGACCCGTACTGGCGCTGGTCGGTGCGCGCTTGGCGGGCGGTGCACGCGATCGCGATCGGCGACCTCGACGAGGCCGAGGCGCTCGCCGACCATGCGGCCGCGCTGCGTCCTGGGGTGCCCGAGGCGGCCGCCTGCCTGGTCGTCAACCGCGTCAACATCGGGCTGTACCGCGGCCGCGCGGCCGACTTCGTGCCCGCCGTCGACGCCGCCTGCGCGATGTTCCCCAACGTTCCCGCCTACCGCGCCGTGCTGGCGCTGTGTCTCACCCGCTCGGGCACCGACGCGGCCCGGCAGCGGGCTCGGTCCGAGCTGGCTGCGTTGGGTGCCGACGGCTTCGCCACGCTGCCCGACGACGTCAACCGGTTCTTCGCACTCGGTGTGCTGGCCCACGCGGCGGCCGACCTGGGCGACCGCGATGCGGCCGCCGCCCTCACCCCGCTGCTCCAGCCCTACAGCGGCCAATGGGTCGTGGTGATGGCGTACGGCGCCGGCGGGGCCGTGTGGGGCCCCGTCGATCACGCGCTGGCCCTCCTCGCCCAGGTGTGTGGTGATACCGCCAGGGCCACCGAGCTGTTCGACCGGGCCGAGCGCGAGGCGGTCCTCGCGCCACTCGTGCTGGCGCAGATCGCCGCCGACCGAGTCACCTGACCGTTACAAGCGGTGTCAGACACCATCTGTAACAGGCATCGGCAGGCCCCCAACCCACGGCCGCGTTACAGATGGTGTCTGACACCGTTTGTAACGTAGCGTCGATGGACCTCGACACGTACGAAGCCGGGGTGCTGGCGGGCGACCGCACCGTGCTGGGGCGGGCGCTGACGCTCGTCGAGTCGCGCCGAGCCGACCATCGCGAGCTGGCCCAGCAGTTGCTGTTGCGGCTACTGGCCGCCAACCCCAAGCGTGCCGGCGGCAGCCATCGGGTGGGCATCACGGGGGTGCCCGGCGTGGGCAAGTCGACGTTCATCGACGCGCTCGGTACCCAGCTCACCGAACGTGGGCGCCGGGTGGCGGTGCTGGCCGTCGACCCGTCGTCGTCGCGCACCGGCGGTTCGATCCTCGGCGACAAGACACGGATGGCGCGCCTGTCCACCGATCCGCGGGCGTTCATCCGGCCGTCGCCCACGTCGGGCACGCTCGGCGGGGTCGCCGGGGCCACCCGCGAGGCGATCGTCATCATGGAGGCCGCCGGCTACGACGTCGTGCTGGTCGAGACGGTCGGCGTCGGCCAGTCGGAAACCGCGGTCGCCGACATGACCGACACGTTCCTGGTGCTGATGCTGGCCCGCACCGGCGACTCGCTCCAGGGCATCAAGAAGGGCGTGCTCGAACTCGCCGACGTGCTGGCGGTGAACAAGGCCGATGGCGAGCACGTGCGCGAGGCCACCAACGCGGCCGGCGAACTGACCACCGCGCTGCACCTGCTGTACCCCGCCGACGCGGCATGGGTGCCCCCGGTGCTGACGTGCAGCGGCGCCACCGGCGCCGGCCTCGCCGAACTGTGGGAGGCGATCGAACGCCACCGCGAACACGGCGTCGGGCGCCGCCCCGATCAGCAGGTCCGCTGGATGTGGTCGATCGTCGACGACCGCCTCGTCACGACCTTCAAGTCCCAACCCGAGGTGCAGGCCCTGGCCAACGACCTCGAAGCCCAACTCAGAGACGGCACCATCACCCCCGCCCTAGCCGCCCACCACCTCCTCAACCGAACCACCTGAGAAGCAGCACCCGAACGGACAACCTCGAACGACCAGCGCGGCGGGGGGTGTGACGTGCCGGGGACGTTTGTTGCTTGTCGCTAGTCCCCGGCACGTCACACCCCCCGCCGCCCCCAGACCGTCCAGCTACCCAGCGAAGGCGGTATCCGCGAGCACAGCCTGAGCCGCGTTGCGTCCGTTCAAGGCGATCACCGAACCGGCAGGGTGCGTCGCCGCACCGCACAGGTACACCCCCGGCACCGGCGTCCGCGCCGACAAACGGTGCTCCCACATCTGGTCCGGCATCGTCTCGCCCTGGAAGATGTGCCCGCCCGTCAACCCCACGCGCTGCTCGATGTCGGGCGGCCCCAGCACCTCGCAGTGCTCGATGCAGTCGCCGATGTCGGGGGCGAAGTGGCCGATCAGGTCGAGGAACTGGCGCTCGATGTCGGCGCGGTGATCGTCCCACGACCGGCCGTCGGCGAACGCGTACGGCGCGTACTGACCGAACACGCTCATCAGGTGCTTGCCCTCGGGTGCCGGTGACGGGTCGTAGCCGGTCTGGAAGTACACCTCGCCGTACCCCACCGCGGCCTGCCCGGCCACGCACTGCCGGAACGCCTCCTGGGCGGCGTCGAGGCCGAGCGTCACCGACACCATCGACCGGTACGGCCACTGCGCACCCTCGGCGGCCGGGAACGTGGGCAGCCGCGAGAGCGCCGCGTTGAACTTCACGACCGGGCTGCGCACCTGCCAGTCGACCAGCCGTTGACGGTACGCGTCGGGTACCGCATCGGAACCCTCCAGCATGCCGAGCACCCGTTTGGGGTCGGCATTCGAGATGATCGTGCCCGCGCGCAGGAAGTCGCCACCCGTCAGGCGAACGCCCTCCCCGGGCACGATCTCGGCCACCTCCACACCGGTGGCCAGAACAGCTCCCGCCTCGGCCGCCGCGTCGGCGATCGCGAACGAGATCACGCCCATCCCGCCCTTGACGTAGCCCCACACCGGGCCGCCACCTTCGAGGTCGCCCTGGTAGTGCATCAGCTTGACGCTCGCCGTGCCCCAGTCGCGCGGCCCGGCGTAGGCGCCGATCACACCCTGGCCGTACAGCGCGTCACGCAGGCGTGCGTCGCCGGGGATGAAGTCTTCGAGCACGTCGGCGATCGAGGCCTCGAACAAGATGTCGATCATCGTCGGTTCGTGGTCGAGCAACTCTTCGAGCTCGGGCCGTGTCGGCGAGTCACCGATCCAGGTATCGCGCTGGCCGGTGCGCAGACGCCTGCGCATCTCGTCGAAGATCTCCTCGTAGGCCCAGTACCCCTTCTGGTCGGCCGACGACACACCGAGCGCGTCGAGGTTGGCCTGGGTCCGTGAGTCGTCGAGCCATTGGGCGAACGAGCCGCCCCCGGGCAGCGGTGCCCACAGGTTCGGGTCGGCGACGTAGACCTCGAGGCCACGCTCGCGCAGGCGCAGCTCGTCGATCACGACCTGGTCGAGTAGTCCCACCACGTACGCACACGGCGACACGACGAAGCCGGGGTTCTCGAACGGGCGCTCGAGCGTGCACGCCCCGCCCAGCCGCGGCCGGGCCTCCAGCACAAGCACCGACTTGCCGGCCCGGGCGAGATAGGCCGCACACGTCAGCCCGTTGTGCCCACCGCCGACCACGATCGCATCCCATGGCTTGGCGGCCAGCTCGGCGATCGGCGCGGGCAGCCCCACCTCACCGAGCTGCTCGGCGATGCTCACGGCCCTCCGGTGGCTTCGACGGGCTCAACCACCTTGGTCACCGCTCTCCGGTGGTTGAGCTTGTCGAAACCACGCCGCGCTCGACCGGTAACCCGGCGTAGGCAGAGGCGACCATCGTCTGGAAGTGGTACACGGCGTCTTCGTGGTCGCCGAACACGCCCGGGATGTAGCTGGGTGAGTTCAGGCCGCGCTGGACGCTCTCGACGGCGGCCCAGTCCTGGCGGTTGGTGAGGTCCCAGAAGTCGACCGCGTAGGCCGGGTCGAACCCCGGGTCGGCGACGGCGGCCGGGTCGAACAGCCACTGGCACTCGACCGCGGTGGTGGTGGGCGTCAGCGGTTCCAACCGGTGCGTCATCACGAAGTCGGGGTGCAGGCTGATCAGCAGGTTCGGGAACAGGTTGAAGTACAGGACCTGGCGGCGCTCGGCGTCGGTGAGGCCGGGCAGCGGCACGCCGTGCGAGCGCCCGTCGAGGCTCATCGTGTCGGCGTGCTCGGCGAGGTCCATCGTGCCGCCAACGAACAGGCCGGGCAGGTCGTCGACGTTGTCGCCGCTGTCGGGCGGCGAGATCCGCGACAGCTCGGGGTGGATCAGGGGGCAGTGGTAGCACTCGTGGTAGTTCTCGATGCCGACCTTCCAGTTGGCCTGGAGCTCGTAGTGGTGGGTGGCGCCGACCGCCAGCCGGTGGCACTCCCAGTTGGCCGCCACGTCGGCCAGCCCGCCGAGGTGTTCGGCCAGCGGCGGTGCCTGGCCGTCGACGTTGACGAAGATCCACCCGCCCCACTCGGCCACACCCAGCTCGACCAGCGCCAGGTCGTCGGCCTGTTCGACGCGCTCGCCGAACCGGGGTGCGTGCTTGAGGGCCCCGTCGAGCCCGTACGCCCACCCGTGGTACGGGCACAGCAGCGTGTTGCGGGTGGTGCCGGAACCGCACGGCAAGAGCTCGTGACCGCGGTGTCGGCAGATGTTGGCGAACGCCCGCAGCGTGGCCCCCTGCTCGGCGGCGTCGCGCACCAGCAGCACGCCGGTCGTGCCGATGCGAGTCGCGAACTGCGCCCGCGGCGTAGCACTGGTGACTCCCAGCTGATCGGTGCGCCCCGCGCACACCCACGACGCCTCGAACAGGTGACGCCGTTCCCAGGCAAGCACGTCGGGGTCGACGTAGGCGGCGCGTGGCAGCGTGCGGGCCGCGGTGAACGGGGCCAGCGTGCGCGCCACCGCGGACTGGTCCAGCGGGGCGGGTTCGGGGCGGCGGGCAAACTGACTCATGCGTCAGTTCGCCACTGTACACGCGAGCTGGTCGGTCTAGACTGACTGATGGGTCAGTTAGTAGCTGACCGACGAACGAGCGAACCGACATGACGTCTGAAACAGCCCTCCGTACCCTGCCGGCAAGCTGGTACGCCAGCCGCGACCACTTCGCCCGCGAACGTGACGCGATCTTCCGTCACGGCTGGTCGTGCGTGGGTGTCACCGACGACGTGGCAGACCCGGGTAGCTACATGACCGCCGACGTCGGCGGCCAGCCAGTGTTGGTGGTGCGCGACACCGACGGCACGTTGCGGGCGTTCCTCAACGTGTGCCGCCACCGCGGTTCCCCGCTGGTGGCCACCGACGGCGAACCCGCGTGCGGCCACGCCCGAGCGCTCGGGTGCCCGTATCACGGCTGGGTCTTTCGCCTCGACGGCTCGCTGTCGCGGGCGAACGGGATGGACGGCGTCGCCGGGTTCGATCCGGCCGAGTCAGCGCTGTTCCCGGTCGCCGTCACCACGTGGGCGCGGTTCGTGTTCGTCAACCCGTCGGCCGGCGCCGCTGCCGAGCAGCCGTTCGATCTCGGCCCGCTCGCCGCGGCGCTCGACCCGTACCCGCTCGACAGCTACGTGCTGCACGTCCGTGAACAACACCGCCGGGCGTTCAACTGGAAGGTGGGCGTCGAGAACTTCAGCGAGAACTTCCACACGCCGTTCGTGCATCCCGAGCTCGTCACCGCCGGCTGGGATTACCCACTTGTCACCGACGGCCCGGTGTGCCTCGCCTGGGACCGCCCGCTCGACCCGCGCAGCGATCTCGAACGAGCGCTCGCCACGGCCCGCCCAGGCGACCGCGACTGGGCCGGGGTGGTCGGCGCGGCAGGTGACTCGGCCGAGCCGTACATCGCCGGCGTGTACGCCACCGTGTTCCCGAACCTGTTGATCAGCATCTTCCCGCGGTACATGTCGGCGCTGCACCTCACACCGGTGGCCCCGAACCTCACGCTCCAGCGCAACTACCGGTTCTGGACACCCGACGCCGATGAGGAGCAGCGCGCCACCGAACTGGCCGCGGCCCACGTCGTGGCCGAGCAGGACCTGTCGATGTGCGAGGCCGTACAGCGCGGGTACGACGCCGGCATCGACACCGACGGATGGCTGAGCCCGGCATGGGAGAACGGGGTGGCACACGTCCACGGGCTGGTTCGAGGGGCGCTCGACGGTTCCCGGTAAGGCTGGGTTCCACGAACGGTGCACCGAAGCCAACGCCGACGCGACCGCCGTGGCCTGAGGCAACGCCGACGGGCCAACGCAGCGATCGGGGGACGCAGGTAAGGTCTCGGCTGGTGAAGAAGCCGGTCGCCGAGCGACGCGCGGAAATCCTCGACACGACGTGCGCCGTGGTGCGCGAGCGAGGTTTCGGTGCCACCCGCGTGCAAGACGTCGCCAAGCGGATGGGCGTGTCGACCGGGCTGATCCACTACCACTTCGAGAACAAGGACCACCTGCTCGCCGAGGCGTTCGCGCATGCCGCCCGGCTCGACATCGAACGGTTCCCCGAGGCGCTCGGCCAGCCCACGTCACTCGGTGCGTTGGCCCACGCGATCGCCCTCTACGCCCCCGAGGGTGGCGACTCGTCGTGGCCGATGTGGATCGACGCGTGGGGCGAGGCGCAGCGCAACGAGCGCCTGCGCAAGATCAGCCAGGAACTCGACCTGGCGTGGACGAGCCTGCTCGAGCAGGTGATCGAACGCGGTGTCGAGGTGGGCGAGTTCGTGTGCGCCGACCCCCACGCCACTGCCTGGCGGTTGGCCGCGGTACTCGATGGGCTGGCGATCGAGGCCGTGGTGCACGAGCAGAACGTCGCCCGTAGCGAACTCGTCAGTTGGGCGACCCACCTGGCCGCGGCCGAGTTACAGATCGACGCCGAGCCGCTACGCCGGCGCGTCCGCGCCGCCCGCCGCTGACCCCGGGTCGGCCGCCTGCTGCCGCAAGGCGTCGAGCCGGAGCATCAGTTCGAGGGTCTGCGCGTCGGCCTCGGGCACGCCCTCGGACAGCGGCATCAGCGCCGCCGTGGCCGACTCGGACGACATCCCGTCGCTCATCAGCAAGTGCCCGACCACGCGCCCGGTACGGCCAACGCCGCGCCAGCAGTGCACGTAGACCGCCCCGTGCGCGAACCCGGCGCGAATGTCGGCGACCACCCGAGCCACCTCCGCCACTTCGAGACTCACGGCATCGCGCATCGGGTGAGCGACGTAGGCGACCGCCACTTGGCGCGCCGCGGCCGCTTCGTCGAGCTGCACGCGGTAGTCGGTCAGCCCGTCGAGCGGGCCGGTGAGATCGACGAACATGCGTACGCCAATGCTCAGGAGGTAGTGCAGCTTGACCAGCGCCAGCTCAGGGTCGCGGTCGCCAGGGTACTCGCCCGCCAGCACCCGCGCCGGCTGCACCCAGTGGGTGCGCAGCAGGTGGTCGCGCGCCACCTGGCCCCGGTCGCTCAGCATGGCGGGCGCGTCCGGTTGTGCTTCGGCGTCACTCGGGGGTTGAACATGGCTGGAACAGGCACGGCGCTCCGGGTGCATCTCTTCGTGGGGCTGGTCCCACCGCATCTGGACAGACCATAACACTTTGACGCGCCCAGTGGCGACATCGGAACAAGTTTCACTTAGAGTGGCCGATTTGGCACACGTCGATTG
The DNA here is from genome assembly GCA_035556435.1 of Ilumatobacter sp. Taxonomy (GTDB): domain Bacteria; phylum Actinomycetota; class Acidimicrobiia; order Acidimicrobiales; family Ilumatobacteraceae; genus Ilumatobacter. Next base: position 196,814 of record DATMEY010000039.1, on the reverse strand, counting down.
TCTATTGCGCGCGACGACTACCGGCAACCGGCTGCGCGACCGACCGCGGCGAGGCCGACGAGGTCACCCGGGCCCCAGTCGATCGGCGATGCATGATGACCGCGGGGATACATGGTCTCGGCCCGCGAGCCGACGTGCTGAAGGCCGACCGCATGGCCGAGCTCGTGCATGAACACGTGCAGCGTGACCAGCAGCGGGAGGTTGTTGGGAATCGTCACGACCACGTCGTCGAACCACAGCCGGGGGCCGGTCACGACCGCCATCGCGTACGTGTAGCCACCCGAGTTCGTGCCACCGGTCTGCTCGACCCACACCGGGTCCGTGGGGCTGACCACCTGCACGGCCAGGTCGGCGCCGACCGTGCTGGCACCGTCGGGGCGCAGCGTGCGGTCGTAGCTGCCGACCAGCACGATCGGCAGGCCGGTCGCGGCGACCACCTGCTCGAGCGCCAGCGAGAACATCTCCACCTGCTCGTCCGACGCCGCGGCGAAGTTGACCTTGAGGTCGATCTGGCGACACGGGTCCCACCGCTCGGCCGGCGTGCCGTCGGCCAGCACGCCGTACTCGTAGTTGGTCGACGGAGCCGGTGGCGGGTCGGCCGCGAGCACGTCGCCCACCATCCACCGCGACGCCGCCGGCACGCGCGCGTCGGGGAGCAGCCGCTTGCCGGGGCGCCCGGCGAAGTAGCCGGCGACCTCCACCACGGCGTGCGCCGGTTGGCGCGCGTACAGGTCGATCGCCGCGTCAGCACCGAGCAACAAGGTGGCGTGGTTGGCCACCGTCACGCCCGCCGTGTGAGCACCGACCGTGGCCGGCTCGGGTCGCGGGCCACCCGTCGGGTAGGCGCTCAGGTAGCCGGGGCTCGACGGGGCGACCACGGCGACGTTGCCCGCCACTGCGCTCGCGGCGACGCCGATTGCGGCAACCGGGTCGAACTCCACCCGGGTCACCGACGTGGCCGCCAGCTGCTCCTCGTCGCGGGTGTCGAGCACGCGGGTCGGGGCCACCACGTGAAACAGCCCGTGCACCGAGGCCGGCGCCCGCGCTCCGGTGTAGTAGCCGAGCAGGTCGACGATCACGTCGCCGCCCGCCGTCGAGAACAGCTCGATCCGCTGGTTCCGGAGGCCCGTGATCACCTGGTTCGTACGGGTCTGCCCGGCTGCGTCCACCGTCACATGCGACACGTCCGGCGGTCGACCCGGGCCGGGGAACACGGTCACGTAGCCGGGGCCGGTCGTGTTCGTCGCGGTGACCTGAAGCACGGCCGCGGCCGCGTCGGGTGGCACCGAGCGAGCCAGCGACAGCGTCGCTTGCTGACGTGGGAGGAGGGGCGCGTTCAACTCGCGCGTGTCGAGCACGCGGGTAGGCACGTACGGCACCAACCGCCCTGCGCGCACACGGGTAGCCGGGTCGCGGCGACGTTCGGCATCGACGACGTAGACGCCCTGGACGTCGACGATCAGCTCGCCTCCGGTGTTCGTCGACACGCCCAGGCGTCCCCCGCTGCCGACCGGCACGGTGGCCAGGTTCGACACCGTGGCGAAGCGGCCGGGGGCGTTGAGGCTGGCCACCTGGGGCCGCGGCTGCCCGTACTGCCACAGCGTCAGGTGACCGGCCCGTTCGGTGCGGGTGAGGGTCACGTTGGCCACCACTGCCACCACCTCGCCAGCCGACACGCCGATCTGCGCCTGGAGCTGCGGCGGGAGGGCGTCGACGAACGTGTCCTGCCCGGCATTGAGCGCGGTGAAGTCGGTGCCGTGGTCGACGCGCGAGTCGGCGACACGCACCGGGCGGACCGCCACGAAGCGCGCCCCGGCATTCGTTGCCGCGGCCTCGGCGACGGTGACCGGCACGGCCGTGACCAGGCTCGCCACGGCCATCACCCAGCCGACCCCCAGGGCGATCACCCTGCGCATCGCGCCATGTTGCCGCACCGAGACCCACCCCGTCCCCCGATTACTCCCCAGGTGGTTGAGCCTGTCGAAACCACCGCAGCCGGAGTCAGTACCCAGCGATCCGGTGCGGCTCGCGCCGCGGCGCCCGGCGTTTCGGCTGAAACCCGGCCGCCGCCAGCAGCCGCACGACGCGGCCGCGGTGCCCGGCGAACGGTTCGAGTAGTTCCAGCATCGGTGCGTCGTCCGGGCACCACGTGCGGTCGCCGGTCAACGCGTGCCGCACGATCGTGGGCATCCAGAAGTCACCCAGCACGACCACATCGGGCGCGCCCAGCACCGCGCTCGTCACCGATGTCGCCGTCCAAGGCCCGAGGCCGGGGAAGGCCTGGACGCGAGCGATCGCAGCCTCGGGCAACATCGCGGCCGCGGCGTCCAGGCTCGCCGCGTGACGTGCCGCCACCAGCAGTGCGTCGGCACGCCGACGTTCGAGGTCGAACCGGTGCAGGTCGTGGTAGCCAAGCTCGGCCAGCCGCTCGGGTGACGGCGCCAGCCACAGCCCCACGCCGGGGCCCGGTGCCGGCGTGCCGAACCGGCGCACGAGCCGTCGCCAGCTGCGCGCGGCGTCGGGAAACTGGACCCGCTGGCTGACGACCACACCGCCGATCTCGGGCCATACCAGCCGACTCGCTCCAAGCCGTCGCCCCGGGCGGCGGCGCCACAGCTCGGCGACCAGCGGATGCTCGGGCCGGAACGTGGTGACATCGTCGAGCAGCCCCAGCCATGCCGGTGCGGCGTCGAGCAGCCAGTCCGACCCCGGCCCCCACGCCTCGGCGTGTACGTCGCCCGAACTGTTCCAGCGGAACCGGACCGTTCCGGCCCCGGCCGGCGTCCGCACCGCCCGAGCGTACGTGCCCGGCGCCCGGCGTGTGGTCGGGTCGGATCGCCCCAGCCCCCGCGGCAACGCCGACTCCGGCTCTGCCCCGTCGAGCCGCAGCAGCCGCCTCCCCGTCAACGACGCAACCACGCCCATCGCCGCCCGACCCTACTTCGCCCCGTTTCCTGTCACCGTTCTGCCCGACCACCCATGCGAAACGATGACAGGAACCTGAATAGGAGTCCTATAGTTCGAGTATGGATCCGATGCCGGTGACGCTTGACGTGGTCGAGTGGGTCAACAGTCCGCCGCTCGAGATTGCCGATCTGCGTGGGCGGGTCGTGCTGGTCGAGGCGTTCCAGATGTTGTGTCCTGGTTGCGTCAGCCACGGCATTCCCCAGGCACAGCGGGTGCAGCGGGCGTTCGATCGCGAGCAGGTCGCGGTGGTTGGGTTGCACACCGTGTTCGAGCACCACGACGTGATGGGGCCCGACGCCCTCCGTGCATTCGTGTCGGAGTACCGGATCACGTTCCCAGTCGGGGTCGACCGCCCCACCGACCGGTCGATCCCGACCACGATGGCGCGCTACCAGTTGCGCGGTACGCCCACCACGTTGCTGCTCGACCGGGAAGGGCGGCTGCGCCACTCGATCTTCGGGTCGCTCGACGACCTCACGCTCGGGTCGCACCTCGGCCAGCTGCTCTCCGAACCGTTCCTGGCAGGCACCGACGCCCCCACCGACGGAGCCTCTCCACGCACCTGCCAGCCGGGCGTCGGGTGCAGTTGACGATGTCGGGTGCGCCCGATCAGCCCGACCCACTGGCCGGCAAGATCGTCGTCGCGCTCGACCTGCTCGCCCGCGCCCGGCGCACGCAACGCCAGGCGACGGCTACCCACCACGGCCTGACACCGCTCCAGCTCGACCTCCTCGCCGCGCTCGCCGATGGCCCGCCGCCCGAACCACGGGTGGGCATGCTCGCCACCGAGGTCGGTGTGGCCCAACCCACCGTCACCGACTCGCTCAACACGCTTGCCGGCAAGGGGCTGGTCGAGCGCCGTCGCGCCGATCGTGGAGCGCGCCAGGTAGCGGTCGGGCTGACCACCGAGGGCCGGCGCGTCGCCGAGGCGGCACGCACCGACGACGGCACCGCGGCGGTACTCGCCGGCCTCTCCCCCGCCGATCAACGGGCTGTGTTCGAGTCGCTCCTTACGCTGATCGCCCGGCTGGCCGACGCCGGTGCGATCGACGTCGCCCGCACCTGCCCGACGTGCCGCTACCACCGCCACGACGGACGTACCCACCGCTGCGCCCTACTCGACATCGACCTGGCCGTCGCCGACCTCCGCGTCAACTGCCCCGACCACCAAACCGCTTCGTGAGTCGGGCGGGGCGGTGCCGTCAGTGAGGTAACGACGTGGCGACTGGCTGGCTCGGCTCCGGGTCTGGCACCGACTCGGATTGGGCGACGGCGTCGCCGTACAGGTAGCAGGCGGTGATCGCCGCGAGCGGCGCCAAGAACGCGTCGACACCGACCACCACTATCGACAGCAGCCAGAACGGCGGCTGCACGACGACGAGCACGAGCAGGCCCACCAGGGCCGACACGAGCTTGCTCGCCCCGCCCAGCAGACCCATCGTGACCGCGGTGTGCCACCAGCGACCGCGGACGAGGGCCGCGCTGCGCGCCAGCACGGCCCGCGGTTGCAGGCCGGGCTCGAGCATCGCCACCTGGGCGACGAACTGGAACCGCACCAGCAGGAACAGTGCCAATGGTGCCAAGGCGACGAACGAACCGAGCAGCAGCACCAACAGCGCGCCGAGGCCGAACGCCCCGGCGAGCGCGCCGAGGTGCGAGCGGACTCGCTCGGCGACACGGCGCGGCGAGACCCGCCGCCCGTGGGAGCGGTCGTCGATCACGGTCGTCACGGCCGCGCTCACCAGCGTGAACGTGGCCGCGCTGGCCAACGCACCCGAGGCGAGCACGATCATCAGTTGCGTCAGGTCGCCGTTGCCGGTGCTGTCGAGCAGCGTGCCGAACACGGGGAGGTAGCCGAGCAGGTTGATCGCCAGCCCGAGCGCGACGCCGAGCGGCACCGCGGCCAGACCGATCGCAGCGAACGTCAGCGGGGCACTGGCGAAGCCGGTGAACGTGGTGCGGATGATCTGGCCGTTGCGACGGCGGGCGACGAGCGGGAGCGGCTCGGTCGCGGTCCACACGGTGCGCCGCCAGAGCCACGCCGCAAGGGTGGCCAGCACGGCGAGCGTGACGAGCATCCTGGCCGGTGACCGGACCAAGCTCATCAGTTGGTTCGAGCCCCACTCGACCACCTCGCAGAAGCCGTCGACGATGTCGCCGGAGCGGCTCCCCGGAGTGGGCAGCGAGGCGCTCGCGTCGCGCAAGCCGTCCTGCCAGTCGAGCGGCGCGGTCCAACGCGACTTGGTCGCCGGGCCCCTGGGGCCGTTGTACGGGCCGTCGTGGCGTTCGCCCCAGTGACCCTCGAAGCCGAGCCAGGCGAACGAATCGTCGGGCCCGCCGGCCGCCTCGGGCAGGACGACGACGTCGGGCGTATGCGATGTGGAGGGACCCTGCGTCGTGTCGCACCCGAACCCCTCCGAACCGCTGCGCCCGAGGTGCAGCGAGGCGCCGAAGTAGCTCGCGTGTGAGCCGCGCGACGAGTACACCACCGGGTGCTCGCCGACCAGTTCGAGCTTCGTGGCCCCCCACTCGGCGCGCTCGCCGCCCTCGTGCTGGGCGTAGCCGACCTCGACCGGGGCAACGCCGAGGGCCGCCTCGGGAGTGCTCGCCGGGAACACGACCTGGATGCCCTCCCAGTCGCTCTCGTGCTTGTTGTTCCAGTCGTTGTAGTACCAGTAGAACCAGTACTGCACGACCAGCTGACCAGGCCGGTCAGCCTGGGTGACCACGTGCGCGTACACGGTCGCCGGCAGGCCCGCGGTGTAGCGCGCGTAGTCCTGTTCGTACAGGCAACCCGGGCTGAGAGCGCTGCCCGGGAAGTCGAGGTAGAAGCCTGCACCCAGCCCGTGCAGGTCGGCCGCGGTGGGGCCCCAGGTGACGACCGGGTCGCCGTTGCCGACCTGGCGCAGGGCGATCTGCGGATTGTCGAGCAGCACGTCCACCGACATCGGCACGAACGCCTCGCCGTCGGTCGAGCACGGTTCGGGCTGGGTGACCGTCATGATCACCGGCGCGTACCGTTCGGCGAGTTGCTCGGCGGCGGGGTCGGTGAACGTCTCCGCGGCAACCGGTGCGCCCGCGCTGAACATCCCCGCGGTCACCAGCACTGCCAGGCCGGCGGCAGCCAGTCGAGCGGGCGCGCGCATCAGCCGCCGCGCTTCTTACGGAACCAGGTACACGGGAACGGACCCACACACCCGCCGCCTGCTGCCACCTCAGCCATCCCGCCTCCTGTGGTCCGGTTCCGCCGCTCGCGAATCTAGGCACGACACCGGCTGGACTCAAGACGCACTTGGCATGTCGCTGCCATCGGCCGCCTCGGCGGCGGAGACTCCGGTCGGCCCGGAAGAGCCGCGAACAGTGCCGATCCTGACCCACTCACGCCGGCGCGGTTGTTGGAGACCCGCACCGGACCCAACAACACCACCACCGACGGACTCTTCCAAGGCAACGGCGAACAACCCGCCGGCTCCATCACCCGCGTCCAAATCACCGGACGCGGCGGCGTCCCCGACCACACCACAGCCGTCGCCATCAACGTCACCGCGGTACTCCCCCACGCACCCGGACACCTCACCATGTACGCCTGCGACACCCCGAGCCAGGTACCGATTGTTGCCAACGGGGCAACCCTGCGTACCTGGCTCGGGTACTGCTCGAACGAGTCGACCCGGCTCGGTAGCGTGCGGCGCATGCCTATCCAGCTGGAGAACGTCGGCATCGCCGTCCGCGACATCGACGCCGCGATCGCCTTCTCACCGACCTCGGGCTGACCGTTGTCGGCCGCGGCACGGCCAGCGGAGAGTGGGCCGTGCACCGCCGTCGGCCTCGACGACAACCACGCCAAGATCGCCATGCTCCAGACCACCGACGGCACCGTCGCCTCGAGCTGTTCGAGTACATCCACCCTGACGCGATCGAGACCGAACCCACCCGGCCGAACGAGATCGGCATGCACCGCGTCGCCTTCTCGGTCGACGACATCGACGACGCGCTCGAGACCGCCGCGCGGCACGGCTGCCACCCGCTGCGCGGCGTGGCGACCTACGACGACGTCTACAAACTGACCTACGTCCGCGGCCCCAGCGGCATCATCGTGATGCTCGCCCAGGAACTGACGAAGAGCTGACGGGCGGACCCGAGCCAGGTACCGATTGTTGCCAACGAGGCAACTCTGCGTACCTGGCTCGGGCGCCGCGCCGCATCACCGTGGGGCGTCGGCGGGCGGGTCGTTGGTCTCGGCGAGCTTGGACCTGACGAGAGCGAGGACCGCCTGGGAGATACCGATCGACTTCGTCGCGTCGGCGCCGGTCGCCTCGTCGATGTCGGCGGGATAGCGCCCTTCGATCGCCCATCTGGTGAGTTCGGGCAACTCCAACGATTCGAAACCCACCTGTTCGCTCCGGGGAAGACGTTGAACCAATCGGTCGAGATCGTGCAGCTTCGGCGGATCGACGTCGTGGAACGCAAGCAAGCCCTTGATCGCCTTCTCCGCCGATTGATGCGCCACACGCACGCCCCGCGAGCGACGACATCGGCGTCAGCACCGATGTGCTCAGCGAGCACGAGGTCCTCCTCAGACCATCGGATCCAGCGCGCCGAAACCCCCCTCAGGCTCAGGCGGCGATGAGCTCACGGCCCTCGCGCAGAGCCGCCCGCACGAGACCCGGCTCGCTCGCCTGACGCTCGACATCCGCGGGATCGATGACCACAACATCGACCGGAACGGGAAGGTCACGCAGCTCGTTCATCACCGCCACCGCGGCATCGTGACGACGACCTGGCACGGGCAGCACCACCAGCAGGTCAAGATCAGAATCCGGACCGTCCGTACCGCGGGCGACCGACCCGAACAGCACGACTCGAACGGCCCCACACCGATCGACGATCAGGCACGCGACCTCCGGCGCCCACTCCCCGAGCGAACGCCCCCGCGCCGCCAGGGCATTCTTTGACGGCGCGGCCGTCTGAAGCCAAGCCGGGTAGCAGGCGACCGAAGTCTGGTCACAGGGCTATGGAGACGTACTCAATCGCTCAAGTGCCCGTCATCCGCCGACACGTTCATAGATCGTTGGACGACCGCGACCACCGCGCTGGACGACGAGGCCCTGTGCGCGCAGTTCACGCAGGCGCTTACGGATGTTGGCCGGGCTGAGGCCCGTGGACTGAGCGAGTTGGTCGACGTCGAGCGGCCCCGCGACGAGCGCGGCAAGAACGACCGCGCCCGAGCTCCCAGCGGCCACCTTCGGCACAGCAGCCCGGCTCTGACGCAAGACGGCGGTGAACCGCAACCCGTCGTCGTCGAACACGGGAGGGGGAAGCGCAGCCGAGGTGAGAGCTTCGAGCACCGTCGGGATGCCCGACGCGAGCGCCTCGACCGCTCGTGTGCCGTCAGGCAAACGTACGTACTGGCAGATCCGGACCAAGTTGGCGTTGCGAGCCGAGGTCACACCGATCTGCCCGAGCCGATCGATCGTCAACCCGTAGAGACCTCCGGGATTGCGTACGACAAGACGGTCGCTATCGAGACGCAGCAACCCCGTCTCCCCAAGTGCCCACGGGGACAAGTCGCGATGGATGAGCGCGTTGCCCACAAGCTCGCGCACGGCTTCGGGCGGCCACATCGGAGCGTCGACCACCGCGCCGGCGGGCTGTGCCCGGATCGCGGTCGGGCTAGATCGCGCCACCCAGGCGACGGCGTCAGCGATGATGCGAGGAATCGGTCCATCGAAACGTCGAGCGTCCCGTGCCCGGTCTGTGCCGCCAGTGGCCCCAGCGAGGATCGCTTGTAGCCCAACGGCTGGCAGATGCTGCTGCGGGTACGTGCCGAGCGCCAAGATGCCCGCGATCGACGGCACGCGATCGTCGCCCACCAACACACCCATCCGCCACAGCAACTCGTCCCGCTCTCGGATCCGTCCAAGTTGCTCCGACCCCGATCGGCACGCACCAATGAACTCGTCGACGAGTTCCGGGTCGAGGTCGCCTTGCGTTGCTCCCGGAGCAGGTTCACTATCGAAACGCGGCTGTCCACGCGCCGCGAGCAGCCCTTGGACTTCGACGTCCGATGCGCGGTAGTCACCGTCCCAAGCCCGGACCCACACGCCCCGATGGGCACCGCCGATCACGCGGCACGGCTTCTGCGACGGGGCAAGTTCCGGCACAACAGCCACCACGACCGCCTCGCCATCGACGACACCTTCATCGATCTCGACAAGCACGGGCGGCTCCAACGACTGACGCGCCTTGGAGGCGAGTGACGCCTTCAGCCGCCGCCGATCGGCGAGCACCACCGGCATGAACCCCGCAGCCTCGTCAAGTCCCAGAATCACAGTCCCGCCACCAGGCCGGTTTGCGAACGCACACAACGTCGGCACGATCGAGTCAGGCAGCCCACCAGCAGCAGCCTTTACCTCGACAGACGGCAGGTCACCGCCCTCCGCGCGAAGCGCCGCCACCATCGTCTGAACATCAACCATGCAACGAAATGTAACGGCGACGCCGTTACATTTCGTTGCATTTAGCGGCGCCCTGGCGAGTGGGTGTGACCGGATATCGCTTCAAGCGATCTCAACAGGGTCATCCTGCTCCGCTGAAGTTGCTTCGGCGACTCGGCTCGCAGCCCGGAGCGCCCGCTCCGCGATCCGTGTGTCCCCGAGCAGGTGGCGAAGCCGGTTCTCCAGGCCGGCGATCGGGTAGAGGTTCTGCGGCGCCCGTGCATCCTTGTGCGGCTCGCTGGCGAACCGGAGCAGCGCCGCAGTGACATCGTTCGCACGGGCAACCACGTCGACCAGTTCGCCAACCGCCTGTGTCTCACAACGGACGATGCATGCCAGCGGGTGCGTGCGGGCTCCATCGAGCCGGAGGTACCACGAGTAGCGAGTCTGCCTGCCCCCGAGCAGGAACAACGGTGTGCGCTCGCCGGGATCGAGCCGGGCGAGCACGCCCTGCTGGTCAGCCGAACCGTATGCCGGATCCCACGTCTCGACGGCGAAGCGCACCGCTATACCTCCACCCGCTCGACACGCGACGTGGTGGCGTCCTTGGAGACCTCAAAGCGCACCGGCATTCGGTCGGCGAGGTCCCGGATGTGGGTGACGATGCCGATCAGCCGGCCAGAAGCGCTGAGCTCTTCGATCGCCGCGGCCACGACGTCGAGCGTGTCGGGGTCGAGCGTGCCGAAGCCTTCGTCGAGGAACATCGACTCGATGCGCGGCGCGCCCGCGGTGGCCATCTCGGCGATGTCCTCGGCGAGCGCCAACGCCAGTGCCAACGACGTCAGGAACGTCTCGCCACCGGACAGCGTGCGGACATTGCGGAGCTCGTCGGCGTTGCCGTGGTCGCGGACCAGGAAATCGCCATCGTCGGACACGAGCGAGAACTGTCCACCCGAGAGATCGCGCAACCGGTCGGTCGCCCGCTCCACCAACCTGTCGAGTGCGGACTGCAGCAGCCAGCGCTCGAATCCATCCACCTTGAGGAGGTTGCCCATCAGGCGATGGAGTTCGGCGCGGTCGCCCAGCGAGGCGATCTCGGCCCGGGTCACGGCAACCTTGGCACGGTGGTCGACGGCGTGCTCCAGTTGTGTGGCCGCTTGAGCCTTCGCGGTGGCGACGGCGGCCTGGCCGGCGGCTGCGCGAGCTTGCACAGGCGCAGTCGCCAACGGCGCCCTCTCACTGACAACGGTGTTGGTGGAACTCGGCGGCCAGACGTTCGCCCTCGAGCCCTGAGCGGAGCCAGCCGTTCGGTCAGTGTTCGGCGATGGCGGTGCAGATGGCGTCGATTGGAATGAGGGCAGGCAAACGAAACACCCCCGCCTCCGATCGCGAGCACCTCTGCAGAACCTGGGGGATTTGTTACTCGATACGAAGGCCGGAGATAGCCCGGGAGATCACGAGCTGTTGGATCTGTTCGGTTCCCTCGAAGATGTCGTGGATCTTGGCGTCGCGGTGCCAGCGCTCGACGGGGTACTCCCTGGTGTAGCCGTAGCCGCCGAGGATCTGGATGGCGCGTTCGGTGACCCAGGTCGCGGTGCGGCCGGCCTTGAGCTTGGCCATCGAACCTTCACCGTTCTTGAACTGGCGGTGCTTGCCGAGCCAGGCGGCGCGCCAGATCAGCATGCGGGTGGCGTCGATCTCGGTCGCCATGTCGGCCAGCATGAACGCGATCGACTGGTTCATGATGATCGGCCGGCCGAACGCCTTGCGCTCCTTGGCGTACTCGAGCGAGTACTCGTAGGCCGCGCGGGCGATGCCCAGCGCCTGGGCGCCCACCGACGGGCGGGTGGCCTCGAACGTCTGCATCGCCGCCTGGGCGTTGCCGGGCTTGCCCTCGCGTACGCGGGCGAGACGCTCGTCGAGCTTGTCCTTGCCGCCGAGCAGGCACGAGCCGGGCACGCGCACGTCGTCGAGCACCACCTCGGCCGTGTGCGACGCACGAATGCCGTGCTTCTTGTACTTCTGGCCCATCGACAGGCCGGGCGTGCCGGGCGGCACGATGAAGCTGGCGTGGCCCTTCGAGCCGAGCTTGGGGTCGACCACGCCGACGACGACGTGGATGTCGGCGATGCCGCCGTTGGTGATCCACGCCTTGGTGCCGTTGAGCACCCACTCGTCGGTGGCCTCGTCGTACACGGCCGACGTGCGGTAGCCGTTCACGTCGGAACCGGCGTCGGGCTCGCTGGCAGCGAACGCCCCGAGCGCGATCTTCTCGGCCGACCCGTAGCACTGCGGCACCCACTCCATCACCTGCTCGGGCGTGCCCGACGAGGCGATGCCGGCAGCGGCCAGGGCGGTGCCCATGATGGCCATGCCGAGCCCGGCGTCGCCCCAGAACATCTCCTCGATGGCCACCGGCAGGGTGAGCCCGGTGGGGTCGTTCATCATCGCCTCGGCCATGAACTCCCAGCCGTACAGGCCGATCTGGGCGGCCTCTTCCACGATCGGGTACGGGAACTCCTCGCGCTCGTCCCACTCGTGAGCGGCAGGCCGCATCACCTCTTCGGCGAATCCGTGGACCCACTTCTGGAGCGCTTGCTGGTCTTCGTTGAGGACGGGCGAGAAATCGGCCATACCACCTAAGTTACCCGCGGGTAACCCAGGTGTCCACATGCATCGCACGAGCGCTACAAAAAACTTCACGAGTTTCTGCGAGGTCCCGGTCGGTCGCCGCTCTGGACCGGCATGGACAACAACATCGAGCATCAAGCCACCAAGAATGCTGCCACCACCACCAGCAGCCACCGCACTCGCTGGGCTGCGTTCGGTGCCGCCGTCGCCGTCTCGCTCGGCGCCGGCGGCCTCGGACTCGTCAGCGCCACCGCCCCCGACGGCGCCTCGACGTACGTACCCATCAGCCCTTGTCGACTCGCCGATACGAGGGCCGATAGCAACATCGGCCCGTACAGCGCACCGCTGGGCGCCGACCAGACCTACACGTTCGACGGCTGGGGCGACGGCACCGGTGACTGCGACCTGCCCACCGGCACGACCGGCCTCCAACTCAACGTCACCGCGGTCGGCGCGACCCAGCTCACGAACCTGCGCTTCTTCCCGGCCGGGCAGGCCACCCCGACCGTGTCGAACCTCAACCCGGCACCCGGCCAGCCGCCCACGCCGAACGCGGTCACCGTCACGCTCAACACCGCCGACGGCAAGTTCGACGTGTTCAACCGGTTCGGCCAGGTCGACGTCGTGATCGACGTCGCCGGCTACTACGGCGACCACCAACACACCGGCGCCGACATCGTCGACTCGAGCATCACTCGCGTCGACATCGCCGACGAGCCGGGCTTGGCGTCCAACGCGGCACCCAACCCGAACCCGATCGGCATCCTCGACACGCTCGTAGCCGTCGACCTGCACGCGCCGGCCAGCGGTCATGTGACCGTGTCGGCCAGCGCAGTGCTCGACTTCCCGAACGACGCCACCATCGACCGCGTCTCGTGTCTGATCGCCAACGGAACCAGCAACGTCGCGGCCACGCTCGAGCAGATCGTCACCGAGCCAGCCCAGGGTGCGGTGCAGTCGATCCAGGTGACCCGCTCGTTCCCCGTCGAAGCGGCCGGCGAGGTGACGTACAGCCTCATCTGCGGCACGCCCGTCGGCGACGCGATCGCATCGCAGGCGTTCATCACCGCCACCTACGTGCCGACGTGGCGTGGCGACGTGACACTCAACCCATTCCCGGTCGGCCCGATCGGAGAGATCCTCGACCCGGGTCTCTGACCCCAGCGCCACCAACGCCCCAACACATCAGGCCTGCAGCCCGGCCGGCGACAACGATGTCGCCGACCGGGCTGCGGCGCGTCGTCAGCTCGACGAGAAGAAACATCGCGAGTTTTCGCGATGTTCTGGCCCGCCGGCGCTCTGGACAGGCATGCACGCCAACACCGTCCAGGACCACACCAACCACACCGTCACCGCGATCACCAACACCACCCCGCAGCCCAGCAGCCACCGCGCCCGCTGGGCTGCGTTCGGTGCCGCCGTCGCCGTGTCGCTCGGCGCCGGCGGCCTCGGCATCGTCAACGCCACCGCACCCGACGGCGCCTCCGCGTACGTCCCGATCTCACCGTGCCGCCTCGTCGACACCCCGCTCGGACAGCAACGTCGGTCCGTACAGCGCGCCGCTCGGCGCCGACCAGACCTACACGTTCGACGGGCGTGGCGATGTTCCCGGTGACTGCGACCTGCCCACCGGCGCCACCGGCCTGCAGCTCAACGTCACCGCGGTCGGCGCGACCCAGCTGACGAACCTGCGCTTCTTCCCGAGCGGCCAAGCCACCCCGACCGTGTCGAACCTCAACCCGGCACCCGGCCAGCCGCCCACGCCGAACGCGGTCACGGTCACGCTCGACGACGCCCACGGCAAGTTCGACGTGTTCAACCGGTTCGGTCAGGTCGACGTCGTGATCGACGTCGCCGGGTACTACACCGACCGCCAACACACCGGCGCCGACATCATCGACAAGAGCCTCGATCAGAACGACCTGAAGGACGCTCCAGGCGTCGCCTACAACTGGTCAGAGGGCGGCGACTACGTGTCGTCGGGCGGCGTCCACCCACAACCGAATGCGACGATCATCGAGACCAGCGTGGTCGCCCCGGCGACCGGCTACGTCACCGTGACAGCCACCGCCAACGTGTTCGGCGGCAGCGCTGGCTACGACAACGCCATGTGCTACCTCGACGACGGCACCCCGCTGCCCGGCAGCATGAAGTACGAGTTCCAGGAGGACTCGCTCACCGACCGGGGCTGGCTGGCGATGACCCGCACGTACCCCATCGACGAGGGCGCCACCGTCAACTACCAGCTCCGCTGCTCGATCGACGGCGTCGGCGCCGTGGCCTTCGACGACGTCTACATCACGGCGATGTACGTCCCCACCTACGTCGGAGTGTCGATCATCATCTGAACCGCACACCCCACCCCACGGGTACTCAGCCCGGTCGGCGAGAACGGCGACACCGACCGGGCTGCGGCGCGCCCGTGAACCGCAAGCAGGGCAGTCCCGAATCCGTCCCGATCACGAGATATTCGCTTGATGGCCACAATCGCCAGGCATACGGTGCCGGCCATGCACGCATCACCCAGCACCACTACCAGCACCCATCGGGCGCGCTGGGCGGCGATCGGCGCGGCGGTTGCCGTGTCACTCGGCGCCGGCGGCCTCGGCATCGCCAACGCGGTCACACCCGACGGCGCCACCGCATACGTCCCCATCACCCCATGCCGCCTCGTCGACACCCGACCCGGCGACGCCCAAGTCGGCGCCCAGGTGGGCCCGGTGGCCGCCGACACCGCAATCACGGTCCTCGGCCGCGGCGCCGTAGCTGGCACATGTGCCGGAGTCGTGCCCGACACCGCGACCGGTCTCCAGCTCAACGTCACCGCGGTCGACGCGACACAGGCGACGTTCCTCACGCTGTATCCCGAAGGTGCCGAGCGCCCCACGGCCTCGAACGTGAACGTCAGCGGACCGGCTGCCACCCCCAACGCTGCCGCGGTGACCTTGAATGCGGCCAACGGGCAGTTCCATGTCTTCAACCGGTTCGGCACAACCAACGTGGTCATCGACATCGCCGGCTTCTACACCGAGCATCAGCACACGGGTGACGACATCGTCGACGGCAGCCTGACCGGAGCCGACATCGAAGACGGGTCGCTCACCGGAGCCCATGTCGCGGACGGAAGCCTGACCGGGGCCGACGTCGCCAACAACTCGATCAACCACACGAAGACGAGCAACGAGGCGGGGATCGCCTACAACGCCGTGAGCTTCAACCCCTCCAAGCAGCTGAGCGCCGCCGACGAGTTCATCGTCCGCACCAGGATCAACGTACCCAGCGACGGTTACGTCGTCGCCAACGCCGAACTGCAGTGGTCGAATGGCTCGGCAGGTCTTGACCGGGGGCGCTGCCAGCTCACCAAGGGCGCCACTCAGTCGATCTCGACCAGCCAGCCATACCTGCGCCTTACGGATGGTGGTGACACAGGCAGCGGCTTGTTCTACTCCGACTCGACCCACCGTGTGTTCGAAGTCAAGGACGCCGACGACACCGGCACCATCCTCACCGGGTTCGGGCAGTACATCAACCTGGTGTGCGACGAGACCGAGGGCGACGTACGGATCGTGTACGCCACCCTCACTCTCGAGTTCTACCCAACCGAGTACACGCCGCAGGGACTCATCCTGATCCCGTTCCCGCTAGCGGTCGAAGACTGATCGTCGCCACCAGTTGACAGTCCGATGGCCCGCCCCGGTTCGCCGGGGCGGGCCGTTGCGCGTTCAGCGGCGGACGGTGGTGCCGTCCTTGGTGGTCTCGACCGTCCAGCCGACGGCCTGTAGCTCGGCCCGGATCGCGTCGGCCGTGGCGAAGTCCTTCCCGGCGCGGGCCGCGTCGAGCGCGGCCGCCTGGGCAGCCACGTCGGCGGGCACCTCGGTCGCTCCGCCGAGCACCAGCCCGAACACTGTGGCGATCTGGTGGGCGGCGGCGACCAGCGCCGGGGCTTCGGGCGCGCCGGCGTCGAGCGCGGCGTTGGCCGCACGAACGGTGTCGAACAGCAGCGCCGTGGCACGCGGCGTGTCGAGGTCGTCGTCCATGGCCGCGCGGAACTGATCGAGCACGGCCGCGTCGGCGGGCGCGGCGGCCACCCCCGCCGTGCGGGCGGCGAACGCGTCCAGCCCGGCCAGCGCACGGATCGCTGCGTCGAGGTTGTCCTGGGTGATCTTGACCGGCGACCGGTAGTGCGACTGGAGCAGCACCATCCGGTACGCCCGCGGGTCGTAGTGCTCGATCAGGTCGAGCAGGTTCGACACGTTGCCGAGCGACTTCGACATCTTCTCGCCCTCGGCGTCGACGACGAACCCGTTGTGCATCCAGTGGTTGGCGAACCGCTTGCCGAGCGCCACCGCCTGGGCGCGCTCGTTCTCGTGGTGCGGGAAGCGCAGGTCTTGCCCGCCGCAGTGCAGGTCGAACCCCTCGCCGAGCAGGTCGAGGCTCATCACCACGCACTCGCTGTGCCAGCCCGGACGCCCGTCACCCCACGGCGACGGCCACGCCGGCTCGTCGGGCTTGGAGAACTTCCACAGCACGAAGTCGGCCGGGTGGCGCTTGTCGTCGGCACCGAGTACCTCGCGGTCGCCACCGCCGGCGAGCATCTCGTCGAGCGACTGCTGGGCCAAGAGGCCGTAGCCCTCGACCGTCTCGACCGACAGGTAGATGCCGTCGTCGGTCTCGTATGCGCGGCCGAGGTCGAGCAGCTCGCCGATCATCGCCACCATCTCGTCGACGTACTCGGTGGCGTGCGGCACGTCCGTCGGCCGCCCCACGTTGATGCCGCGCATCGCGTCGAACCAGACCCGCTCGCACTTGTGCGTGATGTCCTGCCACGGACGCCCCTCGCGCTGGGCGCGGGCGATGATCTTGTCCTCGATGTCGGTGATGTTCGACACCAGCCGTACGTCGAGCCCGGTCCACTCGAGATAGCGGCGGAGGATGTCGTACTCGAGCGTCGCCCGGCCATGACCGAGGTGGGGCGGCCCGTACACGGTGGGGCCGCACAGGTAGATGCTCACCTTGCCGGGCTCGCGCAGAGCGAGCTCGCGGACCTCGCGAGTAGCGGTGTCGTACAGGCGCAGCATCGGGCCAGCCTACGATCGCCGCGCCTGCTCGGCGCCCGGCGGTTTCGACAGGCTCAACCACCTGGACGGCTCGACCACCTGGACGGCTCAACCAAGTGGGTTGGTCGGCTTGCGTAGTCTCGTGCCCATGCCGATTCATCTGCGTGCCGAGCCCGGTGACTATGCCCCGAACGTGCTGTGCCCGGGCGACCCGCGCCGTGCCACCTACATCGCCGAGACCTTCTTCGACCCCGGCTTCCGGCTGGTCAACGAGGAGCGCGGCATGCTCGGCTACACCGGCACGTTCGAGGGCCGGCCGATCAGCGTGCAGACCACGGGCATGGGGTGCCCCTCGGCAGGCATCGCGTTCGAAGAGCTCGTCATGCTCGGCGCCCAGCGGCTCGTGCGGGTCGGCACCTGCGGCGGCCTCCAGGACACGATGCGGATGGGCGACACGGTGGTGGCGATCTCGGCCAGCGCCGACGACACGACACCCCTGCGCTACGCCCAGATGGACACCTACGCGCCGACCGCCACGTTCGAGTTGGCGGTACGGGCCGCGGAACTGAGCCGCGCCCAAGGCGCCCAGGTCCACGTCGGCCCGGTCGTGTCGAGCAACGTGTTCTACGACCCGAACCCGCGCTTCGGCGTGTGGAAGCGCACCGGGCACCTCGGCGTCGAGATGGAGGCGGCGATGATGTACGTGGTCGCCGCGGTGCACCGGATCGAAGCGCTGGCGATGATGGTCGTGTCCGACATCCTCGCTGCCGACGGTCACGTGGAGCGGATCAGCGACGAGGAACTCAAGCGCGGCGTCGACGAGATGATGCGCATCGCCTGCGAGGTCGCCACAGCCTGACCACACCGAGCACCGGGCGTTTGCGTGTGGATGTTGCGCATTTAGTGCGCAACATCCACACGCAAAGCAAGATCAGCTGTCGCCGCCGCTGGCTTCCTTCACGCTCTGCTTGCCAGCCGAGATCCACGGCATCATCGCCCGCAACTGGGCACCGACGACCTCGATCGGGTGGTCCTTGCCCTCCTGCTGGAGGCGGTGGTAGTTGGCCCGGCCCGACTCGGACTCGGCGACCCACTCGTCGGCGAACTGGCCCGACACGATCTCGTCGAGCACCTTCTTCATCTCGGCCTTCGTGTCGGCGGTGATGATCCGCGGACCGCGGGTGAGGTCGCCGTACTCGGCGGTGTCGCTGATGGAGTAGCGCATCCCGGCGATGCCTTCCTCGTACATCAGGTCGACGATCAGCTTGACCTCGTGGAGGCACTCGAAGTACGCCATCTCGGGCGCGTAGCCGGCCTCGGTGAGCGTCTCGAACCCGTACTGCACGAGCTTGGTGAGCCCGCCACAGAGCACCACCTGCTCGCCGAACAGGTCGGTCTCGGTCTCTTCGGGGAACGTGGTCTCGATCACGCCGGCACGGGCGCCGCCGATCGCCTCGGCGTACGACAGGGCCAGCGCCTTGGCGTTGCCGGTGGCGTCCTGGTCGACCGCGATCAAGGCCGGCACGCCGCCGCCCTCGACGTAGGTGCGGCGCACGAGGTGGCCGGGGCCCTTGGGGGCGATCATGATCGAGTCGACGCCCTCGGGGGCGACGATCCGGCCGAAGCGCACGTTGAAGCCGTGGGCGAACGCGAGCGCGTCACCGGCCTGGAGGTTGGCGGCGATGTGCTCGTCGAAGATCCGCTTCTGCTCGGTGTCGGGGGCGAGGATCATGATCACGTCGGCCCATGCCGCCGCGTCGGCGATGCTCTTCACCGTCAGCCCGGCGTGCTCGGCCTTGGCCACCGACGACGACCCGTCGCGCAGCCCCACCACCACGTCGACGCCCGACTCCTTGAGGTTCAGGGCGTGGGCGTGGCCCTGGCTGCCGTAGCCGACGATCGCGACCTTGCGGCCGCGGATGATCGAGGGGTCGGCATCTGCTTCGTAGTAGACGTTGGCGGCCATCAGCCAGCCTTTCCTTGTGTGGGTTGATGAGGTGTGGGGTTGGCAGACCGCAGCCGCGCGCTGCGATCGAGCTTGGGGAGCGCGACCCGGCCGGTGCGCTGGAGCTCCACGAGCTGGTACGGGGCCAGCAGGTTGACGAAGTCGTCGAGTTGGTCGGGCGCACCGTCGATGCTCAACGTGACCGCCTCGGGGCCGACCGCGAGGATCTTGCCCTCGTAGATCTGGACCAGTTCGACGATCTCGTTGCGGCGTTCCGGCTCGGCGCGCACGGTGGTCAGCAGCAGTTCGCGCTCGACCGAGCGGCGCGGGTCGAGCTCGGAGATCTTGACGACCTCGACCAGCTTGAACAGTTGCTTGACCACCTGCTCGACCGGTGCCGACTCGACGTCGACGACGATCGTGATGCGGCTCATCCGTTCGTCCTCGGCCGGGGCGACGGCGAGCGAGAAGATGTTGAACCCGCGCCGGGCGAACAGGCTGGACACGCGCGCCAGCACACCGGGCCGGTTCTCGACCAGCACCGACAAGATGTGGTGGTTCGGCTCGAGCGGCGCGCTCACCGGCCACCCCCGGCAGCGGACCGTGCCTGGCACGGTTCGTTGCTCATCGGAGCTTGTCCCGGTTGGCGGCTTGGGCGGGGTGGACCATCACGTCGTCGTTCGACGTGCCGGCGGCGACCATCGGGAACACGTGCTCGGCCCAGTCGGTGCGGAACTCGACGACGACCGAGCGGTCGTTGATCGAGTTGGCCCACTCGATCGCCGGGGCGACCTCTTCGGGCGACTCGACACGGATGGCCGCGCAGCCCATCGACTCGGCCCATTGCACGTAGTTCGGCCAGTCGCCCGACAAGAACACCTCGCTCTCGCGCTGGTCGTAGAACATGTCCTGCCACTGGCGGACCATGCCGAGGTACGAGTTGTTCAGCAGGGCGACCTTGATGGGGATCTTCTCGACGGTCGAGGTGACCAGTTCCTGGGCGGTCATCTGGAAGCAGCCGTCGCCATCGACCGCCCACACCGTCTTGTCGGGCTGGCCGGCCTTGGCGCCGATCGCGGCCGGGATCGAGAACCCCATCGTGCCCAGGCCACCGGAGTTGACCCACGTGTACGGCTGCTCGAAGCGCCAGTGCTGCGACGACCACATCTGGTGTTGGCCCACGCCCGACGTGAGGATCGTGCCCTCCGGCGCCAGGTCGCGCAACTGTTCCAGGCAGTACTGCGGCTTGAGGCGGGCGCCCGGCTCGGACGGCTCGTAGTGCAACGGGAACAGCTCTTGCCACCCCGAGATGCGGCTCTTCCAGGCGGTGATGTCGGCCTGGGCGGTGCCACCGTCGAGCAGTTCGCGCAGTGCCCGCACGAGCTCTTCGGTGACCAGCCGGGCGTCGCCGACGATCGGCACGTCGGGGCGGCGCACCTTGCCCTGCTCGGCCGGGTCGATGTCGACGTGGATGACCTTGGCCTCGCGGGCGAAGCTGTCGAGCCGGCCGGTGATGCGGTCGTCGAAGCGGGCGCCGATGTTGATCAGCAGGTCGCTCTTCTGGAGCGCGGTGGTGGCCGTGGCGGTGCCGTGCATGCCCGGCATGCCCAGGTTGAGCGGGTGGCTGTCGGGGAACACACCCCGCGCCATCAGCGTGGTGACGACCGGGACCTGGGTGAGTTCGGCCAGCTCGCGCAGCGCCTCGGCGCCGCGCGCCTTGAGCGTGCCACCGCCGATGTACAACACCGGTCGCTCGGCTGCCAGGATCAGGCGGGCGGCCTCCTTGATCATCCGCGGGTGGCCCTTGGTGGTGGGCCGGTACCCGGGCAGGCTCGCCGCGACCTCGTCGTCGGACGGCCAGTACCACTCCATCGTCGCGTTGAGGACGTCCTTGGGCAGGTCGACCAGCGTGGGGCCAGGGCGCCCGGTGGTGGCCAGGTGGAACGCCTGGCGGATCGCCATCGGCACCTCGTCGGCCGACATCACCAGGTCGTTGTGCTTGGTGCACGAGCGGGTGATGCCGACCGTGTCGCACTCCTGGAACGCGTCGGTGCCGATCGCCGTCGTCGCCACCTGGCCGGTGATGCCCACCATCGGGATCGAGTCCATGTAGGCGTCCATCAGCGGCGTGACCAGGTTCGTGGCCGCCGGGCCGCTGGTGACCATCGCCACGCCCGGGCGACCGGTGACGTGGGCGTAGCCCTCGGCCATGTGCCCGGCGCCCTGTTCGTGACGCACCAGCACGTGGCGGATCGACGAGCCGATCAGCGCGTCGTAGGCCGGCATGATGCAACCGCCCGGCAAGCCGAACATGACGTCGACGCCTTGCATCTCGAGCGCCTTGATCAGCGCCTGGGCACCCGTGAACTTCGTCCCGTTCTTCGGCGCGTACGCCTGGTCGGGGCCGGCGTCGGGCTGGTCGGTGCCCCAGTTCAAGTTGGTGGGAGTGGTGTCGGTCATCGCGTCTCGGTTCTGTGGCCGCAAGCATGCAGCCGGTCAAGTTTGGTGCGAACGGGCGGAAAAACGAAAAGGACCCCCCGGCTGGGAGGTCAAGCGCACGCGGGTGAGCGCGCGCTACATGAGTACTACGAGGGTGGTGCGGGCGTCGCTGGTAACGGACACGTCTGCCAGTCTGCCACAGCCAGACCCGCCTACCAACCCCGATCCGCGACCCCGTCCGGTAGGCGCGCTCCCACACCAGGATTAGGTCACCTTTACAGAAGATGCATCGCTCTGCTATGCATAGGCGTCCGTTGCAGGACCCCCTCCCGTTGCAGGCCCCTCAAGGAGCATCACCACCCGTGAACACGAACCGCACACCCCGACGGCTCGGCGCAGTCGCGCTGGTCGCCGCACTCGCCCTCACCGCCGCTGCGTGTGGTGGCGACGATGACGACGTCGCCGCCACCGACCCACCGGTGGCAACCGACGCCACCCCCGAACCCACCGAGCCGGCACCCGAGCCGACGCAACCGGACGCAGAGCCCGAGCCCGAGCCCGAGCCGACCGAGCCCGAAACGCCCGGCACCACCGGTGCCCCGGCGCCCGATACCACCGCCCCCGCCGGCGAGTCGCTGGAAGGTCTCGAGCTGACGCTGTACAGCGGGCGCAGTGAAGGGCTCGTCCAAGGCGTGATCGACGCCTTCGAGGCGGCCACCGGTGTCGACGTCAAGGTCCGCTACGGCAGCTCGGCCGAGGTCGGCGCGGCACTGCTGGAAGAGGGCGACCGCACCCCCGCCGACGTCTTCTATTCGCAAGAGGTCGGGGCGGTCGGCGTGCTCGCCAAGGCCGGCCTGCTGAGCGAGCTGCCGGCCGACCTGGTGAGCTCAGTCGACCCCCGGTTCCAGCCGCCGGCCGGCAACCTGTGGGTCGGCGTCACCGGCCGCTCACGCGTCATCGTCTACAACCCCGACCTGGTACCCGAGCCCCCCGCCGGCGTGCTCGAACTCACCGACCCGCAGTGGAACGGCAAGGTCGCGATCGTGCCCGGTAACGCCGGCTTCCAGGCGTTCGTCACCGGCTTCCGCGTCACCCACGGCGACGACGCCGCCCGCGAGTGGCTCGAGGCGATGATCGCCAACGGCGTGCGCACCGATATCTCCAGCAACGGCAACGTGCTCGCTGCGGTGAACGACGGCGAACTCGAACTCGGCCTGATCAACCACTACTACTGGGCCGGCCTGGCCGCTGAACTGGGTACCGAGAACATGGTCGCCCAGCTGATCTTCCCGAAGGGCGGCGACCCGGGCGGCCTCTTCAACGCCACCGCGGTCGGCATCACCAACGGCGGCGCCGACAACCCTGCCGCGCTGGCGTTCGTCGAGTTCCTCCTGTCCGAAGAGGGCCAGACCTACTTCGTCGAGGAAACCCACGAGTACCCGGTGCTGCCCGGTCTCGCCGACCCGGTCGGCTACCCGGGACGCGACGAGCTCGACGGGCCGGCGATCGACCTGACCGACCTCGACTCGCTCGAAGCCACCCAGGCACTCCTGACCGAGCTGGGCCTGCTCAGCTGAGCTCCGCCTGTCACCCGTGACCCGTACCGGCTTGCCGGTGCGTCGCCCCAGGCCGCCGATCGCACTGTCGATCGGCGGCCTTGCGGCGTGCGCCCTGGTGTGCCTACCGATCGTGTACATCGCCGTGCGCGCCACCGACCGCGGCTGGGCGCCGGTGCGAGCCACCCTGTGGCGGCCGCGCACGCTCGACCTCGTGGAGAACACCGTCGGCCTGGCACTGGCCGTGTCGCTGGCCGCGGTCGTGCTCGGCGTCGGCGCGGCGTGGCTGGTCGCGTGCACCGACCTGCCCGGCCGTCGCGTGCTGCGGGTCGCGTTGGCGATGCCGCTGGCGATGCCGTCGTACGTCGCCGGCTGGGCATGGATCGGCTGGCGCCCCGAACTGGCAGGGTTCCGCGGTGCCGCGCTGGTACTCGTGTCGATCTCGTACCCCTACGTGTACCTGCCGGTGCTCGGCGCGCTGCGGCGTGCCGACCCGGGCCTCGCCGAGGTGGCCCGGGTCGCCGGGCGCCGCCCGCTCACCGTGTTCTTCACGGTCACCGTGCGCCAGGTTCGCCCCGCCATCGTCGCCGGCGTGCTGCTCGTCGGCCTCTACACCATGAGCGAATTCGGGGCAGTGGCGACGATGCGCTACGAGACGCTGACCCGGGTGATCTACCAGTCGTACCAGGCGTCGTTCGACCGCACCCCCGCCGCCGTGCTGGGTTGCCTGCTGGTAGCCGTCACCGCGGTACCGCTCGTGCTCGCAGTGCGCTGGGGCGCGGCAGGGCGCGTCGACCGCGCCGGGCCGGGCGCCGCCCGGCGCCGGCCGGTCGTGCAGCTCGGCGCGTGGCGGTGGCCGGCGTTCCTCGCCGGCTGGGGGCTAATCGTGGCCGTGTTCGCGGTGCCGGCCGGGAATCTCGTGCGCTGGGTGCGCCGCGGGTCGTCGTCGACGACGTGGGGCGAGGTCACCGGAGCGTTCGGCACCACGCTCTGGATCTCGGCGGTGGCCGCCGCGGCGACCGTGGCGATCGCCACCCCGGTGGCCGTCCTCGCCGCCCGCCACCCAGGGCGCCTGTCGACGTGGTCGGTGTGGACCGCCTACGCCGGGCACGCGCTGCCGGGTGTGGTGGTGGCACTGTCGCTCGTGTTCTTCGGCGTGCGCTACGCCGGGCCGCTGTACCAGCGCACGCCGATGCTCGTCGCCGCCTACGTGGTCATGTTCCTGTCGCTGGCGATCGGCGCGATCCAGGCCGCGGTCGCCCACTCGTCACCGGCACTCGAACAGGTTGCGGCCTCGCTCGGTGACCGTCCGGTGTCGGTGTGGCGTCGCGTCACCGTGCCACTGGCGCTGCCTGGATTCGGTTCGGCGGCCACACTCGTGTTCATCGCCGTCGCCAAGGAACTCCCCGCCACGCTGCTGTTGCGCCCGATCGGCATCGACACGCTCGCCACCCGGCTGTGGTCGCACACCGACGCCCAGCAGTTCGCCGCCGCGGCCCCGTTCGCCGCCGCGCTCGTACTCGTGGCCGCGCTACCCACCGCCGTGCTGACCCGCGCCCAACTGGAGGACCCGACGTGAGCACCGTGCGCGTGACCGGCGCCCGCAAGACGTACCCGAGCCGCCCGCCGGTAGTGGCCCTCGACGGGGTCGACCTCACGATCGCGGCGGGCACGCTGGCCGTGGTGCTCGGCGAATCGGGGTCGGGCAAGACGACGTTGCTGCGCGCGCTGGCCGGGTTCGAGCGGCTCGACGACGGCACCATCGAACTCGGCGAGCGGACCGTGTCGAGCCGCACGCTCACCGTGGCGCCCGAACGCCGGCGGGTCGGCATCGTCCCCCAGGACGGTTCGCTGTTCCCGCACCTGACGGTCGCCGCCAACGTCGCCTACGGGCTCGGCCGCGGGCGCCGCCGCGGCACCGACCGGCGCGTCGTCGAACTGCTCGGCATGGTCGGGCTCGACGGCTACGCCGACCGGTACCCGCATCAGCTGTCGGGGGGTCAGCAGCAGCGCGTGGCGGTCGCCCGCGCGCTCGCACCCGAACCCGACGTGGTGCTGCTCGACGAGCCGTTCGCGGCGCTCGACGCCACCCTGCGCGGCCGCCTGCGCGGCGACGTCGCGGCCGCCCTCCGGGCAGCCGGGGCCACTGCCCTGTTGGTCACCCACGACCCCGCCGAGGCGATGTCGATGGCCGATCAACTGGCCGTCATGCGCGCCGGGCAGGTCGTCCAAACCGGTACCACCCGCGACGTCTATCTGCACCCCGTCGATGTCGCCGCAGCCCGCGCACTGGGCGAGGTGGTGACGCTGCCTGCAACGGCGGCCGCCGGCGTGGCCCACACCGCGATCGGGGCGGTGGCGGCCGAGGTGACCCTTGCGGGCGCGGCGCAGGTGCTCGTGCGCCCCGAACAGCTCACGCTCGCCAACGGCGACGCGGGTCACCCGGCAACCGTGGTGTCGGTCGAGTTCCAGGGCCACGACGTGCTCGTCGACGTCATGGTGGGTGGCGTGCTGGTGCGCGGCCGCTGGCCGGCGTCGGCCGAACCGCGGCCCGGCGCCACCGTCGCCGTGTCGCTCTCCGGCGATCCGCTGCTGGTCGTTCCCGAATACATCGACAGTCAAGGGATTGCAGATGTTGGTATCGACCTGTCACGGTCGCCCTGATGTTCGCACTCGGACTGCGCGAAGGCCTCGAAGCGGCGCTGATCGTGATGATGATCGCGCTGATCCTGCGCGGGTCGGGTCACCAACGGCGGCTCCTGGTCGCGGTGGCCGCGGCGGTGGTGATCTGCGTGGCGATCGTCGTCGGCGTGCGCAGCGCCCACGCCCTGATCGACGACACGACCCGGCACACGATCAAGGCGATCGTCGCCGCGATCGCGATCGTGGCACTGACGTCCACCGCCAGCTGGGTCGTGCGTTGGACCCAGACCGATCACCCGCCGGTCGACGCCGCGCAGGCGTCGGGGCTGGTCGTGTCGGCGTTTCTCGCGGTGCTGCGTGAAGGTCTCGAACTGGCGGTGTTCCCCGCCGCCGGAGGCGGCGACCGGTGGGCGCCAGGCGGCCCGGCGATGCTGCTCGGGGTCCTCACGGCGACCACGCTCGGCGTGATCGGCTACCGGCTGGCGCGCGAGTCGGTCGCCGGAGCAGCCACCGGGACGGCCGTGCTGTTGGCGCTGATCGCGGCCGGCCTGGCGACCGGCATGGTGCGCAGCACCCAGGCCGCGCTCGGCACCGACCCCGACGTGTTCGTCGAGATCGGGTGGTTGGGGGCACTCCCCCACTGGCTCGGCGATCTCGTCCGCGGCGTGTTCGGGTGGCATGCCACACCGTCCACCGGCGAGGTGGTGGCGTACGGCACGTACGCCGTGGTCGCCGCCCTGGTGCTGGCCCGGCCGGCCCCGCGCAACCCCGCCCGTGAAGGCGGTGCCATCACCGGAGCGCGCTCGTGATCGAGCTGCCCGGCCGCCGCACGCAGGGACATGTCGACCTGTTGCTGCTCGCCGCGCTGGCCGAAGGGCCCAAGCACGGGTACGCGATCGCGCGGCACCTCGACGAGCACAGCGGCGGTCGCTTCGCGATCCAGGAGGGCACGCTGTACCCGGCGCTGCACCGCCTGGAAGTCGACGGCCTCGTCGCCAGCGAACGCACCACCGTCGCCGGGCGGCAACGACGCGTGTACACGTTGACCGCGAACGGGTCCGCCGCACTGGCGTCGCGGCGGCGCGAGTGGGAGCAGTACGCGGCCGGTATCACCGGCGTGCTCGGCGAGGCCGCGCCGTGACGCCCAACCCGCCCGACCCGATCGCCGACTACC
This sequence comes from Ilumatobacter sp., assembly GCA_035556435.1. GTDB lineage: Bacteria > Actinomycetota > Acidimicrobiia > Acidimicrobiales > Ilumatobacteraceae > Ilumatobacter. The sequence goes on along the minus strand of DATMEY010000039.1, from coordinate 169,965 downwards.
TCCACCGCCTCGCCCGCCGCGTCCGCGGGCGCGTCGGCGGTGAACGCCTGCTCGACGAAATCGGCGATCACCTCGACGACACCCGCGCCGAACTCGTCGCCCAGGGTCTCGGGCCCCACGAGGCGGCGGCGGCGGCGGTCACCCGGCTCGGCGCGGCCGGTGCGGTCGCCCGCGCGCTCCCAGCCACGCATCACCGAATGATCGGCGCCAGCAAGCAGGTCGGCCTCGCGCTCGCCGCGATCGGGGCCGCCGGGCTGCTGGCGGTGGCCAGTGCCGGCGGGGCGCCGTGGGTCGCGCTGCTCCAGGTGACCGGCGGCTTCGTCGGCGTCACGCTGCTCGAATGGCTGCGCCGCAGCGGCGCCCCGAGTAGCCCGGCCGGCCGAACGGCCACCATCGTCTTCGTCGGTCTGGCGGCGGTGACCGCGGTTGCAGCGGTCACGCTGGGCGCTGCCGGCCAATCGCAACTGTGGCCGGCAGCCGTGTGGACCGCTACCGCGTTCGCCGGTGTCGCCGCCTACCAGGCTATCCGCGCACCCTGGTCCCGATACGCCGGGCAGAGCCCGGCATTCGACCACGGCGGGTAACGATCCTCCACGTTGCATGGGTGGGGCGCGATCGGGCAGCGTGCTCGCATGACAACGGACAACCTGCCGGCCACCGCCCTCGAACTGCGCTCGACCGTCGGCGACGACGCCACCGTCACGGTCGCGGTCACCGAACGCGAGGTCGCTGCGCCGGGCGACGACCAGGTGGTCGTGCGGGTCGAGGCTGCGCCGGTCAATCCGTCCGACATGGGCGTGCTGTTCGCCGGCGGTGACGTCACCGCGGCCGAAGCCGTCCATGGCAGTCAGCCGGCAGTACAGCTACCGCTCAACCCGGCTGCGCTGCGGGCCTTGCAAGCCCGAGTGGGCCGGGCGATGCCAGCCGGCAACGAGGGTGCCGGCACCGTGGTGGCAGCCGGTTCGTCGGAACGCGCGCAGGCACTGCTCGGCAAGGTCGTCGGCTTCCTGTCCGGCAACGCCTACGCCGAGTACCGCACGCTGCACGTCGAGCAATGCCTGCCGATGCGCTCCGGCACCACCGCCGAGCAGGCGGCCAGCGCGTTCGTCAACCCGCTCACCGCGCTCGGCATGGTGGAGACGATGCGCGCCGAGGGTCACACCGCACTGGTGCACACGGTCGGTGCGTCGAACCTCGGGCTGATGCTCAACCGGATCTGCATCGCCGACGGTGTGCCGCTGGTGAACCTGGTGCGGCGCCCCGAGCAGGCCGAGTTGTTGCGCGCCGAGGGCGCCGAACACATCGTCGACACGAGCGCCGACGACTTCCCCGAGGGCCTCGTCGCTGCGCTCAAGGCCACCGGTGCCACGATCGCGTTCGACGCGATCGGCGGCGGCACGCTGGCCGACACGTTGCTGCGCTCGATGGAGCGGGCACTGTCGGACAGCGCCGAGCAGTTCAGTACCTACGGCTCGGCGCAACTCAAGCAGGTGTACACGTACGGCGGGCTGGACCGCAGCCCCACGGTGCTCAAGCGCGAGTACGGCATGGCATGGGCGGTCGGCGGATGGTTGCTGACCCCGTTCCTGATCAAGATCGGGCCCGAGGCGGGCGCCGCGCTGCGCCAACGCGTCGCCGACGAGATCACCACGACGTTCGCCTCGTCGTACGCCGAGCGGCTCGGCCTGGCCGACGTGGTCGACCCCACCGCGATCGCCCGCTACGCCCGCATCGCCACCGGCGCCAAAGCCCTCGTCACCCCGAACGGATAGTGCCAGACACGTTCCGTTGGCCGCGGATTGGTTGCCGGGAACTCCCCGCGCGAGTCAGAAACTCGTACTGGTGGGCCGCGCCCGACGCCGTCTGGCCGCGCTGCTGCACACGGCTGAACTGTTCGACGCCGACCGCGGTGCCTGGCGGCAGTTCTCCGCAATCCGGGCGGTTCGCCGGCATCTCGCGGTGTGCGTCGCGTGCGCACAGACCGTGCACGGCGCGTGCTGTCGCGACGAGGTACTGCTCCGCAGTCGCACACCGTGACGCAAGGTCTCAGCCGACGGCCCGTGCCTGCTGACGGCGCGGGCGTGTCTCGATCCGACCAGGCCGCGTACGGTGTGTGGGGCGTGAGCAAGATCGCGTTCGAAGCACTCACCCGTCAACGGTTCGCCCTGCTCGGGCGCTGGCTGGCGGCCGAGCACGTCGCCCGGTGGTGGCACCACGATCCGGCTCCCGACGCCATCGAGCACGATTTCGGGCCTGCTGCCGACGGGGCCGAATCAGCCGCCGACTTCGTCGTGCTCGACGACGGGCGTCCGGTCGGCCTGATCCAGTACTGCCTGCTCCGGGACTACCCCGAATACTTCGACGAGCTCGCCGGTGTGGCCAAGGTGGGAGCGGGCACGGCGACCATCGACTACCTGATCGGCGAGTCGGCTGACACCGGCCGCGGCCTGGGGACCCGGATGATCCGTGCGTTCGCCGACCACGTCTGGGCCGCGTGGCCCGGCACGACCGAGATCCTCGTGCCGGTGAACCTCGGCAACGTCGCGTCGTGGCGGGCGCTGCTGGCGGCCGGCTTCGTGCACCTCGGCCAGGCCGAACTCGACCCCGACGTACCCGGCGACGACCGCCGCCACCAACTGCTCCTGCTCCGCCGTCCGCTCACGTCGGGCCGACCTCCCAGCGCACCGGCGAGTCCGGCTCGTAGCGGCACAGGCTCATCGGCGTCTACTTGACCGCCGTGTTCGTCCCCACGCTGTACAGCCCCGGCCCGTTCCAAGGCTGACGCGCCGCCTCGTTACGAACGGTGTCTGGCACCGTTCGTAACGAGGCGGGCCGCGAGCTCGTCGACGGCGGGGTCGCTGACGCTGGCGGCGCGGCGGGCGAGCACAAGCCGGCGGGTGGCCACCTCGGGGCCGATCGTCACGTCGTCGGGCAAGCCGTGCCGCGGGAGCACTGTCGAGCCCAGGCCGAGCCGCACCATCTGCACCAGCACGTCGGGCTGGTGACTCTCGGCCGCGATCTCCAGCGGCGTGCCCAGGGCGCGCAGGCCGGTGAGAATCAGCTCGCGCGTGTGCGAGCCGCTCGGGAACGTCACCCACGGCCCCCACTCCGGCGCGTTCGCCGGGCCGACGACCACCAGCGGCTCTTCCACCAACACCTCGGTATCGACGCCCGCCACCGCACTCGGTGGCTCCACGCACACGACCAAGTCGACATGACCGGCACGGAGTTGGTCGAGTAGCGCGCCCGAGGGAGCAACCGACACGGTCAACGCAACGTCGGGTCGCTCGGCGCCGAACGTTCGCACCACGTCGGGAAAGTGGACGACGGCGGCGACGTCGATCATGCCCAGCCGCACCCGCCCCGTCTGCGCACCGCGCATCCGGCCCGACCAGTCGGCGAGGTCGCGGGTCAGCCCAATCACCCGGCGGGCGTGTTCGAGTACCGGCACTGCCGACGCGCGCAGCACCCGCCGTCGGCCGAGCGGTTCGAACAACTCGACGCCGACCCGCCGCTCCAGTTCGGCCAAGCCCTGCGAGAGCGCCGACGCGCTGACGCCGACGGCCTCGGCCGCGGCCGCCCAGTTCGGTTCGTCGGCGACCGCCACGAGGTACTGCAATTGGCGGATCGAGATGTCGGGCAGCACCCGACACAGAATAGTTCAGATTTTCTGAACAGTCTTTATCTATTCATCAGCATCGCTTAGGGTGACTCCACCATGACTACCTTGTCCACTCCCACGGTCGCCCCCCACAGTGGGCGCCTCGGCATTCTCACCGTCGGCCTCGGCGCCGTCTCGTCGACGCTGATCGCCGGCGTCGAACTCGCCCGGCGTGGCGAAGGCGACCCGATCGGCTCGCTCTCGCAGATGGCCACGATCCGCCTCGGCAAGCGCACCGACAACCGCGCGCCGCTGATCCGCGACTTCGTGCCGGTCGCGCCACTGTCCGATGTCGTGTTCGGCGGCTGGGACCCGTTCCCGGACGACGCCTACGTGGCAGCCATGCGCGCCGGCGTGCTCGACCCGCACCGCCACGTCGAGTCGATCTCGGACGCGTTGCGCGACGTGCGCCCGATGAAGGCCGCCTTCGACCGCCACTACGTGAAGCGGCTCGACGGCGAGAACACACTCGGCACCGTGAACAAGCGCTCGATGCTCGAAGCGATCCGCGAAGACATCAACCGCTTCAAAGACGAGAAGCAGTGCGACCGCCTCGTGATGATCTGGGCCGCGTCGACCGAGATCTTCATCGAGCCCGGCCCGGCGCACGCCTCGATCGAGGCGTTCGAGGCCGCGATCGACGCCAACGACCCCACCATCGCCCCGTCGATGCTGTACGCGTATGCGGCGATCCTCGAAGGCGTGCCGTTCTGCAACGGCGCCCCGAACCTCACCGTCGACATCCCGGCCCTGCGCGAACTGGCGGTCGAGAAGAACGTGGCGATCTCGGGCAAGGACTTCAAGACCGGCCAGACGCTCATCAAGACGGTGCTCGGCCCGATGCTCAAGGCGCGCATGCTCGGCCTCAACGGCTGGTACTCCACGAACATCTTGGGCAACCGCGACGGCGAGGTGCTCGACGACCCCGAGAACTTCAAGACCAAGGAAGAGTCGAAGCTGGGCGTGCTCGAGCACATCCTCGAACCGGAGAAGTTCCCCTCGCTGTACGGCGACGTGTACCACAAGGTGCGCATCAACTACTACCCCCCGCGCGGCGACAACAAGGAGGGCTGGGACAACATCGACATCTTCGGGTGGCTCGGCTACCCGATGCAGATCAAGGTCGACTTCCTCTGTCGCGACTCCATCCTCGCCGCCCCGCTGGCGCTCGACCTGGTGCTGTTCTCCGACCTCGCCCAGCGCGCCGGCCTGGGCGGCATCCAGGAGTGGCTGAGCTTCTACTACAAGGCGCCGATGACGGCCCCCGGCCTGTACCCCGAGCACGACGTGTTCATCCAGCTCACCAAGCTGAAGAACACGCTGCGCTGGATGATGGGCGAAGAGCAGATCACCCACCTCGGCCGCGAGTACTACGAAGACGGCGAGTAACGCAAGGTGCCGGGCCCCTTGCGTCAGGGGTAGGTGTGGGTTTCGGTGACGACGACGTCGACGGGGACGTCGTGCGGTTCGACCGGTAGCTCCGGCAGCACCTGGATGTCGAACGCCACCCCGACGGTGGCGCAGTCGGCCCGGAGCTGCGGGAGCAGCCGGTCGTACCAACCGCCGCCCCGGCCCAGCCGGGCGCCGCGTTCGGTGAACGCCACACCGGGCACGATCACCAGGTCGAACGTGGCCGGGTCGGGCAGCGGGTCGTCCTCCGGGAACGCCACCCGCTTGCCCGACTCGTGGCACCACGCGACGAACGGGGCACTGTCGGGCTCGCCGCGCAACGACGTGTAGGCCAACACACTCGCGGCCTGGCGCACCTCGGGCAGGCTGGTGACCGTGAGCCACAGGGCGATCGAGCGGGTGGGCTGGTCGGGCAGCACCCGGCGCAGCTCGCTGATCGCCCGCCGCATCACCTGCTTGGTCTCTTGCCGGTCGCTGGCCGCCTCCACGCCGCCAGGGTAGGTGCCCGTGGCCGCGGCGCGATAAGTCTGGATCCAGCGATCGTTGGCGTTGCTCACCCGGCGCAGCCCAGCCTGTGGCAGTTGCGGGAAACGTTGGCCCTGGTGCACCGTTGGTGAACCCCAGCCTGCGTGGCGCTTGAACGCAAAGTGTTACGGAGCCCGGGTTCATCGGGACGGCGGCGAGGAACGAGTCGCCATCCCGATGAACCCGGGCTGAGTCCGTCCCGCCAGCTGGCAGGCGAGCGTGCAGCGACGGGCCCGCGTCGTCTACGGTCGCCCGGGTGAGCGATTCCGCCGGCGCAGCAACGTTCGATTCCAAGCAGTTCCGCAGGGTGCTGGGGCACTTCCCCACCGGCGTCACCGTCATCACCGGGCTCAACGGCGACCGGCCGGTGGGCTTCACGATCGGGTCGTTCACGTCGGTATCGCTCGATCCGCCACTGGTCGGCTTCCTGCCCCAGGTCGACAGCGACACGTGGGCCGAACTGGCCCCCGCTGGCGCGTTCTGCGTGAACGTCCTCAGCCGCCACCAGGCCGACCTGTGCTGGCAGTTCGCCAAGACCGGCAACGAACACACCCGATTCGACGGGGTCGGCTGGCACCCCGCCCCGTCGGGCGCGCCGATCCTCGACCGGGCGGTTGCCTGGATCGACTGCACCGTCGAGCAGGTCTACGAGATGGGCGACCACTACTTCGTGCTCGGCCGGGTGGGTGCGCTCGACGCCGACCCCGACGGCGACGGCCACGGCCCCGACCCGCTGTTGTTCTTCTGCGGCGCGCTCGGTGGCTTCGCCCCCGGCGACTGACCGGACCACCCCTGCCGATCACCCGGCAGACTGGCAGCGATGCCCGCACGACTCCGCCTCGCGCTCGCCCTCCTGATCGACGCCGCGTTGGTGCTGGCGTTCGTCGCCATCGGCCGCCAGGAGCACGACGAGTCAGGGGCCACCCGCGACGTCCTGACGGTGGCCCTGCCGTTCTGGTTCGGACTGGTCGCTGGCTGGGTCGCCGCCAAGGTGTGGCGCTCACCGTGGGCCCTGCGTACCGGCGCACTGATCTGGCCGGCGGTGGTGATCGTGGGCCTGTGCGCTCGCCGCTGGGTGTTCGGCGACGGCACCGCGGTGGCGTTCGTGGTCGTAGCGACCTTGTTCCTCGGCGCCTGCCTGGTGGGCTGGCGAGCACTCGCCTGGCTGGCCAACCGCCCCGAGCGACTCGACTGACGCGTCGCCAGACTCGGCGCTGTTAGCGAACTGTTAGCGGGCCGCGTCAAGGTGGCCCGGATGACCAAGCTCCGGATGCTGCTCGCGGCGACACTCGCCGTCACCACTGCGATCGCCGTCGCGCCCCACTCGCCGGTAGCCGCCTCGGCCACCGGCTTCAGGCCCCTGCCGGCGCCGGCCCGCATCGCCGACACTCGGGCCGAGGGTGTCACGGTCGACAGCAAGTTCGCCAAGACCGGCGTCGTCACAGGTGGCACCGCGCTCCAGTTGGTGATCGGCGGGCGGGCGGGTGTCAGCCGCGAGGCCGCGGCCGCCACGCTCAACGTCACCGCGGTCGGCGCGACGGCCCCCGGCTACCTCACCGTGTACCCCTGCGACCAACCTCGCCCGGTCGCCTCGAACGTCAACTACACCACCGGTTCGGTCAACTCGAACGGGGTGTTCGCGGCGCTCGACGCGAGCGGCAAGGCATGCATCTTCTCGCGGGCCGACGTCCACGTCGTCGTCGACGTCAACGGCTGGCTTCCCGAGGGCGCGTTCGATCCGCTGCCCAAGCCGGCCCGCATTGCCGATACGCGCCCGGCGCCCGATGGCGTCACCTTCGACAACGCCAACTCGAGGACGGGCCTGATCGGCGCTCGCCAGGAGTTGACGCTGCAGGTCGCCGGGCGCGCCGGAATCGATGCCGGCGCCCGGGCGGTGGTGCTCAACGTCACGGTCACCAACCCGGGCGGCCCCGGCTACGTCACCGTGTACCCGTGCGGGCAGACGCGCCCGACCGCGTCGAACCTCAACTACACCGCCGGCGAGGTCACCGCCAACGCGGTCGTGGCGACGCTCGACGCTCGCGGCCGGACGTGCCTGTTCACCTTGGCCGCAGCGCACCTGATCGTCGACGTGTCGGGCTCGCTGTCCGACGAGGCGTACACCGGCCTCGACGCCCCGCAACGACTCGTCGACAGCCGCGCCGGCTCGACCACCGTCGACCACGACGTGGAGGGCAACGGGTTCCGCCGTGCCGGTACCACGCTGCAGATTCCGGTGACCGGCCGGGCCGACATTCCCGCCGAAGCAACCGCGGTTGCCCTCAACGTCACCGCCGTCAACGCCGCCAACCCGGGCTACCTCACGCTGCACCCGCGTAACTCGCCGCGCCCGACCGCGTCGAACGTGAACTTCGTACCCGACGACATCGCCGCCAACTCGGTGATCGCGGCGATCGGCGGCAACGGCATGGTGTGCCTGTTCGCCTCGGCCGACGTCGACGTGATCGTCGACGTCGCCGGGTACTTCGTCGGCGACGAGCCGGCCGACACCGGCACCCGCTGCCCGCTCCAGTTCCCGATCCGCAGCCTGTGGGACGGCTACCCGGTGGGCGAGTACCAGCTGCCGCCCGGGCGCTATGTCAGCGAGACCCCGGCCAGCTCGCACGTCTGGTGCGAGGTCAATCGGCGCAAGGAGCGCGACTTCGACCACATGGGCGGCAACACTCTGTACGGCAACGCGGTGTCGGTCGACGGACGCCTGATCGCCGACGTCCGCTCCACCGAGCGGTGGGTCGACTTCTCGTTGATCTGGGGGATGGACACGGTGAAGGCCTGCGAGCCGCTCGTGCCGTACGTGCCGCCCACACCGGCGCCACTGGCGACCAGCTTCGGTGCCGGCTTCCATGAGGTCGGCGTGCACATCGCCCCCGGCACGTACCGATCGACTCGTAAGCCCGACGGTGGGTTCTGCGTGGTGCTCCTGCTGTCGTCGTTCGACGGGTCCACCGGCTCGAAGATCGACCGGATCCAGTCCGGCGACGACGATCGGATCACGATCAACGTCGGGTCGTCGGTGGAAGGCATCTCGGTCGCCAACACCTGCAACACGTTCACCCGTGGATAGCGGTTCCGCTATATAGCGAGTCCGCTATAGTGGCCGATGTGGCCGACATCTTCCAGATCACACCCGCCCGTCGGGCCAACACCGGTGAGTTGATCCGTGCCGCCCGCGCCGAGGCCGGGCTGACGCAACGCCAGTTGGCCGAACGGGTCGGTACCACCCAATCGGCAGTCGCCCGCTGGGAGTCGGGCGGCGACGTCCCCCGCCTCGACAAGCTCGACCAGATCCTGCGCGCCTGCGGCATCGAACTCGACCTGCGGTTCCGCCGCCACACCGATGTCGACCGCGCCCAAATCCGCCAACACCTGCTGCTACCACCCGACGGGCGCTCACGCTCCCAGACCCATGCCAGCCGGCTGCTCGCCAGCGCCCGTCGGGTGGGGTGAGCCCGATGAAATGGCTCGAGTTCCGACCGGACGTCGCACTGCGGGCGCTTGCCCGCCACGAGGTCGACTTCGTCGTGATCGGTGGTTACGGCGCAGCACTCCACGGATCGCCGGCACTGACCAACGACGCCGACATCTGCCCCGACTGGCAACACGACAACCTCGTCCGGCTCGCCGCGGCGCTGCGCGAGATCGGGGCGCTGATCTACTCCGATGCCGTTCCGGAGGGTCTGCCGTTCGACTGCTCGGCACAGTTCTTCGAGAACGTCGCGATGGCGAACCTGATCTCCGAGGCGGGCCGTCTCGACGTGTCGCGTCACCCCGCCGGTTCCGACGGCTATCCGACCTTGATCAAACACGCCGTCACCTTCGAGGTGGGCGGAGCGCGCGTGAAGGTCGCCTCGCTCGACGACATCATCCACTCGAAGCGCACCGCCAACCGCCCCAAAGACCACGCCACCCTTCCCATCCTCGAAGCCCTCCGCGACGAGATCGACGCCCAAGGCGCCTGACCCCGGGAAGTGCAGGGTGTGAGAGCACACGGGTGTTCTCAGTCCCTGCACTTCGCCGTCAGGCAGCCCAGGGCAGGCGGACGCCGAGGTCGTGCGCCCGGCGTCGCGCCACGCGCTCGATCGTGCGGGCGACCTCGTCCGGGGTTCGGCTGGCTGCGTGCCAGCCCACGTAGCGAACGTCCCAGCCGAGCGTCGCCAGGTCGTCGTCGCGGGCTTGGTCGGCGGTCTCGGCGGCGGCGCCGAAGTGGAACCGCTTGCTGTGGGCCTCGACCGCCAGCCGCAGCGGCACGCATGCCAGGTCGACCCGAGCAACTACGTTGCCAGCCTCACTCCGGACCTCGTGCTGACGCACCCACGGCGGCAGGCCGGGGATGGTCGCGCACGCTTCGACGAGCCGTTCGAACCACGAGTCGGGCGGACGGTCGGAGCGCTTCGCCAACAAGCGCATCACGATTCCCGTGCCCGACTGGCCGGGCCGGTGTAACCGCTCGGCCGTCGAGGCCAGCCACTGGAGGCTGAAACCGCGCCGCTCGAAGTCGTCGATCGCCTTGAGCGCGACGTCACGCCCGAACTGTCCGGCGATGTCGCAGATCGTGCGCGCCAGGCCGACCCACGGGATGCCGTCGACCTCGCGACGATCGGGCGCGGCGACGTCTCCGCTGCGCAGCACCAGGCCGGGCAGCGGCGGCGGGCGACGACCTCGGGCACCGATCACCTCGATCGGCGGCGTGGCTACGAACCCGTCGACACGTTGGAGCCACGCCGCCGCCGAGCCGATCGCTCGGAACCCGCCGCCGGCCGAGTGCGTGGCCACCCAGAGGGCCTGCCTCACGGTCGGCACCGCGGCGGCGAACACCAGCACGCCGGCCACCGGCTCGCCGAGGACGCCGCTGTCGAGCATCCGGCGAATGTGCCGGTTGGACACTCCGGCGGAGTGAGCCTGCGCACGGGTCACCGCACCGTGCTGCGTGGCCCCGAGGCGAGCCACCGCGCCCCAGGCGTCGTTGCCGTCCATCGAGGGCCGTTCTACCGACACGGCCCCCAGCGACCACCGCCTCGGGGACTGCTCCCCACACCCCGCCGCAACCGGTAGGACATCGCCGTCAACGGGTGTGCTCAAGCCCTGCCGCCCATGGCCACACCTGCTGGATCGGCCGCAACCCCGGGGAGTGCTCCCCCACTCCGCCCGCCATCGAACCGGCGAAGTGCGGGTCTCAGCAAGCGCGGGCGCGCTCAGCTCCTGCAGTTCATCGACGCTCCGATCAGATCGACCGCGGCAGCCCAGCGCCCAGTGCGCCGGTCAGCATCGCGACCAAGGCGCGGGCGTCTGGAACCGTCAGCATGAGCAGTTCCGCGTGCTCCTCGTCCTCCCCCGTCATCAGCGCGACCGTCGCCCGAGAGCCGTCGACACCCACCCGGGCCCAACGCGGGACAACCCGTCGACCACGCAACTCCGCCAGGCCGTCGTTGCGCACATGTACAGGCCGAGCCTCGACCCGTCGCTGGTGCTCGTCGACGAACAACTCGACCTGAGCGTCGCGCCGCTGGACCAACTGATGGCGGGTCCGGGAGTGAAGGAGACTTGCAGCCGCCAGCCACGGCCCGGGCTTGCGTCCACTCATGGGCTCGGGGTCGATGCGCCCGAGGCCCACCGCGTCGAGCAACTCCCACCCACGCCGGACACAACTCGACACTCCGAACATGCGCCACAGAGCATCGGCGGTCAGAGGCTGGCGGCGCCCCAACCTACCGTTCGACTGCAGCGCCAGCCAGACGATCGCGGCGGCAGTGCGCGCAGGAGTCGAGCGGGCGACCGCGGCCGGCTGGTGATCGGCGACTCTTCGCAAGAGCCGGCGGGCGATCGTCACCGACTCGGTGTCGACACGCGCCCGAGGGGTACGGCCGGAGTCGGCGACGATCGCGGCCAAGATCTGGTCGAGGTCCGGGTGTGGGGATGCGACGACACCGGCTTCGATGCATTCCAATACCGCTGCGACCCGGTCGCGCTCAGCGTCGGGCATGCCGTCCCAGGCGAACGGCTCGTCGTCGAACGGCACGGAGTCGAGCGCGGCGAGCGCATCGATGCCGCCGACCAGATCAGCGAGGTGGCGGATACCTGACGATCGCCAGTCCGGCTCGGCGCAATACGCAGCGCGCAAGGGATCCGCCGGAACAGGCTCCGATGGACGAAACCCAAAGACGTCGAAGATCTCAGCCATGCCCCCACCATGACCAAGGGGTGCCACACGGTTGAACCGCGGCCCCGAAGTGCAGGGTCTGAGCGCAAACGGGTGTCCCCAGGCCCTGCAGTTCGGTGCCGGCGCTGGGCTCGGGCGTCCCTCGACTACGAAGCGACCTCGCGGGAGCAGGGCATGCAACACCGCGAGCACACCGTCGTGTCCGCCGCAGTCGATGGGCGGGAACGGTTGTACATCGCCCATGACGAGTCGCCAGTCGTCACCGAGATGGTCGCCACCGAGCCTGGCCGGTTCGAGCAGCCCCCGGGCGGCCCGTACACGATGGCGGTCGTGATCGACGTGCCCGAGCCTGGTCGCCTCACCTATGCCTGGTGGTGGGCAGCGGCCGGCGAGGCACCGGTCGAGCAGTCGCGAGCCGACGTCCGTCTGACCTGAACCGCTCACGCCGACGCGTGACACTGGTGCCGTGCGGCTGCTCGACGGGTATGAACTGGTGATCTTCGATTGCGACGGGGTGCTCGTCGACAGCGAGCGGCTCGCCGTCGAGGTCGAGGCCCGCGTGCTCACCGACCTGGGCTGGCCGATCACGCCGACCGAAGTGGTCGAGCGGTTCGTCGGCCGATCGAGCGAAGATGCCCTAGCCGAGATCGAGCGACACTTGGGCGCGGCCCGCACCGCCGAGTTCGATCGGGTGTCGAGCGAGCAGATCATCGCCGCCTTCTACGATCGCCTCGTTCCCGTTGAGGGGGTAGCCGGCGTGGTCGAGCGGCTGCACGGCGCCGGTGTCTCGACGTGCGTGGCATCGAGCGGGAGCTACCGCAAGATGGACCTCACGCTTGGGTTGACTGGCCTGCTGGACACGTTTGCCGGGCGGATTTTCTCGGCCGATGACGTGGCCAACGGCAAGCCCGCGCCCGACCTGTTCCTGCACGCCGCCGCGTCGCTGGGCGTCGAGCCGGCACGCTGTGCGGTGATCGAGGACAGTGTGCCCGGGGTCTTGGCCGCCGGCACGGCCGGGATGACGTGCTTCGGGTTTACCAGCGGGCTGGCCGCCCCCGGTGTGCTGGCCGACGCGGGAGCCGTGCCGTTCGCGACCATGACGGAGTTGTTCTGACGCGACGATCGTCACCGGCCGCGTGGTGACGTGACGCGGCGGAGGTGGTCACTCCTCTGGCGGCGCCACCGAGGTGATGCAGAACGGATGGCCCGCGGGATCGAGGAGGACGCGCCAGCGACCGGGGTCGGGCTGGTGACTGGCCCTCGTCGCTCCGAGCGCCAGGGCCCAGGCCTCCGGGCCGTCGAGGTCGGTGGTCGACGACCCGCTCCGGCCGGGGACCTCGGGGTCGATCCGCTCCGCTCGGAACCGGCGAAGTGCAGGACCTCGGAGCAGACGGGTGCTCTCAGACCCGGCACTTCGGCATTGACGATGCGGCTTCGCCGCGAGGGCGGCACGCGACCACCGTGGGGTCACTTGGGGTTGGTGATGGCTCCTGTTTCGGCGCCTTGGGCGAGCTTGGCGTACTTGGCGAGCACTCCCGTCTTGTAGCGGGGCTCGGGGGCACCGGCCCACGCGGCTCGGCGCTGGTCGAGCTCGGCTTCGTCGACCAGCAGGTCGAGCGACAGCGTGGGGACGTCGATGCGGATCTGGTCGCCGTCGTGCACGAACGCGATCGGGCCGCCGTCGACCGCCTCGGGGGCGACGTGGCCGATGCAGAAGCCCCACGTGCCGCCGGAGAACCGGCCGTCGGTGATCAGCGCGCAGTCGGCGCCGCGGCCGACGCCCTTGAGCGCCCCGGTGATCGCCAGCATCTCGCGCATACCCGGGCCACCCTTGGGGCCCTCGTAGCGGATCACGATCACCGTGCCGGGCTCGATCGAGCCGCTCATCACGGCCTCCATCGCCCCGTCCTCGCCATCGAACACGCGGGCCGGGCCGGTGAACGTGCGCTGCTCGTGGGTGAGCCCGGCGACCTTCACCACCGACCCCGACGGGGCGAGTGTGCCGGTCAGCACGTTGAGGCCGCCCTCGGCGTTGATCGGCGTGCTGACCGGGTAGACGACGGTGCCGTCGGGCGCGGGCGGGTCGATCTCGGCCAGGTTCTCGGCGATGGTCTTGCCAGTGACGGTGACCTCGTCGCCGTGGAGGAGACCCTCGTCGAGCAGGTGCTTCATCACCACCGGCACACCACCGATCCGGTCGAGGTCGCTCATGTGGAACTTGCCGCCGGGCTTCATGTCGGCGATGTGCGGGACACGGGCGGCGATCTTGTTGAAGTCGTCGAGGTCGAGCTCGACGCCGGCCTCGTTGGCGATCGCCAGCAGGTGCAGCACGGCGTTGGTGGACCCGCCGACCGCGTTGGCCACGGCGATCGCGTTCTCGAACGCACCCTTGGTCAAGATGTCGTGCGGGCGGAGGCCGATCCGCAACATGTTGACGACGGCTTCGCCGGCCAGGCGGGCGTCGTACTCGCGGCGCCGGTCGACGGCGGGCGGCGACGCCGTGCCGGGCAGCGACAGGCCCAGCGCCTCGCCGATCGACGACATCGTGTTGGCGGTGAACATGCCACCGCAGGCGCCCTCGCCGGGGCACGCCCGGCGCTCGATCTCGAACAGCTCGTCCTCGCTGATCTTGCCCGCCGCGCACGCCCCCACGGCCTCGAACACCGACGTGATGTCGAGCGCCTTGCCGTTCAGGTAACCCGGCATGATCGACCCGTTGTAGACGAACACACCGGGCAGGTCGAGCCGGGCGATCGCCATCATCATCCCGGGCATCGACTTGTCGCACCCGCCGGTGGCGACCAGGCCGTCGAGCCGCTCGCCGTGCATCACCGCCTCGACCGAGTCGGCGATGATCTCGCGCGAAACGAGCGAGGCACGCATGCCCTCGTGACCCATCGAGATGCCGTCCGACACGGTGATGGTGCCGAACTCGAGGCCCACGCCGCCGGCCGCCCGCACGCCTTCCTTGGCGGCCTCGGTGAGGCGCCGGATCGAGAGGTTGCACGGCGTGATCTCGTTCCACGACGAGGCGATGCCGATCTGCGGCTTGACCCAGTCGTCCTCGGTGAGGCCGACCGCCCGCAGCATCGCCCGGGCGGCCGCCTTCTGGATGCCGTCGGTGACGTCGCGCGAGCGCGGCTTGACGTCGACCGGAGTGCCAGGTTCAGGACTGAACATGGGTTCGACAGTACCCCGGTGTCTCCACCGCTGGCCTGGTGCTCCGGGTACCCGCAACGACGCGGATGGTCAGTAGGCCGATGCCGCTGCGCCCGGTGGTTTCGACAAGCTCAACCACCTTTGGGCCGCGCAACTCTCGCCGGCGGTGTCCCGGGGGGATCTCCCGGTGGGGCGGGACACCGCTCCCTTCCGGTCGGGACACCGGGCGTCGTTCGATACGGCCATGCTCCCCACCCCCATCACTTCCCGAACCACCCGCCGAACTGCCCGAGGGCAGATCGGCAACATGCGCCGTACCGGCCGCGCGGCAGTGCTGCTGGCCGCGGTCGCCGCGTTCAGCGCGGCCTGCGAGGGCGACGGCAAGAGCACCCTGTCGGCCGCCGCGTGCGACGCCTACGCCGACCTCCAGGGCGCGTTCTTCGGCGACCCGGCGCAGCTCGGGCCCGCCGCCGAGGCATTTGCCAAAGCCGCCCCCGACCAGCTGTCAGGCCCGATCGACGTGCTCGTCGCGGCCCTGTCGTCGGACGACCCGGCCGCCAGCGAGACCCCGGCCTACGCCGAGGCCCAGACCAAGGTGGCCAACGCGGTGTACGCCGACTGCGCCGCCGACGCCAAGGCCGACGTCAAAGGCGTCGATTACCCGTTCACCGGCTTGCCCAGCAAGGTCGATGCCGGCCGCCTCAACCTGCGGTTCACGAACGACTCGCCAGCCGACGAGCCGCACGAGCTGATCATCGTCACCGGCGCCAACGGCGAGACCGCGGCCGAACTCCAGGCGCTGCCGATGGAACAGCTGTTCGCGGCTGCGCGCCCGATCGCGGTGGCGTTCACGGGCGCCCCCGGCGGCGTGGCGACCACGCTGGTCGACCTCGAGCCGGGCGAGTACCTGGTGATCTGCACGCTGCCGGTCGGCGGCTTCGACGCCGCCCAGGACGGCCCCGGCGACCCCCACTCGAACCACGGGATGGTGGCGACGCTGACGGTCGCATGAGCCACCTCCAACCACACACACAGATCCCACACAGAAGGCACCGACACATGAGCTTCCTCACCACACCCACCATCGCCGGATCCGCCGCGTCCACCACCGCGACCCATCCCGCCAACCCGTCCAGCACGCCCGCTGGCCAGGGTGCCGAACGGTACGTCCTCGATGCACCACCGGGTAGCTCGCGGGGCTGGGCGTGGGCCGGCCTGGCCGCCGGGATCGGTGGCTTCGCCGTGTTCCTCCTGCCCGGCATGGCGCTCGACGTGCCCACCGAGGCCTACGCCGACAACGCACTCGTGCTCGCCGAGCTCGACGGCAAGGCAGGTTGGGTGTGGGCGTTCCAGGCCGGCACGTTCGCGGTGGCCGTGCTGGCCGTGATCTTCGGGGTCGGCCTGCGCCGCCGACTCGCCGGGCAGGCGCCCGCTGGCAGCCTGCTGGCCGACCTGTCGGCGCTCGGCCTGCTGCTGGTCGCCGCGCTCTTGCTGGTGGGCGGCGGCATCAGCACCGAGATGTTCCACGCGCTGCGTCACCCCGACGAGGTCGACCCCGACACGATCGGCACCCACCTTGCGCTCTTCAACACGCTCGGCTGGGTGTGGGCTGGCGGCATCCTCACCACCGGGGCGATCGCCGTGGCCGGCCTGCGTCACGCTTCGGTCGGCAAGGGCGTCGCCCGGTTCGCGGCGGCGATGACGGCCCTCGTCACGGTGACCCAGCTGCTGCCGTTCCAGTACCTCGCGGTCGCTCCGGTGGCGCTGTTCCTGATCGTGTGCTCGGTGTCGATGCTGCGGTCCGAGCGCCGGGCCGGGCAGTAGGTTCCGCCCGATGACCGTGACGCCGGCGAGCGCCACCAGCGACCACGATTCCTCCGACCAGCACCCGCCCGAGGGCGACGGCCACCCCGCCGTCGCCCTCGGGCTGTTGATCCTCACCGCGCTGGTCGCCGCGTTCGCGTTCGTGCTGCTGGCGATCAACCGCCCGCAGTGGCACGTGGGTCAGTGGTACTTCCTGGTCGACGTCGCCGACGGCGTCGTGTTCGGCATCGTCGGCTACGTGCTGCTGTCGCGCTCGCGCCACATCGTCGCGTGGATCGTGTCGGTGATGGCGCTGGGCGGGGCGGTCGCCGCGGTCGGTGCCCAGTGGACCGAACTGACCTACCGCCACCCTGGCGTCGCCGAGTTGCGCGGGGTGCAGGCCACCCAGAGCTGGGCGTGGGTGCCCGGCACGCTCGCGCTGATCCTCGTCGTGCCCTGGCTGGTGCGTGAAGGCCCACTGCGGTGGTACGGCAAGCTGTTCGTGGCGCTCGGCGCGACGGCGTCGGTGTCGCTGGTGGTCGTCCGCTGGACCGACCCGTTCCCGTGGCCCGACGGCCCGTCGTACATGCCGCTGGCGATCCACAACGAGGCGTGGATCGACCGCATCGACCACGTCGTGCGCTGGCACTTCGCCGCCACCGTCGTGCTCGGCCTGGTCGCCGCGGCCGCGGTCACCGTCCGCTGGAGCGTGCGCACGCCCGACTCGCGGCGCGGGCTCGGCTGGCTGGCGATCGCCACCGCGCTGATGACGGTGACGTTCGCCCCGCTCGCGCTGCCCGACGGGTGGACCGACTTCCTGCCGCCGAACGCGACCCCGATCACCCACCTGGCGTCGCAGCTGTTCTACCCGGGGGCGCTGCTGGTGGCCGTGCTGGGGCAGCGTCTGTGGGGACTGCGCCTGGCAGCCAGCCGGGCGCTCGCGTGGTCGCTGCTGACCGGCGGCCTGGTCGCGGGCTACGTGAGCCTGATCGCGCTGTCCGGGCTGGTGTTCCCGGGCGTCACGAGCGGGGTCGAGCAGGTCGCCGTGACCGCCCTGCTGGCGGGCGCGATCGAGCCGCTGCGGAGGTTCGTGCAACGCCGGGTCGATCACCTCGTCCACGGCGAGGGCACCGAACCGATCCGGGTCGTGGGACGGGTGGGCCGCAGCATCGGCGCCGGCGGCAGCCCCGACCAACTCCTCACTGGCGTGCTCGACGACCTGGTCGCCTCGCTGCGCCTCCGCGGTGCCCACATCGAGGCCGAGGGCATGGGCTCCGACCTGCACCAGGTGGCGGTCGGCGATACGACCGGCGGTGACGAGCTGATGGTGCCGCTGGCGCTCGACGACGAGCCCGTGGGCCGCCTGCACCTGTGGCCGCGTCACGGCGAGCGGATCGACGGCCAGACCGAACGCACCGTCGCCGCGCTCGCCCCGCTGGTCGCGGTGGCAACCCGCCTGGCGGCCACCGCGGTCGCCCTCACCGAGTCGCGCTCACGCTTGGCGACCGCCCGCGACGAGGAACGCCGCGCACTGCGGCGCGAGCTGCACGACGGGCTGGGGCCGGCGCTGGCGGGCGTGGGCTACGGCCTCCAGGCCACGCGCAACCTGCTCGACACCAACCCCGAAGTGGCGGCCACGCTGCTCGACCGGCTGATCGGCGAGCTCGATGCTCGGGTGGCCGACGTGCGCAGCCTGGCCCGCGAACTGGTCCCGCCCGTGCTGCTCGAAGACGGGCTGCCGGCCGCGCTCGCCGAGCTGGCCGAACGCCAGCGGATGACCGGCCTGACGGTCGACCTCGACCTCGACGTGGGCGACCTGCCCGAGCTCGGCACCCAGTTGGCCACCTCGCTGTACGCGGTGGCCGTCGAGGCACTGCGCAACGTCGTGCGCCACGCCGGGGCGACGGCCTGTCGGATCTCGCTCACCGCGCCCGGACCGAGTCGGGTACGCCTGGCGATCGCCGACGACGGCGTCGGCATCGGCCCCGACGCCGCGCCGGGTGTAGGCACCCAATCGATGCGCGAGCGGGCCGACTCGATGGGTGCCGAGCTGGCCATCGGCGCAGCCCCGGGAGGAGGCACACTGGTGGAGATGCGCGTCGACCTGGGGGAACGGCCGTGACCGAACTACGTCTCGTCGTCGTCGACGACCACCCGGTGTTCCGGATGGGCCTCACCGCCCTGCTGGCCTCGCTCGACGGGCTGCTCGTGGTCGCCGAGGCCGACTCGATCGCCAGCGCGGTCGCGGCCGTCGCCACCCACCAACCCGATGTCGTCATCATGGACCTGCACCTGGGCGACGAGTCGGGCGTCGAGGCCACCCGCGAGGTGCTCGCCGCGCGCCCCGGTACCGGTGTGCTCGTGGTGACGATGGTGGAGGAGGAAGACACCGTGTTCGCGGCGATGCGCGCCGGCGCCCGCGGCTACCTCCTGAAGGGCGCCGGCCCGGTCGAGATCGAGCGTGCCGTGCGCGCCGTGGCGGCAGGCGAGGTACTGCTGGCCCCAGAGGTCGCCGCGCGCACGCTGCCGCTGCTGGTGGGTGGCGCCCGGCGTGCCGGCCCGGTCGCGTTCCCGAACCTCACCAGCCGCGAGCACGAGGTACTCGAGTTGGTGGCGCAAGGGCTCGACAACGCTCGCATCGCCCGGCGCCTGGGCCTGAGCGACAAGACCGTGCGCAACCACTTGTCGAACGTGCTCACCAAGCTCGGCGTGGCCGACCGGGCGGCAGCCATCGCCAAGGCCCGCGACGCAGGCATCGGCCAAACCGACTAGCGAGGCAACCCGGTGGTCGAGTGGGCGCCTCTGGCGCCTGTATCGAGACCACCATCAGAGACGAACCGCGCGGTCACGTCGGCACCCTGGCGAATAGGGTCGCCGGGGTGCCGGGAGTCATCGACGTCGACGGGCTGACCAAGACGTTCCGGGTTCCGGTGCGCGAACCGGGGCTGCGGGCCGCCACCAAGAGCCTGTTCAAGCGCGAGCACCGCGAGGTGGTCGCCGTCGACGCTGTGGGGTTCACCATCGAACCAGGCGAGATCGTCGGCTTCCTCGGCCCGAACGGCGCCGGCAAGACCACAACGTTGAAGATGCTGTCCGGCCTGCTCTACCCCACCGGCGGGCACGTCCGCGTGCTCGGCCACGAGCCGTCTCGGCGTGAAGCCGCCTACCTTAGCCGGATGGCGCTGGTGATGGGCAACCGCAACCAGCTCAATTGGGACCTTCCCGCCAGCGACAGCTTCGACCTGACCCGGGCGATCTACCGAATCGGCGCCGCCGACTTCGCCGCCCAGCGCGACGAGCTGGTCGAGCTGCTCGACCTCGGGGCGCAGCTCGACAAGCCGGTGCGCAGCCTGTCGCTCGGCGAACGGATGAAGGCCGAGATCGCCAACTCGCTGCTGCACCGCCCCGCCGTGCTGTTCCTCGACGAGCCCACGCTCGGCCTCGACGTCACGATGCAGCGCCGCATCCGCGAGTTCCTCGCCGGCTACAACACGCGCCACCGGTCGAGCATCATGCTCACCACCCACTACATGGCCGACGTCGAGGCGCTCGCCGAGCGGGTGATCGTGATCCACCACGGCCGCGTGCTGTTCGACGGCGCGCTCACCGACCTGGCGGCGCGGTTCGGCGGCCACAAGACGCTCACCGTCACGCTCGGCGACCCCGACCAACTCGCCCACCTCACCGGCGGCGGGTTCGGCGAGGTGGTCGAGGTCGCCGGGGCGAGCGTGACGCTGCGGGTCGCCGCCGACCATGCCCCCGCCGCCACCGCCCGCCTACTCGGCGAGTTCGCGGTGCTCGACCTGTCGATCGAGGACCCCCCGATCGAGGGCGTGATCGAACTGGCCTTCGCCAGCGGCTCACCGTGATGACGTACCTCCGGCTGTATGCCACGCTCGGCCGGCAGGCGATCAGCACCAACTTCCAGTACCGGCTGAACAACTTCATGTTCCTCGTCGGCATGATCGCCGAACCGGTCGTGTACCTGGTGGTGTGGTCGTCGATCGCCGAACGCCAGGGTGGCGCGCTCGACGGCTACACGCCGGGCATGTTCGCCGCCTACTACATCGTGTGGACGCTGGTGCGCGCCATGAACATCACGTTCACGCCGTTCGGCTGGGAGGAACGTATCCGCGACGGCACGCTGTCGGGGCACCTGCTGCGGCCGATCCACCCGGTGCACTACGACATCGGCTGGTTCAGCGGCTGGAAGGTCGTGACGATCGTGATGTGGTTGCCGATCGCGGTCGCGCTGGCGCTGGTGTTCGAGCCGACCCTCGACCCGACGTGGCAGCAGTGCGTCACGTTCTTCGTCGCCATCTGGGGTGCGTTCCTACTGCGCACGATGCTGCTGTGGGTGCTCGGGCTGATCACGTTCTGGACCACCCGGGTCACCGCCATGTTCGAGGCCTACTTCGCCGCCGAATTGTTGCTGTCGGGCCGTCTCGTACCGCTCGACCTGATGCCCGGCTGGGCCCGCGAGACCGCCCGCTGGCTGCCGTTCGAGTCGTCGTTCGGGTTCCCGATCACCGCCCTCGTCGGGCCTATCTCGGGCCGTGGGCTGGCCGAGGGCCTGGCCCGCCAGTTCGCCTGGATCGCGGTCAGCGCACTGTTCCTCGCCTGGGCCTGGCGGCACGCCGTGAAGCGCTACTCGGCGGTGAACGGCTGATGCGCGCGCTGCGGGTCGCCCTGCTGCACCTGCGGGTCAGCGTGATGAACGAACTCCAGTACCGCGCCAACTTCTTCATCCAGCTGATCCAGTCGCTGATCTCGGTGGCCACCGGGCTGATCGTGCTGGCGTTGATCTTCGACCGCACACCCGACCTCAACGGGTGGACCCGCCCGCAACTGCTGGTGGTGCTGGGCATCTATTCGATCGTGGGTGGGTTCTTCGGGTTCGGCCTCGAACCGGCGGTGGTCCGCATCATGGGCGACGTGCGCGAGGGCACGTTCGACTACGTGCTCACCAAACCGGTCGACAGCCAGGTGCTGGCGAGCGTGCGCGCGTTCCGGGTATGGCGCCTCACCGACGTGGTCGTCGGCATCGCTGTCGCCACGTGGGGCCTGGTGGCGCTGCCCAACCCGCCCAGCCTGACCGAGCTCGCCGGCGGCGTGGTGATGCTGATGGCCGGATTCGTCGCGCTCTACTGCCTCGGCCTGATCATCGTCACCGGGGCGTTCTGGTACACGAACATGGACATGGTGCAAGACCTGTTCACCGGCATGTACCGGGCCGGCCAGTACCCCACGGGCGTGTATCCGCGCTGGTTGCGGCTGGTGCTGACGTTTCTGGTGCCGATCGGCCTGGCGGTCACCACCCCGTCGCAGTCGCTGACCGGCCAACTGACGTGGCAGCGCCTGGTCGCCCTACTCGGGTTCGTCACCGCCCTGGTCGTCGTCACCCGCCTGATCTGGAAGCTCGGCACGAAGCGATACAGCGGCGCCAGCGCCTGACCGCATCCACGGTCGTCGAGTGGCGCACTTGCGGCGCAGCCGCCACTCCGTTGTATCGAGACGCTGGTACGCGCACCGCGTCTCGATACGGGCGCTGCGCGCCCTACTCGACGACCGGTGGAGTCAGAGGCGTTCGACGTCGACGGCGACGTCGAGGAACTGGTCGGTGGCGGGGCCGATCATCACGCCGCGCACGGGGGTGACGTCGGAGTAGTCGCGACCCCAGCCGATGGTGACGTGGTCGTTGACCGGCAGGTGCCCGTTGGTGGGGTCGAAGTCGACCCACCCGGCGCGCGGCGTCCACACCGAACACCACGCGTGCGACGCGTCGGCGCCGGCCAGCCGCGGCTCGCCGGGCGGCGGCTGAGTTTCGATGTAGCCGCTGACGTAGCGGGCCGCCAGGCCGATCGAACGCAACGCCCCGACCGCCAGGTGGGCGAAGTCCTGGCACACGCCACGCCTGGCGGCGAGCACGTCGGCGAGCGGTGTCGACACGTTCGAAAACCCGGCGTCGAACTCGTAGCCGGCTTGGATCTGCCGGCACATGTCGGCCGCCGCGGCGACGATGCCGCGGCCGGGCGTGAACGCCGCCGTGGCGATCGCCCGCAGCGGCTCGCCGAGCGT
Source organism: Ilumatobacter sp. (assembly GCA_035556435.1). Lineage (GTDB taxonomy): Bacteria > Actinomycetota > Acidimicrobiia > Acidimicrobiales > Ilumatobacteraceae > Ilumatobacter. The sequence continues at coordinate 147,151 of DATMEY010000039.1, read as the reverse complement.
CACCAGATCGACGAAGTACGAACCGCCACGGAACGTCGTTACATCGATCGCGACCTCGCCCGTGGCCGCTTCGAGTTGGGCCACGACGGCTTCCCAAGCGGTGGTGTCGACCGGGTCGGGCCGGCGTTCGACGGTGACCGTGCTGGTCGCCACGACCGCCATCTCGGCGTGCGGCTGGTGGATGCCGAACTGGTGGACGACGTTGCCGAACACGTCGCGGTAGCTGACCGTGCTGGTCGCCGTCGGCTCGACCCGTACCTCGGAGCCCACGACGTGTTGCACATCGGTGTCGCGCGGCTGCACACAGCACACCGTGTAACCGTCACTCATCGTCGCCGAGTACCGATACGTGGTGCGGTGGACCACCCGGTAGGTGCGCTCGCTCACGACACCCCCGGCCATCGCGACAACCTGCCGCTCGACCCACCAGGGCCGCGGCGCGGCCAGTGCCCCGCCGGCTGCGGGTGTCCGCCGGCCGGCTGGCGCAGCCCCATCAGCACCGGGTTGACCGGCGTCGAGAACCACCGCGCAACCACCCGCTGGCCGGCCTGCTCGACGAGCGCGCGCAGCGTCGGCACCAACTCGGCCACCGGCAGTTCGAGCGCCGCGTGGGCTTGTTCGAGGAAGTCGGCACCCACCGCCCAGTCGTCGGCGTGGGCGTGTTCCTCGAGTCGTTCGAGCGAGGCCGCGATCGACCGTGGGTTCGACGTGGCACGCACCAACAAGCCCACCGCCTGCTCGCGCTCGACGTCGCTGCGGTGCCGGCGGCGGTAGGCGACCAGGCTGTCGTTGGCTTCGAGCAGGACCTCGATCGCGATCGTCTCCACCTCGGCCGAGGCGATCGGCGAGACGCCTTTCGAGGGCGTGTCGTCGGCGACCGACCAGTCGCGGCACACTGCGTCGACCAGGTCAAGCACTACCAGGCAACGTTCCAGCCGCCGGCCGGTATCGCCGATGCGCCACGCCGGGCCGCGCGTGGTGCTCTCCTGCCACAGCCCGGTCAACGCGGCGAAGTCGGCCTCGACCGCGTCGAGGTCGTCGACCACGGTGAGGTGGTGCTGCAGCGTCGACCGCAGCACGGCCAGATGGGCGAGCACCCGCCCCGAGGTAACCGACAGGAACTCGCGCACCGTGGTGGCCTCGGTCAGCAAGGCGCCGATCTCGCCGGCGACCGCGTCGCCGACACCGGACAGTTCGGCGCGCAACGTGTCGGGCGTCGGGTCGGCGACCCATTCGACCCACCGCCGGCGGCTGACCCCGGCGAGCACCTGGCGCATCCGCGCGGTCCACAACCCGTCGTCGGCACCGAGCAGTCCGTGGTCGGTTTCGAGCCGCGACGTGACGACTCGCATCGTGCGCGCCATCGCCTCGGCGCGTTCGGCCGCCCGGCTGGTCCAGTACAGCGCGTCGGCGGCACGGGTGGGCACCGAACGGGCGAAGTCCACCTGCGGCAGCCGCGGCCCGATCACCGGGCCGGCCGTCTGCCCGAGTACCCACACGTCTTTGGCGGTGCACGCGGTGGGGTGCGCCGGATGGTCGCCGTCGGCGAGCACCCGGCCGATGCCGCCCGGCAGCACGTGAACGCGGCGCCCGTCGTGGGCCGCGAACAAGCGCACCACCACGGCCGCCCCCGCACCGGACGCGAGCGGTGCCTGGGCGAGCGCGGTGGTCGGGTCGCCGAGCAGCGCCAGTTCGCCCGCCGCCGGGGCGACGAAGCGGATCGCCTCGGCCAGGTGGGGCTGCAGCGCGGGTGCTTCGAGCACGCCGGCCCCGTACGCGTTGGCGAACGTCACCCCGTGCGACCAGGCTGCCTGGAGCACGCCCGGTACGCCGACCGAACCGGCGGCGGCGACCGCCAGCGGGTCGAGTTGGGGGTCTTCCAGCCGCCGGTACAGCACGTCGGCCGGTTCCAGCCCGTCGAGCGTGCGCAGCCACACGCGCTTCTGGCGCACCACCAGGTCGGCGCCCTCGACCAGGTTGATGCCGAGTTGCACCGCCAAGTACGAGTGGTCGACGTACGACGGGTGGTCGAGCCCACCTGAGAACAGCACGATCCGCGGGCTGACGGCATCGGACGCGGCCGCCAGTGCCCGCCGGAGCACGGCCGGGAACCGGGCCGGGCTGGCCACATCGGCGGCACCGATCACGTCGGGCACCACGCGTGCCTGCACCGAACGGTCGAGCAGTGCGTAGCCGATGCCGGGCGGTGCGTCGGTGAAGTCCTGCACCACCCACCAGCGCCCGCCGGCATCGAGCGCCACGTCGACCGCGTACGTGCTCAGCCACCGGCGCGGCGTGGCCCCGACCGCGTCGATCCGGTAGCGCGGCGTGGCGGCCAGCACCTCGGCCGGCACCGCCCGATTGGCCACCAGCGTGCGCGCGCCGTACAGGTCGGCCAGCACGGCTTCGAGCGCCTCCATCCGCTCGGCGACCGCGCTGGCGAGGTAGGCGAACGTCGGCCCGTCGAGCACCAGCGGGATCGGGTCGATTCGCCATGGCCGGCTCTCGATGGCAACGAACCGGCCGTCGGCGCGGACCGGTAGATCGTGCACGAGATGCCCCGCCCCCTCGGCCGCGAGCAGGCGATCGGCGCGCAGCTGGCGCTCGCCGAGCAATTCGGGGTCGACCAGCCGGGCGGCCAGCGTGGCGTCGGCCAGCAAAGGCCCCGCTCCGATCGCTGTCACGCCACGCACTCGACCAATCTGTCAGGCGTCGCCGCCGCCAGGCAATTGCCCGGCGCCGCCCTGCGACTGCGACTGGTTCGGCGCCGCGGCCAGGGCGCCGCCGACATAGGTGCGGTAGATCTCCTCCGACACCTCGGCGATCGCGGCCTGCACACGCTCCATCTCCCGGTCGAGGCTGGCGCCCTCGGTGACGTCGTGGCCGGTCTGGGCGAGCAGCCCCTCGGCAGCCGCCAGCAGTTCGAGCGGCCCACCCGAGTTCGGCAGCGCTGCCAGCAGGAACCGGATCTCGTCGAGGCACCCCTGCACCGACCGCGGGAACGCGGCGTGGGTCATCAAGAAGTTGACCACCGCCAACCCCTCGATCGGGCCGCGGGTGGCGCGCTGGTACATCTGGAGCGCGGCGACCGAGCGCAGCACGCTCATCCACTGCACCTCGTCGATCACGATGTCTTCGCGGGCGCCGCTCTCGCGGCGGAAGCGCTCGTTGTGGAGCGCGTTGGCGGCGGCTACACCGAGCACGCGGGTGGTCATGTCGGCGCGTTCGAGCAGGCGCCCGAGGCGCAGCATGTAGTACGCGTGCCCGCGGGTCATCGTCGAGTCGAGTACGCCGTCGAGGCGCCGGCACACCTCGATCACGCGGGCGAGGAAGCGGTCGCGCACGCCGCGCTCGACGGCCCCCACCACCGCTCCGTCGCAGTACTGGCTGAGGTGGTTGGCCGCCTGCCAGGCCTCGCGCGGCAGCACCTCGCGGGTGGTGCGCAGGTTGGCGCGTGCGGCGGTGACGCTCGAGACGACGCTCGACGGGTTGAGCCGGTCGCCGAGCATGTAGTGGATGACGGTGCGCTCGCCACCGAAGTCGTCGGCGGGGATGGTGTACCCGCGCTCGTCGGGAGAACTGTCGGCGTACTTGTCGGAACCCGTGAGCGCGGCCAGCGGCTCCCAGCTGAGCATCTCGTCGGAGTAGTCGAACACCAGGTCGCTGTAGGCGCGCACCACCCGCGCCGTGTCCTCGGAGCGTTCCAGGTAGCGCGCCCCCCACAGCAAGCGGTCGGCGGTACGTGCCAGCAGGACCGTCATGGCAGGAAACTCACCCCGGTCGTCGAGTGCCGTCCTCGCGGCGTAGCCGCCCCATCGGTGTATCGAGACGACAGCCCGCGCACCAATGGTCTCGATACACCGGCTGCGCCGGCACTCGACCACCGGGGCGGAGGCAGGGAGGTCATGGCAGATCGCGCTCGGCTGCGTTGGGGCTGTCGGAGTAGAGCGCGTCGATGATCCAGGTGTCCTTGCTGCCGCCGCCCTGGCTGGAGTTGACCACCAGCGAGCCCTTCGGCAGCGCCACCCGCGTCAGGCCCCCGGGCGTGACGTAGCTGTAGGAGCCGGTGAGGATGAACGGGCGCAGGTCGACGTGGCGTGGCTCGACGCGGGGCGCGCCGTCGACGTCGACCAGGGTGGGCACCGTCGACAGCGACAGGATCGGCTGGGCGACGAACCCGCGCGGGTCGGCCTCGATCTGGCGCACCGTGTCGGCCAGTTCCTGCGACGACGCCCGGTTGCCGATCACGATGCCGTACCCGCCCGACTCGTTGGCCGGCTTGACGACCAGGTCGCCGATGTTGTCGATCACGAACTTGCGCTCGTCGGCGTACATCGTGCGGTAGGTGGGCACGTTGGCGATCAGCGGTTCCTCGCCGAGGTAGTAGCGGATCATGTCGGGCACCCACGCATAGACGACCTTGTCGTCGGCGACTCCCGCACCGGGGGCGTTGGCAAGCGCCACGTTGCCGGCCTTCCACGCCCGCATCAGCCCCGGTACACCGAGCATCGAGTCGGGCAGGAACGCCTCGGGGTCGAGGAACAGATCGTCGATCCGGCGATAGATCACATCGACCCGTTCCAGCCCGCCGATCGTCTTCATGTACACGTGGTCGTCGTCGGCGACCACCAGGTCGGCACCCTCGACCAGGTCGGCACCCATCCGCTCGGCCAGGAACGAGTGCTCGAAGTAGGCCGAGTTGTAGATGCCCGGCGTCAGCACGGCCAGCGTCGGGCCGGTGACCGAGTCGGGGGCCAGCGACGTCAGCAGCCGGTTGAGCTCGTCGGTGTAGCCGTCGACCGGGCGGATGCGCTGGCGCTGGAACAGCTCGGCGAACGCCCGCTTGGCCACTCCGCGGTTCTCGATCACGTAGCTGACGCCCGACGGCACGCGCAGGTTGTCCTCGAGCACGTACATCGTGCCGTCGTCGTCACGCACCAGGTCGGAGCCGGAGATGTGCGCCCACACCCCGAACTTGGGGTGCATCCCGCGGCACTGCGGCCGGAAGTTGGCCGAGTCGTCGAGCAGTTCGGCCGGGAAGACTCCGTCGGCGATGATCTGCTGGTCGTTGTAGATGTCGTCGATGAACCGGTTGAGCGCCCACAGCCGTTGCTGGAGGCCGAGCGAGATCTGGTCCCACTCGTCGCCGGGGATCACCCGCGGGATGATGTCGAACGGCCACGTCCGGTCGATGTTCTCGCCCTCGGAGTAGACGGTGAACGTGATGCCCATCGTGGCGATGTCGAGTTCGGCGCGGCGCTGGCGTTCCCGCAGCTCGGGTTCGCCGATCCGGTCGACCAGCCCCATCAGCAGCGCCGCGACCTCGCGTGGCGCACCCGACTCGGTCAGCAGCTCGTCCATCTGCCCGGAGATTACGACATTCCCCCAGGTAGCCGGAGCGGCGGAGGGTGTGTTCACACGCGGTTCACGCCTGCCGAGCGCCGGAACCTCTCGGTGGCCCACCGACAACTCCATGACACCGTCGGGGCATGATCTCTCCATGGCCGATGTACTGCTCGATGCGCTGCGCACGTTGACGGGGCGCGCCGATGCGGTGTTCCGCGACGGGCAGCGCGAGGCGATCGAGGCGTTGGTGCGCGATCGGTCGCGCGTGCTGGTTGTGCAGCGCACCGGCTGGGGCAAAAGCGCGGTCTACTTCCTCACCACCCACCTGCTGCGGAACGAAGGCCTGGGGCCGACGTTGTTGATCTCGCCACTCCTGGCGTTGATGCGCAATCAGATCGCGGCGGCCGAGCGGCTGGGGTTGCGTTGCGAGACGATCAACAGCGCGTCGAACACGACCGTGCGCGACCTCGAGGCCCGGCTCGTTGCCGACGAGGTCGACCTGCTGCTGATCTCGCCCGAGCGGCTGGCCAACCCCGAGTTCGCCGATCGCATCATGCCGCTGGTGGGCCGCCGGCCGGGGCTGATCGTGATCGACGAGGTGCACTGCATCTCCGACTGGGGCCACGACTTCCGCCCCGACTACCGCCGGATCGGGCGCATCGTCGACCGCCTCGCCGGCTCCAAGGTGCCGATCCTGGGCTGCACGGCCACCGCCAACGACCGGGTCGTCGGCGACGTCGCCGACCAGCTCGGCGCCGGGCTCACCACGTTCCGCGGGCCGCTGCGGCGCGACGGCCTGGCGCTCAGCGTGCAGCGGCTCGACCGTCAGGCCGAGCGGCTCGCCTGGCTGGCCGAGGCGATCCCCCGGTTCGAGGGCTCGGGCATCGTGTACTGCCTCACCATCCGCGACGTCGACAACGTCGCTGCCTGGCTGAGCTCGTGCGGCCTCGACGTGCTGGCCTACAGCGGCGCCACCGACGACGCCGAGCGGGTGCGTGCCGAGCAGATGCTCCAGGGCAACCAGGTCAAGGCGCTGGTCGCCACCACCGCGCTGGGCATGGGGTACGACAAGCCCGACCTCGGTTTTGTCGTGCACTTCCAGTCGCCGGGCTCGCCGGTCGCCTACTACCAGCAGGTGGGGCGCGCCGGCCGGGCACTCGACCACAGCCGGGGCGTGCTGTTGCGGGGGTTGGAGGACGAGCAGATCCAGGACTACTTCATCGACAGCGCGTTCGCGGCCGAGGAGCTGGTCGCCGACGTGGTGCGTGCGTTCGACTCGTACGACGGGCCGGCGTCGCTGGTGCGCATCCAGTTCGACGTCAACGTGAAGATCGGCGTGCTCGAACTGATCGTCAAGCAGCTCGACGTCGACGGCGTGCTCGAACGGGTCGGTGGCACCAGCTACCAGCGCACGCTGGCGCCGTTCAGCTATCCGCACGCGCGGGTGGGCGAGGTCACCGCCGCCCGGCGTGCCGAGCAGGAGTCGATGGTCGCCTACCTGCACACCACCGGCTGCCGGATGCGGTTCGTCGCCAACCTGCTCGACGACCCGTCCGCCGACGAGTGCGGTGTGTGCGACAACTGCACCGGGGCGAGTGGCCAGGCCGAACCGCTGCCCGAGCCACTGGTGGCCGAGGCCGAGGCCTTCCTACGACGGCGCCCGATCACGCTCAGCGCCCGCAAGATGGCGTACGACGCCGACGCGAGTACCCGGCGCAAGATCCCTGCTGGCGAGTTGCTCAGCGACGGGCGCACGCTGGCGGTGTGGGGCGACGCCGGTTGGGGCCGCCTCACCCGCGAGGGCAAGCAGCACGACGGGCGGTTCGATCAGCAGTTGGTCGACGCCCTGGCGGCGCTGGTCGCCGAGTGGTCGCCCGACCCGTTCCCCACATGGGTCACCGCCGTGCCGTCGTTGCGAGCACCGGCGCTGGTCGCCGACCTGGCCGAGCGCGTGGCCGCCGCGCTCGGGTTGGCGTTCCACCCGGTCGTGCACAAGGTCGACGAGCGGCCGCAGCAGCGGCTGCAGAACAACGCCGTGCACCAGCAGCTGAACATCGCCGGCGCGTTCGCCGTCGACGGCGCGCTGCCGGAGGGGCCGTGCCTGCTCATCGACGACCTGGTCGACTCGGGGTGGACGCTCACCGAGGTCGGGCGCGTGCTCCGGCGGGCCGGCGCGGCGGCGGTCTACCCGGTGGCCTTGGCTACGGTTGCCGGGCGCGAGTGATGGAGTTCTCCGACGACCGTTCCACCGCCGCGCTGCTGCTCACCAACCGGCTCGTACCGCTCGACGCCAAGCCGCTGACCGCCCGCGAGTTCTGGCAGCTGACCACCACGGTCGACCCATCGCTGCTGCTGCACGAACCGCCCGAGCGGATCGCCCAGCTTGCCGCGGTCGGCCTCGACGATGCCCAGCGATTGCGGGCATTGCTCGACGCGGCGACCGCGTTCAGCTTCGAGCGCGAGCGACTCCACGACGGCGGCGTCGCGCTGATGTCGGCGTTCGACACAGCATTCCCAGGTCGTTTGCGTGAACGGCTCGGCAACGCGTGCCCGCCGTTCCTGCTCGTGGCCGGGCCGTCCGGGTCGCTCGACCAGGCCGGGCTGGGGGTGGTCGGCTCGCGCCAGGCCGACGACGATGCGCTGGCGGTGGCCCGCCAGGCGGCCGAGCTGGCGGCGGCCGCAGGCTGGCCGGTGGTGAGCGGGTTGGCGGCCGGCGTCGACCAGGCGGCGATGACCGCTGCGCTCGATGCGGGCGGTGCCGTCGTGGGCATCCCCACCGAAGGCATCTTGCGGGTGGCACGCCAGGCCGACGTGCGCCGCCGCGTGCACGCCGGCGAGCTGTGCCTGGCCAGCCCGTACGCACCCGGTGCCCCGTTCCGGGCGGGCGGCGCGATGGGCCGCAACAAACTCATCTATGCCCTGTCGCAGCGCACGCTGGTGGTCGCCGCCGACGACGGACGCGGCGGCACGTGGTCGGGTGCCACCGAAGCACTCGACCGGGGCTACTCGCCGATCGCCGTGTGGACCGGACGCGGCGCCCAAGCCGGCAACGCCGCCCTCGCCCGCCGCGGCGCCACCCCGCTCGACGACATCGCCCGCCTGCTCCACCTCGACATCCAGGCGCGCCACCCACCCGACCAACCCAGCCTGTTCTAGCCACCCAGGTGGTTGAGCCGGTCGAAACCACCGAGACCCGTGACGACCGGTGGTTTCGACCGGCTCAGCCACCTGGCGCCCTGCGCCTGTGCACTCACCTCATCAGCCGGGCGTTGGCGATCAAACCCCGGTGGTGCCGGGTGGGAGCAGGCCCATCAGGCCGTCGTGGTGTTCGTTGCAGTACAGGCCCATCTCGGTGCCACTGCGCTGGTCGAGGTTGGCGTGGACGGTCACCACCGCCGGGTCGTAGAGCCCCCGATCGAGCAGGTCGGTGATCGGTACGACACCGTCGAAGTACACCCAGGTACGACAACGATCGGTCCACGGCTGCCCGCGGTACGTCTCGCGGAGGCCCGCTTCGTGCACTGCCACCTCGGCCGCCCGCAGATGCGCGCACACCGCAGGCTCCTCACTCATCGTGCCGACCGTACCCGCCGAGGCGCTGCCGTCGCGGTGGTTTCGACAAGCTCAGCCGCCCTGGCTCAACTCAGCCGGCCCGGAAGGTGGCCCGCAGCGGCGAGCGGGCGAGGCCGACGCCGATCGCGGTGACCAGCGCTCCGGCCACCAGCACCACCAGCGCCGCGCCCCGCTCGGGGCCGCTACCGATCAGGCGACCGAGCGAACCGTCGAGCGGCCCGTCCATCAGCGGCGCGCCGACGTGGGCGATCAACACGCCGGCCGACGCCGAGGCCACCGGGTACAGGCCACCACCGATCGCGCTGCGCAGGCCGAACAGGCGCCCTTGCATGTCGGCGGGGACACGCTCGTGGAACAGGGTGGCCGAAGCCGCGTTGACAGCCGGCACCAGGCACACGGCCAGGGCACCTCCGGCGGCGACGAAGGCCAGGTTGGGGCGGGCGGCGACCACCAGGCAGCCGGCGCCCACCCCGAGCAGACCGATCACGAACGTGCGAATCCGATCAGGCCCGACGCCGCGCACACCCGACACGATCGAGCCGAGCACCATCGCCGCGCCGATCGCAGCAACCGGCACGCCGGCCCGGCCGGCGCCGCCGATCTCGGTGGCCAGGGCGAGCACGGCGACGTTGAACAGGGCCAACGCACCGTTCACCGCGGCGCCCGTGGCGATCAGCGTGCGGAACGGGCGGCCCGGGCCGCGCAACCAGGCGAACACCGGCGCCCACCCGCCGTCGGTAGCGGGGGCGTCGGCCGCGCGTGGGGCGTCGGCGAAGCGCACCGCGGCGAGCGTCAGCATGGCGACGGCGAACGACCCGAGGTCGACCAGGAGCACGGCCGTGATGCCCCACCAGGCCACCAGCGGGGCGGCGACGAGCGGCCCGACGACGATGCCGACGGCGGGGCCGAGTTGGGCGAGGCTGTTGGCGCGGCCGAGCGCTTCGGCGGGCACCAGCAACGGCACCGCCGCCTGGGCGGCCGGGCTCTGGAACGCGGTGCCCAACTCGCTGACGAAGGCGGCCAGGCCGAGATGCCAGATCTCCAGCCGGCCGCTCACGGCGAGCACCAACGCCAGCGTCGGGCCGATTGCCGCGAAGCAGTCGCCGGCCAGCATCATCGTGCGCCGCGGCAGGCGGTCGACGACGGTCATCAGTGGGGCCGCCAGCACGGTCGGTAGCGCGGCCAGCCCGGCGAGCAACCCGAGCCACACGGCGCTGCCGGTCTCGGCGTAGGCGTAGACCGCGGCCCCGACCGCGCTGACGGTCGAGCCGACGACCGACACGGTCTGGCCGACCCACACCGTGAGGAACCGGCGACCGAGCGGGCTGCGGGGGGCGGCGGGACGAGAGGGTGCTTCAGTGACACTCACGGCCGTCATTCAAACATGTTGAACCATATGATTCAAGTGAGTTGAATAAATATTCATACAGGTTGAGCGATAGCGTGCCCGCATGGCCGATTGGGTACCTACCGACGCCGGCGAACCTGCCGACGAGATCGAACTGGCCGACCTCGACATCCTCGGCGACCTCACCCACCCACTCCGGGGGGCGATCTTCCGGCGACTCAAGCAACCCCACTCGGCGGCCGAGTTGGCCGAGTCGATGGACGTGCCGGTCACCCGGCTGTACCACCACCTCAACCGGCTCGAGCAGGTCGGGGTGATCCGGGTGGTCGCCACCCGACGGGTCGGCGCGGTCACCGAGCGGCGCTATCAGGTCACCGCCCGCTCGCTCCGGCTGTCCGAGACCAGCAACGACCGCTACGACCCTCGCGAGCTGTCGCAGGCGATGGGGGCGATGTACGACTTCGCCAAGCTCCAGCTCCAGCGCGAGGTCGAGACGGGGGCGTTCCACGGCCGCTCGAACGAGCGCGACTCGATGCTCGCCCTCCAGGGCCTGAACCTGAGCGCCGACCAGCGCGAGCAGCTGGTCGGCCGCCTGCGCGAGGTGATCGACGAGTTCGCGGCCCTCGACGACCCGGCCGACGGCGCCGGGGGCCAGTTCGTGCTGTTCGTCGCCGCACATCCGATCACCGACTGACCGAGTCACCCGGAACGTCGACCGGAAAATCTTCTGATGTCAGGTTGACATCATCGTGATGTCATGCGTATGGTGTCGTCGTGACATCACGGTGATGTCACGACGACGACAACCTCACCCTCAGGAGCCTGCGATGCTGTACCCCATCACCCACCCGTTCTGCGCACTGTCACCCGAGCTCATCCGCTTGCACGAGCTCGAGCGCCAGCATCTGATCGAACGCCGCAACCCGTCGATCTGGAAGCTGTGCAAGTAGGAGCTTCGATGCAACTCGACCCGATCCTCACCGAGATCGACGCCGCGATCCAGGCCCAGCTGCAACTCGCCGACCCCACCGTCGCCGAGTCGGCAGCACTGTTCCTCACGGCGTTCACCCCCGCCGTCCGGCAGGGCCTACTCACCGCAGTTGAGCAGGCCGCGGCCGAGGTCTCGGCCCAGCTCGGCGACCGCCGCGTCGACGTGCGGTTGGTCGATGGCGAGCCCGAACTGGCCGTCGGCAACGTCGATGCAGCCCGCGCCCCCACCGACGAAGAACTCGAAGCGCGCCTCACCCTGCGGCTGCCCACCAACCTCAAGCAGATCATCGAGGACGCCGCCGCCGGGTCGGGTGAGTCGATCAACGGCTGGGTGGTCGACGCGCTGCGTTCGCGAACCACCCGGGTGGGGCACACTCGTCACGTGCGGGAGACGTTCGACCTGTGATCACGCGTGAGTTTGCGGTCGGTACGCCCGACCACGACATCCAGTTGGACATCGACGTCAAGGCCGCCGCCGTCACGCTCGACCGCGGGCCGGCCGGTCGCGTCACCGTGCAGGTCGACACCAAGCATCCCGACGACTGGTTGGTCACACAGAACGGCGACTCGATCATCGTCCGCGACGAACCGAGCGGCTGGCGCCGGCGCAATGGCTCGGCCCGTGTGCGGGTCACCGTCCCCGACGGGGCCGGGGCCGCGATCACCACCGCGTCGGGCGACGTCACCGTGCTGGTCGCCACCGGACGCACCTCGATCAGCACCGCCTCGGGCGACGTGCGCGTGGGCGTGGCCGCTTCACTGGCGGTCAAGACCGCGTCGGGCGACATCACGGTCGACCGCGTCGCCGGCGACGTCAGCCTGAAGAGTGCCTCGGGCGACCTGTCGGCCGCCGCGGTTGGCGGCGAACTCGAATCGTCGACCGCCTCGGGCGACGTGCGCGTCGAGACCGTCACCGGCGACGCGCGCATCTCCACCGCCTCGGGCGACGTGCGCATCGCCCGCTTCGAGGGCGCCGCGTTCGTCGTCAACACGGTGTCGGGCGACATCTCGGTCGGCATCCCCAGCGGCCGCTCGGTCGACCTCGACGTGAAGACCCTGTCGGGCGACGTGATCCTTCCCGACCGGCGATCCGGCGGCTCGACCGCGGCCCCCACCGGCCGGGTCGCGATCCGCGTCAAGTCGGTGTCGGGCGACTTCCGCCTCCAACGCGCCTGACCGTTTGTAGCCTCGCGGGGTGCTCAACAGCCTTGCCGACTGGGTCGTCGACGTGATCGAGAAGATCGGTTACGTCGGGGTGGCCCTCTTGGTCGCCCTCGAGAACCTGTTCCCGCCGATCCCGTCCGAGATCGTGCTGCCGTTCGCCGGGTTCCATGCCAGCGACGGGCACTCGACGCTGTGGGGCATGATCGTGGCCGCCACGATCGGCTCGGTGGTCGGGGCGTGGATCCTCTACGGCGTCGCCGCCGCGATCGGCCCCGAGCGCACGCACCGCTTCGTCGAGCGATTCGGCAAGTGGTTCCGCCTGACCCCCGACGACATCGCCAAGTCGGAACGCTGGTTCGACCGGCACGCTTCGCTGTCGGTGCTGGTGTGCCGCTGCATCCCGCTGGTGCGCTCGCTGATCTCGATTCCCGCCGGGCTGCGCCGGATGCACTTCGGGGTGTTCACGCTGTACACCACGATCGGCTCGGCCGTGTGGAACTTCGCCCTGATCTTCGCCGGCTACAAGCTGCGCAACAACTGGCACGACGTCGAACCGGTACTCGAAAAGGTGCAGTACGTCGTGATCGCGGCGATCGTGCTGGCACTCGCCTGGCTGGTCAGCCGCCGCTGGCGCGTCCCCGCCAACTCCCCCGCCGAGTGAACTTGTAACCGCCGCCCGGCCGATCGCGGGTGACGTTGTCGATGCTGCCTCCAGCACACGGCGTTTGTGTCGGCGTTGAGCCTCCTGCACCATTCGTGAAGCCCAGCCTGCGTGGCGCTTGAACGCAAAGTGTTACGGAGCCCGGATTCACCGGGATGACGGCGAGGAACGAGTCGTCAGATCGGTGGATCCGGGCTTGGGTTCTTTGGGGAGGCCGAGCACGCGTTCGCCGACGATGTTGCGCTGGATCTGGCTGGTGCCACCCCAGATCGTCTCGGAGCGGCTGAAGAAGAACGACGACATCATCGCGCTCACCGGATAGCCGTCGCGGCGCTTGTCGCGCAGCGCCCCCGGCCACGAGCCCGACTCGGGCCCGGCGTCGATCAACATTCCCTCGGCACCCCAGATGTCGACCGCCAGTTCCATCGCCCGCTGGTGCATCTCGGACCAGAACATCTTGTTGGTCGCCCCGAGGATGGCCGACGTGAAGTCGCCCTGCTTGCCCTCGGCCGACTTGAGCGTGGACGTCAGCGAACGCAGGCCGTTGATCTTCAGGATCTGGATCTTCGTGTAGTACTGCATCAGCCGCTGGCGGATGTCGGCATCGTCGATCGTGCCGTTCTCGGTGGCCTTGTGCACGAGTTGCTTGTACTCCTCGTGGAAGCGCCGCCACCCGGTGGTGGCCGACTGGCCGCGCTCGAAGGCGAGCGTGGTGTTGGTGACCTTCCAGCCGTTGTTGACGCCGCCGACGACGTTGTCCTTCGGGGCCTTGGCGTTGGTGAAGAACACCTCGCAGAACTCGGCCGTGCCGTCGGGCTGGACGATGCCGCGTACCTCCACACCCGGCTGGCGCATCGGCACGAGGATGTACGAGATGCCGGCGTGCTTGGGCGCGTCGGGGTCGGTGCGGGTGAGCAGGAAGCAGTAGTCGGCGTGGTGGCCCTGGGTGGTCCACACCTTCTGGCCGTTGATGACCCACTCGTCGCCGTCGAGCACGGCCGAGGTCTTCAAGCTGGCCAGGTCGGACCCCGAGTTCGGCTCGGAGAACCCCTGGCACCAGCGGGTCTGGCCCTTCAAGATGCCGGGCAGGAACTCCTTCTTCTGCTCCTCGGTGCCCCACTTGAGCAGCGTCGGGCCCACCAGCGTGTCGCCGAAGAAGTCGCCGCGCATCGGCGCCTTGGCGCGGGCGAACTCCTCGGCCAGCACCACGCCCTGCATGGTGGTGAGGCCCTTGCCGCCGTACTCGGTGGGCCACGTGGCACAGATCCACCCACCCTCGAACAGCTTGTCGGGCCACTCCGCGTTGAACTTGACCCGCGCCTCGTCGCTCAGTTCGAAGCCGGGCTGGAACCACCCAGTGGGCAGGTTCTGCTCCAGCCACGCACGGATCTCGACACGGAATTCCTCGGCCTCGGCGGGGTACAGCAGGTCCATTCCTCCATTCTGCCACCCGACTTGACCCGCGGGTCAAGTCGGGGTCGCGATCTGGTTCACACGGCGTTCACGCGGTGCGAACAGTGTCGTCATCCCAGGCGTGCAGATTGGCACCCGTGACACGGCCCGCTCCTGCGTACCCCCTCACATCGGCCGCTCCCCTTGGCGGACCTGCCGGCGGTGCGCACGATCCTCACCCCCTCGAGCATCTGACGCCGCAGGAGCGGGCCGTGTACGAAGTCTTGGCCGACAACGCCGGCCGGGTGTTGAGCCGCGGTGAACTCGCGCGGCGGGCCGGCATCGCCGACCTCAGCACGCGCCGCTGCGATTCACTGATCGTCGGCATCCGTCGCCGCGTCGGTCCCGAGCGTGTGCGCACCGTGCGCCGCCGGGGCTGGATGCTGGTCGCCTGAACCATCACATGACTGAAGGGAGTCACGAATGAAGCTCGTCACCGCAGTGGTGAAACCGTTCAAACTCGACGAGGTCCGGGACGCCTTGCGCGCCGCCGGCGTGAACGGGATGACCGTGGGTGAGGTGCGCGGGTTCGGGCGCCAGGGAGGCCACACCGAGACCTATCGCGGCGCCGAGTACCAGATCGACTTCGTCCCCAAGGTGCTCGTCGAGGTCGTCGTCGACGACACGATCGTCGACGCGGTCGTCAGCGCGATCACCGGGGCGGCGGCAACCGGCAAGATCGGTGACGGCAAGATCTGGGTCCGCGACGTCGAACGGGTCATTCGCATCCGCACCGGCGAGGAAGGTGCCGACGCGGTCTGACCGCGCCGGCACCCGCCACCTCGGCGCCCTCGCTGTTGCGGGGTAGGGGCCGAACCCGGGCCGCAGCAGTGCGGTCCGGGTTCATCCCCGGCAGTTCCCGTCGGTAGTTCCGTCGGCAGCGCACCTCGGCGTTCCTCAGTAGTGTCGCCGACGGGAGCCGACCGTCAGGAGCCGCCATGAAACTCGTCACTGCAGTCGTCAAGCCGTTCAAGCTGGAAGCAGTGAAGGACGCGCTGAAGGCAATCAACGTCGCCGGTCTCACCACCGCCGAGGTGCGCGGGTTCGGCCGCCAGGGCGGCCACACCGAGGTGTATCGCGGCGCCGAGTATCAGATCGACTTCGTGCCCAAGGTGCTCGTCGAGGTCGTCGTCGACGACGCTGCCGTCGACGACGTGGTCACCGCGATCGCCACGACCGCCCAGACCGGCAAGATCGGCGACGGCAAGATCTGGATCACCAGCATCGATCGAATCGTCCGCATCCGCACCGGCGAAGAAGGCCCCGACGCCATCTGACGGGTAACGCGGGCCCCGCGCAGGCGAGTGCTCGCCGACGACGGTGGTTCGCATGCGGTGCTCGATCGCGGGTGCAGCTACGTTCGGGCCGTATGACCGATACCGCGGCGCCCCCTGCACCGTCGTCTGCTGGGCGTTGGACTGCGCAGTGGAAAGAACTCAAGGCCGAGGTGATCGACACCGGGCTGTGTACCGGGTGTTCGGCGTGTGTGGTGACGTGCCCGCACGACGTGATCGGGTACGAGCACGAAGAGGGCAAGTACGTGCCCTTCCACCTCGAAGACGAACTCGGCCCTGCCGATTGCGTGCACGGGTTCGGTTCCGGGGGTGGCTGCACGACGTGCACGCGGGCGTGCCCGCGGTTCGGGGCGTGGGAGAACGCCGCCGATCTGCACTTGTTCGGGCGCATCCGCGAGCCCGACGAGATGGCCGGGGTGTGGCGCCAGCTGTACCTCACCCGGGCCAGCGACGAGTTCGTGCACCGCAACGGCCAGGACGGCGGGCTGGTGTCGGCGATGTTGATCTGGTTGCGCGAGCACGACTACATCGACGCCGCGCTGGTGTCGGGTGTGGAAGACGACGACCGGTGGAAGGCCAAGCCGGTGGTGGTCGAGAGCCGCGAGGAGATCCTCGCCACTGCCGGGAGCCGCTACACGTATTGCGCCAACCCGTTGGCGCTGCCCGAGGCCCGCGAGCGCGGATTCGAGCGGCTGGCGCTGGTGGGCATGGGGTGTCAAACGTCGTCGCCACCGACGATGTGGGACCGCAAGGCCGGCAAGGTGTCCAAGCCGTTCCTGTTCAACATCGGGCTGCTGTGTTCGAAGACGTTCGACGACGCGATCTTCACCGAACTGTTCGAGGCCAAGTACGGCCTCAAGAAGCAGGACATGGTGAAGATGAACATCAAGGGCGTCTTCCAGATCTGGATGAACGACGGCTCGTACCACGAGATCGACCTCAAGGAGTGCCACGCCTGGACCCGCCAAGGCTGCAAGCACTGCCCCGACTTCGCCGCCGAGCACGCCGACGTGTCGACCGGCGGGATCGGTGTCGACAACGACTGGACGCTCACAATCGTGCGCACCGAACTGGGCGAGGCCGTGATCGAGCGGATGATCGCCGACGGCACGATCGTCACCAAACCCGCCCAGGAAGACCCCGAAGCAATGCGCCTGCTGCGCCTGCTGTCGATCGTGTCACGCCGCCGCTGGCCCCAAGACGCCGACCCCGCCCCCGCGATCGGCGTCCCACCCCCCAAGAAGAAGGCCCCCGCCCCACCCAAGGTGGATGAGCCGGTCGCTCCCACCGTCGAAACCGCAGACAACAGCAACGGGGAATCTTCCGCCCCGGCCGCTGGTTGACTGGCCACGTGACCATCGACTCAGACCTGCACGCCCTGGCGACCGCCAAGAACTTCGCCGCGCTCTCCACGCTGGCGGCCGACGGCCAGCCGCGCACCCATGTGATGTGGATCGACGCCGATGACGAGCACGTGATCTTCAACACCGACCTCGGCCGGGCCAAGTTCAAAGACGTCGAGCGCGATGCCCGCGTCACGGTGACGGTGATCGACCAGGCCAACCCGTATCGCTACGTCGAAGTCCGCGGCAAGGTCACCGAGACGGTCCGCGGCGATGCAGCCGCAGCCCACATCGACGCCCTGTCGCAGCGCTACGTCGGCACCGACTACGCGGCCGACAAGACCGCCCGGGTGATCGTGAAGATCGCACCCGAGCGCCTCCACAAGAACGGCTTCTGACCGGCCCGCCGCGGCGGGCCGGCTCGCCGAGCTAGCCCGCCGCCCGGCAGTCGGCCAGATCGGCCTCGAACTGCTCCAGCGCTTCGAGCGCGTTCGCGTCGTTGTTGTTGGCCCGCTCGGCGATGTTGTCGAGCGCATCACCGGTGTATTCGGCGACCTTGCTGCGCATGCAGTCGGCCTCGTCCGCGTCGATCAGCCCGTCGGCGAGCAGCGAGTCGACCACCTCGACGGCGAGTTCCTTGGCAGGGGGCGCCGAGGCACCGCACGCGGTGAGGCCGGTGGCAGCGAGGGCGACAAGGGCCACCAGGGTGACGCGGGACGAGCGACGACTCACAGTGGTCCGAGGCTATCGGCGCCCGCCAGCTCCCGGGCCCGGACGAACACGGCGTCGAGCATCGGTTCGGTGAGGCGACCGGTGAACGTGTTCTGCTGGCTCGGGTGGAACGAGCACAGCAGGGTCGGCCCGCCCGGCACGACGTGCTCGGCGAGATGCCCGAACTTCGGCTTCGGCCGCACGCCGAAGTGGCGCACCGCGGCGTCGAGCGCGAACCCGCCCAGGCACACCACGACGGCCGGGTCGAGCAACGCCATCTCGCGGGTGAGGAACGGGGCGCACGCGTCGCGCTCGCTGGGCAGCGGCTTGTTGTCGGGCGGGGCGCAGTGCACCGAAGCCGTCACCCAGGCGCCGATCAGCGTCAGCCCGTCGTCGGCCGTCACCGACGTGGGCTGGTTGGCGAGCCCGGCCCGGTACATCGCCCGGAACAGCCAGTCGCCGCTGCGGTCACCGGTGAACATACGTCCCGTGCGGTTGGCGCCATGCGCTGCGGGGGCCAGGCCGAGCACCACGATCCGGGCCGACGGGTCGCCGAATGCGGGCACCGCCCGGCCCCAGTACTCGTCGTCGCGGTAGCTCGCCCGCTTCTCGCGGGCGACCTGCTCGCGCCAGGCGACCAACCGCGGGCACGCCCGACACGCGGCCACCTCGGCCTGCAATTCAGCGAGCGCCAGGTTCCGCCGCATCCCGCCACCCTACGGTGTGACACCCCCTCGCTAGCCTCGACGGTGTGGCCCCCGGGCCAGATCGAGGCCACCGCCTCCCCCGTCACCAGCACTCCACGAGGGAGCAGTACCATGACCGTCACCGAGCAGGCCCGCAAGGACCTGTACGACAGCCTCGAACACGTCCACGGCAGGGAGGTGGCAACGACGTTGATGGAGCATCTACCACCGGTGGGCTGGGCCGACGTCGCCCGCCAGAGCGACATCATCGCCGTGCGCTCCGACATCGACCGCCTCCGCACCGACATGATCGCCAGCGACGACAGCCTGCGTTCCGACATCGACCGCCTCCGCACCGACACGGGCACCCTCGAGTCAAGGCTGCGGGGTGACATCGACCGGCTCGATCGGTCGATCGACGAACGCTTCGACAGCAAGGCCAACATGTTGCGCGCCGATCTCGGGCGCGAGATTCGCATCTGGTCGCTGTCGATCATGGGCCTCACGGCCACGATGAACGCGGCGGTCATCGCCTTGGTGTCGGTCGTCATCTCCAAGCTGTGACCGTGGCCGCGCGCCAGTAGGTTGGCTGATCGATGGCTCGTAGCTCCCGCGCCAAGACTCCCCCGCCCAAGCCGACCACGATCCTGTTGGTGCGCCACGGGCAGACGCCCACCACGGGCAAGCTGCTGCCTGGGCGCGCCCCCGGCCTGCACCTCGCCGACACCGGCCGCGAGCAGGCGGAGCGAGCGGCTGCCCGTATCGCCGAACTGCCCGATGTCGCGGCGGTGTACCACTCGCCGCTGGAACGGGCGAAAGAGACCGCGGCACCGATCGCCCGCGCTGTCGGGCTCCGGCTGCACGCCGCCAAGGGCCTGCTCGAGGCCGACTTCGGCGAGTGGACCGGCGCCGAGCTGAAGGCGTTGTTCAAATTGCCCGAGTGGCGCACGGTGCAGCGCGCCCCGTCGACGTTCCGGTTCCCCGGCGGCGAAAGCTTCACCGAGATGCAGGTCCGCATCGTGACCGAGCTCGATCGTCTGCGGGCGCGGCATCCGGGGCAGACGATCGTGTGCGTCAGCCACGCCGACCCGATCAAGGCGGCGATGGCGCACGCGCTCGGCACGCACCTCGACCTGTTCCAGCGGATCGTGATCTCGACCTGCTCGATCAGCGCGATCGCCTGGTCGCACGACGGCCCGATCGCGTTGACCGTCAACTCGACCGGCGGCCCCCTCACCGAGTTGGTGCCGTCGTGAGGAACCGCCCGTGAGCGTGTACTACGAGTTCGAAGAGGTCGAGGTGTTCACCACCGGGGCGGTCGGCCAGCCCGGTGCGCGCACGTTCTACCTGCAAGCCCAAAGCGGTGGCCGGCGGGTGGAAGTGAAGTGCGAGAAGCAGCAGGTCGCGGCGATCAGCCAGTACCTGCGGCGCGTGTTGAACGACCTGCCGCCGCCTGACGAACGGCCGATCGACGCCGCGCTGACGCTGCGCCAGCCGGTCGACGAGGCGTTCGTGCTGGGCCCGATCGGGCTGGGCTACGACCGCGCTTCTGATCGGTTGGTGGTGCAGCTCGAAGAGATCGGTGCCGACCGCGAGGTCGAAGACGCCGACGACCCCGACGTGGCCGCCGCGATCGAGGCGATGCGGGCCGCGGTGGGCGCCACCGGCGAGGGGCACATTCGCCTGTACGTGACGCGGGGGCAGGCGCTCGCGTTCTGCGAGCACGCCGAGCGGGTGATCGCCGCCGGGCGGCCCGATTGCCAGTGGTGCGCGCTCCCGATCGACCCCGACGGTCACGTATGTCCCCGCATGAACTGAGTTCGACCGCGGGGCGGCTGGCATTCCTCGACTGCGCCGAGATCGAGATCGAGGGACGTATGCCGTGGAGTTCGAACGCCACGTTCCTCACCACGCTGACCTGCGACGGCGCCCGCCACCAGGCGATCTACAAGCCCACCCGCGGCGAGCGCCCGCTGTGGGACTTCGAGCCGGGCCTGCACCGCCGAGAACTGGCCGCGTTCCTGCTCAGTGAGCACCTCGGGTTCGGCGTGGTGCCGCCCACGGTGGTGCGCGACGGCCCGCTCGGCGAAGGCAGCCTGCAGTGGTTCGTCGAGGCCGACCACGCCGAGCACTACTTCACGATCTTCGAGGCGCGGCCCGACCTGCACGACCAGCTGCGCGCGATCGCTGTGCTCGACCTGCTCGCCAACAACACCGACCGCAAGTCGGGCCACTGCCTGATCGAGCCCGACATCGCCAGCCCCGACGCCCACGTGTGGGCGATCGACAACGGGTTGTGCTTCGCCGCCGAGTACAAGCTACGCACGGTGATCTGGGAGTTCGCCGGCGACTCGGTGCCCGACGAGCTACTCGACCCGGTGGTTCCACTCGTCACCCGGGTACCCGCCGACCTCGCCGGCCTGCTCGACACGTCCGAGGTTGCCGCCATCCAGGCCCGCGCCGCCCGCCTGGTGACCGAACGCCGCTTCCCCCGCGATACCGGCCACCGCTACCCCTGGCCCCTCGTATGACCACCGAGGCGATTGAGCCCGTCGAAATCACCGTCATCCGTGAGACCACCCAGGTGATTGAGCCTGTCGAAATCACCGTCGTCCGTGGAACCGGTGGTTTCGACAGGCTCAACCACCTTGGTGACGTGGAGGGAGCGGCGGCGTGACTGACGCGGCGCTGGACGGGTTGATCTCGGGGGTCGATCTTGACGGGTTGGTGCGGTTGATCGACGCACGTACGGCGGGGCGCGACTGGGAGGGGCTCGACCGGGTTCGCCGGCGCTGCATCGCGGCAACCCGTGAGACCGGGCGCCAGCTGTGGCCGGCGGCAACCCTGGCCGAGTACCGCCTGGCCCTGTGGGCCCCGCCCGAGTGGGCGGCCGTCGTGCTCGACGGTGAGGCCGGCCGGTTCACGATCGGGCCGCTGTCGGAGGTCGCCGCGGTGCATCACACGTGGGCCGAACTGGCACCACACCTCGAGCCCACACCGGTCGCCCTGTACGTCGCCCACGAACGCGCCCTGCGCGGCGAACCGCTCGACGCCGGCGCGCTGGCGGCGCTCCCACCGGTGCTCGACATTCCGGCCGGGCCACAACCGTGGGAACCGACGTACCCCGTGTCGACCTACACCGACGAGGGAGCCGAGCACCCCGAACCACCGGCCACCGGCAGCCTCGTCGACATCGCGCTGCCCCTCGGGCCGGTGGAGCTGGTCGACGACGAGCCGACCGAACTCGCCGTCCGCCAGCTCGTCGAAGCGTGGACCACCCAATCGACCGGCCACGCCGAGGTGGTGTGCGTGGAGGGAACCGTCGCCGACGCGCTGGCCGCGCTGGGTCTGCGTTCGGCACGGGTGGCCGAGATTCCGGCCGGCGAGGCGATCGCCTGGATGGCGTGGGCGGGGGCCAGTGGTGGTGCTCGCGGGCGCCGGCGCGGGTTGGTCAGTGGGCGCTTCTCGGCGTGGTGGGTGCTCGGCGCGCTGGGCGACCTGCACGACGAGTGGCCACCCGCTCCGGGCGCGATCGAGGAGCTACTGGCCGAGTTGACGTGGTATCGCTGGGACGCCTACGAACCGCCCGGCGGCTGGCGCCTCCAGCTCGCCGTCGAGCACCGCGACGAAGCCCTCGCCTGGGCCATCAACGCCACCGACGCCGAGTAGGCGATTCATCGCCGAGGTGGTTTCGACAGGCTCAACCGCCTCGGGTGCCGGCGGGCACCGGAGCGCGGGGGCTGGTGATGGCGGCGAGTTGGCGCCAGATCAGGAACAGGATCAGCACCGATCCGGCGAACGCGAACCAGTAGGGGGCGGTGAGCCCCTGCCAGCCGGCGAGCAGCCCTCCGATCGGCGTGCCGATCACCAGCCCGCCCTGCATCGCCAACATGTACACACTGCCGACGCGGCCCTGGAGCGCGAGCGGCACCTGACGTTGGCGGACGGTGTGCACCGTGGTGCCCCACATGCCGGTGTGCACGCCGAACACGAACATGATCACGAACGCGGCCACCGGTGCACGGGTGAGGGCCAGGGTCAGGTGCGTGACGGCTTCGATCACCAGCCCCGCCCGCATGATGTTGGCGGGGCCGATCCGGTGGTCGACGGCCCCGTAGAGGACGATGCCGACCAGCGACCCGACGGCCGCGCTCGCCGTCCACAACCCGAACCCGATCTCGTTGAGCTCGAGCCGCTCGAGCGCGTACAGCACGAGCACGGCCCAGGCCGCGCCGAACGTGACGTTGAAGGCGAAGATCGTGAGCGTCAGCGTGCGCATCGGGCCGTGGTGCCACAGCCAGCGGGCGCCGGCGCGGATCGCCGACCTGGCCGACTCGTGGGCTTCCGGTTCGGGCACGCGCCGCACCACCATGCCGGCCACCATGCGGGCGGCGAAACCGACCAGCACCGCCTGAGCGACGAACGGAATCGCCATGCCCAGGCCGAACAGGGCGGCGCCGAGGGGTGGGCCGGCGAGCTGGTTGATGCCCTGAAACCCGAACTGGAGGCGGGCGTTGCCCACCCCGAGGTCGGCGTCGTCGACCACCATCGGCAGGAGCGTGCCGGTGGCGATGTCGGCGAACGTTTCCAGCGTGCCCAGTGCGAACAGCGCCGCCAGCGCGATCCAGATGTTGACGACGTCGGTGACGATCGTGACGGCCAGCGCGACGATGACGACCGCCCGGATGGCGTCGACGCCGGCGACGAGGCGACGCCGGTCGTACTTGTCGGCGAGCACGCCGGCGTACAGGCCGAACAGCATCCAGGGCAACCGCTGCACCAGCACGGCCGCCGAGATCAGCAGCGGGTCGCGGGTGAGGTCGGCCACCAGCAGCGGCCCGGCCGCGAGCGCCAGCCCGTCGCCAAGGTTGCTCGCCCACCCCGACGCCAAGAGCCGCCGGAAGCCCACCCCCATCCGCGCCGGGGCGACGAGCTCGACGAGTGCGGACATAGGCCGCCCGACGCTACAAACGAACCGCTACCCGTCCACCACAGGTTCAGGGTCGCGCACCGGGTCTCGATACAACGCAGTGGCGGCTCCGCCGCAAGTGCGCCACTCGACCACCGGAGCGCCCAGGAATCTCGAGAGCCGAAGGTTCAATTTCTCAAACAGGCTCCGAGTCAGATTTGCCGAGCGCAAGGCGCGGCCGCCCAACGTTGACTTCGGTCAACGAGGGCGGCCGGAACGCAGCGATCGGTGAATCTGGCCGGAGCTACCGAGCCGAAAGAGCTTCGATGAGCTTGGGGAGGACCTTGTGCACGTCGCCGACGATGCCGAGGTCGGCGACGCCGAAGATCGGGGCTTCCTCGTCCTTGTTGATGGCGATGATGTGCTTCGAGCCCTTCATGCCCACCATGTGCTGGGTGGCGCCGGAGATGCCGGCCGCGATGTACACGTTGGGCTTGACGACCTTGCCGGTCTGGCCGACCTGCATCGAGTACGGCACCCAACCGGCATCGACGATCGCCCGGCTCGCCCCGGCGGCACCCTTGAGCAGCTTGGCGAGGTCGTCGACCAACGCGAACTTGTCGGCCTCGCCCAGCCCACGCCCACCCGACACGACCACGTTGGCCTCGTCGAGCTTGGGCCCGGTCGACTCTTCGACGTGGGTGGCGACCACCTTGGCAGCCCCCGAGGCGCCCAGATCGGGCACGGGGGCGGCGACGACCTCACCGGCCGCGGCGCCACCGGCCTCGGCGGCGAACGACTTCGGGCGGAACGCGGCCAGGTACGGCGCGCCGCCGGTGAACGTGGTGGTGACCAGCGTGTTGCCGCCGAACACTGGGGTGGTGACCTTGACCGTGTCGCCGTCGACGACGATGTCGACGTTGTTGGTCAGCACGGTGCGGTCGAGCTTGACCGACAGGCGTGCCATCACGTCGCGGCCCACGTAGTCCTGCGGGAACAGGATCAGGTCGACCGCCGCGCCGCCGTCGATCGCGGCCTTGATGGCCCCGGCCACCGCCGCGCCGGGGAGCGCCCCGTCGAGGTCGCCGGTGGCGTACACGGTGGCCGCGCCGTATTCGCCGAGCGCGCCGGCGATGGCCGAGGCGTCGCCGGCGACGAACGCCGACACGGACCCTCCACCCTGAGCGGCCAGCGCGCGGGCCTTGGTGAGCAGTTCGAGTGTGCCCGAGGTGGGCGCGCCGTCGGCGGCCTGAGCGAACACCCAGATGTTGTCGATACCCATGGTTCTCGTCTCTCTCTTCGAATCGTCCGGGGGCGGGTGGCTCAGATGACCTTGAGGCCCTCGAGGAAGGCCACGATCTTGAGGTGTGCTTCGCCGTCGTCGACGACCTTCTCGCCGGCGGCCCGGGCGGGTGCCTGGGCGACGTCGACGATGTCCTGGCCGGCACCGTCCCAGCCGACCGGCGTGACGCCCAGGTCGGAGGCGGTGACCGCGTCGACCGGCTTCTTCTTGGCGTCCATGATGCCCTTGAAGCTCGGGTACCGGGGCTCGACCACGCCAGCCGTGACCGACACGACCGCCGGCAGCGGGCAGGTGACCTCGTCGTAGCCGGCTTCGGTCTGGCGGTTGACCTTGAGCGTGGAGCCGTCGACCTCGACCGACTTGGCAAACGTCACCGACGGCAGGCCGAGCACCTCGGCGAGCTGCTCGGGCACCGTGCCGGTGTAGCCGTCGGACGACTCGGTGCCGGCGATGATCAGGTCGGCCTCGCCGAGCCGCTGGGCGGCGGCTGCGAGCACCTTGGCCGTGGTCAACGCATCGGAACCGGCCAGCGCCGGGTCGGAAACCAGCACGGCCTGGGCAGCGCCCATCGCCAGCGCCGTGCGCAGGCCCGACGTCTCGCCGTTGGGGGCCATCGACACCAGGCTGACCTCGCCGCCGCCGGCCTTGTCGACCAGCTGCAACGCCATCTCGACGCCGTAGCTGTCGGACTCGTCGAGAATCAGCTTGCCGTCACGCTTGAGCGTCTTGGTCGCCGGGTCGAGCTCGCCCGGCAGCGCGGGGTCGGGGATCTGCTTCACGCACACGGTCACCTTCATGGCCCGAGACGTTACCGGCGGGTCACTTGCGCGCCGCAATCCCGCGCTCCAGCACCGGTGGTCGAGTGGCGCCGCCAGGCGCTGTATCGAGACCACGCCCATTACGGTGCTGCTGTGCGCGTCTTGCTCGTGGTCAACTCGTTCGCGTCGTCGGTGACCGCGCGCAACACGGTGGTGGTGCACCGGCGGCTGGCCCAGGGGCACCAGGTGGAGGTGGTCGAGACGAACCGCCGTGGGCACGCCACCCGGTTCGCCCACGACGCGGCCCGCCGCGGCATCGACGTGGTGATCGGGTTCGGCGGCGACGGCACGCTCAACGAGGTGGCGACGGGCATCGCCGGTACCGATACCGCGCTCGGCGTGTTACCGGGGGGCTCGACGAACGTGTTCGCGCGCACGCTCGGCATGCCCAACGACC
Organism: Ilumatobacter sp.; assembly: GCA_035556435.1. Classification (GTDB taxonomy): domain Bacteria; phylum Actinomycetota; class Acidimicrobiia; order Acidimicrobiales; family Ilumatobacteraceae; genus Ilumatobacter. The sequence continues at coordinate 121,155 of DATMEY010000039.1, read as the reverse complement.
CGATCGCGGCGGCCGACCGGCTGGCCGGGGGGCTGGACGCGGCCGACCTGCGGCCAATCGGCCTGGGCCGGGTCAACGGCCGGTTCTTCTGCTTCCACACCGGTATCGGCTACGACGCGGCGACGGTGCGGGCTGTCGAGCAACACGCCTCGCTCAAGCGTTGGCTCGGCCACCCGTTGTTCATGTGGGCCGCGGCGACGACGTGGGCCCGCGGGTACGCCCGCGACCAACCCCACTTCGCCCTGAGCGACGACCAGGGCCGCACGATCGACGACGGGTTCTTCACGGTCGTGCTCAACACGAACCCCTACACGTACTTGGGCAACCGGCCGCTCGACCTGTCGGCGGCGGCCACGCTCGACCAGCCACTGGTGGCGATCACGTTCCGCACGCTCCAGTTGTGGCCGGTGCTGCGCGGGCTCGGGTCGGCATTGCGCGGTGGCGGGGTGAAGCCATCGGACGCGCTGGTCGAGTGGCGCGACGTGCGCCACCTGTCGGCCACCCAACTCGGTGCCGGGGCGATCCCGTACCAGCTCGACGGCGACTACCTGGGCACGGTCGAGCGGCTCGAGTTCGACCACGTGCCCGACGCGGTCAAGTTGGTGTTCCCCGCCTGACGGCGAGCGCGACGTCGGGGACGTTGGTGCAGATGCCGTCGATGCCCCAGGCGATCAGTTCCTGCATGCGGTCGGGGTCGTCGCAGGTCCAGGTGTTCACCGCCAGGCCCGCTGCATGCGCCGCTCGCAGTGCGTCGTACGGCAGTTGACCGACCCACGGATGCACGATCGCGTGGCCGTGAGCGACGGTGGTGGCCACGATGCCGTCGTCGAGGCCGTACGTCAGCCACGCGGTACGCAGTGACGGGGCGATCCGCCGCACCCGGTCGACGGTGGCCAACCGGAACGACGAGATCAGCCAGCGTGAATCCTCGCCGCGCCGGGCGAGCCGTTCGGCGACCCGCCAGGCGACCCAGTCGGACGGGTCGTGGTCGGGATCGTTCGGGTCGTTCTTGATCTCGATGTTGACGAACGCCCCGGCGCAGGCGTCGAGCGCAGCGTCGAGGGAGGGGACGTGCTCGGGCAGCTCGGCTGCCGCGGTGGCGCGGATCGCGCGCCCGTCGGGCAGGTGCGCGTCGTGGTGCACGACGAGCCGGTCGTCGCCCGACCGGCGCACGTCGAGCTCGATCCCCTCGGCGCCGAGCGCGACCGCCAGTTCGAACGCGGCAAGGGTGTTTTCGGGGGCTTGGGCCGAAGCACCTCGGTGGGCGAGCACGAGCGTCACGAGACGCATGTTGGCAGGCTCGCCGACGTCATCGGCAAACGTCCGCGGGGTATCTGGAAAACAGATACTGACCGAGCTTGTATCTGATTCTCTTGCCAAGGCTCGGGGCACCGCCTAGTGTCGTCTTCGGCCTGCGGCCAGAGGTGAACAGCCCCAGGCGCCGCTGACTCGCGATCCCTCCAAGGAGCCCCCAGGTGACGATCCTTGTGCCGAACCCCCACCAGGCCGAACAGGTCGAGCAGGATGAGCAGGACGGATGGCGCGACCACGCCCTCTGTCGTGACACCGACCCCGATCTGTTCTTCCCGGTCGGTACCACCGGCCAGGCGCTGGTCACCATCGACCACGCCAAGTCGGTGTGTTCGCAGTGCACCGTCACCCAGGAGTGCCTCGACTACGCGCTCGAGACGAACCAGGACTCGGGTGTGTGGGGTGGCCTGTCGGAAGAAGAGCGCCGGGCGATTCGCCGCCAGCGCGCGGCGGCCCGCCGAGCCGCCCGCGTCGCCGCCGGCTGAGCGACTCAGTCTTCCACGAGCGGGACCGAGAGTTCGACGAGGGTGCCTCGCGGTGGGTTCGGTTGCATGGTGATCGAGCCGTTCAGTTCGGTGGTCACCAGCGTGCGCACGATCGACAACCCGAGCCCGGTGGCCTCGTCGAGCCGGAACCCCGGGTCGACACCGCGGCCGTCGTCGAGCACCGCCAGGTCGAGCCGGTTGCCGTAGTTGCGCAACTCCACCCGCACCGACCCTCCCCCGCTGCCTTCCGGGAACCCGTGATCGACGGCGTTCTGAAGCAACTCGGTCAGCACCACCGACAGCGGGGTGGCAATCGAGGCCGGGATGCGACCCCCGTCGCCGTGCACGGTGAAGCGAATCGGCCGGTCGGGCGACTGGAGCCCCTCCTCGGCCAGCCGCACGAGCGGGCGGACGATCTCGGCGAACGTGACGTCGTCGCCCACCTCGCGCGACAATGCCTCGTGCACAAGGGCAATCGTGCGGATCCGCCGCACCGACTCGCCCACCGCGGCCATCGCCTCGGGGTGCGTCAGGCGCCGGGCCTGAAGGCGCAAGAGCGACGAGATCGTCTGCAGGTTGTTCTTCACGCGGTGGTGGATCTCGCGGATGGTGGCGTCCTTGCTGAGCAGCAACCGGTCGCGCTTGCGCAGTTCGGTGACGTCGCGCATCAGCAGGATCGCCCCGTCGACCCGGTCGCCGTCGAGCAGCGGCACGCAGCGGCACAGCAGGGTCACGTTGCCCTGCTCGAACTCCTCGATCACCGGGGCGCGTAGCTCGAACGCCTGGCGCACCACCCCGTCGTGGAAGCCCAGTTCGGCCAGGCGCATTCCCAGCGCCGACGCCTGGATACCCACCCGGTGCAGCGCCGAACTGGCGTTGGGCGACATGTATCGCACCTCGACCGCGCTGCCCAGCCACATCACGCCGTCGCCCACGCGCGGGGCCGACGACGAGTCGCCGACGCGGTCGGCGAACGGGAACGCCCCGGCCGCGATCATGCGCGCGAACTGCTCGAAGATCCGGTCGTAGGTGTGTTCGAGTTGGCCGTGACGGCGGCCCCAGCGGGCGGCCGCGGCCTTGCTGAGCACCGCCACGGGAGAGCCCCGGTGCACCACCGGAATCGCGACACGGCGGATCGGGTCGGCGTCGTCGGTGCCCCCGTCGGTGGCGTGAGTGGGCGCCGATTCGGTGATCTTGCCCGACGACAGCGCCTCGACGAACGCCGGCACCTGATCGGGCAGGCAGGGGTGGCCGACGAGGTCGTCGGGGTACAGCGTCTGGGCGGTGGCGGGGCGCACCTGGGCGACGACGGTCCACGCCCCGGAACGGTTCGGCACGACCAGCAGCAGGTCGGCGAACGACAGGTCGGCCAGCATCCCCCACTCCGATACGAGTCGGTTGAGGTGCGCCACCTGCTCGCGGTCGAGGGCGGTCTGTTCGCGGGCGAGCTCCGTCAACTTCGGCACCCTCTGAGTTTGGCCGATCGGGCTACGGCACGCCGCGTTTCCACGGCCCGACGTACGATCAGTTCATGAGCACGACATCGACTGCCACGCCCACCGGCGCCGTGCAGGCCACCCCGGCCGCCTCCAAAGCCACGTTCACCACGTTCGAGGAATCGACTGCCGAGGATTGGTCGCGCATCATCGCCTGTCTTCCGCACACCCAGTCGGTAGCAGGCGAGAATGCGATCACGCAGCTGCGCCTGCTCGAACACGACACGGGCGGGTTCCCCGTCTCGCGCCTGGAGCACTCGCTGCAGACCGCCAGCCGCGCCGAGAACGACGGCCGCGACGAGGAGTACGTGCTGTGCGCGCTGCTGCACGACATCGGCGACACCCTCTCGCCCTACAACCACCCCGGCATCGCGGCCACCATCTTGAAGCCGTTCGTGTCCGAGGCCAACCACTGGATGGTCGAGCAGCACGGCATCTTCCAGGGGTACTACTTCTGGCATCACATCGGTGGCGACCGCAACGCCCGCGAACAGTTCCGTGGCCACGAGTACTTCGAGTACGCCGAGGAGTTCTGCGCGAAATACGACCAGACCGCGTTCGACCCCGACTACGTCAGCGCTCCGCTCGCCCACTACGAGCCGCTGATCCGGAAATACCTCGTTCCCGCCGCCTGAATCGGCCACACTCGCGGCCCGATGGCCCGGTTCCAACGACTCGCGTGCCCGAGCTGCGGTGACGCGCTCGACGTCCCCACCGAGCACGCCCAATTCTTCAAGTGCGCCACCTGCGGGGCGACGCTCGAAGACACCCAGTACACGGCCCCCACGCAACAGGTCAGCGTCTCGGTCGCCGACGTGTTCGCGGCCACGACGCTCGACGCGACCGCCCTGACAGCGTACGCGGCACGGGCCGGCAAGGTGGCCACGCGGGCCGGCAAGGTGATCGCCGCGATCGTCACGTTGAGCGTGCTCGGCAGCATCGGGGCCGGCGCCTACGGCGTCTATCGGGGTGTCAGCGCCGGGACGGGGGTAGGGGGTCGCGGCGGGTTCAACATGTACAACTTCGCCAACAGCGCCCTGTTCGCCGGCGAGGGTTCCACCAGCGAGGTCGCCCTGGCCGTGGGCGGCCCCGACAAGACCCATCTCATCTACGTCGACCTGGGCGCCACCGAGCAGGTGCGCTGGGACGCGGCGCTGCGCGACCTGCTTCCCACCGATGCCAGCATCGCCTCGTACGAGCGCATCGTCGCCTCGCCTGGGCAGGTGCTGCTGACGCACCACGACGGCCTGTACGCGTTCGACCGTACCGACGGCACGCACCTGTACAAGCTGGGCCTGTCCGACTCGGTGACCAACATCTGTGCCGACTGTTTGCGGATCTTCGGCGGCACCCGGGCGGCGATCCTCACCCAGGACGGCCGTCTCCGTGTGTGGGACGTCGCCACTGGGGCCGAGGTGTGGAACAAGCAGCTCCCCGGAGCCGTCCCGCGTCAATTGCTCGACGTCGGAGGCAACCCGGCGGTGGCGGTCGACCAGCCCGCCGACCGCGAAGATCGCCAGCGGGCCGTGCTCACGGTGTTCGACATCGTCACCGGGGAGGAGGTGCACACCCAGGCCCCGCGTTGCGACACCGACTTCCCGAGGACGCTGGGCGCCTACGACCAACTCGTCGACCTCGGTGCCAGCGGCTACGTGTGGCTCGGTGATTGCCCGCAGCTGTGGGCGCCCGGGGCCGACGCACCGACCTGGTTGATCGACCACGAGGCCGCTGCGGCGATCAAGCCGGCGACGTTCCAGCCCAACCCGGTCGTCACCGCCGAGCGCATCGTGTTCGCGGTCGACGACGGGGTGGCGTCGATGTCGCGGGCCGACGGCTCGTTCGTCGTCGTCGAACGCAACGAACTCAGCACGCTCACGCCGGTCGCCCTGGTCGGCGACACGATCGTGGCTGCCGAGCGGTCGTCGCGCGGCTCGCGACGCTGGTCGCTGGCCGGCATCGACACCACCAACCCGCAGGGTCAGGCGATGCAGCCGGCGTGGCAGCTGGCGCTCGATGGTGAACCCGGCGACGACGGGATGATCACGGCGACCGAGTGGATCGTGCACGTCACCCCGGCCGGGGTCGTCGTCGTCCAGTTCGACGTGGGGGGCGGCACGCTGCGGTTCCAGGTGGTCGACCCGGCTACCGGCATCGCCGCCGCACCGAACACGCTCGAACTCGGTGGCCTGATGTTCGCCGAGGTGGTCGGATGGCGCGACGGCAACCTGTTGCTGGGCGCCGACCGCCACCTCCAGGCAATCGACCCACTCACCGCCACCATCGTCGCCCAAGCGCCGTAGCGCCGTAGCGCCAGCGAAGTGGTTTCGACAGGCTCAACCACCGGACGCAAGCGCTGACCAGGTGGTTAAGCCTGTCGAAACCACCGGACGCAAGCGCTGACCAGGTGGTTGAGCCTGTCGAAACCACCGGGTACAAGCGCTGACCAGGTGGTTGAGCCTGTCGAAACGACCAAAGGGCCGCTCAGCGGGCGGTGGCGTAGATCGCTTTCAGGTAGGCGCCGTGCTCGAAGCCGATCGGGTGGTCGACGGCGTGGCCGGTGCGCCGCAACTCGGTCAGCGGGCGCTTGGCGCTGCGCGAGGCGGCGTGTACGGCGTCGAAGAACTGGTCGGCGGTGACCCGGCTGGAGCACGAGCACTGCACCAGCGTGCCACCGGGTTCGAGCACGCCGAGCGCCAGGTGGGTCAGGCGCGTGTAGGCGCGGATCGCCCGGTCGACAGCGGTCTGGTTCTGGGCGAACGAGGGCGGGTCGACGATCACCAGCCCGAACCGCTCGCCGGACGCGGCCAGGGCGGCGAGCACCTCGAACGCATCGCCGACGGTGAAGCGGACGTCGGTGCGTCCGATGAGATGCCGGTTGCGTGCCAGGTTGCTGCGGGCGGTGTCGAGTGCCGGCGCGGCGAGGTCGACCAGGTGGACACGGCGCGCCCCGCCGGCTGCCGCCGACAGGGCGAACCCACCGGTGGAGGCGAACACGTCGAGCACGTCACGCCCGTCGGCCATGCCGCGCACCAGCGACCGGTTGTCGCGCTGGTCGAGGAAGTGACCGGTCTTCTGCCCCGCCACGACATCGGCCTCGAACTCGATGCCACGCTCGCGGAACACGACCGGGCCGTCGACCGGCGGGCCGACCAGCACGCTGCCGTCGCTGGTGGTGGTTTCGACGGAGCGGGCGAGGCGGAGGACCACCCGGGTGGCGCCGGTGAGCGCGACCAGCTCGGCGACCACCGCGTCGAGGTGTGGGAACCAGGCACCGGTGTAGAGCTTGACGACGATCGTCGCGTCGTAGCGGTCGGCGACCAGGCCAGGCAATCCGTCGTTCTCGCCGTGGACCAGTCGATAGGCGGTCGTGTCCCCGTCGCTGGCGAGCCCCGAGCGACGATCGAGCGCGGTCGTCAGACGGGTCCGCCAGAACGCGCCGTCGACCGTCACCGGCTTGCCGCGGTGGAGCACCTTCACACGGATCGGCGAGGTGGGGTCCCACAACCCGAGCGCGGCGAACTTGCGGTCGCTGTCGAAGATCACGGCCAGCTCGCCCGGTGTGCCCTCGCGGCTGGCCGACGTGATCGACCCGTCGTACACCCACGGAGACCCGTGCCGCACCTGACGAAGTGCGTCGGGGGTGACCCGCACGGCAATGTTGCTCATCTCGGCTTCCTCCGCCGGCTCGTCACGTGAACGCCTTGATCAGGCGGTAGAGGTCGGCCAGGTCGTTGACGTCGCCGTCGAGCATCGGGCAGCTCACCAGCAGCGGCGACAGTCCGGCCAGCTCGGCGCGGCGGTCGGCTTCGCGGGTGGCGACGACGGCGATGTCGTGGAACCGCGTGGCCACCTCGGTCAGCACGCCGGCGACGACGTCGCGGTCGATCGCCGCGTCGACCGATGTGCCGAGCGCGGCACGGACGTCGTCGGCCAGCGGCCCGGCAGCCGCCCGTTCGAGCTTGCGTGCGCTGGTCGCTGCCGCCTTGGCGGTGAACGCGGCGGGCAGCGCCCGGTTGGCCACGATCGCTCCGAGGTGCAGCTCGCGGCGCGCCAGCTCGCGGGCCAGGAACGCTGCCTCGTGGGTGGGCGCGGCCTCCAGCGTCGACACCACCACGAACGTCGTGCGCGGGTCGGCCAGCAGCTGTTCGACCTCGCGGGCGTGGGCGACGAAGCCCTGCTCCATCGCCTGGAACAGCATGAAGAACTCGGCGATGTCTTCCAGGAACCGCGAGCCGAGCACCTTGTCGGCCACCTGGTAGAACGGTTTGGACGCCATCGTGAACAGCCGCGAGCGGTACGGCACGGTGAGCCAGCGCAGCAGCTTCGACCCGAAGAACTCCTTCATCCGGCCGGGTGCGTCGAGCACGTCGAGCGCGTTGCGCGACGGCGGCGTGTCGACCACGATCAGGTCGAACTCGCCGGACGCGTGCAACTCGTGGAGCCGTTCCATCGCGAGGTAGTCGTGGCTGTGGACGAATCGGGTGGTGATGTTGCGGTACAGCGGGTTGGCCAGCACCGCCTCGCGGGTGCGCGCGTCGGGCGCGTGCCGGCGGATCAGCTCGTCCCAGCCGGCCTTGGTGTCGAGCATCGCTGCCCACAACTCGCCGCGCGGCGTCACCCCCGCGGTCGCGAACGCCTCGGGGGCGACCCGTGTGGCAGTGTTGCCGAGCGCGCCGACACCGAGCGCGTCGGCGAGCCGGCGGGCGGGGTCGACGGTGAGCACGAGCACCCGTCCGCCCACCTCGACTGCGGCAGCGACCGCCATTGCCGCCGCGGTGGTGGTCTTGCCCACCCCGCCCGACCCGCACACCAGCACCATCTCCTTCGAGGCCAGCAGTGCGGTGAGGTCGTCACGGCGGACCGGCTTACTCACCCTGGATCCTCCGATCGCTGTAGCCGCTCGCGCGCGTTGTTCCAGCCCACGGTGGTTGCGCCAACGTCAGCCCTAGTACACCCACCATCGAGCCCAGCCTGCGTGGCGCTTGAACGCACAGCGTTACGGAGCCTGGCTTCACCGTGATGGCGGCGAGGAACGAGTCGCCAGATCGGTGGATCCAGGCTCACGTCAACTCCATCGCGAGGGCGTCGGCGACCAGCGACACGACCCGCCGGCCGGTGGCCCGCGTGAACAGTTCGGGCACGATCAGGGTCGGCAGGCCGGGTTGCAACTCTGCCGCGCTGGCGGCGAGCCGGTCGAGGTGTCCGGCGCCGGTGCGCCGGCGGGCGTCGGTGATGCGGGTGGCCTCGACCACCGCGGTCACCCCCGGCCCGGCCGCAGCGGTGAGCTGTGCGTGGGCGCGGTCGAGGTGCGTGATGACACCCGCCTGGCGCCGGTCGAACAGGGCCGGCAGCACCCGGTTGGCGATCAGCGTGGCAACCGTGGCCCCGGTTTCGGCCGGCAACCTGGCGAGCAGATCGAGCGCCTCGGTGACGGGCATCTCCTCCGGCGTCGTGACGATCGCGACTCCGGTGGTCGCCGGGTTCTGGAGGATGTCGAGCATCCACTCCGTCTGGTCGCGCACGAGGCCGACCTTGACGAGGTCGCGGATGACGAGCGGCGCGCCGACCTGGGCGACGATGTGGCCGGTGGCCTCGGCATCGACGACGACCAGGTCGTAGTGCCGTTCACGCACCTCGTAGGCGAGCTTGCCGACGGCGAGGATCTCCTTCACGCCCGGTGCCGCGTCGGCCACGAAGTCGAACGTACGGGCGAGCGGGCCGATCTTGCCGAGCAGCGGGACCTTCACGAACAGCCGCAGGTACTCACGCAACGAGTCCTCGGTGTTCATCGCCATGCCCCACAAGTTCGGTTCCAGCTCGCGCGGCTCGAACTGGAGCGGGGCCGCGTCGAAGGCCGCCGCCAGCGAGCCCTTGGCGTCCATCTCGCAGATCAGGGTGCGCTTGCCCTGGCGGGCTGCGACCACCGCCAGCGCGGCGGCCACCGAGGTCTTCCCGACGCCACCCTTGCCGGTGACGAACAGGAGGCCCCGGTCGAGGAGGCCACCGGTGGCGACGACGGCTAGCCCCCGAAGCCGATCCGGCGATCGCCCTCGGCGGTGCCGACCTCGACGTAGGCGATCTTGGCGGCGGGTACGCCGATCTGCTTGCCGCGCTTGTCGGTGACCCACAGCACGTCGGTCGCGCCGGCGAGCGCCGCATCGACCGCCGCCTTGACCGCGTCGCGCTCGCCGTCGTCGACGTCGATCGTCAGCTCACGGGGGGCCTGGGTCACTCCGATACGTACGTCCACGCCGAGAGCCTAAGCCTGGATCCACCGATCTGACGGCTCGTTCCTCGCCGCCATCACGGTGAATCCAGGCTCCGCAACACTTTGCGTTCAAGCGCCACGCAGGCTGGCCTTCACTGGCCGTACACCAGGGCCAACGGGGCCACAACCGCCGAGGGCTGGGGCAAACGCCAACGAGCAGCCGCGGCGATCAGTGGATTCAGGCCAATGGTGGGCGCCGGGCGACTCGCCGCCGCCGCGGCACGGCATCCATCGGCGTGTGGTGGCGATGTCCTGAATCGTGGGGTACATGGCATTGACGTCATCGCCCGGAGCGGTGCACAGTCGTCGTGTGTCAACCGCCCACCCGATCTGGTTCCTCCTGTTCGACGGGGTGCAGTCGCTCGACGTGAGCGGCCCTTTCGAGGTGTTCGCCGGAGCCAACGGTGCGACCGGCCGGGCGGTGTACGCGCCGCGCCTGATGTCGTTGCGCGGCGGGGTGGTGACGAGCGAGTCGGGGCTGACGTTCCAGACCGAACCGCTCTCCCGCAACGTGTCACCGCACACGACGCTGGTGCTGCCAGGTGGGGGCGGCGCACGCCGTATCCGGCCAGGTTCCGACATCGCCGACGCGGCGACCCGGGTGGGTGCCGTGGCGGAGCGGGTGCTCACCGTGTGCACCGGCGCCTACATCGCCGCCGCGGCGGGCCTCACCACGGGCCGGCGGGTGACGACGCACTGGGCGTACGCCACCGAACTTGCCGAGCGGGCCCCCGACACCGTGGTCGAGGCCGATCCGCTGTACGTACGCGATGGCGATCTGTGGTCGTCGGCGGGCGTCACCGCGGGGATCGACCTGGCCCTGGCGGTCGTCGAGCACGACCACGGCGCCGAGGTTGCCCAGTTGATCGCCCGCCACCTCGTGATGTTCCTCCGGCGGCCCGGTGGGCAGAGCCAGTTCGCGACGCCGGTGTGGACCGACCGGGCGACGACGGGGCCGATCCAACGCGCGCAGCACCGCATCGACACGGCGCCTGGCGACGACCATCGGCTCGACCTGCTGGCGCGGCAGGCCGGCATGAGCACGCGGCACTTCGCCCGCTGCTTCACCGCCGAGACCGGCATGACGCCGGGCGCCTACGTGGCGCGTGTGCGCGTCGAGGCCGCCCGCCGGGCGCTGGAGACGACACCGGCCACGGTCGAAGCGATCGCCCGCCAGTGCGGGTTCGGTACCGCCGAGACGCTGCGCCGCACGTTCCACCGCCAACTGGGGGTCTCCCCCGACGACTACCGCAGCCGCTTCCGGCTCACCTGAGAGGACATCCCATGACCGTGACCCCTGACGCCGTTCCCGACCGGATCTCGATCGCGATCGCCACGTTCCCCCGGTTCACCGCGCTCGACGCGGTCGGCCCGTACGAGGTGCTCCAACGGGTGCCGTGGTTCGACGTCACGTTCGTCGGCCACAGCATCGGCGAGGTGCGTTCCGACAACGGCATGCTCGGCATCACCGCCGACGCTGAGTTCGAAGACCTCCCGCGTCCCGACGTGCTGCTGTTTCCCGGCGGCGTCGGTACCCGGCCGTTGCAGGCCGACGATCGCGTGCTCGACTGGGTACGCAACGCCCATGCGGGCACGCGCTACACGACGTCGGTGTGCACCGGCTCGATCGTGCTCGGGGCGGCGGGCCTGCTCGACGGCCTCACGGCGACCACCCACTGGTCCACGTACCGCGAGCTCGAGCAGCACGGGGCAACGGCGACCGAGCAGCGCGTCGTCGAGCACCTCGACCGGCGCATCATCACCTCCGCCGGCGTGTCGAGCGGGATCGACATGGCGATCCGCCTGGTCGAGTTGCTCGTCGACTCGGTGGCTGCCCAGGCCGCCCAGCTGATGGTGGAGTACGACCCACAGCCCCCGTTCGACGCCGGTGCCCCCGGCAAAGTCGACGACGAAGTGATGACCCGAGTGATCGAGTTCGCCCAACTCCGCGACTGACCCCACCCCGATTTCGTGACACGTTTGCGCAGATGATGCGCAAACGTGTCACGAGGTTCAGGCGGTGTCCGGGTCGCTCGGTGGGCCAGATAGCTTGAGTCCCAGATCGGACGTACGTCCCGCAGGTTCATCACACCACGGGAGGCTCCGATGCCGCATCTCTCTCCACACCTTGCGCAGCAGGTATCCGCGCACTATGGCATTGTCACTGCGAGAGAGCTGACCGGCGACGGCCTGTCGACACACTCGATTCGTCGCCTGGTCACCGCCGGAGTACTCGTCCGCTCCCACCAGGGCGTGTTCCGTGTGGCCACCGCGCCCGACACGTTCGCGGCGCGCTGCGTCGCCGCCTGCTTCGCGGACCCTGCCTTGGTGGTCACCGGCCCGGCGGCTGCCCGCATTGGCAGTTCCGCCACGTGTGGCGTGCCGAACGCCCGATCCTGCTCGCGCCGCACGGTAGCCGGGCGGTCACCGGGGCCGTCACGATCCGTCGCACCAACGTGCTCGACCCCTCCGACTGGATGCTCCGGCCGGACGGGATCCGGCTGGCGACGCCGGTGCGCACCTGGTTTGACTGCGCCCAGGACCTTGACGACACGCGCTTCGAACGGCTGACCGAGTGGGTGCTCGATCGCCATGCAACGGTGCCCGCGCTGTTCCACATGGCGCGCCGGATGCAGGCCCGTGGCCGGGACGGGTCGGCTCGCGTGACGCGAGTGCTCGGGAGCCGGCCGGCGTGGCTCAAGCCAGCCGACTCGGGGCTCGAGGTGACCATGTTCAAGGCCCTTGCAGCGGCCGGCGTCCAGGGCCTCGTCCGGCAGCATCCGATCGTGCTTGCCAACGGGCGCACGATCCACGTCGACGTCGCCGTACCAGCGATCCGTTGGGCACTCGAGGTCGACCACATCACCTGGCACGGCGGTCGCCTCGACGCCCAGAACGACAAGGTCCGCGACCGTCAGACCCGCCGCGTCGGCTGGCAGGTCGACCGAGTCACCGACGCCGACACACGCGACCATCTGGCCGAGACCGTCACCGAGTTGCTCTCGCTGATCGCTCTCCGCGCCCGCGACCTCGGCATCACCGCGAACTCGTGATTCCTTGCCGCACTATGTGCGCAGAAGTGTCACGAGATGGTGGTGGGGTGGGTGGTTACACGGAGGTGGCGCAGAACGTGGCGCCGGTGGCGCGTGATTCTTCGGTGACGATGTCGCCGAGCTGACCCTCGACCAGTTCGCCGAGCATGCCGCGGACCATGCCCCGGTCGACCGCGCAGATCACCGGGTGCTCGACGGCGACGTCGCCGAACGGGCAGTGATCGTTGATGATCCGCAGCCCGTCGTGGCGCGACTCGGCATGGGCCGCGAACCCGTGCGCCGTCAGCGCGTCGGCGACCGCCTGGATCGCCGAGCGCATCGACCGGTGGCCCGCGTCGAGCGCGTTGCCCTGGAGGCTGGCGGCCATCGCCCGCCCGTACTCGGCGCCGACCTGCTCGGCGATCGTTTGGGCCTCGCCGGGCGACAGCTTCGACAGCGCCCGCCCGAGCAGCGACAGCACCAGGTCGTCGCTGCGCACCGGGAACTCGGCCAGCGGCCCGCCGGAGTTGGCGGCCGGCACGTACCGCTTCGACGGCCGCCCCGCACGCTCGCCGGCACCGGGGGCGCGGCCGGCCTGCACGGTGAGGTAGCCGCCGGCGGCGAGCTTGTCGAGGTGATGGCGGGCAACGTTGGGATGTACGCCCACCTGCTGGGCGACATCGGTGGCGGTGACGCCGTCGACGTGCTCGCGCACGAACAGGTACACCGACCGCCGGGTCGGGTCACCGAATGCGTCGGTGATGGCCGACACCGTGGCGGTGAATGCGGTGTTGGTCGCCATCGGTGGGGATTCTACCTATGCCGGTAGTGCAAATCCCGAGCACGGGGCAGACTGGCCCGGTATGAACGAGCTGCTCGTTGACGCCCTCCGCCCGGTCGAGGACCCCGAACTCCACCGCTCGATCGTCGACCTCGGCATGCTCCGCCGGGCCGACATCGACGCCGACGGCACCGCCCGCATCACGGTCGCCCTCACCGTGGCCGGTTGCCCGTTGCGCAACGAGATCTCGAACCGGGTCAACGGCGCCGCCACCACCCTCGCCGACGTGAAGCAGGTCGAACTCGACTTCACGGTGATGACCGACGACGAGCGTGAAGAACTGCGCAAGCGGCTCCACGGCGACGCCGGCGCCACCGCCGGCTCGCAGACCGCCCACGGGCACGCCCAGGGCCGGGCGATCCCGTTCGCCGCGGCCGGCTCGAAGACCCGCCCGCTGCTGATCTCGTCGGGCAAGGGCGGCGTCGGCAAGTCGTCGGTCACCGTCAACCTGGCGGTCGCGCTCGTGCAGCAGGGTCATTCGGTCGGCATCGTCGACGCCGACATCTACGGGCACTCCGTGCCGCAGATGCTCGGCACCGACCACCCGCCCACCGTCATCGACGAGATGCTGCTGCCCCCCGAGGCGCACGGCGTGCGCTGCATCTCGATGGCCTACTTCGCCCCACCCGGCGAGGCGGTCATCTGGCGCGGCCCCATGCTGCACAAGGCACTCGAACAGTTCCTCACCGACGTGTTCTGGGACGACCCCGACTTCTTGCTGATCGACATGCCGCCCGGCACCGGCGACATCGCCTTGTCGCTCAGCCAGTACCTGCCCCGCGGCGAGGTGTACGTGGTCACCACCCCGCAGCCCGCAGCCCAGCAGGTGGCCCGCCTGTCGGCCGCGATGGCGGCCAAGGTCAACCTGCCGGTGCGCGGCGTGATCGAGAACATGTCGTGGTTCACCGGCGACGACGGCACCCGCTACGAGCTGTTCGGCTCGGGTGGCGGCGCCGAGCTCGCCGCCGACCTCGACGTACCGCTGCTCGGTCAGCTGCCGCTCGTGCCCGCGTTGCGCGAGGGCGGCGACGTCGGCCTGCCGATCACGGTTGCCGCGCCCGACAGCGAGGCCGCCCAAGGGTTCCAGGCGATCGCCCGCCGGATCGCCGCCGAGCTGAAGCCACGCAAGGTGTTCAGCCCCGAGCTCAAGGTGCTGTGACACCGGTTCCCCGGTACCGGTTCGAGCGGCTCGTCGCCGACGCGCTCGACGGCCTGCCCGACGACTTGCTCCCGGTGCTCGACAACGTGGTGGTGACGGTCGCCGACCGGAACCCCGACGAGCCCGCGCTGCTGGGTTTGTACGAAGGCACGCCACACACCGAACGGTGGGGCGACGAGATCCCCGACGTGGTGTCGATCTACCGGCTCGCGCTGTGCGACATCTGCGCCGACGAGGACGAACTCGCCGACGAGGTGTACATCACGGTCATCCACGAACTCGCCCACGCGGCCGGCATCGACGACGACCGGCTGCACGAACTCGGGTGGGCCTGACCAGCCCCGCCGGCTTCTATGGCGCGCCAGGGCGGGCGCGCTAGGTTGGCCGCCGGGACGGCGGGCCGGTCGGGATGCCGGGCCGACGACGACTGACACAATGCCGCAGGAACCACGGGTGTACCTCGTTCGACACGCCAAGGCGGGCGACCGCAACAACTGGGATGGCGACGATTCGTTGCGTCCTCTCACCGAGGCCGGCCGCGAGCAGGCCGAACGCCTGGCCGACACGTTCGCCCGCCTACCCCCGACGCGCCTCTTGTCGAGCCCGTACGTACGCTGCGTCGAGACGCTGCAACCGACCGCCGAGCGAGTCGGCATCGCGGTCGAGACCTCGGACGCACTCGCCGAGGGTCAGCCCTGGGAGGACGTGCTCGCGCTGGTCGACGGCCTGCCCGACGACACGGTGCTGTGCACCCACGGCGACCTCGTGCCCGCGGTGATCGCCGCACTCGAACGGCGCGGCGCCGACGTGCGCACCACACCCGACTGGCGCAAGGCCGCGACCTGGGTACTCGAACGCGACACCGACGGCCGCATCACCGCCCTCACCGCCTGGCCACCCCCATGACCCACTGACGCGCCACCTCAAGGTGGTTGAGCTTGTCGAAACCACCGAGCCCCTCAACGACCGGTGGTTTCGACAAGCTCAACCACCTTGAGGGCGGGCGACCGACTTAACCACCCTGGTCGGGGGCTACGGCTGCGGCGCGCATGCCTTCGACGAGGTCGCGGGCCATGGCGGTTGGGTTGAGCGCGAGGCATTGGTCGAGGTCGTCGTCGGCGGCGTCGGGTCGGTCCTCGAACCGGAAGGCGAGGATGCCGCGGAAGCACCACGGGTCGGAATAGCTCGGATCGATCTCGATCGCCCGGTCGAAGTCGGCCCGCGCCGACCGGTGCACCGACTCGTCGGTCGGGTCGGCCAGCACCGCTGTCCACCCCCGGTACGTGAGCGCCTCGAGGTCGTCGGGGAACTCGTCGAGCACCACGCCATAGAGCTGCGATGCCACCCCGGGCTCCTGGAACTGCAGCCGGCGCGCCTCGGCGAGCAGCACCTGGCGTCGATCGCGCGGGTCGGCGCCGGTCGGCGTCTGGCCGGGCAGGCGCTGGGCGTTGGTCGCCGCCAACACCCAGCCGACGATCACGATCAGCACGGCCACCGCGACCCCGACACCGATGCGGCGCGGCCAGTTGGCCGGGGGCCGGGTGGGCAGGGCGGCGTACCCCGCCTCGATCTCGCGCAGCGTGGCCGCGGCCCGAACCGTGTACCCGTCGCGCAACTCGGCGTAGTCGGCCTCGTCGACGTCGCCGGCGTCGTGCTCGCGTTCCAGATCGGCCAGCGAACGCAGCAGGAAGCGGCGCTCTTCTTCGAGTTCGGCGAGCCGGTCGAGGCTCAGCCGCGAGCGCGGTGGTTCGGCGCCACTCATCCTGGACCCACCGATCGCTTCAGTCGCCCGTCGGCGTTGCCCCCGGCCACGGCGGTCGCGTCGACCTTGGCTTCGATGCACCGTTCGTGGAACCCAGCCTGCGTGGCGCTTGAACGCACAGCGTTGACGAGCCTGGCTTCACCGTGATGACGGCGAGGAACGAGCCGCCAGATCGGTGGATCCAGGCTCATTGCTCGTCGTGCGACATGGCCTCGGCGACCAGCGCGTAGTCGTCGTCGGTGGCCCTGCCGAGCCGGCGCGCGTTCGCCTGCCATCGCCGGAACGCGACCGTCAACCCGACCACGGCGACCACGAACGCTGTCGCCGGCAGTGCCCACGCCAGCGCTTCGATGCCCGTTGCGGTGGGAACGAGCAGCTCCTTGCCCTCGCGGGCCGACGTGATCCGTTCGATGATCTCGTCGTCGGACAGCAGCCCGGCTTCGACGTCGGAGCGGATGGCCCGGCTCAACGACACCGACGACGTGCTGCGCGACTCCCAGACGCTCTCGCCGTCGCACACCGCGCACGCAATCCGCTTCGAGATCGCCTCGACCCGGTCGTCGGTCGTGCGCGGGCCGGTGTCGCGGGTGGCCCCGACCGCCAGGAACCCGGCCACCACGAACGCCAGCACCACCCACGCCACGGTGCGCGGACGGACCTTCACAGCCGGCCCTCGCGCATCGCCTGGAGGGCCGAATTCAACTCGGCCGCGTCGACCGTGGAGATGTAGCGGCGGCGCACCGTGCCGTTCGGGTCGAGCACCCACGTCTCTGGCACCTGCGCCACACCGAACTCGATCTGGAAGGCGAACTCGTCGTCGTACACGATCGGCCAGTCGCCGCCGTACCTGGCGAAGAACTCGTCGACCTGCTGACGCGAGCTGTTCTGCACGACCGTGTAGAACTCGGCGCCCTGCGTACCGAGCGCACGCTGCGTGTCGACGAACTCGATCAGCGCCGGATGCTCGACGATGCACGGCACGCAGTCATGACTGAAGAAGTTGAGCACGACCCAGCTGCCCTTGCGCCGCGACAGGTCGAACGTCGTGCCGTCCTCGTACCTGCCCTGCACGTCGGGCGCCGGGTTGCCCAGCAGTGGCGAGTTGGCCGAGTCGGCGGGCGTGCCCCGGTTCACCAACAGCATCACGAACAGCGCTGCCAGCACGAGCGCCAGCCCTCCAGCGACCCACGGCGCCACCCGCCGCGAACCCCGGTCCCCCCCGGTGGTTGAGCCCCCCACGGTGGTTGAGCCGGTCGTTGCCACCGCAGCCTCATCGACCTCAGACACCCACTACCTCACGATCCTCCGGGTCACCGGTGGTTTCGACAGGCTCAACCACCTTGGTCTCGTCCCCCCTGCTGGGCACGGGGGCCGAGACGGGGTCGAGCGGGTTGCGTTGGCGCTTGCCGGGGAACGCCGCCAGCACGGTGCCGACCGCCATCAACAAGCCACCCACCCACATCCACATCATCAGCGGCTTGTGCTGGACCTGGAGCCCCACCACCTGGGCGTCCTCGGACGGCTGGTTGTTCGCGGCGATCGTGATGTACAGGTCGCGCGTCAGGCCGGTGTCGATGCCGGGCGTGGGGACATCCATGCCGTGCCTCAGGTAGGTGGTGATCGCCGGGTCGAGCACGCGGCCACCGTCGACCCGGACGTGGGCGATCGCCCGGTCCTCGCGGGCGTCGGTGACGACGTCGACGCCGAGCAGTTCGAGTTGGTGCCCGAGCACCTCGACCGGCTCGCCGACCCGAGCGTTGACCGTGCGCGTCTCGGTGTAGGCGTTCGACGCGACCAGCGTCACGCCCACCAGGATCACGCCGAGGTGCACCACCATGCCGCCGTTGGCCCGGCCGACCAGGCCGCTCCAACCCTGACGTCGAGTGGCCAGCACGATCTGGCGCAACGCCGCCCCGGCCGCGAACCCGCCGAGGAAGAACGCCACCAGCGGCGCCCACCCGTCGGCCCCGACCACGACCGCCAGCGCGAGCGTGCCCGCGCCCACCCAGGCCGGCCAGAACAGACGTTGCGACAACAGTTCAGCCGAAGCCTTGCGCCACGGCAGCACCGGTGCAATCGCCATCAGGAACAGCAGCACCAGCCCGATCGGCATCGCCAACCCGTCGAAGTAGGGGGCACCCACCACGGTCTGACGGTCTTCGAACGTCTCGACCAACAGCGGGAACACGGTGCCCACCAGCACGATCACGGCGAACACCGTGAACACCACGTTGTTGGCGAGGAAGGCGCCCTCGCGCGACACCGGCGAATCGATCACGCCGGGCGACCGCAGCCGGTCGCCGCGCCACGCGATCAGGCCCAACGACACCACCACGATCACCCCGAAGAACCCGAGCAGGTAGCCGTCGACCTCGCCGGCGGCGAACGCGTGGACCGAGCCGACGATGCCCGAGCGGGTGAGGAACGTACCGAGGATGGTGAGTGCGAACGTGGCGACCAGCAGCGACAGGTTCCACACCCGCAGCATTCCCCGGCGCTGCTGCACGAGCACCGAGTGGATGTAGGCCGTGCCGGTGAGCCACGGCAGCAGTGACGCGTTCTCGACCGGGTCCCACGCCCACACGCCCGACCAGCCGAGCACCTCGTAGCTCCACCATCCGCCGAGCAGGATGCCGATCGTGAGGAAACACCACGAGAACAGCGCCCACCGGCGAGTTTCCATCAACCAGCCCTCGCCGACCCGGCCGGTGATCAGGGCTGCGATCGCGAACGCGAACGGCACCGTGAAGCCGATGTAGCCGAGGTACAGGATCGGCGGGTGGAACATCACCAGGATGTGGTTCTGGAGCAGCGGGTTCGGCCCACGGCCATCGAAGTCGAGCGGCTGCGGCGGCCCCGCTGCGAACGGGTTCGCAGGCCCGAACGCGATCAGCGCGAAGAACGCACACACGACGAACATCACCACCATCGCCCAGCCGACGAGCGAGTCGGCCGACCGCTTCCGGAAACGCCACGCGACGGCGGCGGTGAAGCCCGCCAGGACCGCCACCCACAGCAGGATCGAGCCCTCGAGCGCGCTCCACATCGCGGCCACGTTGTAGAGCCAGGGTGTGGTGTACGAGCCGACGTCTTGCACGTACTTCAGCGAGTAGTCGCGCTGCTGGAGCGCGACCTGCATGGCGACGACCGACAGCAGCGCCCCGATCGCGATGACCCATGCGTAGTTCGGCGCTTGGCGCAGGCCCGCCCGGTTACCGGTGACGATCGCCAGCCCGGTCGACAAGGCCCCCACCACCGAGGCGGCGAGCACGATCAGCAACCCGGCATGGCCGAGCGCACCGTTCACCGAGACGGCCAGCATCATCGGTCAGTCGCCCGCCGCGCAGTCGGCGGCGAGCTGTTCGGCTTCGTCGAGCCGGTCGTCGTTGACGGCGACGTACTCGTTCGAGTGCTTGACCTCGACACGGTCGCCGTGGAACACACCGGTGCCCCCGTCGAGTTCGCCGTGCACGACCACCGGGATGCACTCCTTGAAGATGCCGCCCGGTTCGCCGGCGTACTGCACCGGCAGTTCGGCGCCGTTGAAGCGGATCACGAACGCCGTGTTCCCGGCCGCCGCCTGGACGGTGCCGGCTTCGACGATGCCCTGGATGCGCAGCCGCCGGTCGGCCTCGCAGCCGCCGCGCGCACCCACCTCGTCGACGTTGCAGTAGTAGTCGACCGCCGAGCGGAGGAACTGGGTGACCAGCACGCCGCCGGCCACCAGCACCAGCCCGAGCACCACCGTCGACGCCCACTTGCGGCGCGGCCGGCGGGGGGCGACGGCGTCATCGGTCGCTGCGGTACGCGGAGAGAGATCGGTCACAGGTCAGGCCCTCGCTCAGTGCCAGTACTTGTCTGCGTCGTCGACCTGGTCGGCGAGCTGGCGGCCCCGGCGCAACACCCGCCACGTGAACCCGCCGATCGCAACCAGCGCCACCGCGTAGCTGGCGTACACGTACCCGCCGTACTCGATCGCGATCAGTGTGCTCATGGTGCGACCCCCACGGTCTCGTTGCGCCGGGCGGCGACGGCCGCGTCGAGGCCGACGTCGTCGAGCACGTCCTCCATTGCCAATGCCCGGCTGCGGTGCAACAGCAGCCACACGTAGAGCAGTGTGAAGGCGATCACGCCGACGAACAGGCTGAACAGCATCAACCCGTCGAGCTCAACACCGCTGCCGGGCTCGCCGACCGATGCGTCCTGGTGCAGGCTGCGCCACCACTTGACCGACCAGCGCACCAGCGGAATCTCGATCACGGCCAGCAGGCCGAGCACCGCGCTGCGCTTGGCGCGCTGGTGGTGCGAGCCGCCCAACCCGCGCACGGCGAGGTAGCCGACGTACGTGACGAACAGCAGCGCGGTGGTGGTGAGGCGGGCGTCCCACGCCCAGTAGTGGCCCCACGTGGGCCGCCCCCACAGCATGCCCGTCACCAGTGTGAGGGCCATGAATACCACGCCGATCTCGGCCGAGGCGCCGGCGAACCGGTCGAACCCGAGCGAGTGCTTCTTCGTGAACAGGTAGAGGGCCGAGCACAGCGCGGTCACGCCGAACGCCAGGTAGGCCAGCCACGCGGTGGGTACGTGCACGTAGAGGATGCGCACGTACTCCTCCTGATTGCGGTCGGCCGGCGAGAAGCCGAGCCCGAAGGCGAGCAGCCAGCCGAGCATCACCACCGCGGCGACGCCGATCGCCCGGGTGGCCCTGGTACCGGTGCCGAGCTTGCGAGTGGGGGGTGGGGTCGTTTGGCTCATGTCGCTTCTTCGATCAGCGGGCCGAACGCCAGCGCGCCACCGACGCCGAAGGCGATGGCGAACACGGCGAGCAGGCCGACCCACGGCCAGCCCTCCGCGAGCGCCACCCCGCCGGTGCCGAGGGCGGATTCCACCGCTCGCGTCGCCCCGATCAGGACGGGCGCCACCACCGGGAGCACGAGCAGTGGGAGCAGCGACTCCCGGCCCGTGAACCCTGCAGCGAGGCCTCCGTACAGCGTACCGACGAAGGCCAAGCCGAAGGTAGCCGCGACGAGGGTCACACCCAGCAGAGCGACGCCGCCGAGCGGCACGTCGACGTTGTAGAGCAGCACCGCGGCCACCACCAGGACCAGTTCCAGCAGGAACAACTGCACCGCCAGCGCGGCCGATTTGCCCCAGAAGATCGCCGCCGGGTCCACCCCGGCCACCCGCAGGGCGTCGAGCGCCCCGTCCTCGGACTCGACCGCGAACGCCCGCCCCACCAGGATCAGCAGGCTGAACAGGGTCGCCAGCCACACCAGCCCGGGGGCCACCAGGGCGAGCACGTCGGTGGTCCAGCGCTGGCCGTCCTCGTCGACCCCGCTGACGCCTTTCGAGTCGAGCGCGAACGCGAACATCACCATCGTCGCTCCGGCGAACGGGAGGATCTGGTTCGTCACCACCTTGCTCCGGCGCTCGACCCGCAGATCTTTCACGGCCACCAGGCGAGCGACCTGGAAGCGGCTCACGCGGCGTCCTCGACCACGGTGCCGTTGACGATGTCGACGGTTCGGTGAGCCAGCGCGCCGGCCCGTTCGAGTTCGTGGCTGGCAAGCATGACGGTCGCCCCGCTGGCCACCGCCTGGTGGAGCACACCGTCGAGCTCGTCGCGGCCGGCCGCGTCGAGCCCGGCGTGGGGTTCGTCGAGCAGCCACAGCTCGGCTCGCCGGGCGACCAGGCACGCCAGCGCGGTGCGTCGTTTCTGGCCGGCCGACAGGCGCCGCACCGGCACGTCGGCCAGCCGCCCGCTGACGCCCAGGCGATCCATCGCCGCGTCGATCTCGTCGGCCGAGGCACCCACGGTCGTGCCCCAGAAGCGCACGTTCTCGGCCACCGTCAAGTCGGCGTAGAGGCCGTTGCGGTGGCCGAGCAGGCCGACCCGCGGGCGGATCAGTTCGATCTCGCCGTCGAGGTCGAGCCCGAGCACCTGCCCCGAACCGCGCGCCAGCGGGAGCAGGCCGGCGCACAGCCGCAGCAGGCTCGTCTTGCCCGCCCCGTTTGGCCCACGCAGCAGCACGATCTCGCCGAGTTGCACCGCCAGTGTCGCCCCGGCCAGCACCGGGAACCCGCCGAGCACCGCGACCGCTTCGCGCAGGTCGATCACCGGCTGCTCCGACATCGCCACAACGCTACGGCTGGTTCCTCTCAAACGAGTAGGTCTCGATACACCGGCTGCGCCGGCACTCGACCACCGGTGGTGCCCACGGTCGCCGAGTGGCGCACCCGCGGCGCAGCCGCCACTCCGTTGTATCGAGACGTCGCTGGTGCGCATACAGCACACTCGCAACCACCTGGTCACCGCGTGGAACTAGCCTGCGCCCGGTGAGCGGAGCGATCACAACTGACGACACCCCTGTCGCGCCTGTCGCGTGGGTGCGCGTCGGTCGCGGGCCGAAGCGCCGCACGCGCTGGGACCGCCCGCCGTACCCCAAGGACTGGCGCTTCTTCGTCGGCTGGCTCGGCCGGGTGCTGATCGTGCTCGGGCTGTTGATGTTCCTGTTCGTCGCCTACCAACTGTGGGGCACCGGCATCGAGACCGCCCGCGCCCAGAACCGCCTGGAAGATCAGTTCGCCGAACTGCTCGAAGACCGCGCCGACGAGGCGCCCGCCATCACCACGCCCCCACCCACCACACAATCGTCGACACCCGGCACCACCCCGACCACCGAGCCCACCACCGTTGCGCCCACCACCACCCCAACTCCCGTGCCGGCGCCCGAGCAGAACCTGCCCACCCCCGAACGCGGCGATGTCATCGCCAAGCTGTTGATCCCCAGCATCGACGTCGACTGGTTCGTCGTCTCAGGTGTCAGCCGCGACGACCTCAAGCACGGTCCCGGCCACTTCCGCGACACCCCGTTCCCGGGCCAACTCGGCAACGCCGCGATCGCCGGCCACCGCACCACGTCGGGGGCTCCGTTCGGCAACCTCGACCGGGTCGGAGCGGGCGACGACATCGAGGTCACGCTGACGAACGGTGAGCGCTACGTGTACGTCGTCACCGGCAGCGAGGTCGTCAGCCCGAGTGACTACCACGTGATCAGTGACTCCGACCCGGACCGGGCCACCCTGACACTCGTCACCTGTCATCCGAGGTGGACGTCCGAGAATCGCCTGATCGTCTATGCCGACCTCGACCAGGCTCGTTCGGGGCCGATCGGCGAGCCGATCATCACCGGCACCCCCGAACCGCCCGAACTCGACCTCCCACCCGACTCCGAGCCCGCGCCGACGGTCACCGAGGCGCCAGGCGTCACCACACCGGGCACCGCCGTTCCCGGTACCGACGCCCCGGCACCCGGTACCACCGTCGCCCCCGCACCGGCCGAACACGAAGACACCGATGCGTTCTCGGAGGGATGGTTCGCCGACTCGGCGGCCTGGCCACAGATCGCCCTGTGGGGCGCAGTCCTCGCCCTGGTCGTCACGTTCGGCTGGTGGCTCGCCAGGTTCTGGAAGCGCGAGTGGGTCGGCGCGCTCGCCGGCTTCGTCCCGTTCTTCGTCTGCCTCTACTTCTTCTTCCAAAACGTCAACCGACTGCTCCCGGCCGGGCTGTAGGCCGTCGCGGTGGTAACGACCGGCTCAACCACCTTGGTCAACGCGTATCCAGGTGGTTGAGCCCCGTCGAAACCACCGGGCAGGACGTGCCCACCGTGGGTGGATCAGACGAGGGCGTTGCGGAGGCGGACCAGGCTGAACGGCAGGCCGCTGGCAAGGATCTGGTCGGTCAACGCGCCGAGCCGGGGGGTGAGCCGCAGCTCGACACCAGCCTCGACGTGCAGGGCGAGCAGGTCGGCGAGCGGCTCGATGTGGACCGGCTCGACCACGCGGTGGGCGATGTACTGACCGTCGGCCTCGGGCCACGGCACGAAGTCGGCGGCATCGAACGTGTACCGATACAGCACCGCCGCACGCACCCGCTCGAACCAGCCCGACTCGGTCGCGCAGATCCGCTCGGCTTCCGTCCCAAAGTACTCGCGCAAGCGCTCCTGCTCGTCGGCCGTGCGGGACCACACGCTGGCCCGCGGGCACTCCCGCGGAAACCAGTACAGCGGGGCATGGGCAGCGTCGATCGCCCACACCGACGGCGGATGGCTGGGGTTCGACCGCGGGACGTGCGGCGAGAACCTTCGGATCGTCGGGTCTTCGCTGAAGTGGAATACCGCCGCCACGGGCGACCACCGTAGCCGAGTCGGCCCGTAGCCTGCCTGGTGTGACTGAGGTCGACCCGATCCGAGTGCGCCGTGCCAAGCTGGCCAAGTGGACGCTGCTCGCCAACCGGGTCGGGTATCTGGTGCTGGCGTTGGCCGTGGCGCTGTTCGTGCTGGCGTTCGCGTTCGGGTTCACGCCCACGATGGCGACCCTGATCGTCGTGTCGCTGGTGGTGTCGTTCGCACTCCTGGCCCCAAGCATCGTGCTCGGCTACGCCGTCAAGGCTGCCGACCGAGCCGATGCCGAGCAGACCTGGCGCGACTGAACGTTGCCCGCTCCAGTTACTCTGAGGTAACCCATGAGTTCGCTCCGTCTCACCGCCGACGCGCGGCGCACCCAGATTCTCGACGTGGCGATCGAAGTGTTCGGCCGAGCCGGCTACTACGGCGCCTCGATGAATGACATCGCCGATGCCGCCGGGGTCACCAAGCCCGTGCTGTACCAGCACTTCGACTCCAAGAGCGACCTCTACTCGGCGCTGCTCGAAGAGGTCGGCAACCGCCTGCTGGCGCTGATCGGCGACGCCACCCGTGTCGCCCAGAACGGCCGCGAGCAGACCGAACTCGGCTTCCAGGCGTACTTCCGGTGGGTCGCCAACCGTCACGACGAGTTCATGCTGCTGTTCGGCGGTGGGGCCCGCCACGACGCCGAGTTCAACGCCACCATCAAGCGCATCACTGCTGCCGCGGCGGCGGCGATCGACCCGCTGATCGCGGTCGACGTCGACCCCGAGACGCGACTCACGCTCGCCCACGGCCTGGTCGGGCTGGCCGAAGGCACCAGCCGCCTGCTGGTCGACCAGGGCGAGGGCTTCGATCCGGACGCAATCGCCAAGACGATCAGCTCGCTGGCATGGGCCGGCCTGCGCGCCGTCGACCGCGCCTGACGCTTCGCACGGGCGGCTCAAGCCGCACGGATGTTCGGCCGATGTGTGGGGGCCATGGTCGCACCGCACGTCTCCCCCGGCCGGCGCCGGTGGACTCCGGCAACCGTCGGGGTAGCTGCTGCGGCCGGGTTCGTCGCGGCACTCGTCGGGCTGCCGGCCACGGTGCATGCCATGGGCCAGCCCGACGAGCTGCGCGAACTGGCCGCCGATGCCGCCCACGCGGTCGCCGAAGAACGCGCGCTCGTAGCGATCGCGGCAACCGTCGAGGCCACACCGGGCCTGCTGGCCGCGGTGCACGCGCGGTTGGCCGACGTGGACGCGGCCGGCGCCGTGTTGCTGACCGAACTCGACGCGGCGGGGGCGCAACTACCGGGCGTGGTCCGCAACGCCCTCTCTGCGCTGGCGGCGGACGGCGCGGGCGCTCCGTCCGACTCGACCTATCGCGCCGCGGTCGCCGAACTGCTCGACTTGACGACGCAACCCGTCAGGGTGGTCAACGTGCCCGTCGAACCACAGGGGATCGGGTTCGCCACACTCGTCATCGTCGCCCTCATGTTCGTGGCACTGGGTTTGACGGCGCTGCTGTTCACGCTGCGCAGCGCCCGCCCGAGGCGTGAACTCAGCGCGCTCGCGTGGAGCGACGCGTTGACCGGATTGGCCAACCGGCGCCGGCTCGACCACGACCTGCGCGAGCGGGCGCTCGGTACCGGCGCTGCCCGCGGGCGGCACCCGGTGAGCGGGCCGACCGCGGTGATCATGGTCGACATCGACCACTTCAAGGACATCAACGACAGCCACGGCCACCGGTACGGCGACGACGTGTTGCGCGCTGTCGGGGCGATGCTCACCCGCGAGGTGCGGCGCGACGACGTGGTGTACCGCTACGGCGGTGAAGAGTTCTGCATCGTGCTTCCCGGGGCCGGCGACAGCGATGCGGCGCGTGTCGCCGACCGGATCGTCGCCGCCGCCCGCCGGCTGGAGCTTCCGGGCGGCGTGAAGGTGACGCTGTCGGCCGGTGTCGCCGACGGCACGGGTGCCGACATCGAGCGCACCCTGCACGCCGCCGACGACGCCCTGCTGACCGCCAAACGCACCGGCCGCAACCGCACCGCCCTCCCCACCCCCGCCTGACACGCTGCGCTACCGGAGGTGGTCTCGATACGGGCGCTGCGCGCCCACTCGACCACCGTGGGGCCACGCCACCCGGTGGTCGAGTGCCGCCCTCTGGGCGGTGTATCGAGACCACCACCGACGCGGGGGCTACTTGCGGTGGGTGAGGCCTCGGTAGCCGTCGGTGAAGCCGGCGGCGCGCAGCAGGTCGGCGGCCCAACCGGTGGCGGCGACGGGCTCGCCGTCGACCTTGCGGACCTCGACCGCCGGTTGGCGGCCGGTGCCAACCAGGTCGGCGAGCGCCTCGGCCCAGCGCGGGTTGTCGATCGCCAGCGGGAACGTCACGACGTGGTGTGAGCGACGATCGAACCACACCAGCGGCTGGCCCTCGTCGAGCACGACGACCGCGTTGGCCGAACGGGCCGGGCGCCCGGGGGTGTCGGGCCAGTTCAACGCTGCGCCGTAAGGCTGGGCCGGGTCGGTGGCGGCGAGCACCAGCGGCGGCATCACCGGGTCGTCGTCGAACGTGTTGTCGGACCGCATCGACCGCAGGCGCTCGACCGCCCCCGGCAACGCGAACTGGGCCGCCCCGAGACCGGCGACGAAGTACCCGCGGCGCACCGTGCCCCGCTCTTCGAGCACCTTGAGCACGCCGTACACCGACGTGTAGCCACCGAGCACACCCTCGCCGAGCACCGCCTCACGGGTGACCACCCCGTACCGGTCCAGGAGTTGGAGCGCTTGCGCGTGAGCCGCCTCGGTGGGCGTCGGCGGCGGCGCGAGCAGCGGGGCGACGAGGCTCCACCGCCCGGCACCCGCCGGCGGGCCGACCCGGTTGAGGCGCACCGGGCGTGGTCGAGCCGCAACACCAGACCGGCGAGCCCGTCGGGCAGCGGCCGGGGTGACACCGCCGTGGAGCATCGCCCGCAGCGGCGCCAGCGAGTCGTTGGTGACCTCGCCCGACCAGACCAGGTCCCACAGGGCGGTGAGGATCTCCTGCTCCGATGCCGCGTGCCCGACCCGGTCGATGCCGTCGGCGCCGACCGCGGCCGCGCGGAGCTGCCCCCAGAAGCTGGCCCCCGCCCCGGCGAGTTGGTCGCGCAGCACGTCGTGGAGCGCGCCCTCGGGTCGTTCGGGAACTTCCCACCCCGGCGCCAGCAGTGCCAACTGGTCGGCGAAGCACAGGCGGATGCGGCCGTCGCGGGCGCCGAGCGGCGAGGCACCGACCCACACGATCTCGCCCGCCGTCGTCAGCGTGTCGAGCATCACCGGGCTGTAGCCCCTGACCCGCTCGGCCAGGATGTCGGTCTCGAGCGTGGAGGCAACCAGCGGCGCCCCGGCCAGCTGACCGAGCGCGTCGACCAACGCCTCGGCACCGCGCTGGGGCTCGTGCAGGCCGTGCCAGGCAGGCAAGAACCGGCCGAGCACGTCCTGGGTGACCGGCTCGACCTCGTGACGCAAGGCGGCCAGCGAACGCCGGCGGAGCTGGCGCAGCACGTCGCCGTCGACCCACTCGCGGGTGACGCCGCCCGGCCGGAACTCGCCGAGCACCAGGTGGCCGCCGTCGCGGTCGAGTTCGGCGAGCGCGGCCTCGACCCGCTCGACCGGCACCGCCCAGCGGCGGGCGATCTCGGTCGCCAGGAACGGGCCGTGGGTGCGGGCATAGCGCGACACCAGCTCGACCAGCGGCCGGGCGACCGGTTCGGTGAACGCGGCGGGCAGACCGAGCGGCACCGCGCAACCGAACGCGTCGCGGTAGCGGGCCGCGTCCTCGGCGGCGATGTAGCGCTGCTCGGTGGCACCGGCCCCGCCGATCATCACCGTGATCGCCCGTCGCTCGCCCACCAGCTGCTCGAGCGCGGCAGCCACGGTGGTGGTTTCGACAGGCTCAACCACCTTGGGCGGCTCAACCACCTTGGGCGGCTCAACCGCCTTGGGAGCCCAGCGCAGCTCGGCTTCCTGCACGGTGAGGTCGCCCACCCGGCGGAGCACGTCGTGGAGTTCGTCGACCGAGCGCGCCCGGCGGTTGTCGGCCAGGCACTGGAGTTCCAGCTCGACGTCGGCCAGCACACCGGGTTCGAGCAGCTCGCGCAGCTCCTCGGCGCCGAGCAGTTCGCGCAACAGGTCGCGGTCGAGTGACAGCGCGGCGGCACGCCGTTCCGCCAGGGGCGCATCGCCCTCGTACATGTAGGCCGCGATCCAGCCGAACAGCAGGCTCGACGCCATCGGGCTGGCGCTGGCGGTGTCGACCTGCACCAGCCGGATCTGGCGCGACTGCAACTGCTGGAGCACCTCGGTGAGGGCGGGCACGTCGAACACGTCCTGGAGGCACTCGCGGCTGGTTTCGAGCAGGATCGGGAACGTCGGGTACTTCGAGGCCACCGCCAGCAGGTCGGCGGCCCGCTGGCGTTGCTGCCACAACGGCGTGCGCTGGTCGGGACGGCGGCGTGGCAACAGCAGCGCCCGGCCGGCGCACTCGCGGAAGCGGGCTGCGAACAGCGCTGTCTGGGGCAACGCGGCGACGACGATCTCGCGGATCTCGTCGGGCGGGATGACGAAGTCGTCGGGCGCCAGCTCGGTGATGGCCTCGGGCAAGCGGATGACGATGCCGTCCTCGCCGTACATCGTTTCGACCGGCAGCTCGTAGCGCTCGACCAGCCGACGTTCGATCGCCATCGCCCACGGGGCGTGCACCGGTGTGCCGAACGGGCTGAGCACGCACACCCGCCAGTCACCGATCTCGTCGCGGAAGCGCTCGACCACGATCGTGCGGTCGTCGGGCAGCGCTCCGGTGGCCGCGGCCTGCTCGGACAGGTACTGCACGACGTTCGCTGCGGCGCGCTCGTCGAGCTGGTAGTTCTCCTGCAAGGTGGCGACCGCGGCGCCTTCGGGCAACCCTCGCACCTCACGCATGAACGCCCCGATCGCGCGGCCGAGTTCGAGCGGGCGGCCCGGCCGGTCGCCGTGCCAGAACGGCATCTTCCCAGGCGCCCCCGGCGCGGGCGTGACGACCACCTTGTGATGGCCGATGTCTTCGATCCGCCAGGTGGACGCGCCGAGGATGAACGACTCGCCGGGGCGGCTCTCGTACACCATCTCCTCGTCGAGCTCGCCGACCCGGGTGCCGTCGGGCAGGAACACGCCGAACAGGCCGCGGTCGGGAATGGTGCCGCCGCTCGTGACCGCCAGGCGCTTCGAGCCGTCGCGGGCGCGCAGAGTGTCGTTGACGCGATCCCACACCAGCCGCGGGCGCAGCTCGTTGAACTCGTCGGACGGGTACCGGCCGGCAAGCAGGTCGAGCACGTTGATGAACAACTCGTCGGTGAGTTCGTGGAACCCGGCCGCCCGGCGCACCAGCTGCTTCACCGACTCGACCGGCACCGTTCCCGCCGCCGATACGTGGGCGATGACCTGCTGGGCGAGCACGTCGAGCGGGTTGCGCAGGAACTTCGAGTGCTCGATCTCGCCATCGTGCATGCGCTTGGCCACCACGGTCGCTTCGACCAGGTCGCTGCGATGCTTGGGGAAGATCGTGCCGCGGCTGGCCTCGCCGACCGAGTGCCCGGCCCGGCCGACCCGCTGGAGCCCCCGCGACACGGCGCCCGGCGACTCGATCTGGATGACGAGGTCGACCGCCCCCATGTCGATGCCCAGTTCGAGCGAGCTGGTAGCGACGATGCCGCGCAGGTCGCCGCGCTTGAGCCGGTCTTCGATGACGACCCGCTGCTCGCGCGCCAGCGACCCGTGGTGCGCGAGCACGAGGTCGTGCGTCGGCATCTCGGGCGCGGTACCGGCGCCTCCGTCGGGACCAGACTCGACGGCCAGACGCTCGAGGTACAGCTCGTTGAGCTTGGCGGCGATCCGTTCGGTGGGGCGGCGGCCGTTGCAGAACACGATCGTCGAGCGGTGTTCGAGGATCAGGTCGAGCACCTTCGGATAGATGCTCGGCCAGATCGAGCTGCGCTCCTCGGGTGGTCGAGTGCCGCCACCAGGCGAGTCGAGAACCGGTGGTCGAGTGCCGCCGCCAGGCGGTGTATCGAGACCACCCCCGCCGGCCCGCTGGGAGTCGCCCGGTCGGCTCATGTCGTCGACCGGTACGACGACTTGCACCTCGATCTGTTTGTGGCCCCCGGCGTCGACGATCTGGACCGGGCGCGCCTGGCCCGGCTGGTCGCCGACCGGGTCGCCGTAGCCGCCGAGGAACCGGGCCGTCTCGGTGAGCGGGCGCTGCGTCGCCGACAGACCGATCCGCTGGAACCCGGGGGCGATCTCCTCGAGCCGTTCGAGCGTGAGTGCCAGGTGGGCGCCGCGCTTGGTGGTGGCCATCGCGTGGATCTCGTCGACGATCACGGTCTCGACACCGCGCAAGGTCTCGGCTGCCGACGAGGTCAACATGAGATACAGCGACTCGGGCGTGGTGATGAGGATCTCGGGCGGTCGCCGAATCAGCTTCTGGCGCTCGTTGGCCGGCGTGTCACCGGTACGCATCGCCACGGTCGGCGCATGAAACTCGGCGGTGATCCGCTCGGCCGCGAGACCGATGCCGTTGAGCGGGGAACGGAGGTTCTTCTCGACGTCGAACGCCAACGCCCGCAACGGCGAGATGTACAGCACCCGCGTCCTGACGCCCTTATCGTCAGGCGGCGGGGTGGTGACGAGTTGGTCGATCGCCGCCAGGAACGCCGTGAGCGTCTTACCCGACCCGGTCGGCGCACAGATCAGCGTGTGCTCGCCGGCCTGAATGTGCGGCCACCCGGCAACCTGCGGCGGCGTCGGCTCGGGAAACGCAGCAGCGAACCATTCCCGCACCGCCGGCGAAAACCCGGCGAGCACAGCATGGTCAGCCATGCCCGAAGCGTACGCACCCCCTCAGGACACGTCCTGTCCTGATTCGATCCCTCCTGGTGGTTGAGCTTGTCGAAACCACCTGCGCGAACGGGATGGTTTCGACAGGCTCAACCACCGGGTGCGACGATGCGGCCGGATTCGAGGCGGATGGTGCGGGTGACGTGGACCCGTTCGAGTAGCTCTCGGTCGTGTGTGACCAGCAGCACCGTGCCGCCGAACGTGTCGAGCGCCTGTTCGAGCTGCTCGATCGCCGGCAGGTCGAGGTGGTTGGTGGGCTCGTCGAGCACCAGCAGGTTGGCGCCGTTGGCCATCACCAGGGCCAGCCCGGCGCGGGTGCGTTCGCCGGGCGACAGCGAGGCCGTGGCTCGGGTGACGTGGTCGCCCACCAGCCCGAACTTGGCGAGCAGCGTGCGCGCGTCGGCGACGGTGAGGCCGGTGGCCTCTTGGAACGCGGTGAGCAACGTGTCGGCGCCGGTGAGCTGGGCGCGGACCTGCTCGATCTCGCCCACCACCACGCTGGCGCCGCGCTGCACGTTGCCTTCGGTGGCGTCGAGGCGGCCGACGATCAGGTCGATCAGGGTCGACTTGCCGGCCCCGTTCGGCCCGACCAGGGCGACGCGTTCGCCGTACTCCAGTTGCAGGTCGATCGGGCCGAGCTGGAACCCCGGTTCGCCGGCGATTCCGACGTGGCGCACCACGGCACCGGTGAAACGGGTGACGATGTCGCCACTGCGGCCGGCCGTCGGGATGTCGAGTTCGAGCCGCCACGGCTCGCGCGGCTTGTCGACCACTTCCAACCGGTCGATCGCCCGCTGAGTCTGGGCCGACTTGCCGGCGAGCTGCTCGGTCTGGGCTTTGCGGTACGAGCGGATCGACTTGTCGGGCTCGTCGTTGTGCGAGCGCTTCACCTTGGACAGCCCCTGCGATGCCCACTCGCGCTGTTGCTGGGCCCGGGCCGCCAACCCCTTGCGTTGCCCGTCGTACTCGTCGAACCGTTCCCACGCCTGCTGGCGAGCGCGTTCGCGCTCTTCCCGGTAGGCGCCGTACCCGCCGCCGTAGAGGCTCAGGGCGTGGCTGAACTCGTCGATCTCGGCGACGTCGGTGACCACCCGGTCGAGGAACCGGCGGTCGTGGCTGACGACCAACATGCCTGCGTCGTTGCCGAGCACCCAGTCTTCGAGCCGGGCCAGACCGTCGAGGTCAAGGTCGTTGGTGGGCTCGTCGAGCAGGTACACGTCGAACCGCGAGAGCAGCAACGCGGCCAGGCCGACCCGCGCGGCCTGCCCACCCGACAAGGTGGCCATCGGCTGTTCGAGCAGCCACTCGGCGAGCCCGAGTTCGGCTGCCACCGAGCCGATGCGGGCGTCGAGGTCGGTCGCCCCAAGGGCCATCCAGCGGGTCAGCGCGATGTCGTAGCGCTCGGCCGCCCCGGCGACGTCGGTGGCCAGGTCGTGGGTGGCCTGGTCGAGTTCGTGCTGGGCCCACGTCACGCCCGTTCGCCGGGTGAGTTGGGCGCGGACCGACTCGGCCGTGCGCTGAGGCTCTTGGCGGAGATGGCCGACGGTGCCCGACGCGGGGGCCCGGCGCACCTCGCCGCCCTCGGGGGCGAGCTCGCCGGCGGCCACGTCGAGCAGTGTCGACTTGCCCACACCGTTCGGCCCGACCACGCCGACGCGCTGACCGGGCGCGATGGTGAGATCGACCCCTGCCAACACCTGCCGTGCGCCCCGGCTGACGCTCACCGAACGGAGCACCAGCGACGCAGACATACCCGCAGTGTGCCAGGTCACCACCCCGACCGACACCGCGATCAGCGACGACCCGGCACCCGTCGTGAGACGATTCACGATGGTGCCCGAGTGACGTTGTGGGGCACGGGCGGGGCGGGCCAGACTCGGGGTCCCCCTCACTCCCCTGGCGACACCCCCACCCCCACCGAACCTCACTCTGTGTCCACCGTCACCCTGCGACCCTGGCAGCGCGCTGCGTTCGAGCTGTTCCGCGCCTCGCCGTCGGCCGACTTCCTGGCGGTCGCCACGCCTGGTGCCGGCAAGACCACGTTCGCGCTCGCCTGCGCTCGCTCCCAGCTGGCGGCCTGGGCCGACGAGACCAGCGAGGCCCGGCGGCTGGTGGTCGTCGCTCCGACCAGCCACCTCAAGGTCCAGTGGTCGCTGGCCGCCCACCGGCTGGGGCTCCAGCTCGACCCCGACTGGTCGCCCGACGCCGGGCTGGCCCGCGACGTGCACGGCCTGGTCACTACCTACCAGCAGGTGGCCACCGGCACCGCGGCCGGGCGCTTACGCACGCTCAGCGCCGGGGGCATGGTCATCCTCGACGAACTGCACCACGCCGGCCACGAGCGGGCGTGGGGCGACTCGGTCGGTGCCGCGTTCGCCGACGCGGCCCGGCGCCTGGGCCTGTCGGGTACACCGTTCCGGAGCGACTCGGCGCGCATCCCGTTCGTCCGCTACGACGCCACCGCCGAGGGCGACCTGGCCCACGCCGACTACACGTACGGCTACGCCGACGCTCTGCGCGACGGCGGCGTGGTGCGGCCAGTGTACTTCCCCCGCGTCGACGGCCAGATGGAGTGGAGCACCCCGTCGGGCGACGTGCTGCGGGCGAGCTTCGCCGACGAGCTGGCGGCCGACCAGGTGTCGGCTCGCCTGCGCACGGCCCTGTCGCTCGACGGCGACTGGCTGCCCACCGTGGTGCAAGAGGCCCACCGCCGGCTTCAGACGATCCGGTCGGCGGCGCCGGGCGAGGGCGGCCAGGCCGACGCCGGTGGGCTGGTCATCGCCATCGACCAGGAGCACGCCCAGGCGATCGCCCGCCTGCTGCGCGAGCGCTTCCGTACGCCGGCCGAGGTGGTCGTGTCCGACGACCCAGGAGCGTCGAAGAAGATCGCCGAGTTCGCCGCCAACGACCGCCCCTGGCTGGTGTCGGTGCGGATGGTGTCGGAGGGCGTCGACATTCCGCGCCTACGAGTGGGCGTGTACGCCACCACCACGTCGACCGAGCTGTTCTTCCGCCAGGCGGTGGGCCGGTTCGTCCGCTGGCAGCACGGGCGCGGGCCGCAGAAGGCCTATGTGTTCGTGCCTGACGACCCGCGCCTGCGGCACCACGCGTTCCAGATCGCCGAGGCCCGCCGCCACGTGCTCAACCCACCGAAGGCCGATGACGAACTGGCGGAGGGGCCCGACGGCAGCGAGCTCGACGCCCAGGTGCACGACGACGACCTGCGGCCCGAACAACTCGCATTGTTCTCGGTGGTGTCGGCCACGGCCACCTCGATCCGGTTCCACACCGTCACCGAGGCCGGCGTGCAACACATGCCCGACGAACTCGACGCGGCGTGGGACGCCGACCCCGACATCGCCGAGCCCGCGTTCGCCGACGATCCGGCGCTGGCGCTGGACCTGCCGCCGGTGCCCACTGAAGCGGGGCTCGTGCCGTGGAGCAGCCTCAGCGTGGCCGAGCAGAAGGACGACCTGCGCACCCGCAACGCCGACATCGCCAAGCGCTTGGTCGACCTGCTCGGCTGGAACCACGCCCGGGTGCAGGCCGAGATGAACCGCCTGGCCGGCATCTCCAAGGTGTCGACGGCCACCACCGACCAGCTCGAACGTCGCCTGAGGTACGCCGAGTCGTGGCTGCGCAGGCTCCGGCGGTAGCTCGTCGTGGCAACGACCGACTCGACCGCGGGGCCGTGTTGACCTGGATGCCGTTCAGTTTCTGCCTGCTCCCGGTGGTTTCGACAGGCTCAACCACCTGGTCAGCCGCTGTCCGGTGGTTGAGTCAGTCGAGTTGGCCGTCGTCGAGGATCTGGTTGCCGCGCACCACGTCGTCGAGGTGGTGGATCGGGTCGTGGACGAAGTACTTGCCGAACGACTCGACCGTGAACTCGGCCCCGTCGCTGCGGTAGCCGCGCTGCCCGTACTGGTCGGGCGTCACCGTGTCCCACAGCGCAGCGTTCTCCTCCGCGGCGGCGAGCAACTCGCCGACGACCACGGCCGGATCCTGAAGGTCGTAACGCTGCTCGATCGCCGTAACGTCCTGGTCCCAGTTGGGGAACTGCGTGCCGTCGTCGGCCAGCATCAACCCCAGCCGGTACGTGTACAACCGGAACACGTCGCGCACGTGGCACGCGTACTCGAGCGCCGACCACTGGTCGCCAGTAGGGCGCAAGGCCGCGTCGGGGCGGGCGAGGGCAGCCGGCCAGCCAGCCGCCAGCGCGCGCACGGTGCCGCCCAACTCGGCCACGTCGATACGGGTCGCGTCGAACCCGCAGTCGAGGCACGGCTGCTCGAGCACCCACGTCCAGTTCTTGTCGTCGGGCACGATCGCCATCGCCTGGACGGTACCCCTTGCCTCCAGGGCGTACACTGTGGGTATGCCCGCACCCGGAGAGCACCACCCCGCGTTCGAGGAGTACTGCGAGTGCATCTTCGAACTCGCCGAGGACGACGTCGAGATCATCCAAGCGCGCATCGCCGACCGGCTGGAAGTCAGCCGTCCGGCCGTCAGCGAGATGATCCGCAAGCTCGAGTCGGTCGGGCTGATCACCAACGACGGCAAGATCAAGCTCACCGCTGATGGTCAGGAACTGGCCGAGCGGGTCGTACGCCGGCACCGCCTGGCCGAGCGGTTCCTCACCGACGTGCTCAAGCTGTCGTGGGCCGAGGCCCACCACGAGGCCGGCAAGTGGGAGCACGTCATGAGTTCCAACGTGGAAGCGGCGATGGACCAGTTGCTCGGCTCGCCCACCACGTGCCCGCACGGCAACCCCATCCCCGGGTCCGACTACGTCGACTCGGGCGCCGTGCCCCTGTCGAGCCACCCGATCGGCAAGCCGTTCACCGTGCGCCGCATCCCCGAAGAGCTCGAGTTCACCCCCGGGCTGCTCGAATTCCTCGAAGGATCGTCGATGCGGCCGGGCCGTTCCGGCGTCGTGAAGGCCGCCTCACCCGACGGCACGCTCACGATCGAGATCGAGGGCAACCACGTCGGTGTCGGCGCGTTTGCCAGCGAACGGATCCTCGTTACCGCATGAGGCACCCCCGGTGGGGGGCACTCGCCGTGGGGGCCGCGCTGCTGGTCAGCGCGTGCGGCGAAACGTACTTGGAAACGTCGGCCACCACGCTCGCGCCCGACGTCACCACCACCACGCTGGCGGCGGTCGACCCGGGCGCGCCGGTCGCCGACCTGCTCGCCGAGATCAAGACGTTGATGTTCGACCTCGACCAGCGCGTGATCGACGGCAACGAGCCGGCCGCCACGTTGGACCGCATCGAAGCGTTGTGGGGCGCCGCCGAGCCGCGCATCCGCGAGACCGCACTCGACTCGGTGTATCAGTTCGAGGTCGCCCTCGACCTTGCCCGCTCGGGCGTGCGACGTAACCGTCCCGCCGACGCCAGCAAGGGATACAAGCTGATGCAACAGGTGGTCGCCGCGTTCGCGGCCTGAACTGCGCGGTAGCGCGACCACCTGCCTGAGGGGGCAACTCACACGGCACCTGCCGGCCGGGCTGGGTACGGTGCACCGCATGCTGACCCGGCTGACGCTGCTGTACGTGGGCCTGGCCCTGTTCGGCTTCGGCATCGGGCTGCTCGTCCTGGCCGACCTCGGGGTGCCGCCGTGGGACGTGTTCCACACCGGCCTCGCCGACCAGCTCGGGTGGTCGCTCGGGCCGACGATCGTCGCCGTCAGCTTCGTCGTGTTGCTGGCCTGGGTGCCGTTGCGCGAGCGGCCCGGACTGGGCACCGTCTCCAACGCGGTGCTGGTCGGCACGTTCATCGACGTGTCGGCGCGCGTGCTGCCGGACGCCACGCCGAGTTCGATGGCCGTGCGGATCGCCCTGGTGGCGGCCGGCATCGTGCTCAACGGCATCGCCACCGGCATGTACATCGGCGCCCGGTTCGGCCCCGGCCCCCGCGACGGCCTGATGACCGGTATCGCCCGACGGCGCTGGACGGTGCGCTCGGTGCGCACCGCGATCGAGGCGTCGGTGCTGGCGGCCGGCATCGCCCTGGGTGGCTCGGTGGGGTTCGCCACCGTCGCCTTCGCGCTCACGATCGGCCCGATCGCCCACCGCTCGATTCCCCTCTTCGCTCGCCTCGCCGCCCCGGAATCCGCTTCCAAGCCGAACTGGATCCCCGCCGCCGGCGAGTAGCCCGCCCCTTCCTGTCGTCGAGTGGCGCACTCGCGGCGCAGCCGCCACCCCGTTGTATCGAGACGACGATGCGCGCACCAATGGTCTCGATACGCCGGGCAGAGCCCGGCACTCGACCACCGTCACCACCGGTCGGAACCCGGCACTCGACCACCGTCACCACCGGTCGTCGAACAACGCACTCGACCACCGTGGTCCGTACGGGTCAGCGGAGTGATTCGGGGAGGTCGGTGGTGTGGACGATGCTGAGGCGCTGGGTGCTGCGCGTGAGCGCCACGTACAGGGCGCGGAGGCCGTGCTCGGTCTCGGCGACGATGCGGGCCGGCTCGACCACCACCACGGCATCGAGTTCGAGGCCCTTCACCACGCTGACCGGCACGACCGTCAGCGCCTGATCGAGCCCGGTCGACGCCGCCCGGCCGTGTTCCAGCCCGGCCGCGGTGAGTGCCGCCGAGATCTCGTCGCACAGCCCGTCGGGGGCCACAACGGCCACACTGCCACCGCTCATCTCGGCCCGCAGGGCCACGACCTCGGCCACCACACCGCCGGTCAGCCCGTCGACGCGCACCACCCGCGGCGCCGTGTCGCCGATGCGCACGGCGCGTGGCGCGCGCAGGCCCGGCGTGGCCGCCTCCATCACCCGGTTGGCGAGCTGCATGATCTGGGACGGGATGCGGTAGCCGACCGACAGGCCGACCACGCGGGCGGGCTTGCGGTCGGGCAGGTGCGCGAGCACGTCGTCCCATCCGTCGGGTGCCAGCGGGCCGGTGGCCTGGGCGATGTCGCCCACCACGGTGAGCGACCCGTTGAGCGATCGGCGGGCGGCCATCTTGAGCTGCATCGGGGTGAGGTCCTGGACCTCGTCGATGACGATGTGGCCGTACGTGCGGATTTCGTCGGCGTCGTCGATCTTGCCGCCCTTGCCGGGAATCGGCCCGAGAATCTCGCGGGCGTCGTCGAGCAGGGCGACGTCGGCGGGTGTCCAGCGCACGTCGGCGACGTCGTCGCGCCGGGGCCGGTGCAGCGCCTTGTACTCCCACTCGTCGAGGGTGTTGCCGGCCGCCAGGCGCAGCAACGCGTTCGAGCCGAACAGATCGTGCAGCAGCTCGGCCGGCGTCAGCACCGGCCACATCCGTTCCAGCGCCTGGCGCGTCTCGGGCAGCCGGCGCACCTCGCTGCGCACCTGCCCGGCGGTGGCCTCGCCACCCCGGTACGACTGCGCCAACGCCTGCCAGATCTCGCCCTCCACCCAACGCCGGGCGCCGTTGTGGCGGCGGAACCGTCGCCGCGCCTGGCGCACGATCTGCGCCGACTGGCCGGCGGTGAGGCGCACGTAGCCCGAACGGAACGGCACGACGAGGTCGTCGCGCAACGGCCGCTCGCGGTCGCTGACGGCGCGGTCGATCACGTCGCTCATGCGGGCGTCGCCCTTGACCTTGGCGGCGAGCGGCGAGTCGGCCTGCCCGTCGTCGAGCACGCCCGCCGCGTCCGGCCGGGCGAACTGCACGCCGGGCACCAGGTCGGCGAGTACCACCTGCTCGACGCCGGCCTCGCCGAGCGACGGCAGCACCTGTTCGATGTACCGCAGGAACACCCGGTTCGGGCCGATGACGAGCACGCCCTGGTCTTCGAGCGGAAAGCGGTGCGTGTACAGCAGGTAGGCCGCGCGATGCAGGGCCACCACGGTCTTGCCGGTGCCGGGGCCACCCTGCACGACCAGCACACCGTGCTGCGGCGAGCGGATGATCTCGTCCTGCTCGGCCTGGATGGT
Organism: Ilumatobacter sp.; assembly: GCA_035556435.1. Classification (GTDB taxonomy): domain Bacteria; phylum Actinomycetota; class Acidimicrobiia; order Acidimicrobiales; family Ilumatobacteraceae; genus Ilumatobacter. The sequence goes on along the minus strand of DATMEY010000039.1, from coordinate 81,788 downwards.
GGCGACGATGTCGCCGAGCGTGCCGGTGCGGCCGCGTTCCAGCGAGGCCAGCAGCGTCGAGTAACCGCGCAGGCCCGAGCCGGGCTGGGCGTCGGGCCGGCCGTTGAAACTCGGGTCGTCGAGGCCCTCGTCGTGCCCCATGCCCAGGTGCCCCGCCCCGAACAGCTCGTCTTCGATGCCGAGCAGGCGGCCACCCTCGACCGCGAAGTGGCGCCGCCGGGCGAGGCCCATCGGTTCGCGGCCGGTGGCGCGGTAGAACGGCTCGGCGACCGGTGCGCGCCAGTCGACCACGACCGGTTCGGCGTCGTCGTCGGCCACCGCCAGGCGCCCGATGTGGTAGCTCTCGAGTTGGCCCTCTGGCAGCTCGGCGGCGCTTTCGGCGAACCGGTCGATGCGCCCGAACACGAGTGCGGCGTTGCCGAGTTCGAGGTCGGCGAGCCGCTTGATCAGTGCTTCGTCGAACGCGTTGCGCTCGAACCGGGCCTGGAACGTGCCCCCGAGGTCGGCCTCGCTGAGGTCTCGCAGTTTCCACGCCGCTTGGCGGCTGGCAGCCAAGCAGGCGTAGGCGTGGTCGATATACGCCTGCTCGTCAACGAGGTCCGGGTGGTGCTGGGTCATCGAGGGTGGGCATCCGGCGCCGGGAATCGACGCAATCTGGGCCGAGAAACTCTATCGGCACGCCGCCGATTCCCGCCGCGGCGATGCGCCGACGTCGGCCGCAGCGGCCCGTTCTGTCACCCACGACGCCCGCCGATAGGGTCGGCGCGGCCATGGGCACCGCCAATCCGCCACTCCCGTCGCCCGGTCAACCGCCGGCTGCGTCCGCCTTCCTGAGCGCCGCCCGAGGCGAGCCGGCCCGCCACACGCCGGTGTGGTTCATGCGCCAGGCCGGACGCAGCCTGCCCGAGTACCGGGCCGTGCGCGGCGAGGGATCGATCCTCACCGCCATCCGCCAACCCGAGTTGGCCGCCGAGATCACGCTGCAACCGGTGCGCCGCTACGGGGTCGATGCGGCGGTGCTGTACAGCGACATCGTCGTGCCCGCCCACGCGGTCGGGTTCGGCATCGACGTCGCCCCGGGCACCGGCCCCGTCGCCGAGCAGCCGTTCCGCTCGGCCGGCGACCTCGCCCGCCTGCGCCCGCTGGAGCCCGGCGACATCACCTACGTCACCGACACGGTCGGCCTGGTCGCCGCCGAACTGCCCGCCGGTGTGCCCGTGCTGGCGTTCGCCGGAGCGCCGTTCACGGTCGCCTCGTACCTGGTGGAGGGCCGCCCCAGCCGCGACTACCGCCACACCAAGGCGCTCCTGCACACCGACCCGACGCTGTGGCACACCCTGATGGAACGGCTCGCCGACTCGTCGGTGGCGTTCATCCGCGCCCAGCTCGACGCGGGTGCCGGCGCGTTCCAGCTGTTCGATTCGTGGGCCGGCAACCTGTCGGCGGCCGACTACACCGAGTTCGTGTTGCCGCACTCGCAGCGCGTGTTCGCCGAGCTGGCGGCCAGCCACCCGTCGGCACCCGGTATCCACTTCGGCATCGGCTGCGACCACCTGCTCGAACTGATGCACTCGGCCGGCCCTACCGTGGTCGGGCTCGACTGGCGTACCCCGATCGCCCAGGCCCGGGCCCGGCTCGGCGACGACGTCGCCGTGCAGGGCAACCTCGACCCGGCGCTGGTGCTGGCCGGCGTCGACCCGGCGTTGGCCGGGACGCGAGCGGTGCTCGCCGACAACGCCGGGCACCCGGCCCACATCTTCAACCTCGGGCACGGCGTGCATCCCGACACCGACCCCGGCGTGCTCGCCGAGGTCGCCGCCCTCGTGCACGCGACCACCGCCCGCTGACGACCCCCGACGATGACCGACCCCGAACCTCGCACCGCCGACCGCATCGCCGTCGTCCTGATGGCGTACGGCACCCCGGCCACTCCCGAGGCGATCGAGGAGTACTACACCGACATCCGCCGCGGTCGCCCACCCACGCCCGAGCAGCTCGCCGACCTGACCGGCCGCTATGCGGCGATCGGTGGCGTCTCGCCGCTGGCGGCCCGCACCAAGGAACAGCGCGCCGCGGTGCAGGCCGCGCTCGACGAACTGGCACCGGGCCGTTACACGGTGGTGCTCGGCCTGAAGCACTCGCATCCCAAGATCGAACAGGCCGTCGCCGACGTGCTCGCCGACGGCTACCGCACGATCGTCGCCGCCGTCCTCGCACCGCACTTCTCGGAGATGTCGATCGGCGAGTACGTGCACCGTGTCGAGGCCGCAGCCGCCGACGCGGGTGTCACCGTTCGCGCTGTGCGCTCGTGGGCCCGGCTGCCCGAGTTCGTCGACTTCGTCGCCCGCGACCTGCAACACCGGCTGGACGCGGCGAATGCGGCCAGGGGCGCGGCCAAGGGCCGCACCCGGGTGCTGTTCACCGCACACTCGCTGCCGGAACGGATCGTGGCGGCCGGCGACCCGTACCCCGCCGAGTTGCGCGCCACCGCCGAGGCGGTCGCCGCCCAACTCGGCTTGCGCGAGGGCAGCGACTGGCGACTCGCCTGGCAGTCGGCCGGGCGTACCCCCGAGCCGTGGTTGGGCCCCGACGTGGGCGAGGTGATCGGCGACGGCAGCCTGGCCGACGTCGACACGCTCGTGGTCAGCGCGGTCGGGTTCGTGTCGGACCATCTCGAGGTGCTCTACGACCTCGACCTCGAAGCCCGCCACCTGGCCGACGAAGCCGGGCTGGCGTTCGACCGGACGAGCTGCGTCAACGCCGACCCGGCGGTGATGGCCGGCCTCGCCCGCCTCATCCACGAAGCCACCTGATGCGCTCGCGCACCAATGGTCTCGATACACCGGGCAGAGCCCGGCACTCGACCACCGTCACTACCGGTCGTCGAGCCGCGCACCCGCGGCGCAGCGACCGGGGATGGAGTAGCCGATGAAGGCGTTGGTCGTGGGGGGTGGAGTCAGCGGGTTGGCGGCCGCGGTGGCGCTGGCCGAGGCCGGCGTCGACACCGAGCTGTGGGAAGCCGGCGATCGCGTCGGCGGCAAGCTGCGCACGTCGCCGTTCGCCGGGCTCGACGCGGTCGACGAGGGCGCCGACGCGTACCTCACCCGGGTGCCTCACGGCGTCGCCTTCGCCACCCGCATCGGCCTCGACCGCGACGACCTGACCGCACCTCAGCCGGCCCACGCGGCCGTGTGGCACCAGCGCCTGCACGACCTGCCCGGGGGGATCGTGCTCGGCGTGCCCGCCGCCGTGCGACCGTTCGTCACCACCGGCCTGCTGTCGTGGCGCGGCAAGGCGCGAGCCGCGCTCGAACCGCTACTCCCCCGCCGCGCCGGCCGCCGCCCCGGCGACGACGACACGCTCGGCGCGCTGGTCCGTGGCCGGTTCGGCGACGAGGTCCACGAGCGGCTCGTCGACGCGCTGGTGGGTTCGATCTACGCCACCGACACCGACCGGGCCAGCCTCGCCGCGGTGCCCCAGCTCGCGCAGTTGGCAGCCTCCCACCGCAGCCTGCTGCTCGGCGCCCGGGCAGCACGACGCCAGGCCCCGGCGACTCCGGTCGCCGACAGTTCGATCTTCGCTGCTCCGCGTGCCGGTATGGCCGCCTTGGCGACCGTCGCGGCGGCCCGCTTCGTCGACGCCGGCGGCAGGCTCCACGTCAACCGCGCGGCGGCCGAACTGACGGCCGACGGCACGGGATGGCGGGTCGATGGCGAGCACTTCGACCATGTCGTGCTGGCCGCTCCGGCCCGGGCCACCGCACAGCTGGTGGCCACGGCCGCGCCGGCCACCGCCGAACTGCTGGCCGGGGTGGAGTACGCCGACATCGCGATGGTGCGCCTGGCCGTACCCGCCACCGACTGGCCCGACCGGCTGGCTGGCCGCAGCGGGTACCTCGTCCCCAAGCCCGTCCAGCGCACCGTCACCGCGGCGTCGTTCGGCTCGCAGAAGTGGGCGCACTGGCGCCCCGCCGACGGGTCGCAGGTGTTGCGCATCTCGCTCGGCCGCGACGGCCTGCCGATCGACGCGCTCGACGACGACGCCTTGCTCGACGCGGCGGTCACCGAAACCGGGCGACATCTCGGGCTCGACCTGCAACCGACGGTGACGTCGGTGACCCGTTGGGTGGGTGCGTTCCCGCAGTACCGGCCGCACCATCACGACCGTGTCGCGGCGGCCGAGGCGGCCCTGCCGACCGGCCTGTACCTGGCGGGTGCGAGCTATCACGGCATCGGTGTTCCGGCCTGTATCGCCAGTGGGCTCAAGGCGGCGACCCAAGTCACCGAAACGAACAGGTCATCGAAACGAGTGGTGGAGGCGGACGATGAGTGACAAACTTGGCGGCGTGTCTGGTGTCGGCGGAAGACTACGTTCGAAGCGGGTAATTGCCAGCGCTGCGGCGGGGCTGGCCGGGGTGGTCCTCACCACCGTGCTCGTCATCACCCTCGCCGGCAGCGAGGTGCCCGCGGCTGCACCGCCCACCACCGTGCCCGCCACCACGGCGCCGCCGACCACGACCACACCGCCCACCACCGTGCCGGCCACCACGGCGCCGCCGACCACCGTCGCCCCTACCACGGCCGCCCCCACCACCGTGCCTACCACCACGGCGCCGCCCACCACGGCCGCCCCCACCACGGTGCCCGAGCTGCCGTCGACCGAGACCGAGCCGATCACACCGCCCCACGACACCCACGCCCAGGAACCGGTGATCCAGCTCGGCGCGATTCAGATCCCCGCGATCGGTGTCGACATGGCGATGTACGAGGGCATTCGGATGACCACGCTCGATCGCGGCCCGGGCCACTGGCCGGGCTCGGCGATGCCCGGCTCGGCCGGCAACGTGGTCGTCGGCGGTCACCGCACGAGCAAGCACGCCGTGTTCCGCCACGTCGACCAGCTCACGGCTGGTGACGAGATCGTCTTCGTCGGCGGCGACGGCGCCCGGCACATCTACGTCGTCAACCGGATCGAGATCGTCGACCCATCGGCGGTGTGGATCGTCGAACCGACCGACACCCCGCAGGCCACGCTGTTCGCCTGCCATCCTCCCGGGTCGACACGCGAGCGCATCATCGTCTTCTCCGACTACCGCGAGACCATCCCCGCCACGTGAGCCTGCGGTTCGGGCGCCCTGCGGCGGCCCTTGCGGGCGGCGTACTCGTCGCGCTGTCGATGCCCCCGTGGGGGTTCTGGCCGCTGGCGATCGTCGGCGTGGCGGTGTTCGAGTACGCGCTCGGCGACGAGCCGTCGCGACGCAAACGGGCGCTGTACGGCCTGGCGTTCGGTGCCGGCTGGTTCTACCCGGCGATGGCGTGGATGTGGTTCCTCACCGCCCCCGGCTACCTGGTGACGGCGATGTTGTTCGCCGGGTTCCACGCGGCCGCCGCGGCAATCGCCCCCACCGGGCCGTGGCGCACCATCGGTCGGCCTGCCGCGCACGCGCTGGTGGAAGCGGTGCGACTCGTGTTCCCGTTCGGCGGGGTGCCGGTGGCGACGCTGGCGATCGGACAGGCCGGCGGCCCGCTATTGGGCCTGGCCCGGGTCGGTGGCGTGGTGCTGATCGCCTGGGTCGTGTTCCAGATCGGGTTCGCCTTGACCGGACCCGCCCCGGCGGTGCCGCGCCTGGCCGCCAAACGACGCCCGGGGGCCAGCGGGCAGCCGCACGGCATGGTCGCCCTGGGGGCGATCGTCGTGCTGTTCGTGCTGGCCGCGGTGGCACCCGAGGGCCGCGACACGGGCACCACTGTTCGGGTCGCCGCTGTGCAGGGGGGCGGCGAGCAGGGCACCCGCGCGCTCGACGTGCCGAGCGACCTGGTCACTGCCGCCCACGTGGCCGCGACCGAGACGATCACCGCCGCCGACGCGGTCGACCTGGTGGTGTGGCCCGAGAACGCGATCGACGTCGACGACGAGCCGTTCGAGGGCAGCCGTGACTACGAGTTGGTCGCCGAGCAGGCCGCCCGCCTGGGGGTGCCGTTCGTGGTCGGCGTCACCGAAGATTCCGAGTTCTCGCGGTACCCCGAGCCCGGCCGGTTCGTGAACGCACAGGTGGTCGTGCTGCCCGACGGCCGCGTCACCGACCGCTACGAGAAGGTCCAGATCGTGCCGTTCGGCGAGTACGTGCCGCTGCGCGGGCTGCTCGAAGCGGTCGGCGCGCCGGTCGACCAGGTTCCCTCCGATGCGATCCCCGGCCGCGATCCAGCCGTCGTCAGTGCCCCCGTCGGCGGGCGCGACGTGCGGCTGGGAACGATGATCTCGTGGGAGGTGTTCTTCGGCGACCGCGGTCAGGCCGCGGCCAGCCCCGGTGCCGACCTGCTGATCAACCCCACCAACGGCGCCAGCTACACGTGGACGATCCTCCAAGGTCAGCAGGTCGCCTCGAGCCGGCTGCGCGCCGTCGAGCAGGGTCGCTGGGTGGTGCAGGTCGCCCCCACCGGGTTCTCGGCGTTCGTGTCGCCCGGCGGCGACGTGCACGACCGCACCGGCACCCGCGAGCAAGCCGTCATCATCCGCGACGTGCCCCTGCGCTCCGGCTCGACCTGGTACCACACCGTCGGTGACTGGCCGTGGGTCACCGCCTTGGTCCTCCTCCTCGCCACTGCCCACCTCCTCCCCCGCCGCCCCCGCTAGCCACCGGTCGGCCCACCCACCCACCGGTGGTCGAGTGCCGGCGCAGCCGGTGTATCGAGACCACGTCACGCGCACCAAGGTCTCGATACAACGGAGTGGCGGCTGCGCCGCGAGTGCGCCACTCGACCACCGGGGGCACCCGTCCACCACCGGAGGCGCCCGCCGACCACCGGGGGACCACTCGGCCACCGGGGCACCGGTTGCTGGGTTCAGACCTCGAGCATGAGAGTTACGGGGCCGTCGTTGACGAGGGTGACTTGCATGTCGGTGCGGAAGCGGCCGGTCGCCACCGTCGCCCCGTGCGACCGCAGGCGCTCGGCCACCCTCTCGACCAGCGGCTCGGCGTGCTCAGGCCGGGCGGCGGCGATCCAGCTCGGCCGGCGGCCCTTGCGGGTGTCGCCGTAGAGCGTGAATTGCGACACGACGAGCACCTCCGGGGACGGCGAGTCGGCGAGCGCCAGGTTCATCACGCCGTCGGCGTCGGGCAGCACGCGCAGGTACCACAGCTTGTCGGCGAGCTGATCGGCCTGGGCCTCGGTGTCGGTGTGGGTGACGCCCACCAGCGCGCACAGCCCGGGGCCGATCGCGCCCACCTGCTCGCCGGCGACGGTGACCGACGCCGAACCGACCCGCTGAACGAGTGCGCGCATCGGCCCCAGCGTGTCAGGATTGGAGAAAGTTCGCGAAAACCGCGAGATCGGCCGGCGTTGTAGCTCTCCACCCCCGAGAGGCCGGCTCATGAACCATGTCAGACCACGCACTTACCACCGACGCCGAGCTGGTTGCCAGCTACCTATCCGGCGATCGGGCCGCGTTCGCTGCCATCTACGACCGCTACGGCAACGGGCTCTACGACGTCGCCGCGGCGATGCTGCGCAATCGTCACGATGCCGCCGACGTCACCCAGGACACGTTCGTGGTCGCCGCCGAGCGGATGGCGCAACTGCGCGACCCCTCGCGTCTCAAGCCGTGGCTGCTGGCGATCCTGCGCAACGAGGTGTACCGGCGAACGGGCAAGCGGGCCCGCCAGGTACCCACCGACTTCACCGCGTTGGATTCGAGAGGGTTTGCCGCTGAGATGGCGCTGCCCCCCACCTACGCCGACGAAGCCTCGGCGGCCGAGTACGAAGAACTGGCCGCGCTGGTACGCGACGCCGCCGCGGGCCTCGACCCGCGCGACCAGCTGGTGCTGGAGTTGGCCGTGCGTCAGGGGCTCGAAGGCGACGACCTGGCCTCGGCGCTGGGCGTCAGCGCCCAGCAGAGCTACAGCCTGGTGCACCGCATGCGCCAACGCACCGAGCGCAGCCTGGGCGCGTTCTGTGTCGCCCGCCGTGGGCGCCCCGACTGCGCCGAACTCGACCGCATCCTTGCCGGTTGGGACGGCCGTTTCTCGGTCCTGATCCGCAAGCGGGTGGCCCGCCACATCGACGACTGCGACATCTGCGAGCACAACCGGCGCAAGTTCGTGCCGCTGATGCTGTTCGGGTCGGCACCCGCGTTCGCGGCGCCACCCGACCTGCGCGACCGCGTGCTCGGGGCGGTCGACGCCGGGTCGTACGGGCTCACCAGCACGGCCACCGCGGCGCGGCCGTACGAGTTCACCGCGCCAGGCGGGTTCCCGACCGCGATGAGGTACAGCCGCCGGCTCGTGCTGTGGTGGCTGATGGGCGCGGCCGCGCTGATGCTGTTGATCGGCGGCGGCGTGTTCGTGCTGGCCGGTGACCGCGACGACCCGCTGCAGCTGGCGATCGACGTACCACCGGCAGCCGGGACCACGACCACCACCACCGGCCCAGCCACCACGACGACGATCGCCACCACCACGACCACCACCGGCCCGACCACCACGGCACTGCTCGTGGTGCCCCCGTCGGCGTCGACCACCCCGTCGACTGTGCCCGACTCGTCGACGACCACCACCACCGCACCGCGCAAGACCACGACCACCACCGTCGCAGTGACGACCACCACCGAGGTTGCGCTGACCACGACGACGCAGGCCGTCACAACCACGCAGGCCCCGACGACCACGCTGGCACCCACCACCACGCAGCAGACGACCACCGTGCCCGTGCCGACGGGTTCACTGGGGTTGTCGAACGGTTCGCTCGACTTCGGCACGTCGGCCACGTCGCTGACGGTGCAACTCGTCAACGAGGGGGCCGGCCCGGCCGCCTGGAACGCGTCGGTCGGCCCGGCCTTTGCCGGCGGCACCCCGTTCAACGTGTCGCCGGCGAGCGGCAACCTCCCCTCGGGGGCGGTCCAGACGTTGACCGTGACGATCAACCGCAACGGGCTCGCCCCGGGTTCGTCGCACAGCGCAGCGATCCGGTTCAACGCCACCGGCACCACCGCCGTGCTCACGGTGCACGGCGCCGTCGAAGGCGACGCGACCCCGCCGACGGTACGGATCAGCGAGTTCGCCCACGACCCGTGCCGCGCCGTCGTGACCGTGCAGGTCGAAGCCAACGACCCCGAGACCGGCATCGCCAGCTACGCCGGCCAGGTCACGTGGGGAAGCTCGTCGGCGACGTTGGCGTTCAACGGAAGCGTGGGCAACGCCCTGATCGCGGCACCGCCGGTCGGCACCACGGTGCCACCACTCAACGCCTCGGTCACCGTCACGAACGGGGACGGCCTCACGAGCACCACCACCGCCAGCCGCACGCCCGCGTTCTGCGCCGACGTCCCGTAAGACATTGCCTGCTGCCTTCTGCCGCCGCCGTTTCGGCTGCGCTGCGTTACTGAGCAGTAACATTCGGCCGGTAACTTGACCGGATGCCATCGGCCCCCCGCAGCGTGCTCGACCCGGACGCGCCGCTGTCGCTGGCGTACCTCACGTACCGCGGCAAGCCCCACGTCGGCGGCCAGGGCGTGTACACCCGACACCTCACCAAGGCGCTGGTCGACCTCGGCCATTCCGTCGAGGTGTTCGGCGGCCAGCCGTACCCGGTGCTCGACCCGCGGGTGACGCTCACCAAGCTGCCCAGCCTCGACCTGTTCAACGACCAGTACCCGGGCCGCTTCCCCGCCTACTGGGAGTTCAAGACGCGGTACGACTTCCTCGAGGTCGCCCAGTTCTCCACTGGCGTGTTCTCCGAGCCGCTGGCGTTCAGCGCCCGGGCCAACGCGGCGATCGCCCGGCGGGTGGGCGAGTTCGACCTGGTCCACGACAACCAGTGCCTCGGCTACGGCATCGCCAAGCTGGAACAGAAGCTGCCGCTGATCGCCACCCTGCACCACCCCATCACGCAGGACCGCAAGCTCGAGATGGAGCACGCGCCGAACCGCCGCAAGCGCTGGTCGGTCGGCCGCTGGTACTCGTTCGTGAAGATGCAGGGCAAGGTGGCCAGCGGGCTGCCCCGCATCGTCGTCGTCAGCGAGAACTCGATCGCCGACATCCACGCCGACATGGGCGTACCGCTCGACAAGATGCGGCTGGTGCCGGTGGGCGTCGACCCCGACCTGTTCCAGCCGGTCGACGGTGTCGCCCGCGTCCCCGGCCGGTTGATCACCACCGCCTCGGCCGACGTCGCTCTCAAGGGGCTGAGCTACCTGATCGAGGCGATGGCCAAACTGCGCGCCGACGGGCTGCCGATCACGCTCACCATCATCGGCCGACCCAAGCCGGGCAAGTCGATGGACCTGATCGACCAGTACGGGCTGGCCGAGCACATCCAGTTCGTGTCGGGCGTTCCCGACGAACGCATCGTCGAGCTGTACTCCGAGGCCGAGCTGGCCGTCGTGCCCAGCCTGTACGAGGGGTTCAGCCTCCCGGCGATCGAGGCGATGTGCACCGGCACACCGCTGGTCGCCACCGACGGCGGGGCGCTGCCCGAGGTCACCGGCGCCGACGGCGACACCGTCTTCCGCTGCCGCAAGGGCGATGTCGGCGACCTGGCCCGGGTGATCCGCGCCGCGCTCGCCGACCCGGCCGCACGCGCACGCGTGGGCGCGGCCGGACGCCAGCGGGTGATCGAGCGGTGGACGTGGAAGCGTTGCGCCGAGCAGACCGTCGAGCAGTACCGCGAGGTGCTGGCGATGCCGGCCAACGTCGCCAAGCTGAAGCGCAACGGGCGCCTCGCCGGCTGATGCTGACCATCCGTTTCGACCAGCTGGGCTTGCGCGCCGGCGACCTGGTGCTCGACGTGGGGGCCGGGTTCGGCCGCCACGTCTACGAGTGCGGCCGCCGCGGCGCCGACGTGGTCGCCCTCGACTACGCAGCCGACGAGGTCGTGCAGACCCAGGCGACGCTGGCGGCGATGGTGCTGGCCGGCGAGATCGACGAGCAGCACCTGGCCGCAGCCGCCCGCGGCGACGCCACCCGGCTACCGTTCCCCGATGCCACGTTCGACGTCGTCATCACGTCGGAGGTGCTCGAGCACATCCAGGACGACGTTGCCGCGATCGCCGAGATGACCCGCGTGCTCAAGCCCGGCGGACGCTTCGCCGCCACCGTGCCGGCCTGGGGGCCCGAGGTGGTCAACTGGAAACTGTCCGACGAGTACCACGCGCCGAAGTCGGCGGGTGGGCACGTGCGGATCTACACCCGCACCGAACTGCGCGCCAAGCTCGCCGCGGCGGGCCTGGCGGTCGACGGCTACCACCGGGCGCACGCCCTGCACAGCCCGTATTGGTGGCTGAAATGCGCGGTAGGCCCGGCCAACGACGACCACCCCGCAGTCGCCAAGTACCGCAAGTTTCTCGAGTGGGACATCGTCAACGGCCCGAAGAGCGTCAAGCTCGCCGAGCGCGTACTGTCCCCCGTCCTCGGCAAGAGCAGCGTCTTCTACGCCCGCAAACCGTCACACCCGGTGGCAACGACCGGAGCAACGGCGTGAGTGTGCCCGATCTGGCGGGGGTGATTTCGGCCGACGAGGTCGTCGCCTCGGCCGAGCACCTGGCGTCGTTGCAGCAGCCGTCGGGCAAGATCCCGTGGTGGCCCGGCGGCCACTGCGACCCGTGGAACCACGTCGAGTCGGCAATGGCCCTCGACGTCGCCGGGCTGCACGCCGAGGCCGAGGCCGCCTACGAGTGGCTGGCCGACATCCAGCGCCCCGATGGCGCGTGGCACAACTACTACGCAGCCGACGACTCGGTGGAAGACGCCAAGCTCGACACGAACGTGTGCGCCTACATCGCCACCGGCGTGTTCCACCATTGGAAGTGCACCAGCGACCGTAGCTTCGTCGACAACCTGTGGCCGGTGGTGGAGCGGGCGCTCGACTGGGTGCTCGCCCAGCGGCGCCCCGACGGCTTGCCACTGTGGGCCGTCGAATGCGCCGACCCGGGCGACGGCACCACCAACGCGGACGCGGCGTACGTGCGCACGTGGGACTACGCCCTGCTGACCGGCACGTGCTCGATCCAGCACGCCCTGCGCGCCGGCGCGGCGGTTGGTTGCGACACCGGCTCGACACGGCCCGACTGGGTGGAGGCGGCCGACACGATGTGCCGGCTGGTCGAGCTGCGGCCCGACGTGTTCGAGCCGAAGACCCGCTGGGCGATGGACTGGTACTACCCGGCGCTCACCGGGGCACTCAGCCACGACACCGCCAAGGTCCGCCTCGCCGACGGGTGGCCGGTGTTCGCGATGGAAGGCCGCGGCATCCGCTGCGTCAGCGACGAACCATGGGTGACCGCTAGCGAAACGGCCGAAGCCGCGCTCGCTTACGCGGCGATCGGCGACCTGGCCACCGCCACCGACCTGCTGCGCTGGACCCGCGCCCACCGCAACGCCGACGGCTCGTACGCCACCGGCATCGTGTACCCCCAGCACGTCACGTTCCCCGACCAGGAACATTCCAGCTACACCGCCGCCGCCGTGATCCTCGCCGCCGACGCGATCACCCAGTCCAGCGCCGGTTCCGCCCTGTTCGTCCACCCCCAACACTGCTGACGGGCGCTGCCGCGCCCGCGCCCACCCACATCGGGTGTACCCGATGTGGGTCTGTTGGCCGTCGCCGCGGCCTGTTGTAATGCCACCACTGACAGCGAGGTGGTGGTCCCATGGCGAAAGCTGCGGTCGGGCGCGTGCATCAGTGCTGGCGTGTCGGGTCATGCGATCGTGTTTGGCGCCCCACGGAAAGTGATGGCGACCATGCAACAGATCGAACTCCCGTTCACGCGGCGGAGGAAATCTCCGGACCGAGGGGGTTCCGTACCCCGCGGCGCGCTGAGGTGGTCGGCCACGATCGCGGTGGCGGCTGCCGCGACCGTCGCCGTCACGATGGCCGCTCCGGGTGCTGCCTGGGCTGCCCCGCGTGATCCGTTCGACCCGGCGACACCGACGGTCTTCGTCGCCCAGGGCAACCCGACACAACTCAGCATCCTGGTGCAAAGCGCGGGCGGGGCGACGTTCGAGGCGGAGGGTGGGCCGGCACCATTCCGCTACAACGCGATCGCCTACAACACGGCCGACAACTACTTGTACGGCATCCGGTTCGCCGGGCCGGAGGGCAACCACCTGGTGCGCATCGGCCAGGAGGGGGAGGCCACCGACCTCGGTGAAGACGTCGGCCTGCCGATCCCGCCGCTCCACGACGGCTACAACCAGGCGACCTTCGGCGAAGGTGCGTACGCGGACACGCTGTTCGTCCGCAACTCGGTCGAACTCGGCGTGATCGATCTCGTGGATGTAGCGGCGCAGACGTCCACGCGCCTGACGTTGCCAGCGGACATACCCAACCTGTCCGACATCGTGTTCAAGGACGGGTACCTGTGGGGTGTCTACTCCACGATCGACGCCACCGACGCTACCATCTACCGCATCGACCCTGCCACCGGCGCCGCGGAGACGTTCCCGAGCGGCCTCGGCCTGCCCGGTGCCGACTTCGGTGCCCGGTGGATCTACGGCAACGGCAACCTGGGAATCTCGGCCAACCAGACCGGCCAAGTGTAGCAGATCCAGATCGACGACGCGGCCGGCCCGACGCCGACCTTCACGCTCGTCGGCGAGATGTCCGGCCCTGCGTCGAGCAACAACGACGGCGCCGCGTCGCCTGGCCTGCCGGTCGACCTCGCGCTCGCCAAAGATGGCCCGACCACCTACGCCACCGGCGACACCATCAGCTACACGCTGACCCTCACCAACAACGGCCCAGGCAACTCGTCGGGCTCGACGCTCACCGACACACTGCCGACGAACCTCACCGGAGTGTCGTCCCCGACCGCCGGCTGCTCGATCGACGCCGGACAGATGACCTGCGTCGTCGGCCCGTTGGCCGCGGGAGCGTCCACCATCATCACCGCCGAGGGCACAGCGGGTGCCGCCGGGGGCGAGTTGACCAACACCGCATCGGTGCTCGGCAACGAGGCCGACCCGAACCCGGCCAACAACGAGGCGTCGACCTCGGCTCAGCCCGCGGCGCCATCGCTGACGCTGGTGAAGTCGTCGGACACGGCAGAGATCACCGAGGTCGGTCAGATCGTCGAGTACGCGTTCTTGGTGACGAACACGGGCAACATGGTCGTGTCGGAGGTCGCCGTGGGCGAGACCGAGTTCTCGGGTGCGGGCACGGCGCCCGTGGCGGAGTGCCCGGATACGGAACTGGCGCCAAGTGAGTCGGTGACGTGCACGGCTGAGTACACAGTGGTCGCGGCCGACCTGAGCGGCGACGACCTGACGAACACGGCCGTCGCCACGGGGGTCGACCCGGCCGGGGGATCCGTCGCCTCGGAGCCGTCGACCGTCGAGATCCCGACAGTGCCAATGTCTACGACCACCACCACAACGACCACCACGACTATCCCGACCATCCCGACGACCACGGCCGTGCCGGCCCCCTCGACCCTGCCCACGCTGCCGACCACCCCAACAGTGCCGCCGACGCCCCAACTGCCGGATACCGGGCGTTCACCGGCCGGTGGGGCCGCCGCCAGCATCTTGGTCCTGGCCGGTGCGGCGTTCGTGCTGATCAGTCGACGGAACCGTCCGGTCGCCTCGAGGTAACACCACGACGTCAACCTGGTGGCACATCCGAGGCCTCACCTCGGATGTGCCAGCGGGCCACACCGCGGGTGCTGGTGCCGCCCCTGCCGTCAAGTCGGTGGGTTTCGTGTCGTCAGCGGCTGGACCCGCCGCGCTTGCCCCCCACGGGCCTTGGGTGGCGGTCACCCGCGAGTAGGCTCAAGGGCCTGATGTCATCGACGGTGCTCGACCTGGAGAAGTATCGAGGGAAGTGGGTAGCGGTCGATCCGAGTGGCGGCGTGGTCGTCGAGGCGGCCGAGACTCACGAGGCCCTGTTACAGGCACTGGAACATCAGCCGGGTCGCAAGGTGGTCATTCACCGGGTGCCGGTCCTCGACGAACCGATCTTTGTCGGACTTGGCTGACGAGTCCGCGTCCTGGGCGCGTTGGAGCTACGCCCATCAGGATCTCGGTGAGCCACCGTTGCCGGACGGCTCACCGATACTGCGGCCATGCGTCCTGATCGCCCCGCGAGGCTCCGACAACCGCTATCTCGGTGTGGTCGACTCCGGCTCCCCGCTCACCGTCGCCGACCCGGTGTTCCTTCGCGCCTGTGGCGTCGATCTCGACGCCGCGACTCCGGCGATGCGTGTGCCCCTGAACCTGAGCGGCCGGTGGGGTGAGGTCCCACTCTTTCACGTACCGGTGACTCTCGCGGCGCCGCGCGACGACGCGCCGCCAGTCGAATGGACTGCGCTGATCGGAGCGCGCGACAACTGGCGGCTGCCGTTTGGAGTGTTGCTGGGCCAACGGGGATGGTTCGACACGTTTACCACCACGATCGATGCCTCGCGCACCATCGTGACGGTCCCGCCGCCAGCCTGACCCGTACCGACAGCCAGCGACCGGGTTGTCCGGGCGGCGACAGGTGCGGGATTCCTACCGCCGCCCAGACGGGTCGCTCGGCCGTGAAACCGAGCGGGAACGTCAGGCCACCCCTCGGCCTCGCCGAGCCGCGAACGTGATGATTCCGCCCAGGGTCAGCATCAGAAGCGTGAGACCGAGCATCTTGGTGACTTGGCCGCCGGTACCCGGCAACTCACCCGCCAGAGGCACCGTGGTCGGTGTCGGTGTCACCGGCGGGGTCACCGGTGGGGTCGGTGCCGGCGTCGTCGGCGGCTGGGTTTCAGGAAGCACGAACCCGAAGTCGAGCGTCGGGTCGTGATCGCCGTTGTTCGGCAACACCGCCGACGTGGCCGAACCGGTTGACGAGTCACGCGCCGGGTTCGAACCGGCACCAGCAGTCGTGGGGACGTACGGTGCCAACGCCGCCGCCGACGCGGCCTGATCGATCGTCACCGTGTACGCAACACCAGCCGGCAGGTTCGGGAACAGATACCTGCCGTCGGCGTCGGTCGTCACCGGACCGACCGGGTTCCCGAACACATCGACCACCGGCCCACCGTCCGGACCGGTCAACACCAACACCACACCCGGGATGCCCGGCTCGCCCGAGTCCTGGATGCCGTCTCGGTCGGTGTCGACCCACACGAAGTCACCCACCGACACCGACGGCGCCACGAACCCGGCATCGATGGTCGGGTCGTCGGCCTCGCCGGGCACCTCGGAGTTGTTGCCGGTCGCCGGTGTGGTGATCGACACACGACCAGTTGCCGGGTCGGCGTCGGAGTCGATCGCGTCGTCGCCTTGGTTGGGTTGCGTGAGCACGTGGGTCTGTCCGCCGACTTCGATGGTGGTCGGAAACTCCACGATGAAGTCAGTCGACACCGGTAGATCCGTGAACACGTAGTACCCGTTGGCGTCGGTCGTGGTGACCGCGACCTCGTTGCCGTCGGGATCGAGCAACCGCACGGTCGCCCCCGGTACCGGGGGCTCCCCGGCATCTTGCACACCGTCACGATCGGTGTCGACCCACACGTAGTTACCGATCGACACGAGTGCCGGCACGAAACCGAAATCGATCGAGTGGTCGTTGATCCCCTCGTCGGGTGTCGTGATGTCGGCCATGACCACGTACGGCGGCAGGCCCGAGTCGTCGGCGGCAGGAACCCCCTCGCTGTCGATGTCTTCGTCGGAGCCGGCATCGGCGACGGTTGGCGAGTAGCCCGCGAGCGGCCCCCCGGGCAGGTAGTCGGCCTCACGGTCGAGACGGATCTGGTAGTCGGTGTCGGGCAACAATCCGTCGTCGGTATGGAAGTAGTACTCACCGTTGACGTCGGTCTCGGTGGTCGCTACCAGATTGCCGTCGGTGTCGTAGAGACTGACCTGAACGCCAGCGATGGCGGGCTCGTCGGGGCCCTGGACGCCGTCCTGATCGAGGTCGAGCCAGACTCGATTCCCAATCTGTTGGGTCGCCTCGATCACCAGCGCTTCGAGGTCGGCCAACCCCATCGACTTGCCGAATTCGGCGGTGACGGGGATGCCATTGTCGTAGCCGCCTTCGTTGTCGAAGGACCGCAAACCGTTGTTCCAGGTCGAGTTGTCGGCGTCCATGTGGTTGGACACGATCGTGCCGCTGCCCGGCACCGACGTGATGCCCGAGTAAGCCGCCTGGTTGTGGACGTTGCCCTGATCGTCGAAGTCGTACAGCGGATCGACGAAGTCGAGGTCGGTTCCCGTCGCGCTCACCGCCACCAGGTCACCGGTCGCGATCAGCACTGCGTACGCGGGGTCGCCGTC
Organism: Ilumatobacter sp.; assembly: GCA_035556435.1. Classification (GTDB taxonomy): domain Bacteria; phylum Actinomycetota; class Acidimicrobiia; order Acidimicrobiales; family Ilumatobacteraceae; genus Ilumatobacter. The sequence continues at coordinate 64,546 of DATMEY010000039.1, read as the reverse complement.
CGTCTGCTCACCGATGTAGAGACTGGCGCCGTAGGAGTCACCGCCCCGGTCGCGGAAGCTGAGCGCCAACACGCCGTCGTCGATGAACTCGAGATCGCCGAACATCGGCTGCGGCACCACGAACTGTCGGCCGCCCGGGGGCCGCACAGGGGTGGTCACCGCAGCGTCGACACACGACTGCGGCACGGTGTCGGTCCATGGCCGCCAGTCGACCGCCCGACAGTCGGCATGTAGCAGGGCTGGTCCGGCGGGACCACTCTGCCCGGCTCGTGGTGTCGTATCGCCGACGTTGCCCTGGCGAACGGTGCCGGTCGGGCTCAACGTGCCGTCGGCGGCACGGACGTACTCGATGACGTACGTCTCGAGGTCGGCACCACAGATCGCCCCCACATAGAGGTTCGCGCCCTGCTCGGCCAACGCCATCGGCGCCCAGTCGCTCGCGCACGGGGCTGGTGCCACCACCGCGAGAGTCTGCAACGGGGCCGGATCAACCCCGGCCTGCACCGGATACACCACCAGCGAATCGGTGTGCATGTTCACCGCGGTCAAGAACCGGTTGTCGTCGGTGACCTCGACATCACCCAACGACTCCCGGCCCACAGCCGTCCGAAAGTCGAAATCGTGGTGGATCAGACCCTCGTCCGAGTCGAGTGGGCCGATGTCGTGAACCGTGTCACCGGCGTCGGCGACGGTCACGTACTGCTCCCACGCACCGGTCGCGGTGTCAACGCGGTAGATCGCACCGGGCCCGCCGGGGCCGTAGAGCGATCCGCGCTTGGCGTAGGCGCCCGCGTAGATCTCGTGCCTGTCGGTATCGAGTCCGATCCCGTACAGAGCGCCGAGCGTGCTCCTCGTGGTCAGCGGTGTGACGGGACCGTCCAGCGCATAGTCGATCGAGTAGACCTCGGGCGTCGCGTCGTCGGGAAGCCAGACGTCGTCGGGCTGGATCGCCGAGAAGATCCGGGCGCCGTCGATACCGAGCACCGTGTGGTCGACGTATCCGACCGAGATTGCGACGTCCGCGCCGCCACCCACGTCGACGAACGACACCGCAGGAGCGAACTCGGGCTCGGTGTGGCCAGGCGTGATCTGGGCCTCGGAGTAGGTGCCGCTGTTCGGGTTCACGACCTGGACGCGATAGCGGCCACCGACGAGGGTGTTGTCGGCGGGCGCCAACGTGGCGACACCTGCGGCGTCCGTGTTCAACGTGATCGTGGTGCCGTCCACGTCGGAGATTCGGACGACGACGTTCTCGAGCGGCGGATCATCGGCGTCGCGGACGTTGTCGAAGTCGCGGTCCCTCACGACCGTGACCGTAATCGTGCCATCGGAGGGCTCGGCCTCGGCGGTGCCTGCCCCGCTGATCGTGATGCCGCTCGCAACGGCCGCACACACGACCAGTCCGGTCAAATGCCTTCTCATAACATCTCCCGCCTATCAGGTGATTGCTGGTCTACGTCGACATTCCATGTCCAGCCCAATCCGACCCGCCGAACATAGCTTTGTGGTCTCCTTCGCCTACCGTATACGCATCAAAATGACCCCTGGAAAGGGGTCATTTTGGTGCCAGGACGACCGCCGTTCAGGGGTCATTGGGTGGCAGCGTGGGGTCGGCGTAGCCGTGGGTCCACGCGATCCTGGCGAGATCGAGCTTGGTGCGGACCGGAACCCCCGCGGCGGTGTACTTCGCCTTGACCCGGTCGAGGTATTGCTTCGCCGTGTCCGGTCGGATGTACATCTCGGCGGCGATCTGGGCGACCGTCAGGCCCGATGCGTACAGGATCAGCGCGCGTTCCTCCTGACCGCTGAGTTTGGGACGCTCAGGGTCGCCGGCAATCACGACCGCGAGCTCCTCGGTCATCCATTCCTGCCCACGGAGGGCCGCACGGATCGCGTCCAAGATGTCGAGTTCGCTGTCGCGTTTGCCGACGATCGCGCTCACGCCGGCCTGCACGATCTGGCGCACCAGCGGCGGAGACGCGAGTGCCGAGAGCACCACGATGCGGACGCCCGCTTGGATCAGCGCCCTCACCACTGCGACATCGACACTGGGTTGCCGCTCGACAAGCAGGTCGAGTACGAGCAGGTGCGGGTACCCACCGGCGGAGTGGTGACGCAACCACTCCACGAATTCGGGGACGGTTTCACCGCTGAACACGATCGTGAAGTCGCTCTGCGACCGGATCAGCTCTTCGGTTCGCCTGCGCTGGAGCAGGTGGTCTTCGACGACGGCAATTCGGTAGGCCCGGTCTGGTCCGTTGGAGTTCGTCATGGTTCCCTTTCCGCGTTCGCAGCCATGCCGTCGAACGCCGACCGAGCACGGCCGATCCCGTTGCCGAACGGCTGGTATCGGCCGATAGTCGTCTGGTGAGATACGGTGGGGACGGCGAAGTGCATTTGAATCAGACCCGGCCGATCACCGGACCGATCCGGCCAATCGGGGTGCTCCGCATCGGTCTCGCCAAGATCTCGCCCACCTTGGGCACCGGTACCGCTGATCGTCAACTGGAGGCCGCGCTCGACCGGGAAGACCGATGCCGAGACGACGCTTCCCGCCGGAACGGCCGCCAACGCGCGCATCACCTCGCCGCCGATTCGCAGCGCCGTGTGCGCGTCAGCAGTGTCTCTCGCACCCAGTCTGAGCCGGAAATGAAGCCGGCGTGAGCGCGCCTCGCCCAACGTCGACATCATGGCGCTCCCGAGATGCACCAGCTCCGGGCTGATCAACACGAGTTGTCGCAGGTACGACTCCTCGTCGTCGCACAACCGCCTGGTCTCCGGGTCGGTCAGAGACCGAACGCCGGTCGCGACGCTACCGAGCAGGTCGATCGCGTCGTCGAGACCGGCGTCGAGCCAGCGTCGGTAGGTCGCCTGCGTTTCGACTTCTGCGTCGGCGGCGATCGTCGCTGCCAGTGCTCGTCGTTGCGCCGTGGCCGCTTGCGCCCCCAGCGACGACACGAGTGCTTGGAACTGCCACAACGCCGCCGTGAAACCCAGCCCGACGAGGCCGGCCACGACAACCACCCCGGCGCTGTTGAGTGACGACGTACCGGCGTGGACCGCCACCGCCGCGATGGCCGCCGCCCAGACGGCGGCCGCAGCCGCCACCCATCGAAGCGGTGGCCGGTGCGACAGCAACAACACGAACGGCGCGGTAGCTGCGAGCGCATGCCAGTGCGCAGCCCCGCGCGTGCCGAACGCCGTTGCCGCGGCCGACAGCACGAACACGATCACCGTTGCCGCCGTCACGGCGCCCGCCCCCCAGCCGGTAAGGCGGCGTGCGCGGGTCAGGTACGACGTGGTCGTTGCCAGCGCCATCACCGCGATCATGGGGAACAGGGCAAGGTGATGGTTCGTACTCCCGGCAGCCGCCAGCACCGTGCTGACGGCCGTGGCGCCGGTGGCCCACAGCAAACCCGCCCGCCGGTGCAGCGCCGAAGCGATCTGATCGGGGTCGACGAACGCCGACGTCAGCTCGGGTGCCGGTCGCTCGGGGCCACGGATGGGAGCGGCGACCTCGACCCGGGTGCCGCGCCCCGGGGCGCTCTCGACTCGCGCGGCCACACCGGCGTCGGCCGCTCGGGCAATGATCGAGTTCGTCACCCCGCGCCCAGACGCGACCTGCGGATCGAAGCCACGCCCCGCGTCTTCCACCACCACGACGAGGCACTCACCGGTCGTCGTTGCCGTGATGCCGACTTGTTCGACACCGGCATGCTTGAGCGCGTTCGTGACGGCTTCCCGGACGCAGCCGATGACCGCACGCACGCGCACCGGGTCCATCTCCGCCTCGATCCGTCGCAGCGCAGCGTCGTCGAGGCCACTGCGCTGCACCGGGAGACCACGAGGTTCGAACAACGCCTCGGCCAGGCGTGGACTCGTGTCGCGAGCGCGTTCTCCGCGAAGTGTCCGCAGCACCGCGACATCGCGAGCACACTGTCGCTGCACCTCGCCGTGATCCGAGATCGCGGCACCCCCGACCGAGATCGCGGCGAGGGTGTTGATGGCCGTGTCGTGCAACGTTCGGGATTCTTCGGCGACCTGCTTGCTCACCCGATGGACGATCTCGGTACGAAGGGCTGCCTCGGCAGCACTCGCCTCTTCGAGTTCGGCCCGCTGCGCGAGGTGCAGCAACGAGGGCAGCCCGATCCGGAGTGCGGCGATGATCGAGGTTTGCGTGACCACGATCGAAACCGGCAGATCCAATCCCCAGTCCGGGAGCAACCCGGCGGTGAGACCGGCGACCACGATCGACCCGCCGACGACCGCCGGCACCACGGAACGGTGCAGGACGAGCAGCCCCGCCGCACAACCGGCGAAGTTGATCTGCCAGCAGGCGGCGAGCGTCACGACCGAGTCGATGTCGCCACTCGCCTGAAATGCACCAACCGCCAGAGCGCCTTGGCCAATGGGGAGCAACCACGCCGGGAGCGGATAACGCAGCGCAGCGATCGCGTACACGATCATGGCACCGTGCCCGGCGACCAGCCAGGGCGCGACGCCGAGCGACCCCACCACGGCGAACAGCATCACGGCCTGCCATCCGGCCACCGCCACGAGTACCGTACGGCGGAGGGACGTCGTCAACGTCTGCGATGCCCACCCGTCGGCGTCGAGATGAATGTCGGCTACCAACGGGCGGAGCAGGTCACGGAGTCTCGGCATAGGGTCAACGAATCGGCGGGGGATGCGGTTCGGTGCGCTCGACCCGTCATCTGGCAAGGCTGCGTACCAACCGCCGATAGCCGCGGGGAGACTCGCCCACACGCCGTCGATAGACGTCGCCGAAGTGGCTGTGCGAACTGAAGCCCAGTCGCGCAGCGAGCGAACTGAGTTGCTCATCCGACGTGCGCATCAGCCACTGCGCCCGCCGTACACGCTGATCGATGACGTACTGAGCCGGAGTACGGCCGAAGGTGTTCTTGAACACCGTCCGGAACAATCGCGGAGACATGCCGACGACAGCTGCGAGCGAGTCGATCGAGACGTCCCCGGCGAGGTTGTCGTTCACGTAGTGCTCGAGGGTTTCGGCGTCGGAATGCCCGAACGCCCTGCCTGCCTGCTCGCGATGGCGGAACGTGCTGCGCTCATCGAGGGCGATGAAACGCTCGCACAGCGTTGTGGTCAGGCCGTCGAACACGGGCGGGTCGGCGCCCAGCACCAGCGCGGCTCGATAGCGCAACGCGATCTCGAGCACCTGCTCGTTGCCGAATCCGGCGGCGGCAGCGGGCACGTGCGACCGATGCCCGGTCACCCGCTCCAGATCGAACTCGATCACGAGGTAGTCGACCACCTGGCCCCGGGCAACCGCTCGCAACGAACTGTCCGGCGGGACGAACCACAACTGTCCCGGAGCGGCCGGCCCGAAGCTCGTGCGCACACCATCGGTGGTGGTCGACAGGTGTGACATGACGCCCCCGAGATGAACACCCAACAGGGCGCGGCCACCACCGCGGATGCACTCGGCCCCATGCGTCAGGTCGCGGGAGATCATCGTCGCCGTAAACCAACTGGACGCGACTCGTGATTCACGAAGGACGCCTGCGCCATGTGGTGGCCGGTCGGCAAAACTCGGCGCGTCGATAGGCCCCATCCCTCCTGTCGAGATTTCCGTCGGAAGCTAATCATCGACCTATTCGCTGCCAACACCATTGCCTCCATCCATCTCATTTGACCTCCGAATGGGGGTCCATATTGACCCCCGTTCGGGGGTCATGTCTTTCTATTTCAACGGAACGACCATCGAAGATTTCTGCGTTGGCGAGGAGAACCTCGCAGCACATAGTTCTTATATGCAAGGATCGTTCCATGTACGTCTTACCTTCCTTCAGGAGATCTCGGTTTCGAACCACCGTGAGCCTGGCGTTGACAGGAGTCATCGCTGCGTTGGCGCTGGCGTCGAGCGCGTCCGCCCTCCAGGGCAGCGATGGTTCCGCGCCGATCGAGTGCCTCGCCCCAGCACCACCTGACGGCCCGCAGGGTCCGGTTGGCCCGGCGGGCGGCCCCGGCCCCGCGGGCCCGCAGGGCGCCGCTGGTGAGGATGGCGAGCAGGGTCCTGACGGCCCGCAGGGTCCGGTTGGCCCCGAGGGGCCACAGGGCGGTTCAGGTGAAACTGGTCCCGAGGGTCCGCAGGGTCCGCAGGGCGACGCGGGCCCCTCAGGCGAGATGGGTGATCCGGGGCCTATCGGGCCCCCGGGGGGCGTTGGGCCACAGGGCCCGCAGGGGCCGGTTGGCGAGCAGGGTCCTCCTGGACCCCCCGGGCCTCCCGGGCCGGCCGGATTCCGTTCAGCTCCGCGTACCGCCGGTGATGCACCTGACTGCGAGTCCGTCGGCGTGTGCGTCACCCTGATCCCAGGCATCGAAGGCCCTGCTGGTCCGCAGGGTCCTGACGGCGACCCCGGTCCGGCAGGCGACCCCGGTCCGGCTGGTGAGACCGGTGCACAGGGTCCGGTAGGCCCGCAGGGGGAGACCGGCCCCCAGGGACCTCCGGGTCCCCAAGGTCCTCAGGGGCCAGGGGGTCCTCAGGGCGAGACCGGCCCGCAGGGTCCTGCCGGTGCAGACGGCCAGGCGGGTGAGGCCGGCCTAGACGGTGATCCCGGCCCCGAGGGTCCGCAGGGCGAGCAGGGTCCCCAGGGACCTCCGGGACCTCCGGGACCGGCTGGATTCCGCACGGCGCCGACACAGGCCGCTCCGGGCGAATGCGAGCCTGAGTGCGAGGTCGTGCTGATTGGCGATCCCGGCCCACAAGGCCCTCGGGGGCCGCAAGGTCCCGATGGCCCGCAGGGGGAGGCTGGCCCTCAGGGTGAGGTTGGATCGGATGGCCGTCCCGGGCCGCCGGGGCCGGCTGGACCGGAGGGACCTGAGGGGCCACAGGGCGATAGTGGGCCGGTGGGTCCTCAGGGGCCACAGGGCGAACAGGGGCCTCAAGGTCCTGACGGACCGATGGGCCCACAGGGCCCCTACGGTGACCCTGGCCCCGAGGGCCCCCAAGGCCCGCAAGGCCCGGCTGGGGAACAGGGCCCTCCTGGGCCCCCGGGGCCGATTGGAATCCGCTCGACGCCGGTGCAGGCCGCCCAGCCCGACACCGTGCTCGTCCAGTTGACTGCAGCGTGCGTCGCGGCGCTCGCTGGAGGAGTGCCCGGGCCGACGACCACGACCACGACGACGACAGCCCCGGTTCTCGCCGGCGAACTGCCCCAGACGGGTTCGTGGTCTGCGGTCACCACAACCATCGTGGCGTCGTTGCTCGTCGCCGTCGGACTGGGGTTGATCACCCCATTCGTGAGGCGGCGCACCGACTGATCTTGGTCGTCTGATGCGAGCGAGAGGCCCGCTGATCTAGTCCGATCAGCGGGCCTCATCGCTCCGCTTGGCGGTGTACAGGCATGGCCCGGGACCTCAACTGTTCCAACCGTCCTCGTCGACCACTCGATGGAGATCGAGTTTCGACCGCAATGGCCGGCCGGCAGCCAAGTACTTGTCCTTGACTCGCTCGATGTACTTCTTGGCCGTGTCGCGCTGCACGCCGATCGCGGCCGCGGTCGCTTCCATCGTCAGCCCCGACGCGTACAGCACGAGGGCGCGTTCTTCCTGGACGCTGAGCTTCGGACGCCTCGGGTCGGTGGCAATCACGGCCGCCAACTCCGACGTCGTCCACGCTCCGCCGCCCAGGACGGTCCGCACCGCGGCGAGGATGTCGGCTTCCGAGTCGCGCTTGCCGACGACCCCACTCACGCCGACTCGCATCATCTGACGCACCAGCGCTGGGGACGCCATCGCCGAGAACACGAGCACGCGCACGCCGTTGGCGATCAGCCGCTCGACGACGGCCGGGTCGGCATTCGGACGGCGGTCGACCATCAGGTCGAGCAACGTCAGGTGGGGCCGCTCCTCCGGTCGTGCCCCGGCGAGCCACACGACGAGGTCCGGAAGCGTCTCGCCGGCGAAGACCACCCGAAGATCGCGCTGGGCCGCCAGCAGGGCGACGGTGTTGTTTCGCTGCAGGAGGTGATCCTCGACCACCGCGACGCGGCGCTCGACCGACGCCCGCACCTCCCCGAAACTGCGCTGGTTGGTAAGAGGGCGGTGGGTCATGGCAGGACTCGATGTGTTGCGACTCGGCAGGCCACGCTACGGCAAGCCACCGGGCGCCGGGACCTCCCCGCTCGCACCCTGCCGGCGGGCGCCGTTCGCGGCGGCTTGAGCACACCCATCACTCGGCCTGTCAGACTGACCCCGAGTGAGTTCGTCAGCGCACAGTGGCCCCTGGGCAGCGCGGACCGTCGACGAGGTCATGCGAACAACCCAGGTCGGCAGCGCGGCCGCGGCTCAGTTGGCGTTCGCCGGCGCCGTGCTCGCGTCCGACGTCAACGGGCCTGCCGCGCTGGCGGTGGGGCTGCACCTGCTCCTGGGTTCACTCGGCGTGGCCGTGCTGGTCGGCCGCGCCCACTCGGCGTTCTTCGTGGCCGGCCTCCATGCGCTGCTCGGCTACGACTTCGCGGTCTCGAGCACCACCGCGGAACCACTGGTGGCCCTGGCGTTCGCCTTCGCGGCCCTGACGCTGGCGATGCCGATCCTCGTCTTCCACGGTCGCTGGCCGGTCGTCTGGTGCGGGCTCAGCACGATCGGGATCTGCATCTGCATCGAGGTGGCGCACCCCGAGTGGAGCCCCCGGCTCCTGATCGCCGTGGCGAGCACGAGCCCGGCGATGTGCGTCGTCGCGTTGTCGATCATCCACGCTCTGCGCAGGTTCGCGAGCCGCGCCGATCGCGCCCACGCCGATGCCGAGCTCGAGGCGGAACAGGTCGTGCGGGCGCGGGCCGCGCACGACGCTGCCACCGAGGACGCGCGGGTGCTCCACGACACCGTCGTCAACACGCTCGGCGCGCTCGCGGCCGACGGGGCGCAACGGCACAGCGCGACCCTCGTGCGGGCGATGTGCCAGGCGGACATCGCCCGAGTCGAACTGCTCATGAGCACCGGGACCGACCGCGGTGGTGCGGCGGGCCTGTTCGACTTCGGCCCGGGGCTGGTCGACGTGCACCGTTCCGGTTTGGCGGGTGACGAGCTCAGGCGGTATGCAGCGCTACTTCCGAGTGAGGTCGCGATGGCGTTGCAGGGTTGCGTCCTCGAGGCGCTCAGGAACGCCACCAAGCACGCCGGGGTCGCCTGGGTCGACCTCGACGTCCGTCGCGGCGGAGACGAGTTCGTGGTCGCGGTCAGCGACCACGGAGTCGGGTTCGACGGCGTGGTACCACAGGGACGCGGCCTTGCCGAGTCCTTCTTCGCGCGGGCTGCACGCCACGGGATACGGGCAACCCTGGACACGTCGCCCGGGAAGGGCACGCGGCTGACGCTTCGTTACCGGCTCGGCGACACGGCCGAAGTCGGCGATCACCTCGACGTCGAGCCGGCTACCGCGGTGGTGCGGGGCTTGCGCCGCCGGATGTGCTGGACGTGGGGGGTGGTGATCGTCGGGTCCGGCCTCGTCACCGAGACGGTGCATCGGGGCGGCGAGTTCACGCTCGCGCACCTCATGCTGTTGCTCGTCGGCTGCGTGTGCGCGCTGTGTTGGCTCACCTGCCGCCACGATCGGCCGTTGCCGGGTTGGTTGACGGCGCTGGTGATCGTGGTCGCACCCGTGGCCCCGGTGCTCGCGCTCGCTGCGATCGAGTTCGGGCGCAGCGACGCGTACCTGTTCCAGGGGGCGGGTACGACGCCGCTGTCGGTCGTGCTGCTGGTCAACTCGCGGACCTATCGGCCGTTCGCGATCGCGATCGCCCTGTGTGCGGCAGCAGTGCTGACCGTGGCAGCACGGCAGCCCGCCGACATCGCCATGATCGCGATCGCGTTCTCACCCGCCCTGGCCATCATCGTCGCCTGGTTGATCCTGTACGCCGGGTTCGGGTACATCGGCAACCGGCTGCGCGACGACTGGGAACGTACGGTGCACCTGCGGTTCGAGCTCGTGGCCCGCCGCGCGGGATCGGTGACGCGCAACCGCTGGAACGCGGCTGGCCTCCACGAGTCGCTGCAACTGCTCCGCGAGATCGCCGATGGGTCCGCCGACCCCACCGCGCTCGACGTGCGCCGCCGATGCCGCGAGCAGGAACGCTACCTGCGCCAGTTGATCTCGGTGGCCTCAGATGGAGCGCTGATGAGTTGGTGGTTCGCGCTGGCGTTGGTCGAGGCACGTGCGCGATCGGTGCAACTCAGCCTCCGGGCGACAGAACTTCCCTCCCTCGATCCAGACATGGCCGAAGCCTTCGGAAGGGTCGTGTTGGCCTGCCTGGCCACTGCCGTGCCCGAGTCGAGCCTGGTGGTGAGCCTCCTCGAACACGAGGGCGCACCGACCCTGTTCGTCGTCGGCCCGGCCGACGTGGCACCGGCCGGGCCGGCCGTTCCACACCTGTCGGATCGCTGCAAGGTCAATCGGCAGATCGTCGGCGAACAAGTGCTCGTCGAGGCGACCTGGCAGACCTGACGCGAGTGTTCGGGTTGTGCCGGATTCTGATAGCGGCCCCGACGCACCGTCACTACCCTCGCCACACAGCGCGATGCGTTGACGGCGGAGCGTGGCGCGACGAGCGCCACGGCGGAGTTGGACATGGAGAGGGATGGGCAACATGGACACAGACCGAGGTTGGGGTTCGGTTCGTCGCTGGACACTCGGAAGGTGGATCGTCGGGGCGGCCCTGGTCGTGCCGATCGCGACCAGTTCCGGGACGTCCACCTTGGCAGCCCCGGGCGACGGGTCGGTCACGGTCCGGGTGGTCCAAGAGTTCAACGGGGACGGCGAGTGGGACACCCTGGTCGAACCCGGGATGGAGGGCGTCACAGTACGGCTCGTCGATGATTCCGGCGGCGCGTTCACGACGACTACCGATGTCGACGGCCTGGCGGTGTTCGACGTCGCGACGCTGGCGCTCACGGGCGGCCAGTATCGGGTCGAGGTCGACAACCCCGACCCCGAGTTGTACCGGCCGTCGGTTGCGTCCGAAGCCGACCCGACCGACACACCGTCGGCGACCCGACTGTCGTCGACCGAGGAGTTCGTCGACGTGGCCGACGACACCGACGTCACGGTCACGGTCGGGTTCATGATCCCGGACGAGTTCTGCCAGTCGAACCCGTTGATCGTCAATGCCTGCCAGCAGAGCATCTACCTCAACAACGGCAACCTCAACACCGACGACACCCGTCCGACCTTGTTCACCGCGCCGTACCGGGGCCGCGGCACCAACGTCGGTGTCACCAACCTGGCGACGCTCGCCGACACCGGTTCGGTGTACGGCATCGGCTACCACAAGGTCGATCGGCGGATCTTCTCGGGCGCCTACGCCAAGCGCGCGATCGCCTACGGGCCGGGCGGGCAGGGCGCGATCTACGTCACCGACCGCGACACCGGCACCACCAGCCTGTGGGGCGTCGTTCCTGATGCCGGCACGACCCCGCACAGCTTCCTCGAAGACGACCGCTTCGACTGGGACTTCAACTACGCGGTCGGCAAGGAGAGCCTCGGCGACCTCGACATCAGCGAGGACGGCGACCACCTCCAAGTCATCAACCTGAACAATCGCACCTTGTACGTGTACGACGCCACGGCGGCCACGATGGGCGACCCGCTGCACACGGTCGACCTGTCGTCGGCGTACGAAGGATGTGCCGACGTTGACGACTGGCGGCCGGCTGCGCTCGGCGAACGTCACGGCGTGCTGTACGTCGGCGGCGTGTGCTCGGCCGAATCGACCGGCGACCAGGACGACCTGCGGGCGATCGTGCTGACCTTCGACGCCGAGACCTACACGCAGACCGGCACGGTCATGGACCAGCCGATGCACATCAAGCGCCAGTTCAACGGCATGCCCTGCGATCCTGCCGACGACGAGAATCCGAGGGGCGACTACTGGTACCCGTGGGGAGTCGCGTTCGACTGCACGAACACCACCGGGTGGGTCAACAACCCGCGGCCGCTGCTGCTCGACATCGTGATCGAGAACAACGGTGATCTGGTGGTGGCCTTCCGCGACATCTACTCCGATCAACAACTCGGCGTGAACTCGCCGAACTTCGACCCCGACACGGATGCCTACCTCGGCCTGTCCAAGCCCTCCGTCAGCGGCGACGTCAACAAGGCCTGCCCCGACGAGCAGGGGATGTTCGTGCTCGACTTCAACGGTGCTTGCGGCATCGATGCCGTCCCACTCGGCGAGATCACCGGTGAGTTCTTCACCGGCGACGCCGGCGCCTACGGCGGGCCGGGCTCGGGCCACCCCGAGTCCGCCTACGCCGGCATCGCGCTCAGCCGCGGCGAACGCGGCATCGTCGCCAACTTCGTCGATGCAAACGGTCAGTTCGAGACCGGCGGCTACGCCCGGGTCGACCGCTTCACCGGCACCGGCGTCGAGACGATCGGCGACAGCACCGGCCCCGACCCCGACGAGTTCTTGTCGTTCGACCCCAACGAGGTCGCCGGGGAACGCAGCCAGCACTCACGACCCGGCGAGAACAACGGCGGCAACCGGATCGCGGGCGCCGACAGCTTCCAGAAGGGCGCCGGGCTGGCCGACATCGAGGTGCTGTGCGACCTGGCACCCGTCCAGATCGGCAACCGGATCTGGTACGACGCCGACGGCGACGGCATCCAGGACCCCGGCGAAGGCCCCGCCCCCGGCGTCACGGTCAACCTGTACGACGCCGAGGGCAACCTGGTCGCGACCACCGTCACCAACGACCGCGGCGAGTACTACTTCGACACCGTCAACGACGACATCGACTACGGCACCAACTACGTGATCCGCCTCGACGAGCCCACCGACTACGAGCCCGGTGGCCCGCTCGACCCAGCGACCTGGCAACCGACGGCGGCCAACCAAGGCGACGATCGCGTCGACTCCGACGGTGTGGTGGTCGGAGGCTTCTCCGAGATCGCGATCACGGTCGGTCAGCCCGGCGACGTCGACCACACACACGACTTCGGGTTCGCTCCGTTGCAGCCAGGGATCGACCTCGTCAAGTTCGACGGGCGCGCAACACCGCCTGCCGACCCCGTTGACGGCGCCGATCCGGTCAACGGCTCCTACGACGGACCCACGCCGGGCAGTTGGCCACCGGCCGTCGATGCCGACACGCCCGATCAAGCCGTCGTCTACCCGGTCAACAACTCCGGGTCGACCGGGCCACAGCCTGTCGGAATCATCGTGACCAACACTGGTGGGCTGCCACTCGCCGACGTGAGCGTCGCCGACCTGACCCACACTGCCCCGGCGGTGACCGGCCTGTCCTGCAACTTCGCCCCGCTGGGTGGGCCCGGCTCGGGAACGACGTGGGCGGGGCCGCTGCTTCCCGGCGATTCGTTCCGCTGCAACGGCACGCTCACGCTGCAAGCCGGCCAGACCCACGCCAACTCCGCATCGGTGACCGCGCTGCCGGCCGACCCGCTGACCGGCGAACCGGTACCGGGTACGGCCACCGTCGGCGACGAAGACCGGTACCACGCGGCGACCAGCTACACCCCGGCGCTCGAGATCACCAAGCGCGACCAAGCATCGGGGGCCGAGGCCGACACGGCCGGGCAAGCGGTGGTCTTCCAGCCGGGCGAGACCCGCACGGTCGAGATCCCGGTGACCAATTCGGGCAACGCCCCGCTGACGCGCGTGACGGTCACCGACACGCTGATCGCCGGGCCACCGATGACCGACTTGTCGTGCACCTTCCCCGACGGCAGCGTCGTCGCCGCTAGCAACGCCGGGGCAGTCGTGTGGGCCGCGTCGCACGCCGGGAACAACCCCGCCCAATGGCTACCAGGGGTGACGTTCACCTGCACCGGTGAACTGACGATGCAGGCCGGCGCCGCACCCCACGCCGACAACGTGGCAGTCGTCGCCGTCGCCCCCACCGGGGAGGAGCTCACCGACGACGACCCGTTCCATGCCCGCACCACACCTCTGGCGACCACCACCTCGACGACGACGACGATCGCGGTCGGCCCGCCGATCACCACGCCGCTGACGCCACCTACGTCGACACCTGGCGGAGTGCTGCCCGACACCGGGTCGAACGGTGCGGCGCTGATGTGGACGGGCCTCGTGGCGCTGCTCGGCGGCTTCGCGCTGGTGGCTGCCGCCCGGCGGCGCCTCGCGTGAGGTGATTCGCAGACGACGGCCGTCACCACCACGACGTGCCGCGATCCTGTGAGCGCGGGAACTTGGTGAGGAACCGCCAACGGCGGCGCCGGCCCACACGGTGGGTCGGCGCCGTCGGCGCGTTCGCCATGATCGCGGGCGGATGCGGGGGCGAGTCCGACCAGGCGCGTCCACTGACCGCCGACGAGGCCGCGTTGTTGGCGTCCACCCGAGTCCAAAACGTTCGCGAACGGGAGGTCGGCTTCGAAATCGACATCCCCGGGTCGCCCCGGCTCCTGCTCGACGTCGTCGTGAACTTCGAGGAGCACTACGCCTACGGCAGGTTCGAGAGCCGCGAACGCGGCGATGAGGGCCCGGTGCTGGAACACGGCCTCATCGGTTGGGACCCGAACCACGTGGTCGGCGTCGCTGCCGACGACGCTCAGGTTCCGATACGCGACCACTGGTTCCGCCAGGCGCTTGGGAGCGAGTCGCGGCGCGATCTCACCATGCTGCTCACCCTGAACCTTGGGTCCGATCGACCGGAGAACCCACAGCTCCTCCAGCAGGGCTCGGCACAGTTCCTGCGACGCGACCGCATTGGCGACACCGCGGTGATCGTGCTCGCCGGCCCCGGCGACCCCTCCTCATCGGCCCCCGGGGGTGGCGCGCGAACCCGCTACTGGCTCGACGACCAAGGAACGATGTTGCGCTTCGAGGCCTACCTGGGCGATGCCGGAGGCAAGATGACGACGGTCGACCGTTCCGACGCCGTGATCGTCGACGACGCTCTACACGCCGCCGTCCGCGAGGCACTCAACCTCGCCCCGTAGTCGACGTCCGGACCCCGACCAAAGGACCAGCACAACAACCTAGGGTGACGCAGATGACCGCCTGGGCGCGCAGGGTTGCGGTTGGGGCAGGTGCGGCGGCGATCGCGGTGTTGGCGTGGCCGGCGGTCGACCCGTCATCCACCGACAGCTTGCCGGTGTCGAACTATCCGATGTTCGCCCGGCCACGGCCGAGCGTCAATCGGTTCCCGGTCGTGGTACTGCACGATGCGGACCACGGCGAACGCCGGCTCGACCCCCGCGAGATCAGCGGCACCGACCAGCCGATGCAGGCGGCGATGACCGTCAGCCAGGCGGTCCGCGAGGGCACCGCCGCCGAACTGTGCGCCGAGATCGCGGCCGCACTGGCCGAACCAGGCACGATCGAGGTCGTCACCGCCACCTACGACGCGATCGCCTGGTTCGACGGCGACGAGCGGCCGATCGAGCGCGAGGTCCACGCCGCTTGCGAGGCGGGTGCCGCGCCATGACCGGCAGCGCAATCGACGCTGCGCTGGCGCGCCGGATGGTGCTGGTACGCACCGTCACGTTCGGCTATGCCGCCGCCTGGCTGGTGGTGCGGGCCCGGTACGTGTGGAACGTCGCCGGGCTGCCCGAGCGCCGGTTCGAGCCGGTCGGGCTGCTGACGCTGATGGACTGGCAGCCGGGCCGGCTGGTCGTCATGACGGTCGCCACCGTCACGCTCGCCGCCGCAGTGCTGGCCACGGTCGGCCGGTATGTGGCGGTGGCGGCACCGGTGGCCGCGGTCGGCATGCTGCTGATCGCCACGCTCACCAGTTCGTTCGGGCAGGTGTTCCACACCGAGCATCTGCTGGTGCTGCATCTGCTGGTGCTCGCCGCCTACGCGGTCGCCACCGCCCGCCCGTCGGCCGACCGGGTGTGGGGTGCGCGGTGGGCGATCGGCATGCTGGGTGCCGTCACCGCGGTCACGTACGTCGTCGCCGGCGTCGCCAAGCTGCGCATGTCGGGGTTCGACTGGGTGAGCGGCGACGTGCTGCGCAACTGGGTCGCCATCGACAACCTCCGCAAGCTGCTGCTCGACGACCCCTACTCGCCGGTCGGCGGCGCGCTGGCCGGCGTGGGGTGGGTGTGGCCGCCGATCGCCGCAGCCACGCTGCTGGTCGAGCTTGGCGCCCCGCTGGCGGTGCTCGTCCGGCGGGTCGCCGTGCCCTGGGTGGTCGCCGCGTGGGCGTTCCACGTTGGCGTGCTGGCCGTGATGGCGATCTCGTTCCCGTACCAACTGACCGGTGTCGCCTACCTCGCCTTGCTCCCCGCCGAACGGATCGAGGCCCGAGTGCGGTCGCTGCTGCGACGCCCACCTACCTACACTCGCTCGACGTGCCGCAACTCCTGCTGAAGTTCCCGGGTCGCACCGTCGTATCGGTGTGGGCGTGGCTGGCGCTCGGGCTCAGCGTGATCGTCACGCTGCCCCGCGTGTTCGTGGTGTGGCTGCTGACCCGCCGGCGCGACCCGGGCCTGTACCGGGCCGGGTTCGCGTTCCGCCAGCTGGCCGTTATCCACCAGCGACTCAACCCGCTGTGGAAGTTCTCGGTGACGGGCACGGTGCCTGACGACCCGCGTCGCCCGTACATGGTGGTGGCCAACCACGAGAGCTTCGTCGACATCTTGCTGATCTCGCACCTGCCCTTCGAGATGAAGTGGCTGTCGAAGAGCGACTTCTTCAAGTACCCGCTGGTGGGGTGGATGATGCGGATGGCCGGCGACATCCGCCTCGACCGGGGCGACCGCAAGTCGGCGGTGAAGGTGCTCGACGAGATGGAGGACCGGCTCACCAAGGACGTGTCGGTGATGGTGTTCCCCGAGGGCACACGTTCGGCCGACGGTGAGCTGGGCGAGTTCAAGGACGGCGCCTTCAAGGTGGCGATCAAGGCCGGTGTACCGATCCTGCCGCTGGCCGTGATGGGGACGCGCGACGCGCTGATCAAGCACGACTGGCGGTTCGGCTCGAGTCACGCCGAGGTGCGCGTGCTCGACCCGATCCCCACCGACGGCCTGGCCAAGCACGACACCACAGCCCTGCGCGAGCAAGCCCGCACGGCGATCGCCACCGCCCTCGCAGACATGCGCACCGAACGCCACCAAGGTGGTTGAGCCCGTCGAAACCACCGAGGCCCTAGACACCGGTGGTTTCGACAGGCTCAACCACCTGGAGGGGTTAGTGGCGGTGGAGGATTCGTAGGGAGCCGGTGGCGCTCACCTCGGTGAACTGGGTGCTGGCGAGGGCGGGGAGGTAGATGTGTTCGTAGGGGGGGCGGCCACCGTCGGCGGGGTCGGGGAACACGTCGTGGATCGCCAGCGTGCCGCCGGGGGCGATATGGGGCACCCACCCCGCGTAGTCGAGCCGGGCCGGTTCGTCGCCGTGGCCGCCGTCGATGAACACGAAGGCCAGCGGCGTACGCCAGTGCCGGGCCACGTCGGGCGAGCGGCCCACCACGCCGATCACGCTGGCCTCGAGCCCGGCGTCGTGGATCGCCGCACGGAAGAACGGGAGTGTGTCCATCTTCCCCACCCGGCCGTCGACGACGGTCGGGTCGTGGTGTTCCCACCCGGCCTGGTTCTCCTCCGAGCCGCGGTGGTGATCGACCGCGAACAGTGTGGCGCCGGCCTGCTCGGCCGCGTCGCCGAGCCAGATCGTCGAGCGCCCGCAGTACGACCCCACCTCGACCCACGGCGACCCCGGCACGGCAGCCGCCGCGGCGAGCGCGGCGGCGTGCAGGGCATCGCCCTCGTCGGCGGGCATGAAGCCCTTGGTGGCCAACGCCAACGCGCGGCGAGTGGAATCGGTGAGCGTCATCGCTCCGATCCTACGAACCAGGTGGGAACCACGGGCCCGTCGCCGGCGTCGAATCGGCATGCAGCTCCGACACGCCGTGCCGATCCTGTGCGTCGCCGCGCTCGCGGCTGCGTGCGCCGACGACGGGCCCAGTGCCGGGGTGGCCACCCCCTCGCCGGGCACCGCGACCGGCACCCCCAACGCCCCGAACACCACCCGTACCACCGGTGCGCGGACCGGCGGGCCGGCAGGCTTCCTGCGCCTGGCGCCGTTCGCCGACTGCGCCGAGTTCCTCGCCCACATCCACGCCGAAGCCGCCGACCGGGTCGGGCCGTACGGCCTCGACGGTCACGGCGGGTACTGGCCGCTCGACGACGTCGACTTCGCCATGGAGGCCGCCGCCACCGATGCTCCGGCGGCCACGATGGCCGCGTCGATGCCGGACGGCGAGAGCGGGGCCGGTAGCTACACCGGAACGAACGTGCAGGAAGCCGGCATCGACGAGGCCGACCTGATCAAGACCGACGGCGAGCGCATCGTCGCAATCGCCGATGGCACGCTCTACGTCGTCGACCCGGGCCTGCCCGGCGCCAACGTCACCGGGCGCGTGCGCTTCAACCATCATGCCGCCGAGCTGATGCTGGCCGGCGACCGGGCGTTCACGTTCGGAACCAGCTGGAACGACACCGGCCAGCAACTCGCCACCGAGATCACCGAGATCTCACTGGCCGACCCCACCGCCCCCACCGTCGTCGCCACGGTGACGATCGACGGCAGCTACCTCAGCTCGCGGCTGATCGGCAACCGGCTGCGGGTCGCCGTGTCGAGCGCTCCCGACCAGATGCCGTTCGTGGTGCCCGGCTCGCCGGCCGGTGAGCAACTCGCCGAGCAGACCAACCAGCGGGCGATCTTCGAGTCGCAGCTCGCCGACTGGACGCCCGAGTACGAGCTGAACGTCGCCGGCGAGGTGGTCGCCGGCGGCCCGCTGACCGACTGCACGAACCTGCACCGCCCGGCGACGTTCTCGGGGTTCGACGTGCTCAGCGTGCTCGACATCGACGTGGCCCCTGGCGGCGAGCAGGGCGACGCGAGCGCACTCGCGACCACGTTCGCCAGCGGCAGCCGGCCGGGCAGCGTCGCCGTGCTGGGCGCCGGGTCGACCGTGTACTCGTCGGCCACCCGGATGTACCTCGCCACGACCCGCTGGGTCGACGAGCGCGGCAACCAGACCGGTTGGTGGAGCACCGAGGCCACCACCGCGGTGCACGCATTCGCGATCGACCCGGTCGAGCCCACCCGGTACGTCGCCTCGGGCGAGGTCGACGGCACGCTGCTGTCGCAGTTCTCGCTCGACGAGCACGACGGCAACCTGCGCATCGTCGTCACCGACCACTCCGCCAACGGCGCCACCGAGACACGTCTGGCCGTGTTCACGGAACACGGCGACGAGCTGACCGAGGTGGGTTCGGTCGGCGGGATCGGTCGCGGCGAGCAGCTGTACTCGGCGCGCCTGATCGGCGACGTCGGGTTCGCCGTCACGTTCCGCCAGATCGACCCGTTCTACGTGCTCGACCTGAGCGACCCCACCAACCCGCGGGTCGCCGGCGAGCTGAAGATCCCCGGCATGTCGACGTACCTGCATCCGCTGGGTGACGTGACGGAGACGGGCTTGGTGCTGGGCATCGGCCAGGACTCGACCGACGAGGGGATGCCCACCGGCCTCAAGCTCAGCGTGTTCGACGTGTCCGACCCGGCCAACCCGACCGAGATCGACAAGTGGGTGCTGCCCGGCGGGCACTCGGCCGCCGAGTACGACCACCGTGCGTTCCAGATCGTGGGCGACCTGGCGATCGTGCCGATCGAGTTCCCCACGCCCGGGGCACAGCTGTTGCGGGTGGGTGCCGACGGGGTCAGCGAGGTCGGCCTGATCGAGCACCTGAGCGACGACGTCGAGACCCGGTCCGATTGCCGGCTGCTGACCGCCGACGACTTTCCCACCGAGGACTCGACGTTCTTCTGGGAGGTCCGTAGCGGGGGCCGGGTGCAGGTGTGCGGGCCCAACGACAACGGTGGGTGGGACGGCAGTTGTGGGCAGTGGTACCCCGGCGACCTCGTCCACGCGTTCTTCAGCACCGAAGCCTATGACGAGGCGGTGGCACGGCTCGGCCTCGGCGACGACGACCGGATCGAGATCTGCTACCCGAACGAGTGGGTGCCCGGCATCCAGCGCAGCCTGGTGATCGACGAGGCGATCTGGACGTTCAGCACGGCACGTCTCCAGGCCAACGCCGTCGACGGGCTCGACGTGCTCGCCGAACTTGCGTTGCTCTGACTTTCAGCGAAGTGGTTTCGACAGGCTCAACCACCGGGCAGAGACGCTGACCAGGTGGTTGAGCCTCAGGGCGGGTTGATCGCGCTGTGGGTGACCCACACCGAGTCGACCATTGCCGCGAGCAGGTCGGCGGTGCCGGCGCGGATCATGGCCCCGTGGAACACCACGCCGTCGAACCCGACGACCAGTGCCGACGCAGCACCGGCGGCAGGACCGTCGAAGTAGATGCGGTAGGGCACATCGTTGAACACCCGGTCGGCCGTGTCGGGCTCGGAATCGAACCAGGCCGCCGTCAGCGCCTCGTCGAGGACCGAGGCGGCAACCGACTCGAATGTGTCGCCGGGGTCGGCGAGGCGCCAGTGCTGGCTGATGCCGTTGACGCCGTCGGGTGCGAGGTACAGCGAGTCCTCGCCGGGGTCGGGTTCCCACGTCGCCGGGGCCAACACGCCCACCGCGAAGATCTCGTCACCGGCCGCGTCCACGGCCGCCACTTCGACGTCGATCGAGGAGATCAGCGGGTCGAGCACCGACACGTCGACCGTGATCGATTCGAGGATGGCCGGGAGTACCTCGAACACTGGGTCGCCGCTGGGGCCGCTGGTGAACACGGCCAGGTACTGGCCGTCGATCTCGGCCGTGTCGAGCCGGGCCGACAGGTTGCCCACCCCAGCGGTGGCCTGGTGCCCCGGGGAACCGAGCGGTGACGTGTTCAGCTCGAACCGCGGCTGGGTACCCAGGTGGTCGAGCAGGCTGCGGTTGAACGCGGCGACGCCAGGGTTGTCGACGAACAGGGCATCTCGGGCGACGAGGATCTCGGCCTCGCCGAACTCGACCGCGAGAAGTTCGTCGATCGCCTCGGATGCCGACCAGGCCAGGCGGCCCACTTGGCGGTCGGCGGCGTCGACCGTGTGCGCCTGCCAACCCTCGGGAAACGACATGGTGACGAATCCGTCGGCCGTGGCGACCTGCACCGGCAGGTCGGCCCGACCGGGCGACGTCGTCGCCGGAGTGGTGGTGACGGGCGACGTCGTCACCGCCGCGGTGGTCGCCGGGACCGTTGTCGGCAGCGCGGTGGTCGTCGCCGCAGTCGTCGGTGCGGCGGTGGTTGCCGGGACCGTCGTCGCTGGTGAGGTCGTGGCCGGCGACGTCGCCTGGGCGGGCGTGGTCGCGGTGGCCGCGTCCGACCCGGACCCACCGCAGGCCACCAGCCAGCAGCTGGCAGCGATCAGGCCTCCCGCTCGAACGCGAACGGTGTGGGGACGAGGCCGCGGTGCAGTCATGCCCCGCAGGGTCGCGGCCCACCGTCAACCAGCGCGCAACCAGCGGGAACCCGACCACCGGCCGGCCAACCCGCGGCAGCCCGCTCCAGCGCGCCGGGGCGCGTCTGCCAAGATCGCCGGGTGGAAGACGCGCTCCAGGAACTCGTCGAACTGCTCGACCTCGAGGCGATCGAGGTCAACCTGTTCCGTGGCACCCAGCCCGACGAGGACCGCCAACGGGTGTTCGGTGGGCAGGTCGCCGGCCAGGCCCTCGTGGCTGCCGCGCGCACGGTCGTGGAACCCGGCCGGTTGGTGCATTCGCTGCACTCGTACTTCCTACGGCCGGGCGACCCGCGGGTACCGATCCTGTACGAGGTCGACCGCATTCGCGACGGGCGCAGCTTCACTACCCGGCGGGTCGTCGCGATCCAGCACGGCAAGGCGATCTTCAACCTGGCAGCGAGCTTCCACGACCCCGAGCCGGGCCTCGACTTCCACCCGCCGGTGCCCGCCGACGTTCCTCCGGCCGAAAGCCTGCCCACGTTCCAGGAGCGGCTGGCCCCCTACAAAGACAAGCTCGGCGCGTGGTACGACCGGCCCCGACCGATCGACATGCGGTACGTACCGCCCGACCCGATCAGCGAACCCGAAACCCCGGCCGAGGGCCAGCACGTGTGGCTGCGCGCCGACGGCCGGCTGCCCGACGACCCGGTGTTGCACGCGTGCATCATCACCTACGCCAGCGACATGACGTTGCTCGACACCGCCCTGCGGCCGTTCGGCAGGTCGTCGGCCACCAGTGACCTGATGATGGCCAGCCTCGACCACGCGATGTGGTTCCACCGGCCGTTCCGCGCTGACGAGTGGCTGCTGTACGCGCAGACCGCGATGTCGACGTCGGGCGCCCGCGGCCTGGCCGGTGGCCAGATCTTCACCGCCGACGGCCAGCTCGCGATCAGCGTCGCCCAGGAGGGCCTGATCCGCGTGCTGGATCGGAGTTGACATGTGGGGTCGAGCCGCCCCGGCCCTGGCGCTGGTAGGCCTGCTCGCCGCCTGCACCTCCGACGATCCCAAGGTGGTTGAGCCTGTCGAAACCACCGTGCTGGGGACGACGGTGGTTTCGACAAGCTCAACCACCTTGGGTTCCGGTCCGGTGGCAACGACCGGCTCAACCACCTTGGCGAGCTCAACCACCTTGCCCGTCGTCACCCCAGAGCCGGACGTGGAGCCGACGGCCGCCACGCGGCAGGTCGCCGAGCTCGAGCAGCCGGTCGACCTGGCGGCGCGGCCCGGTGACCCGGCCGCGTACGTCGTCGAGCAGGCTGGGCGGGTCGTCTCGCTCGACGTCGCCACCGGCGACACGACGCCCGTGCTCGACATCACCGACCTGACCCGCTCCGACGGCGAGCAGGGCTTGCTCGGGTTGGTGTTCCACCCCACCGAGCCGTACGCCTACGTGAACTACACCGAGGCGGCCGACGGCGACACCGTCGTGGCCGAGTACGCAGTGGCGGCCGACGGCACGTTCGACCCGGCCTCGGCCCGCACCGTCATCACGATCGAGCAGCCACAAGACAACCACAACGGCGGCGGGTTGGCGTTCGGCCCCGACGGATACCTGTACATCGGTACCGGCGACGGTGGCGGGAGCGGCGACCCCGACCGGCGTGCCGGCGACCCGTTCGACCTGCTCGGCAAGCTGTTGCGAGTCGACCCACGGGGCGCCGAACCCTACGCGGTACCGGCCGACAACCCGTTCGCCGACGGCGCGGCCGCGGCCCCCGAGGTGTGGTCGCTGGGCTTGCGCAACCCGTGGCGATTCTCGTTCGACCCTCCCACCGGCGACCTGTGGATCGCCGACGTCGGCCAGAACGAGCTCGAGGAGGTCAACCGGGTCACCCCCGCCGACGGCCCGGCTGGGCGCGGCGCGCACTTCGGCTGGAGCGCGTTCGAAGGCACCGAGCGGTACAACGACGATGTCGAGGTTGCCGACGCGGTGATGCCGGTGCTCACCTACTCGCACGAGCAGGGCTGTTCAGTTTCGGGGGGAGCGGTCTACCGCGGGCCGGCGATCCCCGACCTCACCGGGTGGTACGTGTACAGCGACTTCTGCACGGGCACGCTGTGGGCGTTCGATGCGGCGACCGAGCGCGTGGTCGTGCTGGCCGACGAAGTCGGCCGCGTCACCGCGGTCCGCAACGGCCCCGCCGACGAAGTGTTCGTGCTCGACCACACCGGCGCCGTGCTCCAGATCGTTCCCGGGTAGCTTCGCCACCGTGAGGCCTGCCGAGCTGGTTCGCGCGATCTACGCCGATCGCTGGGGGGAACCCGATCTGCTCGCCCGGGCGCCCGGCCGCGTCAACCTGATCGGCGAGCACACCGACTACAACGACGGGTTCTGCCTGCCGATGGCACTCCCGTTCGAGACGGTCGTCGCGCTCGGCTCGCTGGGTGACCCGGTCACCGGACCGGTCACCGTGGTCGCCGACGGGTTCGGCGAAACGACGATCGATCCACTCGGTGACCCGCGCGCGGCGCCGACATGGGCGCTCCACGTCGCCGGTTGCGTCGCGCTCCTGGCGGCCGCCGGCGTTCCCGCGGGTGGCCAGCATCTGGCGATCGCCACCGACATCCCCACCGGGGCGAGCCTGTCGTCGTCGGCTGCGGTCGAGGTCGCGGTGACGGTCGCGCTGCTCACCCGGGCCGGCGTGACGTGGTCACCGATCGAGCTGGCCCGGTTCGGCCAGCGGGTCGAGCACGAAGTGGTCGGCGTGCCGACCGGCATCCTCGACCAGTACATCTCGGCCGGCGCGGTCGCCGGGCACGCCAGCCTGATGGATTGCCGGGCGCTCACGCTGACCCCGGTGCCGCTTCCCGCAGGCGCGGTCGTCGCCGTGCTCGACTCGGGCACGCGACGGCGCCTCGCCGATGCCGCCTACGCCGACCGCCGGGCGTCGTGCGAGCGGGCCGCGGCCGCGCTCGGTGTCGCTGCCCTGCGCGATGCCACGCTCGACCAGGTCGGCACCCTGAGCGACCCGGTCGACCGGAGCAGGGCGCGCCACGTGGTCACCGAGAACACCCGTACCGAGGCCGCCGCACTGGCGATGCGGAACGGTGACGCGATCGCGCTCGGTCGGCTGATGCGCGCCAGCCACGCCAGCCTGCGCGACGACTACGAGGTCAGTGGCCCGGGCCTCGACGCGATCGTCGCTGCGGCCGAGGCTGCTCCGGGATGTCTCGGCGCGCGCATGACCGGGGGAGGCTTCGCCGGGTGCGCGGTCGCGCTCGTGGAGGCCGATCGGGCCGACGAGTTCACCGAGGGGACGTTGGCTGCCTACACGCACACCGACACCGGGCAAGTGTGGATCGGCTCACCGGCAGCGGGGGCCAGCGTCACCCCGGTGTGACGAGGTTGATCAGCTCACGGCGCATGATCTTGCCGGTCGAGGTCTGCGGCAGGGCCAGCACGAAGGCGACCTTGCGCGGGCGCTTGTAAGGCGCGAGGTGCTCGCGGGAGTAGTCGACGATCTCCTGCTCGGTCGCCGTCACACCTTCGCGCAGCACCACGTAGGCCTTGGCGAGCTCGCCCTTCACCGGGTCGGGCACGGGGCCGACCGCCACCAGGGCGACGGCCGGGTGCCCGGCGAGCACGCGTTCGATCTCGGCCGGGTAAACGTTGTAGCCGCCAGTGATGATCATGTCCTTGCGGCGGTCGACCACGAAGTAGTGGCCGGACGCGTCGACCGAGGCGATGTCGCCGGTGTGCATCCACCCGTCGGCCTCGATCGCCTCGGCGGTGGCCGCCGGGTTGCCGAAGTACTCCAGCATCACCAGCGGCCCGCGCGCCATCAGCTCGCCCGGCTCGCCCACCGCTGCGTCGCGTGCGGGATCATTGAGGTCGGCCACGCGCAGCTCGACACAGTCGAGCGCCACGCCGATCGAGCCCGGCACGGGCAAGCCGTCGTGCCAGTGCGTGGTGCCCAGCCCGGCCAACTCGGTCATGCCCCACAACTCGATCAGCGGTGCCGCGGCCTTGGCCTGCCAGGCCGCGACCGTTGCCGACGCGATCGTCTGACCACCCACCGTGCAGCGGGTGAGGGTATGCAGCGAGGCCGCCGCCAGGTCGGGGTGGCTGAGCATCATCGAGTACATCGCCGGTACGCCCTCGAACATCGTCGCCTGGTGGACGTCGATCAGCTGCAACGCAGCGGCCGGGTCGAAGCGTTCCATCAGCACGACGGTGCCGCCCACGAGGAACGTGCTGTTGACGACGACGTTGCCGTACACGTGTGGCGCCGGCAGTGCGGTGACGACGACATCTGAGGCGGTCCGGCCGTGCATCTCCGCGGTCGCCCGGCAGCTGAGCAGCACCGCCTGGTGCGACTGCACGGCTCCCTTCGGATGACCGGTGGTGCCCGACGTGTAGCCGATGGTCGATGCCTCGGTCGGTTCCGGCTGATGGGGCGCGAACCCCTCCGGCACCGGGGTAGCGAGTACGTCGGTGAACGTCGCGGTCGCATTCGGCGAGTCGTCGAGCCCGACGACGCCGCGCAGCGTGGGCACGTCGGCGACCAGTCGATCGAGCCCGGCCAACCGCTCACCGGACGCGAACAGCAGCGACGACCCGCAGTCACCGAGGACGAAGCGCAGCTCGTCGGCGGTCAGCATCACGTTGACCGGGTTGACGACGGTGCCGGCTTTGAGCGCGCCGTGGTAGGCGACGATCCACTCCCAACGGTTGGCCGAGTAGATCGACACCCGGTCGCCGGGAGCGATGCCGCAGGCGGCAAGCCACACGGCCACCCGGTTCGACAGGTCGTCGAGCTCGGCATAGCTGAGGTCGCGCCCGTTCGCCCTCAGCGCCGTCTTGGCACCGAACCGGCGCGCGGACTCCGGCAGGATCTGCCCCGCTCCGATCACGTGGCTGCTCCCTCCTGGCCGGAGTCGACGACGTACACCGCGGCCGACTCGGGGGCGAGCGTAAGGTGCAGCTCGACCAGCCCTCCGGACGGCGCGCCCGGCACCGTCTCGGGGCCGCCGTCGCCGTCGACCCGGCGCAGCGTGAGCGGGCCGTCGGCCAGGCCGAGCTCGCCGGGCGCCAGCCGGACGACGACGTCGCGCGCCACCCGCGAGTCGCCGAGCTCGCCGGTCTCGAGGTTGCCCAGCAGCACGTACACGGCGCCGGCCGAGCGCCACAAGTGGAAGGCGACGGGCTGCGGGCGGGTCAGCGCGGCGACGTGGCTGCGGCCGCTGTGTTCGGCCCGCTCCGACAGGAGCGTCGCCACACGGTAGGCGGGGTACGTCGAGCCGAGCTGGTACTTCGGCAGGAACTGGTTGAACGGCTCGGACCAGTCGGTGGGCTGCCACCACACGCGCCCGCCGCGGCTGGTCAGCAACGGTGTGTGCCGGCTGGCGTAATGGACGGCCACGCCGGCGGCGACGTCGACCGGGCGGTGCTCGGGCAGGTACGGCCGGTCGTGCGGCGGGGTGTCGGCCCGGTCGCCGTGGCACACCCAGAAGTCGGCCGCGATCGGCTCGCCCGACGGGGTGATGCCCAGCTCCGAGGCGACCGCGTCGGCGATCGCGTCGGCGCGGCCGAACACGGCCAGGTCGGCGTAGGCAAGCAGCGCGCCAGCGGCCTGGTCGCTGGGCGGCTGGGAGATCAGCTGACGCCCCGTGCCGGTGCCGTCGAGCCACTCGGGGCGGGTCGCCGCGAGCACGGGGACGCCCCACTTCATCACCAGCCCGGCCTGGTCGTCGATCCACTCGCCAACGTTGTCGTCGGGCCGGTCCGCGGCGAGGGTGGCCATCGCCGCCCGGTCGTACACGAGCGCCGGGCCGTAGACCTGTTCCAGCGCGGCGGCGCTGGCCTCGGCGCGGTCGACCAGCCCGGCCACGAATGCCACGTCGGCGTCCGACAGCAGTTCCATGTGGCCGTTGTTGAGCCACGACACGTACGCCCCGTCGCTCGGCCGCGGCCCGTCGGGGGTCAGCGCGC
Source organism: Ilumatobacter sp. (assembly GCA_035556435.1). GTDB lineage: Bacteria > Actinomycetota > Acidimicrobiia > Acidimicrobiales > Ilumatobacteraceae > Ilumatobacter. The sequence goes on along the minus strand of DATMEY010000039.1, from coordinate 37,189 downwards.
TGGCGTGGGCGAACGCCCACGCGGCCCAGGTCAGCTTGCCCGGCACCTGGTGGAGGGTGTCCCAGTGCTCCCACCCGTCCCACGTCTCGACGAGGTGGTACAGCGCGCACGGTCGCTCGCGCCGTTCGTTGGCGCGGGCGATCATGGCCTGGCGGGTGAGCAGGTTGGCGGTCTGGAACGTCCAGCCCTTCCACAGCTGGTGCCACCAGTCCTGCCAGGCGCCGCCCCACGTCTGCTCGATCCAGGCGTCGATGTGGCCGTCGGCGACGAGCGCTTCGAAGTCGACGCAACCGACGCGCCAGTCGGCGACCGGGCTGATCGCGCTCGAGTAGCCGACCACCAGGCGGTCGGGCGCGGCCTGTTTGACGTCGCGGTACAGGTCCCGCACGGCGTCGCTGAAGCGGGCTGCCTGGGCCGGGTCGTCGGGGGCACGAGTGCCGTACGGCCCGTTGCGGGTGTAGATCATCGGCCCGGTGAAGCCGTCGCGCAGCAGGATCGCGTCGAACCCGGTGTACTCGGCGAAGCTCGCCCACTGCGGGCCGAACAAGGCGCCGAACGGCGTGCCCTCGGCGACACCGTTCGGAGCGGTGGCGTAGGGGTAGTCGTCGCCATGCAGCAGGTTGACGGGGTGCAGGTCGGGCATGTTGATGAACGACCGGGGCGGTTCGTACAGCTCGGGGTGGCGGTCGTACCAGTCGCTGTCGAAGTCGTAGATCTTCAGCTCGGGCGGCCACACGACGTGCGCCCACTCGACGAAGAGGATCCCGCAACCGAGGCCGTCGAGGCCGTGGCGCGTCGCGGCCTCGCGGTAGTCGCCCACGAACTCGCGCAGGCGGGCATAGTCGACCGCGGCCCAGGCGGCCGTGCGGCGGCTACGCGTGGGAATCGTTTGCGACGGCTTGCCGGTCCATTCGGTGACCAGGTCGACCAACCAGCCGAGGTTGAAGAAGACCCCGCGCCGGCCGGTGACCCCGGCGACGAGCGGGGCGACCCGGGCGAACAGCTCGTCGAGTTGCGGGGGGAACGGGCGGGCAGGGTCGAACCACGTGAGGTCCATCTCCAGCCAGCGATCGGCGCTACGTGTGCTCAACGGCTTCCTCCTGTCACGGCCGCGGCGGCGGCGTTGCCCGACCGCACGGCACCCTCCACGCACGGCTGGACGAGCCAGTCGCCGGCGAACACGATCGGCGGGCTCTGGCGAAACGCAGCGATGCGACCGAAGTAGCCCGGCCCCACGTCGGGCACCGCATGGCGCCAGCGCACGAGCTGCACGACGTCGGCTTGGTCGAGGCGGAACAGCCGCGGATCGATCGCCGTCGCCGCCTGCCACAACCGGTCGCGCACCTCGCCTTCGGGCAGGTCGAGCAGCGCGCCGCTGGCGGCGGCTGGGGCGCACACGAGCGCCCACTCCCAGTCGTCGGGCACCTGCCCCCACGCGCCGAACCGGCCTCCGCCGAGCTCGACCGTGGCGACGAGGTCGTTGGGGAACACGTGGACGCCGCTGCGCGCCGGGCCGATGCCACGGCGCGCTGCGTACAGCCGCACGTGGGGCACGTAGCGCACGTCGTCGAGCCAGGCCGGGCGATGGTCGGCAGCGACCAGCCCGGCCGCGACCGGTGCCGGTACGGCGACGACCGCCGCGTCGTAGCGCTCGGCCGAGCCGTCGGCGACGACCTCGACACCGGCGCCGACCGGGGTGACGTTCGTGACCGTGACACCCGTGCGCACGTCGAGCGTCGTCCCGATCCGGCGCCACGGCGCATCCATCCCGCCGTCGACGTGGAGGAAGGTGCCGACCGATAGGCAGCGCAGCCACGACCGCACCAGGGCGCCCGACATCGTCTCCAGCCGGGCGAAGAACGGCCCCTCGAAGTTGGGTCGCACGATTCGCTCGCGCGGCCGCTCCCCCATCGCCGCCAGCGCGTCGAGCGCGGCCTCGTCGTCGTGGCCGAGATCGATCCGCAAGTCGCCCCGCTGGGTAGCCACGAGCCGCGCCATAAACGCCAGGAACCGGGCCTTGTCGAGCGGGCCGAGCAGCCGCGTCGTGAGGATGCGGCGGATCGAGTTGGGGGTGGGTACGACGCGGCCGTCGAGCTGGAGGTCGCCCCCGCCGCGCAGCTGCATCGGCGACAAGAGATGCCGCAGGCCCATCTCGTCGAGCAGCGCCAGCGTGTCGGGGTAGAAGCTCGCCAGCCAGCCGGCGCCGGTGTCGACCCAGTGCCCGGGCCCGTGGTGCGCGCTGTGCGTGCGCCCGCCGACCGTCGTCTCGCGCTCGAGCACGGTCACGCGGTGCCCGTCACCGGCCAGCCGGTGGGCGGCGGTGAGGCCGGCCGGGCCGGCCCCGATGACGACGATGCTGGCGGGCACGGTCCGGGCCGGAACAGTCGGCGTGGGCGCGTTCATCGGGCAGCCGGGGGGTCGACGATCGTGACCTCGACGCCGAGCTCGCGGATCTGGGCGACGACGTCGGGGTCGGCGCGGTGGTCGGTGATCAGTTCGTCGACCTCGTCGATCGCACAGACCTGCACGAGCTCGACCACGCCGAGCTTGCGGCCGTCGGCCAGCACCACGCGCCGGCGCGCGGCAGCCACGAACCGGCGCTTGATCTCGGCCTCGGGCAGGTTGATGTTGGTGACCCCGCCGGCCGGGTCGACACCGTTGCAGCCGATGAACGCGATCGAGGCGTTGATGCCCTGGAGGATCGTCTCGCCGAGCGGGTTGACCAGCGAGTGCTGCATCGGTCGCAGCGTGCCCCCCGTGACCACCACGGTCACCCGCGGGAACGCCGCCTCGAGTTCGAGCGCAGTCGTGAGGCCGTTGGTGAACACCGACACCTCCGACAGCTCGGTGCGACCGACCAGCGCCCGGGCGAGGGCCGTCGTGGTGGTGCCGACGTCGATCAGCACCGCGTCGCCCGAACGGACGCGGGCTGCCCCCGCGGCACCGAGGTGCGCGTGGTCGGCGACCCGGCTGTCCTCGGAAAGGTCGAACGGCCGCTCGGTGCGGTGTACCTGGCGCGGCACCGCGCCACCGTGAACACGGCGCACGTGGCCGCGGTCCTCGAGCGCACTCAGGTCGGCGCGGGCGGTGACCTCGGAGATGCCGAACCGCTCGGAGATGTCGGACACGCGGACGAACTCGTGCTCGTTCACGTACGACCGGATGCGCCCCTGGCGCACCTCGGGCGGCAACGGCTGGGCATCGCTCACTGGGCTGCCTCCCCCGGTTCCCTTGTCGCGCCGGAGCGTGCACGTGCCGGTTCGATGCCGCTGATGAGGTGAAGTACCTCGCTGCGATCGGTGTCGGCCGTGTCGCGTACGGCGACCAGTTGGCCGAGCCGCATCACGACGATCCGCGTCGAGAGCCGGAAGACGTGGTCGAGGTTGTGGCTGACGATCAGCTGGGTGAGGCCGCGCTCGGCGAGCCGTTCGACCAGCCCGATCACACGGCCCTGCTCCTGAAGGCCCAGCGCCGCCATCGGTTCGTCCATCACGAGGATCGAGGCGCCCTGGTGCACCGCCCGGGCGATCGCCACGCCCTGGCGCTGGCCGCCCGACAGCGTGCGCGCCTCGCGGCGCACGTCGGGCACCTGGATCTTCAGGTCGGCCAGGGCGGCGATCGCATCGCGCCGCATGTCGGCCCGGCGGAGCACCTTCACCGGGCCGAACGATCGGACCAGCTCGCGTCCGAGGAACAGGTTCTCGGCGACATTGCGGTGGTCGGCCAGGGCAAGGTCCTGGTACACGGTGGCGATGCCCGCCTGGCGCGCCGCGGCAGGGGTGGTGAAGCGCTGCTCGACGCCGTTCACGACGATGTGCCCGCGGTCGGGTTGGATCGCCCCGCACAGCATCTTGATCAGGGTCGACTTGCCGGCACCGTTGTCGCCGACGATCGCCGTCACGGAGCCGGCCGGGAAGTCGATCGACACGTCGCGGACGGCGGCGACACCGCCGTAGTGTTTCCACAGCCCGTGGGCCGCGAAGCTGGCAGCCGACGCGGCGGGGTCGGGTGCAGTCTGAGGATGATTGGACATGGCTCCTGCTTACCTCCTCAGCCGATCGAGCGAGACGGCCACGATCAGTACCGCACCCTGGACGACGCGCTGCACCTGCGAGTCGACGCCCAGCAGGATCAACCCGTTCGTGATCGAGGCAAGGAACACCGAGGCCACCAGCGTGTTCACGAGCCGCCCGCGACCGCCCGAGATGCTCACACCGCCGAGGATCACCGCGGTCAGCACCGGGAACAGCGCGTCGGCTCCCATCGATGACTGGGCCCGCCCGATCCGGGCGACCTGCATCAACCCGGCCAGCCCGGCCAGCGCACCGGCGAGCACGAACACGATCAGACGCAGGCGCTGCACGGGGATGCCCGCCCGGTACGCCGCCTCGCGGTTGTCTCCGGTGGCATAGAGGTGCGCTCCGAATGGCGTACGGGTGGTGACCGCCCAGCCAACGAGGTACATGCCGAACGCAATGACTACCGACGAGGGCACGCCGAGCACGTCACCGCGGGCCAGCCAGGCGATCCGGTCGAGCCCGTCGCCGAAGATGCTCGAGCCCCGCGTGTACATCATCGCCAAGCCCTCGACCACCCCCAGCGTGCCGAGCGTGGCGACCACCGACGGGATCCGGATGTGGTTGACGAGCAGGCCATTGACCAGCCCAACCGATCCGCCGATCGCGACCGCGATCGCGGCGGCCAGCAGCGGGTGGTGCCCACCGACGATCCACGCCGCGGCGACGCACCCGGCGAGCGACAAGATGGCGCCGAACGAGATGTCGAGTTCGCCGAGGATCGCCACCATCGTGGTGCCGATGCCGATGATCGCGAAGATTGCCGCCTGGCGCAGCAGGATCAGCACGTTGCCCTCGGTGAGGAACGTGTCGGTCGCGATCGTCAGGTAGACGGCCCAGGCAAAGAAGATGATGATGAACCCTTCACGGGCGAGAAACTCGGAGATCTTGGCCCACCGCACGGTGCGGTCGGCGAGTCCCTCGCCGCCGGGCACGGCCGTCGTCTCGGCGCTCACGACGACACCGCCGCGGCGACGGGCAGTTGCGCAACGGCGCAGCCCTCGGCCGGCACGTCGAGCTCGATCCGTTGGCCGCCGTCGCTGTGTACAACGACGCTCCGAGCGAACCGGGCATCGCCGACCCAGCCAGCCTCGAGATTGCCGGCCAGCACCCACCGCTCGTCGCCCGCTTGCCACCACTGCACGGTGACCGGCGAAGGGTACGGCACCGGCTCGACCGTCACTCCCCTGCCGTGCGCCGACAACCAGCGCGCGGCTACGGCGGCGCTCGCCACGCTGCCGTACTGCGAGCGTGGCAGGAGCGGGTTGGACGGGTCGGCAAGCTCTGGCGGTTGCCACCACGCCGTGCCGCCGCCGGCGGCGGCGAGGGTGGGGCGCCCGGCCGCGGTGGCGAGCACGTCCGCTTCAGGTCGGGCCTCGACCGCCGTCTGCCCGGCGAGCTGCACCCACCCGCCGGATGGCACGCCGGGGTCGGCGACCCATTCCCGGTGGTAGCCCGGCACCGGATCGGCCACCGAGTCGCCACCGGGCACCGCGCAACCGGCCTCGGCCAGCAGTTCGGCCGACACTGCGTCGGCGCGGCCGACCAGCAGCACCGGCCCGCCGGCGTCGGAAGCGTCGGGGGCACCGCCGCCGAGTTGCACCACCGCCCCGTTCCCGGCGTCGACTCGCCCGAGCCACTCGGCGCGGGTGGCACCGAGGATCGGGGCGCCCCACTTGAGCAGCAGCGCGGCCGCGTCCTCGACGTGTTCGGAACCGTTGACGCGGGGCTGGTCGCGGTGGCGCGCGGCGACGGCGGCCCGGTCGAACACGAGCAGCGGCCCGCCCACCGCGGTCATCCGCGACGCCGACGCCTCGGCCGCTCCGAGCTCGTCGGCGACGAACGCCACCGCCTCGGCGTCGAGCAGCCGGCGGTCTTTGTCGTTCATCCACGACACGTACGCGCCGTCGGGCACCTCCAGGCCGGTGGGGGTCACCACTGCTGCGTGCGACCACGCCCACATCGCCCAGCGCAGCTTGCCGGGTACCGAGTGCACGGTGTCGAACGGCTCCCAGCCGTCCCACGTCTCGATCAGCTTGTAGTGGCGCACCGGCTGGCCCGAGCCACGTACGGCAACGGCGTGCGAAAGCAGGTTGGCGTGCTGGTTCGTCCAGCCCTTCCACCAGTCGTCCCACCAGTCCTGCCAGGCGCCGCCCCAGGTCTGGTCGATCAGCACGTCGACGCCACCGCCGCGCAGCACGGCTTCGGTGTCGACGCATCCGCAGCGCCACTCGGCGGTCGCCCCGATGCCTGACGTGTACGCCATCACCGTGCTCTCCGGGCGGCGCTGCTTGACGGCCGCGAACAGGTCGCTGATGGCCACCGTCCACGAGGCGTTCTCGGTGGGGTCGGGGCCGGCGGTGACGCCGTACGGCCCCCGCCGGGTGTACAGCATCGGCCCCCAGAACCCGTCGCGCAGGTGGATCACGTCGAGCTCGCACGCGGCCGCGACGGCGGCCCACTGGTCGGCCAGCAACTCGGCGAACGGTGTGCCGGCGACCACACCGCCGGGACGGCTGGCGTACGGGTACGTGTCGGCGGCGAGCGGCACGCGAGGGTCGAGGTCGGGGCCGGGGAGCGGCGACAGGTCGAACGGGTACAGCTCGGGGTGCCGGTCGCACCAGTCGCTGTGCAGGTCGTACAGGTCGGTGCCGGTGAGCACCCGGCCGACGCCGGCCACGAGCACCCCGACCCGCAGGTCGGCAATGCCGTGGCGGGCGGCGGCCGAGCGCACGTCGGCGGCCAGGCGACGAAGGTCGCCGTACGAGCGCTCGCGCCAGGTGGCATAGCGCCGCGACCGCAACGGGAGCGGCTGGTCGAGCGCACCCGTGAACTCGGTCAGCACGTCGACCAGGAAGCCCGTGTTGAGCACGACCCCGCGCTCGCCGCGTTGGCCGGCCCACAGGGGCACGGTGCGCTCGACGAACTCCTCGACGGCCCGCCCGTCGCCGGGTGGGAACCAGTCGAGGTCGATCTCGACGAAGCGGTCGGGTAACAGCCCGTCCGAGCGGGGGACCTGCATCGGCGCGGTCAGGAGCCCGAGTAGACGAACACGGGAACTTCGAGGATGCCGGGCACCGTGCCGCCGGCCACCCACTTGGCGAAGGCGTCGACAGCTAGTTCACCGGTGCCGACCGGGTTGGTGTCGACGCACCCCTTGTACATCGTGCCCGAGTCGATCAGTTCGACCGCCTGCGGGTCGCAGTCGATGCCAAAGATGAACACGTCGTCGGGGCCCTTGCCGGCGTTGAGCAGCGCCTGATACGCACCGAGATTGCCGGCGTCGTTGATGCCGAGCACACCCGTGATAGTGGGGTTGGCCTGGAGGGCGGTCTCCATCGACGTCACGCCGTTCTCCGGGGTGCCGCCGAGGATCCGCGGCAGGAACTCCGCTGCCGAGTAGGCACTCTCGAACCCTTCCTGGATCATGTCGGCCCGGGCCACCAGCGACTCGATCGTGGGGTAGTCGGTGATCACCACCTGGATCGGCTCGTCGCCGTAGGTGGCGGCTGCGTACTCGCCGGCGGCGACGCCAGCGGCATTGGCGATATCGAACTCCTCGACGCTGAGCGTGACCGCGCCGATGTCTGCCAGGTCGCGGCCTGCCACCTGGACGACAAACGCCCCGTTGTCGGCTGCCTCGGCCGCCACCGGACCGATCGTCTCGCCACCGAGGCCGGTGATGATGATCGCCGCGGCGCCCTTCGAGATGAACCCTTCGATGCCCTGGAGCTGCTGGTTGGGATCTTCGCGTGAGTCGAAGATCTCGGCGTCGAAGCCGAGCTCCTCGGCACGCACCTTGATCGACTCGTTCAGCGTCGCGTGATACTCGGTCGCCATCGTGGCGGCGACGATGCCCACCAGCTGGCCGCTGCTGGCCGCGCCGACGGCCGCCAACTCGTCGGCGCTGAGGTCGACCGCCTTGGCCCGCGCCTCGGTGTCGATCGTGCCCGTACCGCCGGGTTCGGCCGGGTCGGTGGCCGGCGGCTCGGCGGTGTCCGGTGCGCCGGTGGCGGGCGGGTCGGTCGCCGGTTGCGTCGACGGCACGTCGGTGTCGACGGTCGAGTCGTCGTCGCCCCCGCAGGCGGCGAGCGTCAACGAGACGGCGGCGGCGGCTGCCAGCCAACGACGAGCGCAAGCGCGATACATGGTGTCCCCCTCTGGTTCGGGCGGCGGTCGTTCCCCGGCCGTCATCTTTCGTTTGTTATATGTTTATTTTCGACTTGCGTCAAGATCTTTTTTTTGCTTTGGTATCCGTCAGTGGAGCGACGAATCGACCAACGGTCCGGCGCGGCGGTGTGGTTCGGTTCCGATCGTCAGCAGCGGCCCAACCTGCCGACCGAGGGCTGCCCGTTCTGCCCCGGCGGGCGCGAGTCGCCCGAGCCGTACGACGTGCGCTGGTTCCCGAACCGCTGGCCCCCGCTTGACGACGAGCGCTGCGAGGTGCTCCTGTTCTGCTCCGAACACGACCGCTCGCTGGCCTCACTCGGCCCCGAGCGGGTCCGTCGCGTGGTCGACCTGTGGGTCGCGCGCACGCAGGCGCAGGGCCGCCGCGACGACGTCGCCTACGTGCTGTTGTTCGAGAACCGCGGCCCTGATGTGGGGGCGACGATCACTCACCCGCACGGGCAGTTGTACGCACTCGACGAAGTGCCCGCTGCGGCGCGGCGCACGCTCGACGTCGCCCCGTGCGCGATCTGCGCGGAGCTGGCAGTCGGTCACCACGTGACGACGGTCGACGGATGGTCGGTCGTGGTACCCGACGCGGCGAGTTGGCCGTACGAGTTGCTGATCGCCCCAGAGGCGCACCTCCCAGACCTGCCCGCACTCGATGCCGTGGCCCGCGACGGCTTTGCCGCCGCGCTGGTCGACGGGCTCGGCCGGCTCGACCAGCTGTTCGATCACCCGATGCCGTACATGGCCTGGATCCACCAGCGTCCTACCGACGGCGGCGAGTGGCCCACTGCGCACGTCCACATGCAGGTCGCGCCGCTCTGGCGGGCCGACGGCATCCCTCGCTATGTCGCCGCCGGCGAGCTCGGCAGCGGCCTCTACTTCAACCCGATCCTGCCCGAAGACGCCGCGGTAACCCTACGAAGCCTCCCCGGGTAGGCCCCGCCCGTCAGTTGCTGTAGCCGCTGACGTCGACGATCAGGTCGGTCGCAGCCGACGTGTAGACGCACACCCGGCCCCCCTCGCCGACCCGCGAGAACACGGCGTTGGGTACGACCTGATTGGCCACGTAGTTGACGTTCGACGCCTGCGGTCGCGGGCTCCCGCACGGGTACACCGTGAGGTAGCCGGCCGCGCTCGGGGCGATCGCAGTGACGTTCAGGAACACCCCACTCGCGTTGCGGGCGACCTTGCCCCGATCGGTCACCACGATGTCGGTCACCGACCCGGCGTCGCGCCGGCCCGTCGCCTGCGCCACACCGTCGACGGTCCGCATGCCGGCTCGCGACTCGTACAGGCGAGCCGGCACCAGCGCGCTGGGGGCACCGCGGGGCGGCACGTAGCCGTTGACGTCGACGACCAGGTCGGTCGCGGCCGAGCTGTAGATGCACACCCGGCCCTCGGTTCCGATCGCCGCCAGCACGGCGTTGGGCACCACCTGGTTGGCGACGTAGTTGACGTTCGACGCGTTCGGCCGATCCGACCCACACGGGTACACCGTCAGGTAGCCCGCCGCCGCCGGGTTCACCGCGGTCACGTTGAGCAACACCGCAGTAGCGTTGGCCGGCACCTTGCCGCGTCCGGTCACGTCGACCCGGGCAACCTGCCCTGCACCCAGTCGGCCGGCGTTGTTCTGCTTGCCGTCGGTGGTCCTGCCCCCGCCGCGCGACTCGTAGAGGCGGGCCGGCACGAGCGGGCTCGGCGAGCCGTCGGCGGGTACGAACCCGTTCACGTCGACCACCAAGTGCGTCGCCTCACGGGTGTAGATGCACACCTTGCCACCCGACCCAAGGCCCGACAGCACCGCGTTGGGCACCACCTGGTGGGCGACATAGTTGACGTTCGAGGCGTTCGGTCGCTCCGACCCGCACGGGTACACCGTCAAGTAGCCAGGTCCGGCTGGGCCGATCGCGGTGACATTCAACAGCGCGGCCGATGCGCTGGTGGGCACACCAGCCCGACCGCCCACTTGCACCTCGGTGACCTGGCCGGCGGTGCGCCGCCCGATCGCCTCTTGCTTACCGTCGACCGTGCGGTCGTTGACGCCGTTGCGGGTCTCGACCAGGCGCGCCGGATTGATGCCCCGGATCGGCCGCAGCGGCGGCGTGCCCATCACCATCTCGCCGGCTCCGAACACGTTGTCCGGGCCGTTGTCGCCGCGGTCGATCGCCCGGTTGCGGAGGAAGTTCCACACGCCCGCCGGCGTGCTGGCAGCACCCGACTGCAACACCAGCGCGACCGCGCCGGCTACCACCGGCGTGGCCGCGCTGGTGCCGTTGAAGCAGCCCGACTCCATCGACTGCACCGACACGCATGACGAGGCGGCGATCGTGGGCATGATGTCACCGCCGTTGTTCGGCCCCTGCGAGCTGTACGAGGCGATCGTGGTACCGCCACCGCGCGGCTCGTCGCCGATCGCCCCGACCGAGAACGCGCCCGGGTCGGTCAGGTCGGCGAATGGCTGGGTGGCCGACCCGCGGTGGGTCGAGATCGCCAGTTGCCCGTTGTTGATCATGATCTCAAGTTCGTCGTTCTCGAACGACTGGCCCTGGTCGAACATGCGGATCACGTAGGCGGTCTGGACCCCCTGCGCCTGGGGGCAGTCGGAGAGCCGCTCGAGCGGATGCTTCGGGTCGAGCCCGTACGGCCGATCGGGCCCGAACTGCTGACCGTTGACCTGGTCGTTCTCGCTGGCGAAGTCGGTCCACTGCCAACCGCCGCCGAAGTTGGCGATGACGTGCAGGTCGTAGTCGGTGATCGCGCCTGACCCCCAGTCGTTCCACCGCAGGCCGAGTTGGAACCCGCACGTGAAGGGTAGGTGTGTCAGGCCGTTCGAGAACTGGTGGACCACCCACGGCTGGCCGTCCTTGCCGGTGATTTGGACCGGCTTGAACTTCTCGCGGAAGTACGAGCCGTCGGCGGCGTTACCGGCCGAGTTGACCCAGGTGATGCCACGGCCGATCGCGTAGCGGACCAGGTCGGCCGAAGGCCCAGTGCCGTTGCCCGGGCCGTCGTACACGGCCGACAGCGAACGCGAGACGATCTTCACGCCGTTGGCGGCGAAGTAGTCGATCGCGGCCTTCACGTCGGCGCGGGTCGCCGCGTGGGCGAGGTAGTAGCGGGCGCCTGGCGCCATATCGGTGATCACCTCGGCCACCGACACGCCGTGCGACGACGCCTTGGGCAACGACACGTCCCAGAACCCGCACGTGTCGCCGAACTGCTGGCAGAACAGGCCTTCGGGCTTGCGAACGTCGCCGCTCGCCTCGGCAGCGTCCCACAGGTCTTTGCCGAACGAGTCGATGATGCCGATCTTCACCCCGGCACCGGTGATGCCGGCGCTGTGCCACGCCGCGGCGCCGGTCTTGGCGACGTGCTCGCCGTCGAACTTGCCGACCTGCGGAAATGCCTCGTTGACACTGTCGACTCGGGCGGGCGTACTGACGTACCCGACGTCGGCGTGCTCGGACAGCTCCACCAGCCGAGCGGCAGGCACCTCGGCCAGCACGAACCACCCGGGCACGTCGCCCTTGACGACGCCGCCGTACTGCTCGACCAGATCGGTGGCGGCGCCCAGTTCGAGGTCGGTGAAGATCTCGACGATCACCGTCGCGTCGGGGTCGTCGGCGAGTTCGGCGACCTCGGCCCGCAGCGCGCTGTCGGCGAGCGCCGGTTCACCTCCCGAGTCGCGCAACGAGCGGGCGTCGCCGCCGATCTGGGCGTCGACGAACTCGAACTCGTCCGGCGACACCGGTTCGGCGTTGCCGGTGGTCGGGGCGACCGTCAGGCCGGCCAGCAGGCCGACCGCGCTCAAGCCCGCCAGCCAGCGGCGACGACTCACGAACATGCTCACGTTGGGGTTCCTCCCGTTCACCCGTGGCCACGGGGCGCCACGCGCGAGCTATTACGCCCAAACGCAACTAACAGCCGGGTAACAGGCCCTCCTGTGCCCACGGACGTCGAGTGGCGCACCCGCGGCGCAGCCGCCCCCTCCGTTGTATCGAGACGTGGTGCGCGCCAGTGGTCTCGATACACCGGCTGCGCCGGCACTCGACCACCGGAGAACCGCCTACTCGGCGGCTTCGGCGAGGGCTTCGCTCAACGCCGGGTGCACCAGGAGGCTCTCCATGATGTCGGTGACCCGCAGGTTGGCCGTGACGGCCAGGGCGATCACCGAGATCAGTTCGGCCGCGTGGCGGCCCACGATCGAACCGCCGAGCACCTCGCCGGTGGCCGGATCGGAGATGATCTTCACGAACCCGCGCGGGTCGTTGTTGATGAGCGCCTTCGGGGTGGTGGAGAACGGCACCTTGGTGACGCGGATCTTGCGGCCCATCGCGAACGCCTCGGCTTCGGCGAGGCCCACGTCGGCGATCTCGGGTTCGGTGAAGATCGCCGAGGCGGCCTTGTCGTAGTCGAGGTGGCGGTGCTCGATGGTGTGCAGGCCCATCACGTGCTCGGCCACCTTGCGGCCCTGGATCGACGCCACCGACGACAGCGGCAGCTTGCCCGACACGTCGCCGGCCGCGTAGATGTGCGGCTGGTTCGTGACGCAGTGGTGGTTGATGTCGAGGTAGCCCCACTCGTTGACGTTGACCCCGGCCGCATCCAGCCCAAGGTGCTCGGTGTTGGGCACCGAACCGATCGCCAGCACGGCGTGAGTGGAACGCACCGAGCGCCCGTCGTCGCAGCGCACGATCACGTCGCCCGTTTCGTCGTCGCGGTCGATGCCCACCGCCCGGGCGCCCTTGAGCAGCTTGACGCCACGGTCGAGGAAGTCCTGCTCGAGGATCGCCGCCGCCTCGGGATCTTTGCCGGGCAGCACCAACTGACGGCTCACGACCAGGTTCACCTGCGCGCCGAGCGACGCGAACATGTGCACGAACTCGACACCGGTCACGCCCGACCCGATCACGGTGACCGACGCGGGGAACACCTTCGGCGGGTAGCAGTCGCGGGTGACGAGCACGCGGTCGCCGTCGGGTTGGCACCAGTCGGGAATCCGCGGGCGTGTGCCCGTGGCGATCAGCGCCGCGTCGAACTCGAGCGACTCGGTACCTTCGACCCCCACCACTTCCGCGGTGTGCGGCCCGGTGAAGCGCGCGCTGCCGGAGATGATGCGCACCTTCTGGCTGGTGAGCAGCTGAGTCGCGTCGTGCAGCAGGCGCCCCTTGATGCTCTCGATCCGCTCGGTCAGCGCCTCGACGTCGACCTCGGCATCGTGCTCTTCGAGGCCCATCCCGCGGATGCGCTTGGTGAAGCTGAGCGCGCCGCCGGTGGCGATCATCGTCTTCGACGGGATGCAGTCCCACAGGTGTGCCGCGCCACCGATCACGTCGCGCTCGACCACGGTGACCTTGGCCCCCAGCCGGGCGGCGTAGGTGGCCGCCTGATTTCCCGCAGGGCCACCACCGACGATCAGGAACCGCAAAGTCACGGCCCCAGCTTACGGGCCGCTCCTCCGCCCGGTGGCCTCAGTCCGGCAGGCGCAGGTCGAGCGCAGCCCGCCCGATCGTCGCCGGCGGCGGCGGGTCGGCCTGTGGGTCGAGCTGCGCCGCGGTGGCGGGTGTGTTCCGGCAGTACGTCGACGGGTAGGCGAGCTGGTCGCGAGCCTCGCCGACCCATTCGAAGTGCATGCCGTCGGGGCGGCTGAAGTTGCCACCCCAGGCGAAGTGGTGACGCCGGAAGATCCGCACGACGTCGCAATCCATGGCCGGCACACAGCCCTGGCAGTTGTCGACCGTGTTCGTGTCGAACGCCAGCCCGTACGAGTGGCGCGACAGGTTCCAGCTCTCGCGGGCGAACCGCGGCGTGTAACACCCGCCGTAGGTGTTGGCGTTGCCGACGTCGATCGCCCCGCCCAGCCCGGCCGCGGCGACGTCGGCGAAGGCCGCCCGCAGGTCGGCGAGGATCTTCAGGTGGCAGCGGGCACGCACCGGAATCTGCTCGTTGAGCAGGACGCGGGTCGGGGTCAGGTTGGCCTCGCGCCACGCCGGGTGCATGCTCACGCTGTTCCCGCCGTCGCCGACCAGGTACCACGGCGTGCCGAGCAGGCGTTTGATGTCGAGCGTGCTGAGGGTGGAGTCGGGGTCGGGGGCGTCCCAGCTGCGGGCGATGTCGATGTCCCTGCGCCGGTCCAGGCCGGTTGTCGCGAACGCGGCGTCGACCGCGGCGCGGCTGTCGAACCCCCACACGATCGTGCGCGTCTGGCGGGTCTCGCCGAGCCGCTCGGCGAGGTCGGTCGTCATCACCACCTCGGTGCTGCCGAGGTGCTCGCGCGGTACCACCGCCGTCACGGTCAGGGATGCGCGGCCACCGGCCCGGGTCTCGACCTCGATCGTGTCACCGGCCTGGGCGCCGCTGAGGGCCGCGCTGGCGGCGTTGAGCACCACGCCGGCCGGGTGCGTCGCCGCCGACGCATCGCCGGCCACGCCGAACCCGAGCAGCCATCCGAGCGTCTCGGGCGCAAACGCGGCGAACGTCATCGGGAACGTGTAGCCGTCGGGCGGTGCGTAGACGGTGGCGCCGGGGCGTGCGATCCGGCGCACGTGCAGCGTGCCGGTGCCGCCCACCGTCGACCAGCCACCCGTCGCCGAAGCCACCTGTTCCGACGCTGCGACGGTGGCCGCGTCGACACGGCCCACCTGGTAGACGACGGCGATGTCGCCGAACCCGACCGCGGTGCGGTCGGCCTGAACGGCCACCTCGGCGGGCGCGATACCCGGCGTGGCAGCCAGGCCCACACCGGCGGCCAGCGCGGTTGCCAGGCCGAGTACGGCCGCGCCGCGTCGCAAAGGTCGGGCCGGCACGGCCGCACATGCTACGAGCCGACAGCGCGTTGCCAAGGTCGTCTCGATACAACGGAGTGGCGGCTACGCCGCGAGTGCGCCACTCGACGACCGATCGGCCGGGCGACCGGGGCGAGCAGGCACCCAAGGTGGCCGAGGGCCGGCGCAGCCGGTGTATGTCTCGATACGGCCGCAGAGCGGCCACTCGACAACCGTCTCGACCGCCACCTGTGCCACCGACATCGCCGAGGTCGCCGAGCGCTGGCGCACGTGGACCGCCCACGCCCGGCCCGAGCTGACCACCTCGCTCGTGATCGGCCACAGCCACGTTGCCGTGCACGGCTGCTGGGTCGGCGCACGCGACGCCGGGCGGGCACTCGTCGACGCGTGGCGCACGTGGCGCACACCACACGCCGACGACTGGAGCGACCGGGCAGCCGGTGACCTCGACGCGGTCAACCCAGGGTGGTTGGCGCCCACCTCGCGGGCCACCCAGGCGATGACCTGCGAGTGGGCCACCGCGCTGCGCGACGAGCTGACCGACGAACTGATCCGGCTCGTCGCCGAGCGCCTCGTCGGCGTGGTCGAGGTGCGCCTCGTCGGTGGCGCGGCCCGCATGCGCAGTGGCGACGCCGCCAACGGGTACGCCCGCCGCGACCAGTATCTGGTGACACTGGCCGACCTCCGCGTTCCCCACGCCGAGGCGCGCGCTCCGCTGGCCCCGTGGGTGACGGGCGCCGCGTACCTCGACCGCACCGACCCCACCGAGCGCGCCGCCCGGGCCGACGATGCCGTCGCCCCCGCCCAGCGCGCCCGCCTCGCCGCCGTCAAGGCCGCCCTCGACCCCTCCACCCGCTTCCGCCCCTGCGCCCCAGGTGGTTGAGCCTGTCGAAACCACCGGACAACGCCGAACTGGGCAAACGATGCGGCGGGGGTCGGCGCTACGGTCTGGGGACTGTGAGCGACACCCCCGACGATGCGCCCCACACGCCCGACGGCGAGCTGACCGGGAGCGGCTTGGCAGCCGAGAAGGCGCGCCGCCTCGCGCGGGTAGCCGAGCTGCGCGAGCACGGCGTCGAGCCATACCCGTATCGCTTCGACCGCACCCACACCCTGGGAGGGGTGCGTGCCACCTGGGGCGAACTTTCCGAGGGCACCGAGACCGAGCATGCGGTCGCGGTGGCCGGGCGGGTGATGCTCAAGCGCGACTCGGGCAAGCTCGTGTTCGCCACGGTGCGCGACCGCGACGGCGAGGTCCAGCTGTTCGTGTCGCAGGCCGTGGTGGGCGAGCAGGCGTTCGCCGACATCAAGGCGCTCGACCTCGGCGACTGGGTGGGCGTGCGCGGCACGGTGATGACCACCCGCAAGGGCGAGCTGTCGGTCAAGGTCGCCTCGCTGGAGCTGCTGGCCAAGGCGGTGCGCCCGCTGCCCGACAAGTGGCGCGGCCTCACCGATGTCGACACGCGGTTCCGCCAGCGCTACGCCGACCTGATCGTCAACGAGGACGCCCGCCGGGTGTTCGAAGTGCGCCACGCGGTACTGCGCAGCTTCCGCGACACCCTCCACGGCGAAGGCTTCATCGAGGTCGAGACGCCGGTGCTCCATTCCGAGGCCGGCGGTGCCCACGCGCGCCCGTTCGTCACCCACCACAACACGCTCGACCTCCAGATGTACCTGCGGATCGCGCTCGAACTGCACCTGAAGCGGCTGATCGTGGGCGGCATGGAGCGGGTGTTCGAGATCGGGCGGGTGTTCCGCAACGAGGGCACGTCCACGCGTCACAACCCCGAGTTCACGATGATGGAGCTGTACCAGGCGTTCGCCGACTGGACCGATGTGATGGCGATCACCGAACGGCTGATCACCCGTGCCGCGGTCGACGCGCTCGGCACGTCGGTGGTCACCATCCGTGGCGAGCAGGTCGACCTGGCCGAGCCGTGGCCGCGGGTGTCGATGAGCGGCGCCGTGTCGGACGCCACCGGCGTGACAGCCCACCCATCGATGCCGGTCGACGCGGCGCGGGCGCTGGCCGACCAGCACGGTGCCGCCTACGAAGCGTCGTGGGGTTCGGGCCGGATCATCGAGTCGCTGTTCGAGGAGTTGTGCGAGGGGGCACTGGTACGGCCGACGTTCGTCACCGGCCATCCGGTCGAAATCAGCCCGCTGGCGCGGGTCGACCGCACCGACCCGTACGTCACCGAACGGTTCGAGCTGTTCATCGACGCCCGCGAGCTGGCCAACGGCTACTCCGAGCTCAACGACCCGGTCGAGCAACGCGCCCGGTTCGACGACGAGCAGGCGGCCAAGGATGCTGGCGACGCCGAACGCGGCACGGTCGACGAGGACTACCTGCGGGCGCTCGAGTACGGCATGCCGCCCACCGGCGGGCTCGGCATCGGCATCGACCGCCTGGCGATGCTGCTGGCCGGCGTCGACTCGATCAAGGAAGTGATCCTCTTCCCCACCCTCCGACCCGAAGTGTTCTAGGTGTCTGACACCAACCGTGCCCGATCGGCTTGGGCCTACCGACACGCGAGATGGCACGGTTGGTGTCTGACACGACGAGCCGAGACAGGAGCAACACGATGACCCGTATGGCTTGGGGCGCCGGCCTCACCACCCTCGACGCCGACGGCAACACGCTCGACGCCTGGTTCCGCTGGTTCGGCTGGGGTGAGTGGGGTTCCGACGAGGTGTTCGCCGAGCACCCCGACATCGACACCGAACTCGGCATGCGCGACACCCACGACGAGTTGCGCAACGTCACGATTCGCCCGATCCGAGTCACCGTCGACGTCGACGAACCGCCCGCCTCGGCCGCCGACGCCTACCTACGCCTGCACCTGTTGTCGGGCCGCCTGGCCGCGCCGCGCACGCTCAACCTCGACGGCGTGTTCGGCCAGCTCACCAACGTCGCCTGGACGAACCTCGGGCCAGTGGCCGTGCCCACACTCGAGGACGTTCGCCTGCGTGCCAGGCGGGCGGGGCAGGTGCTGCACGTGCAAGGCGTCGACAAGTTCCCGCGGATGACCGACTACGTGATGCCCAGCGGTGTCCGCATCGCCGACGCCTCGCGGGTGCGGCTCGGAGCGCACCTCGCCGAGGGCACCACCGTGATGCACGAGGGGTTCGTCAACTTCAACGCCGGCACGCTCGGCACGTCGATGGTCGAGGGCCGCATCTCTGCTGGCGTCGTGGTCGGCGACGGCTCCGACGTGGGCGGTGGTGCCTCGATCCAGGGCACCCTGTCGGGTGGCGGCAAAGAGGTCATCTCGGTCGGCGAACGATGCCTGCTCGGCGCCAACGCCGGTATCGGCATCAGCCTCGGCGACGACTGCGTGGTCGAGGCGGGGCTGTACGTCACCGCCGCCACGCCGGTGCTGACGCCCGACGGCGTCGTCAAGGCCAAGGAACTATCGGGCCGCAGCGGGTTGATGTTCATCCGCGACGGCCAGTCGGGCAAGGTCACCGCCCGCCAACGGGTCGGTGCCTGGGGCGCCCTCAACGCCGACTTGCACGCCAACGACTGAACCGTGTGACACCCCTCGGGTAACGTTCGACCCGTGCGTACCGTGATCCTCGGGCCGCCTCCTCCGGAGGTCGTCGCGCTGATCGAATCGCGCCGCAGCACAGGCGCCGACCGCTTCGACGAAGTCTGGGAAGGCGACCTGCACATGAACCCCGCACCCCACGGCCGGCACCAATGGCTCGGCGTCAAACTGATCGTCCAACTCGATCCGTTGGCGACACGATCAGGCCTGTTTCTCTACGAGGGGGTCAACGTCGGCGAGCCCGACGACTACCGGATCCCCGATGTGGCGATCTTGCGCGAAAGGCTGTTCCTCACCTACTACCCCACCGCCGCGCTGGTCGTCGAGGTGCTGTCGCCGGGCGACGAGAGCCGCCAGAAGTTCGGTTTCTACGCAGCTCACGGTGTCGAGGAGTTGGTGATCGTCGACCCGGCGACCCACACCGTCGAGTGGTACCGCTCCGACGGCACCACGTTCGGCCCCGTCGACCGCAGCGACCTGCTCGGCATCGACGTCGCCGACTTCACCTCCCAGATCGACTGGCCACCCGCCAGCTGACCCAGTCCGCGGACCGAGTGTCAGGAAGCGAAGCCGATCAGGACGGCCGTGGCGAACGCTCCCGGGGACTCGATCATCGGGTAGTGGCCGACCCCGCCGAGGATCGTGAGCTTGGCGTCGGGGCGCGCCACCCGCAGGGCGTCGGCCATCGCCACGACGGCGATCGGGTCCTGGTTGCCCCACACGATCGCCAGCGGCGACGGATGCTGCTCGATCGCCCCGGTGAAGCGGCGCTCCTCGGCCCGGCGATCTTCGATGTAGCGGATAGTGCGGGCCATCATCGGTAGGCCGTCGTCGCGCGCCGCCAGTTCGTAGAGGTCGGCGATCTCGGCCTCGTCGACCGACGAACCGGGCGCGTACGTCGCTGCGATCGCCCGCCGCCAGGCGACGCCGCGGTCGGCCCCGATGATCGGCGTGACCGCGTCGGGCAGCGACAGCAGCAGGTTCTGCCCGTCGGTGAGGTGCGCCATGTCGAGGTAGATCGACCCGTTCGTGAGCACGCGTCGGCGGACCTCGAACCCGAGCGTGCCCTCCAGCGACCGCGCCAGCAGCTCGCCGCCCACCGAGTCGCCCATGTCGTGGGTGACCAGGTCGACCACACTCAGTTCGAAGTGGCGGGCGACCGCCTCGGTGGTGTCGGCGTGGAGCCGCAGGCTGTAGCGCCGGTCGGGCTTGGCCGACAGCCCGAAACCGAGGAAGTCGAACAGCACCACGTCGCGCTCGGCCCGCAGCGCGGCCAGCACGGGCCGCCAGTCGTACGAGCAGGTGGGGAAGCCGTGCAGCAACAGCGCCGGCGGGTTGCCGGCGTCGCGGTCGGCCGCCAACCGGGCCGCCCATACGTACTCGCCGTCGCTCAGCTCGATGCGCTCGCCGAGCGCTTCCCATTCGTCCAGGTGTCCGCTCACACCTGGCAGTGTCGCCGCCCCACCGCGGCACCGCCGAGTCGAGAGACCCCAGCAGCCCAAGGCGGTACGGTGGCGGGATGGCACGTGCCAACGAGTTCGGCGAGCCGGTCGAACTCCAAGTCGGCGAGCGCACGGTGGCGATCACCAACCCGGGCAAGCCGATGTTCCCGAAACTGGGCGTCACCAAGCTCGATCTGGCCGAGTACTACCTGGCGGTCGGCGAGCC
Organism: Ilumatobacter sp.; assembly: GCA_035556435.1. Lineage (GTDB taxonomy): Bacteria > Actinomycetota > Acidimicrobiia > Acidimicrobiales > Ilumatobacteraceae > Ilumatobacter. Next base: position 16,933 of record DATMEY010000039.1, on the reverse strand, counting down.
GCTGATGCGGTGGATCCACGACCGGCCGGTACTGCTCGAGCGCTATCCCGAAGGGGTCGGCGGGGCGTCGTTCTACCAGAAGCGGATTCCCGATTCGGCGCCCGACTGGCTGGCTACCACGACGGTGCAGACGATCAACGGCACGCCCAGCCGGGCGCTCGTCGTCGCCTCACTCGGCGAGGTGCTGTGGGCGGTCAACATGGGCGTGCTCGGGCTACACGTGTGGCAGTACCGGGTGGACCACCCCGAGTGGTCCGACGAGTTGCGGATCGACCTCGACCCGTCGCCGGGGCAGACGTTCGACGACATCCGCGAAGCCGCGCTCTTGACACGCCTGTACTTCGCCGAACTGGGCATCACGTCGTACGTCAAGACCAGCGGCAGCAAGGGCCTCCACGTCTACGTGCGCGTGCAGGACGGCTACGACTCGTTCCAGGTGCGCGCGGCGTCGGTCACCGTCGCCCGCGAGCTGGCCCGCCGGCACCCCGAGCTGATCACCGACCAGTGGTGGAAGGAGCTCCGCGAGGGCAAGGTGTTCGTCGACTTCAACCAGAACGCGCCGCACAAAAACGTGTTCGGTGCGTGGGGCGTACGCGCCCGAGTGGGCGCCCAGGTGTCGGTGCCGATCGAGTGGGACGAGGTGATGGATGTCGACCCCGAGGCACTCACCGTGCGCACCGTCCCCCAGCGGCTGACGCGACCCGACGGGCGCGGCGACCCGTGGGCGGCGATGGACGACGACCCGCAAGACATCTCGATGCTCGTCGAACAGTTCGCCGACGACCTCGCGGCCGGCATCCCCGATGCCCCCTGGCCGCCCCAGTACCCGAAGATGCCCAACGAAGCCCCCCGCGTCCAACCCAGCCGCGCTCGCAAACCGGACGCGTAGTGCCTGGCACGATCCGTTCGGAATATTGTTGAGTACGCAAGGAGTTGTACCGAGCATGACCACCACCGAGATCCGCCGAGCCGACACCCGGTTCCACACCGAGATCGACTGGCTCGACTCACATCACTCGTTCAGCTTCGGCCCGCACTACGACGCGAACAACCAGGGCCACGGCCTGCTGCTCGTGCTCAACGACGACAAGGTCCGCGCCGGCACTGGGTTCGGCATGCACCCCCACCGCGACATGGAGATCGTCACGTGGGTGCTGTCGGGCAAGCTGGAACACCGCGACTCCGAGGGCAACTACGGGCTGATCTACCCGGGCCTCGCGCAGCGCATGTCGGCCGGCACCGGCATCCGCCACAGCGAGTTCAACCCTGACCCCGACGTCGACGTGCACTTCCTCCAGATGTGGGTGCCGCCCGACACCAACGGAATCCCGCCGGGCTACGAGCAGAAGGACGTACAAGAGTTGCTCGACACCGGCGAGCTGGTGGCTGTCGCGTCGGGCGCCGGCCACGACGGCGCGATCCACATTCACCAGCGCGACGCTGTGCTGTGGGTGGGCAGGCTGGCCGCCGACAAGCAGGTCGGTGTACCCGCCGGCGGGCACGTGCACGTGTACGTCGCCCGCGGCGATGGCCGCCTGGGCGACGAGGCGTTGACCACCGGCGACGCGGCCCGACTCACCGACGTTGCCGACGGCGACGTGACATTCACCGCCGGCGCCGACGGCACCGAAGTGGTGATCTGGGCCACGGCCTGATTTGCTCACCACCGTGAACTTCGCCGCCTTCGCCGACCTCGTCAGGTCGCGCCGCACGCACATGTTCGTCGACCGCGACCGGCCGGTGCCCGGCGACGTCGTCGATGACCTGTGCGCGCTCGCCACCTGGGCGCCGAACCACAAGCAGACCTGGCCCTGGCGGTTCGCTGCACTCACCGGCGCCGCACGCGCCCGGCTGGGTGAGGCGTTCGCCGACGACATGGCGGTTCGCGAGTTCGGCGACGAGGGCAAGCGCGCCAAGACCCGCACGAAGTACACCCGCACGCCGACCGTGCTGGTGGTCGCCGCCGCGCCGCACGCGAACGAGCTGTTCCACGTCGAGAACCAGTACGCGGTCGCGGCCGGCATCCAGAACCTGCTGCTCGGCGCGACCACGCTCGGCCTCGCCAGCTTCTGGGGCAGCCCGCCACTGGCCCACTCCCCCGCCGCGCTCGCCGTCTGCGGGTTCGAGCCCACCGACCGGCTCGTCGGCGTGATCTACCTGGGCTGGGCAGCCCGCACCGTCCCCACCCCCGAGCGCCCGCCCCCCGCCGTCCGCCACCTCGGGTAGGTCCGCGCGGCGCGCACCACCGTCTCGATACAACGGGGTGGCGGCTGCGCCGCGAGTGCGCCACTCGACGACCGGAATCCCCCTCCGCGCGACCGGTGGTGACGGTGGTCGAGTGCCGGGCTCTGCCCGGTGTATCGAGACCACGCCCGCCGATCATTGGGCGGCGACCACGGCGACCTCCATGCGCCAGGCGGGTTGGGCGAGGGCGGGCACGGTCACCAGGGTGCTCGCTGCGCGGTGGCCGGCCATGAACTCGTCACGGGCGGCCATCACCGGGGCGAGCGGCTCGCCCGCCACCACGTATGTGGTGACGCTCACGATGTCGCCGGCGGCCATGCTCGCTTCGTCCAACATCGCGGCGATGTTCGCCCACACCGTGCGCGCCTGGTCACCGAGCGCGTCGGGCACCGACCCGTCGGGGGCCACCGGCACCACGCCCGACGTGTGCAGCCACCGGGCTGGCTGCTCGACCAGCACGGCGTGGGCGTAGTTGGCGGCGGGCGCGGCGATCGACGCCGGACGGATCTCTGCGTTCACGTCGCCAGCATCGCAGGCGTAGCCTGACGTGTATGACGGCTACGGAGACGGTTCCCACGATCGACGGCGTCGAGCTGACGCCGAAGCAGACCAACCTGCGCCTCCCGACCACCTTCGACACGGTCGAGGAAGAGCGCCTCCACCGCAAGCAGAAGCTCACCGGTGCGTTGCGGATCTTCGGCCGGTTCGGATTCTCCGAAGGCGTCGCCGGGCACATCACCGTGCGCGACCCCGAGTTCCCCGAGCTGTTCTGGGTGAACCCGTTCGGCATGAACTTCCGCCACATCAAGGTCAGCGACCTGATCCTCGTCAACCACTCCGGCGACGTGGTGTACGGCACCCAGCCGGTCAACCGGGCCGCGTTCGTGCTGCACGCGGCCATCCATGCCGCGCGCCCCGACGTGGTCGCCGCCGCCCACGCCCACTCCGTCTACGGCAAGGCGTTCAGCTCGCTCGGCATTCCCCTCGCCCCGATCACGCAGGACGCGGCCGCGTTCTTCGAAGATCACACGTTGATCGCCGAACAGGGTGGTGCAGTGGTGTTCGAGGTCGAGGCCGGCAAGGAGTTCGCCGCCGCGTTCCCCACCACCAAGCTGGCGATCCACCAGAACCACGGCCACTTCACGGTCGGCGAGACGGTCGACGAAGCGGCGTGGTGGTTCATCACGTTCGAGCGTTCGGCCCAAGCCCAGCTGGCGGCGATGGCGGCCGGCACACCCACCGAGATGCCGGCCGAGTACGCCCGCTACACGCGCGAGCAGACCGCGTACCCGCTCGCCGGCTGGTTCCAGTTCCAGCCGCTGTGGGACGACATCTGCCGCACCGACCCCGACCTGTTCGACTGAACTGACCAGTTCCGGTAGCGCTGTCGATTTTCCGACGCGTCCGTTCGTTGCCATGGCATCGGGTGGCCATCCCGCCGCCGGGGCAACGAGCCGAGCGCCGTAATGTCCACCACAGCTACCACCGTCACCACCACCCACCAACCCGGTGGTTGAGCCGGTCGAAACCACCCGGCCGCGCGGCTCCCGGTGGTTTCGACAGGCTCAACCACCTTGTTCGGTACGACGGGGTCAAGCACCTTGTGGGGCGAGGCGCCAGGTACCGCGGCCGGCGCGCTTGGCGGCGTACAGCGCGGCGTCGGCGTCGGCGATCACCGCGGTCGCCGGGTGACCGGGCGCCGACAGGGCCGCTCCCACGCTGGCGCCGACGTCGCACACCACGTCGCCGACGTCGTACGAGAGGCCGAGCGCGGTGACGACCCGGGCGGCGACGCTCTCCAGCCCGGCCGGCTCGATGCCCACCAGCGCCAACGCGAACTCGTCACCACCGATCCGGGCAGCGATGTCGCCCGGCCGGCACAGCCGTCGCAGCCGTTTGCCGCAGGCCTCGATCACGGCGTCGCCGGCCTGGTGCCCGTACCGGTCGTTGACCGGCTTGAACTCGTCGAGGTCGATGTAGCAGATGCCGTAGCGCTGACCGTCGCGATCGAGCTGGTCGACCAGTTCCAGGAAGCGCTGGCGGTTCACCAGCCCGGTCAGCTCGTCGTGGTGGGCGAGTTCTTCCAGCCGGCGCAGCGCTTCGGCCCGCTCGATCGCCAGGGTCAACGCCTGGCGTGGACGTCGTTCGAGCGCGGCGGCCAGCACCGCTGCCAGTGCGTCGTGCTGCGGCCATTGGGTGACGAGCAGCGGCGACCGCGCCCCCGGGTCGTCGACCGCCAGGGCCACGCACGCGTGGGCGCCGATCGCAGCCGCCGCCGAAGCGATGTGGTCGGGCAGGTCGCCGACGGGCAGCACCACCGCTCCGGTGGCTGCCAGTGCCGCCGCCCACGGCCCACCCGGCGTGGTGTCGAGCCGGTGGTCGGAGGTGATCCCGGCGAGCACTGCGGGCAAACTGCCCGCCACGGTCCGCGAGCCGTCGTCGCCGAACGCGACCGCCATCGGGCCGTCGACGGGGTTGCTCATCCCGCAGGCGAAACGGTCGACCGCTTCGGGAAACGGCACACCCGCCGACACGTCGGTGACGAAGTGCCAGTGCGCTTCCTGAAGGTCGTTCTCGCGCAGCACCACCATCGTCACCGTTCCATCGTCACCAAGGTCGATCCGCGAGGGACCGAGCTCGTAGCCGCGCCACTCGCCGTCGGCACGACGCACGCGGATCATGCCGGGCAGCGGGCGGGCCCCGCCGCCGACCGCACCGAGCGCGGTGATCGCCCGGTCGAGGTCGTCGGGGTGGACGATGTCGATCACCGACACGCCCAGGTAGTCGTCGCGGGTGCCGCCGAGCAGCGCCAGCGTGGCGTCGTTCAGCCAGGTGGTCCGGGCCTGGCCGTCGATCACCGCGATGGCCTCGTTCGTCTGCTCCGCCAGCGCGCCCAACCAGGCGCGCGGCGACCTGGTCCGCACCGCATCCACGGGCAATAGCTTGCTACACGCGTGAACGCTGCGGCACTCGGGAAATCATCAAGACTTGGCGCCCTGCCCCCCGAGGCGCTGTTTGTGGTGTCGGCCGTGTCGCAGTACGTCGGGGCGGCAATCGCGGTCGGAGTGTTCGACGAGGTGGCGCCGCGCACCGTGGCCTGGTTGCGGGTGCTCGGTGCCACGATCGCCCTGCTGGCCATATCGCCCGGCTTCCATCGCGGCTGGAACCGCCGGGAGTTGGCAGGGGCGGCCGTGTTCGGCATCGCCACCGCACTGATGAACCTGTTCTTCTACCTGGCGATCGACCGGCTGGCGTTGGGGAGCAGCGTGGCGATCGAGTTCGTCGGGCCGATCGCCGTCGCCGCAGCCACCACGCGGACACGCCGCAACGCCGTGGCGGTCACCGTTGCCGGCGTCGGAGTGCTCACACTCGGCGGGCTCGAAATCGGCGACAACACCACCGGTCTGCTGTTCATCGTCGCCGCCTCGGCGATGTGGGCGCTGTACATCGTCGTCGGCTCGCGGGTGGCCAACGTGCGCTCGGGCGTCGGCGGCCTGGCGGTGGGGCTGGCGATCGGCACGGTCGTGCTCACGCCGGTGGGTGCCCCGGGAAGCGGCCACGTGTGGACGTCGGCTGGCCTGCTCGCGCTGTGCCTGCTAACCGGCGTGTTCTCGAACGCGATCGGCTACGGCATCGACCAGCACGTGCTGCGGCGAATCCCGGTCAACCGCTTCAGCGTGCTCCTGGCGACGCTGCCGGTCACCGCGGTCGCGGTCGGCTGGATCGCCCTCGACCAACGCCCCGGCCCCGCCGAGTGGGCAGGCATCGCCCTGATCCTCGGCGCGATCGCCCTCCAAGAACGCACGTCAGTCACCGACGCTGAAGTCGTCCCCGAACCCGGGTGACACTGCCAAATCTGCTTTCCATTGGTGATCCGGTGGCGTCCTGGCAAGGCGCACGAGGGCGACGTTGACTCAGGTCAACGAGCCCGAGGGCAACGCAGCCAGGGCGTCACCGGGCGCCAATGGTCGTGCGGTGGAGTTCGCGGGCGTGGCCCTCGTAGCCGCCGGTGGCGCGGTGCAGCACGCTGCGGTTGTCCCACATCACGAGCATCCCGGGCTCCCACCGGTGGCGGTACACGAACTGGTCGCGGGTCTGCCAGGCGTGCAGTTCGAGCAGCAGCGGCAAGGCCTCGTCGTCGGCCATCCCGTCGAACCCGATGATGTAGCCGATGCAGCCGAACACGCCCAGCCGGCCGGTCTCGGGATGGGCCCGGATGACCGGGTGGAGTTGCGTGGCCAGCGCGTCGTCGGACGGGCGGATGTCCATGCTGCGGTCGGTCTGCTGGTCCTTCGTGCCGTACATGCCCGCCGGGGCGTACCCACCGCGGGCCGAGTGCACGGCCTGGAGCCCGTCGAGGCGCTCGCGTAGGTCGGCGGGCATCGCGTCCAGCGCGGCGTGCTGGTCGGCGTAGAGCGTGTCGCCGCCGTAGGGCGGGATGGTGACGCCGTACAGCACCGTGCCGTCGGGCGGGCGTTCCTGGAAGCTCCAGTCGGAGTGCCAGTTCTCGGCGAACAGGGGTGACGTCTCGTCGGCGCGCCGGCGGACCGCGATCACGTGCTCACGCCCGGGGATCGGGGCGATGTACGGGTCGTCACCGAACGGGCCGAAGTACTGGGTGAAGCGCTCGAGGTCGTCGTCACTCAGTTGCTGGTCAGGAAACGCCACCACGTGGTGTTCCAGCCACGCCGCCCGGATCTCGCCAACCGTGGCCGCGTCGAGCGGCCGCGCCAGGTCGACCCCGGTGACCCGTGCTCCGCACACCTGCCCCGACGGCTGGACCGCGATCCCCACCCCCCGAACGGTAGCGACCCCGACCCTCCCCCAACTCAGCGGCAGGAACAGTGACGGTTTCCAACACAATTCCTGCCGCAGAATCCGGGTCGGCCGTCAGCGGCAGGAACAGTGACGGTATCCAACACAATTCCTGCCGCTGAGTTCGGTGGAGGTGGGTCAGGGGGTGAGCGCAGGGCGGGCGGCCGGCAGGTTGCGCCAGGTGGCGAGCACCACCGCGGCGGCGACGTACAGCACCAGGCCGACCACCACCGTGCGGTTGAAGCCGAACGTCATCGACAGCATCGTCGTCGCCGTCGACCCGATCACCGAGAAGAACCCGTTGACCGCCCAGCACCAGGCGACCAGGCGCCCCTCGTCGGCGCCCGACACGCCTGCCGCGGCACGCGCCGCGTCGATGCCGGTGGGCAAGAACATGCCGAGCAGCACCCCCACGGGGAGCAGGAGCGCGACGACCAGCACGATCCGCGCCCACCCGGCCCAGGCCAGCGCAGCGTCGGTGATCGAGTCGGCCACCACCAGGTACGCCAACGTGACCACCCACATCGCAACGACCACCGCCGCCAGCCGCGAGGCGCGGCCACGGGTGACCGAGTCGGAGAAGCGAGCCCCCACCGCGGTCGCGATCAGCAGTGTGAACAGCGACACCGACAGCGACAGCGTGGGGTAGCCGAGCAGCAGGGCGAAGCGCTGGATCATCGAGATCTCGACGATCATGAACCCCAGGCCGAGCGCGGCGAAGTACACGAGCAGGCGCCACCTGCCGAGCACCCGCGGCGACACGACCGGCTCGCCGACGGCGCGGCGGGCAACCCACCGGCTGACCACGAACGGCAGGAACAGCAGCACCGCGGCAGTGACGACGGCCACCGTGAACAACATCAGCAACAACCGCTCACCGATCGCGATCTCCGAGTCCTCGTAGCCGCGCGAGAAGTTGGTGAGCACGTCGGAGTACGGCGTGAAGTGCCAGAAGAACGGTCGGTCGTCGGTGATCGCCCCGATGTCGAACCCGTACTCGTCGACGATCCGGTCGACGGTGGGCTGGTCGCCCGCGATCAGCGCCGCCGTGAGACCTTCGCCGGTGCCGCCGCCCCCGGGCAGGTGCACGGCCCGGGCGCCGGAAACCTGCGGGATGTACTCGGCCAGCCGGGCCGACGCGGCGGCGTCGAGCGGCGGCCGCGACAGCACGATGGTCGAGGCCTTCCCGAACGTCAACACGTTGTCGGGGCTGTCGTCCGACTCGACCATCAGCATCGCGTGTTCGGCAAACACGCCGGGCTCGCGGAACTCGGGAATCGCCTCGCGAGCGGTGACGAGATAGCGCGCCGTGCGCGTCGGGCGCGTGTCGAAGTCGAAGTCGCCGAACTGGGCCACCACCATGCCGTCGGGCGACAGATGGCTCCACGACTCGGCGAGCATCTCGGCGGTGTAGAGGTAGCTCTCCGACAGCACGAACGCACCCGACGTGGCCGCGTTCGAGGCCGCGTACGAATCGGGGGCGACGAACCAGATCAGGTCGTACTCGTGGTCGGAGCGGGCGAGGAAGGTGCGCCCGTCGCCCTGCACGTAGTCGACCTCGGGCCGGTGGGCGAAGTTGCCCGAGTACTCGGCGAACTGCTCGGTGACGAGGCGGTGGGTGACCGGGTTGAGTTCGACCGCGTCGATGTGCCCGGCGCCGTAGTGCAGCGCTCCCTGTACCTCGTTGCCGCCGGCCGCGCCGATGATCAGGATCCGCTCGGGGTTCCGACCCAGCGTCGCCCACGGGATGTAGCGGCTGTCACCGTCGAACCGGGCATCGGTGGCCGGCGTACCGTCCGACTGCCAGATCGACGAGCCCCACAACCCGTCGTGGTGCAGCGTGTAGAGCGGGCCGAACGGCACCGCGTCGACGCGGAACACGGCGCCCCACTCGCTGGCCGCCACCGGGTCGCTCAGCCGCAGCGTCTTGGCGTCGTCGGTGCGCACGTCGAGCTGGCCGACCAGCAGCGCCCCGATCAGCACGACGACCACGCCCCCGGCGGCCACCGGCACCCCCACCCGGGTGCGCACGGCAATCAGCAGCCCGAGCGCGGCGAACACCACCGAGGTCGCCAGCACCATCGCCGGCGGGCCCATCATCCGCTGCAACGGCACGGCCAGCAGGCAGCCGAGCGCAGCCCCGACCAGGTCCCAGAAGTACAGCTTGCGGACGTCGGCCGCGTCGACCACGATCAGCACCGAGATCACGATGCCGAGCGCGAAGAACAAGACGGTGAGCGCGAGGGCAACGACGACGAGCACCACCAGTTGTACGGCCGCCTCGCCGAGCGTGCCCGCCCAGATCTGGTTGACGTTCGTGGGCAGCCGCGCCACCAGCAGGTACGACACCACGCCCGCGGCCGCGCCGAACGGGGCGATCTGGCGGATCGTGTCGAGCGCGTCGCGCCGGCGCAGGCGGTTCGACAGCGCCGTGACCGTGGCCGCCGCACCGAACCCCAGCAGCGCCAGGCCGATCACGAAGTACGTGTAGTAATAGAACAGCTTGAACGAGACGATGCGCGTGTAGGCAATCTCCAGGGCCAGCCCGGCGAACCCGACGACGCCCGCCGCGAGGCGACGTAACAGCACGGCGGGAAGCTACCCGCCGCGCTGGCCCCCGGCGGGAATCATCGCTGACGCAGCGCCGCCCACCGGTCGGGTAGCGCCCCGCGCGGGAGGGCGAAGCGGCTTCCATGTCACGCACGCACGCCGCGTGGCTGGTGATGGTGGCGGTGCTCGCGGCCGGCTACGTCACCGGGCGCGACGAGCTGATCGCAGTAGGCGACGAGGGACGTTCATCGGCAAGGTAGCCCGGCACAGCCTCGATCGATCGACGCCCTGCCTGGCGGCGATGCGGTCGCCCGGCCCGGGGCCGATCAGGCCGCCCTCGACGTGGCTGCCCGTCGGCGGAGGCCGACCGGCGTGGCGCGTGAACGGCAGTCGCTGCGGCTCAGTGGTTGAGGCCGGGGGCGCAGAGACCGTCGAGTTCCTGGATGACGATGCGGTCGCGGTTGGCGTAGGTGACCTCGTTGCGCGGGTCGGCCTTGAGGTTGAACACCCGGAACTCCATCTCGGTGGTGTCGACCGACAGGATCCGGCCGATCAAGGGCTCGCCGAGGCCGAGCAGCACCTTGATGGTCTCCAACGCCTGGATCGAGCCGACGATGCCGGGCAGCACGCCGAGCACGCCAGCCTCGGCGCACGACGGGGCCAGCTCGGCGGGCGGCGGCTCGGGCACCATGTCGCGGTACGTCGGGCCTTCGGTCGGGTGGAACACCGACACCATCCCCTCGAAGCGGAAAATCGAGCCGTGTACCACCGGGATGCCGAGCTTCACCGAGGCGTCGTTGAGCAAGTAGCGCGACGGGAAGTTGTCGGCGCCGTCGACGATGACGTCGTAGCCGCTGATGATGTCGACGATGTTGGTGGCGTCGAGCCGCGTGTCGTAGGTGACGACGTTGACGTCGGGGTTGAGCAGGGCGAGCGTCTTCTTCGCCGAGTCGACCTTGCGGTCGCCGATCCGGTCGATGTTGTGGAGGATCTGGCGTTGCAGGTTCGACGCGTCGACGTCGTCCATGTCGACGATGCCGAGCGTGCCGACGCCGGCCGCCGCCAAGTACAGCGCAGCGGGCGAGCCGAGGCCGCCGGCACCGAGTAGCAGCACCTTCGACTCGAGCAGCTTCTTCTGCCCCTCGACGCCCACCTCGGGCAGCAGCAGGTGGCGCTTGTAGCGCTCCATCTGCTCGACGCTGAGACTGGCCGGCTTCTTCCAGTCGCGGCCTTCGTCCTTCCAGCGGCCGAAACCGCCGATCATCGACTCGACCGTCTCGTAGCCGAGCTCCTGCAGCGTGCGCGCGGCGAACGCCGAGCGCACGCCGCCGGCGCAGTAGACGACCACCGGCGCGGTCTTGTCGACCAGGCGCCCCTCGACCTGACTTTCGAGGTGGCCGCGCGGGATGTGCAGCGCGCCGGGCAGCGCGCCCTCGGCGTACTCGTCGGGTTCGCGCACGTCGAGCACGGCATACCCGGCAGCGATGTGGTCGGCGGCGTCTTCAGGTGTCACCTCGGTGATCTCAGCCTTGGCGGCGGTCAGCAGGTCACGGAACGTTGCCATAGGCCCTAAAACCTACTCCCCGGGTCGGGTATTCCGCCACGCTCAGCCGGGTGAGCCGAGGTCCCACCAGTAGTTGACGTCTCCGAGCTCCTTGCGATCCCCGCCGAGTCGCTCGTACAGAGCCTGCGCCACGGTGTTGTGGCCGCCGGTGGACAACCAGAACTGCGCCGACCCGCGCCGCTGCGCGCCCGCCATCGCCGCCCGCACCAGGTCGGTCGCCACACCCTGGCGGCGGTAGGTCGGGTGCACGTCGAGCTGGTGCAGGTAGGTCATCGTGCTTCCGCTGGGCCGCCGGATGTCGACGCCCCACGCCAGTCCAGCTGCCGTGCCGTCGACGAACGCGGCGAGGGCGAAGTTCGCCGGTGTGGCGAGGAACGCCTCGGGCCCGTCCGCCGGCCACGCGCCGATGTCGAGGTCGGGCTGCACCGCCGTCCAGACGGCCGTCAGCACGGCGCCGTCGCCGGGGCCGAGCTCGCGGATCACCGCGGCGACGCTTCTACCAGGGCGGGGAGGATGTCGCCGATCTGGCCATGGACCACGTGGTGGGCGAGGTGATCCATCTCGGTCGGCCCGCCGTTGACGATGACGACGATCGCCCCCGCGCGACCGGCGATCGGCACGCACTGGTTGACCGGGCCGACCGCCAGGGTCGACCCCACCGCCAGCAACAGGTCGCATTCCCCCGCTACCCGCATCGCCCGGTCGATCACGGCCGGGACGAGCGACTGGCCGAAGCTGATGGTGTCCGACTTGAGGATGCCGCCGCAGACGCGGCACGGCGGGTCGGCCTCGCCGGCGCGTACCCGATCGAGCGCCTCGCCCATCGGGCGCACGTCGTCGCAGGCCAGGCAGCGTGTGTCGCGCACGGTGCCGTGTACCTCGACGACCAGGTCGGCGTCGTTGCCGGCGGCCTGGTGGAGCCCGTCGATGTTCTGCGTCACCAGTGCGTGCAGCCGGCCCTGGCGTTCGAGCTCGACGATCGCGAGGTGCCCGGCGTTCGGTTCGGCCGTCCAGATCGGCGTGTCGAGCCGGTTCAGCCACGCCAGCCGGCGCACCTCCGGGTCGGCGACGTAGTGGCTGATGTCGGACATCTTCTCGGCCCTCGGGTTGCGCGTCCACACCCCGTTCGGCCCCCGGAAATCGGGAATACCCGACTCGGTCGAGATCCCCGCCCCCGTGAGCACCACGATCCGCTCCGCTGCAGCGACCGCGGCGACCGCCTTGCCGAGTGTCGTCGCTGCGTCCACGTCGCCGAGCGTAGGCGTTGGAGTCGGCACGAGCAGGCGGTGCGCCAGCCATTTGGGCACGCCAAGTTGCGCAAACCGCACTCCCAGGTGCCCAAACCGCTGGCACCTCCGGGGAACGCATCACCGGGTTGCGCCGCCATGGTTGTCACCCAGGATTGCGAATTACGCAACCTCGGGTGACAACCACGGGACGGCGCTGAAGGCGACAGTCGCATCCCGCTATGTGCCCACGGGTGCACTGCCTCGAACGCCGTGAAGCTCGACCACCGCGACGTCGCCGACTGCTGTGCCGTGGTCGACCAGGCCGACGAGAGCTGACCGAGCATCAGATCCACGAAGCCGGCCAGGATGGTTGACTCACGGTCAACAATCGTCACCAGCTTCCGGTCGTCGCCGACAGCTGGGCAGCCAGGAGTGGTCGACCAGGCCGCTGGGAGCTGGCCGAACGTCAAGTCCACGAAGCTGGCGAAGACGGTTGACTCACGGTCAACTATCTTCACCAGCCTCCGGTTGACCAGCGACCTCGCTCGGCTGCGGAGCGCGTCGCCGCATTGCTGCGCCAACGGTTGTCACGCAGGATTGCGAAGTCCGCAATCTCGGGTGACAACCAGAGGTCGGGCGAGGGCCGGACCGGGTCTATGGGGGCCAGACTGGAACGGTGCGCCGCCCACTCGCCCTCGTCGTCGCGTTGGCTGCGCTGGGCGCGTGCGGTGCTGAGCAGGCCGCCACCGTGTCACCAACCCCGGCGAGTACCACCTCACTCGCCAGCGCGACGACCACCGCCGAGCCCACGCCACCACCCCTCATCACCCAGGCCATCCCACCGCCGGCCGAGGTCGCGACGGTCGACGAGCCGGCCGACCGGGGGCCGCACTGGTCGCCCTCGGCCGAGTGCGACCTGGTGACGGTCGAGGCCCTAGCGCAGCGACACCCCGGCGTAGAGCAGTTCGTCGTCATGGCCACCAGTGCGTTCGCCGACACGTGGGGCACGGTCGAGGTCGCCGTGTGGGCCGACGGCGCGTGGCGCTGCCAGCTCGGTGCCCAGCAGGCGCGGTTCGGGCGCAACGGCACGCGCCCGCTCCTCGACCGTCGCTCGGGTGACGGCACCACCCCGGCTGGCGTGTTCCCGCTCGCCACGGTCACCGCCTGGGACGGCGAGCAGTTCCAGATGTTCGGCAACTCACCCGACCCGGGCGTGCTCGCCGACTACCGCGACGTCCGGCCCGAGGACTGCTGGGGCGCAACACCGCACACGCCTCGCTACCAGCACTTGGTGAACCACCCGAACTGCCCGGGGCCCGAGGACGAAGACCTCGAACGGATCGCCGGCGTCTACGCCCACGCAGCGGTGATCGGTGCCAACCTCGACCCGATCTCGGGTGACGAGCCCGGCGAGACCCCGTACGCGGCGGCGATCTTCCTGCATCGCCACAACTACGGCAGCGGGGCTACTTCTGGCACGGTGCGCCCCACCAGCGGCTGCGTGTCGCTCGCGCTCCAGCCGCTGCTCGACACGCTGCGCCTGATCGACCCGGCACTGAGCCCGCACTTCGCGATCGGCCCCACCACCTGGCTCCGAAGCACCGCCTGATCCCGCTCCGCTCGCTGAGGTGGTTTCGACAGGCTCAACCACCGGGAACAGCCGCTGACCAAACGGTCATACGAACCACGCACCAACCAGGTGGTTGAGCCTGTCGAAACCACCGGAGCGGCAGCAGGCTGGACGATCGGTGCCCGGCTTGCCTCAGCGGGGGTCGGTGACGTGGCCGGCGAAGAGCACTAGGCCGCTCGGCCGGTGCCGGATCAGGTACACGAAGGGGCGGTCGGCGGCGACCGTGAGTTCCGGTTCCGGCGGGCCGCTCTCGGCGAAGGCGAGCCCGGTCGCCGCGGCGGCGACGGTGCCGTATTCGTCGACGGCGATGTCGGCGGCATGAACGCCGGCGCCGAGGAACGCGTCGGCGGAGATCGACGGGTACGCGCCCGGGGCCGCGCCGAGGTCGGTCAGCCATGCCAGCAGGTCGATCTGGTAGCTGTCGTCCCACTTCGGCAACAACAGTTCGTAGGGGCCGGCGGTGAACGTGGCATCGACCGAGTCGAGCAGCCCCTGGTCGAGCCGCCCGACGAAGTCCTCGTAGGTGCCCGCATCGGGTACGAGCACGAGCATCGAGTAGTCGTCGCCCAAGTACGGGATCTCGGCACCGACGAATCCATCGCCACGGCCGCGCCGGTCGGTGAGCTCGAGTTCGCGCATGAACGACACGTCGACCTCGGCGCCGTCGGCCGTGGTGAACGAGCCGGCGACGGTGCCGTACTTGCCGAACGTCTTCTCCCAGTCGGCCGCGAAGTAGATCGCGTCGGTGAGCACCAGGACGGTGTTGCCCTGGATGAAGCCGTCGGGCAGCAGTTCCGGAATCAGGCCGGCGGTCTGCTCGCCGACCCAGTCGTTGATCGTGCGCCGACTGGCCTGGGGGTCACCGGCGAAGTCGAGCGGGATGACGTCGGCGCCGTGGTGCGTCGCAAGCAGGTCGACCCACTCCTGTGCCGGCGTCACCCCCACCCGAGGCCAGATCCGGTCGGCGATCGCGACCGACACCCGCTCCGACTGCGACGCCGCGATCGCCTGGTCGATGCTGTTCCATGCCGCATGGGCATCGGCGGGCAGCGCGAACGCCGACTCGATCGCTGCCCGGGTCGGCTCATCGGCCGCGGCCGCGGCCATCAACAGCGCATGGCCGATGCTGGCAGGGCTGAACACCACGTTGTCACCAGTGGGAAGCCGACGCAGCAGGTCGAACCCGGCGTCGTTCCAACCAGCCACCAGCTCACCGACGGGAGCGTCCTCGGCCGGGACCGCACGCTCGGTGTCGGCGGCGGGCAACGGGGTGGCCGACGCGGTCGTGTTCGGCGCCGGGGCGACCGACGACCCGGCGCGGTCGGGCCCGGCGTCGCCGCATGCGGCGACCACGGCCATGGTGATGAGCACAACCGGTGCAACGATTCTCACTCCTGGTAGACGTAGCACGTTCGTCACCGGTTCCCGAGCGCGATCGCTCCGAGGGGAGCAGTCCCCGGTCCGTTCCGGTTGGGCGAACTCGCTGCCCACACACAGGTGTGAGTACACGCGTCGCCCTCGCCTCCTCGACCGTCACGATCGTGCCGTGGACCGATCCGCTGATCGACAGCTCCGGCCACGACCCACGCAGCGCCTACGCCGAACGCTTCTGGCTGTCGGTGATCGGGCCGACTGCGGGGTGGATCATGCGCCGGATGGCCGACCTGTTCGACGACGCCCCGACGGGCTTCGAACTCGACCTCGTCCACACCGCGAGCACGATGGGCCTGTCGTACGACCAGGGCAGTTCGTCGCCGTTCGGGCGGGCGCTCAACCGGTGCGTGATGTTCGGGCTGGCGCACCCGATGGCCGCCGGGTTGGCGGTGCGCCGGCGAATCCCCCAGATCGCCACCCGGCACCTCGTACGACTGCCTCCCGATGTGCAGGCCGCGCACGCCGATTGGCTGGCGCGTACGACCCACGTCAACGTCCGCGAGATCGAACGGCGCCTCCGCGAGTTGGGCGTCAGCCCCGCCGCCGCAGCCCGCGCCTGCGAAGCCGCCGCCCTCGCCAGCTGACGGCGTGGTGGTGAGGTGGTTTCCGCCGAGCGTTCAGTAGGTGGTGACGAGGTCGATGAGGAGGCGGGTGCCGAAGCCGGTGGCGCCCTTCGACCGCCAGCTGGTGTTGCCGTCGCTGTGCATCGTGCCGGCGATGTCGAGGTGCGCCCACGGCGTGTCGCCGACGAACTCGGACAGGAAGATCGCGGCGATGATCGCCCCCGCGTAGGCACCGCCGATGTTCTTCAGGTCGGCGACCGGCGAGTCGATCTGGCTGCGGTACTTGGCCTTCGACAGCGGCAGTTCCCACACGGCCTCGTCGGTCGCGTCGGCCGACGCCCGCAGGCGATCGACCAGCGCCGGGTCGCTGCCGAACACCGCCGCCCAACCCTCGCCCAGCGCGGCCAGCGCGCTGCCGGTGAGGGTGGCGACGTCGACGATCGCGTCGGGCTCGGCCTCGGTGGCCAGCGCCAGGCCGTCGGCCAGGATCAGGCGGCCCTCGGCGTCGGTGTTGATCACCTCGACGGTGGTGCCGCCGTACTGGGTGAGCACGTCGCCGGGACGTTGCGCCGTCGCCGACGGCATGTTCTCCGCCATCGGCACCCACGCCGTGACGTCGACGGGCAGGCGCAGCTTGGCGGCCAGCACGACCGTGGCGACGACGGCGGCCGCACCGCCCATGTCGGAGGTCATGTTCTCCATGCCGGCAGCCGGCTTGATGGAGATGCCGCCGGTGTCGAACGTGACGCCCTTGCCGACCAGTGCGACCTTCTTGACTCCGCGGCGCTTGCCGGACGAGTACGTCATCTGCACCAGGCGCGGCGGGCGGGACGAGCCCTGACCGACACCGACGATGCCGCCGAAACCGGCCTTCGCGAGTGCCTTCTCGTCGAGGACCTTGACG
>DATMEY010000038.1:0-230673 GCA_035556435.1 Ilumatobacter sp. | reverse complement strand
GGCGTCGTTGGTGGGGGCGAAGATGGTGAACGGGCCGTCGCTGTTGAGGGTGTCGACGAGGCCGGCTTGGACGACCGCGCCGACGAGCGTGGACAACACGGGGTTGTTGCTGGCGGCGGTGGCGGCCGGGTCGTCGGCCATGCCGCTGAAGCTGCCTTCGCCGTCGGTAGGCACGGCCGCACAACCTGCACCCGACGGCTCCATGCCGGTCGCCGGCTCGGTGGTCATCGGCTCGGTGGTCATCGGCTCGGTAGATGGAGGTTGGGTCGCGATCGGCTCGGTGGTCACCGGGTCCGTCGGGGGCTGGGTTGCGACCGGGGTGTCGGCCGCGTCATCGCCGCAGGCGGCCGCGGTGAGGGCGAGCCCGGCAACGGCGAGGGTTGCCGCCAGGCGCCGCGTGGGGCGCGAGCGCCGCAGGGTGAGGGTGTGGTTCACGGGTTTCCTCCAGGGGTTCGGGTGGTAGTTGGTCGGGCGTCACTCGACGAGCACGACGATCTGGTGCTGGCCGGTGGCGCCTGACGGGAAGGGTTCGGAGCGGACGTCGGTCTGGATTGCCCGCGTTTCGCCGTTGCCGCGTTCGGTCGCCCGGACGCGCACGGTGTGCCGTCCTGGGGTGGCATCCCAGGCGTACGACCACTGCCGCCAGGTGTCGACCGTGTGCTCGTCGGCCAGCACGGCCGGCACCCACTCGCCGTCGTCGAACTGGAGCTCGACCGCGTCGATGCCGCGGGTCTGCGCCCACGCCACTCCGGCGACGGCTACCGTGCCGGCCGGCACCTTGGCGAGCCCGCGCGGCGTGTCGATTCGGCTCTGCAGCTTGATCGGCCCGTCGTCGGCCCACCCCCGGCGCACCCAGTAGGCGTCGAAGTCGGCGAACCGCGTGAGCTCGATCTCGCTGAGCCACTTGACGGCCGACACGTAGCCGTACAGGCCGGGCACGATCAGGCGCGCCGGGTAGCCGTGCTCGACGGGGAGCGGTTCGCCGTTCATGCCGATCGCGACCAGCGCGTCGCGCCCGTCGAGCGTGGCGGTCGGGAACCCGGCGGTGAAGCCGTCGACCGAACGGCCGACGATCTGGTCGGCGTCGGTGTCGATGCCGACCTCGTCGAGCAGGTCGTCGAGGCGCACGCCCAGCCAGCGGGCGGTGCCGATCAGCGAGCCGCCGATCTCGTTCGAGACGCACGCCAGCGTGATGTCGGCCTCGACCAGTTCGCGCCGGAGCAGGTCGTCGTACGTCAGGCGCAGCTCGCGTCCGACCCGTCCGGTGATGCCGAGCGACCATCCGCCAACCGACACCTGGGGCACGGTGAGCGCGGTGTCGATCCGATAGAAGTCGGCGTTGGGCGTGAAGAACGGGTCGGCGCCGGCTGCCTGCGCACCGGGCGGCGCGGCGGTCGCTGGCTGGTCGGCGGGCGGCAACGTGAGGTCGGCGCGCTGAGCGTCGACGTCGAATCGCCCGGAAACCCGCCGGGCGGTGACGCCGATCGCCGCCGAACCGACCGCAGTGGCCGTGCCGGCCGCCAGGAACCGGCGCCGGTCGAGCCCCTGCCGGTCGAGCCCGAGGGCATCCGGCTCGTCGGTGCCGCCGGCGGCCGGCGCGGTGGATGCGCCGCGCCGGCCGACCAGGGCCCACCGGAGCGTCACCAGCAGGGTGGCCGTGACCAACCCACCGATGATGCTGGGGAACGTGGCCCACCAGGGGGCCGGACGTCGCGAGGCTTGTGACGTGTACGCGCCGATCGCTCCGAACAGCCCGGCGCCGGCGACGGCGAGCTTCCAGCGCCGGCTGAGGGCCGCCACGCCGAGTACCGCCGCGTACAGCCCGAGGATGATCGCGATGCCGACCAGCAGGGCGCGCTTGTCGTTCTGCCCGAACCACTCGATGGCGAGGTCCTTCAACCACAGCGGCACGCCGTCGACGACCTGGTCGCCCACGTCGAGCACCGGCGACTGGAGCCGTTCCGACGACGACGCGGCCAGCTCGGCGGCCGCCAACCCGCCCGCCGCAGCGAGCAGCCCAGCCGCGGCCCCGAACGAGAGCCGGGCAAGATGGCCGCGCGTCCGTTGCTTCAGCATGCCCCTGGTTCGGAGCCGCGCCCGTCTCGGATTGCCGCGTGCCGTGCAGCATCCGGCCGGAGGGGTCGGCCAAACGCTGCACGACCCAATCCGGTCGGGCGTACGCTCCGAACCATCGGTGTGCTTCGACGGCTCCAAGTGCGTTCGGCGGCGGTGGCCGCCGAGGATGGCAATCCGCTCGTCGCGGCCCTGCGCCGGGCCGGGCTGGGCGACCAGGGCGCGTTCGGCGAGCTCTACGACGCGCTCGCCGACCGCGTGTACGGCGCGGTGCTGTCGGTGGTGCGCGACCCGGCCCAGGCCGAGGAGGTCACCCAGGAGGTGTTCGTCGAGCTGTGGCGGCTGGCGCCGCGCTACGACGCCACCCGCGGTTCGGTGACGGCATGGGCGGCCACGATCGCTCACCGGCGGGCGGTCGACCGGGTGCGGTCCGAGCAGTCGGCCCGCGACCGCGACGACCGCGACAGCCGCCGGGACGCGCGGCCCAGCGATGTGGTTGCCGACACGGTGACCGACGACCACGCCGCGGCGTTCGACCAACGCCGCGTCCGGCGCGCGCTCGACCGGCTCACCGAGGTGCAGCGACAGGCGGTCGAGCTGGCCTACTTCGGTGGTCACACGTACCGTGAGGTGGCCGCCCTGCTGGGTTTACCGGAGGGCACGATCAAGACCCGAATTCGCGATGGCATGATCAGGCTCCGCGACGAACTGGCGGTGGACCGATGACCGAGGTGGACATTCACGATCTGGCGGCGGCCTATGCGCTCGACGCGCTCGACCCCGCCGAGCGGGCGGCCTACGAGGCTCACTTCACGACCTGCGCGGCGTGCCGCGGCGACGTCGCCGAACTCCGCGAGACCGCAGCCCAGCTCGGCGGGCTGACGGCGGCTACCCCGCCGGCCGATCTCAAGTCGCGGGTACTGGCCGAGGTGGCTACCACGCGCCAGCTGGCGCCGCGGACGGCATCGGTGGTCCCGCTGGTGCCACGCCGACGTGGCCGGGTGCTCGCCGCCGTCGCGACGGTCGCCGCGGCGGTCGTCCTGGTGATGGCCGCGGCACTGGTGGTAGGACGTGGTGGCAACGAGTTCAACGATCAGCTGGCGGCGATGCTCGCCGACCCGTCCGCGCGCATGGTCGAGCTGGACGGCGCCGGTGCCGGCTCGGTGCGGCTGGTGTGGGACGGAGCCCGTGTGGCGGTGGTGGGAATCGGCCTTGCCGACCCGGGGTCCGGTCAGCGGTACGAGCTGTGGATGGTCGACTCCGACGGTGCCCACCCGATGCAACTCCTCGACCGGGCCGACGGCGGGCAGGTGCAGCGGGTGCTCGACGCACCCGGCCACGCCGTGGCATGGGGCGTCACGCTCGAACCGGTTGCCGGCTCGCCGACGCCGACCGAGCCGATGCTGTTCCACGCCGACGTCAGCGGATCTGCCTGAGCCTGGATCCACCGATCTGACCGCTCGTTCCTCGCCGTCATCCCGGTGAATCCAGGCTCCATGACGACTTGCGTTCAAGCGCCACGCAGGCTGGGCTCGACAACCGGTGTACCGGGGCCAACGTCGGCGCGGCCCGCCTGACCTGGGACAACGCCGACGGTCAACCGCAGTGATCAGCGGATCTGCCTGACTACCCCAGTGCCAGCTCGATTGCCCGCTCGACGTGGAGCGCGGTGGTGGGGAAGTAGTGGACCGAGACGTCGGCGGGGGCGACGAGCAGCTCGATCTCGGTGCACCCGGCGATCACGCCCTCGGCCCCGCGGGCGAGCAGCCGGTCGACGATGCCGACGTAGGCGTAGCGCGACTCGGGGTTGATCACCCCGCGCACCAGCTCGTCGTAGATCACGTCGTGCACCACGGTGCGATCGGGCTCGTCGGGCACGAGTACGTCGAACCCGCGGGCCGCGAGGCGACCGCGGTAGAAGTCGTGCTCCATCGTGTAGCGCGTCCCCAGTAGGGCGACCCGGTGAATGCCCGCCCCCTCGACCGCGTCGGCGGTGGCGTCGGCAATGTGCAGGAACGGCACGCCGAGCGCGGCCTCGATCGCCGGGGCGACGCGGTGCATCGTGTTCGTGCACAGCAGGATCAGCTCGGCGCCGGCGGCAACGAGGCGCTGCGCGTCGCGGGCCAGCAGCTCGGCCGCGCCCTCCCAGTCGCCGGCCTCCTGGAGCGCCTCGATATCGGCGAAGTTGTACGACCGGACAATCAGGTCGGCCGAGGCGGTGCCGCCGAGCCGGGCGCGCACACCCTGGTTGAGCAACCGCTCGTATTCGATCGAGCTCTCCCAACTCATCCCACCGAGCAGACCGATCGTCTTCATGTTCCCGTTGTAGCAAGCCGATGAGAGTGGCCGGGAGGTGCAACGGCTGCTCGTCAATAAAGTTGAGTCGGTTCATATCAAGTCTTGACCGGCCGCGGTAGCCTGTGGATATGGCCCTTGATCCGAAGAAGTGGACCGTCAAGACCCAAGAGGCGTTCGCCGCCGCGATCGACCTCGCCAAGGCGCGCTTCAACCCCGAGCTGACGCCCGACCACGTGCTGGTAGCGCTCGCCGAGCAGGAGGGCACCGTCGTGGCGGCGATGCTGGCCAAACTCGGCCAATCGCCGGGCATGGTGCGCGACCGGGCGCTCGCCCAGGTCGACCGGCTGCCGTCGGCGCAAGGGGGCAGCGAGCCGCGCCTCGCCCGCGACACCACGGCGATGCACGACCGGGCCGAGCAGTACCGCAAGGACCTTAAGGACGAGTACCTGTCGGTCGAGCACCTGCTGCTGGCGTTGGCCGACCGGGTCGGCGTCTCGGCCGAAGAGATGCTGCGGGTATTGAAGGACGTCCGTGGCAGCCACCGCGTCACCGACCAGAACCCCGAGGAGAAGTTCGCCGCGCTCGAAAAGTACGGCCAAGACCTCACCGCCCGCGCGGCTGAGGGCAAGATCGACCCGGTCATCGGCCGCGACGACGAGATCCGTCGGGTCATCCAGGTGCTCAGCCGGCGTACGAAGAACAACCCAGTGCTGATCGGCGAGCCGGGCGTCGGCAAGACCGCGATCGTCGAAGGCCTCGCCCGCCGGATCGCCGACGGCGACGTGCCCGAAGGCCTCAAGGGCAAGCGCCTGATCGCGCTCGACATCGGCTCGATGCTGGCCGGGGCCAAGTACCGCGGCGAGTTCGAGGAGCGCCTCAAGGCGGTGCTCAAGGAGATCACCGACGCGGCCGGCGAAGTGGTCACGTTCGTCGACGAGTTGCACACCATCGTCGGTGCCGGTGGGGCCGAGGGGGCGATGGACGCCGGCAACATGATCAAGCCGATGCTGGCGCGCGGCGAGCTGCGCATGATCGGCGCGACCACGCTCGACGAGTACCGCAAGTACGTCGAGAAGGACCCCGCGCTCGAGCGTCGTTTCCAGCAGGTGTACGTCGGCGAGCCGTCGGTGGAGGACACGATCGGCATTCTGCGCGGCCTCAAGGAGCGCTACGAGGTGCACCACGGTGTACGCATCCAAGACAATGCGCTCGTCAGCGCGGCGGTGCTGTCGAACCGCTACCTCACCAACCGGTTCCTGCCCGACAAGGCGATCGACCTGGTCGACGAGGCCGCCAGCAAGCTGCGCATCGAAATCGACTCGATGCCCACCGAGATCGATGTCGTCCAGCGACGCATCCTCCAGTTGGAGATCGAGCAGGTCGCGCTCGAGAAGGAGAGCGATGCCGCCAGCAAGGAGCGCCTCGACACGCTCCACGACGAACTGGCCACGCTGAACGCCGAGCTGGCCGAGATGAAGAAGCACTGGGAGGGCGAGAAGCAGGGCATCGACGCGATCCGCAACCTCAAGGAAGAGCTCGAATCGCTGCGTACCCAACTCGACCGCGAGACCGACCTCAACATCGCCGCCGAGATCCGCTACGGCCGCATCCCCGAGCTGGAGCGACGCATCACCGAGGCCACCGAGCACCTCGCGTCCGAGCAGGCCGAGGGCCGCATGCTCAAGGAAGAGGTCGACGCCGAAGACATCGCCGAGGTGGTGTCGAAGTGGACCGGTGTGCCGATGACCCGGCTGATGGAGTCGGAGATGCACAAGCTGATCCACCTCGAAGACTCGCTGCACCAGCGCGTGATCGGCCAGGACGAAGCCGTCACCGCGGTCGCCAACGCGATCCGCCGCAGCCGCGCTGGGCTCAGTGACCCGAACCGTCCGATCGGCTCGTTCATGTTCCTCGGCCCCACCGGTGTCGGCAAGACCGAGTTGGCGCGCGCGCTCGCCGAGTTCTTGTTCGACGACGAGCGGGCGATGGTGCGCATCGACATGGCCGAGTACATGGAGAAGCACTCGGTGTCGCGCCTGATCGGGGCGCCCCCCGGCTACGTCGGCTACGACGAGGGCGGCCAGCTCACCGAGGCGGTGCGCCGCCGCCCGTACGCGGTGATTTTGCTCGACGAGATCGAAAAGGCTCACCCCGACGTGTTCAACACGCTGCTCCAGGTGCTCGACGACGGGCGCCTCACCGACGGTCAGGGTCGCACGGTCGACTTCACCAACTCGGTGCTGATCATGACGTCGAACCTGCCCGGCGACCCGGCCGGGTTCTTCAAGCCCGAGTTCATCAACCGCGTCGACGACATCGTGCGTTTCCGCGCGCTGACCGCCGAGGATCTCCGCCGGATCGTCGACATCCAGGTCGAGGTGCTGCGCAAGCGGCTCGCCAACCAGCGGATCAGCCTCGAGATCGACGACGGCGCCTACACAGCGCTGGCCGAGCGGGGCTTCGACCCGGCGTTCGGTGCCCGCCCGCTCAAGCGCGTGATCCAGCGCGACATCGGCGACAAGGCGGCCCTGTTGATCCTCGAAGGCAAGGTCGCCGAGGGCGGCACGCTACGGGTCACCACCGACGCCGACGGCACCCTGCTCGTCGGCGGCTAGCCCCCAGGCCGCTCAGGGAGGTGGTTTCGACAGGCTCAACCACCGGTGCGGACGGTGGCCCAGGTGGTTGAGCTTGTCGAAACCACACCCCCGTGTCGTTCACTATGCCTATCATCAGTTCATCAGCACTCCTACCAATGAGCAGCCCGACGGCGCGTGGGCCGCGGCACCGCTCGCCGAACTGATCGACGAACTCAACGAGTGGTACGGCGATGCGTTCACCTTGGCCACACGGGCGCTCGCCGGGCGACCCGAGGCGACGACCGCGCGCCTCGCCGGGCTCGACTCGGCAGGTGTCGTCGTCACCAGCTCGGCGGCCGACGGCGCGGCGACGCAGCGGATCGACTTCGCCGAGCCGATCGCCACCCCCGACGAGGTCTACGGTCCCCTACTCGACCTGCTCGGTCGCGCCCGGGCGGCGCTGCCCGACGCGCCGCTCACCGGGGTCGAGCGCGGGCTGGCCGAGCACGCGCGCATCCGTACGTTCCTCACCGAGGTGGTGGCGGTCGACGACGTGCACCCGCATCTGCGGCGCATCACGTTCGGCGGCGGCGACCTGGACGAGTTCGCTCCGCTCGGGCCCGACACGTTCGTGTACGTGCTGGTGCCACCCGCCGGCCGCGCCGAACTCACGATCGGGCGCGACTTCAGTTGGGAGGCGGTCGGTGCGATGCCCGAGGCCGACCGCCCCGGTGGCGCGTACTACACGGTGCGCCAGTGGGACGCCGCGACACATCGGCTGGAAGCGCTGTTCGTGTTGCACGGTGACGAGGGCAGCGGTTCGGCGTGGGCGATGCGCGCTGCCCCCGGCGACCCGGTCGCACTGTGGGGCCCACGCGAGGCGTTCGAGCCGCCCCCCGGCACCGACTGGTATCTGCTGGTGGCCGACGAGACCGGGCTGCCGGCGGTCGCCGCGATCCTCGAGCAGCTCCCATCGGGCACGCCGGCCCGTGTGTTCGCCGAGGTCGCCGATACGGGGTCGCGTCAAGAGTTGCCCCAGCGCCCTGGTGACGAAGTGGTCTGGCTGTACCGCGACGGCACCGGCGCGCAACCCGGGACACTGCTGGTCGAAGCGGTACGCGCCCTGCCGTGGCCGGGCGGCACCCCGTACGCCTGGGGCGGCGCCGAGAGCCGGGCCGTCACCGCCGTCCGCAAGTACCTGCGCAACGAAGTGGGCCTCGACCGCGAAGCCGTGTCGATGACCGGCTACTGGCGCGGCCAAGGTGGTTGAGCTTGTCGAAACCACCGGTGATGCGGGTCAGCGGTGGTTTCGACAAGCTCAACCATCTTGGGGGACGAGGGTGAGTCGCAGGCTGAGGGGTTTGGCGCGGACCACCTCGAGTTTGCCGCCGTCGACTTGAGCCAGGCGGCGGGCGAGCGGTAGGCCGCGGCCGTGGCGGGCGGCCGGGTCGACCGGGCCGTCGAACAGCTTGGCGAGCTTCTCAGGGCTGATCCCGCGGCCCTGGTCGATCACCGTCACCGACGGCCCGTCGATCATCAGCGTCACCGCCCCCGCCCCGTGTTGCAGCGAGTTGTCGATCAGTACGTCGAGCACCTGCCCGACCAGCCCCTTGGTGGCCGTCACCGGTGGGGCCGGCGACGTGACGATCACGGCCAAGGGGCGGCGCCGCTGCTGGAACGCCGGCGTCCACTCGCGCACGTGCGTCTCGGCGATCTGGGCCAGGTCGAACTCGCCGCGCTCGGCCGACTCGCGGTTGCGGGCGAGGGCAAGGAGTTCGTCGATCGTGCGGTTGAGCTGATCGGCCTGGTCGAGAATGGTCTGCGCCTCGCCGGCGACCTCGCGGTCGGAATGCGTCGAGAGGATCTCGGCGCGCAGCGAGATGCCGGCGATACCGGTGCGCAGTTGGTGTGTGGCGTCGGCGGTGAAGTGCCGCTCGCTGGCCAGCAGGCCGGCGACGCGTTCGGCCGACCGGTCGAGCGCGGCACCGATCGCGTCGAGTTCGGGGATGTTCGTGCGCACCGGGTCGAGCCGGCTGAAGTCGCCCTCACCGATCCGCCCGGCCCGGTCGGCCAGGCGTTCCAGCGGGCGCCCCAACCCGTGGCCCTGCACAGCGGCTAAGGCAGCGGCGGCGAGGATGCCCCCGACCGCGAGTGCCAGCAGCACTTGCAACTGCCGCCGCACCTCGGCGTCGAGCGGGTCGACGCGGGTGAACACGGTGACCACCGAGCCATCGTTGGTCACCACCGTCTTGAACCGGGTGTGCTGCTCGCCGGGCGAGCGCAGGTCGAGCATCGTGGTGCCGTCAGGGCCGACCACGAGCAGGCTGTCGCCGTCGCCGAGCGGCTCTGCGAGTTCCTCGTGATCGAGCGTCGGGCCTTGCGACAGCTGCGCCGCCACGGTCGCCGCGGCCACGCTGGCCTGTTGCTGGAGCCGGGCGTCGAGCTGCGCTTGGGCGGAGTTGCGCACGATCAGCCCGACCGGCACGGCCATCGCCCCGAGCACGACCATGACGATCGCGATCGTGGAGATGACCAACCGGCGACGCACCGCTACATCTTGCCAAGCGGGCACCCGGGGGCCCTGGAATGGCGGGTGGCTCAGCCTTCGAAGCGGAAGCCGACGCCGCGCACGGTGACCACCAGCGACGGTGGGTCGGTGTCGTCGCCGATCTTCTTGCGCAGCGTCGACACGTGCGTGTCGAGGGTGCGTGTCGAGCCCCAGTAGTTCTCGTCCCACACGGCCGACATGATCTGCTCGCGGGTGAACGTCGCGTCGGGCTTGCTCATCAACAGCGCGAGCAGGTCGAACTCCTTCGATGTCAGTTCGATCTCGACGCCGTCGCGGTAGGCGCGGCGCGACTCGGTGTTGACCCGCAGCGGCCCGCCGGTGATTTCCTTGGGCAGGTTGTTCGAGGCCTCGGCGATGCGCAGGCGGGCCTTGATGCGGGCGACCAGTTCGGCCAGCCGGAACGGCTTGGGCACGTAGTCATCGGCACCGGCCCCGAGCCCGACGATGACGTCCATCTCCTCGGCCCGAGCCGTGAGCATGATGATCGGCAGCTCGGGTGACTCCTCGCGGATCTTGCGACACACGTCGAGCCCGTCGATGTCGGGCAGGGTGAGGTCGAGCAACACTAGGTCGGGGTGGATCGTCGCGACCTGGTGCAGGCCACCGCTGCCGGTTTCGGCGTGGACGGTCTGAAAACCTTCGGTGCCGAGCACGCGGAGCAGCGGTTCGCTGATCCGTTCGTCGTCCTCGACGAGGAGAATCGTGGTCATCGCAGCCTCGTGGGGTAAGGGACGGTCACTGACACCGGATTTCCCCAGCGTACATCACCTATCCGCAGGCTGTCTCGCGGCGAGGCCGGCTCGGCGTCGGAGGGCTGCGGCGTGGGCGGGAAACCCTTCGTGGTCGGCGAGGGCGACGACCGACGGTGTCATCCGGGCGAGCGCGGCGGCGTCGGCACGGGCGACCGCGGTGCGCTTCAGGAACGTGGCCGCGGTGATGCCCGAGGTGACGTGGGCGTAGCCGCTGGTGGGGAGCGAGGCCGGGCAGCCGATCACGAAGTTGGCCGCGCTGAACGGCGTGTGCTGGCCGATGAGGATTTCGCCGGCGTTGACCAGCCCGGCCACCACGTCTTCGACCGCGTCGTCGGCGACGGCCACCTGGAGGTGTTCGGGCGCGTAGCGGTTGGCGACCTCGACCGCGGTGGTGAGGTCGTCGACCAGCACGGCCCCGCCGTTCGGGCCGAGCGACGCCCGGGCGGCCTCGGCGCGCACGGCCGGCAGGTCGGCCAGTTGACGAACCAGTTCGGCATCGGTGGCGTCGACCAGCGCGGCGCTGGTGGTGACCAGCACGACCGAACTGTCGGTGCCGTGCTCGGCTTCGATCAGCAGGTCGGCGGCGAGTCGTGCGGGGTCGGCGGTGTGGTCGGCGACGATGACGCTCTCGGTGGGTCCGAGCAGCATCACGGTCTCGATGCCGTGGCGGCGTAGCTCGATCTGGGTCAGCGTGGTGGCCGGCGAGCCCGGGCCCATCAACTTGAGCGCCTTCGGCACCGATTCGGTTCCGAAGCCCATCGCGGCGATGCCTGCTGGCCCGTTGGCGCGCACGACGCTGTGGCCGTTGGCCGGTGTGAGCCCCAGCTTGCGGCACACGACGAGCACGGCCGGGTCGACGTGTCCGGTGCCGCCGGGTTCGGGGGGCACGACGAGCACGACCTGGCGCACGCCGGCCACCAGCGCGGGCACGGCCAACTGGTAGGCGACGCTGGGGTAGCTGGCCTTGCCCGACGGCACGTACAGGCCGGCCGAGGCGATCGGCGTGATCTTCTCGCCCACCGTCAACCCCGGCTCGGCCTCGAACGACCAGTCGCCGAACCGTTCGAGTTGACGTTCGTTGAACGCCCGCAGGTGTGCGATCGCGTCGTCGAGTGCAGCGTCCACGTCGGGCCTGACGGTCGCGGCCTCGATCTGTTCCGCCGACACCAGCAGCTGGTCGGGCGCGAGCTCGATCCCGTCGAAGCGGGCCAATGCCTCGCACACCGCTGCGTCACCGCGGGTGCGGACGTCGTCGACGAGCTGCTCGATCGACGTCCGCAGACCGGGTGCGAAGATGTCGTCGAGCCCGCGGGCGAACAACGCGGAGCGATCGGACTCGGCCATCTCGGCCCACGTCTGACGACGGAGTATCACTGGACCGACGCTATCGAGCCGCTCATCTATCGTGGTCGTGTGTTCCCGGTCGTCGTCATCCGCCAGCCTGGGTGCACACCCATCCACCTCCAGGTGCGCGAGCCGATCGAAGTCGGACGTGAGTGCACCGGCGTCATCGTCAGCGACCCGCGCGTGTCGCGGCGGCACCTGGTGCTCGCGCCCACCGACGGCGGCGGCCCGGCCGAGGTGGCGGTGCTCGACCTGGGCAGCATGAACGGCACCATCCTGGCCGGTGTACGGCTGACGTCCGAGGCCATCCTGAGGCCCGGCAACGAGGTTCGGTTGGGAGACACCACGGTCGCGCTGGTGCTCGATCGCGACGATGCGGTCGCCCCGGTTGCTCCAGTCGCCGGCGACCCAGGTGCCACGGCCACCACCGTGCTGCCGTCGCAGCGCAGCGCCACCCCGTCCGACCCGTGGCGCCGCCCGGCCGACGGTCACGAGCCGTCGCCCACCTGGCGCGATGTCGACGACTGGCCCGAAGAGGGCTCGCGCGATAGCTGGGGATAGGCTCCACGCACGTTCCATCCACCGATTTTCCGGGGAGCGTGCCCATGCCCGTCACCGTCGTCGTCGGCGCCCAGTGGGGTGACGAAGGCAAGGCCAAGATCATCGACCTGCTGTCGAAGGAGCACACCTACGTGGTGCGCTACCAGGGCGGCCACAACGCGGGCCACACCGTGGTGGTCGACGGCGAGAAGTACGCCCTTCAGCTGATTCCCTCGGGCGTGCTCTACCACCACGTGGTGCCGGTGATCGCCAACGGCGTCGTGGTCGACCTGCCGACGCTGTTTCAGGAGATCGACACGCTCGAAAGCCGCGGCGTCTCGTGCGCCGAGCTCAAGGTGTCGAGTCGCGCCCACCTGATCTTCCCCTGGCACCAGAGCCACGATGCGATCGCCGAGGCGATGCGCGGCGACGACAAGATCGGTACCACCCTGAAGGGCATCGGCCCGGCCTACGCCGACAAGGCCCGCCGGGTCGGCGTGCGCGTCGGCGAGGTAGCCGACCCGGCGGCGTTCGCGGCGACGGTGCGGGCGCGGGCGATCGCCGAGAACCAGCTGATCGTGCAGGCCGGCGGTGAGCCGATCGACGTCGATGACGTCGTCGAGCAGTTCGGCGCCTACGCCGCACGACTGGCCCCGTACGTCACCGACACCGTGACGCTGCTCCACGACGCGCTCGCAGCCGGTGCGCAGATGTTGCTGGAAGGAGCCCAGGCGACGTTCCTCGACCTCGACCACGGCACCTACCCCTACGTCACGTCGTCGAACCCGACAGCCGGCGGGGCGTGCGCCGGCACGGGGCTGGGCCCGCGACAGATCGACCGCATCGTGGGTATCACCAAGGCGTACACCACCCGGGTGGGGGCCGGGCCGTTCCCCACCGAATTGCTCGACACCGACGGCGACACGCTGATCGACATCGGCCGCGAGTACGGCACGGTCACCGGGCGCCGCCGCAGGGCTGGCTGGCTCGACTGCGTGATGCTGCGCCAGGCCGTGCGCCTCAACAGCCTGACCGAGCTGGCGCTGACCAAGCTCGACGTGCTCGACGGCTTCGACGAGGTGAAGGTGTGCACCGGCTACCGGCTCGACGGCCAGATGTTGCACCACTACCCCGACCGCTCCGATGCGCTGGCCAGGGTCGAGCCGGTGTACACCACGCTGGCCGGCTGGAAGACCGACCTGTCGACCACCCGCGAGTCGGGTGAGCTGCCGCCCGCCGCCCGTGCGTTCGTGGCGCTGGTAGAACAGGAGGTCGGGGTGCCTGTCAACGTGGTGGGCGTCGGTGCCGAGCGCGACGACTACCTCCTCTGGAGCGCCTGATGTCCAAGGTGGCCGTGCCCAAGGTGGTTGAGCTTGTCGAAACCACGGAGCGCCAGCGATGATCCCGCGCTACTCCACGCCAGAGATGACGGCGATCTGGTCCGACGTGGCCAAGTTCTCGCGCTGGCTCGAGGTGGAGGTGCTGGCCACCGAGGCCCACGCCGAGATCGGGGTGGTGCCCGCCGACGAGGCCGCGGCCTGCCGTGCCGGCGCGCCGGTGGTCGACGAGGCGTTCGTCGCCGCGGTCCTCGAGCGCGAAGCGGTCACCGACCACGACGTGGCCGCGTTCGTCGACGTGGTGCAGGGCCACATCGGCGGTGCCGCCGGCAAGTGGATCCACTACGGCCTGACGTCGTCCGACGTCGGCGACACCGCGCTGTGCTGGCAGCTCACCGACGCCACCGATGTCCTGCTGGCGGCGCTCGACGAGTTGCTCGTGGTGGTGGTTCGGCTGGCTCGCGAACACCGCGACACGGTGATGATCGGCCGTACCCACGGCATTCACGCCGAACCCACCACGTTCGGCGCCAAGGTCGCCCTGTGGGCACTCCAGATCGCCCGCGACCGCGAGCGACTGCGCGCCGCACGCGAGTCGGTCGCGGTGATGAAGCTGTCCGGCGCGGTAGGGACCTACTCGAACGTGCCACCGTCGGTGGAGGCATTCGTGGGGGCGCAGCTTGGGTTGGCGCCGGTGGCGGCCACTCAGGTGATCGCCCGCGACCGGCACGCCGAGTTTCTGTACGCGTGCGCTTCGATCGGTGCCACGTGCGAGCTGGTCGCGGTCGAACTGCGGCATCTTCAGCGCACCGAGGTCAGTGAGGTGCAGGAAGGTTTCAAAGCCGGGCAGAAGGGTTCGTCGGCCATGCCGCATAAGCGCAACCCGATCTCGGCCGAAACGATCAGCGGGTTGGGGCGGGTACTGCGCAGCAATCTGCTGGCCGGGTTGCAGGACGTCGCGCTGTGGCACGAACGCGATATCTCGCACTCGTCGGTCGAGCGTGTAGTGCTTCCCGATTCATCCCATCTGGCCCACTATGTGGTGCGCCGGCTGGCGCGTTTGCTGGGCGGCCTCCAGGTCTTCCCCCAACGGATGTTGGAGAACCTGCGGGCGAGTCACGGGTTGGTGTTCAGCCAACCGGTGTTGCTTGCACTGGTGGCCGGTGGACTGACCCGTGACGATGCCTATCGGGTGGTGCAACGCAACGCGATGCGGGCATGGGACGAACGTCGCGATTTCCGCGAATTGCTCGAGGCCGACCCCGATGTTGCCGCGCTGCCGGACGCAGCTACTTCACTCGATACGGCGTTCGACCTGAGTCGCTCGCTCGCCAACCTCGGCGTGGTGTTCGACCAGCTCGACGCGATCGGCTGAGTCAGACCGCGTCGACCGAATGGGCTGACGCCCGTCGATCGAATGGGCTGACGCCCGTCGATCGAATGGGCTTACGCCCCGCGGCCGATGCCCGCCTTGGTGAGTACCGCTGCCGGCACACCAACCTCGCGCCATGACGCGTACGAGATGCCCTTGCGTTCGGCGTAGGTTTGGGCGACGGCCACGAACCGGGCCTCCAACTCGGCGAGGTCGGCTCCGTCTGCCGCATCGGCGATCGTGGCCCGTTCGGCTTCGAGGTCGCGACGTTCCTGGACCAGCTTGAGTTCTTCGATCGCGCTCGCCACCGGAAGTTCGTCAGCGATTGCAGCGAGCCGCTTGTCGATCGACTCGGCGGTGCGCTTGCGGCCACGACGCGGCTTGTTCGCCCGCAGCGCTTCGAGATAATCACGCACCGCGCGACCTTCCGCGCGCCCGGCCTCCATGGCCGCCTTGTGTTCGTTGCTCATCGACTTGGGACCGCGCTTTCGAGCCATATACGCAGCGTAGCGGCGGGTCGATATGGCCGCAATAACCTAGTTCCGATGTTCGAACTCGTCGCCCATGGCCCCGACACCTATGTGGGTACCGGTCCGCAGTACCCGTGGGGAGGGCTGTACGGGGGACAGATCGTCGCCCAGGCACTGCGAGCGGCAACGTTGTCGGTCGAACCTGCATTTGCACCGCACTCCATTCGCGCCTACTTCATCCGGCGCGGCGATCACAACGAGCCGGTGCGTTACGAGGTCGATCGCATTCGCAACGGGCGCAGCTTCGTCACCCGTCGCGTGGTGGCGCGCCAGGCGGTCGGAGCGATCCTCAATGCCGAGTGTTCGTTCCAGCGGCCTGAGGAGTCACCGGCGGTACAGACCGTCACGATGCCCGTCGTGCCTGCACCCGACGGGCTGCCCAACGTGTCGTCGAGCGTGCACTTCGAGCGGCGCGAAGTACCCGCCGGCGCGCTCGACGTGGCCCGCGACGGCGCCGGGCGCGCGGCGGTGTGGTTCCGGGCCACCGCCGACCTCGCTGGCGCCTCGCAGGTACTGCACGAGTGCTGGCTGGCCTACATCTCCGACGACCTGCCCACCGAGGTGGTCTTCAACGCATTGTGGCCCGACCGGCTACCCGGCGACAGCTGGGATGCGGTGATGAGCGTCAGCCTCGACCACACCGTGTGGTTCCATCGCCCGCTGCGCGCCGACGAGTGGCATCTCTACGACATGAGTTGCCACTTCGTCGGCGGCTCGCGCGGGCTGGCCTTCGGTCACGTGTTCACTGCCGCCGGCGAGCACGTCGCCTCGCTCGCCCAAGAAGTCCTCGTCCGCACCGGCTCATGACGATCCCAGGCGATCAGCGGGCGACTTGTTCGGCGATCAGGTCGAGGTGGTCGAGGTCGGCCAGGTCGAGCACCTGGAGGTAGATCCGCTCGGCCCCGGCGTCGGCCCAGCGCTGGAGTGTGGCCGCGCACTCGTCGGGTGTGCCGGCCACGCCGTTGACGCGCAGCTCGTCGGGTTCGCGCCCGACCGCCGCGGCTCGGCGGGCGACCTCGGCCTCGTCGGCCCCGGCACACACGATCAGCGCGGCCGACCACGTCATCGTCGCCGGGTCGCGGCCGATGTCGGCGCATGCCTCGGCAACCCGCTGCTTCTGGGCGACGAACGTGTCGATGTCGACGAACGGAAGGTTGAACTCGGACGCGTAGCGGGCGGCGAGTTGCGGTGTACGTGTCTTGCCCTTGCCGCCGATCAGGATCGGCACACCGCCCGGCTGGGTGGGCTTGGGCAGCGCCGGTGAGTTGCTGATGGGCCAGCGCGGCCCGGGGTGGTCGAACGTCTCGCCGACCGGGGTGGACCACAACCCGGTGATCACCGCGAGCTGCTCGGTGAGGTCGTCGAAGCGGGCGTTGAGCGGCGGGAACGGAATGCCGTAGGCGGCGTGTTCGGTGTCGAACCACCCTGCGCCGAGGCCGAGTTCGACGCGTCCGTTCGACATCTGGTCGACCCCGGCGACCGTGATCGCCAGCGGCCCGGGGTGGCGGAACGTGGCCGCGGTCACGAGCGTGCCGAGACGGATCGTGGTGGTGTCGCGCGCCAACCCAGCGAGTGTGATCCAGGCGTCGGAGGGGCCGGGCAGGCCGCTGACCGACCCCATCTTCACGTAGTGGTCGCTCCGGAAGAACGCTCCGAAGCCGAGTTGCTCGGCGCGCTGGGCGACCGCCAGCAGGTCGTCGTAGGTGGCCCCTTGCTGGGGCTCGGTGAACACACGGAGGTCGCGGAGCTGCATGGGGCGTGACGGTACCGGGCAAGCGGGCGCTGCCAGACTTGGGGCCGTGACCTACTCGCCGTACGAGCCCGCGCCCCCCGAGCGCGACCGATGGGGGCTCAACCTGCCCCTCGCCGTGGGCGTCGTAGCGGTATTCCTGATCGCGGTGGTGACGTGGGTGGTGATCGACGCCACGCGGGGCGATGACACGTCGATCGGGCCCACCGTGCCACCCCCTGCGCCGGCGTCGAGCACGGTGCCGGTGACGGTATCGACGCCCAGTACGACCACCCCGCCGCTGCTTCCCGTGACGATTCCGGTCGCGCCGACCAGCCCGACCCTCCCGACCAACACCACCCCGTCGCCGACTGCGGCACCGCCGGTCGAGACCACCGCTCCGGCGGTGCCGCCGACCAGCCCTGCGGCTACCAGCCCGACGAGCCCGAGTGACACGGTTCCCGACGGGGCGGTGCCGGGCGACCTGGGGGTGCCGAACCGCCCGATGCAGCGGCCGGTGTGCTCGGGTGGCTACATCACGGTGCTCGGCTCGAACGTCGCCTCGCGGACGTCGGCAGCGGGCATTGCCCAGTTGCTCGAGCAGTACCCCGGTTCGGAGTATTTGCGCACCGACCAATCGTGCCGGTCGCTCGACCGCTCGGGTCAGGGCGAGCCGATTTACGTCGTGTTCCTCGGCCCGTTCCCTGAGGCCTCCGACGCTTGCATCGCCCGCGAGCAGGGTCCGAGTGGGGCGTACGCCCGTCAGCTCAGCGACGATGTCGGCCCCGACCACGGCGTCAACTGCCCGTAGCGACGTTCCCTCGGTCGGCGCCCACCGCTGGTGGTCGAGCCGGTCGACACCACCTCCGAAAATTCCATCCCGCCTTTCCGGTTCGGTGATCTCGCTGCCCACACATGGGTATGTCCGCCGTTCCTGCCGACGTTCAGCATCTCGTGTCACCCCGCGTCGAGTTCTGCGGGATCGACGCGCCGATCGATCGCACCCCGTTCTCGATCGGCCGCGACGGCGACTTGGTGCTCGACGACGACAACCGGTACCTGCACCGCCGGTTCCTGGTGGTGGATTGCCAGCATGGCCTGTGGACCATCGCCAACGTCGGTACCCAGCTCAGCGTCAGCGTGTCCGACCAGGCCGGGCGTGTCGAGGCCCATCTCGCCCCGGGCGGTGTGCTGCCGCTGGCATCGACGGATACGACGGTGCGCTTCAGCGCCGGGCCGACCGCCTACGAGCTATCGGTCCACGTGCCGGCGGCTGGGTTCCGGCCCGGGCCGTTGGCCGAGCTGGGTGACGCCGACGCGACGATGGGCCGGGTCGCGCTCAGCCCGGAACAGTTGCTGGTGGTCGTGGCGTTGGCCGAACCGATCCTGTGCTCGGGGCACCTCGTGGCGGCCGCGTTGCCGTCGAACGCCGAGGCGTCAGATCGGCTCGGCTGGACGGTCACCAAGTTCAACCGCAAGCTCGACGTGGTGTGCACGAAGCTGACCGCCCGGGGCGTGCGCGGGTTGCGGGGCGGGCCGGAGCGGCTGGCGACGAACCGCCGGGCGCGGCTGGTGGAGTACGCGATCACCGCCCAGCTGGTCACCGTCGCCGACCTCGGCCTGCTGGACCGTTGCCCGTGAGCGCGGTGCCCGACATCGTCGGCTACGACCAGCTGGTGCCGGTCGGGCGCGGTGGTGTGGGCGACGTCTACCGGGCGACGCGCACGGCGACCGGGGCGACGGTCGCGATCAAGATCCTGCGCGACGTCACCGACGAGTCGGCCGCGTGGCGACGCTGCCGCCGAGAGCTGACCGCCCTGCTGGCACTCGGTGGGCATCCGCACGTGGTCGCGCTGGTCGACGTGGTCACCGCAGGAGCGTGCGCGGCGCTGGTGATGGAGTTCGCGCCGGGCGGCTCGGTCGCCGCGCTGGCCGAGCGCCGGGGTGAGGCGCTGGCGGTTGGCGAAGCGGTCCGAGTGGGTGCCCACGCGGCGGCTGCGCTGGCCGGGGCCCACGCCCGGGGCATCGTGCACCGCGACGTCAAGCCGCACAACCTGCTGATCGACGCGGCGGGCACCGTGAAGCTGTGCGACTTCGGCATCGCCGCGGTGGCGCGCTCGCCCGAGTTCCGCCATGCGACGGCGACGGTGTCGTTGCGGTTCGCCAGCCCCGAAGACCTCGAGGACGATGCCGAGGTGGGTCCGCCCGCCGACGTCTACTCGCTGGGAGCGACGCTGCTGTACCTGGCCCGCGGCGAGCACCTGGAGCTGCGCGACCGGTTGACGGCGTGGCAGCCGCCACCGGCCGAGGGCGAGCCCGTCGACGGTGCCGCCACGCTCGACGCGCTGATCGCCGAATGCCTGCAACCCGACCCGGCTGCCCGGCCCACCGCCGACGACCTATACCGGCGCCTCGCCGCGCTCGACGCGGCAGTCGGTCAGGCGATCGTCGAACCGGAAGCGAGCGGCGTGCTGCCGCTGCCGTCCGAGACGCTGCCGCGCCCAGTGCCCGGCCATGTTCCCCCCGCCCCCCAGGTGCCACCGCGCCCGTCGCCGGCCCACCCGCGGCCCCACCGGCGACGGGCGCTGGTGGCCGGCGCCGTGACCGGACTGCTGCTCGTCACCTTCGCTGGCTGGTGGGCGTGGGCGCTGCGCGACGACGGGCACGCCCCGGCACCGTCGGGTCCGCGGTTGGTGGCCCGCCCGAGCGGTCTGGTCGAGCTGACCAGCCTCACCTGGCCCGTCGGTGCAGCTGGCATGTGCTTGCGGCAGGAGCCAGGGAAGGCCGCGCTGGAACCCGTCGAGTGCACCGAGTCGCACGACCTCGAACGCGTGGGTGGGGGACGCCTTCCCGACGAGTCGGCCGAGTTCGTCACGGCCGATGTCGATGCCACGGTCGATGCCGCGTGCGCGACCGCGGCCCGACGCTTCGCCGGTGCCGACCCGGCCGGGCTGGGCCTGACCATCGCCGTGACCCGCCCGTCTGCCGACGGCTGGGCCGCCGGTGACCGCACCTTCCAGTGCTTCGTCGGCGCCCCCGACCGCCGAGTCACCGGCACGGTCGCCGCCGTCGTCGTCGTCGTCGAAACGAAGGCCGGGTAGCAGACTGATCCTTACGACGGCAGCGTGACGATGAGCACCGCCTCGTCGTCGGCAGCACCGAAACGCTCGATGTCGGCCTGCCGGGCGAGCACCGTGTCGGCGATCACCTTCGTCGATGAGTTGCCGAGCTGAAGCCACACCACCTTCGGTGGAGCTCCGCGGAGCAGCGCGAGGTCGTTGAAGTCACGGTCCTTCGTGAGGATCGTGAAGCCGTGGTCAGCGGCGTGCCGCCAGATGCGGTCGTCGGCTGCCGCGTTGCCAAGCCCGACCTCGTCGACGTGGGTCGAGTCGGGGAACGCATGCCCGATCAGGCGAAGCACCCGCCACGAGATGTTCTCGTCGACGAGGAACTTCACGCAGAGAATGCCAGCCGGCGCTCGCGGTTGGCGGCAAACTCCAGCGCGGCAAGCAGGTGGTCCTCGGTGAGCGTCGGGAAGTCGGCGAGGATCTCGGCGTGGGTCATGCCAGAGGCGAGGTACTCGAGCATGTCCTGAACGGTGATCCGCGTGTCGGCGAACCGCGGCTTGCCGCTCCGGACATCAGGCGTCGCGACGATCAGACCCGAACGGCTCACGGTGCACAGGCTACGCCTTCGCTCCGGCGCGAGTCGTCCGCGAACTGGCGGTCCATTCGAATTGACCCGGTGGATACCCGCGCATCTCCCGCGGACAAGAACGCGATTTCGGCCCTGGAAAATGACAAACCCCCGGCGGATCTACCGATCTACCAGGGGCTGTTGGTGGTCGAGACCGGCGTCGATCCGGTGACCCCACGCTTTTCAGGCGTGTGCTCTGCCAACTGAGCTACTCGACCGTATACAGCGAGGCCGCCCCGAAAGGCGGCCCCACAGCGGTCCCGACGGGACTTGAACCCGCGACCTCCGGCTTGACAGGCCGGCGTGAACTCCAGACTTCACCACGGGACCCTGGATATATGTATGGCACCCCCAACGGGATTCGAACCCGTGCTGCCGCCTTGAAAGGGCGGTGTCCTAGGCCACTAGACGATGGGGGCTTACACCTCGTCTCGTTGAGAGCGTCGCAAACCTACCAGCGTCGAGCGCTACTTCCCAACGGCTTGGCCAGCATCGCCACGAGGTAGCCGTGGCGGCTCTCGTGCTGGCCGACCTCGACGAACCCCATCGCTGTGTGGAACGCCAGCGACTGGTCGTTGCGCGGACGCAGGTTGACCTCGAGCGTCCAGTCGGTGGCGGTCGGGCGTGCGACGACCGCCGCGGCGGCAACGTGCTCGTAGAGCGCCCGGCCGATGCCTCGGCGCTGGTGTTCGGCCGGGATCGCCACCCGGTCGAGGTAGACGAAGTCGGCATACCGCTCGCGGAACCAGGCGTAGTTGTCGGAGCCGTAGTCGGCACCGGGGCCGAGCACCATCGCGAACCCCACGACCGCGCCGGTGGCGTCGTCGACGGCGACCGGGGCGACGATCGACTCGGCCGCGATGTGGGCCAGCGCCTCGGCGGTCTCGGACCCCACCCGGGGAACCTCGGCCTGGTTGATCGCGTGGACCGCGGCGAGGTCGCCAGCGGTGTAGGGGCGGATCGTGAACGTCACGCCGGGCGACGGTAGCGCCACGCAAACCTGCCGGAACGGCGTGACACCCCCTCGGTAGCGTGGCCCCGACATGACCGGTGAACCCGAACCCCTCATCGAAGCGCGCGCACTCGTCAAGCAGTTCGGCGACTTCACCGCGGTGCGCGGCATCGACGTCGAGGTGTTGCGCGGCGAGTCGTTCGGGTTCCTCGGGCCGAACGGCGCGGGCAAGTCGTCGACGATGCGGATGATCGGCTGCGTGTCGCCGCCCACCAGTGGCGAGTTGCGCATCTTCGGCCTCGACGCGCGCACGCAGGGCAAGCAGATCCGCGCCCGGATGGGCGTGGTGCCCCAGCAAGACCAGCTCGACGAGATGCTCAGCGTCGCCGACAACCTGGTGATGTACGGCCGCTACTTCGACCTGTCACGGGCCGAGTCGAAGCGGCGCACGAAAGACCTGCTCGAGTTCGTGCAGCTCACCGACCGGGCCACCTCGAAGATCGAGCCGCTGTCGGGCGGCATGAAGCGCCGCGTCACGATCGCCCGCTCGCTGATCAACGAGCCCGACCTGCTGCTGCTCGACGAGCCCACCACCGGCCTCGACCCACAAGCCCGCCACGTGCTGTGGGACCGGCTCTACCGGCTGAAGCAGCGTGGCGTCACGCTCGTGCTCACCACCCACTACATGGACGAGGCCGAGCAGCTGTGCGACCGCCTGGTGGTGATGGACCAGGGCCAGATCGTCGCCCTCGGTTCGCCGCTCGGGTTGATCCGCGAGTACTCGTCGCGCGAGGTGCTGGAACTGCGCTACCCGGCCGGCACGAACGAGTCGAAGGCTCCCGAGTTGGAGGGCATCGGCCAGCGTCAGGAGGTGCTGCCCGACCGCGTCCTGATCTACGCCGACGATGGCGAAGACGCCCTGTCGGAGGTGCACCGCCGCGGTATCCCGCCCGAGTCGGCGCTGGTGCGACGCAGCTCGCTCGAAGACGTCTTCCTCCGGCTCACCGGCCGCTCTCTGGTGGACTGACGTGTCGAGTCCGGCGGCGATTCGGGTCTGGGAGAGCTACTTCACGTTCTACCGGGTGCACTGGAAGTCGAACGTGTTCGGCGCGTTCATCCAGCCGTTCCTGTACCTGTTGGGGATGGGCGTGGGCGTCGGCGCGCTGGTCGACTCCGGCACTGGGTCGGCGGCGGGCGGGTCGCTCGGCGGGCTGTCGTACTACGAGTTCCTCGCCCCCGCCCTGCTGGCCACCACCGGCATGATGCTCGGCGCGGGCGAGTCGCTGTGGCCCACGATGGGCGGGTTCAAGTGGCAGCGGTTCTTCCACGCCCAGGCCCAGACCCCGCTGTCGACTGGGCAGATCGTGGGTGGTTACCTGCTGTGGCAGGCCACCCGAGCGGGCATCGGCGTGTGTGGAGTGGCGGTGGTGCTGTCGCTGTTCCCGGGCTCGCGCAGCTGGGGCTTGCTGGCCGCGGCGCCGTTCGGCGTGCTGACGGGGCTGGCGTTCGCGGCGCCGCTGATGGCGTGGGCCGCCACCCGCGAGTCGGAGCGCTCGTTCCCGAACATCATGCGCTTCGGCATCACCCCGCTGTTCCTGTTCGGTGGCGCGTTCTACCCGATCAGCGAGCTGCCCGACTGGCTCGAATCGGTTGCCAAGGCCACCCCGTTGTGGCACGGCGTCGAGTTGTGCCGCGGCTCGGTCCACGGCACGCTCACCGCCGCGGCACTGGCCGTCCACGTCGCCTACCTGGCGGGCCTCACGCTGGTCGGCGCGTTGCTCGCCCGCCGGGCCTTCCGCACGAGGCTCGCCGAGTGAGCGCGGCGAGCACTGCCGTCACCGTGCCGCGGGCCCGGCTCGCGGCCCGCGTGCTGCCGGTCGAGCTGTTCGAGGCGCGGCGCCCACAGCGCCTGCTCGAACGGCACTTCATGATCGTCCGCTCGGGCGAGTGGATGATCGTGCTGTCGGGCTTCTTCGAGCCGCTGTTCTACCTGCTGTCGGTGCGGGTGGGCTTCGGGGCGCTGGTCGGCGACGTGGTCGACGGTGGGCGCACGGTGCCCTACGCCGAGTTCGTGGCGCCGGCGCTGATGGCCGCGTCGGCGATGAACGGCGCGGTGTACGAGTCGACGATGAACATCTTCTTCAAGCTCAAGTACGAAAAGACGTACGACTCGGTTCTCAACACGCCGATGACCGCGCCCGACGTGGCGCTCGGCGAGATCGGCTACGCGGCGTTCCGTGGCTCGCTCTACTCGGGCGCGTTCTTGGTGACGATGGCGGCGCTCGGCATGACGTCGACGTGGTGGTCGTTGCTGATGGTGCCGGTCGCGATCCTGGTCGCCTTGTCGTTCGCCGCGGTGGGCATGGCGATCACCACGTTCATGCGCTCGTGGGAAGACTTCGAGTACGTCACCACCGTGACGCTGCCGCTGTTCTTGTTCTCGGCCACGTTCTACCCGGCGGCCAGCTATGGCCGTTGGCAGTGGCTGTTGCAGCTCAGCCCGCTGTACCACGGGGTCGCGCTGATTCGCGGCGCCAGCTATGGGGTGTGGCAGTGGTCGTACCTCGGTCACCTGGCGTTCCTGCTGGCGATGTTCGCGTTCGGGGTCGTGCTCGCGGCCCGCCGCATCTCGGCCCTGATCCTCAAGTAGCCCGCGCCCAGCTGCCAGCGCCGCGCCGCTCGCGCCGCGCCGGCCCGGTGGCGGTCGTAGCCTGACGTTGTGCTGTTCGACCGTTCCTCCAAGCAAGCGCTCGTCGAGCCGTCCGAAGCCCTGCCGGGCCGCGCTGAACCGATGCCGGTCGACCCGGCCCCGCACCCCGTGCTCGGTCACCCGATCGTGGGCCCGTTCCCCGACGGGCTGGAAACGATCTACGTGGCGATGGGCTGCTTCTGGGGCGTCGAGCGGATCTACTGGCGCCAGCCCGGTGTGTACACCACCGCGGCGGGCTACATGGGTGGCTGGACCCCGAACCCCACCTACCCCGAGACGTGTACCTCGCGTACGGGTCACACCGAGACCGTGATGGTGGTGTTCGACCCGGCTCAGGTGTCGGTTGCCGAGCTGATGCGACTGTTCTGGGAGAACCACGACCCCACCACCGCCAACCGTCAGGGCAACGACATCGGCACGCAGTACCGGTCGGCGGTGTTCGCCACGTCGCCGGCCCAACTCGCCGAGGTCGAGGCCAGCCGCGACCAGTACCAGGCGGCGTTGACCGCGGGCGGCTACGGCCCGATCACCACCCAGGTCGCGCTCGCCGGCGACGCGGGCGACGGCGTGTTCTACTACGCCGAGCCCGAGCACCAGGCGTACCTGCACCACAACCCCGGGGGGTACTGCAACCACGGGTTCTGCCAGGTCGAGTTCGCCTGAGAACATCCGTCCGAGTCCTGGCAATGGCTGGGATACAGTGACGCGGGTTGCGCGGGCACATCAACGGCGACGCACCCATCACCATCGATGACAAGGAGGCCCCCCGTGGCCGGAATTCTCGACAAGATCAAGGGCCTGTTCGGCAAGAAGGACAAGCCGGCTGGCGATGCGGGTGCTGCCGACGGCAGCACGGTCGACAACCTCAAGGAGAAGGCGGGCGAGGTCAAGGACAAGGTCGACGACCTCGTCGAGAAGGTGGCCGAGAAGGTGCCCGAGCCGGTGAAGAACGCCTACGAGAAGGTGTCCGACAAGATCGAGGACATCATCCCCGGCCGCGACGCCAAGGACAAGGTCGCCGACGCCGCGGGTGACGCCGCCGAGGCCGTTGCCGACGCGGCCGACGAAGCCACCGAATAGCGGCGAGTCGTTCAGGTCGCCGACTGTTCCCGGTGGTTTCGACAGGCTCAACCACCTGGGCGGCGGCTCCTGGTGGTTGAGCCTGTCGAAACCACGACACCCAACCCTTACGCCTGACTTACGTTTCTGTCACGCGCCCTTCGGGGCGCTGACGGGGGGCCGATACGTCCTGCATGCAGGGGCGGGCGCGGCAGTCGGCGGGCTTTTCGCTCGTCGAGTTGGTAGTGACCGTCACCCTGCTGGCGTTGGTGGTCATACCGGTGCTGGGCGCGGTGCGCGGCGCGGTGCAGGCCTCGGCAATCAGCTACGACGCAGCGGCCGTCGAAACCGCGCTGGTCAACGCTGCCGAAGCGGTGCAGCGTGAACCACTCGACTGTGATCACCCGGTCGGGGCGTACTCCGACGCCGTAGCGGCCTCGCAGGGTGCGGTTGCCGACGAGACGGATCGTCCAGCGGTCGTCCTGCGGGGCGTCGCGGTGCGGTCGGTCAGCGGGACGTGCTCGTCGCTGTCCGCCGTCCAAGAGGTCACGATCACGATGACGAGCGGTGGCGTGACCCGTGCGGTCGTGGTGGTGAAGTCACGTGTCTGAGGGCCACCCCCGCGACGTCGGGATCACGTTCGTCGAGGTGATCATCGCCGTGGTCATCATGGGCATGTTGGCCGTGGTGTTGTCGGCGGCGATGGTCGTGACGATGCGCGAGTCGCAGTCGTCGAACGGCCGTACCAGCGTCGCCCGAGCTGAGCAGAGCCTGGCGACCTACCTCCCGATCGACCTTGCCTCGGCGAC
Source organism: Ilumatobacter sp. (assembly GCA_035556435.1). Lineage (GTDB taxonomy): Bacteria > Actinomycetota > Acidimicrobiia > Acidimicrobiales > Ilumatobacteraceae > Ilumatobacter. Next base: position 204,327 of record DATMEY010000038.1, on the reverse strand, counting down.
CGAAGTGGCGCCGTGCAGCGACTGTGCGTTGCTCCTGCGGTGGGACCTCGATGGAGTCATCAGCGAGGTCGTCTACCGCCAGAGTGGCGACGGTACGGTGACGCGTACCAAGACCGTTGACGGCGACCTCGTCAGCGAGGTCAAGGTCGTCCACGATCAGGTCGACGACGAGTCGTTCCGGGTGAACGACGCCGACAAGCTCCAGGTGGCTGTGGCGGTAACCGGCGGCGGCCGCACCGGTGGCCGCGGGGGCGGCGTCAACACGGTGTTGATCGAGGCCGCCCGGGTGCTGCGCTGCCCGTCGCTCGACGTCGACAGCACCCGCAACATGCCGACGCTGGCCGACATCGACGACCTGCTGTCGGGCGAAGGTGTGCCGTGCGACGGATAAGCCTGGATCCACCGATCTGGCGGCTGGTCCCTCGCCGCCATCAGGGTGTTGCCAGGCTCCGTAACGCTTTGCGTTCAAGCGCCACGCAGGCTGGGCTTCACGAACGATGCATCGGGGCCAACGTCGACCGCTACCGCCGTGGGCTGGGCCAACGCCTACGAGCGGCTGCAGCGATCGGTGGATCCAGGGTAAGTGGGCTGGGGCAACGTCGGCGAGCGGCCGCGGCGATCGGTGGATTCAGGATGACGCGTCGGCCGGTCACGGGTTGCCCGGGTCGCCGTGACGAGGGTTCCGCGCTGGTGATGGTGCTGTGCCTGATCGTCGTGGCGAGCCTGGTACTGGTGCCGATCATGGGCTACACCACCACCACGCTGCGGGCCAACCGGGTGGTCACCGACCGCACTGCCGCGGCCGAGGCCGTTAAGGCCGGGCTGCGCGCGGCGCTGGCCGAGCCACTGACACTGTGGAGCGTGTGCGGCCGTGGTACCGAGGGCGAACCGGCGCCGCTCGGGTACGTCGACGCGGCGCTCGCCAGCGGAGACGACGGGGTGCCTTCGGCGGTCACGACCTGCGAGTTCGTGGGCGGCGAAACCGTGTTCGGCGGCGACACGTACGACGTGGGGGTGGTCGAGACGTGGACCGGCAGCAGCCCACCGGCCGGCTACGACGGCCCGTACTCGGGCGAGTGGACGACCGAAACCGAGTGGACCTCCCAGGTCAGCACCACCCGCGACCCCGACACGATCTGGTTGCCCGACCTGCCCGAGGGCGGTGTGGCACCGCGCGCGGCGCCGCTGCTCGTCGACGGGTGCGCAGTGTTCTACCCCGGCTACTACGCCGCCGACGTCGTGCTCGACGCCACCAACTCGCCGGCGTACTTCGCTTCGGGTGTGTACTCCTTCGGCGGCACCGTCACGATCGGCACGGGCGCCGACGTCGTCGCCGGGCTGGGTGCCACACCGGGCTGCACCGATGACGTCGCTGCGGCCGCCGCGCCGGGTGCCCCTGCGCCGCTCGACATCTCCGGGGCAGGCGCTACGTTCGTGTTCGGTGGCCAGGCCCGCCTGGTGATCGACGGCGCGGCAGGCGACGTGTCGTTCGTGATGAACCCGCGTTACCCCGACGACCCGGCTGGAGCGGCCGCCGCGGGGGCGGGTGTGTCGATCATGACCGTCAACGGCGATTGGCTCGGTGAGGGCGACTATCACGCGCCCCGGCGCCTGTTCGTGCCGGGCACGCCGGGCTCGGTCGTCGAGTCGTCGACCGTCAACCCGCACCCGGCCGAGCCGTACCCGCCGACGCTGGTGTCGGTCGCGGGCGCCCGCAACCAGGCCACCGGGCAGCCCGGGGTGCTGGTCACCTGGCAGGCCCCGCGCAACCCGACCGGCGTGCCGATCACCGGGTACTCGCTGACCCGCCCTGCCGGCAACGAGCCCGTCGATCACGTCGCCTGTCCGACGCTCGATCGGGTGTGGGTCGACGGGGCGACGGCCGACGGTGTCGGCACGCTCAGCTGTTGGTTCCCGGCCGCGACCGGCACGTACGGATCGTCGCTCCGGAGCGAGATCAAGGTTCGTGCCTACAGTGACGGCGACGGTGCAGCCGACGAGTGCGGCTGGTCGGCCGACCTGTGCTCGGCGCCGGCGACGTGGCCCACCGACTTCACGGTGATCGGGTCGTCGAGCCAGAACGTGCGCCCGCCCGGTCCGCCGCCCGATGCCTGGTTGACCAGCACCGACCAGCTGGCTGGGGTCGGCGTCCCGGCGCCGGTGACCTCGCTGCTGGGCGGCTTGGGGGTGTACCTGACGCCGTACGCCGACGCGATCGAGGTGCACTGGGACGTGTCGACGGTGACCAACGGCGCGCCGATCATCGGCTACACCGCCGAGCCGCTGTTGACGTTGACGCTCGACGATCTGGTGGTGGGGATCGCCGCCGACGGGCTGACCGACTCGATGGCGAGCAACCTCACCAACACGGTTCGTACCCTGCTCCGCCAGCAGGCGCGCGCCCAATGCGTCGCCCAGACACTGCCGCTGCTCGTTCCCGTGGTCTGCGACCTGCTCGGCCCGGTGGTCAACGGCCTGCTGGGTGGGCTGATCGCCAATCTGGTCGACACGATCACGGCGTTGCCGATCGTCGACGACTTGATCAGCTCGCTCGACGATGCGATCGCGGCGTTGTTGGACGCGATGTTGCTGCCGGTGCTCGGTGACCTATTGGGCAACGTGCTGCCGAACACCGATGGGGTGATCGACCTGGGCGGGCCGCTGTCGTGCTCGACCGTCGAAGACATGGTGTCGACCGCACCGACCCGGTCGTGTGCGATCGACACATCTCACGTCGTCGCCCTGCTCGACGAGTTGCTCGGGCTCGACCTGGGTTCGTTGACCGGGGCGCTCGTCGACGCCGTCGAGCCGATGCTCGGGGTGGGCAACCTGCTGCCGCCGTCGGTGGCCAACCTGTCGGCGATCCTCGACGGGATCCGCAACGGCATTCTCGCCAACCTCTTGCAGGTGCCGGTGATCGTCACGGTCACCGCCCACAACGCGCTCGGCGAGTCCTTGCCGGCGGCGCCGATTCTGGCGGGGTTGAACCTGTGGGGCGAGTCGTACCCGTGGCCCGGCCCGCCGCCGGTCGTGCCGTACGTGCCCGAGGCAGTGGTCGAGATCGTCGCCGCCACGCCCGGCACGGTGATCGACATCCCCGGCTATCTGGCCGTGCCGCAGGGAGTGTTACGTACCGAGGTGACCGGCGGTGCCAACGTGACCGTCGACGGCGGGGTGCTGACCGCCTACCACGACGGCGACGGGTTGTGCGCCGCCGGTGCTGACGAGTGCACGGTCGGGTTGGCCGACGCCGAGTTGCAGCGAACGCTGCGGATCGTTACCGCGTTGCCCGATTCGCCGGTGGTGTCGACGGCGATCGTGCAGCTCAACCGCAACGGCGCATGGGCGATCAACGGCTGGGAGGTCCAACCGGCCCGATAGCGACAAGGTGGTCGAGTGCCGCCGCCAGGCGGTGTATCGAGACCATTGGCGCGCGCACCACGTCTCGATACAACGGAGTGGCGGCTGCGCCGCGGGTGCGCCACTCGACGACCGTCACCGCCTACTCGCTGAGCGCCTGAGCCCGTCGTCAGCTCACCGGGGAGCGAGAGCAGCCGCGCGGGTGGCCAGGGCGGGCACGCCGATCTGCGCGCACACACCGGCGAATGCGGCGGTGGGGCCGTTCCATTCCCAGTCGTCGACGGTGCCGACGGGAACCTCGCGGTCGACGGTGGCGATCTTGCGGAACAGCAGGGCGTGTTCCATCTCCGATTGGAGGGTGGCCGACAGCTTGGCTGCGCCGCGTAGGCCGGGCACCTCCCACAGGCTGGCCGCCTCGGGGATGTTCTCGATGTGGCCGTAGGCGGCCAGCACGGCGGCGGCCGACTTGGCGCCCCATCCGGGCAGGCCGGGGTAGCCGTCGGCGCTGTCGCCCACCAGCCCGAGGTAGTCGGCGATCGACTCGGGGCCTACCCCGAACTTGGCGTGCACGCCGGCCTCGTCGACCACCTCGCGCTTGCGCCGGTCGTACTGCACCACCCGGGTGCCGACGACGCACTGCCCGAGGTCCTTGTCGGGGGTGACGATCAGCACCTGCTCCACCCGCGGGTCGGCGTCGGCGATCGCGGCGGCCGAGGCGAGCGCGTCGTCGGCTTCCCACTCGACCATCGCCCACGTGGTGACGCCCATCTCGGTGAGCGCTTCCTCCATCAGCGGGATCTGCGTGACGAGTTCGGGGGGCATGCCGGCGCTGGTCTTGTAGCCCGGCCACAGGTCGTTGCGGAACGACTCGATCACGTGGTCGCTGGCGACGCCGACGTGGGTGGCGCCGTCTTCGAACAGTTGCAGCGTCGAGGTCAGTACCCCGATCGTGGCGTCGTACGGCCCCGGCTCACGCGCCGATTCCCCGCGCCGGTTCACCGCCCCGAAGTGCTGCCGGAACAACTCATACGTGCCGTCGACCAGATGGACCTTCACACGGGCGACCGTAGCCCGCAGCCCTGCGGTGGTCGAGTGCCGCACGGGCGGCGTACCAGGGTCGGTGGAGGTGGTCTCGATACGCTCGCTGACGCTCGCACTCGACCACCGGGTGGAGGGGCTGACGCTCGCACTCGACCACCAAGGTGGTTGAGCTTGTCGAAACCACCGGGGTCAGCGGGTTCGTTCGCGGAGGAGGGCGAGTTCGACCAGGGCGATCAGGCCGTTCTTGACGTCGTTGCGGGCGCGGGCGTCGCAGAACAGCATGGGAACCGCCGGGTCGACCTGGACGGCTTCGCGGATCTGTTCGATCGTGTGCGTACGGCGGCCGTCGAACGGGTTGACGGCGACGATGAACGGCAGCTCGCGCGTCTCGAAGTAGTCGATCGCCGCGAAGCAGTCGCCGAGCCGGCGGGTGTCGGCGACGATCACCGCGCCGATCGCACCTCGCGACAGTTCGTTCCACATGAAGTGGAAGCGTTCCTGGCCGGGGGTGCCGAACAGGTACAGCACGATCTCGGGGGTCAGGGTGATCCGGCCGAAGTCCATCGCCACGGTGGTGGTGGTCTTGCCGGTGGCGTGCGACAAGTCGTCGACGCCGGTCGACGCCGACGTCATCGTCGCTTCCGAGCGCAGCGGTTCGATCTCGCTGATCGCGTTGACGAACGTCGACTTGCCGGCGCCGAACCCGCCGGCGATGACGATCTTGACCGGGATCTTGGTGATCGCCGGGGCGGCGGTTGCACTGGAGTATCGGGGGTCAGAGGTTGCGGACACCGTCGAGCACCCTTTCCAGAAGGCTGGCGTAGTTCTTCTCCTTGCGGGCCTGGGCTTGCAGGGCGCCGTCGGCGATCAGGTCGGTGACGAGGACCTTGGCCACGCCGATCGGTACCGCCAGCCGGGCGGCGATCTCGACGAGTGCCATCGGCGAGCGCACGAGGTTGATCAGGTCGACCGCTTCCCAGCGGTACCCGGCGATCAGTTCGTCGGCGCGCGGCGACGCCTGCACGAGCGTCTCGAGTTCGATGACGCTCTCGCCACCGGTCCGCCCGCCGGTGATCGCGTACGGCCGGATCAGGCGCCCGGTCTCGTCGCCGGCCTCGAACGGGGAATCGTCGGTCACGCCTAACTCCGTGTCAGCATCAGGCACTTGAGCTCCTCGCGGAGCTCGGGGGTGAGCACGTCACCGGCACGCTCGGAGAACACGGCGATCTCGTAGCCGATCGTGCCGATGTCGGCGTCCTTGGCGGTGACGACGCACATCAGCGAGCCGTCGCGGATGCCGGTGACGAACATCCACCCGTTCTCCATCTCGACGATCACGTTCGACACGGCGCCCGCGCCGAACCGTCCGGCCGACCCGTAGGCCAGCCCGATCATGCCGGAGGCGACCGCCGCGAGCCGCTCGGCGGCCTCGCGATTGACACCGTCGCTGACCGCCAGCGGCAGGCCGTCGGACGACACGACCACGGCTTGGCGAACCGCCACGACCTGCTGGACGAAGCGGGCGACGAGCCAGTTGAGGTTCTCGACGGCGGGGTTCATGCGAGGTCAGCTCCCGGGTTCTGATCGGCAGAGAGTTCGGTGACGTGTTCGGCGGACGAGCCGGCGGCGTCGCGGATGTCGTCGTCGCGGCCGGTCTGTTGACCGGTCCGGAACTCGGATTGGAAGGCTCGCAGGCGGGCGCGCAGTTGGTCGGCGCCAAGCGGTGAGACCGCGGTGACTTCGGGGCTGTCGCCGGTGGGGTCGTCGCCGTATCCCTCGGTGTAGCTGGGCTCGGCGCGGTTGCGGGTGGGCAGGGCCGGTTCGGGTGGCGTGTCGATCGGTGGCGGCTGGTCGAACGCGGCGAGCGCGTCGGCGACACCGGCCGCCTCGTCGGGGTGCGAGAACGCGGCTGCCGCGGCGGCCCGGTTGCGGGTGGGCAGGTCGGCGGCCGGGGCAACCGGCCGCGGGGCCGGGCGGGCGTGGGCAGGAGCGACCGGCTGGGTGCTCGGGCCGACCGGCAGCTGGGGTGGCGCGGGGAGTCGGTCGAGCTCACCGCTGGCGAACGACGTCGCCGTGACGGGAGGCGCGGCCGGCGTGGGGAGCGCGGGGGCCGGCAGCGACGACGCCGACGACGCCGACGATGCCGATGGGGCTGGGAACGCCGGACTGGGCAAGTTGGCGGGTACCTCGCCCGGTTCGGTCCGCACCGGCGGGGCCAGCAGCGGGTCGATCCTCGCCGGCTCGTCGGGTGCCGACGCGGCGGGCGCGTTGGCGGCGGCGAGGTCTTCGGTGGCGGCGCGGGCTCCGGCGCGGAAGCTCTGGAAGGCGTTGGCGGCGCCGGCGCCGCCGGCGCGCACGGGCAGCTCGTCGACCGGGTCGCCGGGCGATCCGACCACCGGTACGTCGCCGGTGATACTGGCCAGGTCGGAGCGTTCGAAGGCGTCGGTGAGCCGGGCCGTGAAGTGTGGGTCGATGCCCGGCTCGGGCGCGGCCAGGTCAGCTTCCAGCGCGGCCAGCACCCGATCGTCGTCGAAGTGATCCGGGCGAGCTGCGGCATCCCAGGCCGCGCCGGAATACGTTGGCTCGGAAGAGCCCGGGTCGGGGGCGGTTTCGTAGGCGTCGTCGGGGTGGCTGTAGTGCGAGCCGTTGACCGGCGCGTCGCCGAGCGTGGGCAGGCCGATCGCGGTGGCCAGGTCGCCGATCGCGGCCCCGTCCGACTCGGCAGCCGTCGGCGCCGACGACGCTTCGCCGTCGGCGAACACGGTGGGTGGCAGGAGCACGTCGACCTTCAGCCCGGGGCTGGCAGCGATCAGGGTGACCTCGATGCCGTGCTTCTGGGCCAGCAGCGACACCACCGACATACCCAGCGTCGGTTCCACCGACAGGCCGACGATCGGGGGGTTACGGAGCAGCTCGTTGAGTTCGGCCAGACGCTGTTCACCGATGCCCACGCCCGAGTCGATGATGCGGACCAGGTAGCCGTCGTCGACGCGCCGGCCGCCCACCTGCACGAGGCTTTCCGGTGGGCTGAAGGCGGTCGCGTTGTCGAGCAGTTCGGCGAGCAGGTGGGCGATATCGGCGACGACGTTGCCGCGGACGCGCAGCGGCTCGACGTCTTCGATCTCGATCCGGCGGTACTCCTCGACCTCGCCGATCGACGCCCGCATGACGGTGCCGACTTCGGTCGGGCCGACCCGGCCGCGGCGCGGCTCGGCGTTGGCGAGCACCAGCAGCGACTCGGAGTTGCGGCGCATGCGGGTGGCGAGGTGGTCGAGGTGGTAGTAACTCGACAGCACGTCGGGGTCTTCCACCTCGGCTTCGAACTCGTCGAGCAGCGCCAGTTGGCGGTCGACCAGCGAGCGGTTGCGGCGGGCCATCGTCACGAAGATGTCGGACACGCCGCGGCGCAGCACGGCCACCTGTTCGGCGGCGACATCGTGCAGGGTGCGCTGGAGCGAGTTGAACGAGGTGGCCAGCTCGGCGAGTTCGTCGCTGCCGCGGGCGTTGACCGGTTCCACTTCAGGCAGGGCCCGGCCGCGGGGGTCGCGCAACGCGTCGACCAGGGCCGGCAGCTGTTCGGTGGCGACCGCGTTGGCGTTGCGGGCGACCGCACGCACCCGGCGGGTGATCGAGCGGGTCAGCAGCCAGGCGAGCAGCGTGGCGACCAGCACCGCCCCGGCGATGATCGCCAGCCGCAGGCGGGTGGCCGCACCGATGTCGTCGGCGTCGGCTTGGGCGTTGGCGATCACCACGTCGAGCAGTTGGCGTTGGAGCGCGTCGGCGCCGGCCATCGAGGCGTACGTGCTGGCGAGGTCGGCCCTGACGTCGATCGCGTCGGTGTTGCCGTTGAGCGCCCGGCTGACGTGCGACTGCGGGTTCGACATCTGCGAGCGGATGCCGGCCTGGCGGTAGGCGGCGGCCCACTCGGCGGTGGTCGTGGCGTCGAACTGGTCGTAGGCGGTGATGACGTCGTTGAGCGCGGCGCGGGCGTCGATCAGCGGCTGGATCGACCCGGGCTGGAGCTCGTAGCGGGCGAACGCACCGGTCAATAGGCCAGACGCCAGGTTGGCGTCGGACAGCTGGGCCACGCCCAGCAGCGTGCGACCGGCCTCGGGGTCGCTGGCCGACGACTGGAGCAGGCGGCCCACGGTGTGCAGCTCGCGCAGGGCGACCGTGTAGTTGCTGAACGGCGAGTTGGCCGAGATCGCGGCGATCGACGGGTCTTGCGCCCACGAGCGGCTGAGCTGGCGGGCCAGGCTGAGCGCGCCACGGATCTGGTTGAGCTCGAGGTCGGCGATGCCCGACTCGTTGGCGAGTTGGTCGATCAGGGCGTCGATCGCGTCGTCGGTGACGGTGCTGGCCTGGTCGAGCGTGTCGGCGTCGGGGGTGCCGGCGGCAGCGACGACGTTGAGTGTGGTGGTGCCGCGCAGGGCGTCGATGGCGGCCGCTTGTTCGGCGGTGACGGCCTGCGACGCGTCCAGCAGCACACCCCACGTGGTGCCGAGGGTTGCGTCGCGGCGCGCCTCCTCGACACGATCGAGGTCAGCCAGGACAGTGACGGCCAGCAGTGCCGCGATCGCAGCGATCAGGGGCAGGGCCGCGAGGAGGAGTTTGCTCGACAGAGAGGTACGTCGCACCTTCGGGGTATCGGCGTGCCCGACGACTTCTTGAGGAAATGCGGATGCTTGCTTCAAGCGCGGCGAGCGCGGTGCCGATACCTCCGCCGTGCCCGACACCCCGCCCGCCACGTCGAACGACGCAGAATTTCGTCAGAGCCTGGTCGCCGCGGTGCAGGCCGAGTTGCAGCGTCACGCCGCCAACCTCGGGGCCGAGATCGAACGCCTTCGCCAAGAGGTAGTCGAGGATCGCGCCCAGATGCGTCGCGAGGTGCAGGGCCAGCTGGGCGACCTCGCCCGCATCGTGGAAGAGGTCCAGTCGAACGCCGAAGCCAACCTGGAACGGGCGAGGGCCGCGTTCGAGGCACGAGTGGTCGACTCCGAGTCGCGCAATGCGCGTCGGCTCGACGACGTGACTGCGGGCTTGTCGGCGACGGTGCAGGCCGCGGCCCGCCCGATCCTCGCCGATGCCGCCGCCGACCACGAGCGCGCGACCGCGCGGATGGACGGGTTGGAGGGTCAGCTGCGCAAGTTCGACGAGCAGGCCGCGCGGATGGTCACGTACGTGAGCGAGGCGATCCAGCGCACCGAAGCCCGTCAGGTGGAGTTGGCCACCGAGGTACAGGAGCGGGTGGCCGCCGAGGTGAGTGGAATGCGCCCGCTGGTCGACGAGATCGACTCGTCGGTGCGCCGGTTCCAGAGTGAGATCAGTTCGCAGGTGTCGACGCGGATCAACGACGCCGAAGACCGTTTCAACACGCGGGTGATGGCGGCCGAGGCGCGGATGAAGGAGGCCGCGGGTACGCAGATCGCCGAGATTCAGGCGCACGTGGGCCGGGTCAACGCCAACATCGACGAGACGCTGGCGGTGCTGAACAACCGCCACGACCTCATCGACGACCGGTTCGTCGCCACCGACCGCACGATCGCCGAGCTGGCCGAGTCGGTGAAGGGCGTCGACAGTCAGGCGCTCGACGAGATGGCCAACAAGGTGTCGGCCGCGGTGGGCGAGGCGATGCTGGTGCGGATCGAGATGGAGCGGCTCGAGAAGTCGGTCAACGGCCGCACCGACGAGCTGATCGTGCGGGTCACCGAGGTGGAGACCCAGCTGGTCGACGCGACGATGGATGTGTCGACGGCGATTCAGCTCGACCGGCTGGAGGAGTTGGAGCGGGCGGTGCTCGAACTCGACCCGTCACGCTTCGTCGCCTACGACCCGTCGAGCGCGGGCCTCAAGCGCAGCACCCCACCGGCACCGATGATGCCGGCCCCGCCCAGCGCCGGCCCGATCACCCCCGATCTGGGGTCGGAACCTAAGCGGCCGGAACCCGAGGGGCCGGAACCCGAGGGGCCGGAACCCGTCGCTGCCGACTCGGAAGATTCGCTCAACGGTTCGTCAGCAGTTGCCGAAGAACTTCCCGAGCCGACCCCCTTCTCGTTCGCCCCACCCGTGGGCTGACCCTGGTGACCGGCACGTGACACCTACCGCCAGACGGGAACCACCATGGCAATGACATTGCGCAAGGGCAAAGAGGCCAAGTCGGCGCCGCCGGATGCGGCTGGCGCGACCGCGGTCGCCGAGCCCGAGGTCGGCCCGTCGGTCGAGGAGTGCGTCGCTGCCGGCCAGGCGCTCGTCGCCGCCGGCCAGCTGGAAGGATCCGCGCTGGCGGCCACCCTGCAAGAGGCCAACGGCGACCTGTGGGCGTTCGGCACGCTGCTGGTGAGCCGGCACGGCGTCGGCCGCGCCGAGTACGCCAAGGCGCTGGCCGCGGCGACCGGCATCGCGGTCGGTGACGCCAAGGCCGTCAGCGCCGACCCGGCGATGGCCGAGCACGTCGACGAGGTGGTGGCCCGGCGCTTCTACTTCATCCCGGTCGCGGAGGCGAACGGTCACGTCCAGGTGTTCGGCGCCGACTGCTCGAAGGCTCGCCGCGATGCAGCCGAGGCCGCGGCCGGCAAGAAGTTCGAGTGGTTCGCCACCGACCCGAAGACGGTGTCGTCGTACACCGAACAGCTGTGGCGGTCCGACGCCGACATCGGCCGGCTGGTCGCCACGTTCCAGGAGTCCGACGCGGCCAACATGGCCGGCGAAGAAGCCGTCAACCAGATCAGCCTCAACGACCAGGCACCGGTGGTGCAGTTGGTGTCGCGGATCGTCGGCCAGGCGCTGCGCGACCGAGCGTCCGACATTCACATCGAACCGCTCGACAAGGAACTGCGCGTTCGGTACCGCATCGACGGCGAGCTGGTCGAGGCGGTGCGCCTGCCGCTGACCACCCACAATCCGCTCGTCAGCCGGCTCAAGATCATGTCGTCGATGAACATCGTCGAGAAGCGGGCGCCCCAGGACGGCCAGTTCTCGACCACCGTCGACGGTCGCCCGCTCGACGTGCGCGTCGCCACGGTGGCGACCGTGTTCGGCGAGAAGGTCGTCATGCGTCTGCTCGACAAGTCGAAGTCGATGGTGGGCCTCGACCAGCTCGGCATGCCGCGCGAGACGTACAAGGCGTACGCCCAGATCGTGCATCAGCCGTACGGGATGGTGATCTGTGCCGGCCCGACGGGCGCCGGCAAGACCACCACCCTGTACGCGACCCTGCTCGACATCAACTCGACGGGCAAGAACGTCACCACCATCGAGGACCCGGTCGAGTACGTGTTCCCCGGCATCAACCAGGTGACCACGAACGAGCGCGCCGGCCTCACGTTCGCCACCGGCCTCAAGGCCCTCATGCGTCAGGACCCCGACGTCATCCTCGTGGGTGAGGTGCGTGACGCCGACACCGCCCGCATCGCCGTGAACGGCGCGCTCACCGGCCACTTCGTGTTGTCGTCGCTGCACGGCAACGACTCGGTGGCGGCCGTGCACCGCCTGCTCGACATGGGCATCGAGGCGTTCCTCGTGGCCTCGGCCGTGGTGGCCGTGGTGGCCCAGCGGCTCGTGCGCCGCATCTGCGACAACTGCAAGGTGGAGTACGAACCGACCGCCGACGAGCTGGTGGTGTTCCGTCAGCACTCGGGCGGCTCGGAGAAGACCCGCTTCTTCCGTGGCGAGGGCTGTAGCTACTGCTCGAACACCGGCTACCACGGGCGTATCGGTGTGTACGAACTGCTCAAGATCACGCCCGAGCTGCGCCGCCTGATCGTCGGGTGGGCCACCACCGAAGAGCTGCGCCGCCTGGCCGTCGCCCAGGGCATGCGCACGATGCTGCGCGAGGCCATGCAGCTCGTGGAAGACGACACCACCACCATCCCCGAAGTCGTCAAGACCCTGTTCGCCCAATGACGTTTCGCCCCAAGACCCGCGGCAACTGAGACCGGAGCCACCATGCCCAAGTTCGCCTACTCCGCCATCGACGCCAGCGGCGCCGAAATCGAGGGCACCACCAAGGCCGACACGGTCGGTACCGCGCGCACGATGCTGGTGGAACAGAACCTGTTCCCGATTCGCATTGAAGAGTCGCGGGGGGTGCTCGACTTCGAGTTGACCAAGGAGAAGGTCAAGAAGAAGAACTTGATGAACTTCACCCGCCAGCTGGCGGTGTTCGTCAAGGCCGGTATCCCCATCACCGACGCGTTGACCACGATCGCCGACGAAACCGTCGATGTCGCCCTGCGCCGGGCGTTGAGTTCGATGACCGAAGACCTGCGCAACGGTGGCCTGTTCAGCGCCGCCGCGGCGCAGCACGAAACCGTGTTCCCCGAGTACTACGTCGGCATCCTCCAGGCGGCCGAGCTGACCGGCCGGCTCGATGAGTCGCTCGACTCGCTGGCCAAGTACCTCGAACGCGAGATGGAGACCCGCTCGAAGGTGGTCGGCGCGCTCGCCTATCCCGGTGTGGTCATGGGCCTCGCGTTCTTCACCGTGATGGTGCTGGCCGGCTACGTACTGCCGAAGTTCAAGCCGCTGTTCGACGAGCTCGGCGCCGAGCTGCCGCTGCCGACGCGGATGATGCTGTTCTTCTCGCGCTTCTTCACCGACCTGTGGTACATCACCGCGATCAGCTTCCTGCTGTTCGTCGCCACGGTGGTGTTCCTCAAATCGCACCCCACCGGCCAGCAGATCTTCCAGCGGACCATCCTCAAGGTGCCGATCATCGGTGGCATCGTCGAGTACGCGATCCTTGAGCGCTTCTGCTCGGTGTTGCACACCATGCTGTCGGCCGGTGTGTCGGTTCCCGAAGCGATGGCCACCACCACCGAGGCGATCTCCAACGTCGTCTACAAGGAGCAGCTCGAACTGGCCCGCCAACAGATGCTGGAGGGGTCGGGCTTCGCCCAGCCGCTGATCGAGACCGAGCTGTTCCCCGGCGCGGCACGCCAGATGTTCAAGGTGGGTGAAGAAACCGGCACGCTCGACGAGCAGCTCAAGGTGGCCGGCGAGTACTTCAACCGCGAGCTCGAGTTCCGCATCAAGACGTTCACCACGATGTTCGAGCCGATCATGATCGTGTTCGTCGGCGTGGTCGTCGGGTTCGTGGCGATCGCCCTCGTGTCGGCGATGTACGGCGTGCTCAACGGGGTCAATGAAGGCGGAGTGTGACCCGATGGGGCCGACGTCAGCGTTGCAGCACCACGTCGAGCAGCGGGTCGCCGGCCCACACCGCGGCGACCGTGCCGGCCGCGAGGAACGGGCCGAACGGCAAGGCCGTCTTGCGCCCGGCCTTGCCGAACGCGATCGCCAGCAGGCCCACCACCGCGCCGATCGCGAACCCGAGGAACAGGCCGATCGGCACGATCGCCGGGTCGAGGTAACCCAGGTGCAGGCCCAGCAGCGGGGCCAGGCGCACGTCGCCGTCGCCCATGCCGCCCTGGCTGGCGAGGTAGATGACGAGCATGATCGCCAGCGCGATCGCGGCGCCCAGCGCGGCGCGCCAGATACGGCGCGGGTCGTCGTCCACCAGCGCGGCGATGACGATGATCGGTGCCGACAGAGCGATCGCCGTGTAGGTGATCTCGCGCGGCAGGCGGAACTCGCGCAGGTCGATCCACACCAGTGCGACCAGCGCCGCGCTGAGCACCAGGAACGCGGGCAACACCGGGTCGGCCCCAAACCGCAGCGCCATCGCCACGAACAGAGCGACGGTCGCTCCTTCGAGGATCAGCGGCTCGATACCGATCTTGGTGCCGCAGTGCCGGCACTTGCCGCGCAATCCCAGCCAGCTGGCCACCGGCACCAGGTCGAGCGCGGTGAGGCGGTGCCCGCAGGCGCCACACGCGCTCGGCGGGGCCACCACCGAACGCCCGTCGGGAACCCGGTCGACCACCACCGTGAGGAACGACCCGATCAGCAGCCCGAGCACCGCGCACCCCGCCACCACCAACCCCGTCTCCATCGCCCTCGCACCGTAGCCCCCGCGGCCTCAAGGTGGTCGAGTGCCGTACTGGTTCCAAGGTGGTCGAGTGCCGCCGCCAGGCGGTGTATCGAGACCACGCCCTCCCGCACAGCCCGCCACTAGGAGCACACCATGTCCGACTTCGATCCCGATCCGCTGCTGGTGTCGCTGCTCCAGGCGACGGTCAACTCCGGCGCGTCCGACCTGCACATCACCGCCGGCCGCCCACCCACCGCGCGCCGCGACGGCACGCTGATCAGCTTCGAGAACGTCAAGGTGCTCGAACCCGAAGACACCGAACGGATGGTGTTCTCGCTGCTCAGCCCCGACCAGTCCGCGGCCTACGACGAAGACCTCCAGGTCGATTTCTCGTTCGGCCTGCCGGGTTTGGGCCGGTTCCGTGCCAACGCCTACCGCCAGCGCCACGCCTGCGCGCTGGCCCTGCGCGTCGTGCCGTTCCGGGTGCGCTCGCTGGAAGAACTCGGCGCGCCACAGTCGTGCACCACGCTGCTCAACAAGCCGTACGGCATCGTGCTGGTGGTCGGCCCGACGGGCTCCGGCAAGTCGACCACGCTGGCGGCGATGATCGACCGCATCAACGACACCAAGCCGGTGCACATCCTCACCATCGAAGACCCGGTCGAGTACCTCCACAACCACAAGACGGCGATGATCAACCAACGCGAGGTCGGCTCGGACGTGCACTCGTTCCCCGACGGCCTGCGCAGCGCCCTGCGTGAAGACCCCGACGTGGTGCTGCTCGGTGAGATGCGCGACCTCGACTCGATCCAGATCGCGCTGTCGCTGGCCGAAACCGGCCACCTCGTGTTCGCCACCTTGCACACGAACGATGCGAGCCAGGCGCTCGACCGCATCATCGACGTGTTCCCGAGCGACAAGCGCGACCAGATCCAGATCATGCTGGCCGGCTCGCTCCAGGGCGTCGTCAGCCAGCGGCTGATCCCCGCGATCAGCGGCGGCCGGGTGGCGGCCTACGAGGTGTTGATGGGCAACGAGGCCGTGCGCAACCTGATCCGTGAGGGCAAGAGCCGTCAGCTGCGCAACGTCGTCGCCACCGGTGGCCCCGAGGGCATGCAGACGATCGAGATGGACCTCGCCCGGTTGGTGTCGTCGGGCCTGATCACGATGGAGATGGCCCAGGCGTCGTCGGCCTACCCGAAGGAAGTCATGGCCCAGGTGTCGACGCTGCGCTCGCAGGCCCAGGCCGCGGCCACCGCCGCGCTCGGCCAGGCCGCCACCAGCGGCAGCGGCGACGCCGTCAGCACAGCGTCAGCAGTACCCGTCTAACCCCACCCCTACCGGTGGTCGAGTGCCCGGCTCTGCCGGCTACCCGCCCCCGGTGGTCGAGTGCCCGGCTCTGCCGGGTGTATCGAGACCACGCCCACCGAACAAGGAACCCCATGGCAGTCGCCAAAGGTCACCAGGTCAACTACAAGAACATCGGCGGGGTGACGCCGTGCCCCGCGGGCTGGCTGGTATTGCCCGGCCGCCTGTCGGGCGTGACCGTGGTAGCCGAGGACGCGTTCGTGGTGCGCAAGCTGATCGACGTGCTCGACTACCGCCCGCGGTTCGACTTCGCTGCCGTCAACATCCCGTTCGGTTACCCCGACGAACCCGGCGTGCGGTTCCGTGCGTGCGACCGCGACGCGCGCCAGCACGTCGGTTGGCCGCGGTTGGTGTCGCTGCGACCGGTCCCGTCACGCGCGGCCCTGTTCGCGTCGTCACGAGCCGAAGCGGTGGCGCTCGAGCCGTGGTTGACCCGTAACGACTTTCGCCACTTCCGCTGGATGCGCGAGGCCGCCACCGACATCCAGCCGTTTCATTCGCGTTCGTTCTATTCGGCCAATGCCGACCTGTCGTTCCAACATATGAACGGCGACGAACCCCTCACATCCTCGCCCTATCATCTCGACGGCGAAGCCGAGCGCTTCGCACTGGTGCGCGACAAGCTGCCCGGCATCGAGGACGTCGTCGGCCGCGTGCCGCCCGAGGGTGCCGGCCTGGTGCACATGCTCAACGCGGTGGCGATGCTGTGGACCGCCCGCCGCGCCAGCGGCCGCGCGATCAGCCGCCTCCCCATCGACGCCGAATGGGACGAATCCGGCATCCGCATCGAACTCGTCCGCTAACCCCGAAACTCAACCGGTGGTCGAGTGCCACGCGCCCCACGGCGGTCGAGCACCGGCCGACCCCACGGTGGTCGAGTGCCCGGCTCTGCCGGGTGTATCGAGACCTGGTGCGCGCCAGCCGCCCTTACGCCAGCCGCAACACCGGCTCGTTGCGGTGCTCGTAGATCACCGTGTCGAGCAGCGCCTCCATGGTGGCGGCCAGGTCTTGCTGGCGCTGGAAGCAGTATTGCACCGTGTCGAGCGCCTTGGCCAACTGGGCTTCCATCGTGCCGACCCGCTCGGCCGTGGCGATCGCCGACGGCCCGGGTGGCGCCCACGCGCCACCGCCGGGTGCTCGGGTTCCCCCGCGCATCTGTTCCAGCAACCCCACCAACTCCTCGCGCGTCCGCTCGACATGAGCGTGCGCTTCGTCGCGGATGAAGTCGGCGTGTTGGCGGGCGATCTCGGCGTGAGCCGCAGTGGTGGTGAACTGCGAGTGCACCTGGGCGCTCAGCTCGGCCACGAGTGCCCGCAGTTCCACCAGTTCGGCGCGCATCGCCGCGGCTTCCTCGTCGCCGAACACGGCATGTTCGAACGACTGGTTGGCGGACTTCTTGCGGGCCATCGGAACCTTCGGTGCTGGCGCGAACGGGTGGGTGGAGCGATCGTCGGTGGTGCGCATCCCGGTCGCACCACCGCAAGAGACGTATCGGCAAACCTGCGCCAACCTTGAGCCTCCCCCAAGGTGGTTGAGCCTGTCGAAACCACCGTGAACGCAGTAACCGGACGGCACGCGAGCTAACTCGACGCGATCGCGCCTGCCCGCCGGAGTTCGTCGATGAACTCGTCGGGGATGCCCAGCACGGTGAGATGCACGATCTGATCGTTGCCAGGCCCTGCCACGATGTCGACGACCCGGGCCATCACCGGGCCGTCGTCGTCACCGGCGATGACGACGGCGCCGGCGGCGATGCGTTCGGGCTCGGAGGCGTCGCTGAGGTACGTCCAGACGTAGCCGGTCTCGTCGATGCTCTGTACGTCAGCCTTGATCGTTACGTTCACGGAGGTCACCTCGCTGTCGAGCGTAGTGCGGATTGAGTGTCTCCCGACCGAGCGCATCACCCAACTCGCGGGCCGCGTTGGTGGTGAGGGTGGCCATGACCACGCTCACGTGCGGTGCTTGAAAGGTCGGGAGGACCTCGAAGCCGGCCGCTCGTAGTGCCCCGACGGTGGCGACGCGGTACGTACGCCTGGTTCGCAGGTTTGTATCGAGCAGGGCGTCGTTGAGGTCGGCGGGCGACGCCGCGAGCACGGCCGAGACCGCGACCAACGGAGTGCCGTTCCAGGAGAAGCGAGTCGACGTCCGTTCGGCCGCTCGGATCAGTTGCTCGACGCTAAACGGACTGCCCCGCACGACAAGCGCGCCGTCCGAGGGGCGGCCCCGTCGGATGTACCGCTCGATGGGAGCGCGAGCGTTTGGTTGTTCGCGAGACATCACCAGGTGTGTGGGTCGTGAGAACCCGATTGCGGAACGCCCTGGGGAGTTGTCCCCGGAGTTTCGTGCGCAATTGCTGGTTCCTCGGACGTTCGGCAAGCACGATTCTTCGTGCAAAGTTCTGCTCAAGTCGTTCGTCGGCGTGCCGATGCATTTGCCGTGCCCACCCGGGGAGGTCATCCGACGGGGGAGCCACACACCCTGAGAGACCCCATTGTTCCCGCCCGGCGGGAGAACAGGAAGGAACCACCCCATGGAACAGCGTGAGCTGACCCCCGAAAAGAAGGACAAGGGCTTCACCCTCGTCGAACTCCTCATCGTCATCGTGATCCTCGGCATCCTCGCCACCGTGGTGGTCTTCGCCGTCGCCGGCGTGACGAACCAGGCAGAGGAGAACGCCTGCAAGACGACTTACAAGACCATGCTGACGGCTGTCGAGTCGGCCCGGGCCGGCGAGAGCATCGCAGAAGATGCCGACCCGCTTCTCGCCGATGTGCAGAAGTACCTCACCGACGACACCATCCTGACTGCCGATGGGGCTGACGGAACTTGGGCCTACGCGGCTGGTGTTCTGACGCCTCCGGCGGGTTCACCGGCCGACTGCGGTCCGGTCGCTGCCGACCCCGGCGAGTAACGAACTGATCCAACAAGCAAGAGAGTGCCCCGGCCCGCTATTGGGCCGGGGTACTCTCGCGTCTGACCCATCCGATGCGCCCGAGGTCTACGGGGCCGGGACTGAGGCGCTGACGGTGAGTGCGTGGGGTAGCCCAGGAGATGGATGAGCGGTATGACTTCGCGACCGATGCTTCATCTCGTGGGGTTGGCGGTTCTTGTCGCGCTGACTGGCGTTGCCGCGTGGCAATCGCGGCTGCAGATGGGGGCGGTGCGTCGGCAGCAGGCGCAACTGGTGGTGGTCGTCGGTGTCTGCGTCGGTCTGTTGGTGACGCAGTACACCACCACGCCAAACACGTTTCCGTTCACCACGTGGAGCCTGTACTCCGCGCCCGTCTCGGCTGAGAGCTTCTATCGGGTCACCGTGCAGATCGACGGTGAGGACCGCGGCGAGTTGCCGCTGGCCAGCACCGCGCCCACCAAGTCTCCTCGCTCGTACCTGTGGACCCTCGGTGGCCTGGCGAGCCGGGCCGCGGCGGGCGACGAGCACTCCCGAACTGTGTTGGAACAGGCGCTGCGCGCAGGCGCCGGCTCGTTGGCCGACGATGCCGGTGCGGTCGCCACGGTCAGCTCCTGCCGGGTCGACGAGCCCACCCGTGGCCAGCCCGAGACATGCTCTGTACTCGTCGACGTACCGCTCGGCGGCGGCACGTGAAGCGACTGCGATTGGGTCTGTCGCCCGACGTCCACCTGGCGATGATCCGCATTGCCGTGTTCGTGGTGTGGGCGTGGCAGATCGTTACGTATCGGGCCGGCAGCCTCGCCGACCTACCCCGCGAAATCGTCCGGCCACCGGGGTTGTTCGACAACGCCGCCCTCCAAGCGCTGTACGGCAGTGGTGTCGCGCTGGAGTTGTTGCGATGGGGCACGGTTGCGTTGTGTGTGGCGGCTGCCGCAGCCGTGCGACCGTTCGCCCCGATCGCGGTCGCCGCCGTTGCCGGCATCGTCGTCACCTACGGAGCCATGCAGAGCATCGGCGGGTACGTGAATCATGCCCAGCAGAATGTGCTGTGGATCGCCGTGCTGTTGGTCGCTGCACCCTGCGCCGACCGGCTCTCCATGTCGGGGCCGCCGCCGGATTCTGCACGCTCGCGCGACCACGCCACGACCGTGACGTTGATCGCCCTGCTGGTCGCGGCGACGTACGCGATGACGGGGCTGCGTCGCGTCGGGGTCGGCGGCGTGTCGGTGTTCACCGGTGAGTCGATGAAGATCTGGGTGACCGCCCGCAGCCTCCAGTACTCCGCGTTCCCGCTCGACGTCGGCTTGGTCGTGCTGCGCAGCCGGGCAATCGAGCGGTTGCTTCAGGTGGGCTTGCTGGTGTCGACCGTGTTCGAGATCGCCAGCCCGCTGGCCGTGTGCTGGCGGCGGTTCCGGTGGGTGTGGATCGCCGTGATGGTGGGGTTCCACGTCGGCGTGCTGTTCATGATGCGGATCATCTTCTGGGAGAACATCGTCCTGATCCTCGTCGTCTTCGCCCCCCTCGCCATCCCCCGCCCCGCCGACCCAGAGACGGCCCCCGACCTGGTTGTCGCCGAGGAGGCACCGCGCTGGTCGTGACTCGACGGTGACGTTGAGCCATACGGCGGTCCGTCCGCGCGCTGCCGTCCACGCAGAGGTTGTCCCGACCATCGGACGCTTGTGTGAAGTCAGCGTTGAAGGTCGTTCCAAAACAGCATTCGTCGCTGTTCCAAACCGGGAACCGCCTGCTCGAGGCTTCTCGGCACGGCTTCTTCCGAGGCGACGGGACGGCGACAAGAACCTATGGATCGTGTCAGGTAGAGGGGGTAGACTTGACGTTTCTTTGACGCTTGGCTTTTGGATGAGGGAATCGGCGCGAGTGGACGGGCATGGCGCAGCGGCGGGGGGTGCCCCCGAAGGACGTGGCTGGGGCCGGGCGCGCCTCGACCACCTCTTGACGGTCGCGATCGTGGCCGTGCTGGCGGTCGCCGTCGTGATCGCAGCAGCGAACGTGCGCCGGCCGCCGGTGGGGTCGTCGTGTGTCGACGACTGGAACCAACTCTCGGCCGCCGTGAGCGCGTACCGAGCCGACGGCGGCCAGGACGTCTCGCAGCAGACCCTGCTCGACGGCACCTACCTCGCCGACCGCTCCGAGCACTTCGACGTCGACAGCAACGGCGCGATCGTCCCCATCGGCCCCGCCCCCCTCGTCTGTTCCTGACCCGCACCGCGTCGTCCGATGGGGCCGGCCCGCCCCTCGAACGCCGACGCCGCGCTCTCCTGTGTCCGTCGACAGGCCACGGTCACCACCGTTGTGCCACCGTCTGATATCTTCGGTCAGACCATCAGACCAGTCGACGGGGGAAACGGGGACACATGAAGATGACCATCGCCACAGACGGAGCCGCGAAGCGGCGTCCGCGGGTGTGCCGGCGGAGCCGCGTGGCCGCCCTCGGAGTGACGGCGCTCGTCGCGTCAGCGCTGCTGACCTCCACCGCGGCCGCGCAGTCGCCGCTGCAGGAGTCGGTTGGTTTCGTCAGCGCCCTTCCCCCGAGCGTGGTGGCGGGTTCGGTGGATGGTGTGCGGGTGTTGTTGACGAATGATGATGGTGTTCAGGCGGGTGCTGGTAGTCAGGGTTTGTTTGAGTTGCGGAAGTCGTTGTGTGCGGCTGGTGCTGATGTTGTGGTGGTGGGTCCGTGGTTGGATCGCAGTGGTGCGTCGGCGTCGATTACGTATGGTTCGGGGTCGACTCGGTTTACGTTGACCACGCCGGTGGTTGATGTGGCGTATGAGGGTGATTGTGTTGGGGCGCCGTCGGGTGGCGCGGTGTTTGGTGCGTGTGTGACGTTGGCGGTGTCGCCTGGGCCGTGTGATGTGTCGTCGACGTCGTTGACTCCTGCTGATGCGGCGACGTTGGGTGCGTCGCCTGGGGTGCAGGATTTGGTTGGTTGGTCGGGTGCTCCGGATGTGATTGTTTCGGGTATCAATCGTGGTGGGAACGATGGTTTGAATGTGAATGTGTCGGGCACGGTGGGGGCGGCGACGATTGGTTCGAGTTTGGGTGTTCCGTCGATTGCGATTAGTGCGAGTTCGAGTGGGGTGTGGGCGGACAACGCGGAGGCTGCTGCTGAGTGGTCGACGGGGTTCTTGGGGACGTTGGTGACGAATGGGTTGTTGCCTGAGGATTACATCGTGAATGTGAACTATCCGCGGACGGATCGTGATCCGATCGAGGATGCGGTGTGGACGACGGTGGCGCAGTTGGCGGCGTTCTCGACGGGGTATACGCGTGATGGGTTGCATTTCGAGTCGGTGTATGGGGCGTGTGTGCCGGGGCCGCGTTGTGGGTTTGCTGAGGCGGGTTCTGATTCGGCGGAGTATTCGGGCGGGAAGATCTCGATCGGTGCGGTGAGTGTGGACCGTACGGCTGGTGCGTCGGTGAGTTCCGCGGAGCTCGAAGCCGTTGTGCGTGCCGGACTGGTCAGCCCCGTGCAGCCCGATCCCGACCCGGATCCAGACCCGGACCCGGATCCCGATTCGGCGGTCGTCAACCCCATGACACCCGGTCGGTACTGGGACACTCGCAACGCGCCGACCTTCGATGCGCAGTTCGCCAACACCGGCCGGGTGCAGGCGAGGGCGACGTATGCCGTGCAGGTGAGCGGGCGCGGTGACGTGCCGGCAGGTGCCCAGGCGGTCGTTGCCAACCTGGTGGCGATCGATCCAGGCGCCGCTGGGTACGCGACGATGTACCCGTGCACGGAGACCGCTCCCGTTGCATCGCACCTCAACTATGCGGCGGGAGACGTGCTGGCGAACACCGCCATCGTTCCGCTGTCGGCAGCGGGCGAGTTGTGCGTGTTCACCTCGTCGGCCGCCGATTACGCGCTCGACATCGCCGGGTACGTGACAGCCGACTCGCCGTTGGCCGGTATCGCACCCGCCCGCTATCTCGACACTCGTGCCGAGAACGGGTCGAACACGTTCGACCGACTGGCCGAAGGCGACGGTCGAGTGGCGGCAGGGACGGTGCTGCAACTCCAGATCGGCGGTCGCGGTGACGTGCCCGTTGGCGCTCAGGCCGCGGTCGTCAACATCACCGCGGTGAACCCGAGTGCCGCCGGTTACCTCACGGTGTTCGACTGCGGTACACGTCCATTGGCCAGCACCGTGAACTACCTGCCCGGTCAGGTCGTGGCCAACGGTGCGGTGGCCGCACTCAACGCGGCCGGGGTTCTGTGCGTCTACTCGCTGGCCGCGACGGACCTCGTCATCGACGTCAGCGGTTACGTTCCTGGCGACGCGGCGGGCATCGCAATCGTGACGCCGTCGCGGCTGCTCGACACCCGCGTGGGCGGCACGACTATCGACACCGAGTTTGCCGGTAGCGGCCGAGTCGGGGCGGGCCAGGTCCTCGAGATCGACATCGCCGGTCGGGCAGATGTGCCCGCCGACGCAACCGCCGCGATCGTGAACGTGACCGTCGTCAACCCGGCGGCGCCCGGCTACGTCACCTTCTATCCGTGTGGCGACCGGCCGCTCGCCTCGAACATCAACTACCAGGCTGGCCAGGTACGCGCAGGCAACTCGATCACCAAGCTGTCCGCGACGGGCACGCTGTGCGTGTACACCCTGGCCGAGACCGACTTGGTGCTCGACCTGGTCGGCTGGGTCGAGTAGTCGCAACGTGTCGGAGCCGCTCGGCCGGCACGTACTCCACTGATGATCCGCCCTGCTCGCACGTGCCCGTGCGAGTAGGGCGATCGTCGTGATTGCGCAAGACAGCGCTCAACCGGTCACACGGTGGTGCGCTCGGCGAACCTTTGGCGCGCTGCCTGGCGAGAGATGCCAAGCACTGCCCCAATCGCTGTCCACGACAGCCCGGCCGCGTGAGCGTCGCGGGCGGCGGACGTGAGGTCGGCGGCGGCCCGAGAGCTGGCCTCGTGAGCTGCCACCACCCGCCGCAACGGCGCCGCATCGACAACGCTGGCGCCTGGCTCGTACTGTTCGGACCCGACCAGTTCGGCGAGTGCAACGAACTCGTCATCAACGTTGTCGTCGTGAGGGGGAATCTGCTTTGTTCGCATCGTGGTCACCTCGTGAACTTCGGTCGTGCCGGCATCGCGTGGAAGATCACAGTTTCGCCGTGCTCGTTCTCTCGCAGGCCGACTTCGAGTAGGAGGCCCGCTCGGTCCGGCCCGACGAATATCTCGTAGCCATCTTGGGGGAAGACCCAGAGCGGGTTACGAACGGCGTGCCTCATGTCGTCGTCCGGAACGCCCCATTTGCGTGCCGCCCGATGGATCAGCACGCTGACAACCTTACCTTGTCAAGTCGTCTTCTGACAAGATTGCGTTGCCGATGGTCTGGAGCAGGCAGTCGTCGAGCTGTCGCTGGCGTGCTGTTCGTCGTCACGTATGAGGTGTGGGCAGCGAGATGGGCGAACCGGAACGGGCGTGGATCTTGAGGAGACGTTGACCGCCGCACGCTTTCCTTGCGGGACGGTCTGGTTTACGGTCGCACCGATGGGTACTGCGCCCGTGCTGCCCCCGCCTGCCCGCAAGCGCGCGCAACGCCGCCCGCCGACGGCGATCCCCAGCGCGGCCGAGATCGCCCGCCTCAGTTCGGAGGGGTACCGCCGCCAGGCACGCCGGCAACGGCGCCGCAACCAGGCCACCGGCTGGGTGTTCGGCCTGTTCGTGCTGGCGGTCGTGGCGGGCGCCGCGTACGCCGGGGTGTACACGTTCCTCAACGAAGACGATGTCGCCCCCACGGCCGACCAGCCGGGCGGGCTCGCCGGCGCGCTCGGCGGGGCGATCGACTCGGTCGAGGGCCTCGCCCGGCGCAACCCGATGACCGGGCTGCCGCTGATCGAGGTGCGCCTGGCCGAGGTGTCGGCCGAGCAGGTGCTGCCGACGTATGTGCAAGGGGTGGCGCGCCCACTCACCCCTGCCGACGGGTTGCAGCGCTACGCGATCAACGTTGACGACTTGACCGACCTGGCGCCGGCGCTCACGTCCGACTGGTTGGGCGTGCTCGCCTCGCTTCCGCAGGGCCCTGTCGCCGACGGCGTGCTGCCGGTACCCGGCGAGCGCGAACTGGTGTTGGGCATCGCCACCGACGGCTCGCGGGTACTCCGTCTGGCCGTCCTGTCGGACGACCCACCCCTCACCATCGACACCACCAGCTGACCCGGGCGACCGGTAGCCCAGGCGGCGGGGCGGCTGCGTCGGGGTGCTTCGTAGACTGGGGGGATGACGCCGTGGCCCAGGTCGCTGGCCGGTTACGTTCCCGAACTACGGGCGGCCGACGACGAATGGCGGCTCCGCGTCATCCTCCACGAATTCGGCTTGCTGTGGGAGACGACAACGCCCGCCGACCGGCCCGGCCTCATCGCCGACGAGCCCCCGGCACTCGACCCGCGCTGGGACGCGTTCCTTGCGGCGTACGCCGAGCACCTCAGCTGGCACCTCGGGGTCGCCGCACCCGACTGGGTCTTCCAGCCCGGGCGCTACCTCCCATCGATGTGGTTTGCCGGTGCGCCGCCGACGATGCGCGCCGCCCGGGTCGAAGCGGTCGTCCACTCACCGGCCGCGTTCGAAGCCCACGGTGTACTGCTGCCCGCCCGCGAACTGGCCGTGGTGTAGCCGGTGGATCGCGCGGAACTCCTCGACGCGCTCGGTGAGGTTGCCGACGGCCTGAGTCGCCGCCGCGCGTCGGCTCGGGTCTACGTCGTCGTCGGTGGGGCGGCGATGGCGCTCGCCTACGACGCCGACCGGGCAACCCGTGACGTCGACGCGGTGATTCTCGACGATCACGGGGCGGTGATCGAGGTGGTGCGCGACGTCGCCCGGCGGCGTGGCCTGCCGACGACGTGGCTCAACGAGCAAGCGGCGGCGTACATCCCGCGTGGCGACGACCACCGCCAGATCGTCGTGTTCGACCACCCGTCGCTGCGCGTGCTCGCCGCGTCGCCCGAACGCCTGCTGGCGATGAAGGCCCGCGCCGCCCGCCTCGCCGATCGCGGCGACATCGCACGGCTGGCGGAACTGGTCGGCGTGACCAACGCTGATGACGTCGCCACGATCGTCGCCGGCCAGTTCCCCGACGAGCCGTGGCCGGAACGGAGTCGCAAGACCGTGGAAGACATTCTCGGCGGCTGATCCGGGCTGGTGAGACAGCGGTGGGTTCGACAGGCTCAACCACCTTGGTGTGTGGGGAGGGGAGTCCTGCCCATCGACAGGGTGGGTGGGGGCTCGCACACTCGGGGGCATGGCTACCTGCTGGAGCGAACTGTTCCCGGAACTGGGCGAACCGGTGCTGGGTGCACCCGGCGACTACGCGACCGCGGCGCGGCAGGCGGCCGACGTCGCAACGTCGGTGTCGGCGTGCGCGGCCGGGTTCGCCACCCTCGCCGGGGGTGACACGTCACAGTTGCGCGGGCTGAGCGCGACCGCGATCGCGGACGTGCTGAGCCGCATCGACCGGTCGTTGCACGATCTGCCGCCGGTGTTCGAGTCACTCGCTGCGGTGATGCACACCCACGCCACCCGCCTTGACGCGCTGCGCACGGAGGCCGCCGCCGCGCTCGGGCGGGCGACGCTCCGCCGGGCCGCGCTGGCCGCGGCCGAGGCGGCCCTCGTCGACACGACCGCGGCGCTGGCCACGATCGACCGTCAACTCCGCGCGGCCCGCATAGCGGCCACCACCGGCGACCCCGACGCACCGGCCCGCGTGGGCATGCTCGAAGGGCGCCACTGGCACGCGCGCGGGCGGGTCGCAACCGCCGAGCAGACCCACGCCGGGGCCGCCCACGACGACCGCGCCAGCCGTACCGAACACGCCGAACTCGCCGACGCCGAGCACGCGCTGGGCGTCGCCACGTGGCTGGCACTGCGCGAGATCGACCTCGGCGAGCTGCGCGACCCGAGCGGCCTGCGTGCCCTCGCCGGGTCGATCGCCGGCTGGGCCGGCACCGCCTGGGACTGGACTGGCGGCGCGCTGGTGGGGATGGTCGACAGCCTGATCGACGCCGCGGTGGCGTGCGCCGACGGGCGCTTCCTCGACGCGTTGCACCACCTCGACGATGCGATCGCCGAGGCCACCCGGGTGGTCACCGTCATCGCCATCGTCGTCGTGGTCGCCGGCTCGACCGTGTGCCCCGGCGCGCTCGTATTGCTCCCCGCGGTGATCGCCGCCGGCCAGGCACTGTCGTACGCCGACGTAGCGACGACCGGCGCGCTGGCCGTCAGCCAACACCCCCACCCCGACACCGGCGAGACCGTCGGCGTGGTCGACGTGCTCGCCACCGCAATCGGCGCAGCCGTCGGCGCCCGCGCCTCCCAAGGCGGGCTCGGCACGACCGTCGCGACCAGCGGCCGCGGCCAGGCGGCGGCGCTCACCGCGGCCGGGGCCGGCGACCACGCCGGGCTCGTGTTCGTGCGCACCGCTGCCGAGAACACGACGGTCATGAGCGCGGCCGCGGCCGGCTCGGCGGGGATCGTGAACCCGGCCACCGGACGCACGGTGTTCGGCGCCGCCCGCGGGCGGATGGTGGAACGAGCCACGCTCGAACTCGCCGGCGACACGGTGCAGCGCCAACTGGCCGCGGCGATCGACGACGTGATCGTCGCCAACATCGTCCGCGCCCACGCCACCGCGGCCGCCGAAGCCGAACTCCCGGCCGCGTTGGCGGCGACCCACCCCGACGCCGAAGCGGCGATCGACCGGCACGTGCTCGGCGCGATCTCGGCCCAGGTACGCACCGTCGGCGACGCCTGGCGGCGCGGCCCGCGCTTGGTCGCCACCACCCCGGCACGCCCCGCGCCCTACCACGTCGTCGCCGCGGCCTGACGCGGGCCGGGATCACGGGGAGAACTCCCCACGGGGACTTCTCCCGATTCACAGATCGGCGGCGCATCTCTACCGTCGCCAACGAAGGCACCACCGCCTTCCACCACCCAACAGAAAGCGAGACACGATGTCTGGACAGATCAAGCTCCGCCCCGACGAGGCTCGGGCCCACGCCGCCGACGTGCGCGCCACCCAGGGCCAGGCGGCCGAACTCATCAACACGCTGCGCACCCGCCTCGACGGCCTGATCGACTCGTTCGAGGGCCGCACCCAAGAGGCGTTCATCGCCAAGCTCGACACCGTCAAAGCCGGCCTCACCGACCTGCTCGCGGGCATGGACACGCTCGGCATGTTCCTCAGCTCGGCCGCCGACGCGATCGTCGACCTCGACACCACCCTGGCCGGCCAGTTGGCCGGGTGAGCGGGAGCGGTCATGGGTGACATCGTCGTCGTCTACGCCTTCCTCGACGCGCTCGAACACCATGCCCGCACGACGGCCGAAGCGCTCGACGCCGGGTCACAACTGATGAACCTCGAGTTCACCGGGAACCCCGACGTAACCACCGCCTACGCCGACTTCCTCGGCCGGTGGGACGAGCACCGCGGCGGCCTCCGTGACGGGGTCGCCGCGGCGGCCGACGCACTCCGCGCCGTACGCGACGCGTTCATGTGCGCCGAAGACCAACTGATCGCCGCCCTCGGCGGTGGGTGACCGGGCGGCACCACGATGGGATGGGATCTGCTCGACCCGAACCTGGCGGCCAGCCCCCTCGGCGGCGACGCGGCCGACTACCTCGCTGCGGCGGCCCACACGGCCGCCGCAGCCGAGGCAATCGCCGGTGTGGCCGCCAGGGCGGTCGGCGCGCTCGACGTTCGGCGAGCCACCGGTTGGCACGGCGAGGCAGCCACCGCACTCGGCACGCAGGTGACCGCCTGGTCGGACACGGTCCGGCTCGCCGCGACCGTGCTGGACGCACTCGCCGCCGTGTGCACCGGCCACGCCGACCAACTCGCCGACCTCCGTTCGCACGCCGCGAGCGCGCTCGCCGTCGCCCAGGCCCGCTACGACGACCTGCGCGCCGGCGAGGCACAGCTGGCCGGCGCACGTGACGAACTCCACCGCACCGACGTCCAACTCGCCTGGCTGCGCGGCCGGGCCGCCGCCGACGACCCCGCCACCGCGGTCCAGGTCGGCGAACTGGAACGACGCCGCCGGTACCAGCACGCCGGTGTGGCCTGGTGGCACGGCCAAGTGGCCGAACGCACCACCGGGCTGGCCGCCGGCCTGGCCCAACACGCCGTACTCCACGCGGCCGAACAACAACTCGTCGCCCGCACCGCCCGCGCGATGTACGAGCTGCCACTCGATCGGCAAGAACTCCCGAAGCCGGTTCCGGCAGGCGTGTTCGCGGGGGTCGGTGCACTCGCCAGGGCAGCCGAGGCGACACTCGGTACCGCGCTCGCCGGGCTGGCGGCAACGCTGGCCGAGCGGCTGCTGCCGTTCCCCCTCACCGGAGGACGCCACCTCGTCCAGCGCTGGCTGGCGGCGTTCACCGACCGCCCACTCACCGAGCAACTCGCACTCGTGGCCGCGTTCGGTGAGCTGTACCACGCGCTGGGCAACACCCCGCCTCGCGCCCACGCCGGCGACCCGGGCGGGACGTACGAGTGGGCGTGGCGCGGCCGCTGGCACGCCGCCAGCGGTGTTGGAGCGGTGGCCGACGCGCTGGCGCTCACGATCGGGGCGCGCACGCTGGCGCCCGACGAGTTCGGCGTCGTCGAACTCGGCGAGGGGCGCTACATCGTGGTGCTGCCCGGTGTGACCGACCTGCGTCGACCCAGCCTCGGCCTCCACCCCGGCCACCGCACCGTCCGCGACCTCGATGCCGTCGCCCTCCGGTCGAGCCGCAGCACCGCGGTCGCCGACAACCGCTACGCCCAGATGGTGGCCGCCGGACTCGCCGAGTTCGGCGTGGCACCCGGCAACGAACTGCTGATCGTCGGCCACAGCTTCGGGGCCGACACCGCCCTCGACCTCGCCGCCGACCCGCGTTTCAACGGGCCCGCCGGTTACGCGGTCACCCACGTCGTGGCCGCCGGCTACCACTCCAGCCCCCAACTCGCGCACGTTCCCGACCGCACCGGCGTGCTCGTGCTCCAGAACGCGCACGACCTGGTGATCGAACTCGGACGGCTCGGCGAGCACCCGGTGGGCGCGGCGTACGAGCTCGGCGACCTGTGGGAGGAACTCGGCAGCGGCGAGGTATTCGGCGCGGTCGGCTCGCTGACCGGCGTGGCCAACCACACCGTCGGGTTCGGTGGGTACCTCATCGAGGAGTACGCCGCCAGCGGGGGAGGGGCGCCGCCGATCGTGCGGTTCCCCCGCCGGCAATCCGGCGGGCAGCTGTCGCGGGTGGGCGTGCGCACACCCACCGACCGTCAAGTGGTGTCGGTGTTCGACGGTGGCCGAACCGGCATGGGTCATCACCAGAGCAACTACCTCGACTACCTCGCGTCGCACCGCGACGAGGCAGTCGACGAGTTCGCCGCCGCGCTCGCCGATGCCGGCTACACCGGACGGGGCGACGTGTTCGCCATTGACGTCAGCGTGCCCGAGTCGCCACGGGGGTCGCGGTGAGTCGTCCGGCCGTCGACTCGTTCGGGCTCGCGCTGCCGCCCGAGTGGGTGTGCCTACCGCTCGACGCGCCGGCGTTCGAGCGCTTCGCCCGTCAGCAACGGCGCACCCTCGCCGACCGGGGCGAGCTGTCGCGACCGGCCCAACGGCGACACGAGCTGGTGATACGCCAGCTGCGCAACGATTGCGTCCGGCAGGGCGTAACCCTCGCCGCCGTCTTCGCCACACCGCTCGACGCCGGTGCCGGCCAGGCGCCCGACCTGCTCGCCGCCACGTGCACGCTGTCGACCCTCACCCAAACCGGCCTGGCCACCGACCTGCCGCTCACCGTCCACACCATCCTCGCCGCCACGTCGCGTACCGACCGCGGCGACACCGCTGACATCGCCGACCTCGAACCCCCGGCGGCGGTCGACCTACCGGGCGGGCCGGCCGTCAAGCTGGTGCGGATGCACCGAGTCGGCGGCGACAACGCCGACGGCACCTCCGGTGTCCGGCTGCTCGCCGAGCACTTCCTGGTTCCCTACGACCAGGGCCGGCGGGCGGCCGCGTTGACGTTCGCGACCCCGAACATCGAGTTCGCCGGCCCGCTCCGCGCGCTGTTCGACGAGCTCGCCAACACGCTGCGACTGTTCGCCGGTGACGACCCCACCGACCCGACCCCTCCCGTTGGAGGTGACGCCGCGTGACCACATGGCGGGTCCGCCTCGACAGCCCCGGCGGTGTGCGGCCGCTGCTCGTCGAGGGCGATCCGGCCGCGCCGCGCGGCGATCTGATCGGTGCGCTTGGGGCGGTCGGTTGGAGCGCCGACACGGTGCACGTCGACGGTCAGCCGTGGCACCGCGACGACGCCCAACCGATCGGCGGCGCACTGCAGCACGGCGCCCGGCTCGGCACCGGCCCGGCCGACCGCACCACGCTGACACCCGGCTACTACGTGGTCGTACTTGGCGGCCCCGCCTCTGGCCGCAGCACCCCCCTCACCCCAGACACCCCCGTCGTCGTCGGCCGGTCCTTGGGGATCGACGATGCGTTGTTGTCGGGGGTGCACTGCGAGTTCCGCCTCGGTACCGACGGCACGGTGACCGTGCGCGACCTCGGGTCGCGCAACGGCACGACGTGCGACGGCGGACTCGTCACCGGTACGCCGGTCGTGCTCGGCCCCGCCGCCCGCGTGCATGCCGGCGCCTCGCTGATCGGCGTCGTCGAGCTGTCCGACACGCTCACCCTGCTCGGCAACACCGCCACCGGCCGCACCGTGCAACGTCCGTTCCGCGAGGCACTGCCCGCCCTGTCCGAGCCGCCGACGGCACCCTCGCCTGCCGCCGGCCACACCGACGACGGCGCCGGTGGGGCGTGGCTACGAGCGCTGGTGCCGATCGTCACCGCGGCCGGGATGGCGCTGCTGACCGGCCGCTGGTGGTTCCTCGCGATCGGCGCGCTGTCGCCGGTGGTCTACGCCTACGACTCGCTGCGACGCGCCCGCCGTCGGCGGCACGCGCAGGCATCAGAGTCGGCGCGGCACGCGCAGGCGCAGGCGCGGTTCGAGCAGGCGCTCTGCGAGTACCGGGCAGCCGAGACCTGCCGCGCCCGGCAACGTCACGGCGGCGGTGGCATGGCCGCGGTGCAAGCGCGGTTCGGCCACCGGTCGGTGTGGGAGCGCCGGCCCGGCGACGCCGACTTCGGACGCGTGACGCTCGGGCACGCGGCGCTCCCGTCGGCGTGTCAGGCCGACCGTGTCGACGCGCCCGAACCGGTGCGGCTGTGGAACGTGCCGCTCACCGTCGACCTGACACGCGAGGGGCCGCTCGGCATCACCGGGCCGACGGGCCGGGGCCGAGCCGTCGCCCGGGCACTGCTGGCCGACCTGGTCACTGCCCACGCCCCGACCGACGTCCACGTGTGGGTGCTCGCCGGCACGGCCGACGCGTGGTCGTTCGCGCAGTGGTTGCCACACGTGTTCGCCGGGGGTGGCAGCGCCCGGTTGGCCACCACACCCGAGGGCTGCGCGGCGCTGGTGCAGTCGCTGCGCAGCCTCGTCGACGCCCGCCGCGAACAGGCCGCCGGCCGTACCGCGCCATCGCTCCCGCTCCACGTCGTGTTCGTCGACGGGGTCGCCACGCTCGCCGACAGCGACCTCGCCGACCTGCTGCGCGACGGGCCGCCGGTCGGCATCGTCACGGTCGTCGTCGATGCCGGCGTGGTACCCGAAGGCATCCGCGGCGAGGTGCGCCTCGGTGCCCACGCCGACGAGTGTGAGTTCCGCTCGGTGCTCACCCCGCGCATCGACGCCGTAGCGGTGGCTGAGCTTGTACCCGATGTGGCGCTCGCCGCCGCGCTCGCGCTCGCCCCGCTCGACTCGTACGGAACCGGCGACCACCACCGGCCACTCGGGTCGGTACACCTCACCGACCTGCTCGCCCTGGGCGACCGCACACCAGCCGAGCAGGCTGCGTTCTGGCAGGCCCACTCGCCGTGCACGAACGTGCCCGTGGGCATCACCGTCGACGGCGTACCGCTGCGGCTCGACATCGTGCGCCACGGCCCGCACGGCCTGGTGGGCGGGATGACCCGCTCGGGCAAGACCGAGTTCCTGAAATCGTGGTTCGCCGCGCTCGCCCTGCACAATCACCCCGACGACCTGGCGATCGCGATCGTCGACTTCAAGGGAGGCGTCGACCACCAGGCGCTGGTCCACCTGCCGCACGTGGTGGCCCTCGCCACCAACCAGGACATCGACCTGTTCGAGCGCACGCTCACCCTGCTTACCGCCGAGCACGAACGCCGCCAGCGTCTGTTCACCGACGTCGCCGGCGTGGCCACCATCGAGGGCTACCGCACCGCCCGCCAGGCACGACCCGAACTGCCGCCGGTGCCGCGCCTGTTGGTGGTGGTCGACGAGTTCGCCGAGCTGCTCGACTCACCCGACGGGCGCGCCCAACTCGGGCGGCTCGAACAGACCTCGCGGATCGGCGCCGGCCTGGGCGTGCACCTGGTGCTGCTGACGCAGCTGTTCGATCACGCCCTACCACCCACGATCGACGCCCAGGCCGGGCTGCGGGTGTGCTTCAAGGTGCAGCAGGCCGAGCACTCGAACGTGGTGCTCAAGTCACCCGCTGCGGCGTCGATCGGGTCGGCCACCAAGGGCCGCGGATTCGTGCGCGTGCAGGGCGGTGAGCTCGTCGAGTTCCAGGCCGCCCGGGTCGGCAACGAAGCGCCCGGGGTGACGGTGCAGCCGTCGCTGACGGCGCGCTGGTCGGTGCTCGCCACCGTCGCCCACGCCGCATCCGCAGCCACGGCCCGCGAGGTGCCCAACGAGCTGCAAGACCTGCACCGGGTGGTCGAGTTGGTGCGCCACGCCGCCGCGCTCGACCCGGCATGCGCCGTCGGTCGGGCGCTGCCGTGGCCGGGCGAGTTGCCGCAGGACGTCACCGTCGACGAGTTGGAGCACCTTTCGCTTCCGGGCGAGCGTTCCCAGGTGCCGATCGGGCTGGCCGACGACCCGGCCCGGCAACGCCGCGTCGCGCTCGCCCACCACTTCGGTGACGACGTCGTGCTGTACGCCGGCGCACCCGGCTCGGGCCATCACGACGCGCTCGTCGCCACTTCCTGCCAACTCGCTCGCCACCACCGCCCCGACGACGTGCACCTGTACGGCATCGACACGGTCGGTCACGGCCTGGCGCAGGTCGCCGGGTTGGGTCACACGGGCGCGGTCGCCACCCGCGACGACGCCACCGCGCTGCGCATCCTCCACCACCTCGTCACCGAGGCCGCGCGGCGCAAGGGCGCTCCGGCCGACGGTCCGCGGATCGTGCTGTTCGTGCTCGGCCTCGAGCGCCTGTTCCTCCACGCCGAGGGAACCCTCAGTCCGCTGCTCGCCCCGCTGACCACGCTCGTCAACGAGGTGCCCGGCACACGCATCCAGGTGGTGTGTTCCGGGTCGCCGGCGATGCTCGCCAACCGGGTGGGCCTGGCCGCCGGGCGCCGGCTGGTGTTCGGTGCCCACGACCCGCTCGAGTACCCGCCCGCGGTGCCGCGGGCCTTGCGCGCCCAACTCACCGCGCCCGGCCGATGCGTCGACCTGGCGACCGGGCTGCTGGCCCAGGCGGTCGCCGTCTCGGTGCCCGAGCCACGCCCGGCCGTCAGCCGCCCACCGCGCACCTTCACTCGAGCACCGTGGCCGTTGCCCCTCGGTGCGGTCGGCGAGATGCGCGTGGCAGCGGGGAACCCGGGCGTGCCGGTCGGCATCGTGCCCGACACCGGCGAGCTGCTGTGGCTCGACCCGGCCGAGGACGGCATGGCGTATCGCATCATGGGCCCGCCCAAGAGTGGCCGCAGCAACGCGCTCGCGGCGATCGGCACGCTTGCCGCGCGCTGTGGTTGGGACGTGCTGGTCAGCGTTGCCAGCCGGCGCTCGCCGCTGGCCGCGGGATGTGGCCCCTGGGGACGCCCCGTACCGGTCGCCGAGCTGCCCGAATGGGTGGGTGAGCGGATCGTGCGGCCGACTGTGGTGCTCGTCGACGACGCCCACCGGCTCGACGACGACTACCCGTGGCGCAAGCTGACGGCGGTCGAGACCGCGCCCGTGGTGACGTTCGTCGCCGGGGCGACCGACGGCCTCAGCCGCCCGCTCGGGGTGGTGCGCACGCTCGGTGCAACAGGGGGCGTGGTGTTGATGCCCACTCGTAGCCGCGATGCCGACACGCTCGGCCTGCGCACGCTCGCCGACGAGTGGCTCGTGCAACCGCTGCCCGGCATCGGCGTCGCTGCGATCGCCGGCGAACCCCACCGCCTCCAGTTCCCCCTCACCCTCTGCCCAGGAGATCCTCAGTGACTTATGATGTTCTTATGAAGAAACCGCGGACCGTCAGCGTGCCCGATTACCTGTGGGAGCGCGTCGACGCGGCGGTGGCGAGTGGCGAGTACGCGTCGGTGTCGGCCTTCGTGTCGGAGGCGATCGCCGACAAGTGCGGTAAGTCGTGGGAACTCCTCTTCGCCGAATGGGACGAGGAACTCGGGCCGGTCTCGGACGAGGATCGCGAGTGGGCCCGCCGCATGCTGAGTGACGACCGATGACCGCGAACCTGTGCCTCGATACGGGTGCGCTCATCGCGATCGAACGCGGCGACGGGCGTGTGCGCGCGGCGATCGACGCGGCACGACGTGACGGCCACGAGGTGTACGTCCCGGCGGGTGCGATCGCTCAAGCCTGGCGTGGCGGTTCGGGTCGGCAGGTCGAACTCGCGCGCTTTCTCAAGCGCGGCCAGCACCACGAGGTCGACCTCGATGCCGGGTCTGCCCGGGCGGTCGGCGAGCTGTGCAGCCGGGTTGGGGTTGCCGACGTCGTCGATGCTCACGTGGCGCTCGTCGCCCGGCTGCACGACGCCCGCGTCGTCACCTCCGACCCCGACGACATCGCCCGGTTCCCGGGCATCCGCATCATCGGCATCTGAGCTGCCGTCCGGCCGAATCTAGAATCGGCCGATGGACTTGCTGGGTCGGCTCGGGGGTGCGGCCGCGTTGGCCGGTGTCACCGAAGCGCTGTACGAGCAACTGCTCGCCGACCCCGAGGTGGGGCCGTTGTTCGCGGCCACCCACCTGCCCGAGCAGCGGCACCGATTCGCCGAGTACCTGGTGGCTGCGTGCCGCGGCAACGAGCCGACGCCGTCGCAACGCCTGCACGTCGCCCACTACGACCAGGGTGTGACCGATCGGCATTTCGCGATCATGCACGGCTGCCTGACCGACGTGCTCACCACAGCCGGTTTCGACGCGGCGGCGACGGCCGAACTGCTCGACCTGATCATCGCCCGCCGGGCCGACGTGGTGAGCAGGTGACCGCACTCGGCTGACTTGAGTCGATCTGACTCAAGTTTGTTGACGTACGGGTTGCCGAGTCTGGGGCGGAGCCGTATCGTTGAGCCGGTCCCCCAGCAAGTCGCCCAATTCGGAGGTTCCCCTCATGGCCAAGGCAGTCGGTATCGACCTCGGTACCACCAACTCGGTCGTCGCCGTGCTCGAAGCCGGCGAACCCGTCGTCATCCCCAACTCCGAGGGGGGCCGCACCACCCCGTCGGTGGTCGCCTTCTCCAAGTCCGGCGAGGTGCTCGTCGGCGAGGTCGCCAAGCGCCAGGCGATCACCAACCCCGATCGCACGTTCCGGTCGATCAAGCGCCACATGGGCGAGAACTGGAAGTCGGCCGACGTCGACGGCAAGCAGTACACCCCCCAGGAAATCAGCGCACGCACACTGATGAAGCTCAAGCGCGACGCCGAGGCCTACCTGGGCGACAGCGTCACCCAGGCGGTCATCACCGTGCCCGCCTACTTCGACGATGCCCAGCGCACCGCCACCAAGGAAGCCGGCACGATCGCCGGGCTGGAAGTGCTGCGGATCATCAACGAGCCCACCGCCGCGGCCTTGGCCTACGGCCTCGACAAGGGCGCCGAAGACGAGACCGTGCTCGTGTTCGACCTCGGCGGCGGCACGTTCGACGTGTCGGTGCTGGAAATCGGCGACGGTGTGTTCGAGGTGAAGTCCACCCACGGCGACACCGCGCTCGGCGGCGACGACTGGGACCAGCGCGTCATCGACTGGCTGGTGCAGCAGTTCAAGAACGCCAACGGCATCGACCTGGCCGCCGACCGGATGGCCGTGCAGCGCCTCAAGGAAGCCGCCGAGAAGGCCAAGATCGAACTCAGCCAGGTGCAGCAGACGCAGATCAACCTGCCGTTCATCACCGCCAACGCCGACGGCCCGCTGCACCTCGACGAGCAGCTCACGCGGGCCAAGTTCCAGGAGATGACCAGCGACCTGATCGAGCGCTGCCGCATCCCGTTCGAGCAGGCACTCAAGGACGCCGGCGTCGCCAAGGGCGACCTGCACCACGTTATCCTGGTCGGCGGTTCCACTCGCATGCCGGCGGTCACCGAACTGGTCCAGTCGATGACCGGCAAAGAGCCGAACAAGTCGGTCAACCCCGACGAGGTCGTGGCCGTCGGTGCGGCCGTGCAGGCCGGGGTGCTGCGCGGCGACGTCAAGGACGTGCTGCTACTCGACGTCACGCCGTTGAGCCTTGGTATCGAGACCAAGGGCGGGGTGATGACCAAGCTGATCGAGCGCAACACCACCATCCCCACCAAGCGCTCCGAGACGTTCACCACCGCCGACGACATGCAGCCGTCGGTCGAGATCCACGTGCTTCAGGGCGAACGCGAGATGGCCAGCTACAACAAGACGCTCGGCAAGTTCCAGCTGGTCGACCTGCCTCCGGCGCCGCGTGGTGTGCCTCAGATCGAGGTGGTGTTCGACATCGACGCCAACGGCATCGTCCACGTGTCGGCCAAAGACCGCGCCACCGGCAAGGAGCAGTCGATGACCATCACCGGCCAGTCGACGCTCGACAAGGACGCGATCGACCAGATGGTGAAGGACGCCGAGGCGCACGCCGAGGAAGACCGCCAGCGTCGTGAAGAGGCCGAGGTGCGCAACAACGCCGACTCGCTCGTGTACCAGACCGACAAGGTGC
Organism: Ilumatobacter sp.; assembly: GCA_035556435.1. Taxonomy (GTDB): domain Bacteria; phylum Actinomycetota; class Acidimicrobiia; order Acidimicrobiales; family Ilumatobacteraceae; genus Ilumatobacter. The sequence continues at coordinate 166,697 of DATMEY010000038.1, read as the reverse complement.
TGCGCGAGCAGGGCGACAAGGTGTCGGCCGACGAGAAGGCCGCCGTCGAGGGGCCGCTCGGCGACCTCAAGACGGCGCTCGAAGGCAACGACACCGCCGCCATCAAGTCGGCCACCGAGGCGCTGATGGTCGCCAGCCAGGCGTTCAGCCAGAAGCTCTACGAGGCCGCCGCCCGCGACGCCGATGCGGCCGGTACGTCTGCCAGCGGGCAGGGTCCTGCCGGCGGCACCGGCGACGCACCGAGCGACGACGACATCGTCGACGCCGAGATCGTCGACGAACCGGAAAGCTGAGGGGCCGACCGTGAGTGACTTCGACCCCGACACCGAGCGGGCCACCGAGGTCGAGGACTACACCGGCGAGGTGCCGCGGGTCAGGCCCGCGGCACCGGCCGACCCGGCCGGTTTCGGCGACGGCGACATCGCCGACGTCGACGATGCCGACGTCGGCCAGAGCAACCTCGACGACGAACTGGCCGAGTTGGCCGGCGAGATCGACGTGCTCGCAGTCCTCGCTGAACGCGACCAGTTCAAGGACCTGGCGATGCGCGTCCAGGCCGACTTCGAGAACTACCGTAAGCGGGCCACCGCCCAGGCCACGGCCGACACCGACCGGGCCGCCGGGCGGATCGCCGAGGCACTCCTGCCGGTGCTCGACGCGGCCGAGTCGGCCTACCTCGCCCACCCCGACGAGGTCGGCCCGCTGCTCAACCTGATGCTCGCCGAACTGCGCAAGCACGGGCTGGAGACGCTCGACCTGGTCGACCAGCCGTTCGACCCCGAGGTCGCCGAAGCTGTCGCCCACCAGCCCGGCGACGGCGGCGATGTGGTGGTCGCCGAGGTGCTGCGCAGCGGCTACACCTGGCGCGGCCGCACCCTCCGTGCCGCCATGGTGCGAACCAAGGACTAACACGAGGTGCCAGGCCCCTTGCGTTAGCCGGCACGATCGAGAGGAGGTGACGGATGGCTGCCCAGCGGGAATGGTTCGACAACGACTACTACCAGGTGCTCGGCGTGCCCGCCGACGCCCCGGCCAAAGACATCACCAAGGCCTACCGCAAGCTCGCCCGCGAGCTGCACCCCGACAAGAACCCCGGCAACACCACGGCCGAGGAACGCTTCAAGGCCGTGTCGGCGGCGTACCAGGTGCTCGGCGACGAGGCCACCCGCAAGGAGTACGACGAGGTCCGTCGGATGGGCCCGTCCGGCGGGTTCTCGTTCAACTCCTCCGACTTCGGTGGCGGTGCCGACTTCGGCGACCTGCTTGGCCAGATGTTCGGCCGCGGGCGGCGTGCCGGTGGCGGCGGAGGCCGCAGCGGCGTCGCCCCCCAGCGCGGCACCGACGTCACAGCCCGGCTCACGATGGACTTCGACGATGCCGTCCGCGGCGTCACCACCACGCTGTACCTCACCAGCGACGCCCAGTGCTCCACGTGTGGCGGCAACGGCGCCCGCCCCGGCACCGCCCCGGCGGTGTGCCCGGTGTGTTCGGGCCGTGGCGTGGTCGACGACAACCAGGGCATGTTCTCGTTCTCGTCGCCGTGCCAGCGCTGCCACGGGCGCGGCTCTGTCATTCCCGACCCGTGCCCCACGTGCAACGGCAGCGGTGTCGAGCGGCGACCGCGCGAGGTCAAGGCTCGCATTCCCGCCGGCGTGGCCGACGGGCAGACCATTCGTTTGCCCGGACGCGGTACGCCGGGGCGCAACGGTGGCCCGGCCGGCGACCTGCTGGTCGAGATTCACGTCAACCCGCACCTCCAGTTCGGGCGCTCGGGCGACCACCTCACCACCACCGTGCCGGTGACGTTCGCCCAGGCCGCACTGGGTGCCAACGTCGACGTGCCGTTGCTCGACGGGACGACCGTGACGCTCCGCCTCAAGCCCGGTACCCAGCCCGGGTCGCGGCACCGCATCAAGGGCCGCGGCATCGCCACCAAGCGCGGCACCGGCGACCTGATCGTCACCGTCGACGTGCGCGTGCCCACGCAACTCAACGACGCCGAGCGGGCCGCAATCGAACAGCTCGCGGTGGCCGGAGGCGCCCCGGTCACGGCACCGCCCACGACTGCACCCCCCACGAGTACGGTGGAGGACGAGTCATGAGCCCGCGCCACCGCACTTCGGCTGTCTATGTCATCTCGGTCGCCGCCGAGCTGGCCGGCATGCACCCGCAGACGCTGCGGATCTACGAGCGCCGCGGGTTGGTACGCCCGGCGCGCACCGACGGTGGCAACAGGCGTTACAGCGATGCCGACATCGAGGTGCTGCTGCGGATCGCCGAGCTGACCGCCGAGGGCATGAACGTCGAAGGCATTCGTCGGGTGATGGCGCTGGAAGCCGAGAACGCCCGGCTCCGCCACGAACTCGCCGAGGCCCGCGCCACCGCCGAACAGGCCGTCGCCGACGCCGAACGCCGCCAACGCCGCGACCTCGTCCCCCTCCGCCAACACCTCGAACTCTTCAACCGCTAGCCGCGCTGCGGTCGAGTCCGCGGTTGGCCCGGTGGTTTCGACAGGCTCAACCACCTCGAGCACCGGTGGTTGAGCCTGTCGAAACCACCCGCGGCTGCCTCGCGACTTGGCGCTACCGCTGGCAGACTGGGGGTATGCCCATGCGGGCCGTGTCGTGGCGGCGAGCTGTGCTCGGACTGAGCACCGTCGCGCTCGTGGTCACGGGCACCGTCGCGGCGATCCGCTCCGACGGGTTCACCGCCGTCGACGCCACCGTGCCGCGCGCGACACGGTGGTTCGTCAACCAGGCCAACGGATGGGTGGTGCTCGCCGACGGCTTCTCGGGCCAGGCGCTGGCGCGCATCGAGGTGGGCGAGCCCGGTGACGTGTTCGAGGTCGCCCAGTCGTCGTCACGCGCGTTCGTCGTCAACCAGGGCACGAGCACGATGCAGCCGATCGACTGGGCGACGTTGCGGGTCGGGTCGGCCCAGCCGGTGGGCCTCGACATCGACAGTGAGACGCTGGTGTCGGTCGGTCAGCCGGGCATCGTCGCGGTCGCCCCCGCGGCCGGCGAGGGCGTGCTCGTGCCACCCGATGGCGACCCGGTGAGCTTCGCGCTCGGCCGGTCGACGACCCGCGAGAACACGCTGATCGCCCCCGACGGCGCGGTGTGGATGATCGCTGACGGCCGCGTTGCCAGGATCACCAGCGCCGGCCGTCCCGAGGTGTACGCGTCGGGTCTCGATGGTGCCCGGCTGACGCTGGTGGGCAACACCGGCATGGTGTACGACGGTTCGACCAACCGCGTGCGCCTCGGTGGCGGCACCTGGGTCGGCCTGCCCGACGGCGTCGAACCGAGCGAAGTGGTCGTGCAGGTGCCGGGCCCGACGTCGAGCTGCGGTTGGTTGGCGTCGGGCGACCGCCTGTGGTGCGTGTCGACCGACGGTGTCGAACGCGCCGTCGACATTCCCGGGTTGCGTGCGGGCGGCGCCGACCTGCTCGCGGTCGCCGGTGACGCGGCGGTGCTCGTCGACCGGGTCACCAACGCGATCGAACGTTTCGACTGGCGCGCCGGTGCGCTGATCGACGACACGGCCGCATTCGTCGAACCCGGCCCCCCGCCGACCGTCGCCACGGCAACCGACCTGGTGTGGGTCGATGACACGGCCGGCGATCTGGTGTGGGCGATCACCCCGTGGGGCATCACCCCGATCTCCAAGAACGACGACACCATCCCGCTACTTGGCGAGTCGGGCGAAATGCTCGAGGAAGGCACCGGGGGTTCGGGGGGTGGTGTGGTCGACCCCAGCGAGATCGACCAGAAGGAACGCGAGCCCGACAACAACGGGTTCGACGACCCTCCGATGGCGTTCGACGACCCGGTCACCGCGCGCACCGGGGCCAGCGTGGCGATTCCCGTCACCGCCAACGACTACGACCCCGACGGCGAAGCGGTCGCGCTGATCGCGTACGGCCCGGCGGCGCACGGCACGGTGGAGATCGCCTCCGCGTCGACGGCGGTGTACTACCCCAACCCCGGTTACGTGGGTACCGACGCGTTCAGTTACACGATCACCGACGCCGCCGGCCATACCGCGTCGGCCATGGTGTACCTCACCCTGCTCGCCGTCGACGCACCGAACAGCGCTCCGATCGGGCGGCCCGACTGGGCCGAAACGGGGCCGGACGCGCCCGTGACGATCGACGTGCTCCTCAACGACGTCGACCCTGAACGCGACTCGCTGCGGATCGGCTCGTTCACGCCCGACGAGATCGGCGGCGACGTGTTCGAGGATCGCGGTCCGTCGGGCTTGCCGGCGTTGCGTTACGTACCCCCCGCCGGGGTGTCGGGCACGGCCACGTTCACCTACCGGCCGATGGACACCTTCGGCGCCCAGGGTGACCCGGTTGTCGTCCAGGTCGACATCGCCCAGCCCGGCGACGCCAACCGGGCCCCGGTGGTGCAGCCCGACGCGGTACGCCTACGTCGCGACACGCCCGTACCGCTCGATGTGCTGGCCAACGACCGCGACCCCGACGGCGACACGTTGCTGTTGAGCGTGGTCAGACCGTTGCCCCCTGGCATCGAGGCCGAGGTGGTCGGCGATCGGCTTCAGGTCATCGCTCGCGCCGGAGCGAGCGAGCGGAGCCGATTCGCGTACGTCGCCACCGACACCCACGGCAACACGGCCCAGGGTTTGGTGCTGGTGATCGTGGTCGACAGCGAGGAACCCAACCGCCCACCGATCGCCAACGCCGACACGGCAACCGCGGTCGTTGGCAAGTCGATCGAGATCGACGTACTGCGCAACGACAGCGACCCCGACAACGACCCGCTGATCCTCGTGTCGGCCGCCCCCGACCCGACCGCACCGTCGCCGGGCACGGTGCGCGTGACCGGCAACACGGTGCTCTACACGCCGGCCCCGTTGACGTCGGACGAGCCCGTCGACGATCGCTTCACCTACACGATCAGCGACGGCCACGGCCACACCGCCGTCGGCACGGTGTCGGTGCGTGTGCTCGCCGAACCGATCCAGTCGCCACCGTTTGCCCGCGACGACTTCGCCACCACCACCGTCGACGTGCCGGTGACGATCGACGTGCTCGCCAACGACGGCGACCCGAGTGGGCAGCGCCCAGACCTGGTGGGCACCCCTGGTTGCGCGGGCGGTGGCACCGCCGTGCGCACCGAGGGCAATCGGGTGCGATTCACGCCACCGCTGGGCCAGAGCGGCCTGTTCCGGTGCACGTACGAGGTGGCCAACGATCAGGGCCTGCCGGCCACAGCGTCGATTCTGGTCACGGTGCTCGAGCCCCCGGTTGGCAACCTGCCGCCGACGGTGGTTGGTGAGGACATCACGATCAAGGTCAACGAAACGAAGTCGGTCCGCGTGCTCGACAACGACACCGACGACGGCCCCCACGACCAGCTCAGCGTGCGTTCGTCGTCGACGCCGTCGCTCGGCACCGCGGTGCGGACCGGCAATGTCATCACCTACACGGCCCCACCGGTGGCCGCGACGGTGGTGATCGAGTACCTGGTCGGCGACGCCGAGGGTGGTGTGTCGAAGGGTCAGATCGTGTTCCGGGTGGTCGAGCCGGTGCGGGTCGCGCCGGTGGCGCGGCCCGACTCGATGACCATCTACGGGCCGGGTACGCCTCAGGTCATCAACGTGCTCGACAACGACTTCGATCCCGACGGCGACAACAGCGCGCTGCGGTTGCAGTCGGCGATGCTCCAGTCGGGCCCGGCCGTGGTGACGTACGGGGCCGCCACGGGCACCGTGCGGATCGCCCCCAACGACCCGGCATACGTGGGCGACATCGTCGCCAACTACACCGTCGTCGACCCCGACGGGCTGGCCGCGTTCTCCACCGTCACGCTCACCGTGCTGCCGCCGCTCAATCGGGCACCGATCGCAGTCCCCGACTCGGCCGACGTGGTCAACGGCGGCACCGTCGTCGTGCCGATCGGGCTCAACGACAGCGATCCGGACGGCGACCCGCTCACGTACGAGATCACGCGCGCTCCGAACCCCGACCTGGGCACGGCCACCCTGTCGGGGGCGATGCTCACGTTCAGTTCAAGGCCGGGCGCTCCGAGCGGCACCGCCGAGATCGGGTACCGGGTGTCCGACGGCCGGCTGACGGCCGATTCGGTGGTGCGGATCGCGGTCCAGGCCTGCGGGGTCGCCCCGCCGAGCGCCCCCGACCTGTTCTTCCAGACCGGCTACCAGCGACCGATTGCGATCAACCTCAACGACCACGCGAGGAACGGCACGGTCGTCGATGTCGGGCCGCCGCTCGGTGTCGCGTCGGGCGTGTACACGCCGCCGGCCGGCGAGAACGGCAACGTCGTGTTCCGGTACTCGGTGCGTAACTCGTGCGGCATGGTCCACAGCGGCACGGTTACCATCGACGTCAATCAGCCGCCGGTCGCCTCACCGGTTCCCCTGTCGATCGGTCGACATGAACAGGTCACCATTCCGGTGAATGCGCTGGCCTCCGACATCGAGGCGTTGACGATCACGGCAGTCAACGGCCGCCCGGAGTGGGTCAGCATCGCCGGCGACGGGCAGAGCCTGTCGATCAATCCCGCCGGTCGTACCGGTACGGTCGCCTTCACCGTCGTGGTCAGCGATCCCGGTGGGCTCACGGCCGACGTGCCTGTCACGATCCAGCTCGTCAACAAGGCACCGGTCGGCCAGCCCGATACCGCCCGTCTGGCGACCGGGTCGGGCACCATCAACGTGCTCGCCAACGACTCCGACCCTGACGGCGACTCGATTTCGATTGCCTCGTTTCCGGCCCAACTGACGTTCCCGAACGGGGCGATCGGCTCGGTCGAATTGGCGAGCAACGGCCTGCGCGTGTCGCCGGGCACGGGCCGCGGCACGGTGACGTTCGAGTACACCGTGGTCGACCCGTTCGGCGCCGTGTCTGCCCCGATTCCGGTCACGGTCACGGTCAACGGCGCCCCGACGGCGAACGACTTCACGATCGAGGTGCCGCGCTTCGGCAGCGTCAGCGTGGCCGCCCCAGCCAGCGACCCCGACGGCGACGCGCTCACGCTCAGCTTGGCCACCGACCTGTCAGCGCTCGGGTACACGGTCGACGTCAACGGGTTGACGGTGACCCTGCGCGACATCTCGTTGATACCACCCCAGCCCGGCGAAACGCCCTACACGGTGACCGACCCCGACGGTCGCTCGGCCACCGCCAACCTCCAGGTCCGGTCGGTGCCCCTGCCCACCACCACCACGACAACGACCACGGTGGCTCCGACCACCACGACCACGACCACCACCACGACGACAACGACGACGACGACGACCACGACCACCAGCTCGACAGCGCCGTCCACCAGCGGCCCCCCAACCACCCCGTAGCCGCGCGTCCCAGACACCGAAGCGGGTTGCCCGCTTGCGGCGGACCTCGGTTTTGCTGCGTTTCAGTTCGACCAACTGCCCGCTTCGTGCGGCGAGCCGACATCTCGAGTTGTTGAAGGCGATCGCTCAACGGGCGGTCATTTCGGCGGCCTCGGGAACCGGCACGAAGCTCGTGTCGGCACTGTTGAAGTCGTGGCCGTTCTGACTCGTCTGCGAGCCGCCAGCTGACGAGGAGTGGACATAGGCATCGGCCGGTTCACGCGCTACGGCACGAGTGACTTGATTCGGGGCCAGACGATGTCCGTGGCTTCCCGGTAGGTCGGCGCGCCGGGGAAGAGTTGGGGCACGACGTCGTCGTAGGTGTGGGCGAGCTCGCCAAGGTTGCGTTCGATCCGGTCGACGCGATTCGCGCGGCCCTGCCTGACGAGTTCGAACTTCGTCACGGCGAACCCGGCGATTGCCGCGTCGTCGATGGCGCCGTCGTTGAGCATCACAGCGAGGTCGGCGAGGTCGGTCTCGCGGAGCCGTTGGGCGAGCGCCCGGAGCTTCTCGGCCGCCATCTCCTCGACCTGCATGGTGAGGATCTCGAACGGCTCGTAGAACGGGTGGCCGATGTCGACCGGGACGGGTGTGCCGAGGACTGCTTCGCGGTAGCTGACTTCGATCTGCACGTCGCTGTCGGGGAAGACTTCGCCGGCGACGTGGACCTTGTCGAAGTCCAGGCTGCGGGCCGAGTCGGTGGCGGGTTCGCCGGGCACGAACTGCACGACGTTCTGGATGCTCGCCTCGCGGATCGCCGCGGCTACGTCGTCGGCTTCGAGCTTGTGGGCGGGCGGGGCGTGTCGGGTGGCGTCGACGTCTTTGCTGAAGCGCAGGTGGCCGTGTGCATGCCGCAACACGAATCCACCCTTGAAGACGAGCTGACCAGGGAATGCGGCCGACAGTTCGCCGGTGAGCGTGACGAGTGCGAAGTCGCGCACGGCGAACCCCATGCCTCCCGGCATCGCTTCGAGCATGTCAAGGAGTTCGTAGACACCTCCCCATCGACGGCTTGATGCTCCGACGCTCATGCCGCCGTCTCCGGCTCGAGCAGCGCATTGACGATCACGCGCCACTTCTTGTCGACCGGCCCCGACGACCGACCGCCCGGGCGCAGCTGCACCGCGGCGCGGTTCGCTCCGATGAGCTCGCTGTAGGGGGCAGCTGCCCCGGGACCGAAGAGCCGCTCGACGACCAGGCCGACGCGTCGCGCCGCGGCGCGCGAACTGTGGCCGCGGGGCCCGGCGCTGTATCGGAGGACGGCGGCATGCAGTCGGTCGAGGAACTCCGGGTCGCGGGAAGAGGCGAGCAGGAGTGCATCAAGAACTTGGGTCAGGGTCACCCCGTAGCGGGGGTGGTTCAGCACGTCGATGATCGCTCGCTCGGGCAGTGCGTACCTCGGCCGGGCGTCGGGCTCCGATCCCCAGATGTTGGTGGGGTCGGTCTTGAAGAACCTCGCCGTCTGCCCCTGGAAGCGAAGCGTGGTGACCTCGTTCGGCACGAGCACGACCATCCCGAAGAAGTGCTGGCCGGTGAGGTCGAAGTGCTCCAAGGCCGCGCCGCCGGTGATCAGGTAAGGCGGTGGCGCGACCGCGTCGATGAGATCGCCAATTGACAGGTTGTGTAGGCCGGTGACGTCGGGAAGCACGAGCAGATCCCGGCGCACGCGTAACACCCGTTTGGATCGGATGAGACGGGTTACCGCTTGTTCGGCCGCTGCCCGGTCGCCGGTTCGGAGGGTAACCACGTCGAGGTCGATCGAGGGGATCGCGATGCCTCGCCGACCGGCTGTCACCGCGGCGCGATGCAGTTCGCGCAGCACCGCGTCCTCGACCGTCATGCGTACAGAGTACTGGAGATACTCGCTGATAGATACAATAACTCAGTAACTCTGTACGAGTCGGTGACGCTCTGGAGACTCGATGTCACAACCTCGGCGGGTTGGCGGTCAGAGCGGCAGTTATGCGTCGATGTGCAGCCACTCGATGGCGAGCGCCGCACCGGTCCGAGCTTGCTCGTTGCCGGTGCTCTGCACGAGCCGCAGGAGCGAAGGCACATCGACTTCACCGGACTTCCACGCAGGAGACAACACCCACAGGATCGTTTCCTGTCGATCCGAAGCCGTCGCCGCCCTGTCGGTCGCCGAGCGCCTCACAGAGGAGTGCCATCGATTCAACAGACCGATCGAGGACGAGCAGGGTGGCCGCATCGTCAACGACCGCCGTGTCGTTCCATCCCAAGAGGCGATGCGCCGCAGTTTGCTTACGGTCAGACCAGTCGATTACCTCGGCGCGAGCCTGATCGATGATGGCCCCGTAGTCGGGGTCGAACGGCTCGACCAGAACACGTTCGAGTACTGCTGACATGTCCCACAGCACGCGCTGCTCAGGCGCGAGCGCGGTGCCGTCGTGCTCGGTTCGATGGAGCCACTCGAACAGCACGAGCGCTTCGGCCTTCGAGAGCTGAAGGTGCACTGCTCCGTCGTTGTGCTCCTCGGCATCCACCCAAGCAGGTTGCCCGAAGCGAAGCCGGATTGCCAGTACCGAGCGGCAGTTATGAGCGGCGCTCTGTGGCCTCCGTCGTAGCAAGATGCACCCATGCGAACCGGCGCGACGTTTCGGCTCCATGGCGACGACGGCCTGTTGACAGCTGCTGACGTGACCTCACTCCTCGCGGTTGAGCCTACGAAGGCACTTGAGGCTGGTGAGGCGCGTAGCCGTGGATCGCGACGAGTACGCGACTTCTCGACGTGGAGCCTGAGCACCGACATCGAAGACGACGCGGAACTCGACATTCAGGTGCGGAAGCTCCTCACGATGCTCGAACCGAGAACCGCTGACCTGTGGAACCTGGTTGAGCGGGGCTACGGAGCAAACTGGTTCTGCTACGTCGGTTCCCACGGGCGGCGGAGCACGCGGTCGTTCTCGACCGGGATCTGATGACCCGGCTCTTGGGCTTACCCGGAGATCTGTGGCTCGACATCTACGAGGATCGGCCCAACTCGCAGGCCGTACCGAGCGGCAGTTAGGGCGCTTCGTACCTGAGGAACGCCAACCGCTCTTGGGCATCGCCTGGCGGCGGCAACGTCACCCCACCGTACGGGATGACGAGCGGGCGCTGGACATCCAGAGAGTGGAAGTAGAACGCAACCCTCGCTTGTTCCGGCCAGGTCGCAGGACGACGAAGGAACACATCGCTGACCACTCGTTCGCCCATGTCATCGAGAAGCCGTTCGTCGTACGCAACCTGCCACTCCGACCTCGGCCGATCCGCCATCGGCTGCGTGAACTGCCCGAAGTCTGGAACGTCGCTGGGGCCCTCAATCACCGCCTCGATGAGGAAGCACGACGGCACGCCGCGCACCGGATGAACGCCGATCACCTCAACTGTGGCATCGGTCGTCACTAGCGTAGATTGCCCGCCCTGGCGCCCGGCCGCAACGACCGACTGCCTCCAATCGCGGGCGCGGGCGATACCGTCGGCCCACAGGGGGTACCCGACTCGTCGCTCGCCCGGCACACTTGGGCGTTGATCACGCCGGTCGATGCCCCGCAACTGATGCTCGAGGCGTGCCCGTCGTTCGCTGCGAAATGGCCAGAGGTCGGGGCGGACAATGCCGACGGCGCCGAGCGACTCCTTTACCTCGACGCCGGTGACTTCATCCGCCACGTCGTCGAGCTACATCAGCAGAACCAGACAACGGAGTTCGACGGGATCTTCAGTGCGATCGAGCGGATGGTCACCGAAGGCGATGAGTACGTCAGCAACCTCGGGGTGATCGGCTACCTCGAAGGTCTGCAGATGGCGTCCGTGACAAGTGCGGGCATCGACCCGGAGGTGGAGTTCCGGCCACGCCTCGGAGCGCTGGTGGGATCGGATCAACCGGTTCTGGGCCGGTGATGCGACGGCGCTTCAGACGGATCAGCCAAAGCCCCGAACGTCGGACACGCCAGACCGGACCAGCTCGCTCAGGTGCCGTTCGTCCGGTCGCAGCGGCCAGCCGGGCCGCGCCTGTTTCCGGCGGACCACCATGATCCGCCGGAAACGCATCGGCGGAACGGGAGGGATTCCGCTGCGGCCGGTTGACGGCCGCTCCGCCCCAGGTCAGAGGCGGTGCGGGGCCGCGGGCCGGGAGTAACCCCGGGAGTAACGCAGCGGCGTCTCGCGCTACACCTCGACGGTCGAGGTCGTGCCATCGATCCGAGTGGGGAACCGGTCGAACCAGCCTCGCTGGCCGAACAGGATCGGGAACGACAGCCGCCAGCCTTTGCGTGCCGCCAGGGGAAGTCGCCACGCGACCGGTTCCGAAACGCTCTCCGGCGGGTGGAGCCACAGCTCGACCTCGAACACCGGGACGGCCGCGTAGACGCCGCCGATTCCGAGGGGCACCTCCAGGAGCGGCGTGTCGTTGTCGACGTCGACTCCGAGTTGTGCGAACAACCTGGCGTTTGCAACCGAGGTGGGTGAGCCGGTGTCGAGGACACCGAGGAGTTGAGACTCGCCGGGAGCCGTCAATACCGGCACGACGGGCCGAGTGACTTCGGTGCCGTCGGGGTACAGCGCCTCGCCGAGGCTCCGGTGATGGTACGTCCAGGCCGCCACTGGGCTGAGTTAGCCCAGCCCGACGAACAACGGAGCGTCGGCCTCGGGCACTCGCTGGACCACCAGGTCAGCACGCGCGGCGTGACGCTTCAGCTCGGCGAGCAGGTGGTCGAGTTCGTCGGCGTCCGCGACGACGTCACCTTCGTCGTTCACCGCGACCCAGCGCCCCCGGTACTCGTCGAGCAGTTCACGCTTCACTGCGGTCATCGTAGGCCCTCCGATCGCGTTGCCCGCCCTGCAGCAGCGGCACCACTGAGCGTACCCGGTCAGAGCGCTGCGGCTTGGCACGAGTCAACACCGGTCAGCACGCGTTGGACCTGTTGGCGGAACGGGAGGGATTCGAACCCCCGGGGCTTGCGCCCGGTCGCTTTCAAGGCGACTGCAATTGTCCACTCTGCCACCGTTCCGGAATGCAGGCTAGCGACCTAGACTGCGGCTGTTCTGGAGAGGTGCCAGAGCGGCCGAATGGGATGCCCTGCTAAGGCATTGACCCTCCGGGGTCCGTGGGTTCAAATCCCACCCTCTCCGCTCACAGCCCTCGGTGACCCACCTTCGTGGATTGCCGGGGGCTGTTGCGCGCTCGGGAAGTCACACGTTTGTCATTTGATGTCGCCCTGATGACGCTGATGTTGCGGTTTGATGACGAGTCGAGTAGACCTGTGCCGCACGTGCCCCTTCGGGTGAGCCGTCAAGGACCCAGATGCGGAACGATCGACACCCCAACACCCCCGCGGACAGCCGTGGCCGCACCCGGCCGGCGGTCTACGACGTGGAGGCCCAAGCAGGCGTCAATGCCGCTCGCAGCCACACCGACGACCTGACGTCGGAGTTCTGGGGCGGTTCGGCCGAATGGTCCGAGCGTGCTCAACGGCGCGGCGCCCGCACTCGTGACCGAGCCGGCGACGCCACCGGGCAGATCCCCGGCGTGCAGGCCCTGCGCGACGGCCTGGCGGCGTTCCGCCCGCAGCGACGCACCGGTGCGGCCGACGTCGACCGCACCCGTGAGCACGGCATCGTGCGGCCGGGCGCCCGGCGTGCCGCCGCCTCGCAGGAACCCCGCGGCGCCCGCGTCCAAGTCGCCGACAACGACGCCACGCTCGGCGAGCTCGCCGGCGGCTGGCTCGACGCGCCGCTCGCACACCGGGCCCGCCGCACCGATCCGTCCCGCACGGCACACGCGAGCACTGCTTCGTCTCACGCCGCTCCCACCAGCAGCGCTACGTCTCGCACCGCGAACACCCGTGCAGCATCGCCCCGCGCGGCGGCCGAACAGCCGACGGCGCGGCTGACCGCGGTGGACTTCGACGAACTCGACGAGTACGACGGCTACGACGCCCCCGACGTGTGGGCCGAACTGGAACCGACGCCCGGCGCCCGGCGCTGGGCCGAGCGGATGGGGCTGGCTGCGGTCGACCCGCTGATTGCTCGGGTGGGCGTGCTGCTACTGCTGACCGCCCTGTTCGTCCCCGTGGCGCTCGCTTTGCGTGGTGGCGACGAACAACTCGAACTCGGCGCTCCGGCCGTCGCCGCCGCACGTGGCACCGCGTCGGTGGCCTCCAGCACCACGCTGTTCACCGAACCGGAGGCCGCCGCGCCCGCCACCGGAGTGCCTGCCGCGCAGCGGCCGACCATCGACGACGTCGCCACGGCCGAGACGATCGCCGCCGAGCGCGCCCAGAACCGCCCGGCCGACATCGCCCCGCAGGTCGACGCCAGCACGGCGAACGCCACACCATCCGCGGCCGCTGCCACCGGCACCGATGCGGGCTCGGGCGAGGCAGATCAGGCGGCGGATCAGATCGCCAGCTCCACCCAGGACGTCACCGTCGACCAGCCTGCCGCGCGGGCCACGTGCGGTGCTGACTACACGATCGTCGCCGGCGACTCGTGGTACCGCATCGCCGACGCGGCTGTGGTCGCCCCCGGCGAACTGCTCGTCGTCAACCAGGCCCGCGTCGACACCGTGCTGCTGCCCGGCGACGTGATCTGCCTGCCGCAGGGAGCGCAGACCCCGGCCCCGCCCACGACCACCGAGCCACCCGCCACCACGGCCGCACCGACCACCCAGGCACCCACCACGACGGCGGCACCGAACACCCAGGCGCCCACCACGCCCGTGGCGCCGACGACCACCGCCGCTCCGACGCCGATCGCCAACGTGTCGATCGCCGAGGCCCAGCAGATCATCCGCGACGTGTGGCCCGACGAGCTCGAAGAACGAGCGCTCGAAATCGCCTACCGCGAGAGCGGCTGGCGGGCGACCGCCGACAACGGGTGGTGCTGCGTCGGCCTGTTCCAGATCTACTGGACCGTGCATCAGAACTGGCTCGACGACTACGGCATCACCACCCGCAACGACCTCAAGGACGCCCGCAAGAACGCCACCGCCGCGTACGCCCTGTACCAGCGCGCAGGCGGCTGGGGCCCCTGGTCCACGGCCTGACCGCGGATCGCTGCGAACCGGGGCTCTCCCCACCGCGGCGATGCTGCCTGTCGGCGACGCCGGGCGGGGTCGTTCTACGCCAAACTCGGCGCCCACGTCCTGGCCGATGTCTCGGGGCATTTTCCTTGGCTGAGGCTCTAGACTGATGCCCCGTTGCACCCGTAGCTCAATGGATAGAGCATCTGACTACGGATCAGAAGGTTGGGAGTTCGAGTCTCTCCGGGTGCACTGCACAAAGGCCCGTCTACCTGCGGAAGCGTGGTAGGCGGGCCTTCGTCGTTGCCGAGGCCGGGTCGCCCAACGCCATCGCGAGGGGATGGGAGGGGTCGTCGACCGTGTCGGCCCGCCTACTGCTCGCTTGCCGGGGCGGCGCCGATGCGGAAGCTGGACGAGGTGATGTGGTTCATGAACGTGGTCTCGTGGTAGTAGCGGTCGGCCGGTTCTTGTTCGGCGGCACCGACCGCGACCATCAGTGGGATCAGGTGGTCTTCGCGGGGGTGCGCGGCCCGCGCGCTCGGGGCCGCTTCCCACTCGGTGAGCAACCGTGACCGCTCGCTCGACGGGGCCGCCATCGCCGCGCTGAGCCACGCGTCGAACTCGCGCGACGGCACGGCCGCTCCGGGGCCGAAGTTGCGCAGGTTGTGGTACGTGAAGCCCGACCCGACGATCAGCACGCCTTCGTCGCGCAACGGCGCGATCGCGCGGCCGGCGGCGAGGTGCTCGGCGGGATCGAAGCTGTGCTTGATCGACAGCTGCACCACCGGCACGTCGGCGTCGGGATAGGCGACGACGAGCGGTGCGAATACGCCGTGGTCGAAGCCGCGGGTGCCATCGCGCTGGACGGGGAAGCCGGCGCCGCCGAGCAACTCGGCTACCCGCTCGGCCACGTCGGGCGCGCCGGGGGCCGGGTACTGCACCTGGTAGGTGAACTCGGGGAACCCGCCGTAGTCGTACAACATCGGTGGGTTGGGATGGGTCTGCACCGTGAACTCGGGTGTCTCCCAGTGCGCCGACACCATCAGGATCGCCCGCGGTGGGGTGCCGAGGTGGCGGGGGATGTCTTCGAGGGAACGGGTGAGCGGACCCCAGTCGCCGGGCATCTGGTCGGTGAGCCACGGCCACGGGCCACCGCCGTGCGAGATGAAGTAGGTCGGCAGGCGTACCGATGCGTCGGGGGAGTTCATGGCTCGTCGTCCTCTCGGGAGATGAGGTGTCGGGATAACTTAATGCTTGAAGTAAATCTACCGATGATCAGTTAACGATGCAACTCATCCCAGGTACGCTAGAGGCCGTGGCCGACACGTCCGACCCTCGCTGGCTCGATGCCGACGAACTCACCACGTGGCTGGCGGTGATCGGGCTGACGATCCGGCTCCCGGCCGCGCTCGACCGGCAACTCCGCCGCGACGCCGGCATCAGCCACTTCGAGTACCAGGTGCTCGCCGGCCTGTCGGAGGCACCCCACCGCACGCTGCGCATCAGTACCCTCGCCGAGTTCGCCGAGGGCTCGCTGCCCAGGGTGTCGCAAGTGGTCAGCCGGCTCGAACAACGCGGGTGGCTGTACCGGTCGCCCGACCCCGCCGACGGCCGGTACACGCTGGCCACGCTGACCGACACCGGCTGGGACAAGGTCGTGGCCACCGCCCCCGGCCACGTCGCCCACGCGCGCCGGCTGGTGATCGACCAGCTCAGCCGCACCGAGCAGGCACGGCTGCGCAGCCTCGCGACCCGCATCACCGACGCGATCGACGCGTCCGAGCATCCCGAGACGTGAGCCACGCCGCGGTCGCTCCCGGGCGTGACCTGAGAGCGGCGGTGGTTACCGGCGCCAGAACATGTGGTGGGTCACGCCGCTCGGGCTCGGCACCGACTCGTGGTGGAACCGGTCGAGCAGGTCGTCGGGCGAGTTCCAGAGTCGCTCGCCACGGCCGAGCTCGACCGGCGCGACCGACACGTGGATGGTGTCGACGAGGTCTGCGTCCAGGAACTCGCGGACGGTGGCGACGCCGCCGCCCAGCCGTACGTCCTTGCCGTCGGCGGCGTCCTTGGCCCGCTGCAACGCCTCGGCGGGCGTGGCGTCGAGGAAGTGGAACGTGGTGTCGGCCAGCGTGAAGCTGGGACGGGGGTGGTGGGTCAGGACGAACACGGGCGTGTGGAACGGCGGGGTGTCGCCCCACCAACCCTGCCAGTCGAAGTTCTCCCACGGGCCACGCTGCGGGCCGAACTTGTTGCGACCCATGATCTCGGCGCCGACGTTGCGCGCGTAGTCGCGGGTGAAGTAGTCGTCCAGGCCACGTGTTCCGCCCTGATCGGTGCGGTTCGGCCAGCTCGCGGTGGCGAAGGCCCATCCGCCGAGATCGACCGGGTTGGCGTGCCCGAAGGGCCGTTCGAGGCTCTGGCCCTCGCCGGCGCCGAACCCGTCGGTCGAGAGGAGGAAGTTCTGTACTCGGAGCAGCTGCGACATTCGTTGATCCTTCTCGACGTACGCGTCGTTACGGGGCGTCGACCGGTGGGCGCGGGCGGTGCCGACCGTATCTCTGTGAGCCCACATGTAGACGACGTCGCCGACGCCTTCAAGGTGTCAACACAAGATCTGGCGGGTCAGGGTTGCATGACGACGGCTTTGGGTTCGGTGAAGAACTCGCGGCTGAACGTGCCGCCTTCACGACCCACGCCCGACCAGCCGACACCGCCGAACGGGGCCCGCAGGTCGCGCACGAAGAAGCAGTTCACCCACACCGTGCCGGCGTTCAGGCGGGCGGCGACGCGGTGGGCGCGGCGGGTGTTCTCGGTGAACAGCATCGCGTTGAGGCCGTAGCGCGTGGCGTTCGCACGGGCCACCGCCTCGTCCTCGTCGTCGAACGGCGACACCGTCACCACCGGGCCGAAGATCTCGTCGGTGCACACCCGGGCGCCGTCGGCGACACCGGTGATCACCGTCGGCCGCACCACCCACGCGCCGTCGTCGGCCGCGCCGCCGCCGTGGACGGCGGCGCCGTCGGGCAGGTCGGTGAGGAACCCGGTGACCTTGGCGAAGTGCTGCTTGCTGGCCAGCGGCCCGACTTCGGTGGCGGGGTCGGCCGGGTTGCCGACCGGCAAGGCGTTGGCCGAGGCGACGAACCGCTCGACGAACTCGTCGAACACGCGCCGGTGCACCAGCAGGCGGCTGCCGGCCAGGCAGATCTGGCCCGAGTTCGTGAAGATCGCCTTGTTCGACCAGGCCACCGCCTC
Source organism: Ilumatobacter sp. (assembly GCA_035556435.1). Taxonomy (GTDB): domain Bacteria; phylum Actinomycetota; class Acidimicrobiia; order Acidimicrobiales; family Ilumatobacteraceae; genus Ilumatobacter. The sequence continues at coordinate 149,041 of DATMEY010000038.1, read as the reverse complement.
GTCGAGGTCGGCGTCGTCGAACACGACGTTGGCGCCCTTGCCGCCGAGCTCGAGGCTGACCGGCACGAGGTTGGCCGCAGCCACGGCCGCGATCGCCCGGCCGGTGTTCGACTCGCCCGTGAACGTGATCCGGTCGACGTCGGGATGTTCGGTCAGGAACGCCCCGGCGCTGTCGGGCCCGAACCCGTGCACCACGTTGAGCACGCCGTCGGGCAGGCCGGCCTCGGTCGCCAGCCGGGCGAGCAGCGCCGCCGACGTGGGTGAGCCTTCGGCCGGCTTGAGCACCACCGTGTTGCCCCATGCGAGCGCCGGGGCAACCTTCCAACTCGCCAGCATCAAGGGGAAGTTCCACGGAGCGATCGCGGCGACCACACCCGCCGGTTCGTAGCGCGAGTAGGCGTGGTGACCGCTGTCCATCGGGTAGCTCTCGGCCGCCGTGAGCCGGGCGTGGTCTGCGAAGAACCGGAAGTTCTGGGCAGTGCGGGGAACGTCCTTCGTCCGTGCGGCGGCCACCGGCTTGCCCATGTCGCGCGAGTCGGCCTGCGCGAGCTCGTCGGCGTGGGCGACGATCAGGTCGGCCACCCGGTGCAGCAGCGCGCCGCGGGCCTCGAACCCCATCGTGGCCCAGCCGCGGGTGAACGCCCGGCGCGCCGCGGAGACGGCCGCGTCGACGTCGTCGCGCCCAGCCAGCGCGACCTCGTCGTGGGGTTGCTGTGTCCACGGGTCGACCGTGTCGAAGGTGGCCCGCGACGACGAGGGCTGCGGGCGTCCGTCGATCCAGTGCTCGATCACCGCGTCGACAGTACGGACGGTGTTCCTTTCAGCGGGACGCTGTCCCTCTCGATGGAACGGTGCTACGTCGCCGCGGTGCGGATGGTGACCGACAGGTCGTTGCCGAACCTCGCGGTGGCCACCGTGCCGGGGCCGAGCGCTGCGGCTGGCGTCAGCCCACCGGTGAGCACGATGTCGCCGGCGCGCAGAGCGTGGCCACGGTCGGCGAGCTCGTTCACGAGCCAAACCACGCCGTCGGCCGGGTGACCGCTGGCGTCGCTCCCGACGCCGCGGGCTACGACCGATCCGTCGACCATCAGTTCGACGCCGACGTCAACGATGCTGGCGAGCGGAAGCGCAGGCCCGATCACGACTCCCGCAGCCGAGGACCCGTCGGCGGTGTTGTCCTCGATCCGGAACCGGTACTCGCGCCAGACCGAGTCGACCACTTCGAGCGCGGCGTGCCCGCTGGCGACCGCCGCGAGCACTGTCGCGCGGTCGGCGCCAGGGGCGACGTCGGAACCGAACCGCAGCAGTACCTCGGGCTCGACCCTCGGCTGGGTGAAGTGGCCGCCGACGTTGCCGCCGTCGTCGAGCAGCATCGCATCGGTGAGCGGCCCGAAGTTCGGTGCGTCGATGTTCATCTGGCGGCGCATCGCCTGCGACGTGTAGCCGAGCTTCCATCCGATGCGGCAGGCGCCGCGGGCGAGGCGGGCCGCGGTCACCCCGTCCTGGATCGCGTACGCGTCGGCCATCGTGATCGGCGACCGGTCGGTGATCGGGTCGAGGAGCGCGTGCCGGTCGTGGGCGGCGACGATCCGTGCCGCCTCGGCCGCGTGGTCGACGGCCACCGGCGATGTTCCGCGCATCCTTCCACGCTATGAAGCGCGTCCCTGTTGGCGGGACGATGTCCCCCTCTGTGGAACAACCTCGGGACACTGTCGCCATGCGAACCGCTGCGATCGTCGGGTCCGGCAACATCGGCACCGATCTGCTGTACAAGCTCTTGGCGTCGGAACACATCGAGCCGCGCTACATGGTCGGCGTCGACCCCGACAGCGAGGGCTTGGCGCGGGCCCGCCAACTCGGCCTCGAGACCAGCCACGCCGGCGTCGACTGGCTGCTCGACCGGCCCGAGCTGCCCGACCTGGTGTTCGAGGCCACCAGCGCCTACGTCCACCGCGAGAACGCCCCGCGCTACGAGCAGGCCGGCATCCGGGCGATCGACCTCACCCCCGCCGCGATCGGCCCGTACGTGGTGCCGCCGGTGAACCTCACCGAGCACGTCGACCTGATGAACGTCAACATGGTCACCTGCGGCGGCCAGGCCACGATCCCGATGGTCCACGCCGTCAGCCGCGTCGTCGACGTGCCCTACGCCGAGATCGTCGCCACCGTCGCCTCGGTGTCGGCCGGCCCCGGCACCCGCGCCAACATCGACGAGTTCACCCGCACCACCAGCCGGGCGATCGAGGTGTGCGGTGGGGTGCGCACCGGCAAGGCGATCATCATCCTCAACCCGGCCGACCCACCGCTGATCATGCGCGACACGATCTTCTGCGAGATCCCGGCCGATGCCGACCACGCCGCGATCGCCGCCTCGATCGGCGAGATGGCCGAGCAGGTACGCCAATACGTGCCCGGCTACCGCCTCACGGTCGAGCCGCAGTTCTCGGTGACCGACGACGGCACCCACCGCGTGGCGACGTTCGTCGAGGTCGAAGGCGCCGGCGACTTCTTCCCGCCGTACGCCGGGAACCTCGACATCATGACCGCCGCCGCCACCCAGGTCGGCAACCAGATCGCCCAGCACCTCGATGCTGCGGTGGGGGCTGCGTGATGCCGTACTCGGCCGACCTCGACATCCGCCTCACCGACTCCGCGTTGCGCGACGGGTCACACGCCAAGGGCCACCAGTTCACCGAGGAGCAGGTGCGCTCGGTGGTCGCCGCCCTCGACGCCGCGGGCATGCCGGTGATCGAGGTCACCCACGGCGACGGGCTCGGCGGCTCGTCGTTCAACTATGGGCGCTCGCGGGTCGACGAGCGCACGCTGATGCAGATCGCCGTCGACACCGCGGCCCGGGCCAAGATCGCCGCCCTGATGGTGCCCGGCATCGGCACGATGGACGACATGCGCTCGTGCGCCGGTATCGGGGTGTCGATCGTGCGCATCGCCACGCACTGCACCGAGGCCGACGTGTCGGTCCAGCACTTCGGCCTCGCCCGCGAGCTCGGCCTCGAAACCGTCGGGTTCCTGATGATGGCCCACACCGTGCCGCCCGAGCTGCTCGCCGGGCAGGCGCGGATCATGGCCGACGCCGGGTGTCAGTGCGTGTACGTGGTCGACTCGGCCGGGGCGATGATCCTCGACGACGTCACCGAACGGGTGTCGGCCGTGGTCGCCGAGCTGGGTGGTGACGCGATGGTCGGCTTCCACGCCCACGACAACCTCGGCCTGGCCGTCGCCAACTCGGTGCTCGCCGTGCGTGCCGGGGCGGTGCAGGTCGACGGCTCGACGCGCGGGTTCGGCGCTGGTGCCGGCAACACCCGCAGTGAGGTGTTCGCGGCGGTGTGCGAGCGGCTCGGCATCCGCACCGGCATCGACGTGCTGGCGCTGATGGACGCCTCCGAGGACGTCGTCCGCCCGGTGATGGACCAGGAGTGCCTGCTCGACCGGATGTCGCTGGTGATGGGCTACGCCGGCGTGTACTCGAGCTTCCTCCGCCACGCCTACCGCGCCGCCGCCCAGTACGACGTGCGCGGCGCCGACATCCTGATGCGCTGCGGCGAACGACACCTCGTCGGCGGCCAGGAAGACCAGATCATCTCGATCGCCGCCGAACTCGCCGCCGAACAACGCGGCAGTCTGGTATCCGCGGGTGACTGAGGCCAAGGTGGTTGAGCCGGTCGTTACCACCACGCCCTGCGGCTGCCGGTGGTTTCGACAGGCTCAACCACCCTTGGGGGGGAGGGGCGCTCGGTGAGTAGGCACCGGGGACGTTGGGGGAGGGTCGGGCGGTGAGTGAGGAGTTGGCGGTTGTTGCGGGGGCGACGGGGGCCCTCGGGTCGGCGATCGTGGAACGACTCCAGGCGCGCGGGTTGCGTGTCGTCGCCGTCGCCCGCCGGCCTCCTGACATGCCGGGTGTGGTGCCGGTGGCTGCTGACCTCGCTGACGACTCGGCGGTCGACGCGATCGCGGGCGCGCTCGACGGCCCGGTGCGAGCAGTGGTGCAGGCGGCAGGCCTGCCCGGAGCGGGTGACGTCGACACGCTCACCGGCGTGCAGGTCGCGGCCGGGTTCGACACCAAGGTCGGTGGGTTCCTGCGCCTGATCCGGGCGGCGGCACCGCACCTCGGCCCCGGCTCGCGGCTGATCGTGCTCGGTGGGCACTACGGGTACGAGCCGAGCCCGGCCGCGCCGATGGCCGGCATGGTCAACGCCGCGCTCAACAACCTCGTCCGCTCGTTGGCCGACCGGTGGGGGCCCGACGGGGTGACCGTGCACGTGGTGGCCCCGGGGCCGGTGGAGTCGCCGCGGATGGAAGCGATCGCCGCCCGCACCGCCGAGCGGCGCGGCGACGTCACTCCCGACGAGGTACTCGACGGCTACCGGCGGGCATCGCCGCTCGGCCGCCTCACCACCGTCGACGAGGTCGCCTGGGCGGTGGGGATGCTGCTCGACGACGAGGCAGCCGCGCTCCACGGCTCCGTCCTGTCGCTCGACGCCGGCCGGCGCCGGGGGGCCGGCTGATGCCATACGTCCGCGTCGACCTGGCCTGCGACCCTGGCCCCGACCTGCGGCGGCGGTTGCTGACCGACCTCGCCGAGCTGTTCGCCGAGGTCACCGAGTCGCCGATCGAGCGGGTGCGCACCCAGGTGGTCGTGCTCGGCCCGGACGCGTTCGCGGTCGGCGGCGTGCCGATTGCAGCGCCGGCCGACGAGGCGCCATTCGTCACGATCGCGCTCCTCCAAGGTCGCCCGGCGACCCAACACCAAGCCCTGATCGAACGAACCGGTCCGTGCGTCGCCGAACTGCTCGGCGTGCCCCTCGGCCGCGTGCGCGTGTGGATCCACGAGGTTCCGCCCGACCTGTGGGGAATCGGCGGAGCCTCGGCCGCCGAGCAGCGCGCGGCCGAGATCGCGGCGCGGCGCTGAGCTCGACGAGGACACCGGCGCACGGCAATGGCACGATGGCAGCCATGGTGGTAGCGATCGACAAGTCGGGGCGCATCGTGATCCCCAGCGAGATTCGTGACCAACTCGACCTCACACCGGGCACAGAGTTCGACATCCAGGTCAGCCGCGACGCGATCGTGCTCGAACCACATCGCCCGCACCGGGCTCGCCAACTCGCCTGGACCGAGGACGGACGGCCGTACTTCCCCGCCGTCGTCGGCCGCGAGGTGACCGACGCCGATGTCCAGCGTGTCCGCGACGCCCTCCAGCGCTGACGCCGCCCGCTGGGCGGTCGACACAAGCGTCGCTGTGCCGTACCTGGATGCGGCGCACTCCGCCCACGCCCTGACGGTCGCCGCGCTCGACGGGCGGCGCGCCGCCCTGTCCGGGCATGCCGCTTCGAAGCATTCGCAGTGCTGACCAGGCTCCCCGAACCGAGTCGGGTCCTGGCCAGCGACGCCCGGCGAGCGCTCGACGCCGCGTTTCCGGAGCGGTGCTGGCTGACACCCGACGAGCAGGCAGCACTGGCCGACCGCCTGGCCGTTGCCGGGATCGTCGGCGGTGCGGTCTACGACGCGCTCGTCGGCGAGGCCGCCCGGGCGGGCGACCGGACGCTGATCACCCGCGATCGCCGAGCCCGCCCGACCTACGAGCTGCTCGGCGTCCGCTACGAGTTCATCGCCTGAGGCGCCCTGCAGATTAGGCCAATCGCCTGGTCATCGAGTGCCAGCGCAGCCGGTGTATCGAGATGCGGAGCGCGCACCACGTCTCGATACAACGGAGGTGGCGGCTGCGCCGCGAGAGCGCCACTCGACGATCGACAGCTACCTACCCCCGAGCCATTAGAGCAATGAGGTGGTGACGGTGCCGAGGCCTTGGATGGTGGCGGTGACCTCGTCGCCCGTCTGGAGGGCGTGCATGGGGCCGAGCGCTCCGGTCATCACCACGTCGCCGGCGCGCAGGGGGGTGCCGCGGGCGCACAGCGTGTCGGCCAACCAGCGCGCGGCGTGGAGCGGGTTGCCCAGGCAGGCCGCTCCCGTGCCGGTCGACACCTCGGTGCCGTTGACCGACATCGACATACCCACGGTCCGCAGGTCGACCGCCGCGAGCGGCACGGGCCGGCTCCCCACGACGTACAGACCGCAGCTGGCGTTGTCGGCGACGGTGTCGACGATGCCGATCTTCCAGTCCTCGATCCGGCTGTCGACGACCTCGATCGCCGGGAGCGCGAACGCGACCGCCCGGAGGACCTGGGCGAAGCCGTGCGGGGCATCGTCGAGGTCGCGGTCGAGCACCAGCGCGACTTCGGCCTCGGCGCGCGGTTGGATCAGCCGGGCGGCCGGGATCGACACGCCGTCGCCGAACTCGGTGTCGGCGAACAACGTCCCGAAGTCGGGCTGGTCGACACCGATCTGGTCCTGCACAGCCTTGGAGGTGACGCCGATCTTGCGACCTGAGATCTTGCGGCCGGCGGCCACCGCTCGGTCGGTGTTGAGCTGCTGGACGGCGTAGGCAACGTCAAGGTCGGTGGTGGTGCCGAGCTGCACGTGCACCGGGGGGATCGGGGTGCGCGTCCGGTCGGCCTGCCAGAGCGCGTCGGCGACGGTGCGGATGGTTTCGACAGGCTCAACCACCTTCGGGGTGGGCTCAGCCATCTTGGGCGTCCAGGCGGGCGCGTTTGTCGGCGATGAGTTCGCCGGCGGCCATGTAGTCGGTGTCGTCCATCTCGCTGATCCAGACCCGTACCGAGTCGCGCGGGGCGGCCAACGTGTCGACAACGGCGTCGGTGATCGCCGTCATCAGTGCTCGCTTCTGGTCGGCGCTGCGGCCTTTGGCCATGTGGATGTTGACGAGCGGCATGATCCTCCTCACACCCCGGTGACGGTGACGTCGCCGAGATGGCTGTAGCTGGCGACCGCCATCGTGCCACGGGCCAGTGGCTGGGCGTCGGTGGGGGCGCCGGCCGGCACGACCCACCCGGCTTCCAGCCCGCGACCCGAGCGGGCGAGGTGGCGCACCAGCAGCGCCACGCACTCGGCTGGGCTGCCGAGCAACGCCGCCCCGGTGGCACGACCGGTCACCACGCCATCGACGGTGAACGTGCACTCGATCGTGGCCAGGTCGACGTCGCGCGGGGCTACTCCGGCCGTACCGATGGCGATGCGGGCGGCCGACGTCTGGTCGGCAATCACGTCGGGCAGCGTGAACGAGAACTTCTCGTACCGCGAGTCGATCACCTCGACGCCGCCGACCACGCGCTCGGTGGCGTCGAGCACGTCGTCGGCGGTCACGTCCGGCCCGGCCAGTTCGGTGCCGATCACGAACACGAACTCGGGTTCCACCCGCGGATGGATCAGCTCGGCCACCGCGACCTCGGCACGCGCGCCGAGCACCGACGACGCCAGCACCGCGCCGTACGCCGGCTCGTCGACGCCCATCTGCTGCTGCTTGGCCTTCGACGTCAGCCCGAGCTTGGCGCCCGCCAGCGCGTCGCCGCCGGCGACCCAACTGGCCACCAGCGCGTCCTGGATCGCGTAGGCGGCGTCGAGCGACAGGCCGGGCACCTTCTTGGTGATCGCCGCGACCTCACGCCGCTCGATGGCCGCATCGTGCAGGTACCGCGCCCAGAGCGTGTGATCGAGGCTCACGTCGCTACGGCGCGCGCCGCTTCGGCGTCGATGTGGAGCTTCTTCATGTCGTCGCGGATCGGCGAGTAGCGCATCGATCCGTTGTCGATCCAGTCGATCGCGAACTGGGCGCCGCGACCGAACTTCGAGCGTTCCAGCGGCAGCCGGATGACGTCGTGGGGTTCGCGAACCACCGCCACCGGGTCGCGTCCGGCTTCCACGGCATCCATCGCCTCGCGGAACATCTTGCGCAGGGCCACGACGCCCAGGTCGGACTTGGTGATGTTCTCGATCGTGCGGTCGGCGATCTCGCCCTGGGTCACCCAGGCCATGATGTCCTGGCCCTCGATGTAGTCGACGATGTGGCGGCCCCGGTCGTCGACGTAGGGGATCTCGTAGTCGGCGGGGTAGTGCTGCTCGACCGGCTCGCCACCCTCGGGCGCGTGCACGGTGTAGAACAGCTTCCACGTGTGCGTGTCGTCGACCGGCACCCGGATCTGCATCTGGAACACGCCGTTGCCGCCCACCCACATCTGGTACGGGAACACCAGCGGGTGGCCGATCTTCCAGTCGTCGCTGTTCTCGTCCTGGCCCACCAGCAGGCGGCGCTTGATGATGCCGTGGTCGAACGGGTCGAAGGCGACCCGCTCGTGCTTGTTGACGAAGCTGCCGGGCATCGGCATGCCGTTCTGGGCGGCGATGAAGGCGAAGTAGTTCCCGTGCAGCGCCTCGACGTGATACGGGTCGACCGCGTTCTCCATGATCTGCAGCCAGTTGCACTCGAGCATCGCGTGGCCCACGTCGCGCAGGCCGTCCATCACGAACGCCTCGTAGCGCGGCAACTCGGGCGCCGGCCCGTCGCCGATGTAGGCGAACACCAGACCGCCCAGCGCCTGGGCGCGCCCGGCGCGCACGCACACGTTCTGCTTGAACTTCGGCGACGCGTCTGGCTCGGCGAGGATGTCGACGCACGTGCCGTCGTGGTCGAACTTCCAGCCGTGGTAGCCGCACCGCAGCCCGCCCTCCTCGACGATGCCGTACACCAGCGAGGCGCCGCGGTGCGGGCACCGCTCGTGCACGATGCCGTAGTTGCCGTCGGGCGTCTTGTAGAGCGCGAAGTTCTCGCCCAGCAGCCGCACCTGGCGGACCGGGAACTCGTCGAGCTCGCGGACGAACGCGACCGGGTACCAGTACTGCCGCAGCAGCGCGCCCATGCGCGTGCCGGGGCCGATGCGGGTCAGTTCGTCGTTCTGTTCCTGCGTGAGCATGGTGAAGCCTCCTCGATGGGGTCGGTGCGTCAGTCGAGCAACTCGACGGTGCCGGCCGCGCCGTCGACACGGATGCGTTGGCCGGTGCGGATCCGGTTGGTGCCGAACCCGGTGCCGGTGACGGCCGGCACGCCGTACTCGCGGCACACGATCGCGGCGTGGCTCATCATCCCGCCGATGTCGGTGACGCACGCCTTGATCTTCGGGAACACCGGTGCCCAGCTCGGAGCGGTGATCGGGGCGACGAGGATGTCGCCGTCGCGTACGTCGCCGATGTCGGCGGCGCTGAACACGAGCCGGGCGACGCCCTCGACCACGCCGGGCGAAGCGGCCATGCCCGACAGGGTGGTGCCGTCGTCGGTGTCGCTGCCGAGCCAGCCCTTCACCGAGTCGGACGTGATGCCCCACAGCATGATCGTGAACGGCTCGGTGACGACGTCGGGCGCGGCGCCGAGCGCCTTGGGCGCCGGCCATGCCTGGAAGCGCTCGACGATCTCCTTGCGGCGGGCGATCTTGGGCGGCCAGTAGGTCGGCCCGGCGGTCGGGGCGTTGACCGCCCACCCCGAGTACATGTCCCACAGCACCTCGTCGAGCTCGTCGCGGCGGAAGTAGACGACGTCTTGCGGGTCGTCGATGAAGCCTTCCTTGGCAACGACCTCACCCAGCTCGCGGAGCTTGCGCCAGAACCGGCTCATCGTCCAGTGCTCGATGTAGAAGTTGTGGTTCTCGACGTACGGGAACACGGTGCGGGCCAGGCCGAGCTTGCCCTGGAACGTGGCCCGGTCCTCGTCGGTCAGGAGCAGCTCGGAGTACTCGGCGACGATCCGGTCGCGCTCGGCGATGATCTCGTCGATCGGGCGGCTGATGTCGACGCCGGCCTCGATCTTGGTGATGTAGTCGCGGATGAACGCGTACGGGATCTCGGGGTAGTCGATCCAGACCTTGTCGTAGTAGTAGAAGCCGGTCCCCGAGCTGAAGTTGAACCACGGGTCGGCGGCCTCGTCCCACGCCGCCGACCACTTGTCGCCGCCCGGCTGGCCGGCCAGCGCCGAAGCGATGCCGTCGAGGTCGTCGGGCGTGTCGAACACGCGGGCCAGGCCCAGCTCGACGGCCAGCTTGGCGAGCTCCTTGAGCTTCTCGTTCGGCTTGAACAGGTCGACCTCGACGCCGGCGACCATGCGGGCGATCGCCAGGTCGGGGATGGTCGGCCAGGCCTGCTTGCAGAACCCGAAGTAGTCGAGGTACGCGGCGTAGCCGAGGTTGAGGAACTCGAAGTGGTACTGCCACGTGCGCAGGTTGAGGTCCTTGAAGCGGTGGTATTGCTCTTGCAGGTCCCACCCCGAGCCGATCCCGCGGCCCGACGTGATCACGTCGAGCGGTTCCATCTCGGGCAGCGGCGAGAAGTCGATCGCGTCGATCGCGTCGATGTTCTCCTTGACCTTCACCAGCCACTGCTCGTAGAGCTCGTTCCAGTTGGCGAAGTAGTGCCCGGCGCGCTCGACGAACTCGGGCACCCGGGCCTCGATGCGGGCCGGGTCGTCGATCGTGACCGGCGAGAAGTACGGGTAGCCGTAGAGCACCCGGAAGTCGATGCCGTCGGCCGGCGGGATGCGGTAGTGGCGGCTGTTGAACTGGCCCAGCGAGGCGATCGCGTACTCGAGGTGGGTCGAGTCCCACGGGGTCATCGCCGCACCCCAGTGCATCGAGTCCTGGAACCAGAAGCGGCCCTCCTCGTACTCGCGGCGGCCCTCCGAGAACACCACCGAGTACGGATACAGCTGCTCCCATCCGTCGATGTCGCCCGCGGGCGGCTCGACGTCGAACGGGCTCGGGAATCGGCGTTCGGTCATGGTTGGTGTCCCCCTCGGACAAGTGTGCGGATCATGGTCGGGGTGGGAGGTGGCTGGTGAGCGTCGTGGCGGGTGTTGGGCTGAGCGGTGCGGCTCATCCGGGCTTGCTGTACATCGGGGCCATCAGGGTCGACACGATCGAGCGCATCGGGTCGGTGCGGGCTGCGATCGGCTCGACCGGCTTCTGCGACCACACCGTCTCGGGGCGGCTCTGGAGCAGGACCACGTCGAAGCCGTCGGGCAGGTGCCGGTCGATCGCCCACTCGACGTCTTGCGGGCAGCCGTAGTGCCGTTCTGCCCGGCGGGCGAGCGCGGCGACCGCACGCAACTGGTCGTCGGTGAGGCACGGGGCCGTGCGCCGTTCGGCGGCCACCTCGGCGCGGTGGACTTCGCCGTCGTCGCCGAGCACGAGCTCTTCGTGCTTGTCGGAGATGCGTCGGCTGACGATCTCGTGGATCACCTTGTCGACGAGGAAGTTGTCGGGGGTGACCTCGCCCGACACGACCATCTCGCCGAGCCCCCACGAGGCGTCGATCGCGACCTGCGAGCGGTCGCCGTTGGCCGGGTTGAGCGTGAACGCGACCCCCGCGCACACCGGGTCGACCATCTTCTGGATGCCGACCGACATCGAGATCGACGTGTGCAGGTAGCCCATCGCGTGGCGGTAGGCGATCGCCCGGTCGGTAAACAGCGACGACCAGCAGCGGCGCACGTTGTCGAGCACGGCATCGGCGCCCTTGACCCACAAGAACGTGTCCTGCTGTCCGGCGAACGATGCGTCGGGCAGGTCTTCGGCGGTGGCCGACGAGCGGACCGCCACCGGCAGGTCGGCGACCTCGCAGAAGTCGCACAGCGCCTGGTAGCTGTCGGCGACGGCGGTGACGACCTCGTCGTCGAGTGGCTCGGCCTCGATCAGCTTGCGGATCCGGGCCGACGTGTCGATGTTGGCGCGGGCGTCGTCGTGGTCGATGCCGCGCAACTCGTCGTTGATCGCCTCGACCAGCGCGGTGTTGCGCCACATCTGCTGATAGGCGTCGGTGGTGACGGCGAACCCGGGCGGCACCGGCAGGTCGGCCATCATCAACTCGCCGAGGCTGGCGTTCTTGCCGCCGACGCGCGGCTTGGTGGCCCGGTCGTACCGGTCGTACCACACGATCATGTCGCTCATGACTCCCCCCACGTTCGGTACGCCGCCGAACGCGGCGACGGTTGCGATCGAGTCCCAGTCCACGACCGGGCATTGCTTGCACATCGGTGTTCCCCCTTCACGGCCCCCACCGTCACTTCACCCTGCTGGCTCCCCGGCCGGCGTCCACTCGTCGACCACGCCCCAGCGTGGCAGCGCGTCGATGTCGGGCACCTGCGTTTCCTGCACCCGGTTGCGGTACGCCACCATCGCCTGGCGGCGCCCGGCGAGGATCTTCACCCGCACGTGCTCGGTGTTGTACGGCTCGCCGGGGTCGTAGCCCAGCGCCGACACGGCGAACGCCCGGATCGGGCCCGAGTGGGTAGCGATCGCCAGCCGCGCCCCCGGGAACTCGGCGCTGAGCCGGTTGATGCCGGCCCAGAACCGGCGCACGCACATACTCGGCGGCTCGAAATGGATCAACGGCACCGTCAACCAGTGCTGGATCGGGTCGCCGCCGCCCTGCTGGGTGGTCCAGAACCGGTCCATCTCGCGCAGCCACACAGGCCGCTCGCCCTCGGCGCGACGCTCGTAGTCCTCGCGCACGGCGTAGTAGTGACGGAACGCGGCGGTGACGTCGCGCAGGCCGTCGGGCGCCACGAACTGGAAGTTGCGAAACTCGTCGGCGGGTTCGGGCTCGACGATCGTGAGCTGCTTCTCGAACTGTGCCAACCCGTCGACCAGCCCGCGGTGCACGTGCTCGGCCGTTTCGCGGGCGCGGTTCGTGCGCGCGTGACGGAACACCACCGTCTCGCCCGACTTGATCCGCTTGGCCAGCGTGTGGCCGTAGGTGTGGGCCTGCCAGGCGCCCTGCGGGGTCAGCCCCGAGTCGGTCGAGTAGCCCTGGGTCTCGCCGTGGCGGATCAGGAAGCAGTCGTTGGCCACTTCTTGACGCGCTTCGGGTGGCGGTGAGATCTCCTTGTTGCGGTTGTCCTCGGTGAGCGCCCGCTGCACCTCGAGGCTGGCCCGCTCCCACAGCGGCGTGGTTGGGGCGACCATCGGCCCGGCGTGGCCCGCGTGGCCGTTCGTCGTGCGGGCGCGGAAGTTGCGGACGTAGAGCGGCAGGGCCGTGTCGTCGGCGTGCTCGTCGGTGTCGACCTGGCGCGCGTGTTCACGCTCGCGGTAGCGGGCGACGTACATCGGCGCGTCGATTCGGGTGCTGCTCGACGGCGTGGGCCCGGTCGGCGGCCGCGTGTCGGTCATGAGTGCACCGTCATGAAGGCCGGGTCGACCTTGCCCTGGTAGTAGAAGATCGCCCGGCCCATCTCGGCCTCGGTCCAGGTGGTGACCTCGTCGTCGGGGTCGAACCAATAGCCGCCGGTGTACAGCTCGTTGCGGTTGCCGGCCGGGTCGAAGAAGTACAGCCCGCACCCGCGGGTGGCGCCGTGGCGGGTCGGCCCGGCATCGACGGTGATGCCGTGATAGGCGCACAGGTCGGCGCCGCGGCGCAGGTCGTGCCACTCGTCGACCCAGAACGCGACGTGGTGGAACCCACCGTTCGGGCCGGTGAGGAAGGCGATGTCGTGGGCCGTGTGCGAGCGTTCGAGGAACGTCGCCAGCTGGTGCCCGTCGTCGGCGATGATCTGCTCGGTGAGGCGGAACCCGAGCACGTCACGGAAGAAGTCGGTGACCCCGTCGACGTCTTCGCACATCAAGAAGATGTGATCGATCCGGGGCGGGTGCATGCCGCCCAGTTGCTCGGGCCCGATCGGCGGGTTGAGGCGCGGCATGCCGTTGCCCACCTGGGCCATGCCGTCGACGAGGTCGATCACGTGCCCGCTCGGGGCGGTGAACCGGGCGGTGGTGCCGCTGCCCGGGCCGAGTTCGCCGGGCGCGTGCCAGCCGACGGCGATGCCGGTGGCCGCGACCCGGCCGGCGAGGTGGTCGAGGCTGGCGCGGCTGGCGACCTTGAACCCCAGGCTTTCCAAACCGTAGGTGGGTGCTGCGGTGAGCACCAGCGAGTGGTGCTGGTGCTCGTCCCAGCCCTTGAGGAACGCCCGGTCGCCGTCGCGGGCCACCTCGACCAGGCCGACCACCTCGACGTAGTAGGCGAGCGCCAACTCCAGGTCGGGCACGCGCACCTCGGCATGCGACAGCCGCAAGATGCCGCGATCTTGATCAGGCAACCCGCCCGCGACCTCGGCCCGGTTCGCGAATGCGTCGCTGCTCATCGTGGACCTCCGGTGCCCTGGCCGTGAGTCGGCTCCTGAGTGCTGGCCGTGTGCGGCGCGGACCCGGAGAGCGACCTGTGGAGCAGCCCAGCCTGCGTGGCGCTTGAACCTGGATCCACCGATCTGGCGACTCGTTCCTCGCCGCCATCCCGGCGAATCCAGGCTCCGTAACACTTTGCGTTCAAGCGCCACGCAGGCTGGCCGTCGCTGGCGGTGCACCAAGGCCAAGGTGGAAGCAAACCGTCGTGTGCTCGGGCAACGCCGGCGAGCGACCGCAGCGATCGGTGGATCCAGGTTGAATGCAACGTGTTGCGGCTCATGTGTGCACCGTGAGGAAGCGACCGTTGTCCTTGCCCTCGTAGTAGAAGATCGCCCGGCCGAGGTTGTCTTCGGTCCAGGTGATGGTGGGGAAGTCGGGGTCGGCGTGGTAGCCGCCCGTGAACACCTCGTTGCGGGTGCCCATCGGGTCGAAGAAGTAGATCGTGTTGCCGCGGGTGATGCCGTGGCGGGTCGGCCCGATGTCGATCGAGATCGCGTTGTACGCCAGCACGTCGGCGGCCCGGCGCACGTGGTCCCAGTCGTCGAGCCAGAACGAGAAGTGGTGCAGCGCCCCGTTCGGGCCCTGGATGACGGCGATGTCGTGGGGCCGGCCCGAGCGCTGCAGGAACGCCCCGATCATGTGGCCCTCGCCCGACAGGATCTGCTCGGTGAGGTGGAAGCCCATCGTGGTGCGCATGAAGCGCACCATCTCACCGACCTCCTCGGCGTGGATCAGCACGTGGTCGAGGCGCGGCGGGGCGATGCCCACCAGGCCCTGCGGGACCGGCCACGGGTTCACGAGCGGCAGCCGCCCGCCGACCTTGACGACGTCGTGCACCAGCTCCATCTCGTGCCCCGACGGCGTCTCGAACCGGATCGACTCGCCCTGCCCGACCTCGTCGCCCTTGCTGACCCGCTCGACGGCCACGCCGTAGCGCTGCACCCGCGACTCGATCGTGTCGAGGTCGTCCTCGTGTTCGACCTTGAAGCTGAACCGGTCGATGCCCACCCGCGGGTCGTAGCGGATGCTCAGGCAGTGGTGATCGCGTTCGTCCCAGCACTTGAGAAACAACCGGTCGTCGGTGCGTTCGGTGAGCTCGAGCCCGAGCACCTGGGTGTAGTAGGCGGCGGCCAACTCGAGGTCGGGAACACTGATGTCGACGTGCGACAGACGGAGAACGCCCATGCGCAGAACCGTAAGCCGACCGTTCCGCACAACGGGAAGCTGTCCCGCCCGGCGGGACGGAACACTACGATACGCACCATGAACAGCGGACACGCGTCGTGAACAGCGACGGCATCGTGCGCACCGGCACGCTCGGTTCGGTGGCCAACGCGGCGCGCGTGCTGCGCTCGTTCACCGCCAACGAGCGCGAGTGGGGCGTGTCCGACCTGGCCCGCCGGCTGGGCATCGCCAAGTCGACCGCGCACCGCCTGCTGGCCACACTGACCGACGAGGGTCTGCTCGAACAAGACGTCGAAACCGGCCGCTACCGGCTCGGCCTGGCCGTGTTCGACCTGGCCGCCGCGGTGCAGCCGCTCGACCTGCACGAGGCCGTGCTGCCGCCGATGACCGAGTTGCGCAACCTCACCGGCGAGACCGTGCAGGTGGCCGTGCTCGACGGCCGCGAGGTGGTGTACATCGAACGTCTCGACAGCCCGCACACGCTGCGCCTGTTCCTCGAGGTGGGGCGCCGCAACTCGGCGCATTGCACCGGGTGCGGTAAGGCGCTGCTGGCGTTCTCGTCACCCCAGGTTGCCGACCGCGCCCTGAAGGGCTGGAAGCTGCCGCGCGTCACGCCGCACACCATCACCACCGAGGCCGCCTTGCGCGCCGACCTCGACGACACCCGCCGCCGCGGCTACGCGTGCAACCGCCGCGAGTCCGAGGTGGGGGTGATCTCGTTCGCCGCGCCCATCCGCGACCGCTCGCGGCGCACGGTCGCGGCGATCAGCGTCGCCGGCCCGGCCGAACGGCTCGAACCCGACGAGTTGCGCTTCGCTCACGCCACGATGGAAGCCGCAGCGGCGATCACCCGCCGGCTCGGGCACCCGGTGCGGGTGAGCGCCTGACATGTTGGTGCCCGCCGGTCGGCTCGAGGCGCTGCCCGAACGGCGCGCCGTCGCGTTCGGCGACGGGCGGGCGGTCGTCGTGCGGGTCGGCGCAGAGGTGTGCGCCTATCGCAACCAGTGCCTGCACCAGGCGTCGCCGCTCGACGGGGCGTGGGTGCGCGACGGCGTGCTGACGTGCCCGCTGCACTTCTGGCGCTACGACGTCGCCGATGGCACATGCCGCAACGGCACCGGCCGGCTCGACACCCACCCGGTCACGATCGTCGACGGCGAGGTGCTGGTCGACCTTCCCGAGCCGCCACCCCCGGTTCCGCTGCGCGAACACCTGCTCGCCCACGCACGCGATTGGACACGAGGTGACTGACCCCAAGGTGGTTTCGTCAAGCTCAACCACCGGTGGCCAAGGTGGTTGAGCCTGTCGAAACCACTGCCGCGCGACGCGAATACGACGTGCTGCTGCTCGACTTCGGTGGCGTGTGTCTCGTGTCGCCGGTGGAGCTGCACCGCGTGGTCGAGCAGCACTTCGGTCTGGCGCCGGGCACGTTCACGTGGATGGGCCCGCTCGACCCGACGGGCGACGCGCTCTACGCCGAGTCGATCGCTGATGGCGGCATCACCGAGCGCGATTACTGGGCGCTACGGGCGGCCGAGGTGGCGGCCACGGCCGGCGTCGACCTCGACGTGCGCGGCTACATGAACGTCGCCTACGACGCACCCGGCGACGTGTTGATCCGGCCCGAGGCCGCCGACGTCGTCGCTCGCGCCCGCGTGGCAGGGCTGGGCGTGTCGGTGCTCACCAACGACCTGCGCGCGTTCCACGGCGACGAGTGGGTCGCCCGCATCGGCTTCCTTCGTGAACTCGACCACGTCGTCGACTGCTCGCACGCCGGCTTCCTGAAGCCCGACCCGCGGGCCTACCGGCTGGCGCTCGACCAGTTCGGCGATGTCGACCCCGCGCGTGTGCTGTTCGTCGACGACCAGCCCGTCAACGTCGTCGGCGCCGAGGAGGCGGGTCTGGCGGCGATCTGGTTCGACATCGCCGACGCCGCCGGCTCGTGGCAACGCGTCGCCGCCCGCCTCGGCCTGTGAACCGGGCCGTGTCACGGTCGCTGACGCTTGGGAGCGGGCGCCGGTCAACTCGTACGCTGTCGACGTGCATTTGTCGGCGATGGTGGAGATGGTCGAGTCGGGGTTCTCCGACCGCGTGTTGCTGGGCAGCCGCGAGGCGCCGGTCACCGGTGCCGACCTCGGGTCGCTCGCCAAGCGCGGCGCGGCCGCGCTCGACGGGTACCCGGCGCTCGTGTACGTGGGCGAGAACCACCCGCTGCTGCCCGTGGCCCTGTTCTCGGCGGCCTGGGCCGGCGTGCCGTTCGTGCCGGTCAACTACCGGCTCGACGACGCCCAACTGAACGCGCTCGTCGAGCGCCAGCCGGGCGCGCTGGTGCTGGCCGACGCGGCGACCGCACCGCGCGTCACCGGCGCCGACCGGGTGGTCGTGTTCGACGAGTGGCTGGCGACGCTGCCGGCCGACCCGAAGCCGGGCGACCCGCCGTTCGACGACGACGCGGTCGCGGTCGTGCTCTACACCAGCGGTACCACCGCGGCCCCCAAGTCGGCGCTGCTGCGGCACCGCCACCTGATGGCCTACCTGCTCGGCGCGGTCGAGTTCGGTGGCGCCGGCGACGACGAGGCGGTGCTGGTGTCGGTGCCGCCGTACCACGTCGCCGGGCTCACCAACATGCTGTCGAACACGTTCGCCGGCCGGCGCATCGTCTATCTCCAGGCGTTCGACCCGAAGGTGTGGCTCGACACCGTCCGCGACGAGCACGTCACGAACGCGATGGTGGTGCCCACCATGCTCGCCCGGATCGTCGACGCGGTCACCGAACAGGGCCCCGGTCCGGCCGACGTGCCGTCACTACGGGCGCTGTCGTACGGCGGCGCCAAGGTGTCGGAGCGGGTGCTGCGCGAGGCGCTTGAACGCTTTCCCGAGGTGGGCTTCGTCAACGCCTACGGCCTCACCGAGACGGCCTCGACGATCGCGATCCTCGGCCCTGACGACCATCGCGCGGCGATTGCCAGCGACGACCCGGTCGTGCGCTCGCGCCTGGCGTCGGCCGGCCAGGTGCTGCCCACCGTCGAGATCGAGGTCCGCGACGACGACGATCGACCGCTGCCCGCCGGCGAACCCGGCATGGTGTACCTGCGCGGCGAGCAGATCTCGGGTGAGTACGCGAGCGGTTCGGTGCTCGACGAGCAGGGCTGGTTCTGCACCCGCGACCGCGGCTACGTCGACCCCGAGGGCTACCTCTACATCGAAGGCCGCGCCGACGACACCATCATCCGCGGTGGCGAGAACATCGCCCCGGCCGAGATCGAAGAGGTGCTGCTGACGCACCCGGCGGTCGCAGAGGCGTGCGTGGTCGGCGTGCCCGACGACGAGTGGGGCCAGCGCCTCGCTGCGGCGGTCGTGTTGCGCGCCGGCGAAGTGGTCGGTACCGACGAACTGCGCCAGCTCGTGCGCACCACGCTGCGCGGCTCGAAGACGCCCGACACGATTGAGTTCCGCGAGCAACTCCCACACACCGACACCGGCAAGCTGCTGCGCCGCGTGGTGCAGCAAGAGCTCGCCGCCCACGCCGACTGACCGTCACGAGGAGAACCGAACCATGCCGCTGACCCTGAAGCCCGGAACCCGCCTGTACAGCGCGATCGACGCCACCGAGATGATCGCCGTCAAGGCCCCGGCCGACCCGATCGAGTTGACGATCGGTGGCGTCGCCGCGGTGCTCAGCGCCGACGAGCGCACCGACGGCACACCGGCCGAAGGCCACGACGGTGGTGTCGCGATGGGCAAGCGCTACACCGACGCGGGCGGCACGATCGAACTGCTGGTCACCCGCGCCGGTGCCGCGGCGCCGGCGGTGGCTGGCGAGCTGCTCGGCCTGAAGGAAGCCAAGCCGCTGCCCGCCAGCGACTAGCAAACCAAAAGGTGGTTTCGACAGGCTCAACCACCATGGTCGTTGAGCCGGACCGGGCCGCGTGCAGGTGACTTTGCACAGTTCTGCGCAAACTTGATCGAGGTCTGTTTCAGAGTCCGCTGCGACGGCCGATAACACTCGTGTGAGCCTGCTCCGCAAGCTGGCGCTGTTCTTCAGCCTGGTACTCGTCGTGTCCCTGACGGTGGGGTACTTCTTCCGGCGCGCCCAACTCGGCCACGAGCGCGATGTCTCGCTGACCTCGTCGGCCGAGCGTGCTGCCGAGCGGGTCGAGTCGTTGATCGACGCGATCGCGGTGGCGACCGAGGCCGGCTCCGACCCCGCAGCCACGCTGGAGTCGATCGTCGGGCGGGCGCCTCACCTGGGCGTGTGCGTGGTGGCCGCCAACTCGACTGGTGGTCAGGTCGGTGACGGTGTCGCCAGGTGCGGCGGTACCGGCGCCCGGCCGAGCACCACCGAGCAGTCCGACCGGATCGAGCGCCGGCTGGCCGGGCTGATTGCCACCCGGGCGGCCGTCGGTGTCAACGGCGGCGTCGTGAGCATCGACGCCGACGGCGCGCAGGTGAGCGTGCTCGTGCGGGCCGACCCGGTCGCGTTGTTCGAAGCGGTCGTCACCGACGGTGTCCGTGTCTGGGTCACCGACTCGCTGCCCGAGGGTGCCCGGCTCGGCCAGTTCGTGGTCGCCGACGGCGTGCGCCAGTCGGCCGTGGGCCTCAGCGACATCGCCGGGGTGTACGTGGTGGCGGCGACCGCCGACGGGGTGTCGATCCCCAGCTCGGAGGCGAACCTGTTCCTGATCCTCGGTGTGTTGGCCGCGATCTTGTTGATGCTCGCCGGCTTCACCGCGTTCTTCGAGCAGCGCAGCCTGGTCGAGCGGGCGAGCACCGACCAGCTCACACGATTGCCCAACCGCAGCGAGTTCGAGCGCCGGGTCGGCGACCTGATCGCCCAGTCGGAACGCACGGGTCGCGGGTTCGCGTTGCTGCTGTTCGACCTCAACGGCTTCAAGTCGATCAACGACTCGTACGGCCATCAGGCCGGCGACGAGGTGCTCCAGGCGGTCGCCGAGCGGTTGGCGCGGGGCACCCGCTCGGGCGACCTCGTCGCCCGCTGGGGTGGTGACGAGTTCGTCGTCGCGATGCCCGGCGTGGTCGATGCCGACATGGGCCAGCGCCGCGGCACCGAGATCGCCGCGCTGATCGGTGGCCGCACCCGCATCGACAGCGCCCGCGAGTCGGTGCGCGTGGGCGCGTCGGTGGGGGTCGCGTTCTGGCCGCGCCACGGCGACCGGTTGGCGGCACTGCTTGAGTCGGCCGACGCGGCGATGTACCACGCCAAGCGCACCGGTGCGGGCTGTGTCGTGGCCGGCACCACCCACGTCCCCGACCACGTCCCCACCGAATGGGTCTGAGGAAGCCACCGGGACCCGGAGCAACGCGTACGCTCGGTTCGTGGCGCGTGACCCCCTGACCCGGAAGCTGGCCGGCTTCGGTACCACGATCTTCGCCGAGATGTCGGCGCTGGCGGTCGAGACCGATTCGATCAACCTCGGTCAGGGGTTCCCCGACACGGACGGCCCACCCGAGGTGCTCGATGCCGCGGTCGCCGCGATCCGCGACGGGTTCAACCAGTATCCACCCGGCCCCGGCCTGCCGGTGCTGCGCCAGGCGATCGCCGATCACCAGCGCCGGTTCTACGGGCTCGAACTCGACCCGGCCAGCGATGTCGTCGTCACCGCCGGTGCCACCGAGGCGCTCGCCGGGGCCCTGTTGGGCATGCTCGACGCGGGCGACGAGGTGGTGCTGTTCGAGCCGATGTACGACAGCTACCAGGCGTGCATCGCGCTCGCCGGGGGCGTTGCCAAGCCGGTGGTACTGCGGCCCGGCGATGCAGCCAGCGAGGGCACGTACGCGTTCGACCCCGACGAGCTGCGGGCCGCGTTCTCGACGCGCACGAAGCTGGTGTTGGTCAACACGCCGCACAACCCCACCGGCAAGGTGTTCACCCGCGACGAGCTGACGCTGATCGGCGAGCTGGCGGCCGAGCACGAGGCGGTGATCGTCACCGATGAGGTGTACGAGCACCTCGTGTTCACCGGTGCCGAGCACGTGCCGATGGCCACACTGCCGGGCATGGCCGAGCGCACGCTCACCATCTCGTCGGGCGGCAAGACGTTCAACACCACCGGCTGGAAGGTCGGCTGGTTCAGCGGCCCGGCGGCCATCGTGCGTGCGGCCACGATGGCCAAGCAGTTCCTCACCTACGTGAACGCCGGCCCGTTCCAGCCGGCGATCGCGGTCGGCCTCGGCCTACCCGACAGCTTCTACGCCGGCATCGCAGCCGACCTCGAAGCCAAGCGCGACCGGCTGTTCGACGGACTGGTCGCGGCCGGGTTCGCCGCCTACCGTCCCGAGGCCACCTACTTCACCACCGTCGACATCCGGCCCGTGCGGCCCGACGGTGACGGGCGCGCGTTCTGCCTCGACCTACCCCGCCGTGCCGGCGTGGTGGCGATCCCCAACGAGGTGTTCTACGCCCACCCCGAGCACGGTAAGCACCTCGTGCGCTTCGCCTGCTGCAAGCGCCTCGACGTGCTCGACGAAGCCGTGTCGCGCTTGGTTCGTTTCGACGGGTAGGTGTGGTCTCGATACACCGGGCAGAGCCCGGCACGCGACCACCGTCACCACCGGTCGTCGACTGGTGTACTCGCGGCTATTGGTTGGTCATCGCGCGGACGGACCATTCGAGCAGCCAGCTGAGGTAGACGTAGAGCTGCATCTCGTAGGGCGCTTCGTCGTCGTCTTCGTCGGGCTGTTCCTCGTCGGTGATGTCGAGCATCGCCCCGAGCACCAGGCGGACCGAGTTGACACCTTGCATGAACGCCAGCAGGCCACCCTCGTCGAGGCGCCCGTCGCCGGTCAACGCGGCGTCGACCGTCGCGATCGCGGTCAACTTCGACTGCACCAGCTCGGGGCGCATCCAGCGCTGGTACTCGGCCTCTTGCTCGGGGTCGTCGGGGTGGACCACCGGGAACAGCCGCTCGGTCAGCGGGCTCGGCGCGTCGCTCGCCAGCAACTCGCCCAGCTCGCCGAGTAGGCGCTGCACCAGCTCGGCCTCGTCGGGCGACAAGGCGACGACGAACCCGTCCCCATCGCGCCGGATCGGCGCCCGGAACCGGATCATCGTGGGTCCCTGGTTTCGACAGGCTCAACCACCGGGACGGGGAGCAGCTCAACCATCGGAGGGGCCGTCTTTCTCCATCGAGGCCCACAAGCCGTGCTCGTGCAGGCGGAACACGTGCATCTCGGCTTGCTCGCGGGTGCCGTTGGCCACCACCGCTTTGCCCTTGTGGTGCACGTCGAGCATCAGCTCGGTGGCCTTCTCGAGCGAGTACCCGAACAGCTTCTGGAGCACGAACGTCACGTAGCTCATCAGGTTGACCGGGTCGTTCCACACGATCACGATCCACGGATGGTCGGGCGCGACCTGCTCGTCGGCGCCAGGTTCGATGACCCGGGTCGGTTCGAGCACGGTCGGCACCGCACCAGTGTGCCGGGCCGGGGCGGCCGGGTGACGCGCGGCACCCTGACAGCCGTTGGGGCACCTGTTGGGCCGTCGTTGGGGCCGTTCCGGTACCTGAGGGTAGATTGGGCAACCGCTATGGCCGTCGGCAGCCGACCTCTCGTTCCGTCGCGGCTGGCGCCGGGGGCACTCACCGGTGCGCATGGACCCCGTCGCGCGGCCACCACGACGGTCGGTGCCTACATCGCCCTCACCAAGCCGCAGATCATCGAGCTGTTGCTGGTCACCACGGTGCCGACGATGGTGCTCGCCGCGGGTGGCTGGCCGTCGACCTGGCTGGTCGTCGTGACCCTGATCGGCGGCACGTTGGCCGCCGGCGGCGCCAACGCGATCAACATGTACATCGATCGCGACATCGACCGCCTGATGGCGCGCACCGCCCATCGGCCGCTGGTCACCGGGGCGGTCACGCCGGGCCGGGCGTTGCTGTTCGCGATCTCGCTCGAGGTCGCCGCGTTCGTCGTGCTGTGGGCCGGCGCCAACCTGCTGGCCGCAGTGCTGGCCCTCAGCGCCACCGCGTTCTACGTCGGCGTGTACTCGCTGTGGCTCAAGCGCTCGAGCCGCCAGAACATCGTGATCGGCGGCGCCGCCGGGGCGGTACCTGTGCTGGTCGGTTGGGCGGCGGTCACCGGCGAGCTGTCGCTGGCTGCCTGGGTGCTGTTCGCCGTGATCTGCTTCTGGACGCCCCCGCACACGTGGGCCCTGGCGTTCCGCTACGCCGACGACTACCGCGCCGCCAACGTGCCGATGCTCCCGGCGGTGGCCCCGTTCCCGAACGTGGTGCGCCAGATGTTCGTGCACACCGCGGCGATGGTCGCCTGCACCCTCTGGCTCATACCGGTGGCCGACCTGGGCTGGATCTACACGGTGGCGGCGGCCGCCGCCGGGCTGGTCTTCCTGGCCGCCACCGTGTGGCTGGGTGCAAACCCCACCCCGGGCGCGTCGATGCGCGTGTTCGGGTTCTCGATCACGTACGTGACGCTGCTGTTCGGGGCGCTGACGCTCGACGTGCTGGTGAGTTGAGGGCGCGCTGAGATGGTGAACTCGTGAACGCTGCGACTCGCCCGCCAGATTTCGGCTGGCAGCAGCACCGGCCGGTAGTGTGCGGGGCGTCATGACCACCGAGACCGTGCTCGACCCTTCTCACGCCGCGGCCGAACCGACCCACGACGCGCCCAGCGCGTCGGCTGACGGAGCCGCGAGCGGGAGCATTTCGGCCTTCTTCATCGGGGCCGCCGACTGGGTCACTTCCCCAGACCACAAGAAGATTGGGCGGCTCTACGCCGGGTTCGGGCTGCTCGTGCTGGCCGCCGCAGCGGTGGTCGCCACGCTGCTCGGCCTGGAACGCGCCGACGACGGCACTGCCCTGCTGGAAGCCGGCGCGCTGCTCCAGGTGTTCCAGGTGTATCGCGTCGGCCTGATCGTCGGCGGCCTGGTGCCGCTCGCGTTGGGGCTCGCGCTGGCCGTCGCCCCGCTTCAGGTAGGCGCCCGCCAGGCTGCGTTCCCGCGGGTCGCGCTGGTCGGCTTCTATTTCTGGCTGGCCGGGTTGACGTTCACCATCGTCGCCCTCGGCCGCAACGGCGGCATCGGCGGCGGCGACGCCACCGGGGTCGACCTGTTCCTCGCCGGGCTGGGCCTCGCCGCGCTCGGGCTGGCCGCCACCGCCACCTCGGTCGCCACCACGGTGCTCACCGCGCGGGCCCCCGGCATGACGATGCGTCGGGTGCCGTTGTTCGCCTGGTCGGCGCTGATCGGCTCGCTCGGCCTGCTGCTGGTGCTGCCGGTGGTGTTCGGCACGGTCATCTACCTGTTCGTCGACCACCGGTTGGGTGCCTCGCAGAACTTCCGTGGCGCCCCCGGCATCGGTGCCTGGCTGGGCTGGTTGCTCACCGTGCCTGCCGCGATCGCGTTCGCCGTACCCGCGGTCGGCGTCGCCGCCGAACTGTTCCCGGTCACATTCCGGGCACGCCAGCAGTTGCGCGGCGTCGCCTTCGCCGGCATCTCCCTCGTCGGTGTCGCCGCCCTGGCGGCGATGACCCAGCAGACCGCGATCGAGGTCAGCCTCAGCACCGACCAGACGTTCGGCGAGTTCGTCGACGGCGCCGTGCCGTTCCTGCTGTTCGCCGGGCTGCCGCTACTCGGCCTGCTGATCGTGTTCGCGCTCGGCGGGCTCACCGCCCAAACCGGCATCGGCACGGCCGGCAAGCCGAACCTCAGCCCGGCCTTCCTGTTCGCGTTCATCGGGGCCGGCCTGGTGATGCTTGGCCTGGTCGCCAACTTCTTGCAGGGCATCACGAACCTCGAACTGCTCGGCACGGCGTTCGAAGAAGGCGCCACCCTGCTCGTGGCCTACGGCGCGCTGCTGGCGCTGCTGGGTGGGCTGGTGTTCTGGGCACCCAAGTTGTGGGGCGTGGTCGTGCCGCCCCTGCACGTCGTACCGCTGGCGCTGCTCGGCGCGGCCGGGGCTGCCCTGGCCGGTGGTTCGGCCATCGTCGGCGGCGTGCTCGACCAGCCGGGCGGGGTGCCTACCGACGACGCCGCGGTCGCCCGCCTCTTGTCGCTCGACTTCTCCGACGCCGGCTCGCTGTTGGCCGTGCTCGGCCTGATCGGCCATGCCGCGATCGCCCTCACGGTGGTGGCCTTCGCGGCACTGCTGTTGAAGGTGCGCACGTCGGGTGTCACCGACGAGCCGAACCCCGGCAAGGGTCACACGATCGAGTGGGGCACCGCCTCGCCGGCCCCCGCCGACAACTACCCGCACGTGCCCACCGTCGCCTCGGCCGAGCCCGCGTTCGACCTGTCCTACGAAGGGACGCTGTGATGTCCGGCGCCGCTCCGGCCGTACTCGAACTGCCCAGCGTGGCCCCGGCCGCCCCCAAGCGGCAGCTGTTCGTCGGCACCGCCGTGGCGTGCCTCGGTGGCTCGGCGCTGGTCGGCGGCATGCTCGCGATCTGGGCGCTGCTGCGCGAGCGGGCGGTGTCGGGCGGTGCCCGGTTCCCGCTCGACTACATCATCCACGAGGTCGCCACGAACGTCATGTTGATGACGATCTGGTCGATCTGCCTGTTCGCCCAGTGGGCCGTGTACGCGGGCACCCGCGGCGACCGCAGCCACACCGCGCTGGCGCTCGGTGTCGGCGGCGTGCTCGCCGTCGCATTTCTCAACGCTCAGGCGTTCACCTGGTCGCAGATGGGCGTCGTGCTCGCCGACGACGGCTACGGCGCCCTGTTCTACGCGATGACCGGCACGATCTTCGTGATCGGTGCGATCGGCCTGTTGTACTCGGTCGTCGCTGCCTTCCGGGCGCTGTCGGGTCGGCTCACCGACACCGACGTCCTCACTGCCCATGCCCTCTACTGGTACTGGGCCGCGGCTGCCTACACCGCGATCTGGTTCCTCGTCTACGTCACCAAGTAACGGCGGCTTGTCGATCTGATGTTCACCACCGGTTCCAAACTGCTCATCGGCTCCACCCTCCTGGCGGGTGCACTCGCCGCGCTCTACGGCGTGTTCCAGGGTGGCGCGCTCGGCACGATCGGCCTCACGGGGGCGGCCTGCGGCCTGGCCCTGCTGGCCGCCGTGAACGTGTTCGCCCGTGACTCGAACGTGTCGGCGATGGACCACGACGCGTTCGCCACCGCGGCCGCCGCCCAGGCGCCCGCCCGCAACAGCCTGTGGCCGCTGCTGATCGGTATCGGTGGCGCCACGCTGACGCTCGGCCTGGTGACCTACAAGGCGATCTTCATGCTCGGTGTGATCGCGCTGGTGGCCGGGGCGCTCGAGTGGCTGGTGCAGGCGTGGAGCGAGCGGGCCTCGTCCGACGCGGCCTACAACGCCGGCGTGCGCGACCTGCTCGTCGATCCGGTCGAGCTGCCGGTGGCCGGCGCCGCCGGGGCAGGCATCGTGGTCTACGCGTTCAGCCGGGTGATGCTCGGCCTGCCGTCGAAGTCGTCCACCGTGGTCGCCTTCTCGGTGATCGCTGCGATCGTGCTGGCGGTCGGCACCGTGATCGGGTTGCGCAAGCAGGCCAGCAAGCCCGCGCTCACCGGCCTGTTCTCGGTGGCCGCGATCGCCCTGGTGGCGGGCGGCGCGTTCGCCGGCCTGAACGGCCAGCGCGAGATCCACCACCACGAGACGACGAGCCAGCTTGCCGAGCACGACGAGTGTGGCAACGAGCACACGCACGCCGACGAGCGCGCCAGCCAGACCGTGGCGAGCAAGTCGAACGTCGCCGCCGAGGTCACGTTCGACGGTGCCGCACTGCACGCCGACGTGCCCGGGTTCGACGGCGACTTCGCGGCCCTCACGCTGCCTCGCGCGAACCCGTCGAACATCATGTTCCGCAACACCTCGTCGCACGCAGTCCGATTGGTGATCGACACGTTCGACGACCCCGAGGCCCAGGTGTCGGGCCCGGCTCGCTACTGCACGGCGCTGGTCGAGCAGGGTGGCACCGGCTTCCTCACGATCCGGCTCGGCCAGAACACCGCTGCCGTGCAAGCCGCCGGCAACCCGGGCTACGCGTTCGTCGTGCCCGGTTCCGACGCACAGCTCGAGGTCGTCGTCCCATGAGTTCTATGAAGTCAACGTCGCCCCGGGGCCTGCTCCCGGTCCTCGCGCTCGGCGCGCTGGCCCTCGCGGGCTGCGCCTCGAACGCGCCGCAAGACACCTGGAAGCCTGCCGGGCCGAACGCCCAGCAGATCCACGACCTTCAGTGGCCGATCTTCCTGATCGCCGGTGTGGTCGGGGTGATCGTGTTCGCGGTCGTGCTGGTCATCATCTTCAAGTTCAAGGACCGCGGCCAGCCGATCCCCGAGCAGACGCACGGCAAGGCGTGGCTCGAGTACATCTTCATCGCCCTCCCGGCGCTGCTGTTGGCGATCATCGCCGTGCCGACGGTGTCGACCGTGATCGCCCTCAACAAGACCGACGACGCCGACTGCTTCGTCAACGTCACCGGCCAGCAGTGGTGGTGGGAATACGACTACCCGGTCGACGCGGCCGGCAACATCTGCGGCTTCACGCCCAACAACCAGGCCGCGCCGATCGTCACCAGCGGCCAGATGGTGATTCCCACCGACACCAACGTCATCATCCGCACCACCAGCCGCGACGTGATCCACTCGTTCTGGATCCCCAAGCTCAACGGCAAGCGCGATGTCGTGCCGGGGCGTGTGCACACGTGGCGCCTCGAGGCCAGTCGGCCGGGCATCTTTGCCGGGCAGTGCGCCGAGTTCTGCGGCCTGTCGCACGCCAACATGCGCATGGAAGTGGTCGCCCTCGACCCGGCCGACTTCCAGGTGTGGCTCGACAACCAGCTCGAGCCGTACGCCCGCCCCGACGACGACGACACCCTGGCCGCCCGCGGCGAGCAGACGTTCATCCAGCAGTGCGCCCGCTGCCACCAGGTCGACGGGCTCGTCGACGCCGATGGCGCGCTGGTGATCTCGCAGCCCGAGCAGTTCGTGTACGCGGGTGCGGCGCCGAACCTCACCAACCTGATGACGCGCAACACGTTTGCGGGCGCCACGTGGGACCTGCTTACCGCCGACTGCCGCGAGCGCGTCTGGGACCCCGACCTCGACCCGGCCGAGTTCGGCAAGCTGTACCTCGAAGGGGTCAGCGCCGAGTGCCTCAACGAAATCGAACTGAAGGAGTGGCTGCGCGACGCGCCCGCCAAGAAGCCGATGTACGCCGACGCCACCCAGCTCGCGGAGACCGACGGGATGGTCCGCGGCATGCCGTACCTCGCCCTGTCCGAAGATCAGCTGAACGAGCTGGTCGCCTACCTGCTGGAACGGAAGTGATCTTGCGATGGCACTGATCGAACCTTCCGCTGCCCCGGCGCTCGCACCGGTCACGCCGTCGTCCACCTACGGCTCGTTCCGCCGGCCGGTGCAGTCGTCCGGCTGGAAGTCGTGGGTGTTCACGGTCGACCACAAGAAGCTCGGCATCATGTACGGCGCCGCGTCGTTCTTCTTCTTCCTGCTCGGGGGCCTCGAGGCGCTGTTGATCCGCGCCCAGCTGGCCGGCCCCGACGGCAAGATCCTCGACGCCGACAAGTACAACCAGATGTTCACGATGCACGCCACCACGATGATCTTCCTCTTCGTGATGCCGATGACCACCGGCCTGGCGAACTACTTCGTGCCACTCCAAATCGGTGCCCGCGATGTGTCGTTCCCGCGCATCAACGCGTTCGGCTTCTGGTGCTTCCTGTTCGGCGCGATCTTCCTGAACACGTCGTGGTTCCTCGGCGGTGCGGCCGACGGCGGGTGGTTCATGTACGCCCCCAACTCCACCGTGCCGTTCTCGCCCGGCAACGGCATCGACTTCTGGGGGCTCGGCCTGCAGATCGTCGGCATCGCCTCGCTCACCGGCGCTGTCAACCTGATCGCCACCGTCATCAACATGCGCGCGCCTGGCATGACGCTGATGAAGATGCCGGTGTTCACGTGGATGACGCTGGTGACGCAGTTCCTGCTGCTGTTCGCCGTGCCGGTCATCACCGTGGCGCTGTTCCTGTTGATGTTCAGCCGCTCGTTCGACGCCTCGTTCTTCGACGTGTCGCTCGGTGCCGACCCGCTGCTGTGGCAGCACCTGTTCTGGATCTTCGGTCACCCTGAGGTGTACATCCTCGTGCTGCCGGCCTTCGGCATCGTCTCCGAGGTGCTGCCGGTCTTCTCGAAGAAGCCGCTGTTCGGCTACCCGCTGGTGGTGTTCTCGGGCGCGGCGATCGGGTTCGTCGGCTTCGGCGTGTGGGCGCACCACATGTTCGCCTCGGGCCTCGGCCCGATCTCGGTGGCCGTGTTCTCGGTGTCGACGATGGCGATCGCGATCCCCACCGGCGTCAAGATCGTCAACTGGACGCTCACGATGTGGGGCGGCAAACTGCGCTTCACCGTCGCGATGGCGTTCGCGATCGGCCTGATCGTTGAGTTCACCGTCGGCGGCCTGTCGGGTGTCACCCACGCCGTGGCGCCGTCCGACACGCAGCAAACCGACACGTATTACATCGTCGCCCACTTCCACTACGTGATCTTCGGTGGTGCCGTGCTCGGCCTGTTCGCGGCGTTCTACTACTGGTGGCCGAAGATGTTCGGCAAGCTGCTCAGCGAGCGTCTCGGGTGGTGGAACTTCTGGCTGATGATCATCGGCATGAACCTCACGTTCGGTCCGATGCACATCATCGGCCTGCAAGGTCAACCGCGGCGTATGTACGTGTGGACCGACGCTCGCGCCGGTGAAGGGTTCTTCAACCTCGGCTTCTGGAACCTGGTCTCGTCGATCGGGTCGGCGGTGTTGGGTATCGGCGTGCTGGTGTTCGTGTACAACATCTGGCACACCCACTTCTCGAAGAACCGCCCCGGTCCGGCCCCGCTCGACCCGTGGGACGCCCGCGCGCTCGAGTGGCTCACCACCAGCCCGCCCAAGGAACACAACTTCGACGCGGTGCCCACGGTCGGTCACCTCGACGAGTTCTTCCACCGCAAGTACGAAGACCAGGGCACCGACGAACACCACGACTTCGTCAAGGTGGCCACCGCCGAAGAGTTGATCGAACGCCAGGAAGCGGTCGCCGACCACCACATCCACCTGCCGTCGCCCTCGTACTGGCCGGTCGTGCTCGCGTTCGGGTTGCCGATCATGGCCTACGGCGTGATCTTCAGCCTGTGGCTGATTCCCGTCGGTGCCGTGATCGTGCTGCTGGCGATGTTCGGGTGGGCGCTCGAGCCGCACACTGCCGGGCCGGCCGACTACGACCCACCAGCCGACGACGGCCCGGGTACCGCGCTCGAACTTGCCGGAGACAGCCATGAGTGACGCCGCCCTCACCGTCGACGCTGGCCACAGCGACGCCGACCACGACGCCCACGCCCAGAACGGCTACGCGCCGCCGGGCGCACACCACACGTCCACGGGCCTGTCGAACAACAAGCTCGCGATGTGGCTGTTCCTCGGGTCGGAATGCCTGCTGTTCGGCGGGCTGATCTCCACGTACCTGCTGTACCGCGGCCGGCATTCGGGCGAGAGCGGGCCCGACCAGCTGTGGGACATCCCGTTCACGTCGGCGTCGTCGTTCGTGCTGCTGATGTCGTCGCTGACGATGGTGCTCGCGGTCACCGCCGCCAAGCGCAAGGACGACCGCAACACGAACCTGTGGCTGTGCGTCACCGCCGTGCTCGGGTCGCTGTTCGTCGCCGGCCAGGTCTACGAGTTCACCACGTTCTACGGCGAAGGCCTGGGCTACACCACCAGCTTGTTCTCGTCGAGCTTCTACACGCTGACCGGGTTCCACGGCGTGCACGTGTCGGTCGGCATCATCATGTTGCTGGCCGTCGTCGGCATGATCATCAAGCAACGGATTCCTGGCGACAAGGCCGAAGTCGTCGAGATGGTCGGCCTGTACTGGCACTTCGTCGACATCGTGTGGATCCTGATCTTCACGCTCGTCTACCTGATCCCGGCCTGAGGTACTGCGATGACCGAAACGCTGACTGGCGCCGAACACGCCCACGATGAGCACGATGCTCACGACGACCACTGGAGCGACCTGAAGTACGTGAAGCTGGCGCTCGCGCTGGCGGTGGTGACCGCCGTCGAGGTCGCCCTGAGCTACATGGTCGACGACCTCGGCGTGGCGTTCCTGCCGCTGTTGCTCGGCCTGATGCTGGTGAAGTTCTTCGCCGTCGTGATGTACTTCATGCACCTGAAGTTCGACAACAAGCTGTTCAGCGTGTTCTTCTACACCGGGATGATCCTCGCCTTCGGCGTGTACCTCGGCGTGATGCTGACGTACAAGTTCTTCAACAGCTGACCAACCCCGGCCCGGTCGCCGGGCCGTAGCCTGATCATCGCGATGCCAATCGACGTCAACCCCTGGGCGTTCAGCCCGCACCCCGAAGTGTGGTTGCTGGTGGCATTCCTCACGGGTGCCTACGTGTACATGGTGCGCGTGATCGGGCCCAAGGCGGTCGCCCGTACCGGCGAACCGGTGATCGAGCGGCGTCACTGGCGGGCGTTCGGGGCGGCGATCGCGGTGCTGTGGGTGGGGTCCGACTGGCCGCTGCACGACATCAGCGAGGAGTACCTGTACTCGGCGCACATGGTGCAGCACATGCTGCTCAGCTACGTCATGCCGCCGCTCGCGTTGCTGGCCACCCCCACTTGGCTGGCGCGGGTGCTGGTGGGCGAGGGGCGCCTGTACGCCGCCGTGAAGTTCCTCACCAAGCCGGTCGTCGCCGGCCTGGTGTTCAACTTCTGCGTGATCATGCTGCACACGCCGGTGCTCGTGAATGCTGCGGTCGACAGCCCAGCCGCGGTGCACTACCTGCTGCACGTCGTGGTGGTGACGTCGTCGCTGTTGATGTGGATGCCGGTGTGCGGTCCGCTGCCACAACTGCGCATGGGGTCGGCCGGCTCGATGATCTACCTGTTCCTCCAGTCGGTGGTACCCACCGTGCCGGCGGCCTGGCTGACGTTCGCTGAGTCGCCGATCTACGAGGCCTACAACCGGCCGATCCGCCTGTGGGGCATCTCGGTCACCGACGACCAGCAGCTCGCCGGGGCGGTGATGAAGGTCATCGGTGGCTTGTACCTGTGGGCCATCGTCATCTACCTGTTCTTCCGCAAGTTCGCAGCCCGCTTCGACGAGTCGCACAACTACCGCCGGGGCGGGGCGATACCGCTGGCCGAAATCACCGGCCACGACGACGAGCCCCTCACTACCGCCGACGTCGAGCGCGAGTTCGCCCGCAGCGTCCCCCCCACCGCCGACTAGTGCCGTTGCGGCACACTTGCGGCGCCAGCCGGTCGTCGAGTGGCGCACCCGCGGCGTAGCCGCCACTCCGTTGTATCGAGACGCTGGTGCGCGGGTCCGGAGCTCGATACAGGTACACCGCCCGCGCCCCGAGCGGCCTAGCCTCGCGGGGGTGATCGACGTCCGTTTGCTCCGTACCGAACCCGACGCGGTGCGTGCCGCCCTGGCGCGGCGCGGCGACGAGTCGGTGCTGGCCGATCTCGACCGGGCGGCCGAGTTCGACGCCGAGCTGCGCGACCTCACGAGCCGCCGCGACGCCGTGCGCGCCCGCGTCAACGAGCTGTCGGCCCAGGTCGGGCAGGCCCGGCGCGACGGCGACACGGCGACCGCCGACGCCCTGCAAGCTGAAAGCCGCGCGCTCGGTGCCGAGGAGTCGCAGCTCGCGGCCCGCCACGACGAGGCCGCGGCGGCGCTGCGTGAGGTGCTGTTGGTGGTGCCGAACCTGCCCAGCGAGCTGGCCCCCGGCGGTGCGTCCGATGCCGACAACCCGGTGGTGACCGGGCCGTTCCTGCCGGACGGTGGCGTCGAGGGGTTTGCCGAGCATCAGCGGGTGCCGCACTGGGACGCTGCCGCCGAGCTGGGCATCCTCGACAACGAGCGCGCCACCAAGGTGGCCACCTCGATGTTCACGATGCAGCGCGGTGCGGGGGCCACGCTGGCGCGCGCGCTGTGCCAGCTGGCGCTCGACCGCAACGCCGACGTCCACGAAGAGATCCGGGCGCCCTCGCTGGTGTCGACGGCGACGCTCACGGCCACCGGCCAACTGCCGAAGTTCGCCGACGACGCGTTCGCGATCGAGCGCGACGACCTGTGGTGCATCCCCACGGCCGAGGTACCACTCACGTCGCTCTACTCGGGCGAGGTGCTCGCCGCGGCCGACCTGCCGCTGCGTTTCATGGCCTACTCGCCGTCATATCGCCGGGAGGCCGGCTCGGCCGGGCGCGACACGCGCGGCATGTTGCGCAGCCACGAGTTCGACAAGGTCGAAATCCTGGCCCTGGCCACGCCGGCCCAGGCGCCCGGCCTGCTCGACGACATGGTCGCTCGGGTCGAGAGCACCATCGCCGTGCTCGGGCTGCCGTACCGCGTCATCGAGATCTGCACCGGCGACCTGGGCCAGAGCCACCACCGCAGCTTCGACGTCGAGGTCTACGCCCCGGGGGCCGGCAGCTGGCTCGAGGTGTCGTCGGTCAGCTGGTTCAGCGACTATCAGGCCCGCCGGGCCAACATCCGCTACCGGCCCGAGGGAGAGAAGGGCACCCAGCTGGTGCACACCCTGAACGGCTCGGCGCTCGCCGTCCCGCGGGTGTGGGCGGCGATCGTCGAGAACTATCGCAACCCCGACGGCTCGGTCAGCGTGCCCGACGCCCTGCACCCCTACATGCGCGGCATTACCCGCATCGAGCGAGCCGACACCGGTCCCTCCGGTGGTTGAGCCCTTCAAGGTGGTTGAGCCGGTCGAAACCGCTGCCGCGGACCTCATCCGCGATCGGCGGGTGCAGTACGAGACGGCAGGGCTCGATGTCGGTGATGTCGCGGCCGACCCGATCGAACAGCTCCTGCGGTGGCATGCCGAGGCGTTCGAGGCCGAGGTGGCCGAGCCGAACGCGATGGTGCTGGCCACCGTCGACCCATCCGGTGCACCGTCGGCACGGGCGGTGTTGGTGCGCGGTATCGACGCCCGCGGACTGACCTTCTTCACCAACTACCGCGCCCCGAAAAGTCTCGACCTCACGTCGAACTCGAAGGCTTCCGGTCTGTTCGTGTGGCTCGATCTGCACCGTCAGGTCCGTGTCTCGGGGCGGGCCGAGCACGTCACTCCCGCCGAGTCCGACGACTACTTCGCGAGCCGCCCCCGCGCCAGCCAGATCGGGGCCTGGGCCAGCCCGCAGAGCCAGGTCTTGGCCGGGCGCGCCGACCTCGACGCCCGAATCGCCCACTACGCGGACGAGTTCGCCGCCGATCAGGCCGTTCCGCGCCCGCCCGACTGGGGTGGGTGGCGAATCGTGCCCGACCAGTTCGAGTTCTGGCAGGGCCGACCGAGCCGGCTCCACGACCGCCTGCGCTACCGCCGGGACGTCGCCTCGGAAACGTGGCTGATCGAGCGCCTGGCGCCATAGCGCGCACGCCAGCCTGACGCCGCGAGTTCTGTTCGATCTCAACAAGTACCACGCTGTGTGGCTGTCTGTCTGCGGATCGTCAATAGTTCGAGCACCGTCGGCAGGAACTTTGCAAAATTTCTCGACGGTATGTGAGATTTCGCGTAAGACTCCTTCATTGTGCTCTCGGCCCGTTCGGGGTCGAGCGTCGGGTGGAGGATGTGGAAATGCGTGTTCGCGGCGCAGAATCACTCAAGCAGCGTGTTGGCAGGGGCGTACGTGTGCTGCTCGCCACTGCGCTCACTGCAACCACGGTGGCCGTGGTCGCGCCGGTCGGCCCTGCAGCCGCCGTGCTGGCTCCGGCCAACCCTGCCACGCAGACGAACCGTGATCTGATCCCCCAATGCGGCGGGCTCAAGATCACCGTGATCATCGACGAGTCGAGTTCAATCTCCAATACCGGCAACCCGAGCCAGTCCGACCAGGTGCGCAACGCTGTGCGGGCGTTCGCCAACTCGTTGACCGGTGTCGGTGCGTACATGCGGGTGATCGAGTTCGGCGTCATCGGTCGTGACGTCGACTTCGTCAACGCCTCGAACGTGTCGATCGGCAATCAGTTCCTTCCGATCGACACCCTCGTGGCCGGTGGGAACAGCAGCCCGCTCAACCGGTACCTGACCGCGGTGGTCAGCGGCGAGAACAGGAGCTACCAGCCGGGTAACAACAACACCAACTGGGAATCCGCGCTGTGGCGGGCGACCCAGGGTGAGGGTCCTGGCGACTTGGTCGTGTTCGTCACCGACGGTGCCCCGAACACGTACGGCACGTCGAGCGGCACGCTCGGCGGAGGCGGCAACGCCAGCGACGTCCACCCAGAAGCCTGGCGACGTGCCGTCACCCAGGCCCGCGTCGTCCAGCAGACCGCGCACATCGTTGGCGTCGGCGTCGGCAACGCCAGCAACGAGTACCAGTTCGGGTCGATCGCCAGCATGATCGAAGGATCCGGCACTGCCAACGTCAACGACTACGGCCTGGTCGACGTCTACGCACCCGGCATCACGCTGCCCACCGACAACCGCAACCGCAACCGCTACAACGGCACACAGACCAACTCGAACAACTACCAGAACGGCCCGAACAGCTACTACCGGTACAACTCGCAGGGCACCCTCAACCTGGCCTCGGTCGACGCGATCAACGTCGGTTCGAACTTCGCTGCCCTCGAGGCCGCACTCGAGAGCATCGCCAACGCGCTGTGCCAACCCTCGATCACGATCAAGAAGGTCAACGACGCCAACGAGATCGTCACCGGCCATCCGTTCGCCGGTCAGGTCGACCTGATCACCCCGCCCAACACCACCACCTACCAGTGGCTGTCGCCAAACGAGAGCTCGCCGCGCCCGGCCACGGGCGAGACCCCCGTCACGGTGCCAACTGACATCAACGGCCTGGCCCGGTTCCAGTGGGTGCCCGGATCGGTCGCTTCGCCTCAGTTCAACAACTCGACGTTCACGTTTACCGAGACGTTGCAGCCAGGTTGGATCATCGACCCGACCCAGTCGGCCTGCACCTACTCGACGGGCGGGGACGCGGCCCGCCTGACGTGGACGCAAACTGGTTCGACGGTGAACTTCTCGGTGACCCACCCGACGACGAGCGCACTCTTTCAGATCACACCCGGCGACCACATCGAGTGCACGGTGCGCAACCTGCGTCTGCCGAAGTTGACGGTCACCAAGGACGCCGTACCCAACCACGCCCAGGACTTCACGTTCACCGCCTCTGGCGGGGCCATCTCGCCGACGTCGTTCACGCTCGACGACGATGACGACGCGACGCTGTCGAACCAGCAGGCGTTTACCGTCGTCCCTGGTTCGTACACCATCACCGAGACGAACATTCCGGCGGATTGGACGCTCACCGGTGTGACCTGCGCCGGGCCGGGCTTCGTTCCCGGCGACCTGACCGGAAGCGGCAACGCTCGCACGATCGTCCTGAACTACGGCGACGACATCATCTGCACGTTTACCAACACCGGCCAGGCGTACCTGAGGCTCGTCAAGGACTGGGCACCGGGCGCCGACGACGGCGACACCGCCCAGCTTGCCGCGACCGGTGGCGTAGGTGGGGCCACGATCGGTGGCGAGTCGGCACTGTCGACCGCGCCCAATAGCACCACATCGGACACGATCACGATTCCGATCAACTCACCCGTCGCCTTCTCCGAGGTACTGAGCGCTCCGGCCAACTACACAGCCGCCTACGAGTGCGACAACGGAACTCTGTCGGGGCAGGCGACCTACGGGGCGAATCTCACCGCCGACGCCGGCGACGTCGGCCAGACGATCACCTGCACGTTCACGAACACCCGGATCGCGCCCGACGTCTCGGTCAGCAAGGCCGTCACGGCAGGGCCGACGGTGCAGGCCGGCACCAACCTGTACGACATCGAGTACACGATCACGGTCCGCAACAACTCGCCCGCGAGCGGCACGTTCCAGCTCGGCGACGTGTTGACGCTGCCCGCCGGTACGGCGACGATCGGCACGATCACGACCAGCCCGGGCTCGGTCGTGTTGACTCCCGGTTGGAACGGCAGCGGCGCGCTCGCCCCGTCGCAACCGATCGGTGGCAACGCCACCATCACCATCACCATCCCTGTGACGGTGGCCCTCCCCGGCACCACGGTGCTCGGCGCCGACTGCGACGCATCCCAGGATCCTGGGCGTGTCGTCCTCAACGCGGTCAGCCTGGTGGGCAGTACCACCGACGATCCGGCCGACAACACCACCTGCACCCCGCTGCCCGACCCCGACATCTCGCACGAGAAGGTACTGACGAGCGCGACCCGTGGCGCCGACGGCCTGTGGACCATCGTGTACGACGTGGTCGTCACCAACGACGGCGACGGGCCCGGCGTGTACAGCCTGGTCGACGAGTTCAACTTCGGCGGCGGGGTCACGGTGTCGGACACGCCGACCGTGACCGTCGCCTCCACCGGTCAGACGCAGCCGCTGCCGCCCACTTCGGCGAACCTGGGCTTCAACGGGACCACGGACACGACGCTCATCGAGGGCCAGCAGATCGTCGCCGGGGCGACGCACACCTACACCATCACGGTGACGGCCACGGTCGCCGACCCGACGCCGGCCCCCGGCGCCGGCGCCTGCTCGGACGCCGAGCAGCCCACGGCTGGTGGCTTCCTGAACGTGGCGACGCTGACCACACCCGGCCAGCCCGACACGTCCGACGATGCGTGCGCCCCGTTCGGCACGCTGACGTTGAACAAGGTCGTCCAGGGCGGCCCCGCTTCCACGGACGACTTCACCCTGACCGCCACCGGTGCGGCCGGTGCCTCGCCGGCGACGTTCTCCGGTGTCAGCGGGGTCAGCCACGACGTGGTCCCCGAGATCGAGTACACGCTGTCGGAGAGCTTCACCGTCGATGGCTACGCCCAGTCGGGCGACTGGGTCTGTGTCGGTGCCACCGTGACCGATGGCAACAAGGTCACCGTGCCCAACGGCGGCGACGTGACCTGCACCGTCACCAACGTCTACACCCCGCCGAACGTGTCGGTGCGCAAGCATGTCGTCGACGGGCCGACGCAGGTCCCCGGCACGAACCGCTACAACGTCACCTACCTCGTCACCGTCACCAACGGCTCGACCACGGCGGGCACGTTCGACCTGACCGACGCCCTGACGTTCCCGGCCGGCAGCGGCAGCGCGTTGTACGACGTGGGCACGCTCACCGCGACCGGCATCGCGGCCGGCGACCTCAACCAGGCCTGGAACGGCTCGGGCAACCTGCTCGTCGACGGGGCGACCCCACACCCGATCGCCGGCAACAGCACAGCCACGATCACCGTTCCGGTGACGGTGACCCTGCCGGGTGCGGACGCTTCGGGCGGAGCGTGCGCCGACGACGACGGCCGCGTCCGCAGCGTGCTCAACCACGTTGTGCTCGCAGGTGCCACGGCTGATGCCGACGACTCGACCTGCACCGAACTACCCGACCCGAACCCGACGATCACCAAGGTTGCCGGCGAGCCCGTGTACGACGCGGACACCGGCGAATGGACGATCACCTACACGATCGAGGTCGCCAACACTGGCACACCCGGCCCCGGCCCCGGTGCCTACCACCTCGACGACGAGCTCGACGTTGGCGCCGGTGTGAACATCACCGACGTCACCGCCGCGCTGGCGAGTGCCGGCGGCCAAACCGCCCCGGCAGTACCGGCGACCAACGGTGACTTCGACGGCGTCGTCAACACGCGGATCGCGTCCAACGTCACGATTGTCGGCGGGGTCACGCATACCTACACCGTCACCGTGACGTTCACGATCGACGCCGACGAGGTGCAGCCGCCCGCCGGCGACGACCCCGGCTCGTTGGAGTGCGGTGCCACCGACAACAACCCCAACGGCACCCCCGGTCAGGCCACCTACAACCTCGCCGAGATCACCCACCCGGTCACGGACAACCCGATCGACGACGACGACGCCTGCCAGCCGTTGCCGCTGGCCGAGGTCACCAAAGCCGGCCCGGCCGCGGCAACCTGGGTGAGCGGCACGACCTACCAGGCCACCTATACGGTCACCGCCACCAACATCGGCGGTGAGCCGGTGGCGGTCACCGTGACCGACACGCCGTCGATCGGTATCGCCGGAGCGGCGATCACCGGTGTCAGCGTCGGCGGCAACCCGGTCGTGGGCTACGCGGACGGCGACACGATCGACCTGGTCGCCGGCGCGGTGCTGAGCGACCCGGCCCAGCTCACGCCCCCGATCGCGATCGGGGACAACATCGAGTACACCGTCGTCGTCACGTTCACCGTCCCGGCCGGCACGCCCGACGACGATCGTCAGTGCGCCGCCGACGGCGAGCCCGATCAGGGCCTTCACAACGGTGCCGAGATCACGTTCGAAGGTGGCACCGACGACGACGCCGTCTGCACGAACATCCCCAACCCGAACGTCGAGGTCGACAAGCACCACGACGGCGCCCCCGCCGTCACGTGGGATGCCGCTGGTGAGTTGACCGCGGTCTACTACATCGACGTCACCAACCTGCCCGACGGCGCCCCGGTGGGCGTCGGTGCCTACACCCTGACCGACCAGTTCGGCTTCCCGAGCTGGGTGACGGTCACCGGTGTGTCGGTCGCCAGCACCAACGGCGCTGCACTCGACCCGGTCGTCTTCGAGACCGGTGCTGGGAGCAATGACCAGACCGTCACGCTGAGCACTGCCGACACGGTGATCGAGCCCGGTGCCACCCACACGTACGCGGTGACGATCACGTTCACCGCCGACGGGACGGCCACCGACGACGGGGCGGCCTGCCTGCCCGGCTCGCCGGGCAATGGCCTGTTCAACATCGCCAGCGTCGGTGCCGCTGCCGGCCAGTCCGACGACGACTGCGTCGACATCCCGCGGGCCCACCTGGTCGTGCACAAGACCACGATCGGCGGCGACGCGACGTTCACGTTCGTCGCCCCGGTGACGCTGTATCGCAGCGACACCGAGGCCGCCGCCTCGACGATCACGACGTCGGGCGGTGTCGGCCAGTGGACGCTTGGTGCGTGGGTCACCCCTGGCACCTATTCGGTGACCGAGACCCTGTCGGGCGATTGGGTCCAAGTCGACCCGATCCCGGCCACCTCGCAGACCGCGGCACCGAACAGCCCGGCGGTATGGGCGTTCGTCAACGCCCTGCGTGGCCCGCTCGGCCTGACCAAGCAGGTCAACGGCGAGGTCACCCACGTCGGTGGCACCACCTACACGGTCGGCTACGAACTGGTGCTCACGACCGGCTCGGCCGTCACCGAGCCGTTCACCCTGACCGACACGCTCCAGTTCGGCACCGGCACCACCGTCACCGGTGTGGCCGTCACCGAGGTGCCCGCCGACTCTGATGCTCCGACGCCGTCGGCCGACTGGAACGGCGGTGTCGCCGGCCTGCCCGGTACCAGCGACGACCCCGACACCACGCTGGCCACCGGCAGCATCGCCCCCGGCCAGACGTTCACCTACCACGTGGTCGTCACGTTCACCGTCGACGGAACCCTCACCTCGTCGTCGGCCGACTGCGTGCTCGGCACCGAGCCCGGCAGCGGCACGTTCAACACGGCGACCGTCACGTTCGACGGCGGGTTCGACGATGACGACGCGTGCGCGCCGATCCCGAACTTCTCGATCACCAAGGTGGCCCGTGAGGACACAGCCACTCACGTGGCCGGTTCCACCTACGCGGTCACCTACGACGTCGCGGTCACCAACAACGGTGGTGCGACGGCGACGTACTCGGCGACCGACGTGCCCGACTTCGGCACCGGAGCAACCATCACCGTGGTCGAGGTCGACGGTACCGAGATCGCCGGCTACGGCGCCGGCGACACGATCGACCTGATCGCCCAGGTGACGCTGGACGGCGCCGCGGCGACAGCCTCACTGGCCGCTGGGGCCACGGCCACGTACGTCGTCACGGTGACGTTCGACGTGGCAGCGACGATGCCGTCGGGTGATCGCACGTGTGATCCGGCGCCGGGCACCCCCGGTGACGCCACCTACAACTCGGCCACCGTGTCGTGGAACGGTCCCGACCGTTCCGCCACGGACTGCGCCGACATCCCCGCACCGAACATCACGACCGACAAGGCCACCGCAGGTCCGCCGGTGTTGGTGGGCAATGACGGTGGCGTGTTCACCTACACCCAGTCGTACACGGTCACGGTGTCCAACACGGGCCAGGGCCCGGGCACCTACGACCTGGTCGACACGCCGAACTTCGGTGCCGGGGCAACGATCATCGCGATCGAGTTCGGCCCCGCGGGTGCCGACCCCCTGACCGAACTCGACCCGCTGGCGACGCCGTTCACGATCGTCAACGACGCGGTGACCGAGCCCGGCCAGACCGACACGTACACGGTGCAGGTGACGTTCACCGTCGCCGCCGACATGACACCTGCGGAGCGCGTGTGCGCCGACGGCTCGCTGCTGAACGGCCAGGGCACGTTCAACCACGTGCTCGTCACGCCGAACATCGGCGAGCCCGACACCGGCGAGGCCTGCCAGCCGATCCCCGGCCCGGGCATCACCGTTGCCAAGGACGCGCCGGAATCGGCCGAGCATCTCGACGGGTACGACTACTCGGCCACCTACACGGTCAGGGTCACCAACACCGGTGACGGCCCGGGCATGTACGACCTGCTCGAGCATCCCGGCTTCGCCGCTGGGGCCACGATCACCGACGTCGTCTACGACGGCACCAGCTACTACGACCCCGACAACGACAGCTTCCCCGTCACGATCCTGACCGACGTCGCGATCGGCGCTGCCGAGCAGCACTCATACGAGATCACGGTGCTGTTCACGCTCGACCCGGCCACGCCGGCGGTCGAACGCGAGTGCGACAGCGAGGTCGGCTCCGGCCGCGGTGGCTTCAACCAGGTCAGTGTCGACGTCGACGGCGCGCAGGTTCCGCCGGCCGACGACTGCGTCGACCTGCCCGACCCGGCCATTACCATCACCAAGGACGTCCGCACCTTGCCGGCCCAGCCGGTGCACGTGTCAGGCGCCACGTTCCGGGTCACCTACGACGTCGTCGTGACGAACCACGGTGACGGCCCCGGCACCTACACCGCCACCGACACCCCGGCGTTCGGCCCCGGCCTCACCATCACCGACATCGCCGTCGACGGCACGTCGGTCGGCACCACGGTGCCGATCGCCTTGGGCAGCGGCAACCTGGCGGCCGGTGCCAGCACGAGCTACGTCGTCACCGTCACGTTCACGATCGGCACCACGACCACGCCGGCCACGCACGAGTGCGGTGTCGGGTCCGAAGGCGCCGGCACCGGCCTGTTCAACTCGGCCACGGTCGACCCGAACATCGGCCCCGACGTCACCGACGACGACTGCGCGAACGTGCCGACATTCGACGTCGGCATCGTGAAGACCCATACCACCGTTCCGAGTGGCGCGGCGAGCGTGGCGATCGGTGAGTCGTTCACCTACACCCTCACCGTGACCAACCACGGCACGGGCGTCGCCGCCAACGTGACGGTGACCGACCCGGTCCCGGCACGCCTCCAGGTCACCGGGGTAGCCGTTCCATCGGGCTGGGCCGACCAGTCGTCGGGCAACCAGGTACGGGCGCTGATCTCCACGCTGGCCCCCGGGGCGAGCGCGCAGATCGTCGTCACCGTCACCGTCCTCGCCGACGTCGACGCGGCGGCGCCGATCGACTCGATTACGAACACCGCCTGCGTCACCGCCGCCCTCGACAGCATCCCGTCGAACAACTGCGACGACGACACGGTCGTCATCGACGACATCGTGGCCACCGTCACGGCGGTGTGCCGCAACGAGGCTGCCTACCTGGCCTACGAGGTGAACACCTCGGCCAGCCTGGCGGGCAAGCAGATCACCATGACCTGGGCGCCCGCGGCTGCGGCCACGCCGGCCAACGTCGTACTGAACCCGCAGCCCGGTACGCCCGGTGAGGTGCTGTGGCCCGGTGTCGGGCTGACCCCGAACGGGATCGCCCGCGACTGGCCGGGCTGGCGCCCGCTGGTGGAGGCCGACTACAACGCCAACGGCACGCTGAAGGAGACCGACCCGGCCAAGCTGTCGAACGGAATGATCTTCGACGGCACCGTGCCCGACGCGGCCTGGGCCGGCGCCTCGACGGTGACGTTCTCGGTCAACCCGGCGGTCAGCATTCCCGTCGCCTATCCGTCGCCTGCCGGCTGCCCGGCCGACCGCGACACCGAGTTGACGATCGACAAGTCGGTCACCAACGGCTCCACGTTCAACGTCGGTGAGCAGGTCGAGTACGACCTTGCCGTCGTCAACGTCTCGACGGTGGGTGCGGCTACCTCGGTGGTCCTCACCGACGTGATCCCGGCGGCTCAGCGGGTCGACTCGATCACCACCTCGTCCAGCGCGTTCCCGCGGTGGAGGGGCTGCTCGGTCAGCGGGGCCGACTCGGCCGGCTACGGCGGCGTGCTCACCTGCACCCTGTTCGGGGTGCTGGCGCCCGGTGCGGCCGCCCCGGTCGTGTCGTTGACGGTCACCATCAACCCGGCGACCACCCTCACCTCGATCACCAACATCGGGGCCGTCCAGTGGGCCCTGTTCGACGACCCGAGCGACACCGGTGAGGCATCCGACCCGGCCACGATCACGGTGACCGGTCAGCAACAGCAGCCACCGGTGCCGATCCCGCCACCGGTTGCGCCGCCGGGCGGCCTGCCCTCGGCGGGCTCGTCGCTACTCGGCCGGGTGATGCCGCTCGGGGCCGGGTTGATCGGCCTCGGCCTGGTGGCGCTGTTCACCGGCCGCCGCCGCAAGCAGCTGGCACAGCCGAGCTGACGCCAGCGGGCGCAAGGTCGAGCGCCCTGCCGGGGAACCGCGACTCCCCGGCAGGGCGCTCTTGCGCGTTCAGGTGACCAAGGTGGTTGAGCCCGTCGAAACCACCGAGACCCGCGACGACCGGTGGTAACGACCGGCTCAACCACCTCGGCGGCGCCCGGCTATCCGCTAGCCCTGCCAGTCGCGCAGGCCGACGAAGCTGGCGTGGCGCACCAGCCCGTCGTTGGTGAACTCGGCGATCTCCACCGTCGCCACCAGGTCGGGCCGAACCCAGGTTGCGTGGCGCCGGTAGCTGGCCGGCGGCGGCGGGTCGAACGGGCAGGCGGCGACAGCCAGCGCGTCGAGCCGGCCGCGCAGCGATTCCAGGGTCGCCTGGTCGAAGCCCGTGCCGACCCCTCCGGCGAACGTCAACCCGGTGTTGCCGGGTACACCCACCAGCAACGCCCCGAACGTGCCGGCCCGGTTGCCGGTGCCCTCGGTGAACCCGCCGATCACCACGTCGGTGCGACGGCGGTTCTTGACCTTGCGCCAGTCCGGTGAACGCGCCCCGGGACGGTATGACGAGTCGATGCGCTTGGCCATCACGCCTTCAAGCCCCTGTTCGACCGTCGCCGCCAGCAGGTCGGTGCCACCGCCTACGCGGTGCCCGGGCACCAGCCAGTAGTCGCCGGGGGCGACCAACTCACCGAGCAGGCGCCGGCGTTCGAGGTAGCCGAGCGCGATGGTCTCGTGCCGCTCCACCTGCAACACGTCGAACACGTACATCACCGCCGGGCTGGTATGG
Organism: Ilumatobacter sp.; assembly: GCA_035556435.1. Taxonomy (GTDB): domain Bacteria; phylum Actinomycetota; class Acidimicrobiia; order Acidimicrobiales; family Ilumatobacteraceae; genus Ilumatobacter. Next base: position 104,218 of record DATMEY010000038.1, on the reverse strand, counting down.
CGTTGGATCAGCTCGAACCGGGGGACACCGTCGTCGCCGGGGACCACCAGCTCACCGTCGAGGATCGCCGAGCCCGTGTGCACGCCGTCGGCCAACCCGGCCAGCTCGGGGTACTGGGCAGTGACGTCGCGGCCGCTCGACGACTGCAACCGCACCTGCCCGCCGTCGACGAACGCAAGCGTGCGATAGCCGTCCCACTTGATCTCGTACGCCCAGTGGTCGTCATCGGCGGCCGGCGGCAACCCCGCCAACGTCGCCTTCATCGGCCCCACCGGAAACGACAGCACAACGACGAATTGTGTCAGACGTCGTCGTCGTCAGATGCCGTCGGCGGCGGCGGCGCCTTCGGCGTCGCCCTGGGCGCCTTTGGGCAGCGTCGCGAACACGGCTGGTGGGTCGCGCCAGGGGTCGGCCTGCCCGGCCTCGGCAGCACGGATCGCGGCCCAGACCCGCTCGGGTGTGCACGGCATGTCGATGTGCCGCACCCCGAGGTGGCTGACCGCGTCGATCACCGCGTTCTGGATGGCCGGCGTCGACCCGATCGTCGATGCCTCGCCAATGCCCTTGGCCCCCAGTGGGTTGAGCGGCGAGGGGGTTTCGGTGGAGTGCACCTCGAAGCTGGGCAGCTCGGCGGCCGACGGCAGGCTGTAGTCGGCGAAGTTCGACGTCACCGGGTTGCCGTCTCGGAACAGCACCTCCTCGTACAAGGCTTGCCCGGCACCCGAGGCGACCCCGCCGTGCTGCTGGCCCTGCACCAGCAGCGGGTTCACGACGGTGCCGCAGTCGTCGACCGCGACGTGGCGTACCAGGCGGGCCAGGCCGGTGTGCGTGTCGACCTCGACCACCGCGATGTGGGCACCGAACGGGAACGACGCGCCGGGTTGGTCGAACACCGCCGTGCCGTCGAGCAGCCCGGTGTCGTCGGCCGTGTCGCCGCGCTCGGCGGCCCGGGTGGCCAACTCGGCCCACGACAACGCCGTGGCCGGCACCCCGGCCACTCCCACCGTGCCGGCTGTGGTGTCGACCACGATGTCGGCCGGATCGGCTTCCAGCAGCGTCGCCGCCAGCTGGCGGGCCGACTCGACGAGCATCTCGGTGGCCTGGTGCACGGCCGACCCGCCGAGTTGCAGCGAGCGTGAGCCCCCGGTGCCACCGCCGCGCGGCACCCGGTCGGTGTCGCCGTCGACGAGTGCGATCCGGTCGACCGGAATGCCGGTCTGGGCGTTGACGAGCATCGCGAACGACGTCTGGTGGCCCTGCCCGTGGGCGGCGGTGCCGGCGAACACGGTGGCCGACCCGTCGGGGTGCACCTCGACGCGGCCGTACTCGCTACTGCCGCCTCCGGCGGTGATCTCGACGTAGCTGGCGACGCCGACGCCGAGCTGCACGACGTCGCCGCGGGCGCGCCGGGCGGCCTGCTCGGCGCGCAACTCGGCGTAGCCGGCCAGCTCGGCGACGCGCCGGAGCGGCAGCGCATAGTCACCGCTGTCGTACACGTTGCCGGTCAGCGAGGTGTAAGGGAATACGTCGTCGGCCAACAGGTTGCGGAGTCGCAGCTCGATCGGGTCGATGTCGAGCTCGCGGGCGGCTTGGTCGACCAGCCGCTCGAGCAACGCGGTCGCCTCGGGCCGCCCGGCGCCGCGGTAGGCACCGGTCGGCGTAGTGTTGGTGACGGCGACGGCAACGTCGAACTCCAACGATGCGAACCCGTACGGGCCGGGCGACATGCGCCGGGTACCGGCCGGCAGGAACGCGCCGATGGTGGGGTACGCGCCGGCGTCGCCGACGAGCCGCACCTTGAGGCCGGTGAACGTGCCGTCGGCGCGGCAACCCAGCTCGGCGTACTGAACCTGGCCGCGGCTGTGCGGCATCGCCTGCATGTCTTCGGTGCGGGTGGGGACCCACACCACGGGGTGCCCGAGCCGGCGAGCGGCGGTGGCGACCACCGTGTACTCGACCTGCGGACCGGCCTTGCCACCGAACCCGCCGCCGACCTGGGGTGTGATCACGTGGATGTCGTCGCGGGTCAACCCGAGGATGGCCGCGATGCTCGCGTGCACGCCGTGGGGGAACTGGTTCGACGGCCACACGACCAACCGCCCGTCGGCCCCGGGCGCGGCAGCGACACCGTGGGGTTCCATCGGCGCGACGTTGACGCGCTGGTTGACGTAGCGCCCACGCACCACCACGTCGGACACGGCCGTCAGGTCGAGCTGGGCATCGGGCGACTCGCTGACGGCGATGTTGGAACCGTGGTCGGGAAACACCAGCGCGGCGTCGGCGCCGAACGCGTCCTCCGGGTCGGTGATCGCGGGCAGTGGGTCGATGTCGGCCCATACCGCTGCGGCCGCGTCCGCGGCTGCGCCCGGTGAGTCGGCCAGCACCACCGCCAGCGCCTCGCCGACGAACCGCACCCGGTCGGTGGCCAGGGGCGGGCGGGCGAAATCGTCGTGCACCTTGGCGAACCCGTGATGGGGAGCCACGTCGAGTTCGGTCGCGGTCCAGACGGCCTCGACGCCGGGCATCGCCGCGGCCTCGGTGGTGTCGATCGCGACGAGCGTTCCGTGGGCGACCTCGCTGCGGACGAAGTGGGCGAACAGCAAACCCGGCCCCAACTCGGCGCGCAGGTCGGCGACGTACCGTGCAACACCGGTCAGCAGCCGCGGGTCTTCGGTGCGGACAACGCGATTGCCAAGGATCGATCCGGAGGTCACACCGCCGACCGTACCGAATGACGAATTGTGTCCGACACCTTTGGTCACTACCCCGATCCAGCGATCGCCGCTGGCGCACGGCGGCGTTGTCCTAGCCCACGGCGGTTGCGTCCGCGTTGGCCCTGGTGCACCGCCAGTGGCGCCCAGCCTGCGTGGCGCTTGAACGAAAGCGTTGACGAGCCTGGATTCACCGTGATGGCGGCGAGGAACGAGCCGTCAGATCGGTGGATTCAGGATTACATGACGAGGGTGATGCCGCCGTCGACCACGAACACCTCGCCGGTGGTGTAACGGTTGCGGACGAGCGCGAGCACCGCCTCGGCGCAGTCGTCGGGGGTGGCCGAACGCCCGAGCGGTGTGACCGCCGCGGTACCTGCGTGCATGTCGTCCCAGTCGGCGGTCCACGGGGTCTCTACGAGCCCGGGTGCCACGGCGTTGAACCGCACCGGCCCGTACGACTTGGCGAGCAGCACGGTCATGTGGTTGAGCGCGGCCTTCGACATCGCATAGGCGATCGACGAGCCGATCGGCCGCAGCCCGGCCACCGACGTGATCGTCACGACGTTGCCATCGGCCGACTCGCGCAGGTGGGGGATCGCGGCCTTCGTCAGCGCCCACGTGCCCCACACGTTGACGTCGAACGTTCGCCGGAAGATGTCGTCGGTCAGCGCGTCGAGGTCGCGGTGGTCGAGTCGGGTGGTCCAGCCGGCGTTGTTGACGAGCACGTCCAGCCCGCCGTACCGATCGACGGTGTCGGCTACGAGGCCGCGCGCCTGGTCGGCATCGCTGATGTCGGCGCGCAGATAGATGGCGGGCGTGCCGTACCGGTCGTGCAGCCTGGCGGCGACCTCCTCGCCAGCCGCCACCGACGACGCCGAGTTCACCACCACGGTCGCTCCCAGCTCGGCGAACCGCTCGGCGATCCGTTCACCGATGCCCGACGACGAACCCGTGACGAGCACGATCCGGCCTGCGAATTCACTCTCGCTCCCCATCGGTCGCACCCTACGAGGTCACCGGTCGCGCAGGCGAAGGTTGCCGAGAGTTTCCGCACGGGCAACCCGGTGTCCACGCCCGCGTGCACGTGGGCCTCGACATGCCGTCGGACGCCGACCGTTGCCTTCGGGTGGTCTCGATACACCGGCTGCGCCGGCACTCGACCACCGGAAGCTTGGGTCCCGGTGGTCGAGTGGCGCACCCGCGGCGGAGCCGCCCCTTCCGTTGTATCGAGACCACCCGCGCCCGGCTACTCGGCCAGGGCGAGGGCTGGCTCGGGCTCGTCCGCCGGTTCGGCCGCGGCGCGAGCGGGCAGGAACCGGCTGGCGACGATCGCCCCGGCCAGGGCCACCGCGGCGGCCACCAGGGTGCCCGCCCGCAGGCCCGACAAGAACGCGTCGCTGACCTGGCCGAGGTAGGCCTGAGCCGCATCGGGCCCGGCCTGGGCGGCCACCCGTTCGGCGACGATACGGGCCGCGCCGACCGACTCGCGGGTGACCTCCTGGGCGTCGGGCGGAAGCTGGGCGAACACGCCGCGCGGGTTCTCCGCAGCACGGTCGAGCGAGCCGACGTACATCGAGCTGAACACGCTGCCGATGATCGCCACGCCCAGCGTGCCGCCGAGTTCGCGGGTGGTGTCGCTGACGGCCGACCCCACCCCGGCCTTGTCGGGCGGCAGCGAGCCCATGATCGACTCGGTGGCCGGGGCCGTGGTGAGCCCCAGGCCGACGCCCATCACCACCATCTGGCCGACGATCTCGAGGTAGGCCGTGTCGGCATCGACGCGCCACGCGATCCACGCGAACGCGGCGGCCAGGAGGCCGAGGCCGGTGCGGACCACCTGGGTGGTGCCGAGCTGATGCACCAGCCGGGGGGCCACAATCGAAGCGGCGGCGATCGTGACCGCCACGGGCAGCGTGCGTACGCCGGCCTCCAGCGGCGAGTAGCCGCGGATCAGTTGGAAGTACTGGGCGATCAGGAACACGAAGCCGAACAGGGCGAAGAACGCCGCGGTGATCGACACGCTGGCCGCCGAGAAGCGCCGGTTGGCGAAGATCGTGACCGGCAGCATCGGGTGCTCGCGGGCCAGTTCGACGGCCACGAACAGGCCGATCAGTACGGCTGCCGCGACGAAGCCGGCGAATGTCCGGGCCGATGTCCAGCCCCACTCGGGGGCTTCGATGATCGTGAACACGAGCGCCCCGATCGAAGCGATCGAGAGCACGAACCCGGGCCCGTCGAAGCGCGGCGCGTGGGCCTCGCGCGACTCGGGTATCAAGCGCCAGGCGGCGAGCAGGGCCACCGCCACCACCGGGACGTTGATGAAGAACACCGAGCCCCACCAGAAGTGTTCGAGTAGCCAGCCGCCCGTGATCGGGCCGAACGCGACCGCGGTGCCGCTGACCGCGCTCCACACGCCGATCGCCTTGGCCCGCTCGCGCGGGTCGGTGAACGCGTTGGTGATGATGGCCAGCGTGGCCGGGAAGATCATCGCCGCGCCGATGCCCATCAGGGCCCGCCCGGTGATCAGTGCGCCGGCCGAGTCGCCCGAGCCGGCCAGCGCCGAGGTGGCGCCGAACACGACCAGGCCGGCCATCAGCATGCGCTTGCGGCCGAACCGGTCGCCCAGCCCGCCGGCGGCCAGCAGCAGCCCGCTGAACACGAGCAGGTAGGCGTCGACGATCCACTGCAACTGGCGGTTGGTGGCACCGAGTTCGGTCGCCAGCGACGGCAGGGCGACGTTGACGATCGTGCCGTCGAGCACGGTGATGAACACGGCCAGCGAGGCGACCGCGAGGATCGCCCAGCGGCGTGGGTGCCCGGCCGGGGCAGCGGGAACCGTGCCCGTGAGCGCGGTCGTCATCGCGGGGACTCCGGGGCGAGGCGGTGGGCGCGGGCGAAGCGACGCAACAGCGGGCGGCGCGTGCGCAGGCGGTCGGCCCGCAGGTCGAGGGCGTTGTAGTGAGTGATCGCGGAGTTCGTCATCGGAAGCCTCGGCATCGAAAAGGGGAGGGTGAGCGGTGGTTGGGGGTGGTGGCGGCAACTTGTCGTTGGTAAGTTGCCGTTGACAAGTTGGCACTGTACAGATCGATCTGGACAGTGTCAAGGAGGAAGTCCGTGAATCAGGTACAGTGCCCGGCGATGGGCAAGTGCAGGGGCGAGGCCGGGTCGTGACAGCGCTCGATGCGCGTCCGTACCACCACGGCGACCTGCCAAACGCGCTGCGCCGGGCGGCCGCCGAGGTGATCGGCGAGCGCGGGCTGGGGAACTTCAGCCTGCGCGAGGTCGCCCGCCGGGCCGGTGTCTCGCACACCGCGCCGGCGCACCACTTCGGCGACATGGAGGGGCTGCTCACGTCGCTTGCCACCGAGGGGTTCACCACCCTGACCGAGGCCATGGAGCAGGCGCTCGCCGGCATCGACGAGCCGGTCGAACGGTTGGTGGTGATGGGCCAGACGTACGTGGAGTTCGCCTCCACCCACCCGGCCCATTGCGACGTCATGTTCCGCGACGACGTCGTCGACGAAGACAACGCGGAGCTCGCCGGGGCGGGCATGTGTGCGTTCGAGATGCTCGACTCCACGGTGCGCGCGTTGATCGAGTCGGAGGGCCTCGACGCCGATGTCGACGTCGTCACGTCGTTGTGCTGGGCCACGATGCAGGGGCTGGTCGTGCTCGCCCCGAAGCTCGACCACGTGTGCGAAGCGCACGGCCGAGCCAAGTTCGCCGGCCCCGAACTGGTGCGCCAGTTCACCGAGATCACCGTGGCCGGCCTGCGGGCCCGGCGTCGCTGACCCGCGTCGGCCTCGCAAGAAGTGTCGTCGAGAGGTTGTGTCGCTATCTATAACGATATATCGTTACGACTGTCGATATGACCCGGGACAGAATCGGGTCGTCGGCAGAAGGAGAACCAATGCGCAAGCGCATGTACCACGAACACCAGAATCATGAACACACAGCCAGCACGCATGGCTCGCGTCGGGGCCCAGGAGGCCACGGCCGGGGCCGCGGGGGTGGCGGCGGTCGCCGCGCCAGCCGCGGAGCGGTCGCCCAGTCGATCCTCGTCCTGCTCGGCGAGCAGCCCCGGCACGGGTACGAGCTGATCACCGCACTCGAGGAGCGCAGCGGCGGGCGCTGGCGCCCCAGCCCCGGGGCGGTCTACCCGGCCCTCACCAAGCTCGTCGAGCGCGGTCTCATCAGGGCCAGCACGAGTAGCGACGAGGGAGCCGACGGCAAGACCCGCTACGAGTTGACCGAAACGGGTCGCACGTGGGTGGACGGTGCCACCGAAGTCGGCTTCACCGAGCCGTGGGCCGAGGCCCGCGCCGGCCGCCAGGGCGACCTGCACCGGGCGCTCGGCGAACTCGTCGGTCCGGTGCGCCAGATCGCCCGGTTCGGCACCAGCGCCCAGGCCGCCGCCGCCGAGGAGGTCGTCAAGGAGGCCACCGCCAAGCTGTACACCCTGCTGGCCACGCCGCCCACCCCGACGTCCCCCGCCGAGACGGAGCGCGCCGACTGAGGCTGAGTGCACCGATCGCTGCGCTCGCTCGTCGGCGTTGGCCTCGGTGCACCGCTCGTGCAGCCCAGCCTGCGTGGCGCTTGAACGCAACTCGGTTGAGGCGCGCGACACTGGCGCGATGGCCGAGCCCCGGCGTTTGACAATCGGAGAGGTGGCGACCCGAGCCGGGGTCGCCACCTCCGCGTTGCGGTTCTACGAGGACGCCGGGCTGATCAGCTCGGAGCGCAACCCGTCCGGGCACCGCGTGTACCACGCCGACGTGCTGCGGAGGGTCAGCTTCGTACGCATCGCCCAGCGCGTCGGGCTGTCGCTCGACGAGATCCGGGCGGCACTCGCCGGGCTGCCCGAGCGGCGCACCCCCACCGCGTCCGACTGGGCGCGTCTCGCCCGCGAGTGGCGACCCCGGCTCGACGACCAGATCGCCGTACTGACCCGGCTGCGCGACTCGCTCGACGGGTGCATCGGGTGTGGTTGCCTGTCGTTGAGTGTGTGCCGGATCTGGAACCCCGGCGACACGGCCGGCGAACTCGGCGCCGGGGCGCGCTACCTGCTGTCCGACGATCGACCCGACGGGTTGGGCGCGCCCGGCCACGTGGAGACGCACCGGGCCGACTGAGTCGGCAGTCAGGTCGGCCACCCACGTCGCCCGCCAACGCGCGCCCAACTCGAGCAGTGCGTCGCAGCCGTCAGGGAGTGGCTCGCCTTCGGCGAGCGCCAGCAGTGTCGTGCTCGGCTCGGTGCTGTGGCCCGGCCGGCCGACGTACAGCGCTCGGCCGGGCGCTCCGCGGGCCTGCACCTGGCTTGCCATGGCGGCGACCACCCGCGCCGCGGCGGGCCCGCGCACGGCCACCGTGTACGCCGGGCGCGACGCCAGGTCGGCGAGGATCGGAAGGCCCTGATGCACCTCGTGGCGGGCAATCACCGCCTCGTCCGACAGCGACGCACCGGGTGTGCGCGGCAGCTCCAGGCGCACGTCGCCGCGGCCGAGGTCGACCACCCACGGTGACCGTGCCCGGGCCAGATACGTCTCGCGCTCGACCGCTGCGAGGACGGCCAACTCGTTGGCGGGGTCCGGGGTGGCGGTGTGCTGCCGGCCGATTTCAAGCCGACTGTCACCGATTTCCGCGGTGGCCCCGGCGCGTACGGACCCACTCACGAAGCACTGCTGGTCGACCGTGACGGCCGTCCGGGCGCAGAGTTGGGTCAGCTCGACCGTGCCGTCGCGGTGCACCGTCACCAGTGCGTGGTGGGGCTCGACCGCCGGGTCGGCAAGCACGAGTGCGCATCCGCGGGCGCGGCCCACGAGGTGGCGCCCCGGCGCCAAGGTGACGGTGTGTCCGGCGTCGGGCCCGGCGGTGACGGAGATGCGCATACCTCTGTGTGGGCAGTTCACCGGGCAATTCGGAAAGGTCACCGTTCATTTCTCGAAAATTGACCGCTGACCAGGGGCTGTGAGCTGCAGAGCAGCGCTGTGAACCGGGCTCCCGAGCACTCGTGAGGTGGGAAGGTGGTGGGCGGTGAGGCCGCCGGTGAGGGGCGTCGGGGAAGGTCGCCGGCATGTCTTCGAACCTTGCGTTCCACGTCGACCCGATCCGTCACCCCGCCGCCCGTCCGTACGACGCCGAGTGGCGCCGGCTCCGCTGCAACCCGGCCGCACTCCGTCGAGCGGCCACCTGGCGAGTGGTCCGCACCGACGTGACCACGCTCGACGACGTCCTCGCCGCGACCGGTTACGGGCGGCCCCCCAGCGCAGGCGCCGAGGCGAACCTGCGCTTCGTCGTGTGCGCCGCGGCCGACGACCCGGTGGCTGCCCAGGTGGTCATGCGACGCCTCCTGCCGGGCGCGCTCAGCGTGGCCACCCGGCATCGGCGCCGGGTCGGCGCCGATGCGCTCGACGAGCTGCTCGGCGCGCTGTGGATCACGGTGCGTACCTTCGACCCGTCGCGCCGGCCGGCATCGCTCGCCGCCGCGCTGCTCGCCGATGCCGAACACCGGGCCTTCCGGCAACGTTCCCGCCGGATGCTGTGTGAAGTGCCGGGCCACGACGTCAGCGAGTTGCCGGTGCCCAACCACGATGCCGACAACGGCGACGACCACGTCGACCCGGCCGACGAGCTGGCAGCGCTGGTCGACCGTGCGGCAGCGTCGGGCCTCGCCGACTCCGACGACATCGCCCTGCTCAGGTTGCTCCTTGTCGAGCCGAGCCCGATGCGGCTGGCGCGGCACCTGAACGTCACCGAGCGCACTGTCCGCAACCGCCGCGCCCGCGTCGCCGCCAAACTGCGCGCGGCAGCCCTCGCCGCATGAGCGAAGTACTTGGTAGAGCGGTGCTTGGTACCAAGTACCATGACGGGATGGCCATCCAGGAGTATCTGGTGTCGACGTCGGGACAGATGTCGTTGCCAGCCGCCGCGCGCCGCCGCTGGCAGCTCGAACGCGGCGGGCCGGTCGACGTGATCGATCTCGGCTTCGGCGTGCTCACCGTGCCGCACGGCCACGGACAGGGCATGCTCGACGAGCTGCTTCCGCGTGATCGGCACGCTGCGTTCGTCGACAGCTTGGGCGACGACCCCGACCTGGCCACCTCGTGACGGCCGCGCTGCTCGACGATCACCTGCTCCGCGACCTCTTGGCCGGCAGCATGCCGGACGCACTGGGCGACGTGCTCGCCAGCCACACGCCGGCGACGACGAACTACTACCTCTACCGATTGTGCCGAAGCGTCGCCGCGGCCGCGGGCGGCGCGCTGACCGGCACCTGGGCGCCCGAGCGGCGGCTGGCGCTCGCCCGGCAACTCGTCGAACTCCCCGCCGAGGTGGATGTGGTGCCGATGCGCCTCCTCGCGTTCCGCATGGCCGAGCTCGCGGCTGCGCATCGCGTCTCGACGTTGGGCGCCGAGGCCGCGGCGGCGGCCGAGCACCTCGGCGCGCCGCTCGTGGTGTGGTCGGGCGACGACGGGCCGGGCATCCGGGCAGCTGTCACCGCGGTTGGAGCGGGCTACCTCACCGTCGCCCGCTGATCAGAATTTCGGGGGGCGCTTCTCCAAGAACGCGGCGATGCCCTCCTGGCCGGGCGGGGCCACCACACCGTTGGCCATCACCTCGACTGCGTACGCGTACGCCTTCGGTTGGTCGAGGTCGACCTGGGCGTAGAACGCGCGCTTGCCCATCGACTTCGTCCACGCGCTGTCGGCCGTGGCCCGGCCGATCAGGTCGGCCACCGCATCGTCGAGCTGATCGTCGGGCACTACCCGGTTGACGAGGCCCCAGTCGGCGGCCGTGCTCGCGCTGATCACGTCGCCGGTCAGCGCCATCTCGAGCGCCCGCTTGCGTCCGATGTTGCGAGCGACGGCCACCAGCGGCGTGTGGCAGAACAACCCGCGCTTCACGCCCGACAGCGCGAACCCGGCCGACTCGGCGGCAACCACCAGGTCGCAAGAAGCCGCCAGCTGGCATCCCGCCGCAGCGGCGATCGCGTGCACTCGGGCGACGACGATCTGGGGCACCGTCTGCACCGTATCCATCAGCTCGGTACACACGTCGAACAAGCGCTGCACGGCGGTGAAGTCGGCGCCGGCCATGTCGGCGAAGTCGTGCCCGGCCGAGAACGCCGGGCCTTCGGCGGCGAGCACGATGCCGCGGGCGTCGGTGCCGGCCAGCTCGCGCAACGTGTCGACCAAGCCGTTCATCACGTCGATGCTCAGCGCGTTGCGCTTGGCTGGGTTGGCGAGCGTGATCGTGACGATGGTGCCGTCGCGGGCGACCGTGAACGCATCACTCATGGTTGCAACCGTACGCTCTGGCCATGACACCGGCCACCGCTGAACGCCATCGCCTCGCCGACACGTTCCTGGCCGCCGGTCCCGACGCACCCACGCTGTGCGACCCGTGGACCACCCGCGACCTTGCCGCCCACCTGGTCATCCGTGAGCGACGGCCCGACGCGGCCGTCGGCATCCTCGCCAAGCCGTTCGCCAAGCACACCGACAAGGTGCAGGCCAAGGTTGCCTCGTCCGAGTGGACCGAGTTGGTCGAGCTGGTCCGCGACGGCCCTCCGGTGTGGGCGCCGTCGCGGATCGACGCCGTCGATCGGGCGATCAACACCACCGAGTTCTTCGTCCACCACGAGGACGTCTTGCGTGCGGTCGACGGATGGGCGCCGCGCCAGATCGACCCCGAGCTGACGTTCGACCTGGCCGGCGCACTCCGGCGCGCCAAGCTGTTCGTGCGCAAGTCACCGGTGGGCATCGTGCTCGCCCCCACCGACGGCGGGGGGACGTTCACCGCCAAACAAGCCGAGCCGAGCGTCACCGTCACCGGCCCCGTCGGCGAACTGGTGCTGTGGACGTTCGGCCGCCAAGCCCACGCCGTCGTCGACTACGACGGCCCCGCCGAAGCGATCGAAACCGTCCGGACATCCAGCTTCGGCATCTGACAGGGCCCCAGGTGGTTGAGCCTGTCGAAACCACCGGCGCTAGCCAGGTCGTGGGGCGTACATGATGATGGCCACGCCGGCCAGGCACACGGCCGCGCCGATCAGGTCGTAGCGGTCGGGGCGGAACCCGTCGGCGACGACTCCCCACGCCAGCGAACCGGCGACGAACACACCGCCGTAGGCGGCGAGGACCCGGCCGAAGTTCGGGTCGGACTGGAACGTCGCCACGAACCCGTAGGCGGCTAGGGCGACGATGCCCACCCCCATCCAGGCCACGCCGCGGTGCTCGCGGTACCCCTGCCACACCAGCCACGCGCCACCGATCTCGAGCACCGCCGCGGTACCGAACAGCAGGATCGAGCGCAACGTGTCGGGCACCGAACCGACCGTACCGTTCCCACGAACCGAGGTGGCGGTAGTGCAGCGTTCGGCTGATGTGTCAGGCCATTTGCTGCACGACCCCCGGGGACGGCGTTCGGGTCAGGTCAGGCCGGTGAGGGTGGCGGCGAGCCACTCCTCGATCGCCGGCTTGGTGACGCCGAGCGACGTCAGCACGCCGTCGTCGGGCTCGGTTTCAAGCAGGGCCAGGAGTACGTGCTCGGTGCCGATGTAGTTGTGCCCCAGACGCAGGGCCTCGCGGAACGTGAGCTCGAGCACCTTGCGGGCGGCTTCCCCGTAGGGAACCAGCGACGGCGGCTCGGCCGCCGCGTCAGGCAGTGCTGCGGTTGCCGCGGCCTGTACCGAGTCGAGCGAGGCGCCCGCGGCGGTGAGTGCCAGGGCGGCCAAGCCCTCCGGTTCGCTGAGCAGGCCGAGCACGAGGTGGGCCGGAGTGATCTCGGCGCTGCTGGCCGACTGGGCCGCGTTGTGCGCCGCCACCACGACGTTGCGGGCCCGGTCGGTGAAGCGGCCGAAGCCCTGGTTTGGGTCGAGCGCGGCGGTCGGCCCGGGGTCCTTGGGCACGAACCGCTTGCGGGCGGCCTGCTTGGTGACGCCCATCGCCCGCCCGATGTCGGTCCACGAGGCGCCCGACCGGCGGGCCTGGTCGACGAAGTGCCCGACGAGGTGGTCGGCCAGGTCGCCAAGGTGGTCGGCGGCCACAACCGCGCTGGACAGTTGCTCCAACTCGTCGACGTGGACCTTGCGGATCGCGTCGATCAGGTCGTCGAGCCGGACGGAGTTCGAGATCGGAGTGCTCACAAAGACAACCCTAGGTTGTCGACCAAGAATCGTCAACCCCAGGTTGTCGCTAACTGTCGAGCGCGGCGCGTGCGGCCAGGTGAGCTGCTTGGGCGATGCGGTCGAGGACGTCGTCGGTGTGGGCGAGGCCGACGAAGATCGCCTCGTAGGCGCCGGGGGCCATCGCCACGCCCTCGGCGAGCATGGCGTGGAAGAATCGGCCGAAGGCGGCTTCGTCGGTGCGTTTGGCCGAGGCGAAGTCGGTCGGCTGTGCGACCTCCCCGCACACCATCCCCACCAGCGTGCCGACCACCGGGAACGAGGCGGCGAAGCCGGCCGCTACGCACGCGTTGCCGAGCACCTCCGCCAGGCGGGCGGCCTGCTGCTCGAGGAACGCGTACGTGTCGCCATCGAGGTTGTCGAGCGCGGCCAGGCCGGCCGCCGTGGCGAGCGGGTTACCCGCCAGCGTGCCGGCATGGAACACCGTACCCAGCGGCGTCAACGTCTCCATCAGCTCGCGCCGACCGCCGACCGCCCCGATCGGGAGGCCACCGCCGATCACCTTGCCGAACGTGGTGAGGTCGGGGGTGACGCCGTAGCGGCCCTGGGCACCCGCCAGGCCGAGCCGGAACCCGGTGATGACCTCGTCGAACACCAGCACCGCACCGACCCGGTCGCACTCGGCGCGCAAGCCTTCGAGGAACCCGGGCGCCGGGGGAATTACGCCCATGTTGGCGGCGACCGGTTCGACGATCACGCAGGCGACCGTGTCGTCGAGGGTGGGCACCACGTTGTACGGCACCACCAACGTCTCGGCCACCGCTCCCGCGGGCACGCCGGCCGTACCGGGCAGGCCGAGCGTGGCGACACCCGAGCCGCCGGCGGCCAGCAGCGCGTCGGTGGCCCCGTGGAAGTTGCCGTGGAAGATGACCACCCGATCGCGGCCCGTGTACCCGCGGGCGAGCCGCACCGCAGTGGAGGTCGCCTCGGTGCCCGAGTTCATGAAGCGCACCTGCTCGCACGATGGCACCCGCGCCGAGATCGCCTCGGCGAGCTTCATCTCGCGCGGCGTCGGCGCGCCGTACGACGTGCCGTCGGGAGCGGCCGCCTGGAGCGCGGCGGTGATCGCCGGATGGGCGTGGCCGAGAATCACGGCTCCGTACGACTGCACCAGGTCGACGTACTCGCGGCCTTCGACGTCGTAGACGAACGCGCCCTCGGCGCGGGCGACCACGTAGGGCTCGCCGCCGACCGATTTGAACGCCCGGATCGACGAGTTGACGCCACCCGGAATCACCGCCGCCGAACGCTCGAACAGGGCGTGGTTGGAGGGGATGCCGGCCCCGGTGCAGACGGCGGGCGTGCACCCCGCGGCGACGCAAGCGACGGGATCACACAACTCGATCGACATGGGAGCGACCCTAGCGACCGGTGGTTTCGACAGGCTCAACCACCTGGCTGGTGCTCGGCGAACCAGCGGGTGAGGTAGGTGAGGATCAGGTCGGCGCCGGCGCGCTTGATCGACGTGAGGATTTCGTGGGCCGCGGTGTCGTGGTCGATCCAGCCGTTGGCGGCGGCGGCCTGGAGCATCGCGTACTCGCCCGACACGTGGTACGCCGCGAGCGGCACGTCGGTGATGGCCCGCACGGCGCTGATCACGTCGAGGTACGTGTGGGCCGGCTTCACCATCACCATGTCGGCGCCCTGCTCCAGGTCGGCGAGCACCTCGGTGATCGCCTCACGGCCGTTGCGCGGATCTTGCTGGTAGCTCTTGCGATCGCCGCCGTCGGCGATCGTGACGTCGACCGCGTCGCGGAACGGGCCGTACAGCGCCGACGCGTACTTCGCCGAGTAGCCGAGGATCGCCACGTTGGTGAACCCCTCGCCGTCGAGCGCGGCACGGATGGCCCGAACCTGGCCGTCCATCATCCCGCTCGGGGCGACGACGTGGGCGCCGGCCCGAGCCTGGGCGACCGCGGCTGCGGTGTACAGGGCCAACGTGGCGTCGTTGTCGACCAGCCCGTCGGGCCCGACGATGCCGCAGTGCCCGTGCGACGTGTACTCGTCGACGCACAGGTCGGCCATCAGCACCACGTCGTGGCCGACCTCGGCGCGCAGGTCGGCGAGTGCCAGCTGGACGATGCCGTCGGGGTCGCACGACCCCGAACCGTGGGGGTCCTTGGTGGCCGGTACGCCGAACAGCATCACCGCCTTGACACCCAACCCGGCCAGTTCGGCGACCTCTTTGCGCAACGTCTCGCGGGTGTGTTGGACGACTCCGGGTAGTGACGTGATGGGCGCCGGAGCGTCGATGCCCTCGCGCACGAACAGCGGCGCGATCAGATCGGAGGGGGCCACCCGCGTTTCGGCGACCAGCTCGCGCATCGCCGGGGTGAGCCGCAGCCGGCGTGGCCGGTGGGCGGGAAACGGGGCCGGGTGACCAGTTGCCATACGGCCAGGCTACGTCCCCTCGTGTACCGGGAAGCCGCCGCCGTCCGGCTGTAGCGGGGTAGCGTCACCGGGCGATGTCGGTACAGGTGTGGTTCGCTCCCGACGAGATCACCGTACGGCCCGGCGAGTCTGCGTCGCTGGCGCTGTCGGTCGAGAACGTCGGTGCCGGCACCGAGTCGTTCGCGGTCATCCCGGCCGGTCTGGCTGCCGCGTGGACGACGGTGACGCGCACCAGCCTGACGTTGTTCGGCGGGTCGCGCGACGTGGTCGAGGTGGTGGTGCGGCCGCCGGCTATCCACACCACCACGGCCGGGCCCACCACCATCTCCGTGCGGGTCATCCCGCAACTCGACCCCGACGACACGGTGGTGGCCGAGACGCTCGTCGAGATCGGGGCGTTCGACGACCGCCGGATCACCGTGCTCCAGCCGCTCCAGCGGGTCCGCCGCCGGGCGCGTTACGAGTTCCTCGTCGAGAACCACGGCAACAACCTGGCGAACTGCCGCCTGCACCTCGTCGACCCGGCCGGCCGTGTCGACGGCCAGTTCGACCCACCCGCGGTGGGTGTGGCGCCGGGGTCGAGCAGCCTGGTGCACCTGCGCGCCCGCGCCAGCCGGGGCGGGTTCCGGCCCAGCGAGCGCCAACTCGACTTCGAGATCGAGGCCACCGAACCCGACCATGCGATCGCCCGCGGCCGGGCGACGCTGATCCAGACGCCGACGGTGCCGGGCCGGTTGCTGGCGCGTCTGGCCGGGGTGGCGGTGGTGGTCGGAGCGGTCGTACTGGCGTGGTTCGGGGTGGTACGCCCCGAGTTGCGCGACGCCGCCGAACGGGCGGTCGACGACCGGGTCGCCGAGTTGGCCGCGGCCGGCGAGCTGTCCGGAGGTGCGGCCGGCAGCGCGCCGGTGACCACTCCGACGGGGTCCAACACGCCCGACACCACTGCACCCGCGTCGATCGTGGTCGGCCCGGCCCCGGTGACCTATACGTATCGCCGGATCGACGTCGACGCCCCCAACGATGCGCGGCGGCGCAGTTCCACCCTGGTGCCGGTCGGGGCCGAGTTCCACCTGACCGACGTGGTGCTGCAGAACCCGCACGGCGACCTCGGGCTGGCGACGTTGTCGCTCGATGACGAGGTGCTCTACGAGTGGGACCTTGGTCAGATGAGCACCGCCAACGAGTTCCAGCCGCGGATCAGCCCGCTGCCGTTCCAGCCCGGCGACAGCATCGTGCTGTCGGTCGACTGCGAGGCGTCGGGCCGTACCAACGGCTCGGGCTGCGAGATCAGCGTGCTCCTCACCGGCGCCCTGATCCCCACCGACGGCTGACCGGTGGTCGCGGTGGTCGAGTGCCGGGCTCTGCCCGGTGTATCGAGACCTACCCGAGGCCGGCGCCGGGGGTGCGGGGGAGCACGGTGGGGGCGGCCGACCGAACGAGCACATCGGCCCCGGCCACCGCGCCGTCGGTACCGGTGGCGACCAGCCGGCGCTGGCCCGAGCGCACCAGGCTGGGCACGTCGAGCAGGGCGATGAACCCTCCGTCGTCGCGCACCGTCACCTGGCCGAGTGCCGCACTGCCGTCGGCGAACCCGATCCGTACCTGCGTGCCCGCTGGGAACCCGTTGCCGCCTACCCCCAGCCGTGTGCCGGCGACGACCTCTGGTGCGGCCACCTCGAACACCGGTGCGTAGCGGGCGTACCCGCCGAGCACCGCCGCGGTGTACTGCCCGGTGGTGGCGCCGACGGCGAGCAGCGCGCTGCGGTAGCCGGGTGCGTGGGGCACGAACTCGACCTCGACGGCGCAGGTCGCCCCCGGGTTGAGGGCCCGCCCGGTGCACGCCTCGGACAGCACGGTGAAGTCGTCGGGGTGATTGCCGCCCAGCCCGACGTCAGTGATCGCGACGGGGGCGAACCCGGTGTTCTCGATGCTGATCGCAACGCGACCGGCGGGCTCGCCCACCCGGCCCGACGGCAGGTCGACACCGCCCGGTGTGGCGAGCAACGTCGGGTCGCCTGCCGCTCCGTACAGCTCGGTGCTGACCGACGCCGGGTCGGCACCGCTGCCGCGCACCGTCAGACGGCTCTGGTAGTGGCGGGTCTGGGTGGGGTTGAACACCAGCTTCACCGAGCACGAGGCACCGGCGGCGACGATGATGCCGCGGGTGCAGGTGCCACCCGTGACCCGGAAGATCGACGAGTCGACCACCACCTCGCCCGGCTTGAACGCCGCCGGCCCGGCGTTCTGCACGTTGGCGAACAGTTCGGCCGAGTCGAACGCGAGCAGCACGGTGCCGAAGTCGAGCGCGGCCATTGCCAGCTGCGGGGCGACGCGGGCGACCGCGATGGCGCGGCCGCGCACGAGCGGCGGCTCGGCCCCGTCGGCGATCAGTCGTCCGAGCGAGGTGCCCGCGCGCGTGTCGAACACCACGACCGAGCCGGTGTCGTTGAGCACCGGGTTGCCGTGCGCCCCGGGCAGCGTGACGAGCGACTCGTCGGCCAGCACGCGGCGTAGTTCGCCGAGGTGGAACTCGGCCACGAGTAGGTCGCCGTCGCGCGAGGTGCCGCCGCCCGGGCGGCTGCTGGGCATCAGGTTGGTTGCGTCGGTGACGAACGCGATCGAGCTGCCGTCGGCGTTCACCGCCGGGGCCCACGACGCGGCGTTGCCGCCTTCGGGAATGCCGCCCGTCGCGGGTGCCTTGCGCACCGCCGACACGAGCGCCAGGTCGGGGACGCGCGACGGTTCGTCGAAGCGCCCGTTGCCGTCGGTGTCGCGGTCGAAGCGGAAGATCTGGGTGGGGCATTCAGCGCCGCAGCGGGGCAACACGGACGTGATCAGCTCGCGGTCGGGTGAGACGAACGCGACCACGCGGCCATCCTCCGACATCGCCGGCGAGTGCGCCCCCAGCCTGGCCGGCTGCCCGCCGCGGCCCGACACGAGGTGCACCGACCGGGTCTGCTCGGCCGCCAGTCGATCCCACACGTACACCTGCGTGGTCGCCCACCCGCCCCGGCTGACACCAGGCCCCCAACCTGGCAGCGGGTCGGCGGCGAGTGCGTCGGACGTGAACGCGAGGTGGCGACCGTTCTGCGACAGCACCGGTTGGTAGGCGCCCCGGTACCGGTAGGCGCGGTTGGGCGCCTCGATCGGCACCCCGCGCGCCTCCTGGAGTCGGGTGGGGTCGTCGACCGGTTGGGTGACGTCGACCACGCTGATCGTCGACAGGCGCGAGAGCACGGCGTCGGACTGGTGTGTGTAGGCGATCACCGCACCCGACCCGGAGACTGCCGGTGGGGCATCGACGAACACGTCGTCGCGGGCGACGCCGGTGATGTCGGTCGACACGAGCTCCCACGCGTTCGGCTGACCGTCGCACTCGGGCACCAACAGGCGGTACACGTCCCAGCGTTCGTTGCGGTCGTCGTCGCGGAACAGGTCGTATGCGACCTGGGTGATGGCGACGATCACGCAACCGTTGGCCGACAGGCGCGGCAGGATCGTGTCGCCGGGCCGGGCGCCCTCGGGCAACGGCGACATCTCGGTCACCGACCCGGTCAGCAGGTCGGCGCGGAACACCGAGCGGCGCCCCGAGGCACTGGCCGCGCCAGCGGTGTCGGTGTCGTCGGGTCCGAGCGTGCCCCCGAACACCACCCACCGGCCGTCGTTGCTGACGGTGGGGCCGGTGGCGTTGATGACCCCGGTGGGCAGTACCGCCACGTCGCCTGCCGCGGCGGCGATCGGGTTCGGTGCGTCGTCGGGGGCGTCCTCCTGGGCGCCGGCGCGCTCGGGGAACACCGTAAGGGCGAGCGCGGCGGCGACGGCCGCGACCACCACCGCTGCACGCCGCACCGTCACCATCGCGACGAGAGGCTACGACTCCGTGTCGCTCAGCGAGGTGGTTTCGACAGGCTCAACCACCGGACGCAAGCGCTGACAGGTGGTTGAGCCTGTCGAAACCACCGGGAGCGCAGCCAACTGGACGGGTCACGTCACTCGGCCAGCGCGGCGATGACCGCGGCGACGAGACCCTCGACGTCGTAGGTGGTGGCGACGTGGGTGACCGGCAACCCTGCGTGACGAGCCGCGGCTTCGGTGGTGGGCCCGATCGCGACGACCCGTGGCGGGGTGTCGGTGCCGACCGAGGCCGCCCACGCGGTGGCGGCCGATCCGCTGGCGAAGGCGACCGCGTCAGCATCGAGCAGCGCGGCACGAATGCCCGCGTCGGGCACCACGGCATGGGTGCGGTACACGACGTAGGTATCGGTGCTCCACCCCTTGGCCTCGAGCCCGATCGCCAGGTCGCCGCTGGCGAGGTCGCCGAGCGCTGCGACGACGCGGCCCGTCCCCGCAGGGAACTCGCGGACCAGTTCGGTGGCGATCTGGCGTGCCGGAACGAGGTCGGTGGGGCGTCCGGCGAGTTCGGCGAGCACGTCGGCTGTGCGCGTGCCGACGGCAGCCAGCCGCACTTCGGGATGTGCGGCGGCGAGTGCCCCCACCGCCGCGGCCCCGTGCTGTGACGTGACGACCAGCCATTCGGCGCCGTCGAGCGTCACCTCGACGCCGGGGATCGGTTCGATCGCGATCAACGGCACGTGGAGCACGATCGCGCCGGCTTCGGCGAGCAACTGGTCGAGGCGCCCGGGCTGGTCGCGGGTGGTGACCACCGTGCGCCCGGCGAGCGGCGCCGTGCCCACCGTCAGCCTCCGGAGACGGTGGCGTGCGCGGCGCGGGCGGCCTGGCGGGCCGTCTCGCAATCGGCCGCGACGTCGCCGGTGAGGTCGATCGTCTCCGACACGGCGACGTCGGCCGTCGCCCCGGCCAGGAACACGTGCAGGCGCCGGCTGCGGACGTACGCCCCGACCGGCAGCGAGCACCCCGACCCGAGTTCGCCGAGGAACGCCCGCTCGACGGTGACCGCTGCCCGGGTGGCGGCATGGTCGATGCTGGCGAGCGCCTCGGCCACACCCCGATCGTCGCGGCGGTGGTCGACGGCGACACACCCCTGCCCGACGGCGGGCACGAACTCGACCGGGTCGAGCACGTCCCACGTGCGGGTGGAGCTGACCTCATGCACCAGGCCGAGCACTTCCAACGCGGCGACGGCCATCACGATCGCGCCGCCGTCCGGTATCCGTTCGAGCCGGGTACCGATGTTGCCGCGCAACTCGGCGAACGTCAGGTCGGGCCGGGCGCGGCCGAGCTGTGCCCGCCGGCGAACCGAGCCGGTGGCCACGGTGGCGCCCGCCGGGAGCGCCGCGAGGGTCGCACCGACCAGCGCATCGGCGGCAGTACGACGCTCGGTGAAGGCACCGATGGTGAGTTCGGGGTGGCCCTGCGTGGGGAGGTCCTTGGCTGAGTGCACGGCGACGTCGGCGCGCCCGTCGAGCACAGCCGCCTGGACTTCCTTCGTGAACACGCCCTGCCCGCCGATCGAGTGCAGCGGCACGTTGGCAGCCTGCGTCCGGTCGCCGTGGGTGTCGACGACGACGAGTTCGCACGGGTAGCCGGCCGCTTCCAGCGCGGCGGCGACGGCGGTGGCCTGGGTGGTGGCCTGGGCGCTGGCGCGGGTGGCGATGCGCAGCTTCATCGGCAGGCCAGCTCAGAGCGCGTCATCCTGAATCCACCGGTCACCGCGGCCGCTCGTCGACGTTGCCCCAGCCCACGGCGGTTGCGTCCGCGTTGGCCCTGGTGCACTGCCAGTCAAGTCCAGCCTGCGTGGCGCTTGAACGCACAGCGTTACGGGGCCTCGGTTCACCGTGATGGCGGCGAGGAACGAGTCGGCAGATCGGTGGATCCAGGGTCAGGTCAATCCTCCAGATTGAACAGGTCGTGCAGTGCCGCCGCGTTGCGCGCACCCTGGGGCGTGCCCGCCTGGTTGCGCAGGCGCACCGAGGGCTGGTGCAGCAGCTTGGCGACGAGTCGCCGGGTGATCGCGTCGACGAGTTCGCGCTCGGCCGGGGCGAGTACGGCGATCTGGCTGGCGTGATGGGCCAGTTCGGCCTGGCGATGCTGTTCGGCCTGGGCCCGCAACGCGGCGACGAGCGGCGAGGCTTGCAGCGCGGCGGCCTCGACGGCGAATGAGTCGACCGCCTCGGCGATGATCGCCCGCACCTTGTCGGCCTCGGCGCGGCGCAGCGTGCGGCCACGCTCGGCCCACGCGTTGAGGTCGTCGAGGTCGAGCACGGTGACACCGGGAATGTCGCCGACGTCGCTCGCCACGTCGCGCGGCACGGCGATGTCGACGAACAGCAGCGGTCGTTCCGAGCGGTCGCCGGTGGCGCGCACGAGGGCGGGGGTGACCAACGGTTCGGCGGCGCCGGTGCCGGTAAGCACGACATCGCTGGCGGCGAGCACGCTGGGGAGATCGTCGAAGCCGACGGCCGTCCCACCGACCCGGGCGGCGAGCGCGTTGCTGCGGTCGGCGGTGCGGTTGACGACGACCACGTCGGCGACGCCGGCTGCCGACAGGGCCACGGCGATGCCCTCACCCATCGCCCCGGCGCCCAGCACCGCCACCCGCAACCCGGCCAGGCTGCCGTGGTGCTCGGTGGCCAGCTCGACCGCGGCGTGGCTCATCGAGGCGGTGCCGCGGGCGATCGCGGTATCGGTACGGGCCCGCTTGCCGACGCCGACGGCGTGGCGGAACAGCAGGTTCAGCGTGGTGCGGGCGCCACCCTCGCGCTGGGCGAGTTCCCACGCCGAACGGATCTGGCCGAGGATCTCGGACTCGCCGAGGATCACCGAGTCGAGCCCACTGGCCACCTCGAACAGGTGCCGCACGGCGTCGTCGTTGTGCTCGGTGTAGATGTGCGGATGCAGCTCGTCGGCGGTGACGTCGCCGACCGCGCACAGGAAGTCGCGGATGTCGGCGTAGGCGCCGTGGAACTTCTCGGCGACCGCGTAGACCTCGGTGCGGTTGCAGGTGGACACGACGACCGCCTCGCGCACGGTGTCGCGGTCGACCAGCGCGGTGACCGCCTTGGGCAGCTCGTCGGGGGTCAGCGCGAAGCGCTCGAGCACGCTGAGCGGCCCGGTGCGATGGTTGACGCCGAGGACAAGGATCGACATGGCGTTGTTCAGCCTAGGGCCGTACTGCGCGGAGGGTGGAACCCGATGGGGCGGCCGCGCTGAGACGGCGCTGCTCGTGGTAGCTGAGGATCTGCAGCTCGACCGCCAGGTCGACCTTGCGGACCGTGACGCCGACGGGCACGTTGAGCACGACCGGAGCGAAGTTGAGGACGCTCGTGATGCCGGCCGCGACCAACTGCTCGGCAGCCTGCTGGGCGGCCGATGGCGGTGTCGCCACCACGCCGATCGACACGCCGCTGCGGGCGACGATGCGGGGGAGTTCCGACACAGGCCGCACCTCGACCGCGTCGTCGCCGTCGCCGAGCCGGATGCCGACCTTGTCAGGGTCGACGTCGACGATGCCGACCACGTCGAACCCGCGGTCGTGGAAGCCGCCGTAGCCGGCGAGCGCCTGGCCGAGGTTGCCGG
The DNA here is from genome assembly GCA_035556435.1 of Ilumatobacter sp. Lineage (GTDB taxonomy): Bacteria > Actinomycetota > Acidimicrobiia > Acidimicrobiales > Ilumatobacteraceae > Ilumatobacter. The sequence goes on along the minus strand of DATMEY010000038.1, from coordinate 81,430 downwards.
CGCCGATGATGACGACCGGCCAGTCGTGATCGAGGCCGAGCTCGCGGCGGATCTGGTAGACGAGGTAGGCGACCTCGTAGCCGACACCGCGGGTGCCGTAACTGCCCAGGTACGAGAGGTCTTTGCGTACCTTGGCGGCGTTCACCCCGGCCAGTTCGGCGAGGCCCTCCGACGAGATGTTGTCGACACCAAGATCGGCCTGCTCGACGAGTACCTGGAGGTACACGGGGAGCCGGGCGACCGTGGCATCAGGGATCCGGCGTCGGCGCGGCGTCATCGCCCGTCAGGCTACGCCCCCTTGTGCACTGATTCACAAAGGCGCCGTCCGGATCGCACGCTGGCGGCGTTGCTCCTCGCCTCGTGGACCGGAGTCCACGTCGGCTCGGTGCGCCTTGCCAGCGCACAACCCGATCCGGCGCGGAAAGAAATGGACTACTGGAGCACAGTTCCCGTGAGTTCGCGTCGGACGAGCTTGCCGGCTGCGTTGCGGGGGAGCTGGTCGACGAACATCACCTTCGACGGGCACTTGTACCGGGCCAGGTAGTCGTGGGCGTAGTCGATCAGCGATTCCTCGTCGGTGCGTGCCCCATCGGCCAGCACCACGAACGCCTTGACGGCCTCGCCGTCGTGGGGGTGGGCGACACCGATCACCCCGACCTCGGCCACCGCCGGATGGGCGCCCAGCACCTCTTCCACCTCGGCCGGGAACACGTTGAACCCGGACACGATGATCAGGTCCTTGGCACGGTCGACCAAGTACAGGTACCCGTCGTCGTCGACGGTGGCGAGGTCGCCGGTGCGCAACCAGCCGTCGTCGGTGAGCACGCGAGCGGTGGCCTCGGCGTCGTCGAAGTAGCCGGCGAACACGTTCGCGCCGCGGACCCAGACCTCGCCGGCGTCACCCACCAGCACCGCGTCACCGTCGGGGTCGACCAGGCGCACCTCCTGCCCGTCGAGCACACGGCCGACCGACCCGGGCCGCGCGGCGCCCGCCGAACTGGTGACCACCGGGCTGGCCTCGGTGAGGCCGTACCCCTCGTACACGGTGACGCCGAACCGCGACTGCATCCGCTCGGCCGCGCTTTGGGGGAGGCGGGCCGCGCCCGACAGCGCCAGGCGCACCGTCTTGAACGTATCGGCGGGCAGGTCGTCGAAGGCGCTGAAGGCGACCCACATCGGCGGGGCCCCGGGAACCACCGTGACGCCGCGTTGGACGATCGACTCGATCGCGGTCGCCGGGTCGAAGCGCTGCACCAGCAGCACCGTGGCACCCGCCCGCAGGCTGCCGGCGAGCACCACGTTGAGCCCGAAGATGTGAAACAGCGGCAGCACGCCGTAGACGACGTCGCCGGGCAGCAGCCGGTCGTCGGCCGTGTCCATCTGGTCGAGGTTGGCGGCCAGGTTGGCGTGCGTCAGCATCGCCGCCCGCGGCGGGCCGGCCGTGCCGCTGGTGAACATCATCACCGCGGTGGTGTCGGGCTCGACCTCGACGATCGGCGTCGGCTCGGCGGCGAGCAGTTCGTCGAGGGCCACCGAACCATCGGGACGGTCGCCCTCGGCGACGACGGTGAGGCGCACACCGGCGACCGCGCCGGCAGGAAGCTGGCGCCACGCGGCCACCGCGGTCGGGTCGAGCACCACCGCTGCGGGCGTCACGACGCCCAGCTCGCGGGCCAGCTCGGGGCCGGGGCTGGTGGGGTTGAGCGGCACGGCGACCGCGCCGGCGCCGAGCGCGGCGAGGTAGGCGACGACGAAGTAGCGGTTGTTGCCGCACAAGATCGCCACCCGCTCGCCCGGAGCGATGCCGGCGGCGACCAGCCCGCCGCGCAGGCGCGCAACCTGGTCGGTCAGCTCGCCGTAGGTGGTGGCGCGATTGCGCGAGATGACGGCGATGCCTGCCGGGTCGTGCCCGTCGAGAAGGTGCGCAAGGTTCATGTCCGATTCCCCCGGGCGGGAAGAGTATCGGGCGGCCGGTGCTACAGCCGAACGAGCGAGACCACGCCGGCGATCAGGATCGCCGCGAGCAACAGCCCGAGCGTGAGCGTGGTGGCAGGGCGCATGCCGTCAGGCTACGCCGCCATCCCGGCCGTTGAGCCTGCCGAAGTCAGGACGTGAGTGGATAGGCAGAGCAGTACCCAGGTGGTTGAGCCTGTCGAAACCACCGGTCGTCGCGGCTCTCGGTGGTTTCGACAGGCTCAACCACCTTGGCGGCGGTTGCCTGCCTGCTGAGTCCCTCAGCCGTCGTTGCCACGGCGGCCGAGCGTCACCTGAGTGGCGGGCGTCGGCAGCGCGTCGAGCGGGGCCAGCGTGACCTGGTCGCCGGGGCCGAGGCCGAGTTCGTCGGCGGCCGACCGCTGGGGGAGGCACACGGCGAGCATGCCGTACGAGTCGAGCACCAGACCCACCGCCCCGGCTGCGCCGTTGATCTCGGCGAACGAGTCGGTGCGCACCGCCCGGCGCGAGGCCTCACCCGACGGGTCGGCCAACGTGCTGTGCGTGTGATAGCGCACCTCGACGTGGGTGCTCCATTCGCCGGGTAGATCGTCGGGTCCGACGTTGAGCTGGCAGTTGCCGAAGCGGTCGACCCACAGCACCTCGGCGACGACGGTGGCCACGCCGTCGGTGGTTTCGTTGCGTGGCAGCGGCACGGTGGCCGGCAGCAGCAGGCCGGGGTCGACCTCGGGGCCGAGCTCGGTCAGCGGCACGCCGTTGCACAGGTGCGCCGCCGCGGGGGCGAAGATGTCGCGGCCGGCGAACGTCGCTCCGGGGGCCACCAGGTGGTACTCGGGGTTGGTCAGCTCGACCGCTCGCTCGGCGCCGCCGGCCATCGCCACCGCCGGGGCGAGCAGGCCGTTGTCGGGGCCGACCAGCACACCCTCGCCGCCGGCGACCTCGATCGCCACCGCCCGCCGGCTGGTACCGACGCCAGGGTCGACCACCCCGACCACGACGCCGGCGGGAACGTACGAGATGCAACGGGCGAGCGCGAGCGCGCCGGCGCGGACATCGAACGGGGCGATGTCGTGGGTGAGGTCGATCACGCCGACGTGCGGGGCGAGGTCGCGGATGACCGCCTTGACGACCCCGGCGAATTCGTCGGTGGTGCCGTAGTCGGTCAGCAACGAGACCGTGTCGTACCGAGTCACCCCCGCAACCTACTGCCCACCCCGACCGCGGGTCAGTGAGCCCAGAGCCCGGTGGTCGAGTGCCGCCCTCTGGGCGGTGTATCGAGACCACAGCCCACAGACCCCGGACGCGACAAGGGCCGGTGCCAACCCCCCGATGGCACCAGCCCTGTCGGCGCTAACCGGCTTGTGGCCGGCGCGCTCACCGGCGCCTACTGTACGCGAGGAATCCAGTTGTGACAAGCGTCACAGACCGAAATTTCGTCGCGGGGCATGACTCGCTCAGCGCGGCAATTCACGCGCCCAGGGCGCGCGACCCCCGCGCACCTGGAGCAGCAACCATTCAGGCTCCAAGCGCGCGCGAGCGGTCGGTCGCTGCCTGCACCGCCTCGATCAGTGCCGAGCGCACGGCGTGCTCCTCGAGCGTGCGCAGGCCAGCCGCGGTGGTGCCCCCGGGCGACGTCACCATCGCCCGCAACCCGGCCGCGTCGCCGCGCTCGACCAGCAACTTGGCCGAGCCCGCGAGCAGTTGCGCGACCATCGGCTCCACCAGCGCCCGCGGTAGCCCGGCCAACACGCCTCCGTCGATCAACGCCTCGGCGACCAGGAACACGTATGCCGGGCCCGACCCGGTCAGCCCGGTGACCGCGTCGAGCTGGGCCTCGTCGACGCGCACGACCAGGCCCACGCCGGCGAGGATGCCCTCGGCCCAGTCGATGTCGGCCGCCGGCGTGCCGGCCGCGGCCGCGAGTGCCGACACGCCTTCACCGACGAGCGCCGGCGTGTTCGGCATCGACCGCAACACGCTGACCGGCTCGCCGTGGGGGGCGGCGGCATCGGCCGCGGCGGCGATCGTCTCGGTGGTGACCCCGGCCGCGATCGACAGCACGCGGCGCGCCCCGGCGGCCACCGCGGCACCGACGACGTCGCCCACGTACTGCGGCTTGACGGCGATCACCGCGGCCCGGCACGACACCGGTTCGGCGGCGACCGACACGCCCGGGTAGTCGGCGGCGAGCGCCGTGCGGCGGGCCTCGTTCGGCTCGACGACGACGACGTCGGCGGGTTCGACCGTGCCTGCGGCGAGGATGCCGCCGAGCAACGCCGCGCCCATGTTGCCGCCTCCGATGATCGCCAGCTCGTACGCCATGGCCCGCACGGTAGCGGGCCGGTGCCGAGGGCCCGGGCGGCCGAGGAGCGGGCCGGCTTCCCCGATCACCGCCCGGGCATACAGGTGTGGGCAGCGAGATCACCAGAACGGAAACCGCCGGGGAGTTATCCCCGCGTTACGTGTCGGATCGCGCCGCGAACCGCGACGCAAACCCGAGCCGCAGCAGCGCGCGGAAGTTCGCTTCCACCGTGGTGTACAACGTGCCGAGGATTCGGTCGAGCTCGTCGCCCGACACGGCCGAATCGGGGACTTCACCCCGCAGGTAGACGGCGTCTTCGAGGCCGATCGAGAAGTGCGCGCCGACCAGCGTGTCGTTGCGTCGCAGCAACAGTTCGGTCAGCTCGGCCGCGTTTTCTTCGGGTGCCGGCATCACGTAGGTCTCGTAGCGCAGCGTGCGCTGCCCGAGCGTGAGCCACACGGTGGTGAAGTCCTTCTCCTCGCCGAGCATGCGCACGTACCACCGCGGTTCGCCGAACGGTGTGTCGTCACTGGTGCCGCGGTCGATCGCGGCGACCAGGTCATTGCCGTCGGCAAACTCGGTCAGCCACGCATCGATCCGCCCGCGCAGGTCGCCGAGCCGTTCCCCAACATGCAGATCGGTCATACCGAGACGCTACGTCCCACCTCGGCCCACCCGACGACCTGACCCAAGGTGGTCGAGTGCCGCCGCCAGGCGTTGTATCGAGACCACACCCGCCCGAACCGGGCTCAGGCGCAGTCGACGAGTTGGCGGCTGGTGAGGTCGCCGTACAGCCGGCGCAGGCGGGCCGCGGCGAACGACCAGGTGTACTCGCGGGCGCGCTTGACGGCCGCGAGCGACATCTGGCCGGCCAGCAGCGGGTCGTCGAGGATCGAGTCGATCGCCGCCGCGAACAGGTCGGGGTCGCGCTCGCCGATCAGCAACCCGGTGTCGTTGTGGTCGACCAGCGACAGCAGCCCACCGACGGCTGAGGCGACGACCGGAATGCCGCACGCCGCGGCCTCGAGTGCCACGAGTCCGAAGCTCTCGCTGCGGCTGGGCACCACGACCACGTTGGCGGCGCGGTAGTACGTCGACAAGATGTGATGCGGCTGGGGCTCGATGAACTGCACCCGATCGGCCAGCCCGAGTTCGTCGACGAGTGCGTGGGCGCGGGCGACCTCGGCGTCACCGTCGCTGCCACTGGCACCGCCGACGATCAGCAGGCGGGCATCGGTGCGGCGCATCGCGGCGAGCGCGCCGATCGCCACGTCGGGCCCCTTCAGCGGCTGCAGGCGGCCGACGAACAGCACCACCGGCACGTCGCTGGGCAGGCCGAGCGCGCGCCGCGCGCCGCGCTGCTCGCCCGGCCCGAACAGGGCGTGCTCGACGCCGGGGGCGACGATCTCGACGCATCCGTGCGGTTGCCCGTAGAGCCGCAGGAACTGCTCGCGTTCCGACTCGCAGCTGACGCACACCGCGTCGGCACAGTTGATCAGCTCGGCTTCGGCCCGGTCGCGCCAACCCGGTTCGGGGTCGCCACCTTCGGCCTTCACCCGGGCCAGCGTGTGGAACGTCGACACGAACGGGATGCCCAGCGTGTGCTTGATGCGGTGGGCGGCCACGCCCGACAGCCAGTAGTTGGCGTGCACGACGTCGGCGCCGCCGTGCGCGGTGAGATGGGCGAGGACCTGGTCGGTGAACCCGTCGACGATGCTCGGCAACGCTTCCTTGGGCAGGTCGTGTGGCCCGGCCTCGACGTAGACCACCCGGTGGTTCGGTTCGACCTGGACGGCGCCGAAGCCGTCGGGGCCGGTGAGGTCGGGTCGGTCGGCGCGGGTGTAGGTGGTGCAGTCGATTCCCGCTTGCGACAGGGCCGACACCAGCTCGCGCACGTACACGTTCATGCCGCCGCTGTCACCCGACCCGGGTTGCAGCAGCGGCGACGTGTGCAGGGAGATCACGGCGACGCGAGTCATGACGCTGATGAAACGCTACCCACCCAGTCAACATTCCCGAGCACCGGTCGGAGCGCCTCGAGGTGGTTGAGCTTGTCGAAACCACTCGGAGTACGCGGCCAGACGGCACCGCGATTCAGCGGTAGGTGACTGCGCCAGCTGCGTCGAGGTGGGCGTGCTCGTTGAACGACAGCAGCGTGGTGCCGGAACGGCCGACGACCACCTTCGTCAGGCCGGCGTTGGCGGTGACTCGGTTGAAGGCGAGGAACTGCGCCGGCGGGGCGTCGAGCAACAGCATTGCCACGGCCGCGATCACACCGCCCGAGGTGGCAACCAACGCGGTCTGGCCCGAGCCGAGCCCGCCCGCGATCTCGTCGAGTGCGGCGCGGACCCGTCCGGTGAACGCCGGCCACGACTCGTTCGCCGGCGAGGCCTCACCGGCGTCGATCCAAGCCGCCAGTGCGACGTCGAGCACCTCTTGGAACCGTCGCGAGTCGGCGCCCGCCCCAGCGGTCAGTGCTTCGGGGTGCTCGAGCGATGCATCGGGGAACCCGTGTGCGTGGAGCACGTCGGCCGAGTCGTACTCGTTCCAGCGGGCGTCGATACGCGGCTCGGCGACATCGCTCCACGCGGCCGCCGTGCCGAGCTGACGCCGCAGCGCGCCGGACACGATCGTGGTCGGGGTGACCCGGCGAGCGTCGAGCGCGGCGCGGGCCAGCGCCGCCTGGCGGACGCCCAGCTCGGACAGCACGTCGTAGTCGGCGCCACCGAACGACGCCTGCCCGTGGCGAACCAGCACGATCTGCGGCATGGCCCGCAACGTAGCGGCACAGGTGGTTGAGCTCCCCAAGTTGGTTGAGCCCCCAAAGGTGGTTGAGCCCCCAAAGGTGGTTGAGCCTGTCGAAACCACCACCACCACCACCGATCGACACGCGTAAACCGGCTGGGCGGCTGTGGCGTGTATGAAGCTGTGAGTGTGGGGACCGTAGAGCGACCGGGCGCCGTGGCGTTCGATCCGTTCTTCCGCGAGTGGTTCCCGCGACTCGTGTCGCTGGGCACGACGATGACCGGCCGTGGCGACGTTGCCCGCGACGTCGCCCAAGAGGCGTTGCTGCGGGCGCACCGCCATTGGGACGAGGTCGGTGGCTACGGGGCGCCGGGCGCGTGGGTGCGCAAGGTGGCCGTCAACCTGCTACTCGATCATCTGCGCTCGGCCGGGCGTGAGCGTGCCGCCGTACAGCGCCTCGGTCACGCCGTGGTCACCTCGCCAAGCGAGCCCGCGCTCGACCGGTGGAACGAACTGGTCGCCGGGCTACCCGACGCGCAGCGGGCGATCGTCACCCTGTTCTACGCCGACGACCAGCCGGTCGAGGCGATCGCCGACACGCTCGGCATCGCCCCGGGCACCGTCAAAGCACAACTGTTCAAAGCCCGCGAGCGCCTCCGCGCGCAGTTGGGAGACGAGTCATGACCGATGATCTCGACCCTCGTCTGGACGGCCGGCTGCGGACCGCGGCGACGGCCGCCCGAGCCTCGGTGCACGTCTCGCCGGCCGAGACCGAGCAGGCGCTGGCCGAGGTCACCAGTGGCGCCCACGTCACGCGCCTACGCCCCGTCACCGCCCCCGAGCGGCGCGGCCTGAAGGTGTGGCTCGGCGTCGCCGCCGCCACCGCCCTGGTCGCCACCGGCGGCACCTGGCTGCTCACCCGCGGCCCCGACCAGGTGACCACCACCACCGACACCACCGTCCCAACCCCCACCGCTCCCGAGGTGGTCACGACCCCGCCAACCCCGAGCGAAACCGTGACAACCTCCCCGGGCGACCCTCGGGACCCGTTCGCCGGCCTCGAACGCGAGCCGACCGGGATCGCGCGCCGTTGCTACGAGGATGTGCCGTGTACGTGGCTGATGGCCGACCCCGACGACGTGCTGTACTCGTGCGACCTCTCGACGAACAGGATCACGCGCCATCGGCCCGGCGACCCCGACGTCGTCACAGAACTGGTGGCCTGCCCGTTGGCGGTGGGGCCGGCAGAGGTGGCCTACGTGTCGGAGTACGACGGCCAGTCGGGCGGCGATGTGGCCGCTGTGTCGGTTGCTGCCGCGGACGGGGGGAACGAACTCGGGCGGTGGCCCTCGGTCATCAACGACGAGGGTCTGGTGCCGACGCCTGCTGGGCTCGCCACGATGGGTGTCGGCATCGTCGGCCCGCAACCCGACCTTGCTCGCCCACCGGTCGTCGAGTGGGTGTTGCCTACACCCGAGGCGTACCGCGAATTTCCTGTCGCCCAGATCGACTACACGTACCCGCCTTTGGTCAACGTCGGTGGAACGCGCTGGACGCTGCCGTTGGGCACCCACAACTCGCTGGGCGGCGTCAGCGCGGTGGCCACCTGGGATGGCGGGATGCTCGCCAAGACGTGGACCGACGAGGGCCCTGCGCTCGTCCGCGGATGGGCCGACGGAACGTTGACGGAGCTTCCGCTCGGCACCGACCTAGAGAAGGTTCCCGCACTCCTCGAACGAACCGGCACGATCATCGTTCCCGACGCTGACACGTTCGTTCGGCTCGACCCGTTCGCTGGAGCGCCACCGGCGCCGAGTGACTGGGGCGGGGTCGTGTCGGAGATCACGGGCATTCCGTACCGGTGCGACGACGGTGTGGGATGCACGCAGGTGCTTGCGGGGCCCGACGGCTCGGTCGTTGCCTGGCAACCTGGCTCGAATGCGGTCAGTCGGTATCCGCGCACCGGGTCGGTGGTCAGCTTCATCGCCCCCGGCGGGACGAGTTGGCTCGTGGCTGCCGGCCCCGACGACGTCGCGTACCTGAACGTCACGCTCGAACCAGGTGTGGAGGGGAGCGCCGAGCTGGTCGCCGTGTCGCTGTCGGCTGCCGACCCGGGTGTGACACTCGGTCGCGGACCCGGTCACATGGGAACCGACTCGGACTTCGTTGCCGCCCCTACCGGGCTGGTCCAGGTCGGCTGGTACGACCAAGGGTGGCGACCACCCGCAGACGCGCCGCTCGTCATGGCGTGGCTCGACCGCGACGGGCAGCCTTCGGCGATGCCCGACGTCCGGGTCGACGCGTACGCCGACTTGGTCGCGGTGGGCGAGCAGGAGTGGCAGCTCACCGGGTCGGCGGCAGAGATCCAACCCGTGGGAGTGCCGCTGATCGTGGCGACGGCCGAGGGCGGGTTCCTCGCTCGCTACGACGAGTTCGCCGGTGACGACCCGCGCTCGATGATCGTGCGCGGCCGGCCCGATGGCACCGTCGAGCAATGGCGTGTGCCTGATGACGTCGAGCCGTACAGCGCGGTCCCCGAGCCGAACGGCAGCGTGCTCGTCCCGTCGCCAGCCCACGGAGTGTGGGTGCGGCTGTTCCCGTTCGCCGGGTCGGACGCATCGACGGAACCAAGTGTCGACCTTGCAGAGGCGTTTGCCGGCTGGAACTGGGAGGGTGCGGGGATCGAGCGGGCATGCGGCGAGGTGTGGTCGGAGCGGCAGCAGATGTCGCAGGAGCGCTGTACGCAGCTAGCGATCGACCCGCGGGGCGTCCCGGTCAGCTACGACCCGGTCACCAGGGTCGTTAAGCGGGAGCGGCGCGAGGGGACCGAGCCGGTCGCGTTCAGGCTGCCCGTCGATGACCTCGACGCTGGCCTGCTGGCTGCTGGGCCCGACGACATCGTGTACTTCTCGCTCGCCAACGAGTGGCCCGAGTCGTCCGACGTGGTCGCCTTCTCGCTCGCCCCCGGCGACGCTGGCCGGCTGATCGAACGCTTCCCCGGGGCGCTTGAGATCGGCGACGTGGACATGTTCCGAGGCTCGACGGGGTTGGTCGTCAGTGGTTGGTATGAGTTGGGGCCGCGACCCGACCCGGCCGCCGAACCGGTGGTGCCGTGGGTCGCCCGAGACGGTGGCGACGCGCCAGCGATCGCCGACGCAGCATTCGACCTAACCGCCAACATCGTTCACTCCAACGGCTGGCAATGGGACGTGTCCGGGCGTCAGGTGCTCGGCGAGTCACCCGGCACCACGCACGTCGTGGCGACCTTCGATGGCGGGTTCATCGCGCTCTACGAGGAGACCACCGGCGACCTGCGCGGCGAGTTGATCCGAGGCTGGCGCGACGGCCACGTCGAGTACGCCGAACTCCCCGTGTCGTGGTTCGAGCTCGGCTGGTTGGTCCTCGAACCGCAGGGCACGCTGCTGATCGAGAACGGCGAGTGGTTCGTGCGGGTTGCGCCGTTCGCCGAGCGGTCGACCGGCTGGGATGGGCGGCTGGAGATCGACGTCGAGGCGGGCGCGTCGACCGCGGTCGGGCTCGACGAGTACCTCGACACGATCGAGTGGCCGGTCGAAGGTCAGTCGCACGTGCAGCCGTGGGTGTGGGGCGTGAGCCCGGTGACGTTCGCCAACGCGGTCGCCGGGCCGCTCGACTCGGCCGCACAGCTGCGCACGATCGAGCAAGGTCCGGTGGACGCGGCGACGGCTGTGGTCACGGTCACCGACGAGGGGTTCCTCGATGACTCGGTGCACGGCACCCGGCTGGTGATGCACATCTCGCTCGACCAACCGGGCTTCCGGATCGAACGGATCGAGTGGTCGAACGCGTGCCAGCCCAACCGTGGCCACCAGGACTATCGGGCCGAGTACTGCGTGTGACCCGGTGGTCTCGATACAACGGAGGGGCGGCTACGCCGCGAGTGCGCCACTCGACCACCTTGACCCCAGGTGGTGGAGTGCCGCCGCCAGGCGGTGTATCGAGGCCACGCTGCTCAGGCCTCCAGGAAGTCGGTCACCAGGCGGGCGGTGTCGTCGAAGCGTTCCCAGTAGAGCATGTGGCCGCTGTCGAGGTGCTCGACGGTGAGGTGCTCGCCGAACAGGCGTCGTAGGCCGGCCAGCGCGTCGGGGGTGACGATGTCGGCGCGGTCGCACACCACCACGAGCGCCGGCACCACCGGTACCGAGTCGGGGAGCGGGTAGCTCATCTCACCCCACCCGGTGACCACGGCCGGCTTGTGATAGCGGAACCGGAAGCGGCCGTCGTCGCCTTCGACCAGGTGCTCGGTGAGCTCTTCGGCGATCGTCGCCGCGTACTCGTCGCCCAACCCGCCGCGCCGGGCGACCGCTGCTTCGTCGATGCTGGCCCAGCCGTTGTCGTCGATCACGTCGATTGCGGTCTCGCTGGCGTCGGCCGGGTCGAGCGCGAGGGCCGGGTCGAGGAGTACCAGCCGGCGGACCCGTTCGGGTGCCCGTTGCAGCAGCGTCAGGCCGATCGCCCCGCCGTAGCTGTGCGTGACCAGGTCGACCGAGTCGAGGCCGAGCGAGTCGAGCGTGTCGAGCAGGTCGGTGACGTGCTGGGGCACCGACCACGGGCCGTCGTAGGTCGACCGGCCGTGCCCGCGCAGGTCGACCGCGACCGTGCGCCGCTCGGGCCAGGCCTCCTCGGCCAGCCGCCGGAAGCGCCGCCCGTGGGCGGTGATGCCGTGCACGGCCAACACCGGTTCGCCGTTCGGGTCGCCGAGCTCGTGGATGTGCAGCACCGTCATCGACCGCCACGTTAGGCGCCAGCGGTGTCGTGCAGGGTCGGGCCGCATCGTCGCCTCAGCAACCGGGTGAGCCACTCGACGACCGCGTTGGGGCCGATGGGGTGGTGGGCGGCGCGGTTGAGTTACGTGGCGCTTGTGGCGGGCTCAACCACCTGGGTGGAGGGTGTCGACGAATTCAGCCGGACGGCACGCAGAGGCGCAGGGCGCCGGGGGCCGCGCGCACGGTGACGGGAGCCGCGGCGAACGGTTCGCCGTCGGCCCACAGCGACTCGCGAGTGTCGATCGTGACCTCGGTGGCGGCAATCGTCGTCACGGCCGGGTGCTCGCCGTGAGTGCCCTTGAACGAGCGCGGTAACCAGCGCAGGAACGCCCGCCGCGACAACGGCCCGACCACCACCACCTGCAACAGGCCATCGCTCGGTTCGGCACCGGCACAGATCTCCATGCCGCCGCCGAACCAGGCCGTGTTCCCGATCGCCACGAGCGTGAGCGGCTCCTCGATGGCAACGGCTGGGCCGTCGGGGAGTTGCATCGTGAGGTTGACCAACCGGGGTGTGAGGCGACCGATCTCGCGGACCGCGGCGACGGTGTACTTCGCCGAGCCGGGCGGGAAGCGCATGCGGTTGGCGGTCTCGTTGACGCGCCCGGAGTAGCCCGCGGTGAGCACGCTGGCGGCATAGCGATGTACCGGCAGTTCGTCGCCGAGGGCCGGGCAGGTTTCGATCAGGTCGACCGCGCGCACGGTGGCGGTGCCGGGGGCAGCGGTGGCGAGGGCGGTCGCGGTGGCGGCCGTGATGCCGAACGCGCGCACGAAGTCGTTGCCCGACCCGACCGGCACGACGGCGACGTCGACACCGGTGCCGGCGACGTGTTGCACGGCCCGGTGGACGAGCCCGTCACCGCCACAGAGCACGAGCCGTTCGATCTCGCCAAGCCGCGCGTCGATGTCGGCCAGACCGATCACCGTGGGAACCCAGCCGTTGGCGCGCGCCTGTTCGACCACGGCCGCGGCGGCCCGATCGACCGCCCGGGCCGACCCGCCGGCTCCTTCGACGACGTGCAACGTGTTCAAGGCATCGGACGTTAGCGCGTCCGCCCTGCGGCCATCCGCCCAGCATACGGACACTCTTGTCAACATCTACATTTCTTTATATGCTCGCCGGTCATGAGCTTGAGTTCGGCAACCGCCCTGGCGGCCCTGCGGGCGATCGGCGAGGAGACGCGCCTGCGCCTGGTGGCCTTGCTGCGCCACGGTGAGCTGACCGTCACCGACCTCACCGAGATCTGCGGCCAATCGCAGCCGCGCATCTCGCGGCACCTCAAGCTGCTTGCCGACGCCGGCCTGGTCGATCGCCACCGGGAAGGCGCGTGGGTGTACTTCGCGCTGGTCGCCGACGGCCCACTGCGCGAGGTGGCCGATCACGTGCTCGACACGATCGACCCGCTCGACCGGGTGTTCGCGGGCGACCTCGACCGGCTGGCCGTCGTACGTGCCAAGCGCTCGGCCGCCGCCCAGGAGTACTTCGCCCGCGTCGCCGCCGACTGGGATCAGGTGCGTTCGCTGCATGCGCCCGAGGCCGTGGTCGAGGCGGCGGTCGTCGAAGCCGTCGGCGACCGGCGCTACGACGCCCTGCTCGACATCGGCACCGGTACCGGGCGGATGCTCGAACTGCTCGCCGGCCAAGCCGACCGCCTGGTTGGGCTCGACGCCAGCCACTCGATGCTCGCCGTCGCCCGCGCCAACCTCGATCGCGCCGAGTTGCACGCCAACCGCGTCGAGCTGCGCCAAGGCGACGTCTACGCAATGCCGTTCGAACACGCCACGTTCGACCTGGTGGTGGTCCACCAAGTGCTGCACTATCTCGACGACCCGGCGCGGGCGATCGCCGCTGCGGCCGCGCTCGTCGCCCCCGGCGGGCGCTTGCTGGTGGTCGACTTCGCCCCGCACTCGTTCGAGTTCCTCCAGGCCGAGCACAACCACCAGCGGCTCGGCTTCCGCACCGATGCGGTCGAAGGATGGATGTCCCAGGCCGGCCTGCAGGTCGCCGGCTCCCGCGCCGTGGCCGGCGGCCAGCTCACCGTCCAACTCTGGCTCGCCCAGTCCGCACGGATCGTGCCAGGCACTCTCCGTTCCGAGGCGCGGGAGGAGGCGTGAGCGTGCGCCTGAGCTTCGAGGTGTTCCCGCCGAAGACCGAGGCCGGGTTGGTCGGGTTGGCCGAGGCCGTAGGTCGGCTGGCGGTGCTCGACCCGGTGTACACGTCGGTCACCTACGGGGCCGGTGGTGGCCAGCGCGACAAGTCGTTCGCCGCGATCGACGCGGTGCGTACGGCCGGCCCTGAGGTGCCCGTAGCCGCCCACCTCACGTGCGTCGGGCAGAGCCGCGCCGACGTCGAGGCCACGATCGCCCGCTACGCCCAGCTCGGTGTGCACCACATCGTCGCCCTGCGCGGCGACCCGCCCGAGGGCATCGACGCGGCGTACGTCGCGCACCCCGACGGCTTCCAGTCGACGGCCGAGCTGGTGGCGTCGATCGCCGAGCTCGGTGAGTTCGAGATCGCCGTGTCGGCCTACCCCGAGCGACACCCGCAGTCACCCAGCACCGACCACGACCTCGACGTGCTCGCCGCCAAGGTCGACGCCGGGGCGACCCGGGCGATGACGCAGATGTTCTTCGACAACGCCCTGTTCCTGCGCTACCGCGACCGGGTGGCCGCCCGCGGCATCACCGTCGACCTGGTACCCGGCATCTTCCCGATCCACTCGTTCGACGCCGTGTCGCGGTTCGCTGCCCGGTGCGGCGCGTCGATGCCCGACGTGCTCGCCGCCGAGTTCGCCGGCACCGCCACCAGCACCGAGCTGGCCGCCGACCTCGCCGCCCTCCAGATCGCCGAGCTGGCGGCCGAGGGCGTGGGCCACGTGCACGTGTACACGCTCAACAAGGCCGACCTGGCCCTCGCCGTCTGCGCGCGGCTCGGGCTCGTCGCTGGTGCCGAGGTCGGCTCGTGACGAGCACGATCGAACTCCTCCGACAGACGGCCGCCGAGCGGATCCTCGTGCTCGACGGGGCGACGGGGACCGAACTCCAGCGCTACGGCATCACCGAAGACGACCTGCGCGGCGAGCGCCTCGCCGATCACCCGCAGTCGCTGGCCGGCAATCTCGACGCCCTCGCGTTGACCGCCCCGCACGTACTCGACCGCTTGCACCGTGCCTACTTCGACGCCGGCTGCGACATCGTCTCGACGAACACGTTCTCGTCCACTTGGGTCGCCCAGCGCGAGTACGGCCTCGACGATCCGGCCCTGCTGCACGAGCTGAACGTCACCGCCGCCCGCGCCGCTCGTGCCGTCGCCGACGAGTACGCCGCCCGCGATGGCCGCCCGCGCTGGGTGGCCGGGGCGCTCGGCCCGACGAACATCACGTTGTCGCTGTCGCCCCGCGTCGAAGACCCTGGCTACCGGGCGCTGACGTTCGCCGAGTTGGCCGGTGCCTACCAGGCTCAGATCGCGGCGCTCGTCGAGGGCGGCGTCGACCTGCTGCTGATCGAGACGATCTTCGACACGCTCAATGCCAAGGCTGCGATCGCGGGAGCCCGCCGGCACGCCGTCGCGCTCGGCCGCGACGTGCCGCTGATCGTGTCGGGCACCATCACCGACCGTTCAGGCCGCACACTCTCGGGCCAGACCCCTACTGCGTTCTGGCACTCGGTGCGTCACGCCGACCCGCTCGCGGTCGGCCTCAACTGCGCGCTCGGCGCGAGCGAGATGCGCCCGCATGTGGCCGAACTCGCGGCCCAGGCCGACACGCTGGTCAGTGCCTACCCGAATGCCGGCCTGCCCAACGCGCTCGGCTGCTACGACGAAACCCCCGACCAGACGGCGGCGCAGCTCGGTGAGTTCGCCCGGGCCGGGCTGGTCAACCTGGTGGGTGGATGCTGCGGCACCACCCCCGAACACTTGGCCGCGATCGGTGACGCGGTCGCCGGCGTCACCCCGCGTCTGCCGGCGACGCGCACGCGGCATCTCGCGCTGTCGGGGCTGGAACCGTTCGTGCTCACGTCCGACATCCCGTTCGTCAACGTCGGCGAGCGCACCAACATCACCGGCTCGGCCAAGTTCCGGCGGCTGATCAAGGCCGGTGACTTCGACGAAGCGCTCGACGTCGCCCGCCAGCAGGTCGAGGCCGGCGCCCAGGTGATCGACGTCAACATGGACGAAGGGCTGATCGACTCGCGTGAGGCGATGGTCACGTTCCTGAACCTGATCGCGGCCGAGCCCGACATCGCCCGCGTGCCGGTGATGATCGACTCGTCCAAGTTCGCGGTGATCGAGGCCGGGCTCGAGTGCGTGCAGGGCAAGGCGATCGTCAACTCGATCTCGCTGAAGGAGGGCGAGGAGGCGTTCCTCGCCCAGGCTCGGGTGTGCCGCGACCACGGCGCGGCGGTGATCGTGATGGCGTTCGACGAGCAGGGTCAGGCCGACACCGTCGAGCGCAAGGTCGAGATCAGCTCGCGGGCTTACCGCATCCTCACCGAGCAGATCGGGTTCCCTCCCGACGACATCATCTTCGACCCGAACATCTTCGCCGTCGCCACCGGCATCGCCGAGCACGATCGCTACGGGCTCGACTTCATCGAGGCCACCGCCGAGCTGCGCCGCCGGTTTCCGCTGGCCAACATCTCGGGTGGCGTGTCGAACCTGTCGTTCGCGTTCCGTGGCAACGAGCGCGTCCGCGAGGCGATGCACTCGGTGTTCCTGTTCCACACCATCCAGGCCGGCATGCGGATGGGCATCGTCAACGCCGGCCAGCTGGCCGTGTACGAGCAGATCGACCCCGAGCTGCGCGAGCTGTGCGAGGACGTCGTGCTGGCCCGCCACCCCGATGCCGCCGAACGCCTGCTCGAAGCCGCCACCCGGTACGTCGCCGACGAAGCCGGTGGTGACGACCCGGCCGTGTTGGAGTGGCGCGAGTGGCCGGTCGAAAAGCGCTTGGAACATGCCTTGGTAAACGGCATCGGCGAGTTCGTCGATACCGACGTCGAGGAGGCTCGCGTGCAGCTCGACTCGCCGGTGTCGGTGATCGAGGGCCCGCTGATGGACGGCATGAACGTGGTCGGTGACCTGTTCGGTTCCGGCCGCATGTTCCTACCCCAGGTGGTCAAGTCGGCCCGGGTGATGAAGGCCGCGGTCGCCTACCTCACGCCGTTCCTCGAAACCGCGCGGGCGGCGGCGGTCGCCGCCGGCACGGTCGCCGCGGGGCGCCGCACCAAGGGCACCGTCGTGCTCGCCACGGTGAAGGGCGACGTGCACGACATCGGCAAGAACATCGTCGGCGTCGTGCTCGGCTGCGCCAACTACGACATCGTCGACCTTGGCGTGATGGTGCCTGCGCAGCAGATCCTCGACACCGCCCGCGAGCACAACGCCGACATCATCGGCCTGTCGGGCCTGATCACGCCGTCGCTCGACGAGATGGTGTACGTCGCTTCGGAGATGGAGCGGCAGGGCTTCAAGGTGCCGCTGCTGATCGGTGGAGCGACCACGTCGAGGATCCACACCGCGCTGCGGGTCGACCCCGCCTACCCGTCACAGCCGGTGGTGTACGTACCCGATGCCAGCCGGGCGGCAGGTGTGATCTCCAAGCTCCTGTCGGTCGAGCCCGGCCAGCGCGACGGCTTCCTCGGCGACTTGCACGCCGAGTACGGCCGCGTGATCGAGGCCCACGAGCGGGCCGAGGTCGAGCGCCACCGCCTCACGATCGACGACGCCCGTGCCAACGCCGGTTCGTACACGTTCGATGCGGCCTCGGTGGTGGCCCCGACGTTCACCGGGGCGCGCACCATCGACGACGTCACCGTCGCCGACCTCGTCGACTACATCGACTGGACACCGTTCTTCCACGCCTGGGGCCTGCGCGCCCGCTTCCCCGGCGTGCTCGAACACGCCGAGTACGCCGAAGCCGCCGGCCCGCTGTGGGCCGACGCCCAGGCGATGTTGCGCAAGATCGTCGACGAGAACTGGTTCCGGCCGCGCGGAGTCGTGGGCTTCTGGCGGGCGCATCGCGGCACCGGCCCGGCGGCCGACGACATCGTGCTGCCCGACGAGGGCGTCGTGTTCCACGGCCTGCGCCAGCAACTCGCCCGCCGAGACAACAAACCGAACCTGGCGATCGGCGACTTCGTCGCTCCGGAGGCGGCTGGTGTGAGCGACCACATCGGCGGGTTCGTCGTCACCGCCGGCCCCGAGGAGATCGAGTTGGCGGCGGCGTTCGAGGCCGCCGGCGACGACTACTCGTCGATCCTGCTCAAGGCGCTGGCCGACCGGTTCGCCGAGGCGTTCGCCGAGTATCTGCACGCTCGCGTGCGCCGCGACTTCTGGGGCTATGCCGCCGACGAACCGTTCGCCCCGGCCGAGCTGATCGGCGAGCCGTATCGGGGCATCCGGCCGGCCCCCGGTTACCCGGCCCAGCCCGACCACAGCGAGAAGGCCACCCTGTTCCGCCTGCTCGACGCCGAGGCCCGGGCCGGGGTGACACTCACCGAGGGGTACGCGATGTGGCCCGGCTCGTCGGTCAGCGGCATGTACCTCGCCCACCCCGACGCGCACTACTTCGCAGTCGGCCGGATCCAGCGCGACCAGGTCGCCAGCTATGCGGAGCGCAAGGGCCTGACGGTCGAGCAAGCCGAGCGCCTATTCGGCAGCATCCTCGCCTACCAGCCCTAGCTCAGTTGAGCCAGAGCGTCTGCTGGGTGATCGCCCGGTGCATGTCGGATCGACTCTTCGTTGTCGCCGGCCGAGGTCAGCGCACGCGAGGGATGTCATCAGCTGCCGGTGCATCCAAGGTGGTTGAGCCTGTCGAAACCACCGCAGGTCGGTGCGGCGGTGGTTTCGACAAGCTCAACCGCCTTGGGGCTGCGAGAGGCCGAGGTCGGTGGTGCGGGGGGCGGTTTCGTCGAGCGCTTGGCGCAATGCTTCCAGCTCGGTGACCAGGTCGTCGACGTCGTGGCTGAGGCCCTCGGAGTCGCCGGTGCCGAGGCTCACCTCCACCGCTCGGGCGACCAGCTCGTCGTACCGTGCGTCGAGCATCCGCAGGCGTTCGTTGGCCTGCCGGGCGGCGGCCGCGATCCGTTCGCCGGCGTCGATCTGGGCTTGCAGCGAGCGCATCGTCTCGGCCGTGGTGGGCGACATGCCGCGGCCCTGGTGCTCGGCCTTGAGCCGCGCCAGCTCGGCCATCGGGACCGTCGTGTCGATCCGCTCGAGCGCGCCGGCCAAGGCGTTGCCGCGGGTGGCGATCCGGTCGGTCTCGGCGACCGCCGCGTCGATCTTGCCGATCAACTCGGTGAGCCGGGCGTGCAGCGGGCCGCCCGACATCGTCGAGATCACGTCCTCGAAGCGTTGTCGTGCGCGGCGTGCCTCGGCGACGTACGTGCGCCACGGGTCGGCGAGTTTGCCGGGGTCGGCCGCGTACGGCTTGGGATTGCGGGGAACCGAGCGCAACACGTTGCCGCCCCACGCGGCGACGCCGGCAACCGGGGCGACCAGCAGCGGCGCACCGACGAGGATCGCCCCGGCCGTCACCGCGCCGAACAGCACGATGCCGAGCGGCGACATGATCGCCCGCGCCACCCTCGGCGTGAAGAACCGGTCGCGGAACGAGCGCTGCGTCACGTCTCAGAAGTTCGAGATCACGGCCGTGAAGACCTGGTTGATCGTGGCCGGGTTCGACGCGTCGTAGTGGGCCGCCGAGGTTGCCTGCGAGATCGCCTTGAGGGTCACCGTGTCGGCACCGTCGCCGTAGCTGATGGTGAACATGCGCACCGGGCGCGACTGAGCGCCCTCGCTGCCGGCGCGCAGGTGGCCGATCAGGTCGGTGAACGCCTGCTCGTCGTCGCGGGGGTTGCCGTCGTCGTTGACGCCGTCGGTCAGGAACACGACCGCGTTGATCTTGGTGGGGTCGTACGACTCGAGCATTGCGTCGTACGCCTTGCCGGCTACGTCGTACAGCGGGGTGCCGTTGAGCGGGAACTGGGCGTCGATCGCCGCTTCGAGTTGCCGTTGGTTGCCGCCGATCGGGGCGACTGCCACCAGCTCGGTGTAGTTCGGGTCGTCGCCGTACATGTCGGTGGTGAACGCCCACAGGCCGACTTCGTCGGTGTCCTTGAAGTCGCCGAGCGCCGAGATCGCGGCCTCCTTGGCGAGGTCGAGCTTGGTCGCCCGGTCGCCGGCCAGCTCGCCCATCGACCCCGACACGTCGAGCACCAGCAGCACCCGGGCGTCCTTGCGCTGCTCGGCCCACGTGTCGAGGATGCGTACCAGCACATCGTCGGCAGGCACCTCCAGCTCGGCCTGCGGTTGGTTGGGGTCGACACCGAACTCGGCCGAGATCGGGTCGGCGAGGGCGACGTTGGGGTTGTTCGGTCGGAAGCCGTACTCGAGCACCTTGGCCTGGTTCTCGGGGCGTTGCACGAACGTCTCGAACAGCGCCGCCCCGGCCTTCTGCTCGGGCGTCACCCACTCGGCGTCGAGCACGATGAACGGGCTGTCGGAGTAGAGCGTGCCCTCCTCGGGGTAGATCGCCACGAGTGGAATCCGCGGCGGGCGCGGTACCTCGCCGGGTGACAGCACGCCGTCGGGGTCGCCGCGGTTGTAGTCGATGACGCTCTTCTCTTCGACCGCTACGGCCGAGGCGTAGGTGAGCGACGTGCCGCGCACGTCGGTGGCGAACCAGTTGTTGAGAAACGTCATCGTGATGTCGCCGTAGTGCACAACGGCCGACTCGACGTCGTGCCCGAACTGCACGGCGTCGGGGCGGGCGAGGTCTTCCACGGTGAGACCGCCCGACTTGCCGGTGGCCGCGTAGTACTGGGCGATCGTGAAGTTGAGGCCGCTGGTGGAGTAGTTCGGGTTGGTCTTGCCGAGCCGGAACGGGCCCCATTCGGGGTGGCCGACCGAGGCCCACCCCTGCGGGTTGGTGGCGAGCTCGACGATGTCGCCGAAACCGATCGGTTCGTCGGGCCACCCGAGTGCTTCGGCCATCGGCTGGGGCATCGCGATCACCAGCGGTGACAGCATGAACGGCGTGCCGGCCGGGGCGACGGCGCGCCCGGCGCGCTGGTTGGCGATGCCGCCCCACCCGGACGCGGCCGGCGACCAGATCACCGGCCGGGCACCGTTGATGTCGGGGTCGGGCCACCCATCGGCGATCAGCTGCGCGGCGCCGCCCGACGCCTTCGAGTACGGGCGCACGAAGAAGCAGCCGTCGTCGGTGCGTGCGGTGCTGCCACCGTTGAACTCTTCGGCGAGGTCGACCAGCAGGGCGATCTTCTCGCTGCTGACGGCCATGTCGATCACCGTGCAGTCGCCTGGGTCGCCGTCGATCGGGTCGGCCGAGTCGTCGCCCCCACCGCAGGCGGCGACGACGGCGAGCGCGGCGGCGGTGACGGTGGCGAGGCGGCGTTTCATGTCAGTTCGCTCCACAGCTGTGCCGCCTGCGCGACCTGGTCGGCGGTCAGAACGGTGCCGGTC
The DNA here is from genome assembly GCA_035556435.1 of Ilumatobacter sp. Lineage (GTDB taxonomy): Bacteria > Actinomycetota > Acidimicrobiia > Acidimicrobiales > Ilumatobacteraceae > Ilumatobacter. Next base: position 60,141 of record DATMEY010000038.1, on the reverse strand, counting down.
GCAGTGGCGCCCCAACCGTGGGTGGCGGCGGCCGTGCGCACGGCGTCGGCCAGGCGGCCCGAGGTGTTCACCCCGCCGGGTGCCGCGAGGACGAGGTCGACGCGGGTCATGGGGGCAGCGTAGAGAACCGACAGCTGCCCTCGCTGCGCATTGGCGATCTCGGCGTCGAACCCCACCGCCACGTCGAGCGAGCTGCTGCGGACCTGGATCGTGGCGATCGGTGTGCCGCCCGAGAGTGACGTGGCCGGCACCGCGCGGGCGGACCGCCGGACCCAGCTGATGAAGCCGGGGTCACCCGCGTCGATCGGCCGGTCACCGAAGTAGCCGAGGATCGCCTGGGTCACGCTGAGCTGGCCAACCGCGGTGTTCAGCGGGGCGAACGCGGGACGCACGGTGCCTTGGGCCGGGCTGTCGAGGTCGCTCCACGGCTTGCCGGCAGCGTCGCCGATGCACGCCCACCGCAACGTCGTCCCGCACGCCGCGGCGAGTGCCGCGACCTTGTCGCCGGTGGGCACGGCCACGACCAGTTGTGAGGCGCCGACGGTGGTGCTGGTGATGGTCAGCGGTTGCAGGCGCCGTCGCGCCCGCTCGGCCTCGACCAGTTCGGGGAACGGGCCGACGGTGAGCCACACCGCGTCGGGTTGCTCGGTTGCCGTGTTCCAGGCCGCCGCCGTCGCCGCTGCCGACTGGATCCGCACCGTCACGCCCGGTTGCGCGGCGGCGACCGCGTCGCAGAGGGCCTTCAGCTCGGTCAGGCAGATCAGCGCCGTCGCCTCGCGACCCGATGATCTGCTGCCGCCATCGTCGCCGTCGATCACGTTGGAGCGCACGAGCACAGCGGCCACGATCAACCCGGCGGCGACGACCACCGCTGCCAGCCGCTTCGCCCAGATCACGACCTCCGACCCTACAGCGGTGAGCCCGGGCGGGCCGCGGCTACAGGTCGACGTCGCCGTAGGGGCTCGACACGACGATCGTGTAACCGTCGGGGTCGGCCAGCCAGAATTCGCGGTGGTGGGCGGTGGGGTTCAGGTGGTCGTCCTCGAGCACGGCCACGGTTGCCCCGTCGGCGACTGCCGCCCGCAGCGTGGCCAGTGCGGTGGGGTAGTGGGTCGACTCGAACCACACCGCCACCCCGTTGCCGCCCAGGGCTGCGGCCGGGTCGGCCAGATGGGCGTGGGTATCGGACATGTGGTGCAGTTGCAGCACCGTGGTGGGCCCGTCCGGCCCGATCGTGGCGAGCTGGTCGTACTCGTCGCCGCCGTGCACCGACACCAGGCCGAGCACGCGCTCGTACCAGGCCCGCGAGGCGGCGACCGACGTGCACGTCAGCATCGGTATCGGCACCAGGCCCATCTCACTCGCCGCTCTCGACGGGTGGGTCGTCGGGATCGTCGAGCGCATCGCTGAGCTGTGGCCCGTCGATCGTGAACGCGTCGAGCACCTCCTTGGGCATCGCCTTGGCGGCGTACTTCTGCCAGTTGTCCTGGAGCGCCGAGATCAGCTGGCTGACGAACAGCGGGCTCATGTTGACGCGCTGCACGAGCAGGCCCGCCTTGGCACGGCCCTGGTCGTCGAAGTCGCACCGGAGGAAGTCGATCGTGAACTCGTGGGGGGAGTGCCGGACGGCTGCTGCGTTGGCCCACACGCCGCCAAGCTGGTCGGGTTGGGTATGGATCTTCATGGGACGAAGCATGTCACGCCCACCCACTCCCCGAACCGGCACCCGGCGGCCGGTCGGCGCGGCATGACGCCGTTTCGGTGACGCCGGCGTGAACCGCGGGGGAACACTCGCCGACCCGTTCCGCGGCCGTTTTCAGGCGCGCTACGGTGACCCGGACCAGTCGGCGGGCGCGTCACGTTGCGGGGCGCTCAGCGTCCGCCTCCAGCTCAAGGAGTCCTTCGTTGAAGCGCTTGCGTGCTCTCGTTGCCACCGCCGTGGCTCTCACCGGATCGTCCGTCGTCATGGCCGTCGCGCCAGCAGCCGTCGCCCACGCGGTCGACAACCCGACGTCGACGGTGTTCATCAACGAAATCCACTACGACAACGCTGGTACTGACGTAGGTGAGTTCGTCGAAGTCGCCGGCCCGGCAGGCACCGACCTCACCGGTTGGACGCTTGTGCTCTACAACGGCTCTGGTGGTGCTGTCTACGACACCGACCCGTTGCCGTCGCCGATTCCCGATGAAGGTGGGGGCTATGGGACCGTGGCCCTGACCTACCCGGCTAACGGGATCCAGAACGGCAACCCAGACGGCATCGCATTGGTCAACAACGATGTCGTGGTGCAGTTCCTCTCGTACGGGGGTTCGTTTGTCGGCGTCGGCGGACCAGCAGATGGTCTCACGAGCACGGACATCGGCGTGGTGGAGCCGACGACCAGTCCAATCGGCGAGTCACTCCAGCTCGTCGGCGCCGGGTTCACGTATGGCGACTTCACCTGGCAAGCCCCCACCGCGGAGAGTCCGGGCGTCATCAACGTCGGCCAGACCTTCGGAGCGGCGCCGCTGACGGCAGTCGACCCAGGCGACAAGGCATTCGTGATCGACGTCGAGATCGATCCGATCGTGCTGACTGCGACCGGCGGCGCCGGGTCGTACGAGTTCGCCGTGTCCGCGCTGCCAGCCGGGCTCGAGTTCGACGACGTCGACACGATCTCGGGGACACCCACCGAACTCGGCGACACGCTGGTGACGATCACCGTCACCGACGCCGACGAAGACTCCGACACCGAGCAGTTCACGATCACCGTTGCCGAGCCGCTGACCGTCACCCCCATCTCCCAGGTGCAGGGGACTACCGACACCTCTCCGCTCGTCGGCCAGGAAGTAGCAATCGAGGGCATCGTCGTCGGCGACTATGAAGGCCCCAGCGGGACGCTCCGCGGCTTCTACGTCCAGTCGCGCGACCAGGACGTCGACGACGACCCACGCACGTCCGAGGGCATCTTCGTGTTCAACTTCGACAACGACGGCGTCAACGTTGGCGACGAGGTATACGTCGAGGGCGTCGTCGCCGAGCAGCAGGGCCAAACGCAGCTCGGCTCCCCGTCCGTGCTGACAGTTCTGTCGACCGACAACACGGTCACGCCGACCATCGTGTCGTTGCCCAAGGCGACTGCCGACGCGTTCGAGGCGTACGAGGGCATGCTCGTTACTGTTCCGCAGACGCTGTACGTCACCGAGTATTTCCAAACTGCCCGGTCAGGTGAGGTCGTGACGTCGACGATCGATCATCTCCCCCAGCCGACGGCTGTCGTCGACCCCGGTCAAGACGCGATCGCTCTGCAGGCAGCTAACAATCTCACCAAGCTGATCCTTGACGACGCCGACAACCTGTCGAACGCGGATCCGTTGCAGGCGCTGGTCAACGGTGCCCCGATCACCGCGGCCAATCCGCTGCGGGGCGGCGACACCATCGCTGGGGCTACCGGCGTCATGACGTACACGTGGGGCGGCTATTCGGCGTCACCCAACAACTGGAGGCTGCGGCCCGCCAGCCCGACCGCCGACCAGTTCGACTTCACCACAGCCAACCCGCGACCCACGGCGCCCCCGCAGGTCGGCGGCACCCTCAAGATCGTCGGCTTCAATGTGCTCAACTACTTCCGCACGCTCGACATCGGCACGCAGCAGAACTGTGGCGTGATCGGCGAGAGGCAGGAGTGCCGCGGCGCCGAGACCGCCGAGGAGCTGACCCGTCAGCACGACAAACTGATCGCCGCGCTGCTCGACATCGATGCCGACGTGTACGGCTTCGCCGAGCTCGAGAACACGGAGACCACTCCAGGTGTGTCGGTAGATGTGCTCGGTCCAATCGTCGAAAGCCTCAATGACGAACTCGGTGACGAGGTGTGGGCTGCCGTCGACACCGGGCTGATCGGCACTGACACGATCCGCGTCGGCGTGATCTACCGCACCGATACGGTCGAGGTCATCGACTGGGACGTGATGGACGCCGACTCGTTCCCCGGATTCGATGATGACAACAATCGGCCCGCGCTTGCTGTGGCGCTCCGCGAGGTCGCCACCGATGGTGTGCTGACCGTTGCCGTCAATCACTGGAAGTCGAAAGGTAGCTGCCCGGCGAGCGGCCCCGACGCCGACCTGGGAGACGGCGCTGCGTGCTGGAACGCTGCCCGAGTGAATGCCGCCGAGTCACTGTTGGCATGGCTCGACACCGACCCGTTGGACGTCGACGACGAGGACGTGCTGATCTTCGGCGACCTGAACAGCTACGCCCAGGAGGCACCCATCGACGTATTGATCGACGCCGGATACGTCGACGTCGTGCAGTACTTCGCGCCAGGCGCTCACTCGTACGTGTTCGACGGCCAGTGGGGCACGCTCGACTATGCGATCGCGTCAGCGTCGTTGGCTGGGCAGGTGACCGGTGCCGGCGACTACCACATCAACGCCGACGAGATGCCGTTGCTCGACTACAACACCAACTTCAAGTCGCCTGCCCAGATCGCGGCGTGGTACGCGCCCGATCAGTTCCGCACGTCGGACCATGATCCGGCACTCGTCGGCATCGCGCTGGCCGAGCTGGCTGCGCCGGTGCCATCCGTGACGCCGTCCTTGCCACTGACGAACGACACCGAAGTGACGTTTACGGTGCAGTTCAGCGAGCCGGTGATCGGGTTCGACGACGCCGCCACCGACATCGTCGTCGGGGGGACCGCCGGGGCGACCACCGGCCTGATCTCGGGGGCCGATGACACGTACACCGTCACCGTGACTGCGCCGGCCGACGGCACCGTCACGTTGTCGATTCCTGCCGGTGCTGCCCTCGATGCCAACGACCTCATCACCCCCAGCGTGGCCTCGGGCACCGCGACCACATTGGTCGACACGGTCGCTCCGACGGTGACCGTCGCCTACGTGGGCCCGAGCCCGACCAACGCCGCGTCGTTGTCGTTCAACGTGTCGCTGAGCGAGAGCGCCACGCTGACGGAGGCCGACATCGAGCTGGCCAGTGATGTCGTAGTAGAGATTGAGTCGGTCGTCGGGGCGGGAACGTCGTGGACGGTGACCGTATCGGTACCCGAGGACGCCGACGGTCAGGTGTCGCTCGGCGTTGCAACCGGTGTCACCGACGCGGCCGGCAACGCGAGCATCGCCAGCAACGTTGTGTCGGTCGCTGTTGACCGAGTCGCGCCGACGGTGACAGTGGCGTACTCGGGCTCCGCCCCCACGAACGCGGCGACCTTGTCGTTCGATGTGACGTTGAGTGAGGACGGCACGTTGACGGCTGGCGATGTCGATCTGGACAGTGATGTCGGTTCGACGGTGGAGTCGGTGACGGGCGCTGGTTCGTCGTGGACTGTCACGGTGTCGGTGCCTGTGGGCGCTGACGGTGACGTGTCGGTCGGCGTGGTTGCCGGGGGCGTGACGGACGACGCGGGCAACGCGAGCGCGGCGAGCAATGTCGTTTCGGTCGCGGTCGACCGTGTCGCCCCGACGGTGACGGCGGCGTACTCCGGAACTTCGCCGACCAACTCCGCATTGGTGCCATTCGATGTCACGTCGAGCGACCCGGCCAGTTTGGCCACGGGTGACTTCGTGGTCGGTGGGGTTGCTGGGGCGTCCGTCGCCTCGGTCGACGGCAGCGGCGATCCGATCATCGTCAGGGTCAACGTTCCCGTTGGTGCCACGGGGAACCTGACACTCGGCGTGGTCGCGGGAGCGGTGACCGACGGGGTCGGCAACGTCAGCGCGGCGAGCAACGTCGTGTCGGTCGCTGTCGACCGGGCTGCTCCATCGGTTGCAGTTAGTGCGGTCGACCCGGGGATCGAGTTTGGGGAGGACGCCGTGTTCAGCGTCGTGTTCTCCGAGGCGGTGACCGGGGCGTTCGACGCTTCCGATCTCACGATCGGTGGTACGTCGGCGACGCCGACCATCACCGGTACCGGCCCGACGTACACGGTGACGTTCGCCGCCGTGGCCGAGGCCGGCACGATCACGCTCGCCGTCAAGACGGGTGCGGTCACCGACCTCGCTGGCAACCCGAATACGGCGTCGGCCGCGCCCGCGGCCCAGGTGATCGTGGTCGCCCCGCTCGAACCGCCCGTCGAGGTCGACGTGATCATCCCGGTGGAACCGGCCCGGTACTGGGACAGCCGAGAGGGCGAGCCGACGTTCGACGACGAGTTCGACGGCACCGGCTTCCTCGGCGCCGACCAGATCTTCAAGATCCTGATCGCCGACCGTGGCGACGTTCCTGACGACGCGATCGGCGTGGTGGCCAACCTGACGGTGATCGAGCCCGACGGCCCCGGCTTCGCCACGCTGTATCCGTGCACGGCCACCGTGCCCAAGGCATCGCACGTCAACTATCTGCCCGGCGACATCGTCGCCAACAACGTGGTGGTACCGCTCCAGGGTGGCGAGATCTGCGTGTACACGAAGGCCGGTGCCGACTTCGCGCTCGATGTCAACGGCTACGTGCCGGCCGACTCGCCGCTGGTCGGCATCACCCCGACGCGGTACCTCGACACCCGCACCGACGGCTCGGCCGTGACGTTCGACCACGCCTCCGAAGGCGAGGGCATCGTCGCCGCCGAAGGAATCGCCCGGGTCCAGATCGCCGACCGCGGCGACATCCCGCCGGAGGCCACGGCGGTGTTCGTCAACGTCACCGCCGTGGGTCCGGAGGGCCCGGGTTACCTGCGTCTGTTCCCGTGCGGCGATCTGCCGGCGACCTCGACGCTCAACTACATGCCCGGCCAGATCGTGCCGAACGGGGCGCTGGCATCGCTGTCGGACGACGGTGAACTGTGCATCATGTCGAAGGCTGCGTCGCACGTCATCGTCGACGTCGCCGGGTACGTGACCGAGGGCGTCGAGGGCTTGTCGGCGATCGCTCCCGAGCGATTCCTCGACACCCGCCCTGGTCAGCCGCCGCTGATCGACGGCAGCGCCACCGGTACCCCCGGTCGCCTCGCCGCCGAACAGCAAATCGAGGTTCAGGTCACCGGGCGCGGCAGCGTTCCCGACACGGCGACCGCGGTGCTGTTCAACCTCACCGTCGTCGATCCCGACGGCCCCGGTTACCTCACGCTGTTCCCGTGCACCGACACGGTGCCGAAGGCGTCGAACGTGAACCACGCCACGGCAGGGTTGGTCCGTGCCAACAACGCCTTCACGCAGCTGTCCGCCGAGGGCACCGTGTGCATCTTCGCCAAGGCCGGCGGCGACGTGATCGTCGACGTCACCGGCTGGGTGGAGTAGCCCGCACAACCGGGGAGGGTCCGACCCTCCCCGGTTACTGTGCGCGCATGGCTTTCCACCACTGCGTGATGTTCCGCTGGACCGCTGACGTCGATGCCGATCACCTCGCTCGTATTCGCGCCAGCCTCGACACGATGCCGGCCAACGTGGCGACCATCCGGGGCTACCACCACGGTTCCGACGCAGGGGTGAACCCCGGGAACTACGACTACGTCGTGGTCGGTGAGTTCGACGATGTCGAGGGCTACCTGGCGTACCGCGACCACCCGTACCACACAGCGTTCATCGCCGAACTGATCACCGGCTACGTCGCCGAGCGAGGGGCCGTGCAGTTCACGAGCTGACCTGGGCGCAGGTGGTTTCGACAGGCTCAACCACCGGGCTCGATGGTTGAGCCGGTGGTTGCCACCGAGGTGGGCAGTTAGTGATATTGGCCCAAGATGGTGTCTTCGGTGACGCGCTCGAGCGTCTTCTTGACCTCGCTGGCCACGCCGGCATCGACGCCGTCGACCTCCATCAACTCGTCGAGTGTCACCCGCTGGAGCCGTGCCAGCCCGCCGAAGTTGTTGGCGATGCGGATCGCCAGGTCGGGCGGCAACGACTGCACCCGGCGCAGCAGGCGTAGGCCCTTGGGGGCGATCTCGTCGGTGAGTTCGACATCGCCGAGGTGCAGCGACTTGAGTGCCACCCGGGCGTTGAGCACGTCGTCGTCGCGCAGCCGGGCCATCTCGTCGAGCGTGTCGTCGACGTTGCGGTGCGGCGGTAGGTAGTCGGCGACGACCAGGTCGAGTTCGTCGTCGATCTCGTTGTACATCTCGTCGAGTTGCAGCCGCAGCAGGCGCGCGTCGACACCGAGCTCGATGATCATCGTCTCGATCTCGTCGGCGATGCGGGCGACCATCTCGCCACGCTGCACGACACTGACGACGTCCTTGACGGTGACGACGTCTTCGATTTCGAGCGCGGTCAGGTTGGCGAGCGCATCGTCGAGGCGAGCCTTGTAGCGCTCGAGCGTTTGCAGCGCCTGGTTGGCCCGGTCGAGCAGCACGCTGACCACCTGGAGTTGGCGCTTGGTGCCGCCCGCGTAGACGTTGATGACACCCATCTCCTCCGACGCCGAGATCACCGGGACGTCGATCGAGCGGGCCACCCGTTCGGCCGTGCGGTGACGCGTGCCGGTCTCGCTGGTGGGCACGGTGGGATCGGGCACGAGGTGCACGTTGGCCCGGGCGATCCGGCTGCCGTCGACCGAGATGACGATCGCGCCGTCCATCTTCGCCAGTTCGCTCAGGCGCTGCGGGCTGAACGGCGCGTCGACGAGGAACCCGCCCGAGCAGATCGCCAACACTTCCGGTGCGTCGGACAACACCAGCAGCGCCCCGGCCTTCGAACGTACGATCCGGTCGATGCCCTCACGCAAGGGGTTACCGGGGGCGACCTGGGCGAGCGCGTTGCGCATCGCCTCGTTGGCCGCGCCATACCGGTTCGCCATGGGCCGAGTGTACGTCGCGCGGCCGGTTTGCCACCCGCCGCAGCCGTTCTCCCTGTCAGTTGCCGAGTTCCTGAAGCAACGCGACGACGTCGGCGACGGTGAGCTCGAACACCTCGCTGGCCTCGATCGGCAGCCACTCGCCGCCGCGGTTGGCCAGCAACGAGACCCGCTGCTTGCGGCGGTCGATCTCGAGGTACTCGTTCACGTTCCATTGGGCGTAGAAGTCGAGCTTCAGGCCGGGCTTCTCGCCGGGTGAGAGGATCTCGACCACCATCAGCGCGGTGCTGAAGAAGGCCGGCGACGTGCGCGGCGTGTCGCGCGGCACGAGCGCCAGGTCGGGCACCCGGTTGTTGACGTCGACGAGGCCGATGTTGACCCCGGTCCAGTAGCAGCCGAGCGCGCGGGCAGGGTCGTAGTAGCGGGCCGTCAGCGCCGACAAGACCTCTTGATGGTCAACGTGGCGCGTGTTCACGACGCGGTACACCCCCTCCCACACCTCGTCGTAGTGGTCGATGTCGAGCTCGCGGCGACGCTTGATCAGGTCGGCCAGGCCTGGCACGTCGTCGGTGCTGGCAAGCACCTGCATGGTCATACACGGTACCCCTCTCACAGGTCGCGTCGGGAACGTCACCTGTGTGTGGGCGGCGAGAACCCCGAACCGGAAAGGCCGGCGGCAGAAATCGCCTCGGCGAGGGTGGCGACGGGCACCAGCCGCAGGCCCGAGCCGTCGGGCGGGGTTGGCGTGCGCGCCGGCACGATCGCCCGGCGGAACCCGAGCCGAGCGGCCTCGGCCAGCCGCCGACCGGCATGGGCGGCCTGGCGAACCTCGCCCGCCAGCCCGACCTCGCCGAACACGACCACGTCGTTCGGCAGCGGCACCCCACCGATGGCCGACGCGACCGCCAGGCACACCGCCAGGTCGAGGCCGGGTTCGACCAACCGCACGCCACCCACCGTGGACGCATACACGTCGTACGAGCCGGCGGGCACCTTGGCGCGCTGGTGCAACACGGCCAGCAGCATCGCCAGGCGGTTCCCGTCGAGCCCCTGGGCCGTGCGCCGCGACGGCACGCCCTCGATGCCCTTGGCGGTGAGTGCCTGGACCTCGACCACCAGCGGGCGATGCCCTTCGACCGAGGGCGCCACCACCGAGCCGGGAGCGCCCGTGCGGCGGTCGCCGAGGAACAGCTCGCTCGGGTCGGGCACACCCACCAGCCCGTGCCCGGCCATCTCGAACAGCCCGAGTTCGCTGGTGGGCCCGAAGCGATGCTTCACCGCACGAACCATCCGCAGCGCGTGGTGGCGCTCGCCCTCGAACGCGAGCACCGTGTCGACCACGTGCTCGAGCACCCGCGGCCCCGCCAGCGACCCCTCCTTGGTGACGTGCCCGACCAGCACCACCGGGATGCCCGTCTGCTTGGCCACCGCCACCAGTTCGTGGGCGCAATGGCGGACCTGTCCGACCGAGCCCGGTGGTGAGGTGAGCATCGGGTCGTGCACGGTCTGGATCGAGTCGACCACCACGATGCCCGGCTGGAGCGAGTGGACCGAGGCGATCACGTGCGGCAGCGCCGTCTCGGCCGACAGCCACAGGTCGTCGCGCACGGCACCCAACCGTGTTGCTCGCAGGCGTACCTGCTGGGCGCTCTCTTCGGCGCTCACGTACAGCGCCCGCCCCGGCCAGGCGGCCAGCAGCTGCAGGAGCAACGTGCTCTTGCCCACCCCCGGCTCGCCTCCCAGCAGCGTGACCGAGCCGGGCACCAGCCCGCCGCCGAGCACCCGGTCGAGCTCGTCGATGCCGGTGGCCACCGGCGTTGCCGCGTTCGGGTCGACGTCGCCGATCTGTACGGGGGCGGTCGCGGCCGGGCCGGCGGCCGGCGCGGCAGCCGGGCCGACCACCTCTTCCACCAGCGTGTTCCACGCCCCGCAGCCGGCGCACTGGCCGCCCCACTTCGGGTGCCCGGTGCCGCACTCGGTGCACACGTGTTCGGTCTTGCGCGGGGCCATACCGGCGATCATGCCTGAGCGGTGTCATGAAGTAGCGGTTAGCTTCGTTTCCATGGCCACCGCTTTCCCGCCCTTCGACGGTTCCGCGCCCACGCTTCAGCAGTTCTCGGGGCCGCCCGAGATGGGCATCGACCCCGACAAGCGATACACGGCCACGATGACGACGTCGATGGGCGAACTGGTGATTGCCCTCGACCCGATCAAGGCGCCGGTCACCACCAACAACTTCGTGTTCCTGGCGTTGCATCACTACTTCGACGGGATCGTCTTCCACCGGATCATCAACGGCTTCGTGTGCCAGGGCGGCGACCCCACCGGTACCGGGCGCGGTGGCCCGGGCTATCGCTTCGCCGACGAGCTGCCCAAGCCCGGGCAGTACGAGATCGGATCGGTCGCGATGGCCAACGCCGGCCCGGACACCAACGGCAGCCAGTTCTTCTTGATCTCGGGCCCGAGCGGTGCCGGCCTGCCCCCGCAGTACAGCCTGTTCGGCAAGATCGTGAAGGGCCTCGACGTGCTCGATGCGATGCAGCGCGTGAAGACCGGCCCCGGCGACCGCCCGGTCGACGACGTCGTCATCGAGTCGGTGACGATCACCGAACACGCCGACTGACCTCGCTCGCGGCCGTGGTTAGCGGCTGGTTGACGGCCGGATGAGACGGTGTCTGGAGAGCGGGCCTGCACAGGCCGGCCCCCGACACCAGGAGTTTGCCCGTGGCCTCTCGCACCCACTTGTCCACCGCCCCCAGCCGCAAGCTCGGCATAGTCGCCGGTGCATTGACCCTGTTCCTCGCAGCCTGCGGGGGAGGCGACGACGAGCCCGCCGACGCCGGGTCGGGCGCGAGCCTGGGGGGCGTCGGGCACTGGACCGCAGCCGAACTGTGTGCGCTGAGCGACACGGCCACCGTCGGGGCGATGTTCCCTGGTGTCGAGGTGGCCGAACGCGCCGTCGTCGACAGCGACTCGTTGTCGCAATGCGGCTGGGGTGACGCCAGCGTCCAGTGGGGCACTCGCGACCACGAGTTGGTCGGCGTCCGGAATGGCGATCACGCCGGCCAGCAGTTCGGCAGCCCCTACGAGCCGATCGACGTCGCCGGGGCCGACCCTGCCGTGTTCGCGCTCCAGAACCCAGCCGACGAGGGGAAGTCGACGCTGATCGCGGTGGTCGGCGACCAGCGCCTGACGATCGACTTCAACGGCGATGCCGTCGGTGGGCGCGAGGTCGCGGCGTCGATCGCGACCACGTGGGCTGCCGCGCAGAACGGGTAGACGATGCCCGACCGCGCCGGCTGACGCTCGGTAGTGTCAGTCGACGTGTCGGACGACACCGCCGAGTTGACCGCACAACCTGCCGCGAACCCGCCGCCCGACCGCGACGCGAGCCAGCGCGTCCCGCCGTGGATGATCCGGGCGATCCTGATCTTCTGGGCGGGGTTCCTCGCGGTCGGCATCGTGCGGTACATCTGGGACCAGGTCGACTCGCTGATCCTGCTGCTGGTGGTGTCGCTGTTCCTCGCGTTCGCGATCGAGCCCGGCGTCAACCGGCTCGCCCGGCGAGGTTGGCGACGTGGGCGGGCGACCGCGCTGATCCTGCTCGGCGCCGTGCTGATGGTGATCGCGTTCGTCACCGCGATGGGCGCGCTCGTCGCCAGCCAGATCGTCGACCTGCTACGGAACTCCGAGAGTTACATCACCGACACGGTCGACCGCATCAACGACACGTTCGGCACGAACCTCGACCCGCAACAGGTGATCGACGAGTTCAACAACCCGACCGGCCCGGTGCAGCGCTTCATCGATGCCCAAAGCGACAACGCTGTGGCGCTCTCGCTGACCGCCCTGAACGGGCTCGTCCAGCTGTTCTCGGTGCTGCTGTTCACGTTCTACCTCGTCGCCGACGGCCCCCGCCTGCGGCGGGCGATCTGCAGCCGCCTGCGCCCCGACCGCCAGCGCCAGGTGCTCGCCGCGTGGGAGTTGGCGATCGCCAAGACCGGCGGCTACCTCTACTCGCGGCTGCTGCTCGCGGCACTGTCGGCGTTCCTGCACTGGGTGGTGTTCCAGTCGGCCGGCATCGAGGCGCCGATCCCGCTGGCCCTGTGGGTGGGTGTCGTCAGCCAGTTCCTGCCGGTGGTGGGTACCTACATCGCCGGTGTGCTGCCCGTGGTGCTGACGTTCCTCGACTCGCCGATCAAGGCCGCGATCGTGCTCGGCTTCATCGTCTTGTACCAGCAGATCGAGAACTACTTCTTCGCCCCCCGCATCACGGCACGCACGATGGAACTGCACCCGGCGGTGGCGTTCGGTGCCGCGCTGGCGGGCATTGCCGTGCTCGACGTGGCCGGGGCCATCCTGGCGTTGCCGGCGGCGGCGATGATGCAGGCGATCGGCAGTGAATGGGGTGAGCGCCACGAGGTCGTCGACAGCGACTGGCTGGAAGTCCCCACCGACCTCACGGTCGACGAATGAGCCGCTCGACATGACCGGGGTCGATGCGGGTGCGTTCGTGCCTCTGGCGGTCACTACCCGCTCGGGGTTCCGCGAGAGCGTCCACGCCGGTGCCGCGGTGGGGCTCGCCGCCGACGGGTCGGTCGCGGTGGCGTTCGGCGACCCGTACGTGACGATCTTCCCGCGCTCGTCGAACAAGCCGCTCCAGGCCGAAGCGATGCTGGCACTCGGGTGGCGCGCCACCGACGAGCAGTTGGCGCTCGCCTGCGCCAGCCATGCCGGCACGCCGCGCCACCTGGCCGTCGTGGAGTCGACCCTCGCGGCAGCGGGGCTGACCGCCACCGACCTCGGCAACACGCCGTCGCTGCCGCTCGACAGTGCCGCTACCGAGGCCGTGCTGCGCGGCGGCGGAGCGGCGTCACCGCTGCTCCAGAACTGCTCGGGGAAGCACGCGGCGATGCTCGCCACGTGCGTGGTGAACGGCTGGGATCGGGCCGACTACCTGGCCACCGAGCACCCGCTCCAGCGAGCGATCACGGAACGTTTCGCCAGCCAGACCGGGCAACCCGGAGCGGACGCCGTGTTCGTCGGCATCGACGGTTGCGGCGCACCCACCCACGCCACGCCGCTGGTCGGGCTGGCCGCCTCGTACGCCAGGCTGGCTACCGCCCACGCGGCCACGTGGCGGGCGATGACCGCCTGGCCCGACCTGGTCGACGGCGACGGTCGTACGGTCACTCGCCTGATGCAGGCCGTCCCCGGCCTGATGGCCAAGGCCGGCGCGGAAGGCGTGTTCGCGGCGGCGCTGCCCGACGGGCGGACGGCGGCTGTCAAGATCGCCGACGGGACGAGCCGGGCGGTCGGCCTGGTGATCGCCGAGGTGCTGCGTCGGCTCGGTGTCGATGTCGACCCGGCCGCGTTCGCCGAGCCCGTGCTCGGCCACGGTGTGCCCGTCGGCACCACCGACCTACTGGTCTGACGCCCGGGGTGATCTCGGTGGTTTCGACAGGCTCAACCACCTGGGTCACCACCGTCGGCGGGGTCGTCTCGGGGCGTAGACTCGATACGTATGCACACACTGGTACAGCCGCCGGCCGTCCTGCCGCAGGCCAACGACCCGTGCTGGTGCGGCAGCGGGCGGAAGTACAAGCGCTGCCACCGCAAGGACGAAGGACGAGTGCTGCCCGGTCTCGTGTCGCCGATGCGCAGCGTGCCGGCCGACATCCCCCGGCCGCCCTACGCCGACACCGGCGACGTCGTCGCTTGGGAAGAGCCGCGGATCAAGTCGCCCGAGGTGATCGAGCGGATGCGCTACGCCGGCCGGCTCGCCGCCGAAATCCTCCGCCTCACCGGCGAGTTCCTCCGGCCCGGCATCACCACCGAAGACGTCGACGAGTACTGCCACAACCTCTACATCGAGCGCGGCGCCTACCCGTCCACCCTCAACTACCACGGCTACCCCAAGAGCCTGTGCACGTCGGCCAACGAGGTGATCTGTCACGGCATCCCCGACACCCGGGCGATCCAGGACGGCGACATCATGAACCTCGACATCACCGCCTACATCGGTGGTGTCCACGGCGACACGAACGCCACGTTCTTCGTCGGCGAGGTCGATCAGCAGAGCCGCGACCTCGTACGGATCACCGAAGAGTGCATGTGGAAGGGTATCGAGGCGATCAAGCCGGGTCGCCCCATCAGCGACATCGGGCGGGCGATCGAAGACCACGCCAAGACGCACCGGCTGGGCGTCGTCAAGGCGTTCGTCGGGCACGGCATCGGCGAGCAGTTCCACACCGACATCCAGGTGCTGCACTACTACGACTCGCGCAACTCCACCATCATGCGCCCGGGCATGACGTTCACCGTCGAGCCGATGATCACGCTCGGCACGTGGCAGCACAAGATGTGGAACGACAACTGGACCGCGGTCACCGCCGACGGCAAGCGCACCGCCCAGTTCGAGCACACCTGCCTGGTCACCGACACGGGCGTCGACGTGCTCACCGGCGGTGAGGGCACCGTCAGCCCCGCCGCCCCCTGGCACCGCTGACACCGTTTTCCCGGGCGAGTGGTCTCGATACACCGCCTGGCGGCGGCACTCGACCACCTTGGGACAAGGTCGTCGAGTGGCGCACTCGCGGCGCAGCCGCCCCTCCGTTGTATCGAGACGACTGGGGCAAACTCAGGATTGGGCGAGGAGGGCCTTGATGTCGGCTTGGAGGGCGTCGCGGTCGGTGGGGAACGTCCACACCATGACGTTGGCGCCGGTGTCGTCGACCGCGTACAGGTGCGTCGAGTGGGCGACCTGCTCGCCGGCCACCTGGTACGACACGAGGAACGCGTCGGCGGCGGCGCGCAGCACGGTGTCGTCGTCGGTGCCGAGCGCATGGCCGTCGGCGACGAACCCGGTGACGTAGTCGGCCAACACGGGCAGGTCGCGCGCCGGGTCGACCGTGACCATCGCCAGTTCGATCCGCTGGTCGATGCCGGGGTCGTCGACGGCGAGCGCCCGCTCGATCAGGCTCACGTCGCCGAGCGTGGTCGGGCACTCGAACGGGCAGTTCGTGTAGCCGAAGTACACCAGCAGCAAACCGCCGTCGGGTGCCCGCATCGTGAACGGGGCACCGCCGTTGGCCAGGTCGGGGAGCGTGACGTCGCCCACCTGGGGAAGCGGCTCGACCGTCAGACCGGCGAACTCGTGGGGGTCGCTGCCACATCCGGCGAGCAGGCCCAGCGCGGCGAGGGCGACGGCCAGCCGCTTCACCCGCCGCCTGCCATGTCGCGGAGGTAGTCGAGAATCGAGGCGATCTCGGTGTCGCTGAGGTTGTTCGTCGGCATCGGCAGGTTGTAGCCCTTGACCTTGTCGGCGTTGGGGTCCTTGATCGAGCGGATCAGGTAGTCGTCGTCGGCGACGACCGTGGTGCCGTCCTGGAGTTCGACGGTGCTGCCGTACAGTCCGGCGAAGGCGGGCCCGACGTTGCCCTGCCCGTTCGTGCCGTGGCATGCCGCGCACCCCTTCTCGCGGGCCAGCTGCCAACCGAGCTCGCCGGCCGTGGTGAGCTGCAGCTCGCTCGGCGACCCGCTGTCGCCCGCGCAGCTCGCGATGCCGGCGATCACGGCCGCTGCCAGCAAGGTTCGGAACAGCACGCGCATCCCCGCCAGTCTGCCGGGGAACCCCTCCGCCAGCCAAGGTGCCATCTGCCACCCCGGTCTCGATACCCCGGGCAGAGCCCGGCACTCGACCACCGTCACCACCGGCACTCGACCACCGTCACCACCGTGGTCGGTGCCGGCCGTCAGTACCGGTGGTCGAGTGCCGGCGCAGCCGGTGTATCGAGACCACACCGCAGGTCAACCGGGGCGGAGGGTGTGCCACCAGTCGAGTAGCGGGGCGGCGTCGGTGCCGAGGCCGTAGGCGCGGCAGACGTCGTGGGCGCAGGCCGCGACATCGCCGGCGCGCAGGGCAGCCACAGCCGCATCGAGGCTGCCCGACGGCCACGGGGTCGCGGCGAGCACGGCCGGCGTGAGTCGGATCGCCGACGTCGACAGGCCGGTGCCGGCTGCCGCCTGCCAGGCCATCACCGAGGCCACCGGCGACGTGAGCACGGCCGCCAGCTCCCACACCTGGGCGGGGTCGGTGGGCGTCGCCGTCGACACCGGCACGCCCGGCAGCCATGCGCCGTGCGGGTCGGCGACCGCCTCGATCACCTTCGTCTGGTTGGCGACCAGCACCTTGGCGACCAGCTTGCGCGCCGCCCAGGCCGGGAAGCGGCCGGTGAGCCGACCCAGGTCGACCCGGGGCGCGGCGAACTCGTGCTTGGCGAACCGCACCGAACGGGCACCCCAATGGCACACGCCTGGGTCGATCAGGCCACTCGTCACCAGGGGCGGCCCGTCGGCGGTGTCGCTCACCGCCGGCACCAGCGCGTAGTACTCGTCACGAAAGTTGGCGTTCAGCCCGGCTCGCTCGCCGAGCGAGCCCGCGGTGCGCAACGCGGCCGGGTCGAGCGCGGGCACCCCGAGGCGGTCGGTCACCACCCGCGTCCACGCCGACGGCGGGGTGTGCTCGCCGCGCCGGAGACCGAGCACGCACACGTTGACCGCCGCGTCGAACAGGGCCTGCGCGGGCTGCCACCACGACCACGCCAGCCCGGCCATCTCGCCGACCGCGGCGCGGACCGGGCCGGCGTCACGCGCCCCCAGGATCGACTGCGGCAGCACGAGCGCGACCACGCCACCGTCGGGCCGGGCGAGCCGTGCGGCGAGGGCGAGGAACTCGACGGCCGCGTCGGCGTACGGGCCGCCGCCGTGCCGGGATGACCCGCCGCGGGAGGTCGCCGCCGCCATCTGCGACAGGAACGGGGGGTTGCCGACCACGACGTCGAACGTCGCCCCGCCCCAGTCGTTGTGCAACGCGTCGGCCACGAACGCATCGATGCCGGCGGCGCGGGCAGCGGCGACCGCGGTGGGGTCGATGTCGCACCCCACCAACTCGCCGCCGCCCCCGAGCCGATCGGCGACCGCGGTCAGCAACCGCCCATCCCCACACGCCGGATCGAGTACACGACGCCCCCCGGTGGTCGAGTGCCGGGCCCTGCCCGGTGTATCGAGACCATCGCCGCGGGTGCGGCACTCGACGACCGGGAGCAGTTGTTCGACGGCGGTGGCGACTTCGGCGACCAGCTCGGGGGGTGTGTACCAGGCACCGAGCTGTTTGCGGTCCATAGCCGCAGCGTAGGGTGACCCGCTGATGAGCGACCGCTTCCTGACGTTCGATCGCGAGGAGTGGGCGGTGCTCCGCGCGGCCACCCCTTTGACGCTGCGCCAGGCCGACCTCGACGGGCTACGCGGCATCATCGAACGGATCGACCTCGACGAGGTGTCGGCGGTGTACCTCCCGCTGAGCCGCCTGCTCAACCTGTATGTCAGCGCGGTACAGGACCTCCAGCGCGTCTCGTCGACGTTCCTTGGGTCGATCGCCCCGAAGGTGCCGTACGTGATCGGCGTCGCCGGCTCGGTGGCGGTCGGCAAGTCGACGTTCGCGCGCATCCTTCAGGCATTGCTGGCGCGCTGGCCGAACCATCCCAAGGTCGACCTAGTCACCACCGACGGGTTTCTCTACCCGAACGCCGAGCTGGCCAAGCGTGGGCTGATGGAACGCAAAGGGTTCCCCGAGAGCTACGACACCCGGGCGCTGCTGGCGTTCCTGCGCGAGGTGAAGAGCGGCACCGAGGAGGTGTCGGCACCGGTGTACGACCACATCGCCTACGACATCCTTCCCGACACGCGGGTCACCGTGCGCCAGCCCGACATCGTCATCGTCGAGGGCCTCAACGTGCTCCAGGTCAACCGCACCGGCGTCGAGTTCGTCAGCGACTACTTCGACTTCTCGATCTACATCGACGCCGACGAGGCCGACATCGAGGAGTGGTACGTCGCCCGCTTCAACGCCTTACGGCAGTCGGTGTTCCGCGACCCGAGCAGCTACTTCTTCCACTACGGCAAACTCAACGAGGCCCAGGCCGAAGCCACCGCACGTCACATCTGGGCGACGATCAACGGGCGCAACCTGCGTGAGAACATCGCCCCCACCCGCGACCGGGCAAGCCTGGTGTTGCGCAAAGAGCGCAACCACCGCGTCAACAGCGTCCAACTCCGGAAGCTGTAGGTGGTTTCGACCGGCTCAACCACCTTGGGTGTCGGCGAGCCAGGCGGGGAGGTCGGCCAGGCGGGGCAACTCGGTGAAGCCTCCTGGGTGGTCGTTGACGTGCTCGTGGCTCCAGGTGGTGTGGTACGGCACGTGAATGCCGTAGCCACCGAGTTCCAGCACCGGGAGCACGTCGGACCGGATCGAGTTGCCGACCATCAGCGTGCGGTCGGCGGTGACCGACCATTCGGTGAACACCTCGCGGTAGGTCTCGGTGTCCTTCTCCTCGACGACGCGCACGCGACCGAACAACGGCGCCAGGCCCGACGCGCGGAACTTGCGCATCTGGTGCAGGAGGTCGCCCTTCGTGATCAGCGCGAGGTGGTGGCTGCGGTGCAGTTCGGCGAGCGTGTCGGCGACTCCGTCGAGCAACTCGACCGGGTGCTGCAACATGTCGTACGAGTATTCGACGAGTGCGAGGATCACGCTCGACGGCACCGTCCCACCGGTGACGTGCACGGCGGCTTCCACCATCGACAGCGCGTACGGCTTGACCCCGTAGCCCGATACCGGCACGTTGCCCACCTCGATCCGGTGCAGATCTGCGAGCACGTCGACGCCGTCGGGCGCGTACGGGCCCACCTGGTCGGCGAAGAACTGTTCGGCCAGCGAGAAGTAGTCCTCGCTGCGCCACAGCGTGTCATCGGCGTCGAACACGACCAGATCGAAACGCTCGCCGTTGCGAGCCGGCCGGCTCACGTCAATCCGATTGGCCGCGCTCGCGGAGGAACCGCTCGATCTCGGCCGTCAGCGCGGCCGGGTCGGTGCCGTCGAGCCCGATGCTGGGAGCGCGGTCGCCGTCGTCGTCCATCTCGTCGGCCATCGCCTCGAGCCGGGTGACGTACGTGCGCAGGTCGTCGTCGTCGCCGATCAACCCGGCCACCTTGGCCTCGTAGTCGTCGGCCTGCACGGCCAGTTCGCTGCGCGGCACAGGTGTGCCGATCATCGCGCAGGCCCGCTCGACCAGTGCCACGGCCGCCTTCGGCGACGAGATCTGGGCGGCGTAGCCGGGCACCGCGGCCCACAGCGAGGCGGTCTGCAGACCGATCGCCGACAGCGTGTGCTGGAGCACACCGACGATGCCGGTGGGGCCCTCGTAGTTCGAACGTTCGAGGTCGAACCGGTCGATCAGCGCGTCGTCGGCGGCGGTACCGATGATGTGGGTGGGCCGCGTGTGCGGCACGTCGGCCAGCAGCGCGCCGAGCGTGATCGCCAGCGTCGCCCCAGCCCGCTCGCAGATGACGGCCAGCTGTTCGCAGAACAACTGCCACCGCAGCGCCGGTTCGGGCCCGAGGATCAACAGCACGTCGGCGCCGGGCAGCGATGCCGCCCACACACCGACGGTGGGCCACACGATGTGGCGGCGCTGGTCGTCGTCGAGGCGCACGTGCGGACGCACGGTGGCGAAGTCGGTGAACCACTCGGGGTCGATCTCGGCGATCGGGCGTGCCTGCGCCGATTCGATCAGCGTGCGCAGCGCGCTCGATGCAGCATCGCCGGCATCGTTCCAGCCGGTGAAAGCGGCCAACACCACCGGGTTCGTGACGCCCAGGTCGGTCTCCGCCTCGTCGAGCCAACGCACGTGCTCCATCTGTCACCTACCCTACCCCCGATGTCCACGCCGCCTTTGCTGCCGATTGTCCGTGTGGTCGCTGGTGCCGAGCAGGTCGACGATGCCCTGGTCGACGCGTTCGCGGCGCTGATCCCGCAGCTGTCGCGATCGTCGCCGCCGCCCTCTGCGGCCGAACTCGCCGAGATCGCCGACAGCCCAGCCTCCGACCTATTCGTGGCCGAACTCGATGGGCGCATCGTCGGTGCCCTGACGCTGGCGACGTACCGCATTCCCACCGGGCTCAAGGCGTGGATCGAAGACGTCGTGGTCGACGACGGTGCCCGCGGGCACGGGGTGGGCGAAGCGCTCAACCAGGCCGCGCTGGCCTCGGCGCGCGCCCGCGGCGCCAAGCACGTCAGCCTCACCAGCCGCCCGTCACGCGAGGCCGCCAACCGCCTGTACCAGCGGATCGGCTTCACCCCCTACGACACCAACATCTACCGCTACGACCTGTCCTGACCTGAACCACGGTGGTCGAGCCCGAGGTGGTTGAGCCTGTCGAAACCACCGGGCCGCACGGCGACGGTGGTAACGACAGGCTCAACCACCTTGGAGGTCTTCGGCGGCTTGGCGGACTTGCCAGTCGCGATCTTCGAGCGCTCGGGTGAGTGCGGCGTCGACCTCGTCGCCGTCGAACGGCGCCAGGGCCAAGACCGCCCGGCGGCGCACGTTCGGCTTGTCGGTACAGGCGACCAAGATCGCCGGCAGACCACGCTCGTCGCCGATCGCTCCGAGCGCCGCCGCGGCAGCCTCGCGAACGAGCGGTTCGGAGTGCCCGGTGGCGTGCGCGATCAAGCGGTCGAGCACGTCGCCGGGCACGGACTCCTGTTCGCCGCACGCCCATGCCGCCACCTCGACCACCGTGGCGTCGGCGTCGTCGAGCAACGGCATCAGCGACACGCCGGGCAGCTTGCCGGCAGCCTCGGCGGCGCGCCGACGTACCTGCGGGTCCGGGTCGGCAAACGCGGTGACGACGTCGCCGGGGGCCAGCGCGCCAAGCCGTTCCAGTGCCCCGATCGCGGCCGCGCGCACGTCGGCATCGTCGTCGCCGAGGTGCGCGCGGGCCGTCGCCGCGTCGCCGGTATGGCCGGCCACCACCACACGGACTCGCCGGTCCCGGGCGGCGCTCACCTCGATTCACCGACTCCGCAGCCGGCCAGTGGCGTCGACGTCGGCCCTGGTTCACCGGTGGTGGAACCCAGCCTGCGTGGCGCTTGAACGCAGAGGCGTTGCGGGCTCATCGGCGGAGCAGGTTCGTCATCCAGATCACCGCCAGCGCTGTGCCGAAGGCGACCACGATCGCGGTCAGCACGCCCATCAGCACACCGATGCCCCCGCTGGCGAGGGCCGCCAGCAGGCGCCGCAGCGGGTTGACCCCGTGATGCAGCGGGGTGGGGTGGTGTTCGACCGGCACACCGGTCGCCCGGCGCACGTGACGCCGGGCGGGTGGCGCCCCGAACTCGCTGACGCGGTGCGAACGCGGCTCGGCCCTGGCAGGCTTACGCCACCCGGCCAGCAACAGCGCGGTGATCGCCAGGGCGGCGATCACGGCAGCTCGAGCGGTGAGGCTGGCGACGGAGACAGCGACTGTGACAGCGACGACGGACGGCACGGCCCCACCCACGCTACCCAGCACCCGATGGCGCTGGCTGACCATCCCGCTCGTGACGCTGGCCATGTTGTTCCTGCTCGTCCTGCCGATGCTGTCGGTGCTGCCGTCGAGCCTCGCCGCCGAGGTACGCAACGCGCGTCTCGACGAGATGCAGTCCGCTCCGTTCGCGCGTGTGCCCGGCGCCGCCCAGCCGGTCGACGATCGGCTCGAGTTCGGCGAACTCGGTGACGTGGCAACCCGCTATCAGCCCGACGGCGACATCTACTTCGTCACCATCACCGAACCGCGCCAGTCGGTGCTGTCGTGGCTGCTCGGCCGCGACGACCCGTCGGTCCGGTTCCTCACCTACGAAGGCAAGTACGGCTTCCAGTCGCCGCAGCAGAACCGCACGATCGCCCTCCAGCAGATGCGCACCGCCGAACAGGTCGCCGAGTACGTCGCGCTGCAGCGGTTGGGGTTCGACGTCGAGTTGGTTCCCGGCGAGGTCATCATCGAGGACATGGTCTGTCTGGTCGCCAACGACGAGGGCACCCAGTGCCTCACGTGGAGCCCCTCCGACGAAGTGCTCGACCCGGGCGACAAGATCGTGTCGGTGGGCGGGGTCGCGGTCGACGGCGTCGAAGCCCTCGGCCGGCAGCTGGCCGGGCGTCTGCCCGGTGACGTCGTCGAGATGACGATCGACCGGCCGGGTGCTGGCGAGCTGACCGTCGACGTCGAGTTGACCGCCTCGCCCGACGACCCAGATCGCACGATCGTCGGCTTCTACCCATACGACACCCGCCGGGTCGACCTGCCGTTCGACCTCAACATCAACACCGGTTCGATCGGTGGGCCGTCGGCTGGGTTGGCGTTCACGTTGACCCTGATCGACGAGCTCTCGCCGGGAGAACTCACCGGCGGTCGTTCCGTGGCGGTCACCGGCACGATCAATCTCGAGGGCGGGGTCGGGCCGATCGGCGGGCTGCCACAGAAGGCCGCCGCGGTGGTTCAGCAGGGGGTCCGTGTGTTCATCGTGCCCACCGCCCAGGGCGACGATGACATCGAGGCGGCTCGGTTGGCCGCAGGCGCCGACCTCGAGATCATCCCGGTCGCCACGCTCGACGAGGCGTTGGCCGCACTCGAGCGGTTGGGCGGCGATCCGTTGCCCTGAGCCTGGATCCACCGATCTGGCGGCTCGTTCCTCGCCGCCATCCCGGTGAATCCCGGCTCCGTAACACCTTGCGTTCAAGCGCCACGCAGGCTGGGTTCCACTGCCCGTGAACCGAGGGCCGCCGTCAGCGCAACGACCGTGGCCTCGGCAACGCCGGCGCGCCGCCGTAGCGGTCGGCGAATCCAGGCTACGTGGCAGCGGCAACGTAGCCTGCACGCTTATGCGTGCGCCCAGCCGAGTCGTCGTTCTTCCCGTGGCGGCGCTCGTACCGTTGTTGGTGTTCGGCGCCTGCGGCATCGGCGACGACGACGCGGTCGTGAGCCTGCCGCCGATCCACACGACCACCACCACGATCGCCCCGTCCACCACGGTCGACGAGCGGATCATCTTCTACCAGGTCAAAGCCGGCGAGAGCCTGAGCCGGATCGCCGACAAGTTCTGCGTGCCCCGCGACGTGCTGATCCAGCGCTACGAGGATCGCTTCCCGGGCAAGGACCCCAACTCCGTGCCCGAAGGGGCCACGATCGAGTTGCCCAACCCGCGGATCTACGTGATGGCCGAGTGTGTGCCCGACGCCACGATGCCGCCACCCCCGTCGGGATCGTGACCGGCGGCGCGGCGACGCGCTGGCGATGGGACTTTCGCCTCCACCCACGCCCGGTGGGCGATTCGTAGACTCGCGGGCATGAGTTCCGACCGACTCGACGGTGCCTTCTGGCCCACCCAGGACCACTGGAGCGTCAACATCCCGCTCCACACCAACCACTACCGGATGCCGGTGCTCGCCACCGACGGGTTCGTCGAACTCACCGACATGCCGGTCGAGGTTCCCGCCACCGAGTACCTCTCGCTCGAGTACATGGACTGGAAATCGGGCGGCGACACCAACTTCGCGCCGATCGCTTCGGCCGATGGCGAACTCGACTGCCGCGGCTTTTGGGACAAGGGCAAGACCGACAAGGACGCGTTGTGGACCACCAACGCCGAGGTCGCACCGACGTTGCGTCAGTACGTCGACGCGGTCGGCGCGAACTTCGGTCGGGTGCGCACCATCCGCCTCGAACCGCAGGCCCGCGACCAGGCGATCCGGTCGATCCACCGCGACGACAACAACCGCTTCAATCCCAACGGCGAGGGTTGGGTGGTGCGTTCGTGGGTAGAACTGACCGACCACCCCGACAGCTACATGCTGCTGATGGACAACGGCCCGGACGGCCTGCCCGACCCGGCCACCGAACGCCGCGTGCCGTTGCACCGGGGCGCCCGCTTCGTGGTCGACACCCAACGCCTGTGGCACGTCGTGGTACACAACGGAGCGGCCCCGCGCTACGCGTTGATCACCAGTTTCGAGTCGGGCCCGGCCCTGGAGCGGTGGATCGACGCCAACCGCGTGCCGGTCCACGCCTGACACGAGGCTGACATGGCGAGCGCACAAATCACCCCCGTCGAGTTCGCGTGGCGTGGAGCGTACGTGCGTTACCGTTCGCAGTAAGCGGGTGTCGGAGGAGGAACGAGGTGGTGCCTCGCATGGAGACGACCGCGGCGACTGATCCATCTGGCGTGGGCCCGCACGTCGCGGCGATCCAGCAGGCGTTGACCCGCAACGCGCACGGCGAGGTGCTCGACCGCGTCTTCGCCAAGCTCGGGCCGCTCTACGCGGCTGGGCATCGTCGCCAGGTCGCCGAGTGGCTGCTGTCGGTGCCGAGCACCGTGGTGTCGGCGTCGCCCGGGCGCATCGTCGAGTACACCGGGGCGTTGCTGTTCCTGGCGCGTGCCGAGTGGGTGGGGTGGGTGCCCGCGGCCCAGGCTGCGGCCGGCACCGACCGCACGCTGCGCTCGCGGGTGGCGGTCTACCAGGCCATCCTCGCCGGCTCGCGGGCCGACCTCGACGGCTTCGAGCGCAAGATCAAGGAGTCGCGCGAGCTACGGGCGCCCGGCGAGGGTGACCCGTTCGACGAGTTCGCCGACGCGTGGCACGCGCGCATGCTGTCGCTGACGCGCCGCCACAGCGAGGCGGTGTGGCTGGCCACGAACCTGTACCTGCGGCCGAAGACCTTGATCTCGGAAGTGTCGTCGTTGAGCATCCTTGCCGGTGTGTACGCGGCGGCCGATGGCCTCGACCCCACCCAGTTCGCCCGGGCTGCGGTCGACGAGTGGAGCCGGCTCGGCGAGCCCGACCTGGTGGGAATGACCGACGCGCTGATCGTGTCGGCCGAGTTGGCGCTGTTGCGCGGCGACCAGGACGAGGCCGAACGGATGGCCACCGCCGCGGTGGGGGTCAGCAACGACCGTCCGATGCACCTGCCCGGTGTGCGTTCCGAGATCATGATGGCCCGGGTGGAGGCCGCATCGCCCGAGCCGGGCGCGGCCGACCGGGCCGCGGCGCGCCTGCGCAGGGTGCACGAGATGCTCGACCTGCTGCCCGGCGCGGCCCAGGCCGTCGTCGAACTCGACCGCACGCTCGACGCGCTCGCGAGTACTTCCGGTGGGCCGGCGGCCGAGCTGTCCGAGCCGCTCACCGTGCGCGAGTTGCTCGTGCTCAGTCAACTTCAGTCCGACCGCAAGCTCGACGAGATCGCCGCCGACCTGTTCATCTCGTCGAACACGGCCAAGACGTACGTCGCCCGGCTGTACCGCAAGCTCGGTGTGCACGATCGCGAATCGGCCGTGGCCGCCGGAGCCCGCCTCGGCCTCCTCCTCACCACCCAACGTTCCACGTAACGCGGTGGTCCCGGTTTCGACAGGCTCTACCACCGGTGGTTGAGCTTGTCGAAACCACACCGGGCTATGACGCCTGGCGGGCGCGCTCGGCGAGGAGCACGATGTCGGCCATGATCGCCGACAGTTCGTAGTCCTTCGGTGTGTACACGCGGGTGACCCCGGCGGCGAGCAGCTTGGGTTGGTCGGCATCGGGGATGATGCCGCCCACCACCACCGGCGCGTCCACGCCGGCCACCCGCAGCGCCTCGACCACCTCGGGCACGAGTTCGAGGTGCGACCCCGACAGGATCGACAGGCCGATCACGTCGGGATCTTCGTCGCGGGCCGACGTGGCGATCTGCTCGACCGTGAGGCGGATACCCGAGTAGATCACCTCCATGCCGGCGTCGCGGGCGGCGACGGCGATCTGCTCGGCGCCGTTGGAGTGCCCGTCGAGACCCGGCTTGGCGACCAGGAAGCGGGGCGGGCCACCGGGCAGGGCGCGGGCGCGTTCGGCCACCTCGCCGAGCGAGCCGACCAAGCCACCCGTCGCACCGGCCACACCGGTAGGGGCGCGGTACTCGCCGAACACGTCGCGCATCACCTGGCCCCACTCGCCGGTGGTGCCACCGGCTTTGGCGAGCGCGATCGTGGCCGACATCACGTTGTCGCCGCTGGCCGCCACTCGGGCGAGCTCGGCCAGCGCGGCGTCGACCGCGTCGCCATCACGGGCTCGTCGCCAGGCCTGGACGTCGGCGATCATCTCGGCACCCACCGCCGGGTCGACGGTGAGGATCGCCTCATCGCCCCCGAGCGGGGACTCGGCCGTCTCGACGAACTTGTTGACGCCGACGACCACTTGCTCGCCGCCCTCGATCCGCCGTGTACGCGTGGCCATCGAGCCGACCAGCCGCGACTTGAGCGTGTCGATCGCCGTGAACGCCCCGCCCATCGACAGCACGTCGTCGAGTTCGGCCTGGGCCGCGGCGCGCAGTTCGGCCGTCTTGGCCTCGACCACCACCGACCCGTCGAACAGGTCGCCGTACTCCAACAGGTCGCTTTCGAACGCGAGCACCTGCTGCATCCGCAGCGACCACTGCTGGTCCCACGGGCGCGGCAGGCCGAGCGCCTCGTTCCACGCCGGCAGCTGCACCGAGCGGGCACGGGCCTTCTTCGACAGTGTGACGCCGAGCATCTCGAGCACGATCCGCTGGACGTTGTTCTCGGGCTGGCTCTCGGTCAGCCCGAGGCTGTTGACCTGCACGCCATAGCGGAACCGCAACGCCTTCGCGTCGGTGACGCCGTAGCGATCGCGGCCGAGCGTCTCCCACATGCTGGTCATCGCCCGCAGCTTGCAGATCTCCTCCACGAACCGGATGCCGGCGTTGACGAAGAACGAGATCGACCCGAACACCTGGCTGAACCGTTCCGAGCTGACCTGACCCGAGTCGCGCACCGCGTCGAGCACGTCGATCGCCGTCGCCATCGAGTAGGCGATCTCCTGCACCGGCGTGGCCCCGGCCTCCTGGAGGTGGTACGAGCACACGTTGATCGGGTTCCACAGCGGGGCGTGCTCGGCGCACCACGCGACCATGTCGACGATCAGCCGCTTCGACGGCTCGGGTGGGAAGATGTACGTGCCTCGCGACAGGTACTCCTTGACGATGTCGTTCTGCGTCGTACCGCGCAGTTCCCGGCTGGGCGTGCCCTGTTCCTCGGCGTTGGCGACGTACAGCGCGAGCAGCCAGGCGGCGGTGGCGTTGATCGTCATCGACGTGTTCATCTGGCCCGGCGGGATGCCGTCGAGCAGCGTGCGCATGTGCCCGAGGTGGGCGACGGGCACGCCGACCTTGCCGACCTCGCCGCGGGCCATGTCGGAGTCGGGGTCGTAGCCGGTCTGGGTGGGCAGGTCGAACGCGATCGACAAGCCGGTCTGGCCCTTGGCCAGGTTCGTGCGGTACAGCGCGTTCGACGCGGCGGCGGTGGAGTGGCCCGAGTAGGTGCGCATCATCCACGCCGGGTCGCGCGGCGCGCCGGTGCTGGCGCCAGGGGCGGCGGTACGGGGGGTGTCGGTCATCGGGGCCTCACTGTCAATAGATCCTCAAGTCCGGGCCGAGGGCGCCGATAGCAAGCATGTCGGGCCGGTCGCTTCCGGCCCCTTGTGGGCGGGAGCCAGCGCTTCGGCGCCGGTGGGTGGCGGCCCACCGGCGCCGATTCGCCGACACGGCTGGCGCCGTCACCCGATGGCCTCGGCAAGCCGCTCCAGGTAGGCGCTGCGGGGCACCTCGACGACACCCAACGAGGCCAGATGATCGGTGCGCCACTGCACGTCGAGCAGCGCTGCGTCGGTGGCGCTGAGCCATTCGACGAGGTGGACGAGGGCCACTTTCGAGGCGTCGGTGGCCCGATGGAACATCGACTCGCCGGCGAACAAGCCGGCCACGCGCACGCCGTAGAGGCCGCCTGCCAGCTCGCCGGTGTCGGCGTCGAACACCTCGATCGAGTGCGCCCAGCCGAGGTCGTGGAGCCGGCGGTAGGCCGCGTGAATCGCCGGGCTGATCCACGCCCCGGTGCGGCGCGGGTCGGCGCAGGCCGCCACGACGTCGTCGAAGCAGGTGTCGAGCCCGACCGTGAAGCGGCGCATCGACCGGCGCAGCGAACGGCTGACCCGCAGCCCGTGGAGTGGGAGGATGCCGCGCGGGTCGGGCGAGAACCAGGCGACCCGGCGCCGGTCGAACGGCATCGGGAACAGCCCGGCCCGATAGGCCGCAAGCAGCGTGCCGGGCTCGAGGTCGGCACCGATCGCGACCAGCCCGCTTGAGTCGATCGGCCCTCCGGTCGGCATGTCCCACTGCGACGACGGAGGTTCGATCGGCTCGTGCAGCAACGGCGGCAACACCGCCAACCGAGGCACTGAACGATCACTCACCTCACCAGTCTCGCGTTCCCAAGGTGGTTGAGCCCGTCGAAACGTCTGGCCCGCTGGTTGAGCCTGTCGAAACATTCCTTGGCCGCATGTGGCCCGACCAGCTCAGTCACCATACGTGAGGAAGCCTTGGCCGGACTTGCGGCCGAGGTGACCGGCGGCGACCTTGCGACGCAGCGTGGGTACCGGGGCGTAGTTCGGGTCGCCGAACTCGGCGTACAGGGCTTCGAGGATCGACAGCGAGGTGTCGAGGCCGACCAGGTCGAGCAACGCGAACGGCCCCATCGGGAACCCGCAGCCGCCCTGCATCGCGGTGTCGATGTCGGCGATCGACGCGGTGCCGTTCTCGCACATCCGGATCGCGTTGTTCAGGTACGGGAACAGCAGCGCGTTGACCACGAAGCCGGCCCGGTCGGCGACCGCCACCGTGTCCTTGCCGCACCCCTGGGCGAACGCCGTGGCGGCGGCCACGGTGGCGTCGCTGGCGGTGAGCGGGGCGACGATCTCGACCAGCTTCATGACCGGCGCGGGGTTGAAGAAGTGGATGCCGACCACCTTGTCGGGACGCCCGCTGGCGACGGCTAGCTCGACCACCGGCAGGGTGGACGTGTTGGTGGCGAGGATGGTGCTGGGCCGGCACAGCGCACCGAGTTCGCCGAGCAGGTCCTTCTTGACGGCGAGGTCTTCCACCACGTTCTCGATCACGAGGTCGCAGTCGGCGAGGTCGGCGAGCGAGTCGGTGACCGAGATCCGGGCCACGATCGCATCTCGCTCGTCGGCGGTGAGGCGCTGCTTGGCGACCTGCTTGTCGAGGTTCTTGGCGACGCCCTCGGCGACGGCCTCGGCAGCGGCCTGCTTGCGGGCCCGCACCACCACAGAGTGCCCGGCCCGTGCGGCAACCTCGATGAGTCCCCCGGCCATGATTCCCGACCCGACGATGCCGACCTTGTTGATGCTCACGGCCTCCACCTTATTACCTGGAGGTAACCGAGGCTAATTGTCGTTAGCCTCGCGCAAGACGGTCATTTCCAGGCGAACACCGGTTGTTCGAGGTGGTCGACACGTTCGCCGAGGTTGCCGGCCATCGCCACGTTGCGGAACTGCAGCAGCACGGCGCCGGTGGGGGCGTGGATGAGGTCGTTGCCCAGCGGCAGCTGGAGCACCGGCCGCTCGCTCTCGGGGATGGTGACGTAGCTCGGCTCACTGTCGCGCAACGCGGTGAGCCCGATGCGGTACACGGCGCGGACCTCGGCCGGCTCGGGCCGCAGCTCGGGGTCGGCGCCGCCCCAGACGACCACCGGGGTGATCACGTACCCCGAACGTGTCGGGTAGTCGTCGAGCAGACCGATCACGTCGGTATCGGACACGGCCAGCCCCAGTTCCTCGGAACACTCGCGCAGCGCCGCCTGCTCGACGGTTTCGCCCGGGTCGAGGCGGCCACCCGGCAGGGCCCACTGCCCGGCGTGGCTGTTCATGCGCGCCGCGCGCCGGCACAGCAGGAACGCGGCGCCTCCGGCCACGCCGACCATCCGCCCGTCGAGCCGCTCCTCGCGGAACTGCTGCTCGAGCGCGTTGCCGACGATGCCCAGGTCGATCTCGTCGGCCTCGAGCGGGTCGGTGTCGTGGTCGGCGTGGCTGTCGACGAGCACGACGGCCACCGCCGCGTGGCGATGCCCGGCGAGCGGGTGGGCGCGTCGTGGGTGGCCGGCCAGGTTCATCGACAGCTGCTCGCGGAGCGCGGGGGAGTAGCGGATCACCTACCCGAACGTACCTGTGCGTGGCGGCGGGGGCTTCGTCCGGGAGGGTGTTCCCCGAACCTCCTACGATGGCAGCAGCGCCCACATCGTGGCCCTGAGGAGCGGAGCAGTTCATGTACGCAGTGACGATCGTCGACGGTGCCCTCCAGTGGAAGCAACACCCCGACCCGGTCCCGGCTGCCGGAGAGGTGCTCGTGCAGGTCCGCGCGGCGGGGCTCAACGGTGCCGACCGGATCCAGGTGACGGGCCGGTACCCGGCCCCGGCGGGGTCGCCGCCCGACATTCCTGGGCTCGAGCTGGCCGGCGAGGTCGTCGCGCTCGGGCCGGGTGCCGAGCGTTTCGCAATCGGCGACCGGGTGATGGCCGTCGTCGGTGGTGGTGGCCAAGCCGAGCTGTGCGTGGTCCACGAGCGGCACCTCCTCCCGGTCCCCGAACAGCTCGACTGGAGCGCGGCCGGCGGCTTCCCGGAAGTGTTCACCACCGCTCATGACGCGCTCTTCACCCAGGCCGGCCTCGCCGTCGGTGAGCGTTTGTGCGTGCAC
Organism: Ilumatobacter sp.; assembly: GCA_035556435.1. Taxonomy (GTDB): domain Bacteria; phylum Actinomycetota; class Acidimicrobiia; order Acidimicrobiales; family Ilumatobacteraceae; genus Ilumatobacter. The sequence goes on along the minus strand of DATMEY010000038.1, from coordinate 28,955 downwards.
GGAGCGGCCGGTGGCGTCGGCATCGCCGGGGTGCAACTCGGCGTCGCCACCGGTGCCTCGGTGGTCGGCACCGTCCGCAACGAGGCGCTGCGCAGTCAGGTGGCAGCGTTCGGTGCCGAGGTCGTCGCTCCCGAAGCGTTCACCGACCACGGCCCGTTCGATGTGATCCTCGAACTCGTCGGCGGTCCGAACATCGTCGACGACGTCCGATCGCTCGCCACCGGCGGGCGGATCGCGATCATCGGCACGGGCGCCGGGGTGACCGCCCAGCTCAACCTGCTCGACCTGATGGGCCGGCGCGGCCGCATCCACGGCTCGACCCTGCGTTCGCGCAGCCTCGAGGACAAGGCGATTGCCGCCCGGGCCGTCGAGAAGCACGTCCTGCCGCTGCTCGCCGCGCGGACCGTCACGGTGCCCGTCGAGACGACGTACCCGATGGCCGCTGCTGCGGAGGCCTACGAGCACTTCGCCACCGGCGGCAAGCTCGGCAAGATCGTCCTCGTCACCTGAGCAGCCCAGTGGATAGGCACAGCAGCAGCAGGTGGTTGAGCCTGTCGAAACCACCGGTCGTCGTGGGTTTCGGTGGTTTCGACAGGCTCAACCACCTTGGCGGCGGCAGCACGGGCACGGCGCCCCTACGATCGGGGCGTGGACTTCTACTCGGCGTACGCCCACGGGTTCGTCCGCGTCGCGGCGTGCACGATTCCCATGACGGTCGCCGACCCGGCCGCCAACGCGCGGGCCGTGATCGAGCAGGTGCGGGCGTGCGACGCCGACGGCGTCGGGTTGGCGCTGTTTCCCGAGCTGTGCCTCACCGGGTACTCGGTCGACGACCTGTTTCTCGCCGACACGTTGCAGACTGCCGTACTGGCGGCGATCGACGACGTCGTCGCCGCCTCGGCCAGCCTGCTGCCGGTGATCGTGGTCGGCGCGCCACTCCAGCACGGCAACCGCCTGCTCAACACGGCCGTCGTCATCCACCGGGGCAGCGTGCTCGGCGTGGCCACCAAGTCGTACCTGCCCACCTACCGCGAGTTCTACGAGCGCCGCTGGTTCGGGCCAGGTGACGACGTGCGCGGCACCACGTGGATCGGTGGTGCCGAGGTACCGATCGGCCCCGACCTGCTGTTCGCCGCCACCGACCTGCCCGGCTTCGTGCTGCACGTCGAGATCTGCGAGGACATGTGGGTGCCGGTGCCGCCGGCCGCCACCGCCGCGCTGGCCGGGGCCACCGTGCTGGCCAACCTGAGCGCCAGCCCGGTCACCGTCGGCCGCTCGGAGTCGCGGCGGCTGCTCGTGCAGTCGACGAGCGCGCGCTGCACCGCGGCCTACCTGTACGCGGCGGCCGGGCCCGGCGAGTCGACCACCGACCTGGCGTGGGACGGCCAGGCGATGATCTACGAGAACGGCGACCTACTGGCCGAAACCGAGCGGTTCCCCGACGGGCCACGCCGGGCCGTCGCCGACATCGACCTGGGCCGTCTGCGTACCGAACGCCTGCGCCAGGGCACGTTCGACGACAACCGACGGGCGCTCGGGGTCTCGACCAGCTCGACCACCGGCGGGGGCGGGCTGCGGCGCCAGGAGTTCACGCTCGCCCCACCCTCCGGCGACATCGGCCTGCGGCGCGCGGTCGACCGCTTCCCGTTCGTGCCCGACGACCCGGCCCGGCTCGCGCTCGACTGCTACGAGGCGTACAACATCCAGGTCGCCGGGCTGGTGCAGCGGATCAAGGCGATCGGCCGGCCCAAGCTCGTGATCGGCGTCAGCGGCGGGCTCGACTCCACCCACGCCCTGATCGTGGCGGCCAACGCGCTCGACCGGCTCGGCCGCCCGCGCAGCGACATCTTGGCGTTCACGATGCCCGGGTTCGCCACCTCGGACGCCACGAAGTCGAACGCCGTGAAGCTGATGGAGGCGATCGGCTGCACCTGGGAGACGCTCGACATCACGCCCGCCGCGCGCCAGATGCTGGCCGACCTGGGGCACCCGTTCGCCACGGGAACCGCTGGCTCCGACGCGTACGACGTGACGTTCGAGAACGTGCAGGCCGGACTGCGCACCGACTATCTGTTCCGCATCGCCAACCAGCGCGGTGGCATCGTGGTGGGCACGGGCGACTTGTCCGAGCTGGCGCTCGGGTGGTGTACGTACGGCGTCGGCGACCACATGTCGCACTACGGGGTCAACGCCGGAGTGCCCAAGACGCTGATGCAACACCTGATCCGCTGGGTGATCGCCACCGAGCGGTTCGACCCTGCCACCGACGCCGTGCTGCAGGCGATCCTCGACCAGGAGATCAGCCCCGAGCTGGTGCCGGTGGCCGAGGGCGCCGCGCCGCAGAGCACCGAAGCGATCGTCGGCCCGTACGCACTCCAGGACTTCACCCTGTTCCACACCGTGCGTGAGGGCATGCTGCCGAGCAAGATCGCCTTTCTGGCGTGGCACGCGTGGCGTGATCGTGCGGTGGGGCCGTGGCCGCCCGCCTACCCCGACGCCAAGCGCACCGAGTACGACCTGGCCGAGATCCGCCACTGGCTCGACGTGTTCATCCGTCGCTTCTTCGCCAACCAGTTCAAGCGCTCGGCCCTGCCGAACGGCCCGAAGGTCACCGGCGGCGGCACGATGTCACCCCGCGGCGACTGGCGGATGCCCAGCGACGCCACCCCCACCGCCTGGCTCGCCAACCTAGAAACCATCCCCACCCGCTGACGAACTTGTCAGAAGGCGTGCTTTGGCCCACGGGTCGTCGAGCGTCTCGATACAACGGGGTGGCGGCTGCGCCGCTGAGTGCGCCACTCGACGACCGTCACCACCGATTCCACCGACTCTCGAGACGATGTCCCCGTCGTTACGAGCTGAAGAGGCCGATGACGTCGACGACGAGGTCGGTGTCGGCTTTGCTGGTGAACCCGACGCGGTCGTTGGCGCCGATCTGGGTGAAGGCGAGCACCGCGCGGGTCTGGCCGGCGCCGGTGTAGTTGAGCGATGACACGCCCGGTACGTACTGGTTACCCGGGTGCGCCGACAGCCAGCCGGCGGCCGCCGTTGCGGTGACGGTGACGTTGTGCACGACCGCTGCGCTCGGCGTGGGCGGGAACAGCACCATGCTCGACGTTTCCCCACCGGTCAGCCGGTCGAAGGGCGTGTCGGTGCGCGTGTCGACGACCCGGTTCGGCGTGACGAACGTGAACCGCCCGGCCGCGCTCGACGGTGAGCCCGGCCCGGTGAAGTAGCCGAGCACGTCGACCACCACGTCGGCGACGTTGAGGCGCCGCAGGTCGACCTTGCCGGTCGCGTCGGCGGGCACGACAATCATGTTGGCGCGGATCTCGCCGGCGGTGACGTTGACGTTCGAGGTGCCGGTGTATTCGCCGCCGCCCGGGTAGGCCGCCACCCATCCGGCCGGTGCGGTTGGGTCGATGATCGCCGCGACCGACAGCACGTAGGCGGTGACGCCGTCGCCGGCGGGGAACCCGCCCCGGGCTGTATCGACCACCCACGTGTTGCCGGCGTTGGTGTACTGGTTGGCCGGTCCGGCCGGTTCCCGCGTGTCGGCGAGGCGCACCGACGACAGCGGCACGAACCGCCCCGATGGCGCCGCGCCCGAGGTGGGCATGAACGCGCCCATCACGTCGACGATCACACGGGCGGCGACCGACGTCTCGACGATGAAGCGCCCGTCGGCGTCGAGCGGCACGATCGCCGCGTTGGCGACGATCGATCCGGCGTCGGCGTTGACGCTCGACGTCGCCGGCCGCACACCGCCCGGCACCCACGCCTTGAGATACCCCGAACCGACAGTATCGGCGATGGTCAGGTTGACCAGCGCGGCGCTGGCCCCGTCGGGGAGTCGCGTGTCGACCAGTCGGCTCGTGCCCGCCGCCAGTCGCGGGTGCCCGCCCCCCTCGTCGGTTGTGTCGTAGGCACGGTACGGCGGGTTGGCGACGAATGTGCTCGGCGTCCCGGACGGCAGCGTGGGAGACGTGCTCGGTGTGATCGCCCGCAGTTCGCCGCCGTGGGTGGTGTAGTAGAGCGTGGCCCGGCCGTCGGCGTCGTAGCCGAACACCATGTCGGTGAGCCCGTGAGCACCGGTCGCGAACGGTGCGTCGTAGTCGACACTGCCATTGCCGGCGAGTGCCCAGATGCGGCCCGACCCGCCGTCGCCGAACAAGTAGTTGCCCGTGTACTCACTGGGCCACACGCCGTCGGGCACGAACGCGCCACCGGTCACGTAACTGCCGTGCCCGCGCCCATACGACGTCACCGGGTCGATCTGCCCGGCCTCCGGCCCGGCGCACGGCGTGGTCTCGCCCTGTGGGCAGCCGCCCTCGCGGGCAGGCCACCCGAAGTCGCCGGGGCCGCCCTGGTCGACCTCTTCGTAGGTGCCCTGGCCGACGTCGTTCACGTAGAACTTCGTGCCGCCTGGCGCGTTGCGATCGAACGCCAGCCGCCACGGGTTGCGCAACCCCCACGAGTACACCTCGGCACACGGGGTGGTGGGGGTAGAGGGGGTGTTGCCGCGGGTAGCGCAGGGGGTGACACCCGGCCGGCCGAGCAGCGGGTTGCCAGGAGCCGGTGCCCCCGACGTGGTGATCCGCAGCACCTTGCCGTTGAGCAGCGACAGGTCTTGAGATGCCTCGTTGCGGCCTGGACGCTGGCGTGGGTCTTGGCCCGCGTCGCCGACGCCGACGTACAGGTAGCCGTCGCCGCCGATCTCGACCGCGCCACCGTTGTGGTTGCCCGCCCGCGACGAGATGTTGTCGAGCAGGACCACCTCGCTGCCGCGGTCGGCTGGGCCGTCGCCGGGCATGGTGAACCGGCTCAACCGGTTGACGCATCCGCCGGGCGCGCCCGGGGCAGGCCGTGTGTAATAGAGGTACAGCCAGCCGTTGCTGAGGAACGCCGGGTCGGCGGCCACGCCCAGCAGGCCGCGTTCGCTCTCCGTGCACACGTTCAGCCGCAGGCGCTCGGTGAACCGTTCGCCGGGGGTGCCGACGAGCATCCGGCCGCCCTTCTCGAGCACGACGATCCGGCCGTTCGGCAGCCACTCGACGGTCGTCGGCTGATCGAAGTCGGCGACCTTGGCGTCGGCGAACCCGGCTGGCACGGTGGCCGCCTGGGCCGGACCGGCAGCGGGGAGCGTGGCCGTGAGGCAGGTGGCGACGAACGTGGCCGCGGCGACGATCGCCCCGCGGCGGGTGAGCTGGCGATGCACAGCTCGACGGTATCCCGCGGCCCGCGGCCCGAAACCGTCAGGTGTCGGCGCTGGTCCGGTCGGTCTCGCCGACGCGGCGTTCCTCCGGAAGCACGGGAAGCAGGTGGTTGACGAACGACGCCAGTGCCTCGTGCATCTCCATGTCGCGACCCTGCTCGCGGCTGATCGCGTCGCGGTGGGCCATGTAGCTGTGGAACAGTTCGGGGGCGTCGAGGGTGCCCCGGTAGCGGTCGGGGATTGCTGCCAACACCGGGTAGTAGCGCTCGGCCAGCCAGCGCTGGGCGACGATCTCGGGCGGTAGCTGTACGCCGTCGCGGCGCTCGATCAGGGCGCCGTGGGCGAACACCGCGTCGAGAAACTCACGAGCTTGACCCTCCTGAATCGACAGCCCCGTCAACGCCTGGAACCGGCGGTGGGCGTGGCCCTCCTCGATCACGCGGGGCTGGATCTCGATCCGGTCGCCACCGGGCCGCGTCCGCACGCGGAGTTCCTCCACGTCGAACCCGAGCGCGTGGATGCGGTCGATCCGCTGGCGGATGCGCCACCGCTCGGTGGTCGGAATCTCCTCCACTGCGGTGAGTTCGTTCCACAGCTCGTGGTAGCGGCGTTCGAGTTCGTCGACGATGTCGATCGGGTCGAGGTCGTCGTTCACCTGTTCGGCGGCGATCAGGTCGTAGAGCGCGCCGGCAACGTTCTCGCGGGTGATGTCGAGGTCGTTCTGGCGCATCCCCGTCGACAGCGACGGGCGGACCTCGCTGGTCTCGGCATCGACGAGGTAGGCCATCAACCCACCTGCGTCGCGCCGGAACAGCACGTTGCCGAGCGAGGCGTCGCCCCAGAACACACCCTCGATGTGCAGGCGTACCAGCAGGATCACCGCCGCGTCCATCAACTTGGCGCGCAGGAAATCGGGTCGTTCGACGGTGAACAGGTAGCCGTAGGGGAGTGAGAAGTCGAGGAACCGGGTGATCAGCGCGCCGCCGAGCGGTTCGCCGTCGGGGGTGTATCGGCCGGTGACGTGGCCCACCTGGTGTACGGCGGGCAGGCCCCGCTCGTGAAGGTCGCGCAACGTGGTGTACTCGGCGCGGGCGAGCTCTTCGGTGGTCTCTTTGATCGCGTAGACCCGGTCGTCGTACTCGACCATTCGCACGACGTGGCGCGAGTTGCCCTTGACCAGATCGCGCAACCTGGGCGTGCGCCAGAACGCGAGCGGTACGTCCCACGGTAGGTCGAGGAAGTCCGGGTCGTCCTGCCCGGTGAGGATCGTGAGCTCGCTCACTGCGTCAATCCTCGCACTCGGTGGGCGGCCGCGAACGGAGTGTTCCCGCGGCACGTCGTGTTACGGTCGTAGCCGACCCAACACGACTGGTGGGAGGTTCGGGTCCACATGAACATCGAGCAACCTGGCGGTCTGCTCGGCGCTGCGTTTCGTGCCGGCACGGTTCCGTCATTGATCGTCGACACCGGCACGCGCGTCGTGGCGGCCAACGCCGCGTATGCCGACATGTCGGGCCGAACCGTCGACGAGCTGGTCGGGGCGTTCACGCTCGACTTCATCCACGCCGACGACCTGACGGGAGCACTCGCCGGCTACGACCGGTTGCTGTCGGGCGAGCCCTCCGTGAGCCAGCGGCGCCGGCACCTGCGTGCCGACGGGGTGTGGATCGACGTACTGGCGGTGACCGTGCAGCTCGAGTTCGAGGGTGCCCACTACCTCCTCGTGCAGGTGCTCGAACATACGGCTGCCGGCGAACCGCGTGGTGCCGAGGTGCTCAACGAGGTGCGCGCGCGGACCGAGCTCCAGCCGTTCGGCGACGCCTCGTGCTTCCACGATGGTGAGGGCCGGATGGTGATGACCCCGCGCGGGTTGGCGACCCGTCTCGGCCGCCCGATCGAGTGGCTGTACGGCCGGCGCCTTACCGATCCCGGGTTGGGTGCCCTCGGGCCCGCGGGCGAGCCGCTCGCCCCTGACGACGACCCGGTGCTGGAGGCGATCCGTACCGGGGTCGACGTGACGCGCACGATCGGGTTGACTGCCGCCGACGGCAGCGTCGCGTGGTACTCGGTGCGGGCCGGCCTGGTCGAACATCTCAACACGGTGGCCGCGCGTTCCACGCTGCGCGATGTCGACGAGCTGATCGAAGCCCAGCAGGAGATCCGCGCGCTGGCGGCGATCGTCGAACAGGACCTCGCCCACCGGCTCGACCACGACGACCTCACCGGCTTGAAGACTCGCCGGGCGCTGATCGAGCTCACCGACGCGGCGCTGTGGTCGGGTGGCCCGGTCGCGGTGGTGTTCGTCGACCTCGACCACTTCAAGGAGATCAACGACGAGCTCGGTCACCTCGCCGGCGACGAGGTGCTCGCCGCGGCGGCCGTGGTGCTGCACGGGTTGGCGCCGGCGGGCACGACGCTGGGCCGCGCGGGCGGCGACGAGTTCGTGTTGCTCGCCCGCGACCACGCCGACGCCGAACGCTTCGCGGCCGCAGTGCGCGATCGGACCGCGAACGCACCGGGGCTGGTGACCGTGCGGAACCGTCCGGTGCGCGCCAGCGTCGGGGTCGGGGTGGCCGAGCCCGGAGACACCCGTTCGACCCTGTTCGCCCGCGCCGACGCCGCCATGTACCGGGCCAAACATTCGCGCCGCCAGGCGCCGCAAACCCTGGGCTGACCAGCGCAACGACCGCGTGTCGTGTTCGAAAGCTCCCCTTGCGCGCTGTTTGTGACGTTGGTAGGGTCGAATTTGCGGGAGTTTGATCAGGACAGTAGTCCACTGGCGGAAGGTTTGATCATGAAGAAGTCTGGTACGCGGGTACTGCTTCGTATTGTCGCTGCGGCGGGGCTCGCGGCCTCCGCCGTGTGGGTGGCCACCGATGCGGCGCATCCGCCAACCGCCGTGGCGGCGCCGGGCGACGGGATCTTGACCGTGGAGGTCAATCGCGACTTCTCGGGCGATGGCGTGTACGACGCCCTCTTCGACCCTCCACAGCCCGGTGTGGCCGTTTCGGTAACCGACGGCGCGACCTCGGTGGGGCCGGTTTTCACCGACAACGCCGGCCAGGCGGTGTTCGACCTCGAACTGTTCGCCGGGTCACGCTTCCGGGTCGACGTGGCGATCACCGATCCCGCACTTGACCACCTCCAGCCTGCGCCGGCCGCGCCGGTGACCACCCCGAACGCCTATCGGAGTACGACGACGTTCGTCGACGGTGGCACCCAGACGATTCACGTCGGCGTGTGGAACCCGAACACGTACGTGCCCCTGAACCCGCCGCTGTCGGTGATCCAACAGGTCGACCGCGGTAGTTCGCCGGCGTTGCGCTCGTTGGCGGTGACCACGTGGGACAACCGCGGCCCGGCCACCATGAGCACGGCCGACAACACCGACGGGTTCACCACGATTGCCACGCAAGGCGAGACCGGAACGATCTTCGGCTCGGCCTGGGACCATCGCACCAACTTCATCTACACGGCCGCCTTCGCCAAGGCCCACACCACCTACGGGCCAGGTGGCAACGGGGCGATCTACCGCACCGACTCGACCATCGCCTCGCCGCCGGGCAGCACGGTGGTGTGGGCGACGGTGCCCAACGCCGGCGCATCGGAGCACGAGGTCGCGACCGGCCACGATGCGCCGTTCTACTTCGCCAACGGCCGCGAGGGCCTCGGTGGGCTCGACCTGTCCGAGGACGGCAGCACGCTCTACGCGGTCAACCTCAACGAGCGCGCGTTGTACTGGTTCGCCACGGCGAGCGCGGAGCCGGCGCCGGTCGCGGGTTCCCTGGCGATCGCCGACCCGGGGTGTGAAGGTGGCTCGTGGCGGCCGTTCGCCGTCACCGTCCGCGACGGCGAGGTGTACGTCGGCGGTGTCTGCGACGCGTCCGATTCGCTCGATCGCGCCGATCTCGAGGTGTACGTGCTGCGGCTCGACGGCGCGTCGTTCACGACGGTGTTCTCGCACTCGCTCGACTTCCGGCGCGGCGCCCAGAACTACTCCGACCCGGCGGGCAACCAGACCGGTACGAATGTGGCGACGAACTGGAACCCGTGGCGCAACACATGGGACGACGACGTCCACGCGTACGCGCTGGTCGCTCCGCTGTATCCCACCCCGATGTTGACCGACATCGAGTTCGAGAACGACGGTTCGCTGATCCTCGGGTTCCGCGACCGCCACTCCGACTCGCTGTCCTCGTTCGGGTTCGCACCCGACCCGACGCTCGACCCGCCGGTGCAGATCTCGGGCCAGATCACCGGCGGGGACATCAACAAGGTGTGCCTCGTCAACGGTGTGTACCAGTGGGAGGGCACCGGCAGTTGCCCCGACAACAACACCCCGGCGACGTCGGGCGGCGAGCCAGCCAGCCGTGTCGAGTTCTTCCCCGGCGACTACTTCTCGAGCGCCCACCGCTACCCGGAGAACCCGGATATCCAGCACTTCGAGAACTCGATGGGTGGCCTTGCCTTCTCGCCGCGCGAGCCCGACGTCGCCAACACGACGATGGACGCCAGCGGCTTGTTCAACACCGGTGGTATCGGCTTCTACGACCGCTTCACCGGCGAGGGCCCGGGTAGCGATCCGCTCGGCCGAGGCCTGCTGGTGGCGGGTAACACGACGGCAAACTTCGCCAAGGCCAACGGGCTCGGCGACATCTCGATCCTCGCCGCGCTGGCCCCGGTGCAGATCGGCAACTACGTGTGGTTCGACGCCGATGGCGACGGTGAACAGGACGCCTCGGTCGACGAGCCGCCGGTCCCCGGTGTCACCGTCAACCTGCTCGCCCCGGACGGCACGCTGTTGGCCACCACCACTACCGACGTCAACGGCGAGTACTACTTCGGCGGCGAGGGCGGCTACCCGCTCGTGCCGGGCGCCGACTACATCGTCGAGTTCGACGTCACCACCATCGACCCGTCGCTGCTGCCAGGGTCACCGACGCTCGACCTGATCGTCTACACCGAGCCGCAAGATCCAGCAGCCGGGCCGGTGCTCGACTCCAACCCCACCCCGTTGCCGGGGAACCAATGGGTCGCCCAAACCCCGGTCACCGCGCCGGTCGAGCCGGGTGGTGTCGATCACACGATCGACGCGGGCATCACGTACCCCCGCGTCGCGATTGAAAAGGGCGACAGTGGCAGCGCCGCACCTGGCCCGATCGTCAACGACGCCGACACGTCCGAGACCGGTCAGGGCTACGAAAACGGTGAGACGCGGGCGATCACGTTCGACGTTCGCAACAACGGCGAGGAGCCGCTGTACAACGTGACGGTCACCGACACGTTGTTCGGCGGCGACGTCACGATCGAGTCGTTGGCGTGCGTGTTCCCCGGCCAGACGGCACCGGGCACCGCCGGTGTGCTGGTGGGCGACACCTGGACGGTCCACTGGGCCGAGAGCTTCGGCGACGCGGATCCGCCGGTGGCGTGGGAACCCGGGGTGAGCTTCGGCTGCACGGCGACGCTCACCCTTGCCGGTGACGATGTGCCGCACATGGACCGGGCGGCGGTCGTCACGAACCTCGAGCCGTCGGGAACGCCCGGCGACGCACAGCAGGACGGCCCGTCCGATCAGGACGACTACGTCGCATTCAGCGGTGCGATCCAGATCATCAAGTACGACGGGAACCTGGCCGACCCGGGCGTCGGCTCGGGCCCGGCGAGCTGGACCCCGCCGGCCAAGCCCCTGGTCGACCCCGACCAGGACGCGAACACGCCGGGTGAGGCGGTGCACTACCCCGCCGACGTCGCCCAGCCGGTGCGCTGGGTCGTCACGAACACGGGCGCGACCTGGCTGACCGACATCCTCGTCGCCGACACCACCGGCGCCGGCCCCGACATCGGGACGTGGACCTGCGACCTCTCGCCGGTCGGTGGCGCCGCCGACTATTCGTTCACCGTCGATGGCCCATGGGTGGGCCCGCTCGCTCCGGGCGCGTCGTTCTTCTGTGAGGGACCGCTGACGCTTCCGGCGGGAACCGACCATGCCGACACGGCCGATGTCATCGGCACGGTCGTCATGCCCGTGCTCGATGAGGAGGGGCAGCCGGTCGACGTCGATCAGGACGGTCTTCCCGACTATCACACCGATGACGACGAGCCGGTTCGCTCCGACATCGTGGTGACCGACGACGACCCGTTCCACGCCTGGACCGAGGTCCCCGCGACCACCACCACCACCACGACGACCACGACCACGACGACCAGCACCACCTCGACGACCACGACGACCAGCGTGCCGACCACGAGCACGTCGAGCACTGCGGTGCCGGTCGGCCCGACCACGACGGCCGTACAGGTGCCCCCCACGCCCACCACTCAGCCACTGGTGCCGGTGCTGCCGATCACCGGCTCGAACTCGATGACGCTGCTGTGGTTCGCGGCTGCACTCGTGGCGGCGGGCCTGGTCGCCAGCCGGGCGCGACGGCGCAGCGACACGCACACCTGACGATCCGCGCCGTCGACGCGCCGCCCTCGAGTAGGGCGAGCGCGTCGACGGCGCCGACTCGCCCTAGAGGGTCAGCGAGTGGGCGGCTCGTCCCGGTGGTCGAGTGCCGGCGCAGCCGGTGTATCGAGACCATTGGCACGCTCCAGGTCTCGATACAACGGGGTGGCGGCTGCGCCGCTCGACGACCGTCACCACCTACCCGCTCAGCCCCTTGGGTGATACCGGACCCGATGTTGGTCCGCCGCGGGCACTGGGGTCCTGGTTGCCCTCTGTTGGAGGAGACGACAGGCCGCGGCTTCAGGTGGTGACTGCTTGGAAGCGGCGCAGGCGGAGGCTGTTGGAGACAACGAACACCGACGAGAACGCCATCGCCGCGCCGGCGAGCATCGGGTTGAGCAGCCCGGCAGCGGCCAGCGGGAGGGCGGCGACGTTGTAGGCGAACGCCCAGAACAGGTTGCCCTTGATCGTGCCGAGCGTGCGCCGGGCGAGGCGGATTGCGTCGGCGGCGACGCGCAGGTCGCCGCGCACCAGGGTGAGGTCGGAGGCTTCGATGGCGACATCGGTGCCGGTGCCCATCGCCAGGCCGAGGTCGGCCTGGGCGAGCGCGGCGGCGTCGTTGACGCCGTCGCCGACCATCGCCACCGACTTGCCCTGCCCCTGGAGGTGCTTGATGACGGCGACCTTGTCGGCGGGCATGACCTCGGCGATCACCGTGTCGGGCCCGGGCTCGATGCCGACCGCGGTGGCGACCGCGCGGGCGACGGTGGCGTTGTCGCCGGTGAGCAGCACCGGGGTCAGGCCGAGCTGACGGAGCTGGCGGATCGCCTCGGCCGAGGTCGGCTTGATCGCGTCGGCGACGACGAGCACGCCGCGGGCTGCACCGTCCCAGCCGACGGCCACGGCGGTCTGCCCCTGGGCGGTCGCCGCGTCGATCGCTGCGTCGAGCTCGGGAGTGAGGGGCTGGGACCAGTCGGCGAGCAGCCGGGTACGGCCGACGAGCACGGCGTGGGTCGCGTCGCCGACAGCGACCAGGCCCCGCACGCCGAGGCCCTCCACGTTGGCGAAGTCGTCGACCGGTGGCAGCTCACCAACCCGTTCGGTGGCGCCGCGGGCGATCGCTTGGGCGATCGGGTGCTCCGAGGCGTGCTCCACCGCACCGGCGAGCGTCAACAGCTCGGTCTCGTCCTCGCCGACGGCGGTGACCACGTCGACCAAGGTCATCTGCCCGGTCGTGACCGTGCCGGTCTTGTCCAACACGATGGTGTCGACGCGGCGGGTGGTTTCGAGCACTTCAGGGCCTTTGATCAGGATGCCGAGCTGGGCGCCCCGGCCGGTGCCGACCATCAGAGCGGTCGGGGTGGCCAGGCCGAGCGCGCACGGGCACGCGATGATCAACACGGCGACCGCGGCGGTGAACGCGGCGGCGATCGAACCGCCGGTGCCGGCCCAGAACCCGAACGTGCCGACAGCGATCGCGATCACGATCGGCACGAAGATCCCCGAGATCCGGTCGGCCAGGCGTTGAGCCTGAGCCTTGCCGTTCTGGGCGTCCTCGACCAGCCGGGCCATCTGCGCCAGCTGCGTGTCGGCACCGACGCGGGTGGCCTCGACCACCAGCCGCCCCCCGGCGTTCACGGTCGCGCCAATCACCGGGTCGCCGGGGCCGACCTCGACGGGGACCGACTCGCCGGTGACCATCGACACGTTCACCGCCGACGTGCCCTCGACAACCCGGCCGTCGGTGGCGATCTTCTCGCCGGGGCGCACCACGAAGTGGTCGCCGGCCACCAGCTGGTCGATGCCGATCCGCTGTTCACGCCCCTCGCGCAACACCGACACGTCCTTCGCCCCGAGCTCGAGCAGGGCCCGCAGGGCGGCGCCGGCGCGACGCTTCGAGCGGGCCTCGAAGTAGCGGCCGAGCAGGATGAACGTCACCACGCCCGCGCCGACTTCGAGGTAGATGTTGCCGGCCCCGTCGCCGCGGCTGATCGTCAGCTCGAACGGGTGGGTCATCCCCTTCTCGCCGGCCGTGCCGAAGAACAGCGCGTACAGCGACCACAGCAGCGCGGCGGTGGTGCCGGTCGAGATCAGCGTGTCCATCGTCGCCGCGCCGTGGCGCAGGTTCGCCCACGCCGCCTGGTGGAACGGCCAGCCGGCCCACACGATCACCGGTGCGGCCAACGTCAGCGACAGCCACTGCCAGTAGTCGAACTGGAGCGCCGGGACCATCGCCATCGCCACCACCGGCACCGTGAGGATCGCCGAAATGGTCACCCGCTGGCGTAGCGCCCGTACCGGGTCGTGCTCCTCGGACACGTCATCGTCGGCGCCGCTGCCGCCAGTGGGCATGTTGGGCCGTGGGAGGTGGGCGGTGTAGCCGGCTTGCTTGACCGCGTCGACGAGGGTGTCGGGGGTGACGGCCGGGTCGAACGCGACCTTGGCCTTCTCGGTCGCGTAGTTCACCGTGGCGGTGACGCCGTCGAGCTTGTTCAGCTTGCGTTCGATCCGGTTGGCGCACGACGCGCAGGTCATTCCCTCGATCGCCAGCTCGATCTGGTTGGCGGTCACCTTCGTCGGCGCTGTGGTCTCGGTGGGCGCGCTCATCCGTGACCGTCGCGGTCGTCGGCCGGGGCCGCCGGATGGGTCGTGGTCTCGCCGGCGGGCGCGGTGAACTCGGCGGTGCGCACGACTCCGTCGTGCTGGAAGTCCAAGAACAACCGGTAGGCACCGGCCGAGGGCGCTGTCGCCGCGAACGCTACGTGCGGCCCGGGTTCGGTGACGCCGTCACCAGGGCTGCCCTCGGGGTGGACGTGGAGGTAGGCAAGGTCGCCGGCCCGCAGGGCCACGAGGTGCCCGTAGGCGGCGAGGCAGGGCTCGAGGTCGGTGACCGGTTCGCCGTCCCGGTGCACGGTGAACGTCAACTCGCTCGCCTGGTCGGCGACCAGCCCGCCCGACAGGGTGACGGTGTAGCCGTCGACGGCGGCCGTCGTGTTGTGGTCGGGGAGCGGTTGCGGCTGGTAGTCGCCGGCGACCTGAGCGTCGATGCCCAGCGTGATCGCCCGGTCGAGCGCGGCGGGTCGGAAGTCGGCGAACAGGCGCCACGTACCCGGGGACAGTGTGAGCTCGGCAGTCCAGGTGCCGGCCGGGTCGATCGTCGGGTGGACGTGCTGGAAGCCCGTGGTATCGCGGCGGACCGCGATCAGGTGCAGATCCTTGTCGTGGGTTGCGGCGTAGTCGGTGACCGGCCGGTGGTCGGGGCCGATCACCCGGAAGGCGACGGTCGTGTCACCGGCCGGGAGAATCGGAGAGTCGAGTTGCAGGGTGTAGCCGGCTTGCGAGACCTGGAGGCCGCCCGGCAGGTTTGCCGCTGGCGTCTGGTGGTCGGCATGTTGATCGCTCATGGTGCCCTCGGTGCTGGTCGTGGTGGTGTGGTGGCCGTCGTCGCTCCGTCCAACCGGGCCCACGGCGTTGCCGATCCCATACCCGATGGCGAGCACTGCGACCAGGATCGCGCCGAACCCGGCGAGCTTGAGCGGGGCCTTCATGGTGACGTCAGTCTCTGTCGGCGACCTGGTAGCCGGCCTCGACGACCGCCGCACGGACCGCGCCTTCGTCGACGGGCTGGTCGCTGGTGACGGTCAAACGGCCCGAGGCCAGGTCGACGTCGACGCCGGTGACGCCGGGAATTTCGGTGACCTCTTCGGTGACCGACGCGACGCAGTGCCCGCAGGTCATGCCGACGACGATGTAGTTGGTGGTGGTGGTCATGTGGGAGTGCTCCTCGTTTTGGTGGGGGCGAGTGAGGACGGGGGTCAGGACCGGACCAGCCGGGAGATCGCGTCGGAGGCTTCCTTGAGCTTCTCGTCGGCCTCCGGGCCTCCGGCCGCCACGGCCTGCACGACGCAGTGTCCGAGGTGGTCGTCGAGCAACGCCAACGACACGGACTGCAGCGCCTTCGTGATCGCCGAGATCTGGGTGAGGATGTCGATGCAGTACCGGTCGTCGTCGACCATCTTGTGCACCCCGCGTACCTGACCCTCGATCCGCCGGAGACGCTTCGACAAGTCGTCCTTCCGATCGGTGTAGCCGGGCCCTGTGCTGTGCTCGTGACCTTCCATCTGGTTCCTGCCTCCTCGGCGTCGGACGCCGATCCAGTACCCCTGGGGGGGTATAACAGGCACTAACGGTATACCCCCTCCAGGTATTCTTCAACCTCAACTCGCCGGGCCGACGCAACGGCGACCCTGTGACACCCGTCAACTACGGTCGCTGTCGTGTCGAACACGGCCGAGCGCGTCGCACCGATCCCGCTGCGGGCGTCGTTCGCTGACGCTCCTGTCGACGGCGACGAACGCTCGCGACTCCTCGCGCTGCGTGCCGTCACCAGTGACAACACACCCATCTATATCGCCATTCTGGCGGCGCTCGCCGAGGCCGCCCAGGCGTACCGCCTCCAACTGCGTACCGCCGAGATCCACTCCCGGCTTGCCGACTCTCCCAACCTGGACGCCGGTGAGGGCACGATCCGGGACGCGCTCGACCAGCTGCGCAGCTGGCAGTGCGTCGACTGGGTGCAGGATCCGTCGATCCGGGCGATGTCGATCGAGGAGTACCTCAAGCGACACGAATTGTGGGAACTCACGCCGATCGGCACCTCGACGTTGGCCGCTGTGGAGTCGGTACTCGGCGCAACGCACGAGGCCGGGGCGCTGCAACGCACGATGTTCCGACAGGTCCGCGCGACGCTCTCGGAACTCGCCAACTCGGTGACGGCGGGCGACGCCGCCGGTGTGTACCTGCGCCTGCGCGACCTCGATCTCGCACTTGGGCAACTGGCGACCAATGCCCGCGAGTTCTACGCGACCATCAACCGGATCGCACGCGAGGAACGCCTCGACGACCACGTGTTCCTGCTGTACAAGGATCAGCTGATCGCCTATCTCCAGAGCTTTCACGACGACCTCGTCCGCAACAGGTCGTTGATCGCACACGAGATGGCCGACCTCGATCGCCATCATCGCTCGACGCTGCTCCGGCTCGCCAACGAGGGCGACGACTCGCGGGGACCGTTCACCGCCGGAGCCGACTGGCAACAACGCTGGGACGGCATGCTCGACTGGTTTGTGCCCGGCCGAGCCGACCGCTCCGAGGTGGATGCGTTGGGCGCAGCGACCACCGTGGCGATTCGCGAGCTGTTGACGTTGCTGCGCCGCCTGACCGAACAGGCGACTCGGCCCGTCAACCGAGCGTCGGAGTTGCGCGAGACCGCCGCCTGGTTCGCCGGTTGCGAGACCGACCACGACGCGCACACGCTCTTCGATGCCGCGTTCGGGCTCTCGCCGGTCGACCACGTCGGCCTCACCGTCGCCGACCCGGAGGCTGCAGGAAGGTTCCCGAGTTGGTGGGACGTCGCGCCGGTCGACGTACCGATGTCGCTGCGTACGTACGGTCGCCGCCCTGCCCGCGGAGCGACCGGCAAGCGCCACGACTATTCAGCGGCCAAGCAGGCGCTCGCCCGCGAGCGGCAAATCGAGCATGAACGCCGCGCTGCGGCTGCCGCGCGGCTCGTGTCGATCGACCTCCGCCACACCCGGGTCGCCAGCGGCGAGTGGTCGACACTGCTCGGCTGGCTCGACCAGGTACTCGCCGACCGCCCCACTGGGCCGCGGTTCGCGGCGTCGGTGCGCGTTGGCGGCGCGATCGTTTCGTTGACATCGGCCGACCACGACTCGCGCCTGCTCGGCCCGGGCGGCACGGTCACGCTGCGCAACTGTCTCGTCGAGGTGAGCGCGCCATGAACGCCCGCCTGGCGATCCACCTGCAGCCTCACCAGTTGCCTGAACTGCAGCGCGCCGCCCGGGCACTCCTGCACCAGCCGCTCGTGACGGCGAGCCGGGGTGACGACTTCCGCCTCGTGCTCAAGTGGGAGACGGTTCTGCGTAACGAGTTCGGTCAGAAGCTCGGCTACCGGCTCGACGTCAGCCGCTCGGCCGCCCGCCTGTTGCGCCGACCGGCCGCGCTCACTGCCTCGCGCGGTGCGAGCCTGGCCACGGGCCGGCTGTTGAGCCGATGGGGCTACGTGTACCTCTGCCTCGCGCTGGCGGCACTCGAACACCCCGGCCATCAGGTGCTCGCGTCGGAACTGCTCCAGCGGATCGCGCAACTCGCCCGTGGCGACGCACGCCTGCAGCTCAACTCGACCGAGTACGTGCAGCGCCGGGCGTTCCGCGACGCGGTCCGATACCTGGAGGAGGTCGGAGTGCTCACCGTGTGCGACGGCGACGTGGAGTCGTTGCTGAACGACGGACAGGTGCTGTGGGACATCGACCGCGACGCGGCGGCGATGTGCATGGTCGCCTCGCCATCGGTCCTCCGCTCGGTATCGACCGTGGCCGACTTCATCACCGAGCCGACCCCGACCGACGGTGACGGCCGCAGCCGGCGGGCCCGCCACCTGCTCAACCGGCGCATGGTCGACCAGCCGGTCGTGATGCTGTCCGACCTGACCGACGACGAAGCCGAACTGGCGTGGCGTAACCGTCGCCGCGAAGCCGACAACATCAGCCGTCTGACCGGTTGCGAGGTCGAACTCCGCCGCGAGGGTGTCGCTCTGATCGACCACCCCAACCAACCGCTCGCGGCGACACCGTTCCCCGGCAGCAGCGCGACCGCGCACGCCGCGTTGCTCTGGCTCACGGCACTCCTCGAACTGAAACCGGCGACCGCACCTACCGATGAGTTCGACGATGATGCATCCGACCTGCGTACCGAGTTCGTCGTCGATTCCGACATAGCCGACGCCACCTGGGCGACGATGCTCGGCGACTACGCGGCGCGCCTGTCACAGGATGCCCGCGAGCAACCCGAACGCTTTCGCGCCGAGGTGGCCGGCCTGCTCAAGCGGTTCCGCCTCGTGGTCCCTCGCCCAGACGGCATTGCCGTCACCGCGTTTGCGAACCGGTACCGGGCCAGGCCGGCGTTCGTCGGCGACGAGCCGGCCGAAGCGACCCAGCAGCTGATGTTCTGATGCGCTGGAAGCCGACCCGGGCGGGGATCTTCAACGTGTGGGAGTACGACGACCAGACATTCGAATTCGGCGATGGGCGCTTGGCGCTGCGCGGGCGCAACGGCTCGGGGAAGTCGAATGCGCTGGCGCTGTTGTTCCCGTTCGTGTTCGACGGCGTGATGAGCGCGGCCCGGATGGACCCGATGGGCGGCGGGCGTTCGATGAAGTCGCTCCTGCTCGGCCGCGATGACGACGACCGGGCTGGCCGGTACCGGCACGACTCCGGCACCGGTTACGTGTGGATGGAGTTCGGTGATGGCGAGAACTACACCACGATTGGCGTCGGCGCCGCGGCGACCCAGCACCGAGACGCCGAGCCATGGTTCTTCGTCACCACCCAACGGGTAGGGCACGACCTCTCACTCGCCGACAACGACACGCCCCTCGGCCGTCGCCAACTCGAGGAGCGGCTCACCGACGGCAACGTGTACACGAAGGCCGACGACTATCGCCTCGCGGTCGACCGCCGGCTGCTCGGCCTCGGCGACCGGCGCTATCGACGACTGGTCGACCTACTGCTCACGCTGCGCCGGCCGCATCTGGCAGGCAAGCTCGACACCGAGCATCTCTCGGCCACGCTGTCGGCGGGTTTAGGCGAACTCGACCCGGCGCTGATCGCCGACGTGGCCCACAGCTTCGACGATCTCGACGCGATGCAACACGAACTCGAGGGTCTGGTCGCATCGTTGGCAGCCGTTGAGCGCTTCGTGCCGACGTACCGCGATCACCTCGTTGCCGCGGCCCGCCAACGTGCCCAAGCTCTCGTCGACACGTCCGGTGCCGTTCGCGAACTCGACCGAGAGTTCGACAGAACCCGTAAACAGTTCCACACGGCCGGCACGAGCAAGGACGGTCTCACCACCAAGGTTGCCGAGACCGACGCAGCGATCGAGCGCCTCGGTGCCGACATCGAGAACATTCGTGACTCGCCCGCCTACCAAGACGCGACCGCACTGAACGAAGTGCGCAAGTCTGCCGACAACGCCAAGCGGGTCGCCGAACAGACGGCAGAAACGTCACGGACGTCGACAGCGGACGCGGCAGTCGCGGTCGAGAAGGCCAACGGTGCCCGGGAAGAAGCCGAGGTTCGTGACGCGGCCGTGGCAGACGCGGTCGGCGCTTGGACCGACACGGCGCGCCTGGCCGGGATCGACGTCGCGGTTGGCGGCGACCTGGACGACGCATGGGCCATCTCCGTCGTCACGCAACGGCGCGGCGAGGTCGGCGAGGTCAAGCGCCTCGCCCGCCAAGCCACCGATGCCGCCGACCGGGCGCGACACGCCGAACGACACGAAGGCGAGACGCGTGAGCGCGCCGAGGATGCCGCACGCGAGCTGGTGGGCGCCCGCGAGCACCTCGCCGACGAGCGGTCAGGGCTCGCCGAGCACCGGTCGCGCTGGGCCGCCAACCTGGCCGACACTGCTGACACGCTCAGGTCGCTCGCCCCAGACCACGAATTCCCGAACGTCGATCTCCCCTGGGGTCACACAGCGTCGCCCGCCGACGCTGTCGACGAGGCCGCCGATGCCGACATCCAGGCGTTCCACGTCGCCGATCGCCTCGTCGGCGAGTTCGACCTCGCCACCGCCAGGCTGCTCGACGCCGCGGCCGCAGCGGTCGCTGCGCGGCGCGACGAAGTCGGGGCGCTGATCGACGAGCGGCATCGCGTCGAGACCGAACCGAACCCGGGGCCGCCGGCCAACCCGACCCGCCCCGACGCTGGCGGGGAGGGGCTTGCGGGGGTTCCGCTGTACGTCTGTGTCGACTTCGCCGACCACGTCGACACCGAGGCTCGAGCAGGATTGGAGGCCGCCCTCGGCGCCGCCGGAATCCTCGATGCACGAGTAGCTCCGGACGACGGGCCGCGGGACGCACTCGATGCGATGCTCCTCCCGGAATGGGCACACGACGCCTCCGGGCCATCACTCGCCGATGTGCTCGTCCCGGTACCGGTCGACGGGCTCGCCAGCGGGCGGATCGCCGCCGTCCTGCAGGCGATCCCCCTCGCCAGCGACGTGATGGCGATCCACACCGACGGCACCTGGCGCCTCGGCCCGCTCGCCGGCCGCTTCGTCCAGCCGCAACCGGAGTTCATCGGATACGCCGCTCGCGAACGACGCCGTGCCGAGCGACTCGCCGTGCTCGATGCGACGATCGCCAACCAGCAAGCCACACTCGACCGCCTCGTCGAGCGTCGCAGCCAGATCCAGAGTGCTCGCGATGTACTGACCGGCACGCGCGCCAAGCAACCGCCGGTGGCATCACTGGCGAGCGCACTCGCAGAGTTCCGCAACCGGTCGGGTGTGCTCGACGAGCGCCGACGCTCGCACGCGTCCGCCAAGGCCGATGCCGAGGCCAAGCTGCGTGCGGCGGATGCAGCGTCGATCGATCTGCAACGTGCGGCGACCCGTCTGCGGCTTCCCGGCGACACCGAGTCGCTGGTGGGGGTCGAGGACTTGTTGCGTGATTGCGACGCCCACCGTCGCAACGTGGCATCGGTGCGGAACACCCTGACAATTGCGTTGCGGGCCGCCGCGCAAGCTGCCGAGACGGCCCAGAAGATGCTCGACCGCGCGGCCGGTGACCAGACGGCCGCTGAACGGGCGGCTGCTTTCGCCGAGGCCGAGCAATCCCGCTACGAGCAGCTCCGTGCCAACGTCGGAGGTGACGCCGAACGCGCCGTCGAGGCGCTGGCCCGAGCTCGCGACCTGCGTATGGAACACGAATCGCTCGCGCGACAGCTTGCCGAGGAGTTGCGCATCGTCGACGGCACCTTGGCCACGCTGGAAGAGCGGCTCGCGGGCTTCGACAAGCAGCGCATCACCCTGGAAGCCGATCTCGTCTCGGCGAGGCAACGGTTCGGCGTGATCTGTTCGGCCGAGATTGCCGACGTGGTCGCGGTCGAGGGCGTCGAGCCCGGGGGCGATCCACTGGCCGGTGCCCGACGCTTGCTCGCGGCGACCGAACCACCGACCGACGACGTGTTCAACCGGATGGAACGGGCGTACCGCGAGATCCTGCTGGACGGGCTGCGGGCGGGCCACGACCCGAGCATGCCGAAGGTCGACGGCATCGACGTCGTCCGTGTGGGTACCGTCGACGGCGATCTCCCGATCGGCTCGCTCGCCCGCCAACTGCGCGACGAGTACGAGCGCACCAGCCAGCTCCTCACCAAGCAGGAACGCGAGATCTTCGAGACTCACCTACTCACACGCGTCGGCGACGCGCTGCGACAGCTCCTGCTCGACGCCGATGCCTTCGAGCACCGGATCAACGAGGAGATGTCGAAGGTTCCCACCGAAAGCGGCATGATCGTCGAGTTGCGTTGGGAGACCACCGGTGACGAACCCGGGCTGCGCGACGCGATTCAGGCACTGCGAACCGCGCCCGAGATGCTCGGACCCGACCGGCGCGACTCGCTTCGCGAGTTCTTCATGCAGCGCATCGCCGACGTCCGCGCGAGTGGGCCTGGGCAGAGTTTCACCGAGACGCTCACCGCAGTCCTCGACTATCGGGCGTGGCATCAGTTCGCTCTGTATGCTCGGTTCTCGACCGGCAAGCGACAGCGCGTGACACGGACGTTCTATCGGGGCCTGTCGGGCGGCGAAGCGGCGACGCTGCTGCACCTTCCGCTGTTCGCGGCCGCCGGCGCCCAGTACGGCAACGGCACGGTCGACGGTCCACGGATCATCGCCCTCGACGAAGCGTTCGTCGGTATCGACGACAAGATGCGCTCGCGGCTGATGGGTCTGCTGACGCAACTCGACCTCGACGTGATCTTGACCAGCCACGAGTTCTGGGGCTTCTACGAGACCGTTCCGTCGCTCGTGCTCTACGACCTCGTGCGTCGGCCCCCGACGCCCGGCGTGTACGCCCAGCGGTTCGACTGGACCAGCGACGTGTCGACCCTCGACGACTGATGGATCAACCCAGCAGTGCCGTCGCCGCGGTAGCCCGACCGGACCTGGGCAAGCTCTGGGACGCAGCGCGGGCGCGTCTCGAGCGCAACGGCCGCCAGGTCACCACCAACCCGATCGACCTCCGCGACCTCACCGACGCCGAAGTGACGGCGATGTGTGCCCTGCTGGCCCGCCGCCGGCCGCCCGGCAACCACCTTCGTGTGAGCCTCGCCGAACTCGACCGGGTATTGCGGTCGAGCAACGTGCAACTCGGGATCGTCGATGCCCTGGAGGCGATGTCGGGGCCGGTCGACGACCGGCGAGCTCAGCGCTCTACCGAGCGCGAGCAGCGGGCCGCCCTGTGGGAGTCGGCCGACGCCCACCCGATCGCCGCCGATGAACAGGTCCGGCGCTGGCTCAGTTCAGTACGCCAACGCGGGCGCCTCACCCGTTTAGCAGTCGACGACCCAGCGGCGCTGTTGAACGACGCCCTCGACTGTCTGGGATGGCTCACATCGAACTGTGCAACGAACCTCGGCTGCTCGCTCCCGTTGCCGGTCGCGGCAGCGACACTGTTCGGAGATGCGCATGCGCTCGACGCCGACCGGCCGCTCGGCACCGTCGTCGCGGATGCCGTGCTCGAGGTGTCCGGCCTCGTCGACCAGCGCGCCGCATGGCTGACGTTCGGTATCCAGCTCGACAGCGTGAGCACCGCGGCGCTGACCTTCATGTTGCCGGGCGCGGACGGGTCGCTCGTGGCGACCGCTCGCGTCGCTGCCGAACCGCTGCGCCTCACGCAGCGGATGCTCGACCGAGGCCACGGTCTGGCAGTCCGGCCAGGTGACGTCGTGTGGATCTGCGAGAACCCGTCGATCCTCACCCTCGCGGCCGACCGGCTCGGCAACGCCTGCCAACCGCTCGTCTGTCTGGAAGGCATGCCGTCGGCCGTTACCGGACGACTGCTCGCCGCACTCCGGCAGGCGGGGGCGGTTCTCCGTGCCCACGCCGACTTCGACCTGGGTGGCGTCGCGATCATGTCGCACGTCGGTGCCCGGTACGGGGCCGAGCCGTGGCGGATGGGGAAGCAGGATTACCTCGCTGCGCTCGATTCACCAACCACCGATCTCGGACACGTCATCGGCGCCACGGCCTGGGATCCACTACTCGGCCCAGCGATGAACCTTCATCGCCGCGCGATTCATGAGGAAGCGATCCTCGGCGCATTGCTCGACGATCTCAGCCGTTGACAACCCCCAGGGATCGCGTCACGCAGTCCCCACCGCTCCGTCGGGCTCATTCCGCTGTTGTGTTCTGTCGTGTCGGGTGGGGCGCCGAACGAGAC
The DNA here is from genome assembly GCA_035556435.1 of Ilumatobacter sp. Classification (GTDB taxonomy): domain Bacteria; phylum Actinomycetota; class Acidimicrobiia; order Acidimicrobiales; family Ilumatobacteraceae; genus Ilumatobacter. Next base: position 4,985 of record DATMEY010000038.1, on the reverse strand, counting down.
GGCTGGTCGACGTCGGCTGACGGGGAGGGACGACCTGCGGCGATGCCGCGGAGTCGGTCGACGTGGGCGAGCTTGCGGAGGGCGAGCAGGGCCGGTTCGAACAGGGCTGTGCCCAGCACAGCGAGCCGTAGCGCGGCCTCGGGGTCGGCGGCAGGGTCGAACGTCTGGGGGATCTCGACGTCGGCGAGGGCGCGCATCGCATCGGCGTGTGCCCGCAACTGGTCACCGGTTCGGATCAGACCGGGAAGGAAGCGGTGGATCGCGGCCACGGCTCGGAGCAGATCGTCACGCCCGGGCGAGTCCGGATCGACGTCCCACTCGAGACCGTCGAGCAGTTCGGCCACGTCACGCTCAGCGCGCGTGCTGGCCTCGTCGTCGCGCGGGACGTCATGAGGATCGCTGAGGGCGCGCACCGCCATCGACAGGAACTCTGGCCGGCTCTCGCCCTGGCGGGCGTCCATCGCCGCGAACACCCGCGAGAGCGTGGCGATGTTCAGACCGGCGCCTTCACGCAGGGCGCGGATCAGCTCGAGCCGATCGAGGTGGCTTTGGTCGTACCGGGCTTGGTTGGGTGCCGTCGTCACGCCCGGCGCGAGCAAGCCCTCTCGTAGGTAGTACTTGATCGTCGGGATCGGGAGCCCGCTCGCCTGGCTCAGCTCGGCGATGCGCATACCTGAGCCCCGTCGACCTCCGTGGCGATGCTGGCGGCCAGCCGTTGCGCGGCGTCGTGCCAGGTTGGGCGGCTCATCGCAGCGACCGGCCAGTCGACGAACGTCGAGCCGGCCATCGCCGGGCGGAACCGGCGCATCGTGTCGATGTGGAGCTGGTCGCCGGCGTAGGCGCGTAGCGCGGCGTGGTCCTCCCACACCGACACGGTCCAGAACGTGCGCTTGAACGGTGCCGCGCCCAGTGCCAGAGCGACCGCACCTGGCGTACGCCGGAACGACCTGCGCAGGCGCAACGCCGCCGCCAGGAACGCCGGGACGTCGCGGAGCCGGCGCAACTCCAGCCGCGACGCCATCGCCACCGGACCGGAGGTGTCCGTTCTCCCGGCGTCCTGGCCGGGCCCGGGCGCCCACCGGAGGCGCAGAGTCGGCAGGTCGATGTGTCCGGTCGCGCCGCCGGTGTTCCGGGAGTCGGCGGTGGACCACAGCACCCAAGCGACGAACAGCGCCTGGAACGGAAGCCGCAACCAGGGATAGAACCCGCCGGGTTGGCCGTCGACGTCCACGGCGGCCACGGCGACGTAGACGTTGGCCGGGAAGATCGCCACCAGGTAGGCGGCGGTCAGCCAGCCGCTCGTCCGGCGGGCTGCTGAAGAGGGTCGCCCCGGGGCGAGTGCAAGCGCTAGGCCGAGCGCGATCTCGACCACACCCGTGGCGAGCACCAGCGCAGCGGCGCCGGGAACCCAGCTGGGGAGATGCTGTTCGAACGGCGTCGGGTTGGCCAGGTGGGCGATGCCGGCGACCACGAATGCGACCGCCATGCCGCACCGAGCGATGGCGCGGGTGTTGCTGCGCAGGATGACTCCCGCGGCGGCCGTCGCCACCGCGAGAACTGCCAGAAAGATCATGGCGACTCCTCAAATGGACACTTGGACTACCCATTATGGATAGTCCAAGTATCCATTGCAACGTAAACTCACGAACCCTCTCGCAGGCGCGAGGACACGTCTCTGTCGCCGACAGCCTGGAACGCAAGTACTGCGCTACGACGGCTTCCCGTTACGCCTTCGGGTTGTGAGCGAGTTCGGGGGTCTGTCGGCCCGTGTCCGTTGGTACCGGTTGTCATCTAGCTGGTGTTCCGCGGCTTTGCCGTCTCGGTTGCGCGGACCACCGATGGGGGCGTCGTCCGCGTCACCGCTCCCGACGGCCGGACCGCGGACGTTCGCGCGCTGGTACGCAAGCGACTCGATCCACGCGCCGCGGGCGCACTCGCTGTAGCCGAAGGGCCGGTCATCGTCGTCTCCGACTGGCTGAGCCCGCGCACGAAGACCGTTCTACGCGAAGGCGGCTTCGGCTACGCCGACACCACGGGCAACGTGCTCGTCCGAGTCGACGAGCCGGGCCTGTCGATCACCGCCGAGGGCGCGACCCGCGACCCGTCCCCGAGCGGCAAGACGTCGGTCAACCTCCGGGGCCCGCGGGCCTGGGCGCTGCAACGGACCCTGGCCGAGGTGCTCCCCCCGTACGGCCTCAGTGATCTCTCGGAAGCCCTGGGAACCGACGCCGGCTACCTCTCACGCCTGCTCGGCGGATTGGCCGACGAACTGCTCATCGAACGGCGGCCGCGCCAACCCGTGACGAGCGTGAACTGGGAGGGAGTGATCCGTCAGGTCACCCGCACCTACTCGCTGCTCGACGACAACGAGACCACTTCCTGGATCGCCTCGGCCGGGCCCGAGCAGTTGCTTCGCGACCTTGCCGCGTCCAACCTCCAACGCTGGGCCGTCACCGGATCGTTTGCGTCGACCCGGATCGTGCCGATTGCCCCTCCCACCGTGGCGGTCGTCTACACCGACGATCCCGAACGTCTCGCCGACACGCTCCGGCTCTTGCCGACCGCAACCGGCGGGAACGTTGTCACAGCCCTTCCGTACGATCCGATCGTGTTCGAACGGACGTGGACCAGAGACGGCATCAGTTTCGCGTCGATCGCCCAGGTGACCATCGACTGCCTGACCGGCTTCGGCCGCATGCCCCAAGAGGGCGACGCACTCCTCGAGTGGATGCGCAAGCGAGCGCCCAAGTGGCAGGCCCCCGCACTCACCGGAACGGCCGCGTTGCTATGAACGACATCCGCCAGGAGTACGTGGACGCCCGCCAGGTTCTGCTCGACGCGCTCATGGCGGGCCGTCGGCGGCCGGGCGTTTTTCGTCAACGATGGTTTGTCCGGCGTCGCCGTAGATCGCGAGCGTGCTCATCTGTAGCCACAGGCGTGGTCGTGGCGGCAGGTGTGATGCCGCCGCGACCAGCGCGTGGGTGGGTTCTCCCCGTGACCGGCGCAACCGTTCGATGTTCTTGGCGGTCGGTCGACGATCGACGAGTTCGCCGGCGAGGTTGATCACCATTGCACCCTCGAGTTCGGTGGCCCACGGGCCAGCGGTGCGCCCGTCCCACTGAACCTGCCGGTGCTCGCCGTGAGGCTGAGGCGATCTTGTCAGGATGCAAACGTCGTCGCCGCGGACAGCGAAGTCGTTGGCGAGCCGTCGCATCGCACCGGTCGGCATCGCGTGCACGAGCGAGGTCGAGGGACTGTCGAGTGGGGCGTCCTACTTCCCCTTCTTCACGGTCTGCTTGTAGGTCGTCTTCGGGCTGTTCTTCACAGACTTGTTGGAGACGAACTTCCCAGTGCTCGCGGACTTGTTCACGGTCTTGGCCACGTCGGTCACCTCCTTTCGGCCGTCAGCAACCGCCGTCAGCAGTCGGGCAGGTTGTCGAGGTTGTCGGAGCAGGCGGAGTTCGGATCGGTGCGCAGGTGCTTGCGTCCGCCGGCTTGGTAGACCCGAACCGTCGCCTGCCGTCCGAGGCCATCCTGCACGTAGTACCGATACGTGCCGAGCTCGATCTGGGAGATCGCGGTCGCCTTGGGGGCCGACCCCCACGACCCGCACAGCGACGTGATGTCGCCGTCCCGATCCTTGCCAGAACGTGTTACCCGTCGATCAGCCATCGCTTGTGCCTTTCGCTAGTTGAGCTTGCGCAACTGCGCAATCTCAACCATAGCCGCGACTTGCGGTGTTGCGCAACCACATTCATTCCAGCATCAGGCCGAGCCGATCGATGTCGTCGTCGTCCAACACCCCGAGCCCCTCAAGCTTGATCCGCAACGTCTGCCGTGACACGCCCCAGGCACTGGCGACGCCCTGGAAGTCGGCCAGGACCATCTCGAGATCTGCGGCGAGAACGAGCTCGTCAGGCAGCAGGAGGTGGGCGGCCAGCTTGTTGGCGTTTTGCTCCCGGATCCTCGTCGTGTCGTCCAGCGCCGAGGTGTCATCGCGTCGGCAGAACACCTCCGCCGTGCCGCCTAGGTCGAGGGATCCCTGCATAGGGTCGGCGTCGTAGATCCAATGCGCGAGTTCGTGCGCGAGCGTGAAACGCTCCGGCCCGACCCAGCGCTCGAACCGGTCGAGATGACGCGTGTTCATCACGATTGTCCCGGTCGACGGGGCCAGGGCGCCCAGCACCACGAATCCGTCGGGCTCATCGATGTCCTCCCACTCAATCGTCAAGCCGTATGTCTTCTCGACGATCATCTCGATCGGAATGGGAAGCCCTACCGTCTCCCCGGTCTGATTGGCGTAGCGGTGGAGGATCTCCGCGGCAACCAGCTTGTGGACCTCGTTCTTGCGAGGAAACGTCTTCTTGGCCACCGCTACTTCCGAACCCTCCGCAAGAACTCCAGCGCCTTTGTGGGATCTGCGGCCAGCCGTTCCATTACGTCGTCGGGCAGCCGCCCCGCGGCGAGGATGAGTTCATCTGGGTTCATCCCGAGCTCCTCCGCTATCCGCCTCAGCTTCTCATCGGTCGGCGTCTCTCGGTCGGCTTCGATCTTCGACATGTAAGGCACCGTGATCCCGGCAGCCTCCGCGAGCTCTCGCTGTGTGAGACCCTTCTCAAGCCTCCGGGTCTTGATCCTTTGACCGAGCGTTGCCGACGACATGGCTCGATTGTGGTACAGGTTGCGCAACGACACAACTCAGCGCGGGCTCCTAAAACGAGCGCCCCACAGCGTTGCGTCCATACGGCCCCTCGATCACCGGCCAGGGATCGGAGGCTCGCTTGCGAGCTGGGTCCGCGATCTGGGTGAGCCACTCGTCACGGCCCGGACCCGCAAGAGTGACTGTGTCCCGAGTCAAGTTTTCGGCACAGATCCTGGTCAGAGCGGTTTGAGGGTTGTGGGGTCTTGTCGGTAGGCGTCGGCGGGGCGGTGCCAGCCGATCGCCTCGTGGGGTCGGATGTGGTTGTAGACGTGGCGGTACTCGG
>DATMEY010000037.1:0-147077 GCA_035556435.1 Ilumatobacter sp. | reverse complement strand
GCCGGCCAACGACATCCACACACGATGACACCATGACCTCGGGCGCCCCCGACACGCTCGAAGCCACCCGAGCCGCCCACCACAGCACCATCCACCACACAGCCGCTCACCCCAGCCGGATATCGAACAGCTTGGGCTAACTCCTCCTGCTACCCGGCCCGGACGTCGATCAAGGTGGTTGAGCCTGTCGAAACCACCGGACAGAACAGTCGGCGTCAGCCGCGGGCGGTTGTCAGTTCGGCGGCGAGGCCGGCGCGCATGGCGGCGATGTCGGAGGCGATGGTCATCATCGTGAAGCCCTGGGCGATCCGCTTCGCAGCGAGCGCGCCCGACGAGTGGATGCCGGCGACGATGCCGCGGGCGCGGCAGCCGGCGACCACCGCGGCCAGGGCGTCGTCGAACTCGGGCTTGCCGTCGTGGTTGGCGGGTTGCCAGCCGAGCCCGATCGACAGGTCGGACGGGCCGACGTAGACGGCGTCGATGCCGGGCGTGGCGAGGATCGCGTCGAGGTTGGCCAGCGCCTGGGGCGTCTCGATCATCGGGATCACGGCCGTGTTGGCGTCGGCCCACTCACGGTAGGCGGCGAGGTCGGCGCCCTTGCGCGGGGCCACCAGGGCCGGGCCCCAGCTGCGCCCGCCCACCGGTGCGTAGCGGGCCGCGGCAACGCACGCGGCGGCTTGTTCGGCGGTGTTGACCATCGGCACGATCACGCCCTGGGCGCCGCAGTCGAGCACCTTGCCGATCACGCCCGGCTCGTTCCACGGGACGCGCACGATCGGGGCGCCGCCACCGAGCTCGATCGCTTGCACCATCGCCGTCACCGCGGGCAGCTCGATGAGGCCGTGCTGGAGGTCGATGCAGACGTAGTCGAAGCCCTGCCGGGCAACCGCCTCGGCGGTGACCGTGCTGGGGATCGACAACCACGCGCCGAGCGCCGGGCGGCCCGCGCGCCAGACGTCCTTGACGGTCGCCGTGCTCATGCGCTGGGCCGCGGGTCGAGTCGGGGGCTGGGGTGGTTGCCGAAGGCGATCGCCACGTTCTTGGTCTCCATGTAGAAGTCGAAGCTCCAGTCTCCACCGTCGCGGCCGATGCCGCTGGCCTTCATGCCGCCGAACGGGGTGGGCAGGTGGCGCACGTTGTGCGAGTTGACCCACACCATCCCGACGTCGAGCGCGCGGGCGACGCGGTGGGCGCGGCCCACGTCGGACGTCCAGAGGTAGCCGGCCAGCCCGTAGTCGACGTCGTTGGCCTGGGCGAGCGCGTCGGCCTCGTCGTCGAACGCGATCGCGGTCAAGGTGGGCCCGAAGATCTCCTCGCGGGCCACCCGCATCGTCATGTCGGCGCCGGTGAACAGCGCCGGGCGCACCCAGTTGCCGTGCTCGGGCGCGTCGGCGTACTCGTCGCCAAGCGTGACGGTGGCGCCCTCGGCAGCGGCGACGTCGAGGTAGCCGAGCACCTTGGCGCGGTGGGTCGGGTGGATCAGTGGCCCGACGACGGCGGCCGGGTCGAGCGGGTGCCCGACCGGAATCCGCTGCATCCGTTCGGCCAGCCGGGCGGTGAACTCGTCGTGGATCGAGCGCTCGACGAGCACCCGGCTGGAACTGGTGCAGCGCTCGCCGTTGAGGCTGTAGATCATGAACAACACGGCGTCGAGCGCACGGTCGAGGTCGGCGTCGGCGAACACGATCACCGGGTTCTTGCCACCCAGCTCGAAGTGCACGCGCTTCAGCGTGGGCGCGCCCTGGGCCTGGATCTTCGACCCGGTGGCCGACTCGCCGACGAACGCGATCGCGGCGACCTCGGGATGCTCGGTGAGCGCCTGCCCGGCCGACTCGCCCATCCCGTGGACGACGTTGAGCACGCCCGGGGGCAACCCGGCTTCGAGCGCCAACTCGGCCAGCAGGTGGGCGGTCAATGGGCTCCACTCGGCCGGCTTGTGGACGACCGTGCAGCCGGCCGCCAGCGCCGGGGCGATCTTCCACGTCGACAGCATGAACGGCGTGTTCCAGGGAGTGATCACGCCGACCGGGCCGATCGGCTGGCGGCTGGTGTAGTTGAGGTGCTCGTCGGTGGGCAGCGCCTGCCCGTCGGCGGCGGCCGGGGCACGGTCGGCGAAGAAGCGGAAGTTCTCGGCGCCGCGGTGGGCTGCCTGCGACATGAACCGGATGGTCTGGCCGGTGTCGACGCTTTCGACCAGCGCGATCTGGCGGGCGCGGGCCTCGATCAGGTCGGCGACGCGGTGAAGCACCTTGCGGCGCTGCTCGCCGGGCACGGCCGACCACTCGGCGAACGCGGCCCGGGCCGCCTGGGCCGCGCGGTCGACGTCGGCGGCGTCGCCGGCCGCGACCTGGCCGAGTAGGGCGCCGTCGATGGGGGAGTGATTGGCGAACGTGGCCCCCGATGCCGACGGCGCGGGTACGCCGCCGATCAGGTGGGGCAGCGGCGTGTCGGCGAAGCGGGCGAGGTGCTCGGCCGCCTCGGCAGTGTTGTCGGCGAACGTCGTGGTGCTCGGGCTCATGTGGGGTGCTCCTGCATGCGGTCGCGCACGCGGTTGTGGTTGATGCGCAGCTCGGGGTCGAGTTCGGTCAGTTCGATCGACCAGGCGATCGCCAGCGGCTGCTCTGGCACGTCACTGCTTTCGATGTAGCGCTCGGCGGCCGCCAGCAGGCCCTCGATCAGGCGGCGCTTGTCGTCGTGGGCGCGACCGGGGGCGATCCGCACGTGGATCGCCACGAACGCGTTCGCCGGATGTCCGTCGGCGACGCGGAAGGCTGCCCGCGGGGCGGCTCGGGTGCGCAGCGCGTCGGGGGCGACGAGCGCGTGGCCGAGCGCCTCGGCGTGCACGGCGGCGACCAGCCCGTCGATGTCGTGGTGCTCGGCGACGTTGGCCGAGTACTCGATCGTGACGTGCGGCATGCCAAATGATTAACATGTGAACTATGTCGACGGCAAGCCCCACGCCCCGAACCCGCCTGGTCTCCTACTCCACACCGGCGGGACGTTCGTTCGGCCTGGTCGATCGCTCCGGCGACGGTGTGGTCGACCTCGGCGCACGGCTGCCCGAACACGCCGACCTGGCCGCGCTGATCGCCGCCGACGCCGTGACCGCAGCGGTCGAGCGGTTCGCCGACCAGCCTGCCGACGTCGCCCTGGACGCGATCACGTTCGAGCGCTTGGTCGACCGGCCCGGGAAGATCTTCTGCATCGGCGTCAACTACGGGGGGCGCACGGCCGAGTACACCGACACCAGCGATGCCGAGTACCCGTCGGTGTTCGTGCGCTTCCCCGAGTCGCTGACCGGCCACGACCGGCCGATCCTGCGACCGGCCGAGAGCGACCAGCTCGACTACGAGGGCGAAATCGTCGCCGTCGTCGGCCGGGCCGGGCGGCGGATCCCCATCGAGCGGGCGCGCGAGCACCTGGCCGGGTGCACGCTCGGCAACGAGGGCAGCGTGCGCGACTGGTTGCGGCACGCCAAGTTCAACGTCACCCAGGGCAAGAACTGGGAGCGCAGCGGCGCGCTCGGGCCGTGGCTGGTGCCGATCGACGAGCTGCCCCCGTTCGACGAGATGGAGCTGTCGACGCGGGTCAACGGCGAGCTGCGCCAGCACGACACGCCGGCGACCATGAAGTACTCGATCGAGTACCAGGTCAGCTACCTGTCGACGTTCATCACGCTCGAACCCGGCGACCTGATCTTCACCGGCACGCCGATCGGCGCCGGGGCCCGCTTCGACCCGCCGCGCTGGCTCGTGCCGGGTGACGTGGTCGAGGTCAGCGTGCCCGAGCTGGGCACGCTGCGCAACGCGGTCACCGACGACGACGCCCGGGAAGCGGCCGGCTGATGGCGACCGGCGGCAGGCAGGCACCGATGCGGCCGTTCGGCGAGTCGCTGCCGATGGCGCTGCTGCGCGCCCGCGAGGCGGCGATGCGCCAGTTCCGGCCGATGCTCGCCGGCCACGATCTCACCGAGCAGCAGTGGCGGGTGCTGCGCGCGTTGGCCGCCGACGAGCCCGCCGACGCCGGTCACATTGCCGATCGCACGTTCCTGCTGGCGCCGAGCCTGTCGCGGATCCTGGCCCACCTGAGCGACCGGGGGCTGATCGAACGGCGGACCGACGCCGGCGACCAACGCCGGTCGATCGTGGCCCTCACGCCGGCCGGCTGGCGTCACGTGGCCGCCGTGGCCCCCGAGTCGGAGGCGATCTACGCCCGGATCGAAGCGGCGTTCGGCCAGGCACGCCTGCGGGCGTTGTTGGGTGAACTCGAGGCGCTGGCCGCGGTCGATCTGGGCGAGGTGGTGGCCGGTGGCCGTTGATCGTGCGCTGAGCGACGACGACGTGCGCACCGAGGCAACCCGGCTCGACGCGGCCGAACAGGCCGCCACGCAGATCGACCAGACCACGTTGCGTCATCCCGAGATGACGATCGCCGACGCGTACGCCGTGCAGGATGCGTGGCTGGCGATCCGGCTGGGCCGTGGTGAGCGCGTCGTCGGTCACAAGATCGGCCTGACGTCACGGGCGATGCAGGCGGCGATGCGCATCGACACGCCCGACTCGGGCTTTCTCACCGATGCGATGGATTTTCCGGCAGGCGCGGTGCTCGACGCGGGCCGGTTCTGCGACCCGAAGCTCGAGCTCGAGCTGGCGTTCCGGCTCGCCGAGGATCTCGATGGCAGCGACCTCACCGTCGACGACGTGCTCGACGCGACCGAGTACGTCGTGCCAGCCGTCGAGCTGATCGCGGCCCGCACGCATCGGGTCGACCCGGCGAGCGGGCGCCCGCGGACAGTCGTCGACACCATCGCCGACAACGCCGCCGACGCGGGCATCGTGTGCGGGCCGGTGCCGATCGGCCCGCGCGAGCGCGACCTCCGGTGGGTCGGCGCGATCGGCTCGCGCAACGGGACCGTGGAAGAGACCGGCCTGGCCGCCGGCGTGCTCGACCACCCAGCCCGGGGCATCGCCTGGCTCGCCCGTCGGTACGGCGAGCACGGCACGCAACGACTACGCGCCGGCGACATCGTCCTGGCCGGCTCGTTCACGCGCCCGATCGACGTCCGCCCCGGTGACCAGTTCCGCTTCGACTACGGCCCCCTCGGCACGTTCGAGCTGCGCTTCAGCGCCTGAGCGGTGGTCGAGTGCCGGGCTCTGCCCGGTGTATCGAGACCATCGTGCGCGCGTCTCAGGCCCGCCCGTAGTGGTGGTAGACGGTCTTGATCTGTGTGTAGCGGAGCATGCCCCACTTGCCGTCCTCGCCGCCCATCCCCGACTCCTTCCAGCCGGCGTGGTGGGCGTGCACCGACTCGCCGAGCGTGCGGTTCACGTAGATCTCACCGAACGCCAGGTCGTCGACCGTGTTGAGCACGGTCGCGTAGTCCGAGCTGAACACGTACGCCGAGAGCCCGTACCGGCTGTCGTTGGCGATCTTGAGGGTGGCATCGAGTGAGTCGACGGCGATGATCGGTGTCACCGGCCCGAAGATCTCCTCGCGGGCGATCGCCATGTCGGCGGTCACCCCGCTGAGCACGGTGGGGGCGTGCCAGTAGCCACCGGCCGCGGCGCCGGAGGGCGTCGCCGCGCCGCCGGTGACCACTGTCGCCCCGCCGGCGACGGCGGCTTCCAGTGCCGCGCCGGTCTTGGCGAGTTGGGCCGCGCTGGCCATCGGCCCGAGATCGACGTCGTCGCGCGGGTCACCGATGCGCATCTCGGCGACCGCTCCTGCGTAGCGGTCGGTGAACTCGTCGACGATGTCGCGATGGACCAGGACGCGCTCGGCGCTGGTGCAGACCTGCCCGCAGTTGGTGTGGCGCGCCTGGAGGATCGACGGCACGGCGATGTCGAGGTCGGCGTCGCGCCAGACGATGGCTGGGGCTTTGCCGCCCAACTCGAGCGACACGCGCGTGAGGTTCGCCGCGGCCGCGGCCATGACCCGCTTCCCGGTGTCGCGATGGCCGGTGAACGTGACCATCGAGGTCAGCGGGTCGGTCACCAGGGTGCCGCCAACCGAGCCGTCGCCGACCACCAGGTTGACGACGCCCGGGGGGAGGTCGAGCTCGGCGTCGATCAGGTCGAACAGGGCCATCGTCGACAGGGGCGAGATCTCGCTCGGCTTCACCACCACGGTGTTCCCGGTGAGCAGTGCGGGCCCGAGCTTGCGGCACAGCACGGCCAGCGGGAAGTTCCACGGGCAGATCGCGGCGATCACGCCGAGTGGCTCACGGCGCAGGTGTACCTGCTCGCCAGGGCTGTCGCCCGGGAGCAGTTCTCCTTCGAGTCGGCGGTCCCACTCGGCGTTGTACCGGATGAACGACTCGGCGAAGGCCAGCTCGTCGGCCGCTTCGCTGTGGCGTTTGCCGACCTCGTCGGTGATCAGTCCGGCCAGTAGTTCCTTGTTGGCGGCGATCAGGTCGGCCAGCTGCCGCAGCAGTAGCCCCCGCTCGACCGCTGGCACTCGGGCCCACTCGCGCTGCGCGTCGCTGGAACTGGCAAGCGCAGCGTGTGCCTGCTCTGGCGACGCTTGGGTGAGCACGGCAAGCTCGGTGCCGTCGTACGGGCGGTACACCGTGAGGAGTGAGCCGCCTCCGGCCTGCCAAGCTCCGTTGACGTAGACCTCCGCTGCGCGTGACAACGTCGTGGACATGGTTCCTCCTAGCTCGAGTGGTTAACCTCGATCATATATGATAGGTGTCGTGCTGTGCCTCTCCGATCTACAACTCACCGACCGGGTGGGTGGCTGACGTGAGTCGCTTGCGTGGTCTGCCGCCCGACACGCTCGATCCGGAACAGCGCGCGCTGTACGACGAGATCGTCGCCTCACGTAGGGGCGGCGGAACGTTCGACCTGTTCGCGACAGGCGGCGCCCTGGCAGGCCCGTTCAACGCGATGGTCTACGCGCCTGCGTTGGGCCGGCACTGGTCGGCGATCGGTGCTCGCCTACGTTTCGACTCGGTGCTCGACCAGCGGCTGGTCGAGTTGGTGATCTGCACGGTGGGTGCGTACTACCAGGCCGACTTCGAGTTCCAGGCCCACGCCCCGCTCGCACTCCGAGCAGGGGTGGGCGAGGGGGTGCTCGATGCACTGCGGCAAGGTGACACCCCGTCGTTCGACCGCGACGACGAGCGCATCGTCCACGACCTCGCCGGTCGCCTCCTGCGTGCTGAGCACATCGGCTCCGACGTCTACACCGCGGCCGAGGCCGTACTCGGCGAGGGCGGGATGGTCGAGCTGGCCTCGCTGGTCGGCTACTACGCCGCGCTGGCCATCGGCCTCAACCTGTTCGCGGTCGGCCCGCCGACCGGCAACGAACCGATCTGGGGTTCGGCCCGGTGAGCTCTCTGGCGATCAGCGCGGACTCGGCCGAGATGTACGCGCTGGTGGCGCCGGACTCGGTCGTGGTGCCGCTGGCGAGTGGCTTCGAGTTCACCGAAGGCCCTACTTGGAGCGTTGCCGAGCAGGCGTTGTACTTCAGCGACATCCCGGGCGACACGCGCTACCGGTGGAGCGACGGTGCGGTCACGCGCGTGGCTCACCCCACCGCCAAGGCGAACGGCCAGACCTTCGATCGTGGCGGCCGGTTGATCGTCTGCGAGCACCTGACGAATGCCGTCGTCCGCTTCGACGCCGACGGCCGGCGAACGGTGCTGTGCGACAACTACCGCGGTGTCGCTCTCAACAGCCCGAACGACCTTGTCGTGTGGAGCGGCGACGGATCGATCTACTTCACCGACCCGATGATCGGCCGCTCGGGTGACTGGATCGGCCGTCAGCGCGCGCCCGACCTCGGATTCCGGGGGGTGTACCGCATCGGCGAGGAGGGTGGGCCGGCCGAGCTCGTGGTCGCCGAGGACGAGTTCGTGAACCCGAACGGTCTGTGCTTCTCGCCGGACGAGTCGGTGCTCTACATCAACGACTCGCGACGCCGGGCGATCAAGGCGTTCCCTGTCGACGACGACGGCTCGCTCGGCCCAGCCACCGAGCTCGCCTCGGCGATCGGCGCCGAACTGGGGAGCATCTCGTGCGTCGACGGCATGGAGTGCGATGAGCACGGGAACATCTGGGTGACGAGTCCGGGCGGTGTCTGGGTGTTCGCTGCCTCGCTGCAGACAGGGCTGCGCCGACTCGGGGTGGTGCGCACCCCCGAGGACTGCGCCAGTCTCGTGTGGGGCGGTGCCGACCTGCGCACGCTGTTCCTCGCGACGCGCACATCGTTGCGGTCGCTGCCGACGCTGTGCCGCTCGGCGCCTGTGCCGCACCACGATCTCTGACCCTCGATCTTCCAGAGCTATCTGATACGATACGGTCCGAAGTGTGCGGGCTCTGCGAGCAGGGTTCGCTCCGGTCCGAGATGTCGAGGAGGCATGGCCAAGGTGGAGACGATCGGGTTTGTCGGGTTGGGACAGATGGGCTGGCCGATGGCTCAGAACCTCGCCCGGGCGGGCGTCGAGTTGCTGCTGCACGACGCCGATCCGGCGCGGGCCGAGGAATTCGCGTCGGCGCACGGTGGCACTCCTGCGAGCTCCCCGGCCGACTTCGGTGAGTGCGGCGTGGTGGTGACGATGCTGCCCGACGGCGGTGTAGTGCGGGCGGTGCTGCTGGAGTGGGAGGGCGGCCTCGCGGCCGCCCTGAAGTCGGGTGCGCTGGTGGTCGACATGAGCTCGTCGAACCCTGCCGACACGCGCCAGCTGGCCGGCCGGCTGGCGACGAGTGGCATCTACCTGATCGATGCACCGGTCTCGGGCGGTACCCCGCGAGCCGTCGACGGGACGCTGTCGATCATGGTCGGCGGCGACGCGGTGCAGATCACCCGCGCTGAGCCGGTACTCGACCTGCTCGGCCACCCGGCCCGCCGCTTCCGCACCGGGCCGCTCGGAACTGGTCACGCGATGAAGGCGCTGAACAACTTCGTCGCCGCGACGTCGTACGCGGCCACGGTCGAGGCGCTCGTGATCGGGCGTACGGTTGGCCTGACCCCCGACGTGATGGCGGCGGTGATCAACGCATCGACGGGTCGTAGCTTCAGCAGCGACGTGGTGGTCGAGCAAAACATCGTCTCGGGCGCGTATGCCACGGGTTTCAAGCTCGGCCTGCTCGCCAAGGATGTTGCGATCGCGGCCGATATCGCCGCTCACGCGGACGTCGAGGCGCCGTGTGCGGAGTTGGCGAACCGGTTGTGGTCGCAAGCCAATGCAGCCCTGTCGGGTCTCGAGGATCACTCCAAGGCACACCAAGCCTGGTGGGATGCTGCCTTGGTGGGCGACGGCGCACGCCAGTGAGGCCTTGAGTGAACCTCTTGACCTTGAGACACTATCGTATACGATGGGTTCGAGTACTCGAACAAGACCAGGACACCCGGAGGGGCGCGCGATGACGAAGATCGAACCGAAGATGTACATCGGTGGGGAGTGGCTGCGGGAGGGGGGCGCAGGATCGTTCACGACCATCAACCCGGCCGACGGCACCGTGCTCGCCGATGTGCCTTCAGCGAGCGTGGAACAGGTCGACGCCGCGGTCGACGCCGCCCGGGCCGCACTCGACGACCCCGAGTGGCGCGACATGCTGCCCGCCGCGCGTGCCCGCCTCCTGTGGCGGGTGGCCGAGCTGATTGAACAACACGCGGATGAGCTGGCCGAGCTGGAGACGCTCGATCAGGGTCAGCCGATCTTCGTGTCGCGCAACATCAACATTCCCGGCACCGCTGAGCACTTCCGCTACTACGCCGGCTGGGCGACGAAGATCCAAGGCATCACTTCGACCCTGTCGATCCCGGGGACGATGCACTACACGCGTCGCGAACCGGTGGGTGTTTGCGCATTGATCATGCCCTGGAACTTCCCGTTCCTGATCGCCTCGTTCAAGCTTGCCCCCGCACTCGCGTGCGGCAACACCGTCGTGCTCAAGGCAGCCGAGCAGACGCCGCTGACCACGTATCGCCTGGCCGAGCTCTGCGAACAGGCCGGGGTTCCCAAGGGCGTCGTCAACCTCGTCAGCGGTGGGCCCGAGGTGGGCAAGGCGCTGACCAACCACCCGCGCGTCGACAAGGTGTCGTTCACCGGCTCGACCGAGGTCGGGCGTGACATCGTCCGCGCCGCGGCCGGCAACCTCAAGCGCGTCACGCTCGAGCTCGGGGGCAAGGCGCCCAGCATCATCACCGAGAACGCGGACATCGATGCCGCCGTCGCAGGCAATCTGCAAGGTGCGTTGTTCAACAGCGGTCAGGTGTGCGCCGCCTACAGCCGGTTTTACGTGCACGAGAAGGTCGTCGACGAGTTCGTCACCAAGCTGAGCGCCGGTGCCGAAGCGTCCAAGCTCGGTCCTGGTATCGACCCGGCGACCACGCTCGGACCACTGGTCTCCGACCTCGAGTTGACCCGTGTCGACGGGCTCGTACAGAACGCGCTGACGAGCGGCGCCACGGCCGTCACCGGTGGCGCACGCGGCGACGGCGACCTGGCGAACGGATACTTTTACCGCCCCACGGTGCTCGCCGGCGTGGAGGAGTCGATGGACATCGCCCGCAAGGAGATCTTCGGGCCGGTGCTGCCGGTGATGACGTACTCGGACCCCGACGAGCTCGTTCCGCGGGCCAACGACACCGAGTACGGCCTCGCCGCCTCGGTGTGGACCACCGACCTGAAGACCGCTCACAACCTCGCCGCCGCAATCAAGGCCGGAGCGCTCTACATCAACCTCCCACCCATCCTCGATCCGGCTGCTCCGTGGGGCGGCTTCAAGGCGAGTGGCTGGGGCAAGGAGATGAGCCACGATGCGATCGAGGCGTTCAGCCAGGTCAAGTCGGTTTGGGTCGGTGTCTGATGCTCCGCGACGAGTTGTACGAGCAGGGCCTCGACGTCCGGAGGGAGATGTTCGGCAGCGGCGGGGCTGAACAGCAGACGGAGAACACGCGGGCGATCAACGACAAGATGCAGGAGATCGTCACCCGGTGGTGCTTTGGTGACATCTGGAGTCGCCCCGAGCTCGACCGCCGGACCCGCAGCATCATCACGGTGGCGATGCTCGTAGCGCTGGGACGTGAGTGGGAACTCAACATCCACATGCGCGGCGCGTTGGCAAACGGCGTTACCGAGGAGGAACTGCGCGAGATCAGCCTGCACGCGATTCTGTACTGCGGCATTCCGTCCGCGAACGAGGGTCTGCGCACGCTCGACGCCGTGCTGGCGGCCGAGCGCGCCGACTCGCCATTACTACAACCGGCGACGAACGAGTAGCAGCGAAGTGCGTCGAGGTATCTGATGCGATGGGATACGATATGACTGAGCCGGAGGCTCGTCGGAAGCTGCCTCGCCAGTGTCGCCGCCGTTCGTCTGGTCTGAGCCCAACGAGGAGCTGGCTATGAGCCCATCGAAGTCGACCGGAATCGGCACGGCGCAGCGCGGATCGAAAACCGATCTTGCCTATGAACGGATCAGAGCGAGCATCCTGGACGGGAGCTATGCGCCGGGCAGTCGGCTCGTCCTCGACCGGGTTGCGCGCGACCTCGACGTGAGCACCCTGCCGGTGCGTGAGGCGATTCGGCGACTTGAAGCCGAGGGATACGTGCAGTTTCAGCAGAACGTCGGGGCCACGGTGCGAGCAGTCGACGCCGAGTCGTACGTGCAGGCGATCGAGACGATGGCGGTCCTGGAAGGGGCTGCGATCGGCCAGGCCGCGGCCCGGCTCTCGCCCGAGGATCGTGAGGAGGCGCGGGCGTTGAACGAGGCGATGTCGAAGGCGCTCGGCCAACTCGACGCGAAAGGGTTCTCGGATGCCCATGACGCGTTCCACGACGTCCTCGTGCGCGCATGCCCAAACGCTCACCTCGTCGACGTGATCACGAAGGAGAGCGCTCGGCTCCGGCCGGTCCGCAGAGCGATCATGGGCTTCGGTGCGGGCGGAGGGCGCCAGGACGTCACCGACCACACCGAACTGCTCCGGCTGATCGAGTCCGGGTCGCCCGCCGAGCAGATTGAGGATTTCGCCCGCGCCCACCTCGAGCGCTCGGCTGCACTCCTGCGCGACAGCGGCTGACGCCGCCCGCCGGCTGCGAAGCGGCGGGGCCCTACCCGGACCCCGCCGCTGCTCGCGCCGACGGGCGTGCTTCAACCCATGGTTCTCAGATCGGGTTCGTTCGGGCCCTTCTCGGGCAAGCCGCGCCGAGCGCGACGCTCAACGAATTGCTCCTTGGTCATGAACGTCAGATCCTTGTGCGAGCGGAAGTTCATGAAGCGGGCGCCCGCAGGGCCGGCCTTGATGCCGTAGAGCGTCCAACCGGGAATCATGATCGAGCAGCCTGCCTCGAGCTTGCGTGCCCCGAGCGTGAGATAGCCGTCGACCACGACGATGATCTCGTCGGCCTCGTGCGCGTGAACAGGGATCACGTCGTCCGGGGGCATCTGGACCTCGAACAGCTGTAGCTCGGTCTCCGACCCAGGGTGGTGAACGCGGTGGCACCTGCGTCCGCAGTCGACCTCGACGTCCTCGAGGTCGTCCTGTCCGGCGTGGCCAGATGCGACGCCCACGCGGATAGCGCGCCACCCGACAGTGACCGGGTCGACCGTTCGAACGCGGCTCATGGGCCGATCCGTCTATCAAGATCGTATCTGATGATGTTCATGCGTTGGTTGAAGGGATGCGGCCATGGTCGGTCAGTACGTCGAGCGTCGCTTGCTTGACCGGTGCATGATCGACCCGATCCTTCGTCATGTCCGACCCCGGTCCGGCGGCGGACGCCTCGACTTGCAGGAGTTCGAGATCCTCGTCGCCACTCGATTCGAACCAATACGGGTAACCGCGAGGGATGAGGATCCCTTCGTACTTGCCTAGGTCGGCGACCAACTCATCGTGGGTCGTGTAGAACTTGACGCGTCCTTCCAGGACAAACCAATAGCCGTCAAGCGTCGCGTGTGAGTGCAGGTTGTTCTCGCCGCCTTCACTGACCCGCTGCACCGCGGCAACGCTGATGTCGGTGCGGCCCAGGATCGTCACCTTCTTGGACCGCCCGTTGAGCTCGGGGCGTACGTAGCGAAACACCTTTGCTTCGGGCGTCGCTGGTTCTGTGGCTGACGTGGCGTTCATCGAGATCTCCTAACTCTGCCGGCTTGACCGGCTCATCCTTAGACAGATATGATACGATCTTGTAGCTGATGGAGCAAGGGCGAATTGGCCAGATGGGCTCGCTCGGGGGACAAGAGGGGAAGTCGCGTTGACAGTCCGGAACGACACATGTCTATGGCAACGGGGAGGTGAGACGTGAGGTCGCTGGTATTGCGCCGGCTCACGCAGTTCATTCCGGTATTAATCTTGGTGTCGCTCGTCGCCGCCGGATTGACCGAGCTGATCCCCGGCTCGCCCGGCCAGCGTGTTCTCGGCGAGTTCGCGACGGCGGAGCGAATCGCCGACTTCGATGCGAAGATCGGAGCCGATCTGCCGTTCTTTGAACGATATGCGAGCTGGCTCGGCAATGCCCTGCGGGGCGACCTCGGCGTCTCGCCGATCTCCCGGATCGGCGTCTCGCAGGCCATCTTGAACACCATGCCCGTGACCCTCGAGTTGGCCGGGTTGACGATGCTGATCTCGCTGATGATCGCGGTCCCGTTGGCGGTCCTGTCGGCAGGAAACGAGCAGTCTGCCGCCGATCGCATCATCACCGGCGGTTCTGCGGCGATCCTCGCGATGCCGTCGTTCGTCGTGGCCGTGTCGGTCACCCATGTGATCGCGGTGCAACTCGGCTGGGTTCCGTCGTTCGGGTGGAACCGCTGGAGTGCCGGGGTCGGGGCGCACCTCAAGACCCTCGCGCTTCCGCTGCTGGTCCTGGTCTCCGTCGTCGCTCCGATCTTCACCCGCGTGCTCCGGGCTGATCTTGTCGCCACGCTCAGGCAGGACTTTGTGCTGTCGGCCCGAGCGCGTGGCTTCTCCGATGCGCGGATCCTCTTCTTGCACGTGCTCCGGCCGTCGCTGACGTCGCTGCTGACGCTGACCGGTCTGGTGTTCGGATATCTGGTCGGCGGGTCGATCGTCGTTGAGACGTTCTTTGGCGTACCGGGCCTGGGACAGCTCGTCGCCCGGTCGATCAACTCGAAGGACATCCTCGTAGTCCAAGGGATTGTTCTGTACGTCGCGTTCGCATACCTGCTCCTCAACCTGCTGGTCGACATCTTGCAGGCCTTGGTCGACCCGCGACTCCGGGAAGCGCGATGAGCGCTACGACGGCGGCGGCCGTGCCGCGACAGGCGAAGAGGCGTAACCGCAGCCACCGACTTCCACTTGGTGCCTTGTTTGGCGTCGCCTGGTTCGGGCTGATGGTGGTTGTAGCGCTGACGGTCCAGTGGCTGCCGATTCACGACATCGCGACGCCTGCTGGCCCGTCGAACCTGAGCCCGCAGTGGGCGCGCGAGGTGCTGGGTACCGATGAGGTGGGACGCAGTGTCCTGTCGAGGATTCTGTACGGTGCCCGCACGTCGTTGGCGATAGGCCTGGCGGCGACCCTTCTGGGAATGGTCGTGGGCGGTCTCATGGGCCTCTTCTCGGTCTACTTCAAGGGAACCGTGTCATGGCTGGTCGACATACTGGCGACGACGGTGCTGGCCATTCCGTCACTGTTGTTTCTGCTGGCGATCGTGTTGGCACTCGAGCCGTCGATACCGGTGTTGATCTGGTCGCTCAGTGTCATCACGATCCCACCGTTCATGCGTCTCGCCCGCGCCAATGCGCTCTCGCAGATGTCGAGCGAGTACGTCGAAGCAGCCCAGGTAATGGGCGCCTCGGCAGGGCGGATCATCTTCAAGGAGCTCTTGCCGAACGCGGCGCTTCCGGTGATCTCGTACGCCGTGCTCGTCCTGCCGTCCTTGATCGTGGTCGAGGGATCATTGAGCTTCCTGGGATTCGGCGTACAACCGCCGACCCCGAGCTGGGGCGGGATGATCGCCCTCGCCCGCCCGAAGCTGACAACGGCGCCGTGGGGCGCGTTCATCCCCTGCGCGGTGCTGTTCCTGACCGTGTACTCCCTCAATCAGATCGGCGATCACCTTCGCGTCAGATTCGACGTCCGTGACTCGAACCTCTGATGAACGGCCGGATCGCTCCTACAGCCAACCAAGACAAGGAGACATCAAAGTGAGTACCAGGCATCATCATCGTCGGCCTACAGGTCGATCGCGTCCAAGAGCGGCCGCGGTCGCTCTGGCTGCGTTGGTCATCGTCGCCGCCGCATGCGGTGGTGACGACGACACGGCGGACACGCCGGCTACGGCGGCCGGCACCGACACACCAGCTGGCACGACAGGCGACACCGACCAGCCCGCGTCGAGCGATCCCGTGACCACGTCCGGGGGTGACAACGGAGGCGAGGGACGGGTGCGGGGCGGAAATCTGACGATGGTCACGACCTCGCAACTCTTGTCGCACGACCCACAGCTTCAGCGCGTGTCGTTCGCGTTCACAGAGGGCCCACAGATGTCGGCCATCTTCGGTCACCTCGCCTACATGGACCCGACGACCGGCGAGGTGACGCTGTACTTCCTGGAGTCGCTCGAGGCCAACGACGACTTCACGACGTGGACGATGAAGCTGCACGACGGAATCCTCTTCAGCGACGACACGCCGCTCGATGCCGAGGCGATCGCATACAACATTCGTCGAGCGGCCGACCCCGAGACCGGCTCGCGGTTCCAGCCCGATGCCGAGGGACTCGAGCTCGAAGTACTCGATGCCCTGACACTCGCCGTGACGCTGCCTGCAACCGACGCGAACTGGGACGCCTCGCTTGTCTCCTACTTCGCAGGCATCGGATCACCGACAGCGATGGAGGCCGCTAAGGCTGCCGGCGAGGAGTTCGGCGCCAACCCCGTGGGCGCCGGTCCGTTCAAGATCAAGGAGTGGATCCCCGGTCAAACCATGATCGTCGAACGGAACCCGAACTTCGAGACGTTCCGCCCTGGGCAGCCATACCTGGACCAGATCACGTTCGAGAACCTGCCGGACCAGTCTCAGCAGGTGTCGGCAATGACGACGGGCACGGCTCAGTTGGCCTCGCCGAACGGCGCCGGCAGTGTCCAAGCGATGCTCGACGCGGACGGTGTCGACGCGATCGTCACGTATACCAGCGGCGGCTCGAACGTGCTGTTGAACAACACTCGCCCGCCCTTCGACGATCCGCGAGCCCGTCGCGCCGTTCAGCTCGCGCTCGACCCGGTCGGTGCTGCGGACGCGTTCGCGTCCGGCACGCCACCTGTCACGGCAATGTTCTCGCCGGACTCGCCGTTCTACGACGACGCCTACACCTTCCCGCTCCCCGACCACGAGGAGGCGCAGCGCCTGTTCGATGAGTTGGCGGCGGAGGGCAAACCGGTTGAGTTTGCATACACGACGCAGGACAGCGCAGCGCAGGCGGTCATGTCGAACTACCTGGTCGGCCAGTTCGCTCAATTCGACAACGTCTCAATCGAGATCGACACCCGCACGGGGGCCGACTACATCACGGCAAGCCGTGCCGGTGAGTATCAGATGCTTCCCAACGGCTTGTACTACAGCAACCCGATCCCGACGCTGATCGACGGCGTGGCGCCTACCGGCGTCCTGAATTCGTTCGGCTGGGACAACGCTGCTGTCGGCGAAGCACTCGAGCGGCTGAAGACGATCCCTCCCGACGACATCGCCGCTCAGAAGGAGGTATGGGACATCGTTCAGGAAGAGTTCTTGAAGGATCTGCCCTTCTACTGGGTGGGTCAAGGCGTGGTTGCCTTCTCGTTCACGGACGACGTCTTGGTCACGAAGACGCTCAACTTCGGGAACTACCCGTTGTGGCCCGAAGTGGGTCTTGCTGAGTGAGCTCAGGCGATACACAAGTTGGAGTTGGGCTGGGGCGTTCCGGCGCCCCAGCCGCTCCGAGTCCCCAGCTGTTCCGAGTGAGGTGCGATAGTGACGCGACCTGTTTCCTCTGACCGTCGCGCGGACCAGCCAGCGTTGGTCGTCGAGGGGTTGTCCTGCACGATTCCGTCACCGGATGGGCCACTCAGGTTGGTCCACGACGTGTCGTTCACACTCGAACGCGGTCGCACGATCGGAATCGTTGGTGAGTCCGGATCGGGCAAGTCGATGCTGGTTCGCTCCATCATGGGCATCGGTCCGAAGGTCACCGAAGTGACGGGCCGCGCCTTGCTCAATGGGACCGATCTGTTGGGCGTGTCCCGCAAGCTGCGGCGCCGACGGTTGGGGCGCGAGATCGCGATGGTGTTCCAGAACCCGCTGACCTCGCTCAATCCAGTGGTACCGATTGGGCATCAGATCGGCGAGGGGATGCGAGTGCACCTCGGCCTCAGCCGGGGAGAGGCTCGCGACCGCGTGATCACGCTCCTCGGAGACGTAGGCATCCCGTCTCCGGAGCAGCGCTTCGGTCAGTACCCCCACCAGCTCTCGGGGGGCATGCGCCAGCGCGTCACGATTGCTGCGGCGCTGTCCGGAGACCCCGACGTCCTGATCGCCGACGAAGCGACGACGGCGCTCGACGTGACCGTGCAGAAGCAGATCCTCGTCCTCCTGAAGGAGATCCAGGCAGCGCGACAGATGTCCGTCATCATGATCTCGCACGACTTGGGCGTCGTCAGCGGCCGCACCGACGACTTGCTGGTCATGTACAGCGGCCAGGTGGTCGAGTCCGGGTGCACGAGCGCCGTGTTCCGGCGGCACTCCCACCGCTACACGGAGGCGCTGTTGCGTGCGATCCCGCGGTTGGACTCCGAGCCGCACGGGACCTTCGCCACCATCCCCGGGCAGCCCCCTCAGCCGACGGTCGACTTCATCGGATGCCGGTTCGCGCGTCGCTGCACGGTCGCGACCGAACAGTGCAGGACGGAGGCCCCGCCGTGGTCCGCCGACCCGGCGCTCGCTCATGGGCACCGATGCATTCACCCGAGCTATGACGGCGAGCACGGGCGGGCGTCTGTGGAGGTCGTACGATGAGCGAGGTCGCCGCATCTCCGGCGTCGGACCGTGTCGTGCTCGACGTACGCCACTTGACGCAGAGGTTCAAGGTCGGACGGCGATCGCTCGAGGCGGTGTCCGACGTCTCGTTCCAGATCCGCGCAGGGGAGACGCTTGGTCTTGTCGGCGAGTCGGGCTCGGGTAAGTCGTCGACGGGCCGGGCGCTCCTCCAACTCCCACGGCCGACCGCAGGTTCCGTCGAACTCGAAGGCAGGGAGCTGACCAGCCTCTCGGGTGCCGAGCTCAAGCAGTTGCGGCGGCGCATGCAGCTCATCTTTCAGGATCCAGTGTCGAGCCTGAATCCAAGGCGTCGCATCCGTGACATCGTGGGCGAGGGGCTGGTGATCACCGGTGTCAGGCCCGACGAGATCGCAGAGCGCGTCTCGGCCATGCTCGAGCTCGTCGGGCTCGACGTCAGCATCATCGGCAATCGCCGACCGCACGAGATCTCCGGCGGTCAGTGTCAGCGCGTTGCGATCGCGCGCGCGCTGGTGATGCAGCCCGAAGTGTTGATCTGCGACGAGCCGGTGGCCTCGCTCGACGTGTCGATCCAGGGACAGGTGCTCAACATCCTCGACGACATGCGCACGCGTTTCGGGTTGGCGATGCTGTTCATCTCCCACGATCTCTCGGTGGTCCACAACATCTCGGACCGGATCGCGGTCATGTACCTCGGACAGATCGTCGAGATCGGGCCGGGGACGACCTTGACCCGCAATCCGGCGCACCACTACACGAGGGCGTTGCTGGACTCCGTGCCTGTCGCCGACCCAGACCGCGAGGTTGACGATCGCCTCCTCGAAGGGGAGGTTCCGTCACCACTCGACCCCCCGCTGGGATGTCGGTTCCGGCTTCGCTGCGAACGCGCCGAAGCGCGCTGCGCCGACGACCAACCCGAGCTCCGCGACCTGGGGGACGGGCGGCAGGTCGCATGTCACTTTCCGGTTGAGGCCGCCGTGAGGTCGGTGACGCTCTCGCGGCGGCTACCCAACGGGGACGACCCCCAGCTCGATCCCCATCGAACAGACCCCCAATTGAGGAGAGACTGATGCTGAAACTGAGGACAACTGGACCGTTCGCCGGGCTCAAGCTGATCGATGCGGACTCGCACTACACCGAGCCGCTCGACCTGTGGACGAGCCGGGCGCCGGCCAAGTACCAAGACCGCGTCCCGCAAGTGCGGATCGCCGACAACGGCCGGCCGCACTGGTTCATCGACGGTCGCCAGGGGCCCAAGGACAGCGGTGTCAGCTTCGTCGACACCAAGGGGCGCAAGGTCGCCTACTACGACGCCGACATGCTCGGAGGAGCGGCCCGCGGCGACGTCCACCCGGCCTCGTACGACGCCAAGGCGCGCGTCGAGATGCTCGACGAGATGGGCATCTACGCCCAGATCGTCTACCCCAACGTGCTCGGCTTCGCCACGCCGACGCTGATCCAGAACCTCGATCGCGACTACTCGGTCGAGATCGTCAAGATCTACAACGATGCGATGGCCGAGTGGCAGGCCGAAGGGCCGGGCCGCCTGTACCCGCAGGCGGTGCTGCCGTTCTGGGACATCCCGGCTTCGGTGCTCGAGGCGCAGCGCGTCAAGGAGCTCGGCCTGACCGGGGTGACGATGGCCGGTGAGCCGCACCTCGGCGGACTGCCCGACCTTGGCCAGCCTGATTGGAACCCGCTCTACGAGGCGCTCGAGGACCTCGAGCTGCCGATCGACATCCACATCGGTGCCCGCAACGTCGAGGTCGCCGCTGACGGCCCGGGGGCGTCGTGGCCGTCGCTGCCTGAGCGGGCCGGCAAGCCCGTGCGGTCGGTGCAGATCGAGCTGGCCAACGCCCGCTTCCTCGCCAACATCGTCGCCAGCGACATCTTGATCCGCTACCCGAAGCTGCGGTGGGTGTCGGTGGAGTCCGGCATCGGTTGGATCCCGTTCGTGCTCGAGCGTGTCGATTACGAGTACCGCGAGGAGTTCGAGGGGATGGGCCCGCCCGAGCTGCCGCCGGCCAAGGAGATGTTCCAGCGGGGGGTGTACGGCACGTTCTGGTTCGAGGATGCCGGCCCCACGGTGCTGATCGATCGGATCGGCGAGGACAACATCTTGTGGGAGACCGACTTCCCGCACCCGACCAGCCTGTACCCGTCGCCGGTCGAGCGTTCCGAGGAGAAGCTCAAGGACCTCGAACCGCGGGTCGTGCGCAAGATCATGCAGGACAACGCCGCCAAGCTCTACAAGATCCCTGTGTAGTTTGACGTCGAATCGTATATGATTCAGGTCGTGGGCAAGCCAGGACCGCTCTCGGGTACCCGCGTCGTCGAGATCGGTGACGAGACGGTCGAGTACGCCGGGCTGCTCCTGATGGGGCTCGGTGCCGAAGTCGTCAAGGTCGAGCCGCCCGAGGGAGCACCGTCTCGGCGGATTGGGCCGTTCGTTGGCGGACGGCCCAATCCGGAACGCTCGCTGTTCTTCTGGCACTACAACCGCGGCAAGCGCTCGGTGTGTCTCGACCTCGACGGTGCCGAGGGACGCGATTCGTTGGCTCGGCTCGTCGCTGGTGCCGACGTCGTCGTCGACTCGACCCCCCGCGGCCGGTTGGCAGAGGTGGGTTGCGCGCTCGACGATCTGCGCGCTCGCCACCCGGGGTTGATCACCGCGCGCGTCACACCGTTCGGTGACGACGGACCGTGGGCCGACTACCGCGGGTCGGACCTGGTGCACCTCGCACTCGGCGGGGTGGCGATGAACTGCGGCTACGACCCGCGTCCGGATGGCACCTACGACCTGCCTCCGATGGCGCCCCAGATGTGGCAGTCGTACCACATCGCCGGAGAGCAGGTCGCGATGGGTGTGCTCGCGGCCTACTTCGTGCGGCTGCGCACCGGCGCCGGCCAGCACGTGTCGTTGGCCGTCCACGAGGCGGTCGCCAAGAACACCGAGATTGATCTGATGAGCTGGGTGATGCGGCGTCAGCCCGTGTACCGGCAGACCTGCCGCCACGCGACCGAGCGGGTGTCGCCGGCACCGCTGATCCAGCAGACCAAGGACGGGCGCTGGATCATGACGACCATCGTCGGGGCCAAGGACCAGCACAACGTCGTCGCCTTCCTCGAGAAGTACGGGATGCGTGGTGGGCTCGCCGAGAGCACGCAGGCCACCGACGTGCGCGCGATCCCGGGCAGCTCGGCCGACGACATGGAGCAGGCCGCCCAGGCGATGGACATGATGCAGCGCCTCGTGCGCAAGTTCACGTACGCCGAGTTCCCGTGGCGCGAGGCCCAAGACGCAGGTCTGTTCTGTGTGCCGCTGCGGCGCCCGGAGGAGAACGTCGACGACGATCACTGGACGGTGCGCGGCACGTACTCGACGGTTGAGCACGAGGGCTTCGGCCCACTGCCGTACGCCACGAGCAAGTGGCTGTCGACTGCCACCGACTGGCAGGTCGGAGGGCCTGCTCCGCGACTCGACGCCGATCGGGCGATCCTCGATCGGCCCAGCGACGAGCCCGTGCGGATCGTGGCAGTCCACGAGCCCGTGCGAGGTTCCACCGCCGAGGTGACCTCAGCGCTCGGCAAGCCGTTCGCGCTGGGCGGCGTGCGGATCTTCGACTTCGGCTGGTTCCTGGCCTCGGCCGGGGGTACACGCTTTCTCGCCGCGCTCGGCGCCGAGGTCATCAAGGTCGAGTGGGCCGCCAACCCCGACACCCGGATGGGCGCGATGGCGCCGGTCGGTGGGCGCGCCGCACGCAGTGCGGCAACGGCCCCCTTGGACGGCGTCACCGACCGCGACATGGGCGGCCAGTTCAACAACAAGAACCCGGGCAAGCTCGGGATCTCGCTCAACGTGCGTCACCCGCGCGGCCTCGAGATCGCCCGCGAGCTCGTGCGGATCTCCGATGTCGTGTCGGAGGGCTTCTCGCCTGGCGTGATGGACCGTTGGGGCCTCGGCTACGACGAACTCCGCAAGATCCGGCCCGACGTGATCTACGCCCAGCAATCCGGCATGGGGTCGGCGGGTAGCTACGGGCGCTTCCGTGCGATCGGCCCGATCGCGGCGAGCCTGGCTGGTCTCTCGGAGATGTCCGGCCTGCCGTCGCCGGCAATGCCGGTGGGCTGGGGGTACTCGTACCTCGACTGGATCGGCGCGTACAGCTTCGCCAGCGCGATCCTCGGCGCGCTCGTCCACCGCGAGCGAACCGGCGAAGGGCAGTGGATCGACGCCTCGCAGACCGAGACCGGTCTGTTCGTGAGTGGCACGGCGTTGCTCGACCGCGCCGTCAACGGGCAGGCGTGGGAGCGTACGGGCAACCGGTCACCTCATGTGTCTGCCGCACCGCACGGGATCTACCCGTGCGCGGGCACCGACCGCTGGATCGCGATTGCCTGCTTTGACGACGCCCAGTGGGCGGCGCTCGGCGCCGTGGCCGGCCGCCCGGCGTGGTCGGCCGAGCCGGCGTGGGCCACGCTCGCCGGGCGCGTCGCCGACCAGGACCGGCTCGACCGCGCGGTCACCGGGTGGACCGCCACCCAGGACCGCTACGAGCTGATGCACCGGCTCCAGGCGGCGGGTGTCGCGGCTGGCGTGTGCCAGACCGCCGAGGACCGGTGCGACACCGACCCGCAGCTGGCCCACCTCGGCTGGCTGACCGAGGTCACCGGCACGAAGATCGGTACCTGGCCGGTGGCCGAGGTACCCGTGCGTCTTCAGGACACCCCGCCCCATGTCGGCGGTCCGATCCAGCGCGGTGCGCCGGGCTACGGCGAGGACAACGAGTACGTGCTCGGCGACCTGCTCGGCCTGTCGAGTGGGGAGATCTCGCGGTTGATCGACGACAACGTCGTGTAGTCACGGAGCCGCCGGCGCTCGAGCGCCTTGGCGATGAACACGGTCCCCGGAGCAATCGCTCCACGAAACAGCAAATGGAGAAGCAATGGTTCGAGATCTGGAATCCAAGACGGCGCTGGTGACGGGGTCGGGTCGCAACATTGGCCGAGCGATCGTGCTCGAGCTGGCGTCTCGCGGCGCGAATGTCATCATCAACACCCGTTCCAACCAGGACGAAGCAGACGCCGTCGCAGTGAGCGCGCGCGAGCATGGGGTGCAGGCCGAGACCGTGGTCGGCGACATGTCGACGCAGTCGACAATCGATGCGATCGCTGAGTGTGGGGCGAGCCTCGGCGGGGTGGACATCTCGGTGTCCAACGCTGCTCTTCGGCCTCACCAATCGTTCTTCGACATGTCGGTCGAGGACTGGTATCGGATCTTCGACATCCAGCTGCACGCGTCGTTCAAGCTCGCCAAGGCATTTGTCCCCGGGATGAAGGAGAAGGGGTGGGGCCGCCTCATCCACATCACCGGGCCGGACGCGTTCATCGGGATCGCCAACCGCGCGCACAACGTTGCTGCGAAGGGCGCCCTGCGAGCGTTGACGAAGTGTCTTGCGATCGAACTGGGGCCGTACGGGATCACCGTCAACGACGTCGCCCCGGGCGCGATTGACACGAAGCGCAACGACCTGTCGCACCCGCACGTCACGAAGAAGGGCGCCCCGGAGGACGAGAACGACCGATCCCACGCGATCGCCCGGATCCCTGTGGGCCGGCTCGGAACCCCGGAGGACATGGCGTACGCCGTCGGCTTCCTCGCCTCGCCGCGCGCCAGCTTCTACACAGGCACCGTGATGTGTTGCTTCGGCGCACAGTGGAATGTCGGCTGACTGGCCGGACGAGCCGAGCGACCGACTCGACGGGCGCGTCGCGATCGTCACCGGCGCGAGCGCCGATGGCAACGGCCTGACCAACGGGCGGGCGGCCGCCCTGGTGCTCGCCCGGGCCGGCGCGCGCGTCGTGTGCGTCGGCCGACGCCGTGAGCCGGCCGAGCGCACCGCCGAGCTGATCCGCGGGGAAGGCGGCGACGCGCTCGCGGTGGCCGCCGATGTCGGCGACGACGCGGCGTGCGCCGAGGTCGTGCGCACGGCGCTCGACGCGTACGGCCGGATCGACCTGCTCGACAACAACGTCGGCGTGCCACACACCGGCGACGTGGTCGCCTCGTCGGCCGAGGCCTGGGCCGACAGTTGGCGTACCAACGTGATGGCGATCGTCAACCTGTCGCGCCACGCGATACCGGCGATGGTCGCCGCCGGAGGCGGCGCGATCGTCAACATCGGTTCGCTGCGCGCGTTGCGCCCGCGCGACGAGGCGCCGTACGCGACCACGAAAGGTGCGGTGATCTCGCTGACCCGCTCTATGGCAGTGTCGCACGGGCCGGACGGGGTTCGCGTCAACTGCGTCGTGGTCGGCCCGGTCCAGACCGATGCTCTGCTCGGGCGCCAGATGACGCATGAGCAGCGCGAGCAACGGCGCGCAGCGTCGGTGCTCGGTGTCGAGGGCACCAGCTGGGACACCGCCCACGCGGTGCGCTACCTGCTGTCGGACCGGGCGAGATATGTGACCGGGCAGGCGCTGGTGGTCGACGGTGGGGTCAGCCTCACGTCGCCGAAGCGATAGGCGTTCGAGGAAGGAGCACGATCATGTCGATTCGAGGGAAGGTGGCCGTCGTCGGCGTCGGCCACACCAAGCAGGGCGAGCTGCCCGGGATGGCGGTGGAAGAGCTGGCCGTCGACGCGATCAGGCTGGCGCTCGACGACGCCGGGCTGGCGCTCGACGACGTCGACGGGTTGATTGCCTGCAAGTCGGTGCAGGGGCTGGGCAACGACGTCGCCGTCGGCGGCTTGCTCGGCATCAACCCGCGGTACTCGCAGAGTCTCGACTACGGCACGTGCAACTTCTCGCTGCACCTCGCCGTCCAGGCGATCGTCACCGGCATGGCCGACGTGATCGTGATGTGCTACGGCGCCAACGCCCGGTCGGCCAAGGCCGACTTCACCGGCCCGGTCAACTTCCAGGTCGACCTGGCAAGCGCGTCCGGGCTGGTGCACATTGCCGGGCACGCGGCGCTCGCGCTCCAGCGTCACAAGAGCCTGTACGGAACGACCGACGAGCAGTTCGGCTCGATCGCCGTCGCCCAGCGCGAATGGGCCCAGATGAACCCGGCCGCGATCTTTCAGGATCCGCTGCCGATGGACGCCTATCTCGCCCAGCCGTACCTGGTCGAGCCGCTCCGCCGCGCTGACGTGACGATGATCTCCGACGGGGGGGTGGCGTTGGTCGTCACCTCTGCCGAGCGGGCCGCCGACCTGCGCCACACCCCCGCCTACGTCGTCGGGATGGCCGAGCAATCGGGTGTGCGCGGCGAGCACACGCACGAGTACCTGACGCGGCCCTGGCTGCGCGACGCGGCGTCGGCGATCTGGCAGTCGACCGGCCTGACCCCGGCCGACGTTGATGTGCTCTACGTGCAGGACCCTACGGCGGTGTGGACGCTCCAGATGCTGGAGTACTACGGGTTCTGCGGGATCGGCGAGGCCGGCCCGTTCCTCGCCGAGCGCAACACCGCACCGGGTGGCACCCTGCCGACCAACACCCACGGCGGACAGCTCTCGGAATCGTACGCGTGGGGGTGGATGCACCTCGTCGAGGCGGTCCGCCAACTGCGCGGCGCGGCGGGGCCACGCCAGGTGGCCGATGCGGAGATTGCCATGTACTGCTCGAGCCAGGCGTTCTCGAAGGCGGCCTGCTCGATCCTGTCGAACCGAGAGGATGCGTGATGGGTGCACCAATGGTTCCCAACCTCGACGACCGTGTGGCTGGGCCGTTCTGGCAGGCCGCCAACGAGCAGCGTTTGGTCGTGCAGCGCTGCGACGCCTGTGGGCACCTCCGTTGGCCGCCGCTGAGCGGCTGCCCGGACTGCCTCGACCGGAGCGCGACGTGGGTCGACGTGGCCGGCACCGGGCGGATCTGGAGCTTCGCGGTGTACCACCGGGCGCTACATCCGGCGTTTGGTGCCGACGTTCCATATGTGATCGCGGTGATCGAGCTCGACGAGGGGCCGTTGATGACCGCCCGCTACACCGGGCCCGCTCCTCTGGTGAATGACCAAGTCGAGGTGTTCTTCGAGTCGTTAGTGGAGGGCGTGACGATACCGCGGTTTCGGCCACGTTCTGATTGATCTGATACGATTTATGCAATGAGACAGCGACGGCTCGGCAACACGGGAACGTTCGTGTCCGAGCTGGCGCTCGGCGCGATGACGTTCGGCCGCGAGATCGATGCCGCCGCGAGCGCCGAGATCCTCGGCGGCTATCTCGACGCCGGCGGCAACTTCGTCGACACCGCCGATGTGTACGGCGCGGGCGCTTCCGAGGAGATCCTCGGCGAGATCCTCGGGGCGCGTCGAGCCGACATCGTGCTGGCGACCAAGTGCGGCCTGCCATTCGGTGACGGGGCGAATCTCACCGGCGCCTCGCGTCGCCACATCTGCGCCTCGATCGAAGGCTCGCTACGGCGGCTGCGCACCGACTGGATCGACCTCTACCAGATTCACATGTGGGATCCCTCTACCCCGGCCGAGGAGACGATGTCGGCGCTCGACGACCTCGTGCGGCGCGGGCTGGTGCGCTACGTCGGCGTCAGCAACTACGCCGCCTGGCAGCTCGCAACAGCGATCGGGGCGTCGGCGTTGCATGGCTGGACACCACTGGTCAGCCTCCAGCCCGAGTACTCCTTGATCGCCCGCGACGTCGAGCTCGAGCTGATCCCGCTGTGCGTTCATGCCGGGCTGGGGGTCATCCCTTGGAGCCCGCTCGGCGGTGGAGTTCTGTCTGGCAAGTACGCGCGTGACGCACCACCGCCGCCGGGCACCCGGGCAGGCGAGCGGGTCAGCACCCGTGACCGGCTGCGCGGCAACCGTCTCGACGTCGTCGACGCCGTTCGTGAGGTCGCCCACGAGACCGGTCACAGCGCAGCCCAGGTGGCGTTGAACTGGTTGCTCGACCGGCCTGGGGTGACGGCTCCGCTGGTCGGCGTGCGCACTCCCGAGCAGCTTCGCGACAACCTCGCCGCGACCGGGTGGGCGCTCGAGCCCGACCACGTCGCGCGCCTCGACGCGGTCAGTCGTCCGTACGTTGGCTACCCGCACAACTTCCAGATCAGCGCCGGCCGCCGAGCCGACCTTTGACGGCCGTGCGGCCGGCGTCGCGCACCTTCAGCGCTCTGAAGGTGCCCAACTTTCGCCTGTTCTTCATCGGCCAGGGCATCTCCCAGATCGGCAACTCGCTGACCCTGCTGACGCAGAGCCTGTTGGTGTACGAGCTCACCAACAGGGGGTTCGTGCTCGGCCTGATCAACGCCTTTCAGTTCGCCCCCGTGCTGCTGCTCTCGGCGTGGACCGGCACACTCGCCGACCGCTCCGACAAACGCAAGATGCTGATCCGCGTCCAGGCGCTCGGGGCGGTCCAGTCGGCGGCCCTGTTCGTCGTCGCTTCGCTCGACGAACCGCCGGTCGCGGCGATCTGCACGCTGGCCTGCATGGGCGGGGTGCTGGCCTCGTTCGACAACCCATGCCGCAGAGCGATCGTCGCCGAGACCGTGCCCGAGAGCGAGGTCACCAGCGCGGTCAACCTGAACAGCGCGCTGATGACGAGCTCGACCGTGATCGGCCCCGCGCTCGGTGGGGTGTTGATCGTGCTGTTCGGCTACTCGGCCGCGTTCGGTATCGACGCGATCTCGTACGTGGCCGTGCTCGCCGCGCTGTTCCGGATGGACCCCTCCAAGATGCGCCGGCCGGTCCCGCTGCCCAAGGCGCGCGGCCAGATCCGCTACGGCCTCCACCAGATCCGCTCGCAGCCCGCCCTGCGGCTGCCGGTCGGCATGGCCGCCCTCGCGGGCGCGGCCTACAACTTCACGGTGCTGGTGCCGCTGCTGGTGAAGGACACGTTTGGGCGCTCGACGGGCACGTTCACGTTCATCTACACGTGCCTCAGCATCGGCTCTGTCATCGGCGCGCTCTCGGTCGCCAGGCGCGGAAGGATCGAGGCCCGCGACCTGGTGAGGGGCAACCTGTGGTTCGCGGCCGTCATGGTCGGGTTGGCGCTCGTGCCGTGGGTGCCCCTGCTGGCGGTGTGGGCGATGGTCGTGGGGATCGTGAGCATGTCGGTGTTCACGGCCAGTGTCACGACGCTCCAGATCCACAGCGACCCGCGGGCGCGGGGCCGGATCATGGCGCTCCACTCGGCGTGCTTCTTGGGCGCGTTCGCGCTCGGTGCGCCGGTGCTCGGATGGCTCGCCGAGGTGAGTGCTCCGCGCGTTGCGATCGTGGCGGCGGCCGGGTTCGCCGCGGCTTCGGCCGCGTGGGGCGGATGGATGGTGCGGCGCGACCGGCTCCGTGCGGAGAGCGTGGAGGCAGCCGTCGCGTGAACGGTGTCAGCGACCTGAGTGAAGGGAGGCGGTGATGAGCCGCAACGTGTATGCAGTGTTCAGCCGGAGGCCGGAGGGGGTGTCGGCGGAGGAGTACAACGCCTGGTACGCCCATCACGCACGAGAGAACGTCGAGGTGCCCGGCTTGCTGCGAGCCGAGCGCTTCGCGGCGACGTTGACGAGCGGTGCCGAAGCCGACAAGGGCTCGGAATGGCACCTTGCGCTCTACGAGTTCGAGGGCGACCCCGACACGTGGCGCGCCGACCTGCGTCGACGTAGGGCGGCCGGTGAGGTTGACCTCCCCGTTTGGTTCGACGGCGTCGAATTCCGCAGTTGGGTCTGTATCGGCGTCGAGTCGGGAATCGAAGCGCCGCCCGCGTGAGCGCCGACCCGGGCCCGGCCGAGTTGCTCGCCCGGCGGATCGCCGACCCGGTCTCGGCCGGCGCTGTGGTCCGGCTGGGGGTCGGACGTCACACCGTGATCGGCGTGTCGGACGGTTACCTGCTGATGAGCCCCACGTTCGTCGGCGCGCCGGACGCACCGACGGGCGCGTACGACTTGCTCGCGGCCCAGTACGGCGAGGTGCGCCTGCCGGTCGGGTGCTTCGTCGTGCCCGCCGAGAAGAACGTGCTGATCGACACGGGCATCGGCCCGGTCGACCACCAGGGCCGCGGCCGGCTGGTCGGCGGCAACCTGTTGCCGGCGCTCGCCGCGCAGGGGTTCGCACCGAGCGACATTGGCGTCGTCGCTCTCTCGCACCTCCACGGCGACCATGCCGGCACGATCGGTGACCCGCGGACGGGTATGCCGGTGTTCGGGGAGGCGCGCACGGTGATCGGCGAGGGGGACTGGGACTACTTCGTTACTCGCCGGGGTGGGGTAGTGCCCCTGCCCGAGCACACGTTGCACGCGCTCCACGAACTCGACCGACGCGGCCTCGTCGAGCTAGTCGATGGCGACGTCGACGTCACGCCGGCAATCCGGCGGATCCACGCTCCCGGTCACACGCCCGGCCACTCGCTGTATTCGGTGCACGACGGCGCCGTTCGCCTGGTCCTGCTCGGCGACGCCGCGCACTGCCCGCAGCAGCTCACCGAAACCGACTGGAGCGTCGCCTTCGACGTCGATCCTGCTTTGGCCCGGCGCACCCGCGACACGCTCGTGCGTGACCTCGACGCTCACGGTGGGGGAGCGCTGGGCTGTCACTTCCCCGAGCTGCGCCTGGCGCGGGCGCTGCGCTGAAGTGGTTCGGGTTCACCAGCGCGGCGTGCGCTTCCAGGGGATGTCGAGAAAGGCCTGGCGGCGGGTGAAGCGCCAGCCCTCGGAGGTTCGGGCGAGGAGATCCTCATAGTGCCCGATCATCCGGACGTCGGGTTGATCCTCGGGGTCGCGGGCAACGAAAGCGAAGCCGCTGCGGGCGCTGGCCGTGTCGCCCGACACGTCGATGTGTGGGTTGAAGACGAAGTGGTAGCTGCCCTGCGACTCGTCGGTCGTCACGTCGAGGCCGGCGCGCATGAGTGTCACGATCTGCTCGCGCCCGGCGGCCCGGCCCATATTCCCGACCC
This sequence comes from Ilumatobacter sp., assembly GCA_035556435.1. Classification (GTDB taxonomy): domain Bacteria; phylum Actinomycetota; class Acidimicrobiia; order Acidimicrobiales; family Ilumatobacteraceae; genus Ilumatobacter. Next base: position 117,223 of record DATMEY010000037.1, on the reverse strand, counting down.
ACTCGCCGTCGGTCGTGAACAGCGCCGCATAGTCGTCGATCCGGCGTTCGTCGAGGAGCAATGCGTACCTGACGATGAGGTCGCCGATCTCGAGCCGATCGGCCAGCTCGGTGACGCGCCGGTCGAGTGATTCCGTTGAGTGTGCCAGGGGTAATATATGATACGATCTGAACGGTTCCGTCGGGGAACGCCGTCAAGGAGTGGAGTACATGTCGCAGCGTAGGGAAGGGCTCGATCTCGACAACGTGTTCGAGACGACGAAGGAAGAGGTCGACCAGAACCTCTCACACATCTGGAGCTGGCGCGGCCCGCTGTACGAGACGTACGCGATGAGCATCTACATGGACCACGCTCCCGACTTCGGCAAGCTCTCGCGCTGGAGCGGCGAGGTGTTCGGGCGCCTGTCGGGCTCGCGCAACGTGCTCCTGGCCAGTTGCACCAACATCCACCACTACATGATGGTGGGCTGGGAGACCGGCATCCGCAACGAATTCTACGTGCTGTGGCGCAACGGCATGACGAAGGAGCAGATCCTTGACCTGGTGATGTTCTCGCAGTGCTACGCGGGCATGCGCGGGCTCGGCCACGTGTACCACGCGGTCGGCGACATGCTGCCGGCCTGGGGGGAGACCACCAAGGAGGCCGAATGGCCCGAGGGCTGGGCGGCGGACAACGACGCCCTCAAGTGCGGGCTCGACCTGTCGACTCGCGAGCTCACGCCGTCCGACCTCGAGAACCTCACGAAGTGGTACGAGGAGACGATCGGGTACGTGCCTGACTCGATCAAGTTCGGGATCAAGTGGAACCCGAAGTACATCAAGCTCAACCGGGCACGTTGGGAGGTGACCATGAAGGTCGCTCCCAAGCAGCTGATCCCGTACACGCTGCTCGGCTACCACACGCGCATCCAGAACCTGGAAGGCCTTCGTGAGGCGGCTCTGCTGGGCAAGGCGTGGGGGCTCACGCCTGAACTCATCCAGCGGGCGGTCACCAACTGCTCGATGTACTTCACGCACTTCGAAGGCCTCGACGCGGCCGCCAAGGTGATCGACCCGATCCTCGAGAACTGGGACTGACCCAGGCTGCGACAACCGACGAACACGACGAACTGCACGACGACGAGACGACAAGGAACACACAGTGGCATTCAGTGAAGGGCTTGACCTGCACAACCTGGACGAGACGTCGAAAGACGAGGTCGACGGCGCTCTGGCGATGACCTGGAGCTGGCGCGGCCCGCTCTACGAGATGTACGCGACCAGCCTGCAGCTCGACTACAACCCGGCTTTCGGCAAGATCTCACGGTGGGCGTCGGACCTGTTCGGCCGTCCCGCAGGTGCCAGCGCGGTGACACTGCAGAGCTGCCAGAACATTCACACCTACATCATGTTGGGGTGGGAGACCGGCATCCGCAACGAGTTCGACACCCTGCGCCGCAACGGCCTCACCAAGGAAAACCTGCTCGACCTGGTGATGTTCACCCAGTGTTACGCCGGCATGCGCGGGCTCGGTCACGTGTACCACGCGGTCGGCGACTTCCTGCCGGTGTGGGGCGAGCCGCCGCGCAAGCCCGACTGGCCAGAAGGCTGGGAACCCGACCCCGATGCCTTCAAGTGCGGCCTCGACCTGTCGACGCGCGAACTCACCGAGGCCGACCAGGCCAACCTGCGTCAGTGGTATGGCGACCTGATCGGGTACGTGCCTGAGTCGATCGAGTTCGGCATCAAGTACAACCCGAAGTTCGTGAAGCTGAACCGCGCCCGCTGGGAGGTCACCCTCAAGACGGTGCCCAAGCAACTCGCCCCGTACCTCATGCTGCGTCATCACACGATCGAGCAGTCGGTCGAGGGCTTGCGCGAGTCGGCACTGCTCGGCAAAGCGTGGGGCATGACTGCCGACCAGACCATCCGCGCGGTGTTCAATACGTGCATGTACTTCGCCAACTTCGAAGGGCTCTACGCAGCCAACACGGCGCTCGACGAACTGCTCGAGAACTGGTGAGCCTGTACGCGGTCCAGAAGTTCCTGTACGAGTTCAACCGCGACCCGCGGCTGCAGGAGCGCTACATCGAGGACCGCGTGTCAGCCACCGCACCGTATGAGCTCACCGACGAGGAGGCCGATGCGATCGCCCGCGCCGACATCGGCCTGCTCTACCACTTCGGGGTCAACGGGCAGATTCTCATGCACTTCGCCGCGTGGCACCAGATCGAATGGAACGACTACCTCCAGTTGATGCGCGACGGCGTGGCCCGCCACGGACCCGTGCGAGCCGGCGTTTACGCGATGACGGGATACGCCGGCGTCGACGCCGAGGAGGCCTGACGTGGCACTCGTCTACGCCGGTGTGTGCAGCCACGCTCCGGGTATCACCGGCCGAGCCGAACGAGCCGACCCGGCCGTGCGCGACGAGTTCTACTCGGCCTTCGATGCAATGCGCGTAGCGATCGAGGCAACCCGCCCCGACGCCCTGATCGTCGTGGCTGCCGAGCACTTCGCCAACTTCTTCATGGACAACATGCCGAGCTTCGCGATCGGCATGGCCGACCACTACGACGGCCCGATCGAGGACAGCGACTGGCTGAAGATCCCGAAGTTCTCGGCACCGGGCGACCGCGACCTGTCGCAGCGGCTGATCACCGAGGTCATGCAGACCGTCGACGTGAGTTACGCCGAGGAGTGGCGCTGCGACCACGGCATCGCCGTACCGCTGCACTTCCTGACACCGCGCTTCGACCTGCCGATCGTGCCGGTCAACATCAACTGCCAGGGCCCACCGCTAGCTCCGCTGCACCGTGCCTGGGCGTTCGGCGAGGCGCTGCGGCGGGCCGCCGACCAGCTCCCGGAACGGATCGCGATCGTCGGCACGGGCGGCATCTCGCATTGGCCGGCCACGCCCGACTCGGGGAAGATCAACGAGGCGTGGGACCGCGACTTCCTCGACCGGTGGTGCGCCAACGACCGCGACGCGCTGCTCGACTACACCGACGCCGCGGCGTACGCGGCAGCCGGGCAGGGCGCCTTCGAGATCCGTACGTTCATCGCCGTTAGCGCGGCTGCCGGCAGGGCGCGCGGCACCGTCCATTTCTACGCTCCGATCCCGATCTTCGCGGTCGGATGCACCGTTGCCAGCTACGACCTCGGCGAGGTCTGAGAGGAGTCGATATGGCTCGCGTCGCGTTTCTTGGTCTGGGTGTCATGGGCGGCCCGATGGCCGGCCATCTCGCCCGTGCCGGTCACACGGTGACGGTGTTCAATCGCACGCCCGCCCGGGCCCAGGCGTGGGTCGCGGCGCACGGCCAGGCGGCTGCCGGCAACCCGGCCGACGCGGTGACGAACGCCGAGTTCGTGATGATGTGCGTGGGCAACGACCACGACGTGCGCGAGGTCTCTGGGTTGGCCCTGCCGGCGATGGCAGCCGGTGCCACACTGGTCGACCACACCACCGCCTCGGCCGACGTCGCCCGCGAGTTGGCCGCGCAGTGCGCGGCCGCCGGGATCGGGTTCGTCGACGCCCCCGTGTCGGGCGGACAGGCCGGGGCCGAGAACGGCCAGCTCACCGTGATGTGCGGCTGTGACGATGAGGCCGTGTTCGCCACGGCGGTACCCGTGATCGATGCCTACGCCCGCCAGATCACACTGATGGGCCCGGCCGGAGCGGGCCAGACCACGAAGATGGTCAACCAGATCTGCATCGCGGGTGTGGTGCAGGGTCTCTCCGAGGCCGTCGCCTTCGCCCAGCAGGCTGGGCTCGACATCGATGCCGTGGTCGACACGATCGGCAAGGGCGCGGCAGCGAGTTGGCAGCTCGACAACCGGGCGCGCACGATGGCGGCAGGGGAGTTCGACTTCGGGTTCGCGGTGGAGTGGATGCGCAAGGACCTAGCGATCTGCCTGGCCGAGGCCGAGCGGATCGGGGCACGGCTCCCGGTGACCGCGCTGATCGATCAGTTCTACGCTCAGGTCGCAGCCCGCGGTGGGCAGCGCTGGGACACCAGTTCGCTGGTGCACCTGCTCCGTAACCCGTAGCGCTGCGGCTACTGCCAGACGTCGTCGGCCAACTCGACGAGCAGTTCGAGCTTGCGCCACTGGTCGTCCTCGGTCAGGTCGTTGCCGTGGTGGGTGCTCGAGAAACCGCACTGCGGGCTGATCGCCAGCCGTTCGAGCGGTACGTACTTGCTGGCGTCGTCGAGCCGCCGGCGCAGGTCGTCGGGGCGCTCGAGCTCGGGCGTCTTCGACGTCACGAGACCGAGCACTGCGGTGCGTCCGGGGGCCAGGTGGCGCAGCGGCTCGAACCCACCGGCACGTTCGCTGTCGAACTCGAGGAAGAAGGCATCGACGTCGAGTCCGCCGAAGACTGCCTCGGCGACGGGCTCGTACCCTCCGCTGGCGACCCACTTGCTGCGGAAGTTGCCGCGGCACATGTGGGTGGTGACGAGCAGGTCGCTGGGCCGGTCGGCCGTGACCGCGTTCAGGGCGTCGCGGTACCGGATCACGAGCTCGTCGGGGTCCTCGCCGCGCTCGCGCATCTGCGCGCGCACGTCGGAGTCGCAAAGGTAGGCGAAGCTGATGTCGTCGAACTGCAGGTAGCGGCAGCCGCGTGAGTACAACATGGCGACCTCGGCCCGGTACGCCGCGGCGAGGTCGTCCCAGAACGCGTCGTGGTCGGGGTACGTGCCGGCGTCGATCGCGCTGGGGCCGCCGAGGAAGTGGGCCATCCCGGGCCCGGGCACGGTGACCTTGGCGAGCGAGGTGGTCACCGCATCGGCCAAGAAGCCGAACGCGTCGGCGAAGATCGGCTCGGTGTGGTGAACCTTGCCGACCACGGCCGGGATCGGTGGTTTGAAGCCGCCGTCGAAGTCCTTCGGCCGTGGCCGTTCCTGGGCTTCGATACCTCCGAGCCCGGTCAGGAAGTCGAGGTGCCAGTAGGTACGACGGAACTCTCCGTCGGTGACGGCCGGCAGGCCGACTGCCTCCTCGCGCCGCACGAGCGCGGTGATCGCCTGATCCTCGACGGAGCGGAGGGCGGCCAGGTCGATCCGGCCGGCGTCGTGGGCAGCGCGGGCCTCGACCAACTCTGCGGGGCGGAGCATGCTGCCGACCATGTCGACGTGATGTGGGAACACGGTCACAGGGCGCTCACTCCCCGTCGGGCTGTCACCCGCAGCACGCGTGCGCGCCGTTGGCGTGGTGTCGGGCGAAGCGCTCGATCGAGCTGAGCGGGGCGCCCGAGCGGACCAGATCGAGCAACTCGCTGTGCTCGTCAGCAGCTCGTTCGAGCAGCGCGCGGCTCACCACCGGCGGGGATACTGGCCCGAGCCCAGCCACCTGCGCGGCCAGCAGTGCGACCATGTGTTGGTTCGGACACGCACCGACGAGTTGCTGGTGGAAGCTGCGCGCGAGTGCGACGGCTGCAGGCAGGAACGGCTCGTCGAGGTGCTGGCGCACCAGGTCGTTCGTCGCATGGGCGGCTTCGAGCTGGGCGGCCGTGAGCGCGGCAGCTCCGCGGGCTATCGCCGCACCCTCCAACATCGTGATCGTGGGCAGAGGGTCGGTTACCTTGCCGCGCGAGATCGTCTCGCCGGAACCGTTCACTGTCCGTTGCCGCACATGTGTCGAGCCAACGGCCGGCGCACCGATCGGACGCCAAGGGCGTTGCTCCGCGACGCGGAAGACTGAACGTGCGGCACCGGACGCATGATCACCATTTATCTGTAAAACCTGCGCGTCTATATGAATGTTCGCGTCATGTGTGACGCGCCAGTGGGAGCAATACATCGACTCACCTCTCGAACAGCCGCACCACGCATTGGCGCAGTACGGACCGACGAATCCCCTTCTGTGGCGAAGCTAACGATCGCCCTGCGAGGCGTCAAACATGTATTTCTTGTGACCGCGGCAGGTTGAGCTTATGAGGGTCGCGCGACGCTGCTCAGGACGCGCCGCTGGTCTTCCCGGGCGCGAACTCGGCGCCCACGTACTGCATGAACAACGAGGCTCTCGCCGTCAGTTGGACGCCGGCCGGGTGGGCGAGCACGACATCGGTGGGGGGTACGTTCTCGGCGATCTCGTGGCACACGATGCGATCGCCGGCGTAAGTGACGTCGACCAGCGGGCGCTGGAACAGCACGGAGTAGCCCATACCTCGGCCGACGAGACAGCGCACCAGCTCGAAGTTCTGCGTGCGGTGGGCGATCGCCGGCTCGATCGGCACGTGAGTCATCAGCCCCTCCCAGTTGGCCCGGCTGGGAGGCACGTCGAACAGGATCATCGGGTCGTCCGCCAGGTCGGCCAGGCTGACCGGCTCGTCGCCGGCGAGCCGGTGTGACTCCGGAAGCAGCACGTACGGCCGGAACGATTGTACGACCATGTGTTCGAGCGTGGTATCGAGTTGGTGGGCATACATGATGGCCAACTCGATCTCACCGGCGTGCAGCATGTCTTGCAACTCCGGCTGAGGACGCTCGGTGAAGTCGAGCGACACTCCAGGGAACCGGTTCCCGAACCCGTGCAGCATCTGCGGGACGAACGACGGTGACAGAGTCGTGTAGCACCCGATGTTGAGGCGCCCGACCACGCCACCGCTCTCACGTTCGGCCTCGAGTTGGAAGCGTGCTGAGTCGGCGAGCAGGTGCCGGGCGCGATCGACGAGCTCGACGCCGGCCGGCGTCAGCGACGTTCCCTTCGAACGGCTGCGTACGAAGAGCGTGACGCCCAGGCTGTCCTCGAGTTGCCCGAGCGCGAGGGAGAGTCCTGGCTGCGAGACGTGGCACAGCGCGGCGGCGCCGCTGATCGAGCCGGTCTCGGCGACCGCGACGAAGTACTCGAGTTGGCGCAGCGTGAAGTGGAGTTCTCCCGTGGCCATGTGGTGAGCATAGGGGCGCGCGTGCGCACGGATTGAACTGACCCAAACAAAGGTTGATGGCTCATGCTCTCGTTCGGCCCGGAAGACCCATATTTGGCGAACCTATGCCGAACCACGGAAAGACTCATTTGTTGCCGTGAGTATCTGCTCCTATCGTCCTCGTCGGGGAGCCGTCTCGATTCGCGGAATGTGACTGAGGACATGACTACGTGTGCATCTGAACTGACGAATGCGATTCGGCTCGTCGAGCTGTACGACGACCCATATCCGATCTTCAAGGAGCTCCGCGATCGAGAGCCCGTCGCGTGGGTACCGGTCGCCAACCGGTACCTCGTCACGCGCTACGCGGATGTCGTCTGGCTCGAGCAGCACCCGGAGATCTTCCAAGCCGCAGAAGATGGTTCGCTGGTTACCCGCGTGATGGGGCACACGATGCTCCGCAAGGACGGCGACGAGCATCTGCGCGACCGCCGCGCGGCCGAGCCACCGCTGCGGCCGAGGATGGTGAAGGAGCACTGGCGGCCGGTGTTCGAAGCCAACGCCGATGCGTTGCTGCGCGGCTTCGAGGCCGACGGCCGCGCCGACATCTTCGCCGACTTCGCGGGGCCGCTGGCGGCCCGCAACCTGGCTGCTGTGCTCGGTCTGCGCGACGTGACCGACGACGACATGCAGCGCTGGTCGCAGTCGATGATGGACGGCGGCGGGAACTACGCCGACGACCCGGCCGTGTGGGCGCGCGCGGACCGGTCGACACAGGAGATCGATGCCGCGGTCGACGCCACGCTGGCGCGGGTGCGGGCGACCCCGGACGCATCGGTGATCTCGGCGATGGCGAACGCCGAGGTACCTCCGGACGACGAGTCGATCCGCTCGAACGTGAAGGTGTTCATCGGAGGCGGCCTCAACGAGCCGCGCGACTCGATCTCGGTGGCGACGTACGCGGTGCTCACGCACCCAGAGGTGCGGGCCGAGGTAGCGGCCGACGCGAGCCGCTGGCGAGCCGTGTTCGAAGAGGCGATCCGCTGGGTTGCGCCGATCGGCATGTACCCGCGCCAGGTCGCCCAGCAGGTCGAACTTGGCGGGGTCACGCTCGAGCCGGGCGCCCGCATCGGCGTCTGCATCGGCGCCGCCAACCGTGACGAGCGCGTCTTCGAGCGGCCCGACGAGTTCGACATCCACCGCCCGCCGGTGGCACACGTTGCGTTCGGTGGCGGTCCGCACTTCTGCCTCGGTACGTGGGTCGCCCGCGCCCAGGTCGCCGAGGTCGCGCTGCCGATGTTGTTCGAGCGCCTGCCCGGCCTGCGGCTCGACCCCGATCGCGAAGCGCGGATGGGCGGCTGGGTGTTCCGCGGGATGTTGGCGCTGCCCGCAGTGTGGGACCGCTGATGCCGAAGATCCGCTTCGTTCGTGCCGACGGCAGCGTGACCGTCGTCGACGCCGACGTCGGGCAGAGCATCATGCAGGTCGCCGTCGGGAACGGCATCGACGGCATCGTCGGCGAGTGCGGCGGGTCGCGCATGTGCGCGACGTGTCACGTCCACGTCGACCTCTCCGGTGTCGGCGGCGTCCCTGTAGTGAGTGAAGATGAGGACGAGTTGCTCGACTTCGCCGCCTCCCCGCGCTCCGAGCTCAGCCGCCTGAGCTGCCAACTCCCGGTCAGCGAGGAGATGGACGGGATCACCGTGGCCCTGCCTGAACGCCAGACGTGACCAAGCCCCAGACGATCGACGCGTGACCATGACGACGCTGCCGCTGCCCGCGTTCGACCTTGACCCACCGGGGACCTATTTGTTCACGGTGCACGAGGCGGTGCGCGGCCAACGGATCAACCGCTTCGCGCTGACCTTGCGGTCGCCCGAGCGCCGGGCCGAACTGGCGGCCGACGAAGTGGCGACGTTGGAAGCCGCGGGGCTCACCGACGATGAGATCGAGCTGATCCGGCGCCGCGACTGGACCGCGCTGATCGAGGCCGGTGGGCACCTGCAGCTGCTGCTGGTGATCGTCGCCGCGCTCGGTGGAACGTTGTGGGACATCGGCGCCCACAACGCCGGCTGCACGGCCGACGAGCTACGCGACGCGGTACCCCGCAAGGTCGCCGGGCTTCCAGCGACGATCGCGGCGGTGGTCCGGTGAGCACGCTGGTCGGCGGGCTGGGCATCTCGCACACGCCCTCGATGGGCGTGGAGTACGACCGCGCCGAGGCTCCGGGCGTGGCCGGCAACCCGGCCTGGCAGGCGTGGTTCGACGGCACCCGGCTGATCCGGGATGCGCTGGCCTCGCTGGAGGCCGACCACCTGGTGGTCGTGTACAACGACCATCTCAACTACTTCTCGCTCGACAACCTGCCGACGCTGGCGATCGGCATCGGCGACCGCTTTGCGCAGGCCGACGAAGGTTGGGGCCCCCGGCCGGTGGCCGACCTGGGTGGCGACGCGGCGTGGGGCATCCACCTCGCCGAGCAACTTGTCGCCCAGGGGTTCGACCCCCAGCTGTGCCTGACGCTCGAGGTCGACCACGGCATCTACTCGTGGTTCCCGTACCTGTTCGACCAGCCGTGGCCGGTGCCGATCACGCCGATCGCGGTGAACATGGTGTGCCAGCCGGTTCCCACGTCGGCCCGGATGGTGCAGCTCGGCCGGGCCTTGCGGGTGGCGATCGACCGCTACCCGGCCGACGCCCGGGTGGTCGTCGTGGCAACGGGCGGGATGTCGCACCAGATCAGCGGAGCCCGGTTCGGCATCGCCAACGAGCAGCTCGACCGCACGTTCCTCGACCTGTTGCCCGGCCACTTCGACGAGCTGGCCGCGGTGCCGGTCGACGAGCTGATGCGGTTCGGTGGCACCGAGGCGGCCGAGTTGATCCTGTGGTACGCGATGCGTGCCGCGCTGTCCGACGACGTCCGCGTGGTGCAGGCGTTCCAGACGTTTCCGGCGATCACCGGTTGCGGCGCGCTCGTGCTCGCCGAGCCGGTCGCCGCAGCCTGACAAGGAGACAACACGATGAGACTCGGTACGGTCCGGACGGCGGATGGCGGTCGCGTGGTGGCCGCGGACGGCACCGGTGTGTGGTGGGTCGACCCGCGCCACGGGAACGTGCTCGACATCATCGAGAACTGGGCCGCGGCACAGCCCGAACTCGGCGGGGGAGCACCTGTCGACCTGGCCACGGTGACGTGGCGGCCACCGGTCACCCGCCCCGGCAAGGTGATCTGCGTGGCCCTCAACAACAGTGCCAACAAGGATCGCATCATGTCGGGGCCTGACCATCCGGCGACGTTCATCAAGCCGTCGTCGTCGCTGCTCGGGCACGGCTGCGCGATCGAACTCGACCCGGCGTGGGGCCGCGTGCACCCCGAGCCCGAACTGGCGGTGGTGATCGGCACCACCGGCAGGCACATCCCGGTCGAGCGCGCGTACGACCACGTCTTCGGCTACACGATCATCAACGACCTGACCGCGCCGATCATGCGCGGCGAGGACACCTTCCACTACCGGGCGATCCACCCCGACGGCGACGGCGGCGTGCGCTATGTCGATTCGTGGGTGTCGTACTCCGGTCGCTACAAGGGCAGCGACGGGTTCGGGCCGATCGGCCCCTGGGTCGTGACCCGCGACGAGATCCCCGACCCGCACGCGCTCGCCATCCGCTGCATCCACGACGGACGCCTGGTCACCGAGGACAACACGGCCAACCTGCGCTTCCACGTCGACGCGGTGGTCGCCTTCCTCTCCGAGTACATGACGCTCGAGGCCGGCGACATCGTGGCGATGGGTACCGCCCTGAAGGCGTCCGGCAGCGGCGGTGCCGTGCAGAACGTCGACCTCACCGTGCTGGGCGGCGTGATCGAGGTCGAGATCGAGGGCATCGGCACGCTGTCGAACCCGGTACGTACGGTGGCCCATGAGGTCGGCCGATGAGCGACTGCCTGTCGTGCGCGATCGGCGACTCGCTGTCGGCGTTCGCCCGCGGCCTCGACCGCGGTGACGCCGAAGCGGTCGTCGCCCTCTTCACACCCGACGCCGTGTACGACAACGGACGATCCCGGCTGGCGGGCCAGGCCGAGCTCGAGCGGTGGATCCGCGAGCGCGGTGCAGCTGGCGAGCGAACCACTCGCCACATGTGGAGTTCGCTGCAGCTGACCCCGTCCACCGACGACCCCGACGTTGTCGCCGCGACGAGCACGTGGGTGTGCTACGCCGCCAACGCGCCGGCCCCCGTCGACGCCGTCAAGGTGTGGAGCGTCGCCGACTTCGAGGACGTGTTCCGTCGCGACGGCGACCGCTGGTTGGTCGCCGAGCGGCGGATCCGCACCCTGTTCCGCGACCCGTCGGTCGCCCCGCCGAAGTGACCGCGCCCGAGACGTTCCGGTACGTCGAGGTCGCCGAGGGCGCGCTGTGGTGCGGGGTCGGCGCGGGTGACGGGACGCCGGTCGTGTTCGTGCACGGCTTCTCCGTCGACCATGCGATGTGGGATGCCGAGGTCGCCGCGCTCGCCCGCCGGGCGACCACCGTGCGCTACGACTTGCGCGGCTTCGGCAGGTCGGGCGAACCGCACCCCGGCTACGACCACGTCGACGACCTCGTCGGGCTGCTCGACCGGCTCGGCCTCGACCAGGCGGTGGTCGTGGGCCTGTCACTCGGCGCCAACGTGGCATTGGCGCTGGTTGTCCAGCGCCCCGAACGGGTGCGGGGCGTCGTGCTGGCCTCACCCGGGCTGCCGGGCCGGGCGTGGCCGACCCCCCGGCCGCCCGACCTGGCACTCGCGCACGCCCGGGCACACGGCGTCGAGTCGGCCCGCCGGTTCTGGCGCGACCTCCCGCTGTTCGACTCCACCCGCGCCCGACCGGCCGCGTTTGCCCAGCTCGGCATGATGCTCGACCGGTTCCCGGCGCACCAGTGGGCACCCGGGCCGCAGAGCCGGGCGTTGCCCGCCCTGGCCGAACTGCTGGAACAGGTGCGTCGCCCCGTGACTGTCGTGTCGGGTGAACACGACGACGACGGCTACTTGGAGATCGCGGCCGAGCTGGCGGCACGTATCCCGGGCGTCCGTCGTGTCGACATCGCCGCGGCCGGGCACTTCGTCAACCTCGACGAGCCGGATGCGTTCAACGAGGTGGTCGCCGGGGTGCTCGACGCACTTGACGCACCCGGCGACGTGCCTGGGGACGGGCAGCCGTGACCGCCTCGCGGGCGGTGATCGTCGGCGCCGGGCTGGGCGGCGTACAGACCGCGCATTGGCTCCGAGCCGGTGGGTACGACGGCGAGATCGTGCTGATCGGCGACGAGCCCGACCTGCCGTACCACCGCCCCCCGCTGTCGAAACACGCCCACGAGCCCGACGAGCCGCTCGACGTGCTGCGCTCCGAGGCGTACTACCGCGACCACGCGATCGACCTGCGGCGCGGCGTCACGGTCGAGTCGCTCGACGTCGGCCGGCGCTCGGTGACGCTGGCCGGTGGCGAAGCGATCGGGTGGGACTACCTCGTGCTGGCGACTGGCGCTGCACCGCGTCGCCTGGCGGCGGTGCCGAGTGAGCTCGACGGCGTCCACGTGCTGCGGACCGCTGGCGACGCCCGGGCATTGTGGGCGCGCCCGCTCGCCGGCGCATCGATCGCGGTGGTCGGTGCCGGGTTTGTCGGGTTGGAGTTCGCCGCCGCGGCAACGGTCGCCGGCGCGCGCGTCACGGTCGTCGAGCTCGCCGACCGGGTGCTCGCCCGCGTCGTGTCGCCGACGACGTCCGAGTCGGTCGACCGCTTTCACCGCCAGCTCGGCGTCGACGTGCGGCTGAGCGAGCAGGTCGTCGGTATCGACGAGTCGGCGGGCGCGGTGACCGCAGTGACGCTCGGCTCGGGGGCACGGATCGGAGTCGACGGTGTGCTGGTGGCCGTAGGGGCGGTCCCCCGGGTGGATCTGGCCGTTGCGGCAGGCCTGGCGATCGACGACGGGATCGCCGTCGACTCGCGCCTGCGGGCCAGCGCGCCGGGTGTCTACGCGATCGGGGACTGCGCGAGTTGGCGCGACGAACACGGGGTGCGGCGGCGGCTCGAGTCGATTCAGAACGCAGGCGACCAGGCCGCCCACGTCGCCGCGACGATCCTCGGCGCCGACCGGCCGTTCTCGACGACCCCCTGGTTCTGGAGCGACCAGGGCGGCCTGCGACTACAGATCGCCGGTGTCCCGGCACCGGGCGACGCGGTCGTGCAGGTCGGCGAGTCGACCACGACCGAGCTGACGGTGCTGCACCACGACCACGGCCGTCTGACCTGTGTGGAGACGCTCGGCCGGCCGGGCGACCACCTCGCCGGGCGGCGTCTCGTGGGCAAGCACGTCGACGTCGGGGCCGTGGCCGGTGGCCGGGCGACGCTGCGCGAGCTGGCCAAGTCGGCGCAGGCCGCCGCGTGATCGCTTCGGAACGCCGGTCCAGGGGTACTCGGGGCGAACCGCCTACTGAGTCTGGGGCCGCTTACCGGGTGTCGTCGGTCACGCCGTAGCGCGCAGCGAGGGCCCGCAACTCGTCCCAGGTGGCATCGCGAAGGTGGATGCCAGAACGCAGGTTCTCGGCTTCCCGGCGGTGGGCCTGCTCGCCGGGGTACAGCACCTCGGCGAACCCGTCGGCAGGCGGCGTCGCCTGCAGGGCCTGGGCGAACTCGGCGACCTCGCGCTCGTACTGAGCGCGATCTCCGAAGGCGTCGACGGCGAAGCATGCCATGAAGCAGCTGTTGCCGTGGGCGGCGTCGCTGGCGGCCACGCCGAGGCCGGCGAGCAGGTTGGCAAGCGCTTCGATGGTCGCTGACAGGGCGTACCCCTTGTGGGCCTGGGTACCTCCGAACGGCAGCAATGCGCCACCCCGATCGAGGTCGTCAGGGTCGGTGGTGGGGCGACCGTCGGCGTCGACGATCCAGCCTGTGGGGATGGTCTCGCCGGCCCGCTGGGCGACCCTCACCGCTCCTCCGGCCACCGCCGACGTGGCCATGTCGAAGGCAAACACCCCCGGCAGCGCCGACGGCACGGCGACGCTGATCGGGTTGGTGCCCATCCGCGCCTGACAGCCACCGAACGGGACGACCCACTTGCCTCCCCGGCCCGACGCCATCGCGATCGCGATGTGCCCGTGCCGGGCGGCCTTGACAGGGTAGGCGGCAAGCCGGCCGACGTGGCTCTGCCCGCGGACCGTCGTTGCCGCCATCCCGTGCCGGGACGCCTTGTCGATCGTGATGTCCATGGCCCGGTCGGCGACGACGAAGCCGAAACCGCCGTGCCCGTCGATGACGGTCGTCGTCGACGTCTCGCGGACGACCTCGAACGGCGCGCCGGGGCGGATCTCGCCAGCCTCGACGTGACGCACGTAGCCCGGGATCATCGCCACGCCGTGCGAGTCGTGCCCGGCCAGGTCGGATGCGACCGTCAGCCGGGCCACCGTGGCGGCCTCGCCGGCGGGTACGTCGGCGGCGATCAAGATGTCGGCGACGAACGTCGCGAGGTCGTCGTGGGTGATGGTCGGCATGCTTGGGCTGCGGCCCTTACCCGCGGGCGGGCTGGTCCCACTCGGCCATCACGTCGCCCACCGCCTGGTTGACCACGCCGAGCTGTTCGAAGCCCGTGAAGTAGGCGTTGATCATGAACGCGTGGACCACCCACTCTTTGCCGACATCCCAGTGCTTGGCGAGTAGTACGGCTTCGCGGATGCCTTCGGTGAAGCCGGTGGCCATGTGTTCGCGGATCATGATGTAGGGCAGCACCTGTTTGGGGAGTGTCTGGAAGATCATCTCCCACCGCGCCCGGTGCCACTTGTAGAACTCCGGGTGGTAGGTCATCGCGAACGAGACCGATCCGGGGAGGAACCCGACGTTGTGGTCGTACCAGGCTTCGATGTTCTCGCGGTCCTGGTTGGTCATTGGGGTGACGGTCAGGTCGAGCCCGGCTTTGAAGGCGGCCGGGTCGGGCGCCCAACCCTTCGGCCACGCGGCGGGCTGACCGATCCGCGTGCGCGGCGGCGGCTCGTCCTGCCAGTCGACAAGGTGCTTGCCGACCGCGTTGTACACCTGCTTCAACCCGCGGATGCCGGCCGCCAGGTGGGCGTACAGGACGAGTTCGAGGATCTGCACCTTGGTGAGCCCGCGGCCCTGAAAGTGGCGGAACTCGTTGTAGATCCCGGTCTCCCAACCATCGCGGACATACATCGCCAGGTGGCCCAGGCTCTCGACCAGCATCTCGGTGTCGCGGCTGTCTTCGGTGCCGGTTTCGCGGAGCCGGTAGATGAACGTCTCCAGCCCTTGTCGGGTGCGCAGGCCGAAGTCGGGCCGGTTGTCGAACACGATCGAGTCGGCAGTCAGTTGGTAGAAGTGCCCCCGGTCGATGCCCCGCGACAACCCGTACGCGCGACGCCGGGTGGCGAGTTCGGCCGCCTCGACTCGCTCGTCCGTCGTCAAGTCCGGGTCGACGTGCTCCATCTCCGGGCCGTCGGGACGGACGCGGAACGCGTCGGCGATGTTCGTGCTGGTCGCGTCCATGTAGTTCCGCTCGTTCGACATACCAAGAATCATATCAAATCTGACTTTCGATGCGGCTGCGGGCGTCGGAGGGCGTCGGCGCGCGGTCTACTCGTCGGCGGGTTCGTCCCACTCGGCCATCACGTCACCGACCGCCTGGTTGACCACGCCGACTTGCTCGAAACCGCCGAAGTAGGCGTTGACCATGATCGCCTGGACGACCCACTCCTTGTGGACGCCCCAGTGCTTGGCGAGTAGTACGGCTTCGCGGATGCCTTCGGTGAAGCCGGTGGCCATGTGTTCGCGGATCATGATGTAGGGCAGCACCTGTTTGGGGAGCGTCTGGAAGATCATCTCCCAGCGGGCTCGGTGCCATTTGTAGAACTCGGGGTGGTAGGTCATCGCGAACGAGACCGATCCGGGGAGGAACCCGACGTTGTGGTCGTACCAGGCTTCGATGTTCTCGCGGTCCTGGTTGGTCATTGGGGTGACGGTCAGGTCGAGGCCGGCCTTGAACGCGGCCGGGTCGGGCGCCCAACCCTTCGGCCAGGCCGCCGGCTGACCGACGCGGGTGATTGGCGGTGGGCTGTCCTGCCAATCGATCAGGTGCTTGCCGACCGCGTTGTACACCTGCTTCAACCCGCGGATGCCGGCCGCGAGGTGGGCGTACAGAACGAGCTCCAGGATCTGCACCTTGGTGAGCCCACGCCCCTGGAGGTTCCGGAACTCGTTGTAGATCCCGGTCTCCCAGCCCTCGCGCGCGTACATCGTGAGGTGGCCGACGCTCTCAACGAGCATCTCGGTGTCGCGGCTGTCTTCGGTGCCGGTTTCGCGGAGCCGGTAGATGAACGTCTCCAGCCCTTGCCGGGTGCGCAGGCCGAAGTCGGGCCGGTTGTCGAACACGATCGAGTCGGCAGTCAGTTGGTAGAAGTGGCCGCGCTCGATGCCACGCCAGAGGCCGTAGGCGCGGCGCCGCGTCGCCATCTCGGTGATCTCGACGCGTTCCTCCTCGGTCAGATCCGGATCGATGTGCTCCATCTCGGGGCTGTCGAGGTCGACCCGGAACGCATCGGCGATGTCCGTGCTGGTCGCATCCAGGAACCTTCGGGAGTTCGGCATAGGTTAGATCGTATCAAATCTGATGGACCGAGTTCCGATGGCCGGGCGCAGTTGGGTTGCGCACGGGAACCTGGGGTGTCGTGGCGGTGTCGGACGGTGCGACAGGCTTCATGTTGATGGTGTCGGCCAACTCACCTGGCGAGCGCGTGCTCGGCGACGACGAGTTGGCGGCGCGCGCCCGGCACGGCGATCGTGATGCGTTCGGCACGTTGATGCGGCGCCACCAACGCGCCGCGCTCCGGGTGGCCGCGGTGATCGGTGGCACCGACGAGGCCGGCGACGTGGTGCAGGAAGCGATGATCAAGGCGTTCGCCAGCCTGACCGCTCACCGCGGCGATGGCAGCGTACGCGCGTGGCTGTTGCGGATCGTCGCCAACGAGGCGAAGAACCATCTCCGCGGGCGCACTCGCAGGTTGCACCGCGACGACCGCCACGCCCGCCTGGAACTGCGCTCCGCCGACACCGCCGAGGTCGACGCGATCGCCGCGCTCGAACGGCAGCGCGTGGCGGCCGCGCTGGCACGCCTGGCACTCAACGATCGCACGGTGCTCGCCTGCCGCTTCGTGGCCGGCCTGTCCGAGGCCGAAACGGCCGACGCCTTGCGGCTGCCGCCCGGCACCGTCAAGTCGCGTACGTCGCGGGCGCTCAGCCGTCTGCGCGAAGAACTGGAGGCGTCATGATCGATCTGGAATCGCGGCTCGTCGACCTCGGCGAAGCGCTCGACCTCGACGACTCGGACGACCTGGTCGACGGTGTGCTGGCCGGCCTCGATCGCACCGAGTCGGAGCCGCCGACACACTCGATGCCGTGGCGGGCGGCCGCGGTGATACTGGTCGTCGCGGTGGTGGCCGTGCTGGCGGTGCCGGGCGCGCGGCGGACGGTCGCCGAGTGGTTCGGCCTGACCGGGGTGGAGATCGAGCGACGGCCCGAACTCTCGATTCCTGCCGGGGTACCACCGGCCGCCAGCACCGTCACCGCTCCCGTCGACGTCGACGTCACCGTCACCACCGTGGTGGTCGACGCATTCGACGTCGGCGAGTTTGACGGCCGGCTCGACGAGGCGGTCATCTCGAAGGCGCTGGCACCCGGCACCGGCATCGAATGGGTCACCGTCGGCGACCGCCCCGGCTTGTGGATCGATGGGGAGCCACACCTGGTGGCGTACCGCTCGCCTGACGGAGCGATCGTGACGGAACGCTTCGCCGGCAACACGTTGCTGTGGCAGGACGGCGACGTGATCCGGCGGGTCGAAGGCTTCCCGACGCTCGACGCCGCGCTGGCGTTCGCAGCGACTATGGGAACGTGACGGCCGGGCGTGGTGTCGGAACGGGTGTGAAACGTCGACAGGTCGGTGTGTGGGTCGTTGCCGGGTGCCTCGCTGCAGCCGGTGCGTGCGGTGACCGCGACGGAGGCGCTGGCGACGCGGCGGCACAACATGCGCTGGCACATGCCCTCGAACTCGCACCGGTGCCTGCTCCGCCCGTCGAGGAACTCGCCGCGAGCGGCGAGTTCGCGCCCTCGCGGCCGGTCGCGGTCACCCCCCGTCAACCTGCACCCGGCCGTCAGGTGGCCGTGATCGGTGAGTACGGCCATCTCGGCTCGCTCACCGCCGCATCGGTCGACGACGTGTGGCCGAAGTGGCAGGCGCGCCCCAGCCTCGACCGCAGCACGGCTGTGATGACGCTGCGGGACGAGATCGCCCGCACGCTCGACGAGACGCGCCTCGCGTGGGTCTCGCTGCCCGACGCGGTCGAAACAGGCGGGCTGACCATCGACGCCGCCGGGGAACTCAACGCCGTGTCGGGCGACGGCGGGCTGGTCGCCCTCACCAACTTCGCCAGCCTACCCCAACCCGGCGAGATCGCCGGCGCCAAGCTGTCGACCACGCTCTGGATCGCCGACCGGACCGGCGTCCGCTACGAGGCAGAACTCGACGGCAACTTCGTGGCCGAGGCGTTCGGTCGTGCCACCGGGCCCGGCGGGCTGCCCGCGCATGTGTTCCTGCTCGAACACATCCCCGCCGACGCGCCGCGCTTCTACCGCGTGCGGGTGCTGTCGACCGAGACCGGCGAGGTGTCGCTGCCGCTCAACATCCGCGACAAGTCGCAACTCGTCGACGAGCGCATGTCGGGCCTGTCGCGCAGCCAGGTCATCGCCGACGAACACGGCCTCCTGTTCACGCTGTATCGGGGGACCATCGACGGCAACCCCGACGGTCAGCCGTACGCGTTCGTCCACACGCTCGACCTTGCCAACGGGGTGTGGTGCCTGTTCCTCGACCCGGCGCTCGAACTCGACACGTTGCCGGGCTCGATCGCGGTCGGTCGCGACCGGCTGTTCGTCGCCAGCGCCAACGGCAAGATCGGCTCGATCCCTATCCGGTCGATCACCAACATTGAGCGCAACCCCGAGATGGACTGGGTGGTCGACGCGGGGCCGCCGGGAGACCTGCCGCCCGTACTGCTCGCCGATGCCGCCGGCGTCTGGGTCGGCCTGCACGGCGGAACCGAGCGGCTCGTCCGCGTCGACAACGACGGGCAGCTCGGGAAGCCGATCACGACCCCCGGTGCCGACCCGACCGCGCTCGCCTTCGACGGCGACGGTCAGGTGGTCGCCGCCGGCAACGGCTGGTCGACCCTGGGAGAGAGCACACTCCCAGCCTGGTTCGGAACCCCCACCGAGCTCTTCGCCGGGTAGAGGTGTCCTTGGCCCACGGTCGTCGAGTAGGGCGCGCAGCGCCCGTATCGAGACGCGGTGCGCGCACCGGGGTCTCGATACACCGGGCAGAGCCCGGCACTCGACCACCGTGTCCAGCCGCCGGTGGGTACGGGCCAGGTGTCAGACCTTGACGACGTCGATGGCTTCGAGGCCCTTGGGGCCTTGGCGCAAGGTGAACTCGACGCGCTGGCCCTTGCCGAGCTTGCCGGCCGCGCTGTCACGTCGCACGTAGACGTCGCTGCCGTCGCTCGGGGTGATGAAGCCGTAGCCACGCCCGGTGTGGAAGAACGCCACCGTGCCGACCTGGCGGGTGCCGCTGGGGCGCTCGTGCCGGGCCGGTTCCTGACGGGGCTGGCGAGCGGGGCGGGCTTGACGCTGTTGCCGTTCGGGCCGGGTCTCGGAGCGTCGCGGCGACGCTGCCTGGCGCGGCGCGGCGGAGGTGCGCTCGGGTGCGGACACGGCGGCTGGGGGCGTGGCCGGGATGTCGAACGTGGGCGCGGTGATGTCGGCGGTGATGCCGATGTCGCGCTGGAGCGTGCGCGCGTCGCGCTCGCCGCCGGTCTCGACGAGCGACACGACCACGCCGGATGCCCCGGCGCGGGCGGTGCGGCCCGAGCGGTGCACGTACGTTGCGCCGTCGGCCGGCGGGTCGTAGTGCACCACTGCGGCGACGTCGTCGACGTGCACACCCCGGGCGGCGACGTCGGTGGCTACGAGCACGTTCACGTCACCGGAGGAGAACGCCTGGAGGGCGCGGTCGCGCTGGGGCTGGCTGCGCCCACCGTGGATTGGTGCGGCGCTGACGCCGAACTTGGCGAGGTGCTTGGCGACCCGGTCGGCGCCGTGGCGCGTGCGGGTGAACACCATCGTCGAGCCGAGCCGGCGGGCGACCTCGGCGGTGGTTGCGCCGCGAGCATCGCGGTCGACCGACCAGAACAAGTGCGTGCAGGCCGACATGTCGGGCCCGGCCGCGCCGACCTCGTGGCGCACGGCGTTGCGCTGCACGGCAGCGGCGAGCTTGGTGACCGCGCCGTCGAGCGTGGCCGTGAACAGCAGCACCTGGCGGTCGGCGTTGGTCTGATCGAGGATGCGCTTGACGGCGGGGAGAAACCCCATGTCGGCCATCCGGTCGGCTTCATCGACGACCACCTGGCGGACGTCGCCGAGCGCGACCGCGCCCATGCTGATCAGGTCTTCGAGCCGGCCGGGGCAGGCGACCACGAGCTCGGCGCCGGAGGCCAGCGCCTTGCGTTGCGGGCCGAACCCGACGCCGCCGTAGATCGACGTGGTGGCGTGGCCGCGCTCGCGGGTCAGCGGGTCGAGTGCGTTGGCGATCTGCTGCGCCAGCTCGCGGGTGGGGGCGAGGATGAGTGCGGTGGGGCGATGCGCCCGGGCGGGGGCCAGGTTGGCGACCAGCGGCACGCCGAACGCGAGCGTCTTGCCCGACCCGGTCGGGGCCCGGCCGATCACGTCGCGGCCGGCGAGCGCGTCGGGGATGACGGCGAGTTGGATGGGGGACGGATCGGTGATGCCGACCGCGGTGAGGCGTGCGGCGAGATCGTCGGGCACGCCGAGCGCGCCGAACCCCGCGAGGGAAAGGGTGGACATGTTTCTGACTTCCTGTTCGTCGATCAGCAGAAGCAACCGAGAACGGAAGGACTGCCCAAGGTGGCTGGGGGTAGCCACCGACCCCACGACTCTATCGGGCGATCACGCGTTCGACGCGTGACCCGAGGCACAGCTACAGCAGTTCGGTGAGCAGGTGGATCGCCAGGCCGGCCAGGCCGCCGACCACAGTGCCGTTGATGCGGATGAACTGCAGGTCGCGGCCGACCTGGAGCTCGAGCTTGTCGGCCGTTTCCTTGCCGTCCCACCGTTCGACGGTGGAGCTGATCAGCTGGCTCACCTCGCTGCGGTAGTTCTCGACCACGTAGCCCACGCCACGCTGTAGCCAATCATCGACCTTCGCCTGCAGGTCGGGCTCGTTCACAAGCCGCTCGCCGATCCGCTGGTAACTGCGCACCATCCGGAACCGCAGCTCGGAGGTGGGGTCGTCGGCCATCTCGATCAGGCGTGCCTTGGTGCCCAGCCACAGGGTCTCGATCCAGGCCCGCACGTCGGGGTGTTCGAGCAGTTCTTCCTTGAGCGCCTCGCCCTTGGCCAGCAACTCGGGGTCGGACTTGAGCCGCTCGGCGAACGCCGCCACGCGGGTGTCGATCGACGCCCGCAGCTCGTGGTGCGGGTCGGCGGCGACATCGCCCAGGAAGCGCTGCACGGCGTCGTAGATCTTGGTGAAGATCCGGTTGTCGATCGGTTCGGGTACCCACCACGGTGACTCGTCGGCGAGCCGCTCGCGAAACGTCGTGCGGTTGTCGTCGAGGAAGCCCGACAGCCCCTTGAGCGTGGCGTCGAGCAGGCGCTGGTGATGCCCACCGGCGACGGTGAGATCGATGCCCTTGCCCACCAGCGGTGCGACCGGCGTCTCGTCGACGCGGGCACGGATGATCCGTTCCAGCCCGGACTGCACCTCGTCGTCGTCGAGCACTTCGAGCGTCGCGCGTAGCGCGTCGGCGGCGATCTCGGCTGCCTTGGCGGCGTTGGCCGGTTGGCGAAGCCACCCGCCCAGGCGCATCCCGACGTTGGCGCCGGCGATCCGCTCGCCGAGCACCTCTTGGGTGAGGAAGTTCGACTCGACGAACTCGCCGAGGCTGGCACCGATCTGATCCTTGCGCTTGGGGATGATCGCGGTGTGGGGGATGGGGATGCGGAGCGGGTGGCGGAACAGGGCCGTGACCGCGAACCAGTCAGCCAGGGCACCCACCATCGCCGCTTCCGAGCCGGCCTGCACGTACCCGAGCCAGCCCTCGGCTCCGGCGATCGTCACCACGACGTACACCACCGCGGCCAGCCCGAGCAGCCCGAGCGCGACCATCTTCATCCGTCGCAGCGACCTCTGCTTGTCCAGGTCGGTCGCGTCAGGGGCCATGGCCCGGGAGGGTAGTGGCGACGTCGTCGAGCGCTAGGCCTAGCCAGGTACGGATTGTTGCCAACGAGGCAACTCTGCGTACCTGGCTGCATCGTGGCGTGGCGGCCGGACGCTGTGCCCGCTTGCGCCCGGCGCGTCGGGCCGTGGCACGATCGGGCGCGAAGGGGGTTCGCATGCTGGTGGAATCGTTGTTGCCGTTGGGAAAGCTCGACCCGGGGTTACGCGAGCCGGAGACACCGCTCGACATCGGGCGCTTCGCTGAGCTGGCCGCGGTGGCCGAGGACGCCGGGCTCGACGCGGTACTGGTCGAGGAGACCAAGCACGACCCGTATCAACTGCTCGCGCTCGGGGCGAGCAGTACCAGCCGGATCGGGTTGGGCACGTCGGTGGCGATGGCGTTCCCGCGCAGCCCCACCGTCACCGCGCTGTCGGCGTGGTCGCTGCAGATGCTGTCGGAAGGACGGTTCGTGCTCGGGCTGGGCACCCAGGTGCGTGCCCACATCACCCGCCGCTACGGCATGCCGTGGTCGGCCCCGGCGCCGTGGATCCGCGACTACGTCGGCGCGGTCCGAGCCGTCTGGCACGCCTGGCAGGAACGCACGCCGCTGCGCTACGACAGCGAGCACTACACGCTCGACCTGATGGTGCCGCTGTTCGACCCGGGCCCGATCGAGCACCCGCACATCCCGATCCACGTCGCCGCGGTCGGGCCGCTGATGTGCGCGGTCGCCGGCGAGGTCGCCGACGGGGTGCGTCTGCACCCGGTGTGCAACGAGCGCTACATCGACGAGATCGTGCTTCCGGCGGTGGTGAACGGTGCCGCGCGGTCGGGGCGCGATGTTCGAGGATTCGAGGTGTGCATGAAGCCGCTGATTGGCACGGCACCCGACGCAGCGGCCCTGGCGAAGGTCGCCGAGACGGTGCGTGCCCGGGTCGCGTTCTACCTGTCGACGCCCTCGTACCGCGGCGCGTTCGAGATCCACGGGTGGGGCGACATCGCCCGCCAGGCGTCGGAGCTGTCGCGAGCCCAGCGGTGGGACGAGCTACCCGGGCTGGTGCACGACGAGATGTTCCACACGGTTGCCACCGTCGGTACGTACGACGAGATCGCCGCCAAGCTGCGCGCTCGCTACGCAGGCCGCGTCGACCGGATCGAGTTCTCGATTCCCGTCAACTCACCCGCCGACGCCGACACCCTGCGAGCAATCCTCACCAACCTGAAAGGTGGTTGAGGCCACCAAGGTGGTTGAGCTTGTCGAAACCACCGGTCCCACTGCGGACGGTGGTTTCGACGGGCTCAACCACCAGAGGTGATGGCGTCGAGTTCGGCGACTTCTTCCAATGTGAGCTGCCAGGTGACCGACGCGTTCGACTGCACTTGCGACACCTTCGTGGCGCCGGCGATCACCGAGGCCACCGCGGGCTTGGCGAGCAGCCAGGCGAACGCCAGCTCGAGCAGCGAGTGGCCACGTTCGGCTGCCCACGCGGTGAGCGTGGCGACCTTGTCGAAGTCGGCGTTGGCCAGCGCCTGCTCGCCGCGTTCGCCCTGCTTCGCCAGCCGGGTGCCTTCGGGTGCGGCCTCGCCGCTGCGGTACTTGCCGGTGAGCAGCCCGCTGGCGAGCGGGTAGTACGGCACGTAGCCGATACCGAGCCGCTCGGCGGTGGGGATCACCTCGGCCTCGTCGTCGCGGTGGAGCAGGTTGTAATGGTTCTGGACGCTGACGAACCGGGCCGCACCGTCGGCGGCAGCGGCCTCGGCTTCGGCGAGCTGCGCGGCCGAGAAGTTCGAGCAACCGATCTCGACGACCTTGCCGGCGCGGACCAGCTCGTCGAGCGCGGCGAGCGTGTCGGCGATCGGTGTGTCGGGGTCGGGCCGGTGGATCTGGTACAGGTCGATCCGGTCGGTCTGCAACAGCCGCAGGCTGCGCTCGACCGCCGACCGGATGTACTCGGGCGTCGCACCGCCGGTGCCACCGTCGACCGGCGAGGCGAACTTCGTGGCCAGCACGATGTCGTCGCGGACCGGCCCGATCAGTCTGCCGATCCGCTCCTCGCTGGTGGCGTACGAGTCGGCCGTGTCGATGAAGTTGATGCCGGCATCGAGTGCGGCGTGGAACACCGGGGCGACGTCGGGCTCGTCCATCAAGAAGCCGAAGTTGTTGGTACCGAGGCCGATCACCGACACCTGAAGCGAACCGATCGAACGAGTTTCCATGGTGTTTGCCTAGCCGCCCGAGCGGTGATCGGCGTAGCCGGCGGCCCGCTGGTCGGGTCAGACGTCGAGGCGGGCGGGGAAGCTGGGGCCCTCGATGCGGGTGCGCTTGAGTTCCCAGAAACCGTCCATCGTGGTGAGGGCCTGCATCGCATCCCACACCTGGAGCGACTGCTCGGCGCTGGGCACACGGGTGATCACGGGCCCGAAGATGCCGCGCTTGACGCCGTCGTCGGCGGTGAAGGCGATGATCGGGGTGCCGACGTCGTTGCCCACCAACGCCAAGCCGACGTCCATGCCGGTACGGATCGCCGCGTCCCACGCCTCGTCCTCGAACGCCTTGGCGTGTGTCGTGTCGAGGCCGAGGTGCTCGAGCGCGGCTGTGACCGCGGCGGTGTCGAACTCGCGCTCGCCGTCGTGGTGCACCTTCGTGCCGCAGTACAGGTACCAGCGCTGGATGTCGGCGTTGCTGGCCCCGGCCGCGCGTAGCGACTCCATCACGCGCAGCAGCTTGTGGGTCGAGACGACTGCGGCGTAGTACGGCGAGTCTGCGGGCGGGTCGTTCTTGAACAGCAGGCTGATCGGCTGCCACGTGATCTCGAGGTCGCGCTGCGGCGCCACCTCGTCGACGATCCAACGGGCGGTCACCCAGCACCAGGGGCAAGCGGGGTCGACCCAGAATTCAACAGGAGTAGCCATACGACGTGCGCCAACCGCCGCGGTGGTCCGGTTGTTCCCGGTCGGGTATGCGGGCCGCTCGGGAACGCATCGTAGAACCGGGGTGCTCGCGGCCGTAGCCTGGCCAACGCTATGTCCGCGCCGGTGCGTTCCTTCTACGTCGAGACGCTCGGCTGCCCGAAGAATCAGGTCGACTCCGACAAGCTGGTCGGCACGCTGCTGGCCGACGGAATGGCCCCCACCGACGATGCCGCGGCGGCCGACCTGGTGGTGGTCAACACGTGCGCGTTCATCGACGCCGCCCGGCGCGAGTCGATCGACACGATCCTCGCCCTCGACGAGGTCAAGCGCGACGACGCCCGGCTGGTCGTCACCGGCTGCATGGCCGAGCGCTATGGCGACGAGTTGGCCGAGGCGCTGCCCGAGGCCGACCGGATCGCCGGGTTCGGTGTGCCCGTCAACGTGCTCGACTCGTCGTCGGGCGTGGTTTCGACAGGCTCAACCACCGAGGGCGGCTCAATCACCGGGAAGCGGCTGATCCCGGTCGCGTCGGCGCCGCTGCCCCAGCTCGACCTGCTCAACCTGCCGCGGCCCAAGTCGGCGAGCCCGTGGGCGTACGTGAAGATCGCCGAGGGGTGCGACCGGTCGTGCGGGTTCTGCGCGATCCCGTCGTTCCGCGGCCCGCAGCGCAGCCGGGACATCTCCCAGATCGTCGACGAGGTCGACCAGCTCGGCGCCCGCGAGATCGTGCTCGTGGCACAGGATCTCGCCTCGTACGGCAAGGACCGCCCCGGTGAGTTGGGGGCGGGCTCGATCGTGCCGCTCGTGCAAGCGGTCGCCGCCCGAGCCGACTGGGTACGCCTGCTGTATCTGTACCCGAGCGACCTCAGCGACGCGCTGATCGACGCGATCCTCGCCACCGAGGTGCCGTACTTCGACCTGTCGCTCCAGCACGTCTCGAAGCCGCACCTGCGTCGGATGCGGCGGTGGGGCGACGGCGACCGGTTCCTGAACCGGATCGGTGACATTCGCATGGCCGCCTCCGAATCGGCGTTCCGCTCGAACTTCATCGTCGGCTACCCGGGCGAGACCGAGGCCGATCACGACGAGCTGCTGGCGTTCGTGGACGCGGCGCAACTCGACTGGTGCGGCTTCTTCGAGTACTCGCCCGAGGAGGGCACGTACGCGTACGACCTGCCCGGCGCCGTGCCGCGCGGGCTGATGGGCGAGCGCATCGCCGAGCTGCGTGAGCTGCAAGACGACATCACCGCCGCCCGCGGCGACGCCCAGATCGGCAAGACCGTGACCGTGCTCGTCGACACACCCGGTATTGGCCGCTCGACGCGCGAGGCGCCCGAGATCGACGGCGTGATCCACGTCGACCCGACACTTGCGGTCGGCGAGTTCGCGGCCGTCGAGATCGTCGACGCGCTCGGCCCCGACCTCGTGGCCGCCGGGGGAGTGGCGGGCGAGGACGTCGACTGATGCCCGTCAACCCGAACGCGCTCGCCACCTGGGCGAACGCGATCACCGCGGCCCGGCTGGCGCTGTCGCCGCTGATGTTCCTCGTGATCCCCGATCACAACCGGGGCTCGTGGATCGCGTTCGGTCTGTGGTTCGTGCTGTGCGTCAGCGACGGCATCGACGGCTGGCTGGCGCGCCGGCACGGCACCACGTCGAGCGGCGCGTTCCTCGACCCGCTGGCCGACAAGGTGCTCGTGCTCGGGGCGATGTTCACGCTGGTCGCCCAGGACGTGTTCTGGGTGGTGCCGGTGGCGATCATCGCCGGGCGCGAGTTGGTGATCTCGGTGTATCGCACGATCGTCGCCTCCAAGGGCGTCAGCGTGCCGGCCAGCCGGATCGCGAAGTACAAGACGCTGTTCCAGCAGCTCGCGGTCGGGTTCGCCCTGTGGCCGTGGTTCGCCGACAACACGCCGTGGTTCTGGAACACGTTGCTGTGGATCGCCGTCGCGCTGGCGGTCGTCAGCGGTGCCCAGTACCTCTGGCACTCGCGCGGTGGCGATCGCGACGACAGTGGGGTCCGCCCGCTCGGGGTCTGACGTCGTAGTCTCCGCCGCATGCGGTGTGACGTGCTGGCGGTGGGGACCGAACTGCTTCTCGGGCAGATCATCGACACGAACTCGGCCTGGCTCGGCGAGCAACTCGCGGCCCGCGGGATCGACTCGCTGCTGCAGGTCAAGGTCGGCGACAACGTCGGCCGGATCGTGACCCAGCTGCGACGCCGTCTCGACGAGGCCGACGCGGTGATCATCTGCGGTGGACTCGGCCCCACCCACGACGACCTCACCCGTGAGGCGATCGCCGAAGTGATGGGCGTCGAGCTGGTCGAGGACGAGGGCGTCGCCAACGTGATCGCCGAGATGTTCGCCAGCCGCGGGCGGCGGATGTCGATCAACAACCTGCGCCAGGCGCTGGTGCCGGTGGGCGCCACGATCATCCCGCAAACCCGCGGTACGGCGCCGGGCCTGATCTGCCCGGTGGGGGACAAGGTCGTGTTCGCGGTACCCGGCGTACCGCACGAGATGATGGACATGTTCGACCGCGCGATCGCGCCCGAGCTGGCCCGGCGGGCCGGCACAGCGGCCGTGATCGCCTCCCGCGTGTTGCGCACGTGGGGCGAGGGCGAGAGCGGGCTGAACGAGCGGCTCGACGGGCTGATCGACGAGCTCGACCGGCTCGGCAACCCGACGCTGGCGTTTCTCGCGAGCGGCTGGGAGGGCATCAAGGTGCGCCTCACGGCCAAGGCCGACACGCTCGCCGGGTGCGAGGCGTTGCTCGCCGAGTGGGACGCCAGGGTGCGCGGCGAGGTGGGCGGCATCGTGTTCGGGGTCGACGGCGACACGATGGAGTCGGTCGTGCTCGACCTGCTGCGCGCCCGCGGGTGGACGCTGGGCACCGCCGAGTCGGTGACGGGCGGCCTGGTGGGCGCCCGGCTCACCGGCATTCCCGGCGCGTCCGACACGTTCCGCGGCGCGGTGGTGTCGTATGCGTCCGAGGTCAAGTTCGATGTGCTCGGGGTACCCGAAGGGCCGGTGGTGTCGCCCGAGGCAGCGCTCGAGATGGCCCGTGGTGCCCGCAAGCTGCTCGGCTGCGACGTCGCACTGGGGCTCACCGGTGTGGCCGGCCCCGACCTTCAGGAGGGCCAACCGGTCGGCACGCTCCACGTCGGCCTGGTGACCCCCGACGGTGAGTCGACCCATCACTTCCAGCTCCCCGGCAGCCGCAACGAGATGCGTCAGTACTGCGTGATCAGCGCCCTCGACCTCCTCCGCCGCACCCTCCAAGGCACCTGAGTTCAACCACCGAAGAGGCGCAGGATGTTGGCGGTGACTTGTTCGACGAGTGGGTCGGCGGCGCCGGTGCCGGCCCCGGCCGACAGGCCGAACACCCAGTCGGTCGAACCGACCACCACGACCGTGCCTCCGTCGGTGCCCGCCGGGCGGCACGTCAGCATCACCGCGTTGCCGTGACGCACCCGGGCGAGCGCCTTGGGCCCGCCGCCGTAGATGCGTTCGGCGACGAACTCGAGGTCGCCCTGGTCGGCGGCGGCCGAGATCGACTTCGGGTACTCGCCCATGCCCAGGTTGCTGGCCGGGGTGACCGCAACCAGTTCGATGTCGCTGGCGAGCACGCCGCCCTTCAGGTCGGGGTCGTCGACCGCGACCGGTAGCCGTAGGTCGTCGAAGCCCAGCAGGCAGCCGACGGTCTCGTAGCCGACCACGCCGTGGCCGGCACCCAGCACGTCGCCGTAGCACAGCCCGGTACCTTCCAGGATCGGATGGTCGGGGCGGTAGATCACGAACCCGCCGACCCCGCGCGGCGTCGCCTGGCCGAACCGGTGGTACAGGCCGTACATCGAGGCGGCCCCGAGGAAGTTGCTCTCCGGCCGCCCGACGATCGGGTCGGACCACATCGTCGTTGTCCGGTTCGGCTGATCGGCAGCAAGCGGGTCGGTCGTCGGCGCGGTGTATTTGTGGCACACCATCGTGGTCCCGCCGCTGGCCGCCGGTTCGGGGCGCACCTGCCAGAACATCGTGTTGCCCGACAGCGAGACGAAGTTGCCACCCCCGGCGACGAACGCCTCGACCGCGTCGCGCCCGTCCGCCGACCAGTACTCGTCGTGACCCACCCCGACCACTGCTCGGTAGCGCGAGAGGTCGGTGGTGGCGAGGTCGCCCGACACCGCGTAGTCGAACGTGAACCCGGCCCGCTCGGCCCACTCGACAAACCGTCGCTCGTGGGTGAACCAGCCCGCCGAGCCCATCGCCCCCGGGTAGCCGTGGGCGTTACGGAACGCTTCGTAGATCTCGCCGTCGGCGTCGGGCACCTCGCCCGTGTAGGCAGGGCGCGACTTGCGGTCGTCGCGCTCCACGTCCGGACGCACCAACGTGCCTGGCGCCCACGGCCGGCGGAACGCGACCTGGCGCCCGCCCGTGTAGAGACTGCACCCGCCCCACACGTTGTAGGCGTTCCAGGTGTTGGTGGCCAGCACGAGCAGCATCGGGTTGGCGGCGTCGCCGCGGACGACGAACCCAGCGTGCCCGACCTCGCCATTGTCGGCGGTGAGCGTGACGAGGTAGAACCCCGATGCCCACCCACCGGTGGGAACGGTGACCGACACGTCCCAGCCGCAACCGTGGGCATCGGCGTCGTGGGGGAGCGGCTGCTCGCGTCCGGCGACACCCGAGCGGGCCCACACCTGCTCGCGCGCCCCGCCCCACCGCTCGACCGTCACGTCGAACGTGGCCGCCGTCGTCGACACGCACAGCTCGGCAGCATCCCCCGCCGCGGACGACAACTCGTTGCAATACCCCCAGATCACCCCCCGGACAGTACGGCGTTTCCGGAGCGCGACGGGGGCATGGACAGGCACTCCGAGGCGCTGATCACACGTCGTTGCTGGTTGTTCTTCGGCGGCTCGATCCGCACCGTGACCGACATGCCGAACCGCGACGGGTCGATGTAATAGCAGGTGTCGGTGTCCGGGCAGTAGATCGCAATCACGTCGACCTCGTCACGGGGCATGGCCCGCGTGTGGACGCCGTGCCGATCAGCCCAGAATGACTCGAACCGAACGCTCACCGCGCCCCGAGTCGCAGTCCGGTACTTCACTTGGACTCGGTGGAAGTCGCCGCTGAGGTACGCAACGAGGTCGAACGGAGCGTGTTCGGTCAGCGGCAGAAGCACGAGAGCGCCACGCTCGACGAGATCTGAGATGACCTTCGCAACCGCGAGGTCACCCTTGTCCTTCGTGTGATGCGGCGCCATGACACGACAGTAGGGAGGGGGTGTCATGTTGTAGGCCCGGTGTGGCAGCCGGCCGCTACATTCAGGGGTGCCCCCGTAGCTCAGTTGGATAGAGCAGACGGTTTCTACCCGTCAGCGGGCAGGTTCGAGTCCTGTCGGGGGCGCAAACCTTCCTATGCCGTTCAGGTTGCGGGCTTCTCTCGGTGGTTTCGACAGGCTCAACCACCTGGTCAACGCTTGCGCCCCGTGGTTGAGCCTGTCGAAACCACCTCACTGAACGGGCATGGGAGTTCGGTCGCGGGGTCTATCGTCCGGTCGATGCGTCTCGCTTGCTTGCACACCGCCGAGAGCAATGTGGGTGTGTTCGAACGTGCTGCCGTGGCACTCGGGACGGCCGATGTCACGCTCGACCACGTCGTCCGCGAGGACCTGCTGGCGGCGGCGGAAGCGGCGGGGCGGCTCACTGACGACATCGAGGCGGCCACGGTGTCGGTGCTGGAATCGCTGGTTGCCACGGCCGATGGCGTGCTGCTGACCTGCTCGACGTTGGGGCCGGCGACAGCTCGGTGGAGCGACAGGTCCGGCCCGCCGGTGCTGCGCGTGGATCGCGCACTCGCCGAGCAGGCGACGGCGGCGGGTGGCAAGGTCGCCGTGCTGTGCGCCGTCGAGACCACGGGGGAACCGACCCGGCAGTTGTTTCAGCAGGCCGCTCGCGGCATGGGCGCAGAGGTGACCGTGCTGCTCGTCGACGGCGCCTGGGAGCTCTTCAAGCGTGGTGACGTCGAGGCATACCACCGAAGCGTTGCGGCGGCGGCGAGCGAAGCCCTACGTGCCGGTGCCGATGTCGTCGCCCTCGCCCAAGCGTCGATGAGCGGCGCCGAGTCGCTCTGCGAGAACGGCACCGTGCTCGCCAGCCCGACCGCAGGCCTCGCCGCCCTGATACGCGCCGTCCACCCCGAGTAACCGTTTCACCGGAGGTCAGATCCCGGATGAGTAGCGGGTTCGAGGGCCCAGCCGAACAGGCAGGCCAACACGAGGACGCCGCCGGCTACGGCGAGAGCCCAGTGGTAGATGACTCCGAAGCCGACCACGGGCAAGGCCAGCGACAGGGCCAACGGCCAGTACGAGGGGCTCGGCAACTCGACCGTGCTCGGGTCGTCGATCGACCCGGCGGCGAGGATCTGCTCGGCCGTGGCGACCTTGCGGAGCTCGCGCGTCGACCCCTCGCCAACCTCTTCATACTTGCGGTGGAAGAACTCGTCGAGGTGGCTCACCACCGGCAGGCGGTCGAAGTTGTGTGGTGCGGGCGGGTTCGAGGTCATCCATTCCAGCGTCCGCGCGTCCCATGGGTCGAGGGGCGCCGGTGGCGCGTGGCGCTGGGTGCGGACGACGTTGATCAGGAACAGCAGGATTCCGATCGCGAGCACTGCCGAGCCGGCCGACGACACCTGGTTCCAGAACCCGAGGTCGAAGAACCCCTCGCCGGCGCGGGCCTCGGTCCACACGTACATGCGGCGCGGCTGACCTTGTAGCCCGATGATGTGCATCGGGCCGAACGTGAGGTTCATACCGACGAACATCAGCCAGAAGTTCCAGCGCCCGAGCCGCTCGCTGAGCTGCTTGCCGAACACCTTCGGCCACCAGTAGTAGAACGCGGCGAAGAACGCCATCACGGTGCCGCCGAACAGCACGTAGTGGATGTGGGCGACGATGTAGTACGTGTCGGTCTGTTGCGTGTCGGACGGCGACACGGCGTGGGTCACGCCCGACAGGCCGCCCACCGTGAACAGCACGACCAGCCCGATCGAGAACAGCGCCGGGGTCGTCAGCCAGAGCTTGCCGTTCCACATGGTGAGGCTCCAGTTGACGATCTTGACGCCGGTGGGGATCGCGATCGCCATGCTGGCCACCGAGAACACGGCCACGCTGATCGGGCCGAGCCCGGAGGCGAACATGTGGTGGGCCCACACCCCGAACCCGAGGAACCCGATCATCGCCCCCGACAGCACCACCAGCGGATAGCCGAACAGCGGTTTGCGCGAGAACACGGGCAGGATCTCCGACACGATCCCGAACGCGGGCAGGATCAGGATGTACACCTCCGGGTGCCCGAAAATCCAGAACAGGTGTTGCCACAGCAACGGGTCGGCGCCGACGCTGACGTCGAAGAACGTGGCCCCGAAACTGCGATGCAACGTCAGCAAGATCAGCGCCACGGTGATGACCGGCAGGGCGAACAGCAAGAGGAACTGGGTGACGAGGGTCATCCAGCTGAGGGTGGGCACGCGCATGAGGTGCATGCCCGGGGCGCGCAGGTTGAGGATCGTCACGATCAGGTTGATCGCCCCGGTCAGGGACGAGATGCCGGTGATGATCAGCCCGAGTGCCCAGAAGTCGATGCCGTGGCTGGGGGAGAAGGCAACGCTCGAGTTCGGGGCGTACATGAACCAACCGCCGTCGGGGGCGCCACCCAGGATCCAGGCGCAGTTGAGGAACAGCGCGCCCGTGACGTAGCACCAGAAGCTGAACAGGTTGATGCGTGGGAAGGCGACGTCGCGGGCGCCGATCTGGAGCGGCACGAAGTAGTTGCCGAGCGCGGCGGCCATCGGCATTGCGAACAGGAAGATCATGCTCGTGGCATGCATCGTGAACATCTGGTTGTAGACGTCGGCCGACAAGATCTTGCCGTCCGGTGCCGCCAGCTGGGCCCGGATCAAGAGCGCCTCGACTCCGCCGGCGAGGAAGAACGCCAGCGCGGCAACGCCGTACATGATCCCGATCCGCTTGTGGTCGACGGTGAACAACCACGAGCGCCAGCCGGAGCTGTGGAGAGGGCGGGCGAACACCCCGAGCACGGCCGGCGGGTCGATGGGTTCCGCCGGGACAACCGGCGGTTGCTCAACGATCGCCACGGCTGACGTCCCCGCCGGTGGTCGTATCGGTGGTGCCGGTCGTCGATCGCGAGTTCACGCAACCGACATTAGTTCTAGTTTAAACTAGAGAAACAAGTGTGTTGGGGGAGTGTTAGAGCGCGGCCACCGAGAGCAGGATGATCAGCAGCACGATGCCTGCCATCAGCAAGGCCGCCGCCAGGCGCGGGTGGGTGGGTTGTGGGGGACGAGAGTGATTCACGGGATGGCCTCGGTGGTGTCGAGTAGCACGTCGCGGAGCACGAGCGCATGGTTGTGGTGGGTGTCGGCGGCCGCGTGCACCAGCGTCAGTTGCCCGCCGCGGGCGACCCGAGCGAGCCGACCGACGTGATCGTTGTGTTCCAGTTCGCCGCGGTATCGCGCCTGGAAATCGGCCCAGCGGGTGAGATCGTGGCCGAACCAGGTGCGCAGTTCGCTGCTGGGTGCGACCTCGCGACACCACTCGTCGAGGCGGAGTGCGTCGCGGCGCACGCCACGTGGCCAGAGCCGGTCGACCAACACGCGGTGGCCGTCGTCGGGCCGGGGTGGATCGTACGCTCGACGCAATTGAACGGTCGCTGCGGCGCTGCGGTCGGCGGCCGATGCTCCACCCATGGCGAGCACTCTATGGTGGGCGCGAGCGATTGGGCGGCTCGATCGCCTGCGCCGTTTCTCCGTCAGTGGCTAGGATTATTTGACTGGCCGAGCGTCAGGAGCCCGCATGCATCGAGCCGCCGACACCCCCGATCAAGATCTGCTCGTGCAGAGCCGCGCACTGGGCGACCCGACCCGCCACGCCGTGTTCGCGTACCTCCGCGAGGCGCCCGCCCCGGTCGGTGTGGCCGAGCTCACGGCCCACTTCGGGCTGAACCACAACGCGATCCGCCAGCACCTCGCCAAGCTCGTCGAGGCCGGCCTGGTGGTCGGCGAACAGGTGTCGGCCGAAGGACGCGGGCGGCCACCGTGGAAGTACCGGCCGGTTCCGGGGGCGGCCGAACGCCTGGGTGGAACGAACCCGTTCGAGGCGCTGTCGATGTTGCTGCTGGAGTTGCTTAACGGTGGCAGCACGCCCCGTGAGGTCGGACGCCGGGCGGGCCGCCGGATGGCCGTCGAGTACGGCGCCGAGGCAGACGCGGCCGAGATCCTCGACGCGGTCGCCCGGCGGCTCGGGTTCGAACCGCACCGCGTCGAGCGCGGCGACGGTGTCGACGTGGTGCTCGGGCGGTGCCCGTTCGTGGGGCCGGCGGGCGCGGCACCCGACGTGGTCTGCGACCTTCACCTCGGGATCGCCGAGGGCATCGCCGAGCAAGCTGCCGGTGAGGCGACGATCGGCGGGTTCGTCGTGCGGCCACCCGAGCGCGCCGGCTGCCGCATCAACGTCGCTGTGCCGGCGTAGGTCGGTCGTCGGGTGGTTTCGACAGGCTCAACCACCGGGTGGTTGGGCCTGTCGAAACCACCTGGTGTTCTAGCGTTCGGTGCGGAGTTGGCGGCGTTCTAGCCAGCGGGCGGTGTCGTCGCGGATGACCGCGACGAGGCGCGTGACGGTGCCGTTGTCGGGGTCGGTGACGAGCGTGAGTGTGAAGGCGATCGACAGGGGGCGACCGTCGCGGTGGAGTGCGGGCACCTCGAGCAGTTGGGTGCCGTAGCGGGTGACGCCGGTCGCCACGGTCTGGCGGTACCCGTCCCAATGGCGCGCCCGCTGACGTTCGGGGATGATCAGGTCGAGGCTGTTGCCGACCGCTTCGGCCGTGCTCCATCCGAACAGTCGCTCGGCGGCGTCGTTCCAGAACGTGATCGTGCCGCCACCATCGGCGACCAGTACGGCGTCGGCGAGTTGCTCGACCAGCCGGCGCCAGCCCGTGCGGCCGAGTGGGTCGGGGGCCTCACTGGCGGTCTCGTCGAACTCATGCGCCCAACACGGTGGGTCGCCGCCCTCGGTCACGGCCGGCCGCGCAACTCGACGGGAACGCGATGCGGTTCGGGCGCTGACGGCTCGGCGAGTTGACCGGCCTCGCCGTAGATCACGGCGTCGCCGATGATCTGCTTGGAGTGGACCATCGCCACCTTGCGGGCGAGCAGCTTGGCGCGCTCGACGTAAGGGCCTTCCCAGCCGAGGTCGAGCGTCTCGTGGAACAGGTCGAGCCAACGCTCGAAGTGGGCTCGGGTAAACGACCGGCGGGAGTGGATCAAGAGATGGGCTCGGTACGGGTTGCCCTCGTAGCCGGGTAGCGACAGCAGCGCTCGGCACCAGAACGCGGCCAGCTTGGGCAGGTGCTCCGACCAGTCGACCCGGGCGATGTCGTTGAACATCGGCCCAAGCAGGTCGTCCTGGGCGACGTCGAAGTAGAACCGGCGGACCATCTCGGCGATCTCTGCCGGCTCGTCGAGGTCGCGGCCGCGCCACGTCGGCATCGCATCCCGTGTACTCATCGAAGCTCCTCGTCTCGCTCGAAAAATACTCTAGCTCATGCTAGAGAAATATCCGGATCGCCCAACGGGTTCCTTCCCGAGTTCGCGTTGCGCTCACGAAGCTCGGACGGTGAGTCGGAGTTCAAGAACCCGATCTCGCGATCCTCGAGCACGTGCGCTACGAGACGGTCAACGGGGACTGTTCGAAGCGGGTCGACGGACACCGCCGAGTCTCCGTCGATCGTCCAGATCCCTTGGTAGCCACCTTGGGGAAGCAGGACGGTCTGCGGACCTTCGCGCGTCGCAATCACGCGAACCCCGAGCAGAGCCAGAATGCGGTCGCCTACCTTGAGATCGGGCCCGTACCTGAACTCAGTGGGCACCTCGACGGGCAGGCCATCGACGTGCGAATCCGGAATTGGAGGAAGCACCACAACGATGGGATGCGCCCCCGGCTCGCCGAACAGCGCCCGATCGATCTCGAGTCCCACCACCACATGACTTTGAATCGGTTCGCCGTCACGGCCTTGCTGGGGTTGCAGGGCAGTGACGGTCCCGACCACTCCAACGTCGGCGAAATTCACCACATCGTTCATGAGCCGAAGGCCCCAGGTTTCCGCGGTCGGCTCCGGCGGGTCCACAAGCGGCGGGTCGGTGGGTGGGTGCGACGGGGGCGATGTCGTCACGATGGTCGGGGGTGCGGCTACGGAAGCCTGCCCGCTACCCGGCGGCGGCACGTTGCGCGAGTTGTCGGCGCCGTCGCCGCACGCAACGGCAACCAGCGCGAGTCCAGCGACCAGCGCAGAACACCTACCCAGGGAACGACATGTCAACATCGACGTAGGAGTTTGGCGCGGTCAACAGGGCTGTGGCCGCCCCCTTGCTCGCGCAACTCCCTAGATCACGCCGAGTGCGACCATCGAGCGGGCGACACGACGGAAGCCGGCGATGTTGGCGCCGACCACGAGGTTGCCGGGGGCGCCGAACTCGTCGGCCGCCTCGCTGCAGTCGTGGTGGATGTTGCGCATGATCTCGGCCAACCGCTCTTCGGTGTGCTCGAACGTCCACGAGTCGCGCGACGCGTTCTGCTGCATCTCCAGTGCCGAGGTGGCGACGCCGCCGGCATTGGCGGCTTTGCCGGGGCCGAAGGCCACGGCGGCCTCGCTGAACGTGCGCGTGGCGTGCGGCGTGCAGGGCATGTTGGCGCCCTCGGCCACCGCGATGCACCCGTTGGCAACCAGCATCGCCGCGTCCTTGTCGGTCAGCTCGTTCTGCGTGGCGCACGGCAGGGCGAGGTGGC
Organism: Ilumatobacter sp.; assembly: GCA_035556435.1. Taxonomy (GTDB): domain Bacteria; phylum Actinomycetota; class Acidimicrobiia; order Acidimicrobiales; family Ilumatobacteraceae; genus Ilumatobacter. Next base: position 80,272 of record DATMEY010000037.1, on the reverse strand, counting down.
AGGGCACCTCCCACAGCGAGCCGTCGACGACGAACCGGGCGCCGGGGCGCCGGTTGGCGTAGTCCTCGATGCGCCCACGCTCGACCTCTTTGACCTGCTTGAGCAAGTCGAGGTCGATGCCCGCCTCGTCGTACACGTAGCCGCTCGAGTCGGAGCAGGCGACCGCCCGGGCGCCGAGCTGGTGCAGCTTCTCGATCGCGTAGATGGCGACGTTGCCCGACCCCGACACCACGGCCGTTCGGCCTTCCATCGACGTGCCCTTGCTGGCGAGCATCTCGGCGAGGAAGTACACGGCGCCGTAGCCGGTGGCCTCGGTGCGCACCAGCGCGCCACCCCAGTCGAGCCCCTTGCCGGTGATGACGCCCGACTCGTAGCGGTTGGTGATCCGCTTGTACTGGCCGAACAGGTAGCCGATCTCGCGGCCGCCGACGCCGATGTCGCCGGCGGGTACGTCGGTGTACTCGCCGAGGTGGCGGTACAGCTCGGTCATGAAGCTCTGGCAGAAGCGCATGATCTCGCCGTCGGACCGGCCCTTGGGGTCGAAGTCGCTGCCGCCCTTGCCACCACCGATCGGCATGCCGGTGAGCGCGTTCTTGAAGATCTGCTCGAACCCGAGAAACTTGACGATGCCGAGGTTGACCGAGGGGTGGAACCGCAGCCCGCCCTTGTACGGCCCGAGCGCGCTCGAGAACTCCACCCGCATCCCGCGGTTGAGCTGCACCTGACCCGTGTCGTCGGTCCACGGGACGCGGAACAGGATCTGGCGCTCGGGCTCGCAAATCCGCTGCACCAGCTGGTGCTCGGCGTACTCGGGATGCTTCACGATCAGCGGGCCGAGTGCGTCGAGTACCTCGCGCACCGCCTGATGGAACTCGGGTTCGCCGGGGTTGCGGGCCGTCACTTCGTCGAACACCTGGTCGAGCCGGCGGGTGGCGGCGTCGCTGAGCGGAGCGGGCGTGGCGGTAGGCATGTCGTCCTCGTTGTCGATCGGCGCGGGTGGGACCGGCGGTGACGCCGCGCTTGCGCGAGGCGTCGCCGCCGGCTGCGGGCCCGGGCTCGACAACGCTGGCGAACCGAACTTGCTGCGCCGTCAACCATACGAAGACGGGCGGCTCGCAGCGGGCTGGGTGTAGCAGTGCTAACGCGGGTGACGACGGCCAGGGTGGTTTCGACAGGCTCAAGCGCCTTGGTGCTAGTTCAGCGGTGCTAGTTCAGCCCGCCGAAACCACCGATGGGCGACAGCGGCGCTTACGTGTCGAGCGCCGACGGACCGGCCGACCTGGTTGGCGTGGGCGCATCACGATCGTCTGACAGTGGTCGCTTGGTGCGAGGATGTCGCGATGGGGGGCATCGTGCTGTGGGACATCGACGGAACGTTGCTGCGCTCGCGCGCGATCGGCGTGCAGGCGTTCACCCGGGCTGTGGAACGCGCCACGGGCGCAGTGTGGACGCCGCGGCGGCTCGACTTCGGCGGCCGAACCGACCCCGAGATCGCGACCCTCATCATGAACGACGCCGGCGTCGCCGACGCATCGCTCGTTCCTGCCGTGCTGGAAGCGCTGGTGGTGGCGTACGACGAGTTGGCCGACGACCTACGGGCGGCGGTGGAGGTGCTGCCGGGTGTGGCCGCGGCGCTCGCCGAACTGGCCGCGCTCGACGCCATCCAGACGGTGGTCACCGGCAATCTGCGTCCGGTCGCCGAGGCCAAGCTCGGTGCTGCCGGCATCGCCGATCGGCTCGAGGTCGACCTCGGCGGGTACGGCAGCGACCACCGCGAACGCGCCGAACTCGTCCGTTTGGCACTGGGGCGCGTCGCCGCTGGTGTCGGCCGTACCCACGACGCAAGGGAGGTGTGGGTGGTCGGTGACACGCCGCGCGACCTCGCCTGTGCCCGCGACAACGGCGTGCGCTGCGCGCTCATCGCGACCGGCACCTACGACGTCGACCAGCTCAGCGGTCTCGGTGCCGACCTGGTTCTGACCGACCTTCACGAGGTCGACCAGCTACTTACCGCGATCAGCGGGTGAGCATCCGAGTTTGGTGGAGCGGAACGGACCGCGACGGTCGGTTCTGCGTCGGCAAACCTGGATGAGCGTCAGCGTGTGGGGCGCGGATCCCAGGCGTCGGGGTCGGCGGCCATCGTCGCGATCTCGGGGGGCAACTCGCCGTTGGCCAAGTCGGCCACGGTGACGTGTTCGAGCACGCTGCGCAGCGCGGAGCGCACGGCGATCCACATGTCGACGATGGTGCGGTCGGCGCCCTCGTCGACGAGTTCGTGGGGCCGCAGTCCACGCACCGAGGCGAGGGGCCCGTCGAGCGCCCGGATCACGTCGGCGATCGCGATCTGCTCGGCCGGACGTGCGAGCGACCAACCACCTCCGCCGCCGCGATGGCTGCGGAGGAGCTGCGCGTTGCGCAGTGCCGCGAGGATGTCGACGAGGAACCCGGGAGGCAGGCCGTCGCGTTCGGCCAGCACGGTGCGTTGGATGGGGCGCCCGGGTTGCTCGCGTTCGAGCGTGGCGATCGCGGTCATCACGCGTACCCCGTAGTCGACCTTGTGGCTGATCCGCACGGTGCGACGGTACCAATCCCGCCACCGATCTCACCGACGAACGACCGCGGTGGGCCGGCACAGCCCCGTGCCGGCCCACCGCGATCGCAACCCCGCTCAGGCGGCGCGCTCGCCGATCTGTACGCCGAGCTGCTCGAGCAGCTCGGCGCGCAGTGCCCCGAACGCCGGCTCGGACCGGTCGCGCGGATGATCGAGCGCGACCCGGCGGTCGACGACGAACCGGCCGCCGTCGAGCACGAGCACCCGGTCGGCAAGGGCGATCGCCTCGTCGACGTCGTGGGTGACGAGCAGCACGGCCGGCCGGTGGCGCCGGCACAGTTCACGCAGCAGCCCGTGCATCTTCAGCCGGGTGAGCGCGTCGAGCGCGCCGAACGGCTCGTCGAGCAGGAGCAGTTGCGGTTCGCGCACCAGCGCCCGGGCGAGGGCAACGCGCTGGGCCTCGCCTCCCGACAACGTCACCGGCCAGGCGCCGGCCCGTTCGGTGAGGCCGACCTCGGCGAGTGCCCCGGTGGCCAACGCTCGCCGTCGGCCCCCGCGGGGCAGCCCCAGCTCGACGTTGGCGCGCACCCGCCGCCACGGCAACAGGCGCGGTTCCTGGAACACCACCGACCGGGCGGCGGGCACCAGGACCGAGCCGTCGTAGCCGTCATCGAGGCCTGCCAGTGCCCGGAGGAGGGTGCTCTTGCCAGTGCCGCTGCGCCCGAGTAGCGCAACGAACTCGTCGGCGTGGATGTCGAGGTCGATCCCGGAGTAGATCGACCGTCCGTCGAACGAACGCCCGACATCGCGCCCGACCACGACGGGCCGCTGGCTGGGTTGGTCGGTGGTGCTCATCGGGCTGCGAACCCCCGGCGCCACGCCAGCAAGCGTCGCTCCAGCAGCCGCACGCCGCCGTCGAGCGCGAGCCCGATGACCGCATAGATGACGAGCGTGAGCACGATGATGTCGGTGCGGAACCACACCCGGGCCTCGTTGACCAGGTAGCCGAGCCCTTCCCTCGTGTTGAGCTGCTCGGCGACGATCAGGATCAGCCACGAGGCGGTCAGCGAGAACCGCAGCCCGACGAGGAAGTTGGGGAGCGCCCCCGGCAAGATCACCTGGCGGATCAACCCCCACCGGCCCACACCGAACGTCGTGGCAGCCTCGACCAGTTTGGCGTCGACGCCACGGATGCCGGCGTACGTGTTCACGTACACGGGGAACAGCGTGCCGATCGTGATCAGCGCGATCTTGGGTTCCTCGCCGATGCCGAACCACACCATGAACAAGGGCACCAGGCCGAGCACCGGCACGGTGCGCAGCATCTGTACGGCCGAGTCGACGATGTCGTCGCCGAGCCGGAACAGCCCGGCCAGCACGGCCAGGGCGACGCCGCTCGACACACCGAGCGCAAGGCCCACGACGACCCGCTTGAGCGACACCCAGAGGTGCCGGGTCAGCTCGCCCGTCTCGGCCAGCTCCCAGAACGCCTTGGCGACGTCGATCGGGTTGGCGAGTGTCCGTGCGCTGACGAGCCCCGTCGCCGTGACGAGGAACCAGAGCGCCAGCAGGAGCAAGGGTCCGGTCATCCGGCGGACCGAACGGGGCACGAGCACCCGCCCGGTCCGGCGCTTGGCCGCCGGCCACGCCTCCTCGAGCACCACCACCGAGGTGGGCTCGTGCGCGGCGTGGCCGGCGGGCGGCCCCCCGGCGGGGGGCGCGGTGGGTAGTTCGGCCGGGCGGGGAAGGGGACCCGCCAGCTCGCCTCCCACACCGATCGTGTCGAGCGCGCTCATCAGGCCGCCCGCTCGGGCTCGAAGACCGGCGCGCTGCGGAACGGCACGCCCTCGACGAGCACCGATTCGCGCCCGTCGGGGCCCACCGGCACCTCGCCGATCAAGGTCACCCGGTGGAGCACCCGCTCGACATCGAACTCGTCGAGATCCTGCGGACCGAGATGCGAGGTGGTGCGGTTGTCCCAGAAGGCGACGCTGTCGGCGTCCCAGCGGAATCGCACGTGGTGGGCGGGGCGCTGGATCTGGGCGAAGAACAGCTCCAGCAGGCGCCGGCTCTCGTCGGCCGACACGTTGACGATCCGCCCGGTGAACACCGGGTTCACGAACAGCGCCTTCTCGCCGGTTTCCGGGATCACACGTACGACCGGGTGGTGCGAGATCAAACGCTTCTCGTCGATCCGGCTCTGCAGCGCGCCGTAACCGAAGCCGGCGTTGTTGGCTGCCGGCGCACGGTTGGCGCCGTACCAGTGCTCGGCCACGAGCGTGTCGGCGAGCCGCTGGAGTGGTTCCGACAGGCCGTCGTAGGCGGCGACCAGGTTGGTGAACGTGGTGTCGCCACCGAACTCGGGCACGACGTCGGCACGCAGGATCGAGGCTGCTGGCGGGTTGATCGCCGGGGTGACGTCGGTGTGCCAGCCCTGCGTGTACGAGTACTTGCGACGGAAGTCGCGCTTCTCGTCGCTGGACAGGTGCGGGGTGAACCGCTCGGGGTCGACCGTGTAGATCTCGGGGTGGCCCTGGGGCGGATGGTCGTCGTGCGGGTGCGCGTAGGTCAGCTCGCCGAACTGGCGGCCGAGTGCTACCTGAGCGGAGTGGTCGAGGCGCTGGTTGCGGAAGAACACGACGCGCCACTGCCGCAGCGCGGCGAGCACGCCGTCGCGTACCGTCGGTTCGAGCGGCTGCGACAGGTCGATACCGTGGATCTCGGCACCGATCGTCGCCGCCAGCGGGCGCACGTCGAGGATCGCGGCGGCCTCGGGCTCGACGGTACGGAAGGGAGTGACGGGGTTGATCTCGGCCGCGAGCGAGCCGGGTTGGGCGGTGGCGTGGTCGGTGGCGTGGACGGTGGGATGCTCGGTGAGGGTCATCGGGATACTCCTGGGTTCAGGGGGTTCAGGGGGTTCAGGGGGTTCGGGTGGGCGGTAGGGGAGCGGTGTCAGCCGGCGTCGAGCGCAGCCTGGGTGAAACGGTCGGTCAGGGCCGGGTCGTATTGCGGGCTCACGTCGACTGGGTCGGGCAACAGACCGGCCGCGTGGAACAGGTCGGCCTGCTTCTGCTGGCTGGCCTGGGCGTCGCCTCCAGCGATCTCGACCCATCGGCTCTCGCCCTGCGCCTCGTAGGCGACACGGCCGGCCTCGGGGGTCTGCTTCTGGATCTCGACGTAGTACTTCTGGATCCACTCGTCGGGATGCTCTTCCACCCACGCCGTGGCGCGGACGAGGCGGCCGACGAAGTCTTCGACGGCAGCCGCCTTGGCCGGGTCGTCGAGCACCGGGCGGAGTGCCAGCAGGTAGTTGTACGACTCGGTGAAGTCGTTGACCTTGGCCAGCTCGGCCGCACCGGGGTGCTCGGCGAGGTAGGCCGGGCGGAACACCTCGTAGGCGACGGCGACGTCGGCCGAGCCTGCCGACAAGACGTTGACGACGTCGACGAGCGGCACGTCGACCTGGTCGACGTCGTTCTGGCCGAGCCCGACCGAGTCGAGCGCGCGCAGCACGAACCCGTGCTGGTTGCTGCCGGTGGTCCAGGCGACGCGCTTGCCGGCGATGTCGGCCAGCGTCTCGATGCCCGACTCGGGCGAGGCGACCAGTGTCATCGCCAGGCCGTCGCTGGACCGGATGCCGACCACCACGGTCTCGAGGCCCTGAGCGAACGACAGCAGCGCCGGTGTGTCGCCGAGTGTGCCGATGTCGATCACGCCTGCCCCGAACGCCTCGTTGACGAGCGGGCCGCTGGCGAAGGTGGCGAACTCGATGTCGTACGGCACGTCGTCGAGCTCGCCCGACAGGCGCAGCGGCTGCTCCAAGAGCTGGCCCTGGTCGCCGACGCGCAGCTTGACGCCGGACAGGTCGATCGGCGCGGCGGTGGTGGCCGGCGGGGTCGCCGGGCTGACTGGGTCGGTCGCCGTCGCCGTGCCCTCGCCGGCCCCGGCGTTGTCGGCCGCCGCGGAAACGGCCGCTGGAACGGGGGCATTGGTGGCCACCGCCGCGGCGGCCGGCGCAGCGACGGCCGCATCGTCATCGTCGCTGCCGCATGCCGCGACCACCGTGACGGCGAGAGCGAGGGCGGCCAGGCGGTGCAACCGCCGGCCCGTGGAACGGTGGAGGGGGGAGGGGGACATGGTCGGACAGTTAATCAGTGGAATTCTGACTATGCAAGTCGGATTTGTCGGGAATCAGGTTCTGGTCGATCGGCGGTACAATCGAGAACCCGTGCCGGGACCCGGAACGGTGCGGCTTGTCGGAGGATTCAGTGCAGTTCAAGAAGGGCGACACCGTCATCTACCCCCAGCACGGCGCCTGCGTCGTCAAGGGCACGAAGAAGATGGAGGCGTTCGGCGAGAAGCGCGAGTACCTCATCCTCGAGACCGTGATCTCCGAGATGGTGCTCAAGGTGCCGGTCGACATGGCGGAAGAGGTGGGCGTGCGCCCGCCGGTCAGCGCCGATGAGCTCGAAGACCTCGTCGCCGTGCTCGCCAAACCCGACCCGCGCGTGCCGTCGAACTGGAGCCGCCGCTTCAAGAACCACCAGGAGAAGCTCAAGTCGGGCGACGTGTACCAGGTGGCCGAAGTGGTCCGCAACCTCGCTGCCCGCAACCGCGACGCTTCGCTGTCGGCGGCCGAGCGCACCATGTACGAGCGTGCCCGGGTCAACCTGATCAGCGAGATCAGCCCGGCCCTCAAGGTCACCTCCGAGGCCGCCGAGGCCTACCTCGACGATGCGCTCGCCAAGGGTGTGCTCAAGCCCGCCAAGGAACCCAAGAAGGCCGTCGCCAAGTAGCCCGGCGTGTCACACTGCCTGGATGGCACGTGTGGCGTTTCTCGGGCTCGGGGTGATGGGTGGGCCGATGGCCGGGCATCTGGCTCGCGCCGGCCACACCGTCACCGTCTACAACCGTACCGGCAGCAAGGCGCTGGCGTGGGTGGCCGAGCACGGCCACCGTGCTGCGCCCACGCCGGCGGAAGCGGCCGAGGGCGCCGAGTTCGTGATGATGTGCGTCGGCAACGACCACGACGTGCGCGAGGTTGCCGGCGCAGCCGTGCCGGTGATGGATGCCGGGGCGACGCTCGTCGACCACACCACCGCCTCGGTCGACGTCGCCCGCGAGCTAGCGGCCACATGCGCGGCAGCCGGCCTGGGTTTCGTCGACGCCCCGGTGTCGGGCGGGCAGGCGGGCGCCGAGAACGGCCAGCTCACCGTCATGTGCGGCACCGACGACACGGCCGTGTTCGAACGCATCACCCCGGTGATCGACGCGTACGCCAAGCAGGTCACGCTGATGGGCAGCGCGGGTGCCGGGCAGACCACGAAGATGTGCAATCAGATCGCGATCGCCGGGATGGCCCAGGGCGTCGCCGAGGCCGTCAACTTCGCCCAGAAGGCCGGGCTCGACATCGACAAGCTGATCGGCGCGATCAGCAAGGGCGCGGCCGGCAGCTGGTACCTCGAGCACCGGGCGCGCACGATGGCCGACGGTGAGTTCGACTTTGGGTTCGCGATCGAGTGGATGCGCAAGGACCTGGCGATCTGTCTCGCCGAAGCCGCCCGGATCGGTGCCCGGCTTCCGGTCACCGGCCTGGTCGACCAGTTCTACGCCCAGCTCGTCGAACGCGGCCACCCCCGCTGGGACACCAGTTCCCTGGTCGACCTGCTCCAACATCCGTAGCGATCGGCGTTCAAGCGCCACGCAGGCTGGGCTCGACCGACGATGCAACCAGCTCCAGAATGACGGTCGTCGAGTAGGGCGCGCAGCGTCCGTATCGAGATGCGGTGCGCGCACCAGCGTCGAGACGGTGGTCGCGTCAGCGGAACTGCAGCTGCAGGCGGTCGACGCCGCGGATGGTGATGCGGTCGCGCCAGTGGGCCTCACCGATCATCTCGATGTGGGGGAACCGGCGCAGCAGGCGGCTGATCGCGATGGTCGCCTCCATCTTCGCCAGCGATGCGCCCAGGCAGTAGTGGATGCCAGCCGAGAAGCCGACATGGCGGCTGGCGTTGGCGCGGTCGAGCAGCAGCGCGTGCGGGTCGGCGAACATCGCCGGGTCGTGGTTGGCGGCCCCCAGCGAGGTGAGGATCGTCTGGCCGGGTTCGGCGACGACCGCACCGCCGGGCGTGGTGAACTCGATCGGCTGCATGGCCACCCGCACCGTGTGCTGCACCGGCCCGTCGAAGCGCATCAACTCGTCGATGGCGACGGCGTCGAGACCGGGGTCGGCGCGCCACGCGGCGAGCTGGTCGGGGTGGCGCAGCAGCGCCAGCGTGCCGTTGCCGATCAGGTTCACCGTCGTCTCGTGGCCGGCCACGTAGAGCAGCAGGATGAACGCCAACAGCTCGGCCGCGTCCATCGTGTCGCCGTCGTCCTCCACCGCGATCAGTGCCGACAGCACATCGTCGCGCGGGTTGGCCCGGCGCTCGTCGATGATGCCGAGCAGGTAGGGGATCATCTCCATCAGCGCCCGCTCGCCGGCGTCGATGTCGTCGATGACCGCCTGCGGTTCCAGCCCGAGCGTCAGCGCTTGGCTCCAGTCGCGCACCTCGGTGGCCCGGTCGGTGGGCATGCCGAGCAGCTCGCTGATGACGTCGAACGGGAACGGGAAGGCGAGCTGGTCGATCAGCTCCATCCCGCCGTCGGACTCGGCCTGGTCGAGCACGCTGTCGACCCGCTCGGTCATCCACCCGCGCAGGCGCTCCACCGCCGACGGGGTAAAGGCCTTCGACACCAGCCGGCGCAGGCGGGTGTGATCGGGCGGGTCGAGCGTGAGGATGGTCTTGGCCCCCTGGCGCCGGTCGCGGCGGGCGACCGCGACCGGATCGTTCTCGTCGATCCGCGCGTTGGCCTCGATGTCGCGGCTGACCTCGGTGCTGCGCAGCACGCGCACGACGTCGTCGTAGCGCGTCACCACCAGCGTGTCGCGGTCGGACAGGAACGCCGGGGCCTCGGCGCGCAGGCGGTCGTAGAACGGGTACGGGTCGGCGCGGAACACCGGGTCGCCCGGGTCCCACCGGACGCGACCCTGGGAGGCCGCTTGCGCAGCGAGTGCCGTCATTGACCTATGTATACACGGGTGTAAACATAGGGTCAATGCCCGCTACCACCGCCGCCCGCACGATCGTCAGCCGCCGGATGGCGCGCCCGGCCCGTCGTGAGCAACTGCTCCAGGCCGCCGCCGCGGCCTTTCTCGAGCGTGGCTTCGACGGCACGTCGATGGAGACCGTGGCCGACCACGCCGGCGTCACCCGGATGCTGGTGTACCGGCACTTCGAGTCGAAGCACGCGCTCTACCGGGCGGTGTTGACGAGTGCGATCGAACACGTCCAATTGGCGGTGTCGCCCGACGCCGCGGGCAGCGAGCCGGGCATCGCCGGGCAGCTCGTGCTGGCTGCCCGCCAGACCCCGGACGCGTTCCGCCTGCTGTGGCGGCACGCCCGCCACGAGCCCGATTTCGCCGCTGACGCGCTCGCGTTCCGCCGGATCGCGGCCGACTTCGCCGACGAGATCCTGCGCGACCTGATCCCCGACCCTCGGCGACGGCACTGGTCGGCCACGTTGGTGGTCGACTTCCTGTACGCCGGCATCTGCAACCACCTCGACGAAGGTGCCGAAGCCGACGACGCCGAGTTCGCCCGCCACCTGCACCGCGGCGTCGCCGGCATGATCACCGCCTGGCAGGACGGCAACCAACGTCAGACGTAGCCGTCGGCGCGGGGGACGGGGTACTCGTAGTCCTTGATGCCTCGCTCGATGCGCGCGATCAGCGTCTCGAGGATCGTCACCCGCGCCCACTTCTTCTGCTCGCCCGACACCACGTGCCAGGGGGCCAGCTTGTGGTTGGTCTTGTCGAACATGTCCTCGACCGCCTCGACGTACTGATCGAGCTTGTCACGGTTGCGCCAATCCTCGTCGGTGAGCTTCCAACGCCGCAGCGGGTCGGCCGCCCGGCTCTCGAATCGATGCAGCTGCTCGTCGGGGCTGATCTGCACCCAGAACTTGACGATGATCACGCCTTCGAGCACCAGGTTGCGCTCGAACTGGACGATCTCGTCGTACGCCCGCCGCCACTGCTGCCGGGTGGCGTAGCCCTCGATTCGCTCGACGAGCACGCGGCCGTACCAGCTGCGGTCGAACAGGGCGAACCCACCCAAACCGGGTACCTCGGTCCAGAACCGCCACAGGAAGTGCCGGGTCTTCTCGTCGAACGTCGGCTTGGCGAACGTCGACACGGTGTAGTGGCGCGGGTCGAGCGGCTCGACGATGCGCTTGATCGCCCCACCCTTGCCGCCGGCGTCGGAGCCCTCCATCACCACCAGCACCCCGGGGCCGAGCTGCGACTCGTCGAGCAGGCCGGCGGTGTGCAGACGCAGTTCGAGCAGGCGCCGCTGGGCGCTGGCCAGGCGTTGCTCGTACTCGTCGGTGGACAGCCGTGCGGACAGATCGAGTTGCTTCAGTCGGCCCATGCGAGAGTGCACCGTAGTCAGTCGACCTTGCGGTGGTTGAGCTTGTCGAAACCACTCGTCGGGCCGGGTCCTGCCTATCCTCTGCCGATGGCCGAGTTGACCGTCTTCGCCGACCCGGCCAACGACGACCACGTCGTGTCGCAGTACCACCCCGAGCGTCGGGCCCGGCTCGATGCCGCGCTGCTCGCCCTCGACGCCGCGGGGCTACGCGAGGCGGCCGAGGTGGTCGCCCCTCGCGAAGCCAGCGCAGCCGAACTCGCTCGCGTGCACGATGCCCAGTACGTGGCCGCGGTCGAGGCGTTCTGCGCGGCAGGGGGAGGGGCGCTCGACGCCGATACCACGGCCAGTCGCGGTTCGTGGGCCACCGCTCGCCGGGCTGCCGGGGCGGTGCTCGACGCGGTCGACGCGTTGCGGGCCGGCACCACGCAGGTGGCGTTCACCGCCAACCGGCCGCCGGGGCACCACGCCGAACACGATCGGGCGATGGGGTTCTGCCTGTTCAACAACGTGGCCGTCGGCGCAGCCGAGCTGGCGGCGGCCGGCGAGCGAGTGGCGATCGTCGACTGGGACGTGCACCACGGCAACGGCACGCAGCACATGTTCTACGACCGGCCCGACGTGTTCTACGTGTCGACCCACCAGGCGCCGCTGTACCCGGGCACCGGGTACCTGCTCGAACGTGGCGCCGGCGACGGCGAGGGCACGAACCTCAACGTGCCGTTCCCTCCGGGTACCGGCGGTGACGCGTTCCGGGCCGCGTTCGACGACGTGATCGTGCCCGAGCTGGAACGCTTCGCCCCCGACTGGCTGCTGATCTCGGCCGGGTTCGATGCCCACCGGGCCGACCCGCTGGCCGACCTGGAGTTGACCGCAGCCGACTACGCCGACCTCACGCAACGCCTGATGACGCTGGTGCCACAGGGCCGCGTGGTCGTGGTGCTCGAAGGCGGCTACGACCTCGACGCGATCACGATGGGCGCCGGGGCGACGTTGTCGACGCTGCTCGGCGGGTCGTACCGCCCCGAACCGGCGTCTGTCGGCGATACCGGGATGGGTGCCGTGGCGCTGGCCCGCCAGGCCGTGGCCGGAGGCGTGCGGTGACTCGGCGGCGGGGTGACGGGTTCCTCCACTGCAGCGACGGGAACGTGCGTTGGGGCTACTTCGGCGCCGCCGGGGTGGTGTTCGTGGTGCGCTTCCCCCAAGGTCCGCGGGTGATGCTCCAGAAGCGCTCGCAGTTCGCCCACGAGGGCGGCACCTGGTCGTGTAGCGGCGGTGCGCTCGACGAGGGCGAGGAGCCCCTCGCGGGCGCGCTGCGCGAGGCCGCCGAGGAGGTCGGTGCGATCCCGCGCGGCTACGCGGTGCTTGGCCAAACCGTGTTCGCGCCGGCGACCGACTGGACCTACACGACGTTCGTCGTCGAGGTCGACGTCCAGTTCGGGTCGTCGCAGAACTTCGAGACCGACGCCGTGGCGTGGGACACGCTCGACGAGGTCGAGGAGCGTCCCCTGCATGCCGGGTTCGCCGCGGCCTGGCCGGAACTGCGCACGATCATCGAGTCGACCTGACCCCCAGTGGTTGCGCCGCCCATGGCGGTGAGCGACCCACGGTGGTTGCGCCGCCCATGGCGGTGAGCGACCTACGGTGGTTGCGCCGCCCATGGCGGCGAGCGACCTACGGTGGTTGAGCCTGTCGAAACCACCTCCCGTTACGCTGCCGGGATGCGCAAGCCCGACGTCAACGTGCCCGACACCGAGTTGCCCACCGAGCTGGTCGTCATCGACGACGTCGAGGGCGACGGCGACGAGGCCACCGCGGGGAGCAACGTCAGCGTGCACTACGTCGGCGTCGCCTGGTCGACCGGCGAGCAGTTCGACGCCTCGTGGGATCGCATGGAGCCGTTCACGTTCGGGCTCGGCCGCGGCCAGGTCATCCAGGGCTGGGACGACGGTGTGGCCGGCATGAAAGTCGGCGGGCGGCGCACGCTGCACATCCCGCCACACCTCGGCTACGGCGCGCGCGGCGCGGGCGGCGCGATCAAGCCCAACGAGACGCTGATCTTCGTGGTCGACCTGCTCGGCGTCAGCTGAGCGCTCCGTCACCGGCGCGTTGCCCTTGCGCGCCCAGCGATATGTAAGTAACTTTCATCGACGTGGGCAAATCGATGAAAGAAGCTTCCACCACCTTGCATGAACGGTTGGTTGCCGCGCGGCCGAGCCTGACCGCCGCCGAGCAGCGGATCACGGCCGTGCTGCTGCACGACCCGGCGGCCGCGGCCCAGCTCACGATCTCGGCGCTCGCCGAGCGGGCGGGCACCAGCGAGGCGACGGTGGCGCGGGCGGCCCGATCGCTCGGCTTCTCCGGCTACCCCGAACTGCGCCTGGCACTGGCCGCCGCTGGTGCGACCTCGGCACCGACCGCCGAGCTGACCCTGTCGGGCGATGTCGAGCGTGGCGACTCGCTCGCCACCGCCGTCGAAAAGCTCGTCGCCGCCGAGACCACAGCGTTGCGTTCCACGCTGGCCCAGCTCGACCTGACCGCGCTGGCCGCGGCGGTGGCGGCGGTGAGCACGGCGCCGCGCGTGAACGTGTACGGCGTCGGCGTCTCGGGCCTGGTCGCCCAAGACCTGTGGCACAAGCTGATGCGAATCGGCCGCAACTGCCAGGTGTTCGACGACGTCCACCTCGCGCTCACCAGCGCGGCCCTGCTCGGTCCGGGCGACGTGGTGGTCGCCGTGTCGCACTCGGGTGAGGTGATCGACGTGCTGGAACCGGTGCGCCTGTCGAAGGCCGGTGGGGCAACCGTCGTCGCCATCACCAGCCAACCCAAGTCGTCGCTGGCCCGGCTGGCCGACCAGGTGCTCCAGTCGGCGGCGCGCACCGAACAGTTGCTGCCGGGCGCGATGGCCGGCCGCGCCAGCCAGCTGCTGGTGACCGACGCGCTGTTCGTGGGCGTCGCCCAGACCGACTTCGACGGTGCCTTGCGGGCGATGCGGGCGACCACGGCAGCACTCGACGGCCGCCGGCGCAAGGAACGACGTTGAGCGCCACGGCGCAGTGGTTGCTGGCTGCCGACGTCGGTGCCAGCGCGACCCGGGTTCGGGTCACGTCGGTCGCCGGCGACCGGGTGCTGCTCGACACCGCCGAGCCGAGCGCCCACGCGATGCCGTCGGGGTGCAGCCCAGCCGCCGTGACGGAGGTGGTGCGCGCCGCCTTGGCGCACGCCGGTGTACCCAGCCGTGAGACCGCCACCGCGGTCGGCGTGGCGGGCCTGCCCGACGTGGTCGCACCCGAGCAACTGATCCTCGAACTGGACGCGCTCGACTTGGCGGTGTTCGTCGTCGCTGCCGACGCGCTGACGGCCCACGTCGGCGCGGCCGGCCTTCAGCCAGGGGCCAGCGTCGCCGCCGGCACGGGCGTCGTCGGGCTCGCCACCGACCTCGGTGAGCGGTGGCATCGCGTCGACGGGTGGGGTCACCTGCTCGGCGACGACGGGGGTGGGGCGTGGATCGGCCGTGCCGGTCTCAACGCCGCGCTGCGCGCGGCCGACGGGCGTCGCGGCGGCTCGCCCAGCCTGCTGGCCGCGGCCGTCGACCGGTTCGGCTCCACCGACTCGCTCGTGCGCGGCGTGTCGACGCGGCCCGATCGGGCCGCCCTGCTGGCGTCGTTCGCCCCCGACGTCTTCGACGCCGCCACCGGTGACGACGACGCGGCAGCGTCGATCGTACGCAGCGCGGCCGAACGGCTGGCCGAGACGTTCGCGGCCACCGCCGCAGCGCTTCCCGGCGCCGCCTCGGTGGCCTACACCGGCGGCCTGTTCGCGGTCGGCGACGTCTTGCTCGACCCGGTGCGGGCGTACCTCGCCGAGGGGTCCGACGTCGCCCTCGTCGCCGCCCTCGGCTCGCCACTCGACGGCGCGGTCGCGCTCGCGCAACTGGCGGCGACCGAGCCATCCCAGATCCCACGACACCCACAGCTCATCCACAGCAGCGGAGGACAACCATGACACCCACCAACCCACGCCGGCGCCGCCGCGCGGTCGCCGCGGTCGCCGCGCTCGGCCTCGTCGTCGCGGCCTGCGGCTCCGACGATGACGACAGCGACACCGGGGCCAGCACCGACCCACCCGCCGCCGACACCGGTTCCCCGGGCACGGCCGCACCAGGCGGAGACGGTGACGACAACGACGACGGCGAGCAGGTCACCCTGCGGGTCAGCTACGTCAACGACCCGATCGGGGCCGACACGATCGCCGCCTTCGAATCCGCCTACCCGAACATCGACATCGAGGCGACGCTCGTCCCGTTCAGCGACTACGTGAACACGATCACGCTCAACATGGCTTCGGACTCAGCCCCTGACATCGCCCAGTACAACGCGGGCGCGATGCGCACGCTGATCCCCGCCGGCGAGCTCCTCAACCTCAACGACTACGAGGCGTCGCTCGGCTGGGCCGACGCGTTCCCGAAGTCGAGCCTCGACGTGTTGCGCACCGACGAGACCGCTAAGCGGTTCGGCACCGACGACCTCTACGCGGTGCCGGGTGGGCTCTCCGTCACCGGCATCTACTACAACAAGCAGATTGCCGCCGACCTCGGCATCGAACTGCCCGCCGCCAGCCTCGGCGACCTCGAAGCCGCGTTCCAGACCGCGCTCGACGCAGGCGTCACCCCGGTGTACGTCGGCGGGCTCGACTACAACTCGATCCACTGGTGGGCCGCGCTCGTCAATGCGATGGGCTCGAATGCCCAGTACCAGGCATGGGCGTACGGCGACCCGGCGGCCACGATCGTGAACGACCCGGCACGGCAGGCCACCGAACTGTTCGCCGACTGGTCGGCCAAGGGCTACATCCCCAGTAGCGCGGCCGGTACCAGTGCAGCCGACGCGGCCGCCGAGTTCACCGCCGGCAACTCGCTGCTCCACCTCGACGGCAACTGGCAGGCCAGCGCGTTCAACGAGGCGATGGGCGACAACGTCGGCTTCTTCCTCGTGCCGATGGCTGACGGCTCGCCGGCCACCGTCGCCAGCGGGGCCAGCGTCGCCTGGTCGGTGTCGGCACGGACCGACCACCCCGACGAAGCGGTGGCGTTCCTCGACTTCATGGCCTCGGCCGAGGGTGCCGCAGCTCAGGTCGGCTCGGGTTTCATGGCCGTCAACGCGGCCGCCGCCCCCGAGGTCGCCGGCGTCGTCGGCGAGATCAACACCGCGTTCGCGGTGGTGGCCGAGAACGACGGGATCATGCCGTTCCCCGACTTCCCGGCACCGGCCCTGCTCGAACTGCTGACGGCTGGCCTGCAGAGCGTGCTCGCCGGGCAGATGGATGCCGACACCTACCTCCAGTCGCTCCAGGACGCATGGGCGGCGTACGTCACCAACTGACGACACCGACCGTGGGCTCCGCCCCGCGGCGCCGGGCACCCCTCGCCCGGCGCCGTTGGGCGGGCCTCTGGTTCGTCGCGCCCGCGTTCGCGGTGTACGCCGCGTTCGTGCTGTTCCCGCTGGGGCGGGCGGTGTTCTACTCGCTCCACGACTGGAGCGGCATCGGCGAGTCGCGCTTCATCGGCTTCGACAACTACCGCGAGGCGTTCGACACGCCGCTCCTGCGAACCTCGATCTTCAACGCCCTCAAACTGATCGTGTTCTTCGCCGTCATCCCGGTCAGCGCCGGCTTGTTGCTCACGTCGCTGCTCGCCCGCGGCGTCGGCCGCGGCATGGCCGGCTACCGGCTCGTGTTCTTCGTTCCCTACGTGCTGCCGATGGTCGCCACCGGAATCATCTGGCGCTGGATGTACAACCCCAACGGCATCGTCAACCAGACGCTGTCGGCGGTGGGCCTGGGCAGCATCACTCGGGCCTGGCTGGGCGACTTCGACTACGCGCTGATCGCCGTAGGCCTGGTCGGCTCGTGGATGCTGTCGGGCTTCTGCATGATGCTGTTCCTCGCCGGCGCGCAACGGATCGACGAATCGCTGTACGAAGCGGCGGTGCTCGACGGGGCCGGGCCGTGGTGGCAGTTCCGGGCGGTGACCCTGCCGGGCCTGCGGCGTGAGATCTCGGTGGCCCTGGTGGTCACGACGATCGCCGCGCTGGCCAGCTTCGACATCGTGTACGTCACCACCAACGGCGGCCCGGGCAACACCACCGTGGTCCCCGGCCTGCTGGCCTACCGGCTCGCCTTCCGGCAACAGCGAGTGGGCCTCGCCGCCGCGCTGTCGGTGATCCTCACCGTGCTGGTGTTCGCCGTCGCCGGGCTGATGCGGCTGATCTCGAGGGAACGCCGATGATCCGCTCGAGCTCGCGGGCCGTCCGCTCGCACACCCTGCTCGGCACCCTGTCGGTGATCTTCCTCGTGCCGCTCGTCAGCTTGTTCTTCGCCGCCCTGCAACCGTCGGGAACGTTCGTGCAGGGGTTCACGGTGCCCGACTCGTGGAACTGGGGCAACTTCGTCGACGCCTGGCGCAGCGCCGGCCTCACCAGCGTCTTCCGGTCGAGCTTCATCATCGCCGCGGTGGTGGTGCCGAGCGCAGTGCTGCTGGCCTCGCTCGCCGGCTACGGCCTGGCCATCCTGCGCCCGCCCGGTGCCCGCCCGGTCCGGGCGGCATTCCTGCTCGGCTTGGCGATCCCCGTCGAGGTGGTCGTCATCCCGCTCTACTACTGGTTCCGCGACCTCGGCCTGAGCGACACGTACACCGCCGTGATCCTCGCCGAGACGGCCCTGTTCCTGCCATTCGGCACGCTATGGATGATGACCAACTTCGAAGCCCTACCCACCGAACTGGTCGAGGCCGCGCGGATCGACGGCGCGTCACCGCTCGGGGTGTTCCGGCGCGTGCTGCTGCCCCTGTCGTGGCCGTCGATCGCCACGCTCGCGGCGCTGATCTTCATGTGGTCGTGGAACCAGTTCCTGCTGGTGCTGGTGCTGCTGCAAGACCCCGACAAGCGCACCGTGCCATCGGGGCTGAGCCGGTTCGTCGGCGAGTACACCACGAACGTGCCGCTGCTGGCCGCGGCGACGCTGATGGCGGTCGGCCCGATCCTCGCCGTGTACTTCGCGTTCCAGCGCACGTTCGTCAACGGCCTGTTGCAGGGAAGCGTGAAGTAGGGCATGACCCCGACCGACGATCTCACAGCCGCCTCGTCACCGTGGCGGCGCCGCGCGGGCGACGCCCGTGTGCTCGGCGGCCTGGCCGAACGGGTGCTCGGCGCGGCGGGTCCACGCGTGACCTGGCAGCTCGCACCCGGTACCAACGGGTTCGACGCACGCCATCACGACGGCGGCCTCCACATCGCGGCCACCGACGCGCTGACCGCGGCCAACGGCCTGCATCGCTACCTCACCGACGTCGCCGGCCGGCGGGTGTGCTGGGACACACCGCTGCCGCTCGGCCTCGGCGCGGCGCCCGCCGGTGCTGCCACCGGGCGGCTTCCGGCCGAGGTCGCGTACTACCTCAACTTCTGCACGTTCGGGTACACCACCGCCGGGTGGGACTGGGAGCGGTGGCAGCGCGAGATCGACTGGATGGCGCTGCACGGCATCACCATGCCGCTCGCCGCGGTCGGGCACGAAGCCGTGCTGGCCGAGGTGTACCGCGCCGCCGGCCTGACCGACACCGAGATCACCGCGTTCCTCGGAGGACCCGCCTACCTGCCGTGGCAGCTGATGGGTTGCCTCGACCACTGGGGTGCGCAGCTCGACCGCCGCTGGCTCGACGAACGGCTCGAACTGGGCCGGCGCATCGTGGAGCGCGAGCTGGAGTACGGCATGACGCCCGTCCTGCCCGGCTTCGTGGGCCACGTGCCGCCGCAGCTGGCCGGGGCGGGTACCACCACCCGCGAGTGGTGGGGGTTCACGACGCACCTGCTCGACCCGCTCGACGCCCGCTTCGGCGAGCTGGTCGGCGCCACCGTGGCCGCCCAGACCGAGCTGCTCGGCACGGCACACCTGTACGCGGCCGATCCGTTCATCGAGATGGAGCCGCCCGACGACGACCCGGCGTACCTCGCCAACGTCGCCAACTCGCTGGTCGCCGGGCTGCGCGCGGCCGACCCGGCGGCGGTGTGGGTGATGCAGGCCTGGACGTTCGACTACCTCGACTGGTGGACCGACGCCCGGGTTGCCCACTTCCTCGACTCGATTCCCGACGACGCGATGCTCGTGCTCGACCTGTGGGGCGAGCACTCGGCCCAGTGGCGCCGGTTCGACGGCTTCCGCGGCAAGCCGTGGATCTGGTGCGCACTGCACGACTTCGGTGGCCGTAACGACCTGTTCGGCGCCGCCGGCACCGCGCTGGCCGAACGGCACGCGGCCGAAGCGGCCGCCGATGCGCCGCTCGGCATCGGCCTGGCGATGGAAGCGACCGAACAGAACCACGTCGTGTACGAACTGGTGCTCGACCCGCCCCCGGCTACCTCGCTGGACGACTGGGTGGTGGCCTATGCGCGCCAACGCGCCGGGACTACCCACCCCGTTCTGGAGCGCGCCTGGAGCGGGCTGCTGGCCACTGTGTACGCCACCCCGGCCGCGCGCCACGAGCCGACCGAACGCCCGTCGGCGATCACCCTCCGGCCGACACTCGACCTGCTCGACCCCGCGGTGGCCCGAGCGTTCGCGGCAGCGCGGGCCACGTATCCGGCTGCCATGCTGCACGCGGCCTGCGCCGACCTGGCGGGCGTGGTGGTGGCCCACCCCGAGCTCGCCGAGGGTTCGGTCGGGCACGACCTGGTAGCGGCTGTGGCAACGCTCGCCGGGCGGGCGGCCGACGCGACGCTCGTGCGCATCGCTGAGGCGTGGCACGCCCCCGGGCGAGCGATCGGTGGGCCGGTCGACGGCCTGCTCGGCCTGCTCGCCGACCTCGACGCACTGCTCGACGGGCGGCCCGAACTGCGGCTCGCCACCTGGGAGGATGCCCACGCCGGGCTCGGCCACACCGAGCACCAGGCAACCGCGCTCCGGCGCGACGCCCGCCGGCTCGTCAGCATGTGGAACCACGCCGAGACCGCCCCGCTGACCGACTACTCGGCGCGCCTGTGGTCGGGTCTCGTCGCCGGCCTGTACCGCGAGCGCTGGCGGGTCTGGGCCGAACTGCTCACCACCACCACCGACGACCTCGGTCCCCGCACCGTCGACGAACTCGACCGCCGGGTCGGTGCCGTCACCGACGCCTTCGTCGAGCACGGTTGGCGACCGGCCGCGGCCGCCGGTGACCGCGATGCCGACACGACCAGCGCGCTCGACCGCCTCCTCGCTGGCTGCGCCCGGGCGCTCGACCTCCCCATCCCCTCACACGACAGCGCGACATGACCCACCAACCTCCCCACCCGCCCTTACTCGACGACCGGCTCTCGGGCCGCTTCACCGTGACCGACGACCAGGTCGCCCAGTTCTGGCGTGACGGCTACCTGCGCCTCGGCGGCGTGCTCGACCCGGCACTGCTGACCGACATCGAACCGCTCATCACGGGCAAGGTGATCGAGCTCAACACGATGCACCTGCCGATGGAGGAACGCTCCACCTACGACCGGGCGTTCCTCCAGGTCACCAACCTCGCTCGCCACGACGACACGGTGCGCCGATTCGTGCTGGGGGCCCGCCTCGCCGGCATCGCCGCCGACCTGCTGCGCGTGCCCGCCGTGCGGCTCTACGCCGACCAGGCGCTGTACAAGGAGCCCGGCGGGGGCATCACCCCCTGGCACGCCGACCAGTACTACTGGCCGCTCGCCTCCGACCTGGCGGTGACGGTGTGGATCCCGCTCCAGGACACCCCGTCCGAACTCGGCCCGCTCGAATTCGCGAGGGGCAGCCATCGTGTCGACATCGGGCGCGACGTCGGCATCTCCGACGAGTCGGAACAGTCGGTCAGCGCCGCGCTCGAAGCCGGGGGGCTCGACGTCGATCACGCCCCGTACTCGCTCGGCGACGTCAGCTACCACCTCGGGTGGACGTTCCACCGGGCCAGGCCGAACCAGTCCGACGTCAACCGGCGGGTGATGACGATCGTGTACGTCGACGCCGAGATGCGCACGGTCGCGCCCCGCTCGCGCGAACACCAGGAGTCGTTCGATATCACGATGCCGGGTGTACGCCCGGGCGAGCAGATCGACACCGCGGTCAACCCGGTCATCGCCACCCCCGCACGTGCGGAGGGTGGCCGATGAGCGGCTCGGTGTCCGGCGCCGACTACCTGCGGCACGTCGGAGCGTTGATCGAACGGCTCGCGGTGACCGCTGGCGAAGGTGTCGCCGCGGCGGCCGAGCTGGTCAGCGCGGCGATCGCCGCCGGGGGCGTCGTGCAGGTGTTCGGCACCGGTCATTCGCAGGCCACCGCGATGGAGATCGCCGGGCGCGCGGGAGGGCTGATCCCCACCAACCGGATCGCGCTCGCCGACCTGGTGACCTACGGCGGCCAGCCGGCCGACGTGCTGGCCGACCCGCTGCTCGAACGCGCCCCGGGCCTTGCCGAACGGCTGCTCGACCTGGTCGAGCTGTCCGAGCGCGACGTGTTCGTGATCGTCTCCAACTCGGGCATCAACAGCTCTGTTGTCGACATGGCGATCGAGGTCGCCGGCCGCGGCTACCCGCTGATCGCGATCACGTCACTGGCGCATGCCACCTCGGCGACGTCGCGCCACGCCTCGGGGAAGAAGCTGGCCGACCTGGCCGACGTCGTGATCGACAACCTCGCCCCGTACGGCGACACGGTGTTGCCGCTCGCCGACGGCGGTCGGGTCGGGGCGGTGTCGTCGGTGACGTCGGCACTGATCGCCCAGATGCTCGTCGCCGAGACCGTGCAGCGGCTCGAAGCCCGCGGGGCCGAGACGCCCGTGTACGTGTCAGCCAACATTCCCGGCGGTCACGAACGCAACCTCGAGATCGAGTCCCGCTACGGAACCCGCCTCCGCCGCTACGCCGTCTGACACGCGAAGCCCCGTGGGCACCGGTGGTCGAGTGCCGCACTCGCGGCGAAGCCGCCCCTGCCGGTGTATCGAGACCAGGGGTGCGCGCCCAATCGCCCGGGAGCACCGGTTGCTGACAGGGGCGTGGTCTCGATACACCGGCTGCGCCGGCACTCGACCACCGTGGGCGCAGGTCGTCGAGTGGTGTGCGCCGCGTCTGCTGGGCAGAGCCCGGCGTTCGGCCACCGTGGGCACCGGTGGTCGAGTGGTGTGTGGCGCGTCTGCTGGGCAGAGCCCGGCGTTCGGCCACCGTGGGCACCGGTCGTCGAGTGGCGAACTCGCGGCGAAGCCGCCACTCCGTTGTATCGAGACGTGGTGCGCGGACGGCGACCACCGTGGCCCTCGTGTTAGGTGGCGCGTTCGGGGAGGCCGTTGGCCTTGATGACTTCGCGGTACCAGTGGGCCGACGCGCGGGGCGTGCGTTCGAGTGTCTCGAAGTCGATGTGGACCAGGCCGAAGCGCTTGTCGTAGCCGAGCGCCCACTCGAAGTTGTCCATCAGCGACCACTGGTAGTACCCGCGGATGTCGACGCCCTGTTCGATCGCCGCGTGCACCGCGCGCAGGTGCTGGTCGAGGTAGTCGATGCGCCGCGGGTCGTCGACCCGGCCGTCGATCTTCGGGTCGTCGTAGGCGCAGCCGTTCTCGGTGACGTAGATCGGCGGCACGTTCGGGTAATCGTCCTTGAGCCGCAGGAACAACTCGGTGAAGCCCTCCGGCGTGATCGGCCAACCCATGTCGGTGTGCACGGGCCGAGTATCGGCGGTGGTGGTACCCGTCACGGTGGGGTACGCGGCCATCCGGTACGACGCCGGGTCGTTCGGGTCGGCGAGGCCCTTGATCAAGATGTCGAAGTAGTAGTTGATGCCGAGCCAGTCGAGCGGCTGGGCGATGGTGTCCTCGTCGCCGGGCTGGATGAACTCGAGCGGACCGAACGCGTCGGTGTAGTCGTTGATGATGTCGGCGGGGTAGTGGCCGGTGAGGATCGGGTCGAACCACCACCGATTCTGCATCGCGTCGACCTTGCGAAGCGCGTCCGCCGAGGCAGCCGGCGAACCCTCGCTGCGCACCGGGCTGGCGTTGATGACGATGCCGAGCTGCAGGTTGGAACGTTCGGCCCGCATCGCCTGGAGGGCGACCCCGTGGGCGAGCAGTTCGTGGTGGGCGACGGTGATTGCCGCGCGGGGGTCCTTCAGGCCGGGGGCGTGGTAGCCCGCGGCGTGGCCCAGGTACGCATAGCACCACGGCTCGTTGAACGTCGACCACATCGTCACCCGGTCGCCGAGTTCTTGCACCATCGCTGCGGCGTAGTCGCCGAACCACGAGACCGTGTCGCGGTTGCGGAACCCGCCGATGTCTTCGAGCGCCTGGGGGAGGTCCCAGTGGAACAGCGTCGGGCAGGGGACGATGTCGTTGGCCAGCAACTCATCGACCAGCTGCGAGTAGAACGACACGCCCTCGCGGTTGAGCTTGCCGCGGCCGTCGGGCATTACCCGCGCCCAGGCGATCGAGAACCGGTACGTCTGGTGCCCAAGTTCCTTGATCAATGCCACGTCGGCGGGCATCCGGTGAAAGTGGTCGCACGCCACGTCACCGGTGTGACCCTTGGCGACCTTGCCCTCGGTGTGCGAAAACGTGTCCCACACCGACAGCCCGCGGCCGCCCTCGTGGGCGCCGCCCTCGATCTGGTACGCGGCCGTCGCCGACCCCCAGAGGAACCCGTCCGGAAAGCTGATCGCAGGGCGCTCGTTCATCACGGCGCACGGTAGCGGAAGCGCTTCCACTTTCGCTCGCCGAGTATCCCCCCGATCTACGATGCGGCCCTGATGTCCGACCGATTCGACCTGTGCGCGCTCGGCGACTACTGCTGGGACGTCGTCATCAGCACGCCCGACGAGTTGCGCCGGGGTGGCGACTCGCTCGGCTCGGTCGAGCTGCACGCCGGCGGCAGCGCCGCGAACACGGCGGTGTGGGCGGCGCGGTGCGGTGCCGCGGTGGCGTTCGTGGGGATGGTGGGCGACGACCTGCTCGGCCGGATCGCCGCCGACGACCTCGCCCGCGAGGGCGTGCGCGCGCACCTTCCCACGTCAGCCGAGCGGCCGACCGGCGCGGTGGCGTCGTTCGTCGACCACGCCGGTGAACGTTCGATGGTCACCGGCGTCGGCGCCGACCACCTGCTGACACCTGCCGACGTGCCGGCCGAACTGGTCACCGCCGCCCGGCACCTGCACCTCACCGGGTGGTCGCTGTTCGGCGACCCGCCGCGGGCCGCTGCGCTCGCCGGTGCACAGCTCGCCGCCGAGGCGGGGATGACGATCTCGCTCGACCCGAGCGCGCACCAGATGATCGACACGATGGGGGTCGACGAGTTCCTGGCGATGACGGTGCCGCTGCGGCCCCGGGTGCTGTTCCCCAACCGTGACGAGGGACGCGTGCTGACCGGCGAGCACGAGCCCGAGGCGATCGCGGCCGCGCTCGCCGAGATGTATCCGGGAGCGGTGGTGGTGCTCAAGCTCGACGCCGACGGGGCGCTGGTCGCCGGTGCTCGGGTGCCGGCGCCACAGGTCGCGGTGGTCGACACGACCGGTGCCGGCGACAGCTTCGCCGGGGCGTTCCTGGCGCACTGGCTGGCCGGAGCCGACCCCGTCGCCGCGGCCCAAACAGCCGTCGAGGTCGCCGCCTGGGTGGTCCAACACGTCGGCAGCCGCCCACCCACCCGACCCGCCTGACGCACCCGGGGTGACCATCGAGATGCTGGTGCGCGCATCGGCTCGACCCGCCCCGGTCGTCGAGTGCCGGCGCAGCCGGTGTATCGAGACGTGGTGAGCGCACCAGTGGTCTCGATACACCGTCGGGGCGGCTCCGCCGCGAGTGCGCCACTCGACCACCGTCGGTGGGTGTTCCGACCGATGGCGTCAGGCGAAGGCGGCGGCGGCTACTTGGGCGTAGGTGTCGGCGAGGTGGAACGTCATCTCGTTGCGCACGCGCTCGGGGACGTCGTCGATGTCGGGGCCGTTGCGCTGGGGGAGTACCACCGTGCGGAGTCCCATCCGGTGGGCGGCGAGCACCTTCTGCTTGACGCCGCCGATCGGCAGCACCTGGCCCTGGAGCGTGATCTCACCGGTCATCGCCACGTCGGGGTTGACACGGCGATCGGTGAGCAACGACACGAGCGCGGTCGTCATCGTGATGCCCGCCGACGGGCCGTCCTTAGGCACCGCCCCGGCCGGAACGTGCACGTGGAACCGGCGCTGGAGCTGCTCGGCATCGATGCCCAGCTCGGCCGCGTGCGAGCGGACGTAGTTGAGGGCGATCTGGGCCGACTCCTTCATCACGTCACCGAGCTGGCCGGTGAGCGTGAGGCCGGGCTCGGCGTCGGGGCCGGTGGGGAACGCGGTGGTCTCGACGAACAGCACGTCGCCGCCCACGCCGGTGACGGCCAGCCCGGTGGCGATACCAGGGGCCTCGGTACGGGCGGCGATCTCGCCGTCGTCGACCTTCGCCCGGCCGAGCCACTCGGGTAGCTCGGCCGGTGCGATCGTGAGCGCCGCAGCGGACGGGTCGTCGTCGGCTCGGTCGTCGACGGCGATCCGGGCGGCCGCCTTGCGGGCCAGCCGCGACAGCTCGCGTTCGAGCGAACGCACGCCTGCCTCGCGGGTCCACCCGCGGACGACGGCGGCGATCGTGTCGGGCGGCACGGTGACCTCGCCGTCACGCAAGCCGGCCCGTTCGAGCTGGCGGGGGAGCAGGTAGCGCTCGGCGATGAATACCTTCTCGTCCTCGGTGTAGCCGTCGAGGCGCACGATGTCCATCCGGTCGAGCAGCGGCCCGGGGATGGTGTCGGCGACGTTGGCGGTGGCGATGAACACCACCTCGGACAGGTCGAGGTCGACCTCGAGGTAGTGGTCGCGGAACGTGTGGTTCTGGGCCGGGTCGAGCACTTCCAGCAGAGCCGCGGTGGGGTCGCCCGACCAGCCGCCGGCGGCGAGCTTGTCGACCTCGTCGAGCAGGATCACCGGGTTCATGGTGCCGGCCTCTTGGAGTGCCCGCACCAGGCGCCCCGGCTGCGAGCCGACGTAGGTACGCCGGTGCCCGCGGATCTCGGCTTCGTCGCGGATGCCGCCCAGCGCGACGCGCACGAACTTGCGGCCCATCGCCCGGGCGATCGACTCGCCGACGCTGGTCTTGCCCACACCGGGTGGCCCGACGAGGGTGATGATCGCGCCGTCACCCCGGCGGGTTTCGCCCGTGTCGCCACCGGTGCGGGGGTCGAGCCCGCGCTGGCTGCGCAGCTTGCGGGTAGCCAGGAACTCGACGATGCGGGCCTTGACGTCGTCGAGGCCGTAGTGGTCGGCGTCGAGCACCTCACGGGCGGCGGCGAGGTCGAGCCGGTCGTCGGAACGCTGACCCCACGGCATCTCGAACACCCGGTCGAGCCAGGTGCGCACCCAGCTGTGCTCGGGCGACTGCGAGCTCATCCGCTCGAACCGGTCGAGCTCCTTGGCGATCTGGTTCTTCACACCGGTCGGCGCGCCGAGCGCTTCCAGCTTGGTGCGGAACTCACCGACCACGTCGTCGTCGCCTTCGCCGAGTTCCTTGCGGATCGAGTTGAGCTGCTGGCGCAGCAGGAACTCGCGCTGCTGGCGGTCCATCCCTTCCGAGACGTCGTTGCGGATGGTTTCGGCCACCTGGAGTTCGCCCAGATGGTTGCGTGCCCACGAGTGGACCGCGTCGACCCGTTCGGCCACGTCGACCGCCTCGAGGATCCGCCGGCGACCCTCGTCGTCGAACTCGGCCCAGGTGGCCACGGCGTCGGCGAGCGCGCCGGGCGCATGGACGTCGCGCAGGATCGCCGGGAGGCGCCGCGAGCGACGGTGCTCGGCGATCAGTTCGAGCGTGGCGCGCAGCTCGCGGGTGGCGGCTTCCACCCGCTCGGTGGGCTTCGGGTCGGTCAGCACCTCGGCGTCGGCGGCGGTGAGGGCCACGTCACCCGTCAGGTCGACAGCGACCGCCGACAGGCGCGCCCGGCGATCGACCTGCACGATCGCGGCAGGCTGGCCGCCGGGTAGCTGCCCGACATCGGGCACGCGGGCCATGACGCCGAGCGTGGCATCGGGGGCACCGCGCAACAGCAGGCGCCCGTCGTGGCGCTCGCGGGCGGCGGTGACCGCGGCCCGCACCGCCGGGTCGTCGAGGCCCAGCGTGACCGTGGTGCCGGGGAGGACGGTGGTGGGGAGCAGCGCGAGTGGGAGACGGGGCAGGACGTGCGTGTCACTCATGGTGCGTCCCAACGTTACAGAAAGTTGAGTTATTCCGGCTCAAGGCTGGTGGAGGGTCGACGTGATGCGGTGTAGTGGGAATACGAAACTGGACGGTACCGTTTCGTAAATCATGCGTGACGTAGACTTCACCGCCGAGCTGGAGGCGCCGCTCGACCCCCGTGTGCACGACCGGCGTTGGCTGATCCTGGGCGTGCTCTGTATGAGCCTGCTGATCATCGTGATGGACAACACGATCCTCAACGTCGCGATCCCCTCGATGATGACCGAGTTGGGGGCCACCAACAGCCAGATTCAGTGGATCATCGACTCGTACGTGCTGGTGTTCGCCGGACTGCTGCTCACCACCGGCAGCATCTCCGACCGGTTCGGCCGCAAGGGTGCGCTCCAGGCCGGCATCGTGCTGTTCGGCATCGGGTCGGTGCTGGCTGCCAACGCCACCACGGCGAACCAGCTGATCGCGTTCCGGGCGTTCATGGGCATCGGCGGGGCGCTGATCATGCCCGCCACCCTGTCGATCCTCACCAACGTGTTCCGTGATCCGAAAGAGCGCGGCCGCGCGATCGGTGTGTGGGCCGGGTTCTCCGGGCTGGGCGTAGCGATGGGCCCGATCACCGGTGGGTTCCTGCTGGAGCACTTCGACTGGAGCTCGGTGTTCTGGGTCAACCTGCCGATCGGACTGACCGCACTGTTGCTGGGGGCGCTCCTCGTGCCCACCTCGCGCGACCCGCGCCAGACGCGGCTCGACCCGGTCGGTGCACTGCTCTCGATCGTCGGCCTGGCAGCCCTGCTGTTTGGCATCATCGAGGGAGAGCCGAAGGGGTGGGGCTCCGCCGAGGTGCTGACCGGCTTTGCCGTCGCGATCGTCGCGATCGGTGGGTTCGTCGCCTGGGAGCTGCGCTGCGACCACCCGATGCTCGACCTCACCGTGTTCCGCAACGCCCGCTTCTCGGCGGCCAGCGGCACGATCACGATCGTGTTCTTCGCCCTGATGGGGTCGATGTTCCTGATGACGCAGTACTGGCAGCTCGTGCACGGCTACTCGCCGCTCGACGCCGGTGTGCGGCTGCTGCCGGCGGCCGCGCTGATGATGCTCGCCGCGCCGCAATCGGCGCGTCTCGTCGAGCACTTCGGCACCAAGCGCGTGGTCCTGGCCGGCCTGACCCTGATCGCGTTGGGCATGTTGCTGACCAGCTTCATCGAGGCCGAGACGCCCTATTGGAACGTGATGGCCCGGTTCATGGTGATGTACCTCGGGATGTCGATGACGATGGCGCCGGCCACCGAGTCGGTGATGGGGTCGTTGCCCCGCGAGAAGGCCGGCGTCGGTTCGGCCATCAACGACACCACCCGTCAGGTCGGTGGTGCGCTCGGTGTGGCGATCATCGGCAGCGTCGTGTCGGGTCACTGGTCAACCGGCATCGCCAAGGCTGCCCGTGCGGCAGGGCTCGACGAAGCATCGACCGCCAATGCCGAAGAATCGCTCAGCCGGGCAATGTCGGAGGCCAGTGCGCTCGGCGACCGCGCCGGGGCGTTCATCACCGAGGCCAAGCACACGTTCGTGGACGCGATGACGATGGGCATGCGCGTATCGTTCGTGATCGTGCTGTTGGCCGCCGCGGTCGCCTGGAAGTTCCTGCCCCACCGGGCCGCCGACGGCGAACCGCTCGGCGACGCCGCACCGGCCGACGCGGCCGCCGCGTTCGAGGAGCTGGCGGTTGCTGCCGGCGAGTGAACCGGCCGGGGTGACCGCGTCGCCGCGCCGCGGCAGGCCGCGCAGTGCGGCTGCCGACGAGGCGATCGTGACGGCCGCCATCGAGGTACTCGGCGAGGTGGGCATGGTCGGCCTGGCGATGGACGAGGTCGCCGCCCGGGCGGGTGTGTCGAAGGCCACGATCTACCGGCGCTGGGCGTCGAAGGAGGAGATGATCCTCGACGCGATGACGACGGCGATGACGCGCTTCGAGCCCGCCGACACGGGCACCCTGCGCGGCGACCTGACGGCGTACGTCGAACACCTGGTCGACAAGATGCGTACCGGCCGCACCCGCGACCTGCTTCCGCACCTGCTGGCGGCAGCAGCCAGCGAACCGAACCTTCAACCCGCGCTCGACCAGTTCCTCGCGATTCGTTCGCGGCCGTTGCGGGCGCTGCTCGACCGGGCGGTCGCCCGCGGCGACCTCGCTCAAGGCGCCGACCTCGACCTGGGCGTCGACATGATGCTCGGGGCCATCACGTATCAGCGCCTGTTCCACGACGCGATCTACGACCTCGCCCGCGCCGAGCGGCTCGTCGACTACATCCTCCGCGCGCTCGACGCTCGCTGATCGGCGCCGGCTCGGTCCGGCGGTCAGTGGGGGAGCAGGGCGGCGCTGACCCAGCAGCGGGTGAGGTGCAGCGTCGACTCCACCCGCACCACGCGCGGCGGCAGGTCGGGCCCGCGACCGCACATCGCCAACGCGGCCTTGATGCACGCCTGCTCGTCGGGCAGCACCATCGGCAGGCGGCTCCGGCGCAGCCCTGAGGCGCCGGCCGTGAAGCAGTTGATGTAGGTCTTGCTGAAGTCGAGCTGGTTGGCGAGCGACGCCGGGATGAAGTCGGCGAACCCGATGCCGAGCGCGTTCCCGGCCGACACGTCGGTGAGCTGGAGCAGCACGATCGAATGGACGTGCGGCTTGGCGAGGTCGTCGAGCCCGTCGACCCAGAACCGCCCGGTGACGTTCGGGTCGATGGTGGTGCCCGAGATGTCCTTGCCGCCCTTCTCCACGATCAGCACGTCGATCTCCTCGAACGGCAGCGCCGGCACGAGCGCCCGGGCTTGCTCGGTGAGCTCGTGCTCGCGGCCGGCGGCGTCGGCCATGTCGGCCGCACCGATCGCCTCGACGTGCACGACCGCGCCGGCGGGTGATTCGATCG
Organism: Ilumatobacter sp.; assembly: GCA_035556435.1. Taxonomy (GTDB): domain Bacteria; phylum Actinomycetota; class Acidimicrobiia; order Acidimicrobiales; family Ilumatobacteraceae; genus Ilumatobacter. Next base: position 50,107 of record DATMEY010000037.1, on the reverse strand, counting down.
TGGCGACACCGCCGAGCAGGCGCCCGCTGTCGCGCAGGGCGGCACCGGCGTCGAGCAGGCGGTCGCGCATCTCCACCGGCCCGCAGGCGTGGATCAGCGCGGCCCCCGGCTGCTTGCCGAACCCGACCACGGCCATCTTCGTCAACCCCGACTCGATCGGCCCCTTGAAGCACGTGTGCGGCTTGACCCGGTTGACCGGCAGGAACCGGTCGGCGGCGGCCGCGTACGCGTCGAGGTGCACCGGTGTGCCCGATGCGGTGTGGGCGACCACGACTGTGTCCATCGTGGCCCGGATCTCGGCCCCGAGCGCCTGCTCGGTCATGTCGAGCGACGCCAACATCGCCCGCTGACCCTCGGGCGTGGCGCCGCCGTGGCTGCCCATCGCAGGCACGACGAACGGTTCGGCACCGAGTTCGCGTAGCGCGCGGATGGTGCCGCGGAGCAACTCGACTCGGCCGGTGAGCCCGCGCGAACCGGCGCCGACCGCGACGCTCATGCCCGGGGCGATGTCGCCGGCGAAGCGAGAGTGCGTCTCGGCGTAGGCGCTGGCCTCGATGTCGTCCACCGGATCGGGGTCGGGAATGTCGAGCCGGAGTTCGTGCAGTTCGGGCACCGCCACCCAATCCGGAAACGGCAGGTCGACACCGCTGGCAAGTTGCTCCCACGACATGCACCCAACCCTACGCCTGCTGCTCGCTGCGACGGGAGAGTACGGTCGCACGCCGTGGCAACTGCGGTGATCGTGACGGTGGTGGCGTTGCGCTTCCTCGTACCGCTGTTCATCCCTCGCTTCCCGCTGCCGGCGATCCTTGTCGCGCTGGTGATCGACGCCGTCGACCAGACGATCTTCCAGGCGGTCACCGACGACCCGCTCCCCGGCTACCAGGCGTACGACAAGGCGCTCGACGTCTACTACCTCACGATCGCCTACTGCGCGACGATGCGGAACTGGCGCGACCCGGTGGCGTTCGGGGTCGCCCGTTTCCTGTTCCTGTACCGGTTGGTGGGCGTGGTGCTGTTCGAGACCACCCACCAACGCTGGCTGTTGCTCGTGTTCCCGAACACGTTCGAGTACTTCTTCATCGCCTACGAGGTGGTGGCAACCCGTTGGGACCCACGCCGGCTGCGGGCCGCCGCGGTGGTGTCGATGGCGCTCGCGATCTGGGTGTTCGTCAAGCTCCCGCAGGAGTTCTGGATCCACGTCGCCCAGCTCGACGTCACCGACTTCGTGAGCGCCAACCCGTGGGTGTGGTTCGTGGTTGCCGGGGCGGTGACTGCGGTGAGCGTGGTGCTGATCCCGCAACGCAACCGCCTCCCGCGTGCCGACCATCCGTTCTCGCTGGCGGCCGAACCGCGCTTGCCGCCACTGCCTATCGGTCGCCGGCGCTTCTCGCTGCGCGACGGTGTGCTGTGGGAGAAGGCGATCCTGCTGGCGCTGATCTGCGTGATCTTCGCCAACATCTTGCCGGGCATCGAGGCCGGGCCTGTCGGCATCGCGTTCGGCGCGGCGTTGATGGTGGTGCTCAACGCCGTGGTCAGCGAGTGGTGGTACCGGCGCGGCCGCACGTGGCAGAACGCCACGCGGGCGTTCCTCGCGATGCTGGTCATCAACCTAGCGATCCTGCTCGCCGACTCGCTGTTCGGGCCCGAACGCGACGACGTGCCCACCGCCGCCAACCTGGGATTCGTGGTGCTGCTGGCGTTGCTGATCGCCCTGTTCGACCGGATGCGGGCGACGCGCGGCCCTGGCGACCGGCGCCTGCCCGCCAGCGCGGCCTTCGAACTGTGGCGTCGCAAACGCGCCGCGCGTCAGGAACCGGTGCGGCTGCCGATGCCGCCCGGCTGACCGGCAACCCAAGCGCAATGCCGTTCAGTGAGGACATGCGCGGATAGGCGCCAGCAGCACCAGGTGGTTGAGCCTGTCGAAACCACCGGTCGTTGCGGGTCTCGGTGGTTTCGACAAGCTCAACCACCCTGGCGGCCGCCCATCCGCTGAGGTCACGAGGATGGGTTGCCGGCGACGAGATCGAGCGTTCCGCCGGGGCGCACCGCGTGAAGGCGGTCGGACAGGCCGCGCTCGGCGAGTGCGGCCTCAAAAGCGTGCAGGGGATTGTCGATCCAGGTCGGCGGGCCGGGCCGCGGCCCGATCGGGCTGTAGGTGCCCCAGTGGATCGGCAGCACGTGCCGCGGGTCGATCCACTCGGTCGCTTCGGCGGCCCGGCCAGGGTCGAGGTGGCCTTCGCCGAGCGTCGGCCCCCAGCCCCAGATCGGGAGCAGCGCGACGTCGATCGGGCCGAGTTCGCGCATGCCCGGGAACAGGTCGGTGTCGCCGGCGAAGTACGCGGCCCGCCCGGCCGCGCGGACGACGTAGCCGACCGGTGCGGCCGACACGCGCGAGTGCGGGCCACGCCGGCACGAGTGGCGGGCGGCGGTGACGGCGACCTCGACCGGCGAGCCGTCGGGCGCGGCGAACTCGATCGTGTCGCCGGGGGCGACCTCGTGCACGGTGGCCGTGTCGCGGGCGCACACGCGGCGGACGAGCGACGCCGCGCCGCGGGGAACCACGAGCTGTGTGCTCGCGCCGGCGCGCCCGACCACCTGTTGCAGTGACGCGGCGTGCAAGTGGTCGAGGTGGACGTGCGAGATCAGCACAACGTGCGGGGCGAGCGCGGGAGCCGGGGTGACGCGCCGGCGGAGGTGGGCGACGCGGGCCGTGACGATCGGGTCGGTCAGCAGGCGCAGGCCGCCGGCGTCGATGTGGACGGTGGCGTGCCCCACCCACCCGATGTCGAACCTGGTCACCTTGCCGCTCCTGATACGTAGCCGGACACCAGTATCTCGACGCCCTCGTCGGCCACCTCCCGAGCGTCGGCCACCACCCTTGCACGGTCCGAGAGATAATGGTACAGTACCATTACTCCTTCGGAAGGTGGGCGTGCAGCTCGTGCCGACCGGGCCCCTTGTCCGGACAGGGGAGGGGATGCTGCGGTACGTCCGCAGCAACATTCACCGCAATGTGAGAAGGGGAGTTGAACGAATGCATCGATCACCTTGGCGAGTTCGGCCATTGGCGCTGAGCGTAGTGTTCTTGACATTTTTGGCAGCCTGCGGAGGCGACGATTCTCCGGCGGCACAGCCAACGACAACTCAGTCGACGTCGGCTGAATCGGCCGACTCGACCGACGTTCCACCGGGCCCGGGGCCATCGACCGACGCGCCGGTCACCGACCCCACCGCACCGGGTGCGATCGACGGCGTCGAGTACGACCCCGACGCCGTCTTGCGGATCGGTTGGCACCTCAACCCGACCAGCCTCGACCCGTTCAGAGAGCCAACCGAGGAGAACCTTGCGCTGACGGCGCTGGCCTACGACCGGCTGACGAACCGGCTGCCGACGGGGGAGATCGTGCCGATGCTGGCTGAGTCGTGGGGGTACAACGACGACGCCACCGAGTTGGTGATGCACCTTCGCGACGGGGTCGTGTTCCACGACGGCACACCATTCAACGCCGAAGCCGTGCGGGCGAACATGGACCGCGCCCGAACCATCGAAGGTTCGTCGGCTGCCTCGGTTCTGGCGCTCGTCGAGTCGGTCGAGGTGATCGACGATCTCACCGTGCGCTTCGTGTCCAGCTCGCCTAACGCCGTACTGACCACGTCGCTAGCCGACCGTGCAGGGTCGATGATCAGCCCGGCCGCGTTCGACGAAGACCTGAGCCTGGTCGAAAGTGGAGCAGGCCCGTTCGAGCTGGTCGAGCATCGGCCTGGCGAAGTGACGATCTACGAGCGCTTCGACGACTACTGGGACCCTGAGGTGGCCAAGGTGGCACGCGTCGAGGTGTACTACATGGGCGATCAGACCACGCGGGCGAACGCACTCCGCAGCGGTCAGATCGATATGAGTCACTTCAACCCCGCCGGCCTGGGGGACGTCGAGGGCCAGCCGGGTCTCGACATCGAGATGCGGCCGACGTCGCAGTACTACCAGATGTCGATCGACTGGCAGTACGAGCCGTTCGGCGACGTCCGCGTCCGCCAGGCGATCATGCACGCACTCGACCGCGACGGCATCTGCCAGGCAATTCTTCAGGGTTTGTGCGAGACCTACGCGCAGGTCGTCCCCGAGTCGAGCATTGCCTTCAACCCGGAGATCCCCAACGACCACTACGCCTACGACCCCGATAAGGCCCGCCAACTGTTGGCCGATGCCGGGTACGCCGACGGGTTCGAGTTCGACCTGGTGATCCTGGCCGGCTTGCCGCCGTACGGCGAGATGTCGGAGGTGATCCAGGCCCAGCTCGGCGAGGTGGGAATCCGGGTCAATCTCGTCCCACTCGAGCCGGCGCTGGTAGCGGAGGCAACCATCACGAATCGGGAGTTCCCCTCCTATCTGGCCGCACGCTTGTCGAGGGATCCCAGCCTGGCGATCGAGAACTACTGGCTGCCGACCTCGCCGATCAACTTCTCCGGTGTGACGACCGAGCGGCTGCAAGAGCTGTACCTCGCCAGCATCTCGACATCGGATCCGGACGCCCGTCGGGCGATCCTCCAGGACGCGATGCAGGAGATCACCGATCAGGTGCTCGACGTGGTGATCGCGTTCCCCCAGTACCTGTTCGTCCACACTGATCGGGTGCTCGGCTTCCAGGTGCCCGACAGCCAGGCGTTCATCATTCGCGGTGTCGGCATCGCGAAGTGATCGATGTCCGCGTCAGGGTGCGCATGAGGAGGGGGGCGTTGGCTCCCTACGATGACGAGGTCCAACCGTGATCTCACTGCTCGTACGCCGGGCAGCGTCCGTGGTGCCGATCCTCGTGCTCCTCTCGATCCTGGTGTTCGGCCTGGTCTGGGCCACCCCGGGTGATCCTGCGGTCGCGCTCGCCGGCGGGCCGCAGGCATCGCCTGCGCTGGTGGCCGAGATCCGCGAGTCGCTCGGCCTCAACGACCCCGTGCCCACGCAATACGGCCGATGGCTGGGCCGCGCCGTCCAGGGCGACCTCGGAACCTCGCTGTTCACCAAGCAGCCGGTGACGAGCGCGATCCTCGACCGCGCACCGGTGACGTTCAGCGTGACCGGCCTGGCGTTCGTGTTCGCGATGATCATCGCTGTGCCGGCAGGCTTCGTGGCCGCCACGCGACGAGGGAAGTGGCAGGACAGCCTCGCCACGGGGGTGGCCTCGCTCGGCCTGGCGACACCGAGCTTCCTGCTCGGCCTGGTGCTCGTGCTGGTGTTCGCCTTGCGGCTGGACTGGTTTCCCGCGACCGGATATACGAAACCATCGGAAGGGGTCTTCGAATGGTTGCGGGGGCTGGTCCTGCCTGCGCTCACACTCGGTGCGCTACTGGCGGCCGAGAGCATGCGTCAGTTGCGGGCGGCGCTGTGTGAAGTACTCGAACAGGACTTCATCCGCACCGCCCGTGCCGCCGGCCTCCGCCAGCGTGCGGTGCTGTTCCGGCACGCGTCGCGGAATGCGGCCGGGCCGGTCGTGACCGTGATGGGTCTCCAAGCCGCGTACCTGCTCGGGGGCAGCATCATCGTCGAGCGGTTGTTCTTCCTACCCGGTTTGGGCAGCATGGCCGTCGAGGCAGTCTTCAACCGCGACATTCCTGTGCTCCAAGGGATCGTGCTCTTTGCTGGCGTGCTCGTCGTCCTGGTGAACCTTGCGGTCGACCTGATCTGTGCCTGGCTCAACCCGAAGCTGCGTGCGGTGTGACCGTCTCCGAACACCACATCCGCACGAGGCCGATGCCCCCGCCGCTGCAACATGGCGACGAAGTCGACTACGCACCTGCGTTGGCCGCGACCGGGGGGCCGGTACGCCAGTTCGTGCGTCGGCTACGACGTCAGCGGGTTGCGTTCACGGCCTTCTTGATCGTGCTGTTCCTGGTCGTTGTGGCGATCTTCGGCGGCTACCTCGCGCCGTACGACCCGCTTCAGCAAGATCTGCGCAACGTGTTCGCCGGCCCGTCGACCAGCCACTGGTTCGGAACCGACGAGGTGGGCCGCGACGTGCTGAGCCGAATGATCGCTGGGACCCGTGTCAGCTTGACGGCGGCAGTTCTCGCGGTCGGGACGGCACTCGGGCTCGGAGTGGTCCCTGGCCTGCTGGCCGGCTTCTTCGGAGGCTGGATCGACGTCGTGGTGTCGCGGGTCACCGATGCACTGATGAGCTTCCCCCCACTCCTCCTGGCGGTCGCCATCGTCGGCATCCTCGGGCCGGGTCTGGGCAACGCCATGTTCGGCGTAGGAGCCATCTTCGCGCCGAGATTCGTCCGGCTGACGAGGGGCTCGGTGCTGGCCGTCAAGCAGGAGACCTACGTGGAGGCAAGCCGCAGCATCGGTACGCCGATCACCCGGATCATCCGTACACGGATCCTGCCGAACATCTTGTCGCCGCTGATCGTGCAGACGTCGGTGTTGCTGGGGCTGGCCATGCTGGCCGAGGCCAGCTTGAGCTTTCTCGGCCTTGGTGTGCAACCTCCGGAGGCCTCGTGGGGGGCGATGGTCGGCAGGGCCACGCGCCACCTCAACCGCTCGCCGACCCTGGTCATGTTCCCGGGCGCGGCGATCGTGATCGCGGTTCTTGCGTTCAGCCTGTTGGGCGACGGTATCCGCGACTCGTTCGGGCGCGAGTCGCACGAGGAGGCAGCGTGAACCGGCCCGTCAACGGCACGATCACCGGTGTCGTCGACGGTGCATCCGCGGGTGCCGCGGCCCCCGTACTCGTCGTGGACGGCTTGTGCGTGGAGTTCGCCGGCAAAGCCGGTTGGGAACGGGTGGTCGACGACGTCTCGTTTGCGGTGCGGCGCGGTGAGACCCTGGCGATCGTCGGCGAGTCCGGGTCGGGCAAGAGCGTGACCAGCCTGGCGTGTATGGGGCTGTTACCGGCCTCTGCATGTCACCGGGCGGGGCGGATCGTTCTGGGCGGCACCGATGTCGCTTCGCTGTCGAGACGTCAGCTCGAGGATGTGCGCGGCGATGAGATCGCGATGATCTTCCAGGAACCGATGACCAGCCTCGACCCCGCGTTCCGGGTCGGGGACCAGATCGCCGAGGTCGTTCGCCGTCACCGGGGCACGTCGTGGCGGCAGGCCCGTGCCCGCGCGGTCGAGGTGCTCGACATCGTCGGGATCCCGCGGGCGGCCGACCGGGCCCGCTCGTACCCACACGAGTTCTCGGGCGGGATGCGGCAACGGGTGATGATCGCTATGGCGATCTCGTGTGAGCCGGCGGTGCTGATCGCCGACGAGCCCACCACCGCGCTCGACGTCACCATCCAGGCCCAGGTACTCGACCTGTTGCGCCGCATGAAGGCCGAGTTCGGCATGGCGCTGGTACTCGTGACGCACGACCTGGGAGTCGTCGCCGATGTCGCTGACCGGGTGGCCGTGATGTACGCGGGGTCGATGGTCGAAGAGGCCTCGGTCGACGACCTCTTCTACCGGACGGCACACCCGTACACGCAGGGCTTGCTCAGCTCGATGCCGCAGGTGCACGTCGCCGGGGAGCAGCCGTACGTGATCCCCGGGCGGATGCCGTCGCCGTCGGCGCTCCCTCCGGGATGTCGCTTCGCGCCACGGTGCGCATACGCGATCGACGCGTGCGATGAGGGGTTGCCGGCACTGCGCCGGTCGTCAACCGGCCACGCCGCACGGTGCTTCCGTTCAGACGAGCTGGAGCTGTATCCCACATGAGTTCTGGCGTACCGATCACTGCCCAGCCCGTACTCGAGGTGCGCGACCTCGAAGTCGAGTTCCGCCTGCGTGGGCGCCCATTGCGACGTGGGCGTCAGATGTTGGCGGTCAATCGCGTGAACTTCACGCTCGAACGCGGCAAGGTGCTCGGGCTGGTCGGGGAGTCCGGTTCAGGCAAGTCGTCGGCAGCACGGGGAGCGATGCGCCTCGTGGACGGCGTGCGCGGATCGGTCCGCCTTGATGGTGTCGAGCTGGTGGGGTTGTCGCGGCGCGATCTACGCCATCGACGGCGCGACATGCAGATGGTCTTCCAGGACCCGTACTCGTCACTCGATCCGTCGTCGCAGATCCGCGACTCGGTCGGTGAGCCCCTGATCGTCCACGAGCAGCTCCGGGGTGGAGCGCTTACCGACCGGGTCGCCGAGCTACTCGGCCTCGTCGGCCTGTCGACGCAGTACCTCACGAGATATCCCGGCGAACTCTCGGGTGGGCAGCGACAACGGATCGCGATCGCCCGAGCGATCGCCCTCAACCCCAAAGTCGTCTTCTGCGACGAAGCCGTCAGTGCGCTCGACGTGTCGACCCAGAACCAGGTGATCCGGCTCCTCAAGGGGCTCCAGGAGAGCCTTGGCCTGGCGTATGTCTTCATCACCCACGACCTCAGCGTCGTGCGGCACATCTCCGATCGGGTAGCGGTCATGTACCTCGGCCAGATCGTCGAATCGGGGCCGACCGGCCGGATCTTCGAGTCACCCGCCCATCCGTACACACGCGCGCTGCTGTCGGCCGCACTTGTCCCCGACCCTGCCTACCAACGGGCGCGTACCCGAATCGTGTTGCAGGGCGACCTGCCCGATCCGGCCAACCCACCCGCCGGTTGCTCGTTCGCCGGTCGCTGTGGCGATGTGATGGAACGCTGCCGGGTCGAGGCGCCCCAACCCACTCCGGTCGCGGGCGGCGGAGAGGTCGCCTGTCACCTCTACCCGGTGGCCGTACCGGTGCCCGACCCCGCCAGCGCGCCGCAGCGCGTCATCGAAGCCGCTCGCCCGCAGGCGGTCGGTTTGGAAAGGAACCCATGAGACTGTTGGGCTACAGCGATGTCTTGAGCGTCGAACCCGGCGGGACGATCCGCTTCATGGTCAGCTCGGAGGCGGACACCTTCGACGCTGAACTCGTCAGGCTGAGGAGCAGCGACGACGTCCCGGCCGATCGGCACGAACTCGTGGAGAGCACGCTCACCGGAACTCATCCCGGCGAGGTCCAGCACCTTCGGCTCGGGTCCTACGTCCGGGTCGCGACCCCCTCGCTCACTGCCTCGGCGAGCTTCGGCTGTCACATGTGGATCTGTCCGACCACGCCGGGCAAGGAGTACCAGACGCTGATCTCACGGCGCTCTGATCGTGGAATCGAGTTCGCGCTTCGACTCGAAGGCGGTCATCTGACCTTGCAGGTCGGCGCCGACCGAGCGGCACGGCTTCAACTCAGCCGGAAGGTGGTGGGGCGGCACTGGTACTCGGTCACCGCGTCCTACGACGCCGCCACCGCCGTAGCGCGCCTCGACCTCCACCCGCTGGAGCCGACGGCTGCCGAGCTGGGCGACCGGGCCGAGGGCGTCGTTGCGGGTGGCCCGCGCTCGGGGAGTGGCGAACTGGTGCTCGCCGCCGAGCAGATCAGTCACGACAGCGAGGTCGTCGTCGGGAACTTCTACAACGGCAAGATCGACGCACCGGTGCTCGTCGATTATGTCCTCGCCGACGCCGAGATCGATGCCCTGCGCAGCGGTCGGGTGCAGGGGGCGCCCGGCCTCGTCGCGGCGTGGGACTTCTCCCGCGACATCACCTCGAGCACGGTGACCGACATCTCGCCGAACCAGCTCCATGGGAAAGCTGTCAATCGGCCGATGCGCGGGGTGACGGGGTGGAACTGGGACGGCACCGAGACCGCGTGGCCGAGTGCTCCCGAGCAGTATGGGGCCATCCACTTCCACGAGGACGACCTCGACGATGCCGATTGGAAGCCGTCGCTGACCTGGACGGTGCCGACCGGTCTCACCAGCGGCATCTACGCAGTGCACCTCAGCGCTGGTGACGACCACGATCACATTCCGTTCGTCGTGCGCCCGCCCCGCGGCGCGCCAAGTTCCCGGATCGCGCTGTTGGTTCCCACGTTCAGTTACCTGGCGTACGCCAACGAGCACACGTTCACCTCGATGGACGAGGAACGGCTCGCCCAGTTGCTCAGCGCTGGACGGAGCGGGCCTGCCACCCAGAGCTATCCGGCCACCCCTGCTGATCGGTACATGGTGGCGAACCGGCTTCACAGCACCTACGACTCGCACGTCGACGGCTCGGGCGTGTGCTACTCGTCGCGGCTGCGCCCGTTGCTGAGCATGCGGGCGGGGTACCAGGCGGTGCGGCTGGACTGCGGAGCGGGCTCGCCGCATCAGTTCAGCGCCGATCTCCACCTCGTCGAGTGGCTCGACGAGCTCGGCTACCAGGTCGACATGTTCGCCGACGAAGATCTCCACGAGGAGGGCGCCGAGCTCCTCAGCTCCTACGACGTCGTCCTCACGGGCACCCATCACGAGTATTGGACGCTCGAGATGATCCTCGGAGCGCGGCAGTACCTCGAGGGCGGCGGACGGCTGATGTACCTCTCGGGGAACGGCATGTACTGGGTGACCCAGTACGACCCCGACACCCATCACAGCATCGAGGTCAGGCGAGCCCCCCCGTCGACCCGGTCGTGGGAGACCGCGCCCGGTGAAGCCCACCTCAGCAGCACCGGCGAACTCGGCGGCCTCTGGCGCTATCGGGGGCACGCCCCCCAGAGCTGGCTGGGCGTCGGGTTCACGTCGCAGGGCGTCGGACCGGGGCGACCTTACGTCCGCCAGCCTGACAGCTTCGCGGATGACATGAAGTGGGTGTTCGACGGTGTGGACGACGAGTCGATCGGTGACTTCCCGTCGCGCGTCAACAGCTACGGCGCGGCCAGCTTCGAGATCGACCGGGTCGACCACACGATCGGCAGTCCGCTGCGGACGCGCTTGCTCGCCACCGCGTCCGGGTTCAGCGACCACTACCAGCACGCGATCGAGGAGGTCCGAGCTTCCAACTCGGCCCAGGGCGGCAGCGTCAACCCCCTGGTGCGCGCCGACCTGGTGCTGTTGGAGTACCCCAACGGAGGGGCCGTGTTCTCGACGGGGTCGATCGGATGGTGCGCCTGCCTCTCGTACCGCGGCAACGACAACAACGTGTCGCGGATCACCAAGAACGTCCTCGATCGATTCAGCCGAGCGGCTGCGGACGCGTGAGGGAGGCGCCGTGATCAAGTTACGAGTGAAGGGAATCTCGCATGGCTGACATTCAGGACCTGCTGGCACGTGTGGAGTCGGTCGGGCCGCTGATCCGGAGCGAGGCGCGTGCCGGGGAACTGGCGGGCAGCGTTCCGGCCGTGGTCTTCGACGCGCTTCGTGAACGGGGGGTGCTCAACCTCGTCGGCCCGAGCGAGTACGGCGGCCAGAACGTGGGCCCACTCGACGCGATCCGGGTTCTGGAGGCGATCACGTATCACGACGGGTCGACCGGGTGGGCCGTGATGGCTGGACAGATGGCCGGCATGGTGCTGCCGTACGTCGAGGTCGAGACGGGAAAGATCCTGTGTGCTGACGGGATTCCTCTGATGGCTGGCGGCGGCGCGCCCAGCGGCACGGCGCGGCGGGTCGACGGCGGGTACGTCGTCACCGGACGGTGGAGCTATGCCAGCGGGATCATGCACGCCAAGTACGCGATGGCCGGCGTCCAGCTCGCCGACGAGTCCGGTGAGCCGATGCGCGACGATGCCGGAAAGCCGGAGCTACGGATGATCCTGACGCCGGTCGAGAACGTCACCTTCGAAGGCAACTGGGACGTCATCGGCCTTCGTGGGACGGCGAGCATCGACTACTCGATCACTGAGCTGTTCGTGCCCGAAGGCCAGGTGGTTGACGTATATCGGGGAGGCCCCAAGGTCGGTGGGCCGACGATGGGCATCGCGTTCTCGGGGTGGGCGCTGCTCGGTCACGTGCAACACGCGCTCGGCACGGCCCGGCGGGCGATCGAAGAGCTGGCCGCGATCGGGCGAGCCCCGAACGCCCGCCGAGGGCGGCTGGCCGACAATACGCGGTTCCGGCACGACTATGCCATCGCCGAGGCGAAGGCTCGCAGCGCCCGAGCGTGGATCCTCGAGGTCTGGGGTGACATCGACCAGACCGTCTCGACGGGCCAGCTGTGGACCACCCGCCAGCAGACGCTCGCCAAGGCATCGCTGATCTACAGCACCGACATCTCGATCGAAATCGCCCAGCTGGCGTTCACGTATGGAGGCGGACAGACGTTGCGAAACGGCGATGCCCAACGGGTCTTCCGCGACGCGCTCGCCGGCGGCCAACACGCGTGGGTCTCACACGACATCTATGACGACTGCGCCCGGGAGTTGATCGGTGATGCCGAGGGGTCGACCTGGCGCCGCGAAGGCCTCGTGCCGTGATCGACCTGTTCTCGCCGATCGACGGGTCGGTCATCGATCGGTACGAGCCCACTGACTTGGAGGGCGTCGACCGGGCGCTCGCCACCGCGACTGCCGTACAGCCGGAGTGGGCCCGGGTGCGGCCCGAGGAACGCGGACGAATCCTGCGCCGGGTGGGTGAATTGATCGAGAGCGACCTCGACGAGCTCGCCGAGCTGGAGTCCGTCACTACGGGCAAGTTGCTGGCCGAGACACGCGCCAGCGTTGGTCGTGCGGCTGCCGCGTTCGACTACTTCGGTGGCTGGCCCGACAAGGTGCTCGGGTCGACGTACCCGCTCGCAGCGGAACAGCTGGTCTACTCCGAGCGTGTCCCCCACGGAGTGGTGGTCGGCATCGTCCCCTGGAACGCGCCGTTCTTCTTCGCCGCCAAGAAGTTCGCTCCGGCATTGGCATTCGGCAATGCCGTGATCGTCAAACCGGCAGCGGAGACCCCGCTGACCTCACTGCGCCTGATGGCGCTGATGGACGAGGCCGGGGTGCCGCCGGGAGTCGCCCACCTGGCGCTCGGTGGCCGAGAGGTCGGCGAGGCGCTGGTACGCGACCCGCGCACCAAGCTGATCGTGTTCACCGGCCACCACGGCACCGGCAAGGCGATCGCCCGCGCGGCCGCGGAGAACCTCACGCCTGTCACGCTCGAGCTCGGGGGCAAGTCACCGCAGCTCGTGTTCGACGACGCCGACCTCGACGCGGCCGTCGACGGCGTGATGTCCGGCATCTACGGTGGCGGTGGTCAAGCGTGCATCGCCGGGTCTCGGCTGTACGTCCAGCGGTCGATCTACGCCGACGTGGTCGCCGAGCTCCGCCGCCGAACCGACCTGCTCGTCGCCGGCGATCCGCGGGCCGCCGGTACACACATCGGTCCACAAGTAACGAGCGCGCAGCGCGACAAGTCGGTGGCGATGATCGACGCCGCGGTGGCCGAGGGCGCCACGCTCGCGGCGCAAGGCAGCATCGCCGAGCCGGTTCGTGCAGGTGACGGGTTCTTCGTCGCGCCGACGATGTTCACCGACGTTCGCCACGGCATGGAGATCGTGCGCGACGAGGTGTTCGGCCCGGTGTTGGCCGTCGCCGGCTTCGGCGACGAGGCCGAGGCCGCGACCCTCGCCAACGACACCGAGTACGGCCTCGCCGCCGGGGTCTGGACGTCCGATGTCGCCCGCGCTCATCGTCTCGCCCGCCAGGTGCGAGCCGGCACGGTGTGGATCAACATGTACTCGGCGCTCGCCGACTCGGTGCCGTTCGGTGGCTTTGGGTTGTCGGGGTACGGCCGCGAGAACGGTGAGGCGGCCGCTGCGCTGTACACGGCTCAGAAGAGCGTCTGGACCTCGCTCGCCCCGCGCCCCCGCTCCCGCTTCGCCGTCTGAACCACGTGCCGGGCCGCCGGGACCAAGTATGGGTATGCCACCATCAAATTGCGTTCAATGGCTTGCACGGCGCAAGCTAAAAGTTGTATCATACCAATAAAGTTCTCGCGTGTGGTCAGACGACTGGGGCATCGATACTCCACAACCTGCCGCCGCGCGTCAGCGTCGAGCAAGGAGCGTTCATCAATGAACCGATTTGGCGAGTTCCGTTCGATGTTCGCATCCCTGACCGTCGGGGCGCTCGTCCTCGGAGCGGTTGGATGCGGGTCCGACTCAGACGCGCGAGACGCCGACGACCCGCCGGTGACGTCTGGCGCAGCTGAGGACGTGGATGAGGAGTTCGACAGATCTGCCGTCCTCCGGGTTGGGTGGTACCTCAACCCCACCAATCTCGACCCGCTGCTCGAGACGGGCCCGAACAACCTGGCCCTCACCTCGGTCGCCTACGACCGGCTCACCAACCGGACATTCGAGGGCGCGCTCGAGCCGATGCTCGCGGAATCTTGGGCCTACAACAACGACGGCACCGAACTCGAGATGCAACTGCGATCGGGCGTTGTCTTCCACGACGGCACACCGTTCGACGCCGAGGCGGTTCGGGCCAACATCGACCGAGCGATGACACTGGATGGGTCGATCGGGGTTACCGCGTTCGCCCTCGTAGACCGCGTCGAGGTAGTCGACGATCTGACGGTTCGCTTCGTCTCAAGCTCGCCGAATGCTCTCTTGACCAGTGCGCTCGCCGACCGCGCCGGCTCGATGGTGAGCCCGGCAGCGTTTGGCGCAGACCTTGATCGTCTGGCCGTTGGAGCCGGCCCGTATCGCATGATCGAGCATCGCCCGGGGGAGGTCACCGTCTACGAGCGGTTCGACGACTACTGGGATCCGGAAGTCGCCCAGGCGGCCAGCGTGGAGATTTACTACATGCCGGATGCGGCAACCCGGGCGAACGCCATCCGGAGTGGCCAGATCGACATCACGCACCTACATGCCGGCGGCCTCGCCGACGTCGAAGGTGCCGAGGATCTCGTGGTCGAGACTCGTGCATCGTCGCAGTACTACCAGGTCGCAATCGACTGGAACGTCGCTCCGTTCGGGGACGTGCGGGTCCGCCGGGCGATGGCACACGCGATCGACAGGGATGGTCTCTGCCAGGCGATCATGTTCGGTCTCTGCGAGACCCACTCTCAAGTGTTCCCATCGAGTTCGTTCGCCTTCGATCCGGGAATCCCCGACGATGTCTACGGCTATGACCCGGAGCAGGCCAGAGCATTGCTCGCCGAGGCCGACCTGCCCGATGGCTTCGAGTTCGATCTGGTGATCCTGGCAGGGGTGCCGCCCTACGCCGAGCTGTCGGAGGCAATCAAGGCGCAGTTCGCCGACGTGGGGATCACCGCCAATCTGATCACCATGGAGCCGGCCCGCGTCGCCGAGGTCACGTTCATCAACAACGAGTACGCCGCCTACCTCGCGGCCCGCGCAACGACCGACCCGAGCCTGTCGATCGAGAACTACTGGCTGCCGGGCGCGCCGACCAACTTCGCCGACGTGACGTCCGAGAGACTCCAGGAGCTTTACCGTGCAAGCATCTCCACGGGGGACCTCGACGCTCGGGCCGCCGTGCTCCGAGAGGCGTCTCAGGAGATCGTCGATCAGGTCATGGACATCGTGATCGCATATCCCCAATACGTCTTCGTGCGCACCGACAAGGTGCTCGGCTACCAACTCCCCGACGGCCAATCGTTCTCCGTGCGCAACGTTGGGATCGCCAGGTAGGGCTTGTGGCAGAGAACAAGGGCTTCGCGATGGGGCGTGAGCGCGGTGGCCGGCCAAGGAACTTGACGCTCGCTGCGTTCGCTCAGGCATCGAACGTCACGACACTCCCCGGCTCATGGCGGCATCCGTTCGCCGACGCCGGATATCTGAGCCTCGATTACTACATCGACTTGGCGCGGACGCTGGACCGAGGGGGTGTCGACCTCCTGTTCTTCGACGACCGTCTGGCCATGCCAGGTGTATACGGGGACTCGGAGCGCGAAGCGGTGCGTTGCGGGGCCCGGCCGGTGAAGCTCGATCCGATGCTCGTGCTCGCGGGGGTCGCGGCCAGCACGAGCCGGATTGGGCTTGCGGCGACGTGCTCGACAACCTACAACGCTCCCTACGGCCTGGCTCGATCCTTCGCCACGCTCGACCACCTGTCAGGCGGTCGAGCCGCCTGGAACATCGTCACCTCAGTCAACGGGAACGAGGCCAGCAACTTCGGTGTCGAGGCGGTCGATCACGACCAGCGCTACGAGATGGCAGACGAGTTCATGGAGGCCGTCTGCGCGCTGTGGTCGACTTGGGACGACGGTGCGCTGGTCGCCGATCGCCGCTCCGGCACGTTCGCTCTACCTGACCTCGTCCGTCCGGCCGACTATTCGGGGCGCTGGCACAAGGCAAGCGGTCCTCTGACGGTGCCTCGTTCACCACAGGGTCGGCCGTTGCTGATCCAGGCTGGTCAGTCGGAGTCGGGGCGCGCATTCGCGGCACGATGGGCTGACCTCGTCTTTGCGAACCCCCATACCTTCGACGCGTCCGTCGCCCAGCGTCGTGACCTGCACGATCGAATGGATGCACACGGACGAAGCGCCGATCAGGTGTGCTTTCTTCCGGCGATGCTCCCGATCGTCGGCGAGACCGAGGCCATTGCCCAAGCCAAAGTCGATGTTCTGACCGGGCTCGAGGACACCATGGCGTCGCTGGTCCTGCTTTCCGAGTTCACCGACCACGACTTCGCACAGCACGACATCGACGAGCCCATCTCCGACGAACTGTTAGCCAGTGTGGGAGGCTCGCGAGGCTTCCTCGCCGGTCTTACAGGCCGCCTCCACTCGGAGTTGGGTCGCGCCCCGACGGTGAGGGACTTGGCAGCCAACCGATCAACGGTGGCCAACGCGCTCACCTTCGTCGGGACAACCGACCAGGTGGCCGATCAGATCGCAGAATGGTTTGAGAGCGGTGCATGTGATGGGTTCGCCGTGATGGCGGGACACTCACCGGGAACCTACGAGGACTTCGTTCGCGCCGTCGTTCCGGAGCTGCGCCGACGCGGCTTGTGCGCGGCGCACGACCAACCGGCGACGCTCCGCGATCGCCTCGGAATCGAGGTGGCGCAGTGAGCGGCGCGGCGACCCCGGCCGGGCGGCGGCCAGCTCCCTTGGAAGGCGTTGTCGTGGTCGAAGCGGCAACACTCGGCGCGGCTCCGCTCGCTGGGACCTTCCTTGCCGAGTTCGGCGCACGCGTCATCAAGGTCGAGGCTCCCGGCACCGGTGACGAGACACGGAAATGGGGTAAGAAGCGGAACGGCATCGGGCTTGCCTGGAAGAACCTGAATCGCAACAAGCATTCCATTACAATCGATCTGCGGCGATCAGAGGGGCAGGAGTTGCTCCGAGCCCTCGCCGCACGCGCGGACGTACTCATTCAGAACCAACGGCCGAGCACGCTCGAGCGTTGGGGGCTCGACTACACCACGCTGCATCAACTCCTACCCCAGCTCGTCGTGCTGCACATCACCGCCTTTGGCCGCGGCGGCCCCTCGTCGGACCGCCGCGGGTTCGGCACTCTTGGCGAGGCGATGAGTGGCTTCGCGCACATGACGGGCGAGCCGGGCCAACCCCCTACGCTTCCGCCGTTTCCTCTTGCAGATGGTGTCGCCGCCTTGGCAGCGGCCTACGGCGTGATGGTCGCCATCCATCATCGCGACCAGCGCCGCGGGGGCGGGCAATACGTGGACGTCAATCTGATCGATCCGATCGCCCGCCTCTGCGACGGCAATGCATTTGAGTACGACCAGTTGGGGTTCGGTCCGCCGCGCTTCGGCAATCGATGGACCCTGAGCGTGCCCCGTAACGTCTACGCCACGCGGGATGGGCGATGGCTCGCCCTTTCTGGGAGCGCGACGACACCGGCGTTGGCCGCGCTTGCTGCTGTGGGGCGCAAGGACTGGGCCGAGGATCCGAGGTTCGCGTCGAGTGAATTCAGGGCCAGTCATGCCGACGAGATCGATGCCGCAGTGGCCGAATGGGTCGCTGCGCGGGACCAGGCCGACGCGTACGAACTCCTTCAGGAAGCTGGCGCGGCGGTGGCACCGATCTACGACTACGAGCAGTTGCGGCATGACGAGCACCTCCGTCAGCGCGGAAGCTTCGTATCGGTCGAGGATCCGACATTGGGGACGGCGACAGTACAGGGCCCGGTACCCCATCTCAGCGAGACTCCCGGCGCAGTACATACACTGGGTGCGACCGAGCCGGGCGCCGACACGAGGGCAGTCTTGGCGGAACTCCTCGGCTTCGATGACACGACGATAGACGACCTAGCCGCACACGGGGTCATCTGACGTGGATGTCGAGAGTCGCCGGGAACGTCGGCGCGCGCGGCTGCGCCGTTCTGAGTTGGCAACGCCGGCGACCAGCCGGGCAATGCTGGAGAAGGCGGCGGCCAGTGACGCCGACCTCGTGTTCGTCGATCTCGAAGACGCGGTCGCTCCGGAGCGAAAGGTGGAGGCTCGCGGGCTCGCAGCGGCAGCTCTCACCGGGTTGGCATGGTCGCCGGCCCGTGCCTGTCGCATCAATGGGGTGCACACACAGTGGTGTCATGGTGACCTCGAACACCTGGTGCGAGTTGCCGGCACAGCTCTCGACATCGTCATCGTGCCCAAGGTCCGCGGGCCACGCGATGTCTGGTTTGTCGATGACCTGCTCACGCAGCTCGAACTCGAACACCGCCTCGAACTCGGGAGGATCGGGATCGAGGTCTTGATCGAGGAGACAGAGGCACTTGCCGTTGTGGAGGAGATCGCTCGCTGTTCCGGTCGCATCGAGGCTCTCATCCTTGGGACCGGCGACCTTGCTGCCAGCCAGGGCGTACGCACGCGCTTTGTGGGGGCCGAGGTCGGGGGAGCGCCGTATCCCGGCGACCTTTGGCATTACGCGCGAAGTCGCATGATTGTCGCAGCGAGGGCGAACGGCCTTGACGCCGTCGACGGCCCGTATGGGGACTACCGAGATCCCGAGGGCTACCGTCAGGCCGCGCACTTCGGGTCCACGCTCGGTGCGGTGGGGAAGTGGTGCATCCACCCATCGCAGATCGAAGTCGCCAACGAAGTGTTCGCGCCGACGGCCGAGGAGATCCGGCACGCGCTTGATGTCACGGAAGCGGTCCGGCTCGCCGAGGCTCGGGGCCTCGGAGCGACCAGCCACGGAGGCGCCCTGATCGACCTCGCAAGTCGGCGAGTACAGGAAACCGTCCTGCGGCGGGCGCGATTGTGCGGCATGTTGGGAGCCGAGAAGTCGGGGCTATCCAGCCTGGCGGCGCCAAGCACGCTGCTTGACAGTTCGCCGTAGATAATGGTATGATACCATTACCTAGAAGGTGGCGTGACCGGGTCAGACCCGGGCCGCTCTCGCTGCGGTGAAGCCGAGGGTTGCACTGATGCGGCAACAGAAGAGAAGGGGGACTTCATGTCGAGGCCGACACGTTCACGAGTGATGCTCGCGCTGGTTGCAGTGAGTGCCGTAGTGGCATCCGCATGTGGCGGTGAGTCGGGCTCATCGGACCAGACCGAGCCGACCGCGCAGGACGCCGAGACGGGGGCGGTGTCGAGCACGACTGGTGTTGGGCGGGGCGGCGCGACACCGAGCACCGCTTCCGGTGTAAACGTTTCTGCTTCCACGCTTGTCGAGCAAGGCACCGTCGGAGACCCCGACTCCACAGTGCGGATCATCCTGACCCTTCCGCCGCAGTCGTGGGATCCTCACAAGTCGACGACGCCAAATGCGGCGATCACCTTCACGAGCCAAATCTACGACCGCCTGCTCTACTTGGAAGCCGATGGAACGCTCTCGCCAATGCTGGCGACCTCATGGCGGTTCTCCGAAGATGGCCTGGGCCTCGACCTCGAACTGCGTGACGACGTCACCTTTCACAACGGTGAGGTATTTGATGCTGAGGTTGCTGCGTCGAACCTGATTCGAGCGAAGGATCTGGGGTTAGCCGTAGCGCCCCAGTTGGCTAACGTCGTTTCAGCAGAAGCCACCGCGCCGCACATCCTGCACCTCACGCTCGACCACTCGGACCCAGCGTTCCTGTTCAACCTGGCAACCGTCGCGGGATCTATCATCAGCCCATCGGGAATGAACGACCCTGGGCTTGAGCAGGCCCCCTCGGGTTCGGGTCCGTTCACGCTGGTGTCATCAGACAGCACGAGGGTGGTGTTCCAGCGAAACGATGACTATTGGAACAAGGATCTCGTGCTACCTGCCTCGAAGGAGCTCCTCATCGCGGAGGATGAGGTGGCGCGGATCAATGCGCTCGAAGCCGGTGACGTCGATGCCGCCGGCGGCATTTCAGCTGCATCGCTTCCCTCCCTCCAGCGCAAGATCGATGACGGTACGTACAACCTGTACTCCTACAACAGCTACGTGGGGATCGTTCTCAAGTTCAACACGACGCTCGCACCACTCGACCAGTCCGAGGTGCGAACGGCGATCAATCTTGCAATCGACCGCGACCTCCTGAACGATGTCGCTCAAGAGGGCGCCGGGGACCCCAAGCACCAGATCGTGGCGAGTGGCTTCCCGGGGAACGTGGACGGCTTGCGGTACGACTACGACCCCGATGAAGCGCGGACTCTGCTCGACAGGGCCGGGGTGAGCGACGTCACGATGGAACTCGTGATGCCAACCGTGGAGCCGTACGCGACGATCGCACAACTCATCCAGCAACAGTTCGCGGCAGTCGGTATCACGGTGAACCTCCAGTCCTTCGCTGCTACCGAAGCGCGTCCAGCGTGGCGTGAAGGTGCTTTCCACATGGCCTTGCTGGGCGACGGCCTCACGAACCCCGACCCATCGTCGGCAGCAAACAACTTCCTCGGCCCGGACCAACCTGGCCCGATCGACGAAACCCTCCAGCAGTTGGTGAATGAGGCGTCGGCGTTCGAGATCGGAGAAGCGCGGACCAAGGCGTTCGAAGCAGTCAGCCGGTATATCTTCGAAGAAGCACTTGGTGCGCCCACGGTTACCGTTGCCAATATCTACCTGGCGCGGCCGAGCGTCTTGGGGATGGACCAGATGCCGTTCGCGAGTCAGGGCAGGAACCAAGACACGCTTCCGCTCATCCTGGCGATGGGTCGCTAACCGGCGCGATCCGAAACGTTCGATCGTTGCCGATTTAGAGGGGACATCCGGTTGCGATTCATCGTTCAGAGGCTCTTTTCCGCCTGCGGAACATTGTTCTTGGTGAGTATCGCCGCGTTCACCCTTCCTGAACTGGCACGCGGTGACGCAGCAGCGATCATTGCTGGAGACGATGCCACTCCCGACGTCGTGGAGCGTGTTCGACATAACCTAGGACTCGATCGGCCATTGTTCAGTCGGTTCTTCGGCTTCATAGCCGACGTCGGTCGCGGCGACCTCGGGGTAAGCATCCGGGTCAAGCCCGGAGCGACGGTCACCAGCATGATCGCCGATGCGTTGCCCGCGACGGCAAGCATGTTGGTGGTGGGGCTCTTGTTCGCGTGTCTCATGGCTCTGCCACTCGGAGTGGCTGCCGCCTTGCGACCTGGCTCGGTCATCGATCGGATGGTCTCGGTCTTCGCGGCGCTGTCGCAGGCGGTGCCGCCGTTCGTGCTCGCGTTGGTCCTCATTCTGTGGCTCTCGTTGGGCAGGGGCTGGTTTCCGGCTGTGGGCTATGTGCCCTTGACCGACGACGTCACCCAGTGGGCGAGCCACATCGTGCTCCCAGCACTGGCGCTTGCCGCAGCCGCTGGAGCAGAACTCACCCGCCAGACCCGCGGGGCGCTGGTCGATGTCTTCGAACAGGATTACATCCGAACCGCCATCGCCAAGGGACTCTCGAAACCGGTCGTGATCGGGCGGCACGCGTTGAAGGGGGCGTCCAGCCCGATCATCACGGTGCTTGGGTTGCAGGTTGCTCGCCTGATCGGTGGTTCGATCGTGGTTGAGAGGATCTTTGGTATCGCCGGCCTGGGTTCGCTTGCCTTCGATGCTGTATTGAAGCGAGACTTTGTGCTGATCAGGGGCGTCGTCCTGGTAACGGCCGTATTGGTGATCGTCGTGAACCTGATTGTCGATGTTGTCGACGATCGTCTCAACCCCAAGGCACGGGCGTGAGCATCGCCGAACGGGTCGATCAAACGCCTACTGTCCCGCCGGATGAGATGGCTGTTCCGCGCACCAGTCGCGTACGGCTCTTTGTCGAGCAGCGCGTCGCGTTCGCCGCACTCGTGGTTCTGGTAGCTCTGCCTCTGGCGTGCGTTCTTGCGGGGGTGCTCCCAGTCCAAGACCCGAATCTACAGGTGCCGACGGTTCGGCTCGGCCACCCCACGACTGACAACTGGCTCGGCGCCGACAACCTCGGGCGCGACAACCTCGCTCGGCTCCTCTACGGCGGACGAGTCACCTTGCTTGCAGCTGTGCAGGCCGTCGGAGTCGCGGTCATCCTCGGTGTTCCGCTTGGAGTTCTGGCGGGGTTGGCTGGTCGATGGGTCGACGCGGTGCTGCGCACCTGTATGGACGCGTTGATGAGTATCCCGCCGCTCCTCCTTGCGTTCGCTATCGTCGGGGTGCTGGGGCCGGGCCTGACGAATGCGATGCTCGCCGTAGGGATCGTGATGACGCCCCGCTTCCAGCGAGTGGCGCGGTCCGGCGCACGCCAGGTTGCGCGCGAGACCTATATCGAAGCCAGCCGGGCTGCGGGCTGTTCACCGTGGCGCTTGCTGTGGCGGCATGTGCTTCCCAATGCGAGTGGACCACTCCTCGTGCAGATCTCGTTCAGCATCGGCTTCGCTGTCACCGCTGAAGCCAGTCTCAGCTTTCTTGGATTGGGTGTTCAGGCGCCTCAAGCCAGTTGGGGGTCGATGGTGCGCGAGAGCTTCAACGTGATCCGCCGGGATAGTTGGCAGATCGTCCCGCCGTCGGTAGCGATCGCAGCGACGCTCTTGGCAACATCGCTCGTCGGGGATGGGATTCGCGACGCAATCAACCGTTCGGGTGGGGGGAGGTCCGCCGGTGCGCGACTGTGACGCTGCTGCCCCGTTGCTGACCGTCAGCGACCTGTGCGTCCAGGTGGAACGTGGGCGAGGCCACTCGGCGATGGACGTGCTCACCGACGTCAGCTTCGACTTGGCGCGCAAGGAAATGCTGGGGATCGTCGGTGAGTCTGGTTGTGGGAAGACCATGACCTCGCTCGCGATCATGGGTCTCCTTCCACGCGGCCTCAGGATCACCTCTGGGTCGGTTCTGCTCGGACAGGATGAACTTGTCGGACGCTCGTCGGCCGAACTCGGCCGAATCCGGGGTCGGCGGATCGCGATGATCTTCCAGAACGCCGCTCGGAGCCTCAATCCGTCCTTCCCGGTCGGCTATCAGATTGCAGAAGTGGCGCGGCGCCATCTGTCAATGAGCCGCCGCGCTGCTGCGGCGAGAGCGATCGAAATGCTCGACCTGGTCGGGATTCCACGGGCAACGGAACGGGCCCGTCAGTATCCACATGAGTTCAGCGGGGGGATGTGCCAGCGAGTGATGATCGCGATGGCACTCGCGTGCGGACCCGACGTGTTGCTCGCCGACGAGCCGACTACTGCACTCGATGTAACCGTTCAGGCACAGGTGCTGGCACTTCTGCGACGGCTCCAGGAAGACTTGGGCCTTGGTGTTGCGCTGGTCACCCACGATCTCGGCGTGGTCGCGGAGGTTTGTGACCATGTCGTGGTCATGTACGCGGGTGAAGTGGTGGAGCAGGCCGAGGTCGAAGCGTTGTTCGCGCGGCCGGGACACCCCTACACGCAAGGTCTGCTGGGTGCGATCCCGCGCAGTGAGCACCGGCACCGTCCTTTCAATGCCATCCCCGGCGCCGTGCCGCGGCTTGGCGGCTGGTCGAGCGGTTGCCGTTTCGGCCCGCGCTGCATCCACAGGTCCGATGCGTGTCAGCGCCCTGTCGCCCTGAACGCCTGGGGTCCTGAGGGCAGCGTCCGCTGTGTCCGGGTCGGCGAGGTGGGAGGGTGAGCGTGTCGGTCCTCGAACTCGATCGGATCGTGAAGACGTATCCGGCGGCTCGTGGGCTACTGGGGCGCGGCCGCAGACGGGTCACAGTGCTCGATCATGTGTCGATCACCGTCGAGGAGGGCGAGACGGTGGCAGTAGTTGGGGAATCCGGTGCGGGCAAGTCAACGCTCGGCCGAATCGCGCTGAACCTGATTCGTCCCGACTCGGGCCGAACGGTGGTCGCGGGTCAGGATCTGGGCGCGTTGAGCGCCACTCAGCTGCGGCGTTATCGCGGCGTCATGCAGATGGTCTTTCAAGACCCGTATGCCTCGTTCGATCCCATGGTCTCCCTGGAGGACGCGGTGTGTGAGCCGCTGCTCCTGCACACGTCGATGTCCCGCGCCGAGCGCCGACGCGAAGCGCTTCGGTTGATGGAGCGGGTGGGTATTCGAGCTGAGCAGGCGCGGCGATTCCCCAACGAGTTGTCGGGTGGACAGCTTCAGAGGGTGGCGATAGCGCGCGCCTTGGCCACTCGTCCCAAAGTCATCGTGTGCGACGAACCGGTCGCCTCACTCGATGCTTCAGTGCGAGCGCACGTGCTGAACCAGTTCCGCGAGATTCAGGCCGAGGACCGTGTTTCCTACCTCTTCATCTCGCACGACCTGTCGCTGGTTGGTGCCCTCGCTGACCGCGTCGCGGTCATGTATAGCGGCACGGTGGTGGAGCAGGGGTCCACGAAGGAGTTCTTTGCCCAGCCGATGCATCCGTATTCCCGGCGCCTGCTCGAGTCGGTGCCGGAGCCGGATCCGACACGCCGTCGCCTCCGCCTGGTCGACGGTGCTCTTGACGCGGCGGCGCCGGTCGCCGATGGCTGCGTGTTCCGGCACCGTTGTCCGGACGCGATCGACGCGTGCCGGGTCGCACCGACGCTGTTGCCGACGGCGCACGGCGGGATGGTGGCCTGCCATCTCGCCTCATCGGTGCCAGTACGGGCGCAGGATCCACGTTCCCTTCAGCAAGACAATGGCCCAGCTCCAGATCTGGGGCCGTGGTGATGTTGGTTTACCTACAGGCTGGAGGGACCAGTCAACCAAGGAGGTTCGTATGTCGACGTTAGGTCTCCAGTTCCGGTCGCGCGAGGACGTATCGCCGGTTGACGTGGAGGTTCCCAAGCCCAGTAGCGAGCCAGCGCGCGCGCCAAAGGTGCGCTCGGTCCGGCCGTTCGTG
Source organism: Ilumatobacter sp. (assembly GCA_035556435.1). Taxonomy (GTDB): domain Bacteria; phylum Actinomycetota; class Acidimicrobiia; order Acidimicrobiales; family Ilumatobacteraceae; genus Ilumatobacter. Next base: position 25,203 of record DATMEY010000037.1, on the reverse strand, counting down.
GGTGGCGTCGGCCCGGACGCTCCCGAGGGTCCTCAGGCTGTCTTGATCGAGGACTATCCGCCCTACGGTGTTACTCGATCCCACTTTCACGCCGTGGATCAGTATCACATCTTCTTCGGGTCTGAAGGCTCCTGGTATCAGAGGTCGCCGATTCCTGCGCTCGGCGTGCACTATGCGGATGCGTACGCCACGTACGGGCCGTTCGGCACCGACGAGGTCAGTCTGACCTTTTTCGCGTTGCGGGCGACACCGTCCAGGATGATCGCGTATATGCCGGAGTCGCGTGATCAGCTCAAGTACCGCGGACGGCGGCACGCCTTCCTCGATGTCGGTGAGGCGTTGGTTCTCGCATCCAATGATGAGGAGTCGCAGTGGACCGATCTCATTCAGGAACATGACGACGGCTTGCACGCCGAGGTCGCGAGGATGGCTCCCGGTGCCTCGATTGATCTACCACCGCTACCCGATCCGTCACCTGGCCGGTACATCTTCATCGCCGCCGGCGACCTCGTTCAAGGCGACATGCACCATGCCGAGGGGTGCCTGGCCTGGGACCCTGGCGATGTGCCCGCTGGCCCGCTGTACGCGGGCGCGCGGGGGTGCAATCTGCTCGTATTGCAGATGCCGCAGTGCACCGTCCCGTCCGAGTATCAGTAGCAAGAACCGACCCACGATCATGGCGCGTTCCATCCGGCACGGTCGTTCGGTGGCTGCACCCGATTATCGATGACCAGTCGGTCAAGGAGGAGACATGTCGCTTGGTCCACCCGAAGCGGTGATCGTCGCCACTGCCCGCAGCCCGATCGGGCGAGCCCACAAGGGCTCGCTCGTCGGTCTCCGCCCTGACGACATGGCGGCACAGATCGTCAGGGCACTGATGGACAGTGCGCCCCAGGTGTCAGCCGACGCGATCGACGATCTGGTCCTGGGCTGTGGCCAGCCATTCGGCGAGGCCGGGTTCAACGTGGCCCGCGTGGTTGCGATCCTGGCGGGCCTCGACGATGTGCCCGGTGTCACGGTCAACCGCTTCTGCTCGTCATCGCTTCAGGCCATCCGCATGGCTGCTCACGCGATCAAGGCAGGGGAGGGAGATGTGTTCATCGCCGCCGGGGTCGAGGCGATCAGCCGGCGGGGAGCCGGTGAGAGTGATGCGTCCAACCCACAGTTCACACCGGCTCGGGAGCGGACCGAGCGCCGCTCGCTCGGCGGTGCGCCCACCTGGACGCGAACCGAAGGCCTTCCCGACTACTACATCGCGATGGGTCAGACCGCCGAGAACGTCGCCCAGCACGAGAACGTGTCGCGTCAGGAGCAGGACGAGTTCGCAGCGCTCAGCCAGCAGCGCGCGGTCGCTGCCGTCGAGAGCGGCTTCTGGGCCGAAGAGCTCACACCGCTGACCCTGCTCGACGGCACCGTCATCGACAAGGACGACTGCCCGCGCTCCGGCACTACCGTCGAGAGCCTCGCCGGCCTCAGGCCCGCCTTCCGCGCCGACGGCACCGTCACCGCGGGCAACGCTTGCCCGCTCAACGACGGCGCCGCGGCTGTGCTCGTGATGAGTGGCACTCGGGCGAAGGAGTTCGGCCTGATTCCGCTCGCCCGGATCGTTTCATCGAGTGTTACCGGGCTGAACCCCGAGATCATGGGCCTTGGTCCGATCGAGGCGATCCGCCAGGCGCTTGCCCGGGCTGGCAAGACGGTCGATGACATCGACCTGTTCGAGATCAACGAGGCGTTCGCGGCTCAGGTCGTGCCGTCCGCCGAGCACCTCGGCATCAGCTGGGACAAGCTCAACGTCTCCGGTGGGGCGATCGCCCTCGGGCACCCGTTCGGCATGACCGGAGCCCGCATCATGACCACCCTGATCCACAACCTTCAGCACCACGACCAGCAGTTCGGTGTGGAGAGCATGTGCGTCGGCGGCGGACAGGGCATGGCCATGGTGATCGAACGCTTGAGCTGACGGATCGTGTTGGCCACCGGTCATCGCAGGGCTGATACCTGCAAGCTCAGAGGTAGGGGGACGTGTCGGGGTTGCGGGCGGTGACGATCTGGTCTGCCCGTTCAGTCACCAGCGGGCGCATCTGCGGGCTGGGGAGCACCCAGAGCCGGTTCTGACTGATCGCGTCGATGACGTGGGTGGCAACCTCGGCTGGCTGCATGCCACCCGCGAGCAGCGCTCGGAGCTCGGCTCGCCGGGCTGGGTCGTGGGCGGACACGTCGTCGGGCGGCGGGCCGGCCTCGGCCGGCCAGTTGCGATGCGAGTCGATGATGTTCGTCGCCACGAAGCCGGGGCACAGCACCGACACACCGACGCCAACATCGAGTTCACGCAGATCGTGGAAGAGCGTCTCGGAGAGTGCCACGACTGCGGACTTGCTGACGTTGTATGCCGCCATCTGCGGGCCAGCGATCAAGCCGGCCATCGACGCCGTGTTGACGACATGCCCGCCGCGCTGTTCGAGTAGCAGCGGCAGGAACGAGCGAACCCCGTTCAGCACGCCGCCGAAGTTGACGGCCATGACTCGATCCCAGGCGCTCGAGGGCATCTCCCAGGCGCGGCTGTCGCCGCCACCGATGCCCGCGTTGTTGCACACCACGTCGACCCGCCCGAACAGCGCGCAGGCGTAGTCGCGCAGGGCGTCGACGGAGGAACGATCGGCGACATCGACCGTCATGCCGTGGGCGGCTGCCCCGAGCCGTGTGACCGCGGCTTCGAGGGCGCCCTGCTCGACATCGCCGATCACGACCGACATGCCGTCGGCGAGGAACCGCTGGGCGAGGGCGTAGCCGATCCCGCTTGCGCCGCCCGTCACGACGGCCACCTTCGTGTTCACAGCCGGAACGCCCGCTCGGCGTTGTGGCGCAGGAAATGTGGCCACACGGCCTCTTTGAGGGGGAGTGCGGCCAACTCGCGGAGGATTCGCTCGTACGACAGCGTGGGCCAGTAGCCCGCGTACAGCACCTTCTCGCGCCCTCTGCTGTTCATGAAGTCGATGATCTCGCGCGGGTAGTAGCGGGGTGCGAACCCCGTGGTGGCGTAGTACAGGTTCGGCCACCTCAGCAGCATCTTGACGCACTCGCCGACCCACGGCTCGCCGCCGTGCCGCATGACCACGCGCAGCTCCGGAAAGAACCAACACACGTCATCGAGGTGGATCGGATGCTGGCTCCAAGCGGGCACCCGTGGGCCCGGAAACCCGACGTTGACGTACGCGGCGAGGTCGAGCTCGACGCATTTCGCGTAGATCGGGTAGTACTCCCTCGAGTTGGTCGGGATGAACGGGTAGATCGCATGCGGGGTCAGCGACACGCTGCGGACGAACGGATAACGCTCGGCAAGCTCCGAGAGTCGCCGGATCGCGACCATCCCCTCGTGCGGATCGACCCGCAGCGACACCGAGACGCGATCGCCGAACGGAGCGATTCGGTCGAAGTCGGCAAGCTCGGTGTCGAGCGGCATCGGGACGTGGGCCTTGTCGATGTTCCACCGGTCGAGGTTGGCCAGCCAGCGGTCGAGGTCGTTCGCCGTCGCGATTCGATCGTCGTAGTCGTCGTCGTGCCGGAACAGATAGCTGGCGACATCGGTCGATGGCCACGCGTCGAGGCTCTCCTGGTCCCGTAGCGACTCGCGCGGCATCGGTACGTCGAGCGCGCGGCCGTCGAACCCGGTGCGCACGAACGCGTCGATGATCGGGACCGGCGGCGTCGACTCGACCCACGTCGCACGGGGCGGACTGCCGGGTGACCTGTCGCTCATCTGCGAACTCCAAACGCTCTCGGCGCCCCGGGCGGGCGCAGCCGTATGTACTGGTATCATACCATGAAATCCTGAGTGATGGAGCGCCCAATGTCGCGGTCGCTTGACAGGAGCGCTCGATGTGGAGATAATGGTAAGATACCAATAAATGCCTCGGTGAGATACCAGGAGTTGCCAGGGCGTCGAGAGGAGATCGAAGTGGGAGAAACCCTTGCGGAGAAGTTGACGCTCGAGCGCGTCGCCAAGTACGGCCGGAGCGAGACGGTGACCTTCATCGACGAGCCCGCAACGGAGCCGCTGTTCTGCCCACTGATCTCGGTCGACGACCATGCCCTGGAGCCGGCCAACCTGTTCGAAGGGCGGCTGCCACAGCGGCTGCAGGATCGGGCCCCTTACGTCGAGCCGGCTGCCGATGGCGCGCCGTGGTGGATGATCGACGGGGTCCGCCTGCCGATCACGTTGCTCAACGGCGCGTCGGGCCGGGTGATGTCGGAGTGGCTTCCGGTCGCGTCGGACTTCGACGAGCTACGGGCCGGGTGCTTCGACTCCCAGGCCCGCCTGGCCGACCTGGATCAGGCGGGGGTCTGGGCCAGCTTGTGCTTCGGCTCGACCATCTGGGGGTTCGCCGGAACCCGGTTCTCGATCATGTCCGACCCCGAGGTGGGCCTGGCGTGCCTGCGTGCGTACAACGACTGGATGCTCGAGGAATGGTGCGGTGTTGCGCCCGAGCGCTACATACCGTGCCAGCTTCCGTGGCTGCGCGACGGGGAGGTCGCTGCCGACGAGATTCGACGCAATGCCGAGCGCGGCTTCAAGGCGGTGAGCTTCTCCGAGAACCCCGAGGGGCTCGGGTTCCCGAACATCTACGACCCCTTCTGGGATCCGTTCCTGCGGGCGTGTGAGGAGACCGAGACAGTCGTCAACCTGCACGTGGGATCGTCAGGGACACGTCATCGGCCATGCTCGGCGTCGCCGGAGTCGGTGTCGATCGCCCTGTTCCCGGTGAGCGGAATTCTGGCGCTGGTCGACTGGATCTACGCGGGCGTGCCGTTGCGCTTCCCGAAGCTCACGATCGCCCTCTCGGAGGCCGGCGTCTCGTGGGTTCCGATGGCGATCGAGCGTCTCCGACGTGCCTACCGACATGCCGAGGGGTTCGGTCGCGGGTGGCCGAAGGACGCCCCCACCCCGGTGGAGCTGGTCCATCGGAACTTCGTGTTCACGTCGATCGAGGACCCGTCAGGTTTCCGGATGCTGGACCTGATCGGCGAGGACCGCGTGATGGTCGAAACCGACTACCCCCACTTCGACAGCACGTGGCCTGCCTGCCAGGCGATGATCCGCGACCAGCTCTCGGGAATGGATCCGAACACGATCCGCAAGCTGTGCTTCGAGAACGCCGCGCGGATCTACCGGCACCCTGCGCCGCCGACCGAGATGATCGCGACAGCCGAGGTGTCGCGTCCGGCCGGGGCAGGCGTCGCGCCGTGAGCAATCAGGCAACAGCGGCGGTGCGGTTGCCGCCGGTGGGAACCCCCGACTTCGGTGATGACCACGACCGGCATCGGCTCTACATCAAGCAGCGGCTCGCCGCCGCCTTCCGCATCTTTGCCAGATACGGGTTCACGGAAGGCCGCGCCGGACACATCACGGCTCGCGACCCCGAGTTCGCCGACAGGTTCTGGGTCAACCCGCACGCGATGGCCTTCGCCCAGATCCGAGCCTCGGATCTGATCTGCGTCGATCACAGCGGTCAGGTCGTGGTCGGCGACCGCCCGGTGAACCTCGCCGCGTTCACGATCCACTCGCGGATTCACGCGGCGCGCCCCGACGTGGTGGCCGCGGCCCACGCGCACACGCCCCACGGCAAGGCGTGGTCGGTGTTCCGGCGCGAGCTCGACCCTTTGACACAGAGTTCATGTGCCTTCTATCGCGACCACGTCGTGTTCGGCCACTACGACGGAGCGGTCATCGAGACGAGCGAAGGCGACTTGATCGCCGAAGCCCTCGGCTGCCACAAGGCGGCCATCCTCGCCAACCACGGCAACCTCACCGTGGGGGCCAGCGTCGACGAGGCGGCGTTCTGGTTCATCGCCATGGAGCGGGCCTGCGAGGTGCAGTTGTTGGTGGATGCCTCACACCGCCGACCCACGCTGCTCACCGACGAGCAGGCCAGCAAGGCGGCCGGGCAGGTCGGTCTGGCCTCGACCGGGTGGAAGTCGTTCCAGCCGCTGTGGGACTGGATCACGGCTGAGGAGCCCGCCCTCCTCGATTGACGCGCTCGGCCAGAGCTGCCGCTCTCGCCGACCTGAAGGACTGACCCCTTGAAAGGAACCACCCCCTCTATGGACATCCCGATCATCGATACCGACACCCACCTCAGCGAGCCACCCGACCTCTGGACGTCGCGGCTTCCGATGGACAAGTGGGGCAGCGACGTGCCGCACGTCGTCTTTGACGAGTCACGGCAGATCGATCGGTGGATCATCGGTGGACGGCGGGCCCCAGGCGTCGGAGCGTTCGTCAGCTCCAAGTGGCCCGAGTTCCCACCCTCGCATCCTCCCACCCGTGAGGCGGCCGACCCCGGAGCGTTCGACGCCGACGCGCGCATTGCCCGGATGGACGAGAACGGCATTCGGGCCGAGGTGCTGTTCCCGAATCTGTACGGGTTCGTCATCCACCCCTTCCTCTCGATCAAGGACGCCCGGCTCCGCCTCGAGTGCATCCGGGCCTACAACGACTTCACCTACGACTTCACCCGGGCCGCGCCGAGCCGGTTCATCATGATGATCGCCCTGCCGTTCTGGGACGTCGAGGCGTGCTGTCGTGAGGTCGAGCGGTGCCACGAGCGCGGGTTCCGGGGTGTGCTCTTCCCCAGCAAGCCGTACAAGCTCGACCTGCCCAGGCTCGAGGATCCGCACTGGGCGCCACTGTTCAAGATGGCCGAAGAACGCGGCCTCTCGATCAACTTTCACATCGGTTTCCAGGACTTCACCGAAGACGAGTTCAAGGCGATGACCGGCCGCGGTAACACGCGCGCTCGTTACGCCAGGGACAGCTCGCTGACGATCCTCGGGCTCGCCGAGGTGGTGGGCGACGTGCTCACATCCGATGTGTGCATCCAGTACCCGAACTTGAAATTCGTGCTCGTCGAGAGCGGCTTCGGATACCTGCCCTACCTGCTCGAAACCCTCGACTGGCAGTGGGCCAACACGGGCGCCGCGCAAGAGAACCCAGGCCGGGAACTGCCCAGCTACTACTTCAGGCAGAGCGTCTACTCGGCGTTCTGGTACGAGCGGACCACGATCGAGCGGATGGTCGACCTGTACCCGGACAACGTCATGTTCGAGACCGACTACCCGCACTCGACGAGCCTGTCGCCGGGGCCGGCCTCGACGGCCGAGCCGCCGCGCGTCGAGGCCGAGCGGGCGATCCGCAACCTCAGTCCTGAACTCGCCCACAAACTGCTCTACGGCAACGCCGCGCGCCTCTACGGCGTCGAGTGAGAGGTCACCATCACCCATGTACCCAACAGTCGGATCGGTCCGCTTCGAGCAGAACGACCCCTACCTCCTGGAATTGATTTTCGACGGGCCGGGACTGAACTCGGTCGACGCCGACGCCCACCGACTGCTCGCCGAGGTCTGGGACGACATCGACGACGACGATCGGGTGCGCGCCGTACTGGTCCGCGGGGCCGGCAGGGGCCTCTCGTCCGGTGGCAGCTTCGAGATGCTCGAGGCGCTCACCACCGACCCGGCGACGCGGGAGCGGATCAAGGCCGAGGTGCGCGGCACCGTCGTCGGCATGCTCGGCTGCTCGAAGCCGATCGTCTCCGCGATCCACGGGCCGGCGGTCGGCGCGGGCTTGGCGGTGGCCCTCTTGGCCGACATCTCGGTGGCGGCTCGGTCGGCCCGGATCCTCGACGGCCACACCAAGCTCGGTGTGGCTGCTGGAGATCACGCCGCGCTGTGCTGGCCGCTGCTGTGCGGGATGGCCAAGGCCAAGTACTACCTCCTCACCTGTGACGACCTCACCGGCGAGATGGCCGCCGAGATAGGGCTCGTCTCGCTGGCTGTCGACGACGACGAACTGGCGAGCCGGAGCCGACAGATCGCGGTCTCGCTGGCCCAGGGCGCGCGACGGGCGATCAGCGCGACCAAGCTGGCGTTGAACAGCTGGTACGAGGTGTTCCAGCCGAGCTTCGAGCAGTCACTGGCTGGTGAGTTCGAAGGATTCGCGCAGCCCGAGGCAGCCGAGGGCCTGCGCGCCATCCGCGAGCGACGCGCTCCCCGTTTCGTCGAGTTGTCCGAGTGAACCACTCCGCAGGGGACTCGGGTGAGGCTGGCGCCGGCCGCGGCGACGTGCTGTGGCACCCGTCGGCTGAGGCTGTCGCTCAGTCCACCGTGGCGGATTACTCGCTGTGGCTCGCGGAGCGGCATGCGCTCCGGTTCGGCGGCTACCGCGAGCTGCAACGATGGTCGACGTCTAACGTCGGGGAGTTCTGGGAGTCGCTCTGGCACTGGCACAGCGTGCTGGGCACTCGTGGTGATGGCCCCGCGATCGACGATCGGTCGATGCCGGGGGCCCAGTGGTTCGCCGGAGCCCGGCTCAACTTCGCCGAGCAGATCCTCGGGCGCGCCGACGTGCAGCCCGATGCCGTGGTGATCCGTCATTGCTCCGAAGGCGACCCCGGGTTCACCGAGTTCACCTGGCGTCAGCTTCGTGACGACGTCTCCAAGGTCGCCAGTTGCCTGCGTGACTGGGGTGTCGGGCCGGGCGATCGAGTCGCCGGTCTGCTCCCCAACGGACCAGAGGCGATCGTGGCGTGCCTGGCGACGGTGTCGATCGGGGCGGTGTGGTCCGGCTGCGCGCCCGAATACGGCCCAGCCGCGGTCGTCGACCGCTTCGGTCAACTCGGTCCGCGGGTGCTGTTCGCGGCAACGTCGTACCGTTACGGGGGCGCGACGTTCGATCGAACCGGCAACCTCGACGAGGTCGTCGCGTCGATCGCCACGCTCGAACGGGTCGTCGTCGTCGGCAGCGCAAGGGAACAGGCGGCCGAGCAACCTCGACGTGCGGCCGGGAGCTGGAGCTGGCACGCCCTACTCGATCGTCCGGCGACCCCACTGCGTTACGTTCACGTGCCGTTCGACCACCCGATCTGGATCCTGTTCACATCGGGAACCACCGGCCCGCCGAAGGGCATCGTCCACGGGCACGGTGGTGCAGTGCTCGCCGCCGTGCAGGGATTGAGGCTGCACCTCGACCTCGGTAGTGGCGACACGTTGTTCTGGTACACCTCCACCGGGTGGGTGGTTTGGAACATCGTGCTCAGCGCGCTGATGTTCTGCCGCCAGGCCGTGATCTACGACGGTTCGCCGACGTGGCCAGATGCCGACCAGATCTGGCGTCTCGCCGACGACAGCGACACCACGGTGCTCGGCGTCAGCGGGGCGTACTTGACGAGCACAGCGGCGCGAGCCGAGACGGCATCTGGCCCGACCTGCCGTGCACTGCGGGCGCTGTGCTACACCGGATCGGCGATCGCGCCGGACCACTTCGACTGGGTCCTCGACACGTTCGGGCCGGACGTGTGGTTCTCTTCGGTCAGCGGAGGCACCGAGGTCGGTTCGACCTTCTTCCTCGCCGGTTGCATCACGCTCCCGCTGCGACGCGGCGAGTTCCAGTGCTGCGGGCTGGGCGTCGCTCTCGCCGCATACGACGACGCCGGTGCCGCCGTGACCGACGAGGTCGGCGAGCTGGTGATCGCCGAGCCGGTGCCTTCGATGCCGCTACGATTCTGGAATGACCCCGACGGGTCCCGGTACCTGCAGGCCTACTTCACCGACTATGCAGGCGTGTGGCGGCACGGTGACCTGGTCAGCGTGTTCGCCGACGGTGGGGCGATGCTGCTTGGACGTTCCGATGCGACGTTGAATCGCAACGGTATCCGTGTCGGGACGGCAGAGATCTACCAGGTCGTCGAAGCCATGCCGGGGGTGAGCGATGCGCTGGTGGTCGACCTCTCGACACCAGGTTCACCTCGTGTCGTCCTGTTCGTTGCACTCGAGGCGGAGACGACGCTCGAGCCCGACCTCATCACCGAGTTGCGCGAACAGCTGCGAACCCGCCTGTCTCCCCGGCACGTGCCCGACGAGATACGGGCCGCGCCGGCCATCCCGCGTACCCTCAACGGGAAACGTCCAGAAGTGCCAGTGCGCCGGGTGTTGTCCGGGGAGTCGCCCGAGAAGGTGCTGAACTCGGCGGCGCTGATGAACCCCGAATCGATCGACTGGTTCGCGAAGGTGGCCAAGGCATGAACGACAGGACTGGTGACGACATGCAGGGCACCGACACCCTCACCCGGGAAGCGACGGAAGCCACCATCGAGTCGGTCCGAGTCGCCGTACGAGCCTGGTTGATGGAGCACTGGCAGCCAGACGCGGGCTTAGTGAGCTGGCGCCGGCAGCTCGCGTCGTCGGGCTGGGCAGTGCCGTCGTGGCCCGAGCAGTGGCACGGCCGCGGCTTGCCCGCCTGGGCCGACGACGTGGTCCGCGACGAGTTCGCCCGCGGCGGATTCGTCGGACCACCGGCCGGCGTCGGCATGCGGCTGGCCGGCCCGGCAATCCTCACCCACGGCCCCGACCACCTCCGCCAGGAGTTTCTGCACGGCACGATCACGGGCGAGACGACGTGGTGCCAACTGTTCAGCGAGCCGGGTGCCGGGTCGGACTTGGCAGGCCTCACGGCCACCGCCACGCTCGACGGGGACGCCTGGGTGATCAACGGCCAGAAGGTGTGGAGTACGAGCGCCCACCATGCAGACCTCGGCTTGCTGCTCGCCAGAACCGACTGGAACGCGCCCAAGCATCTGGGGATCTCCTGTTTCATCTTGCCGATGCGCCAGCCCGGCGTCGAGGTTCGCCCGCTGCGACAGATGAACGGGCACAGTTCGTTCAACGAGATCTTTCTCACCGATGCCCGCGTGCCGATCGGTCACGTCATCGGCGGCAAGGGCAAAGGTTGGGATGTCGCCTTGACCACGCTGGCCTTCGAGCGACGCTTCGGGGTGATGTCCAGGCCGATGTACACGACCGGCGAGGGCCGCGCGGTCGAGGAGGCGCGACGCGAGGCCGCTGAACACCACCGCCCCTATGTGTGGTACCCGCAGCGGGCCGGCCGGGTCGACCTCGTGCTCGATCGGGCACGGGCCACGGCCAGGTCCGACGAGCCGGTGCTCCGGCAGGAGATCGCGCGCCTGATGACGATCTCCCGGATCAGCCAGTGGACCGCCCAGCGCGCGCAGAGCGCGCGTGCGCTCGGCCGGCCGCCCGGGCCCGAAGGCTCGATTGGCAAGTTGGCCACCAGCCTCGTCTCCAAGCAGGCGGCCCACGTCCACGCGGCGATCGCCGGTGCGGGCGGCATGCTCACCGGCCGCGACAGCCCGCTCGACGGCGTCATCGCCGAGATACTCGTCTCGGTGCCGGCCCAGTCGATTGCCGGAGGCACCGACGAGATTCAGCGCAACATCCTTGCCGAGCGGGTGCTCGGCCTGCCGCGTGAGGGCCCGTCGACCAGCGATCGGCCGTTCCGAGAGGTCATGCACGGCTCATGAGTGTTTCTCCCGGCCCACTCGCCGGTATTCGCGTGATCGACGTCACCACGACCGTGCTCGGCCCGTACTGCACCTACCTCTTGGGGTGTCTGGGGGCCGAGGTGATCAAGATCGAGAGCCCCGGCGGCGACATCGCCCGGGCGATGCGCGGGGCCGGCGAGCAGCGGACGTACCTGCTCAACCGCGGCAAGCGCAGCGTCGTCCTCGATCTCAAGCAGCCGAGCGCCGTCGAGGCGCTGGCCGCGCTTGTGGCGACCAGCGACGTGTTCATGCACAACCTGCGCGCCAGCGCGGCGAGCCGCCTTGGAATCGACTACGAGCAGGTCTCGGGTTGGAATCCGTCGGTGATCTACTGCGCGGCGACCGGATTCGGCGAAGGCGGCAGGTACGAGAACCTGCCCGCCTACGACGACATCATTCAGGCGGTGTCGGGGCTCGCCTACCTGCAGCGCGACGACGAGGGGTCGCCGCGCTACATGAACACCGTCATCGCCGACAAAACGGCCGGCATGTCGGCGGTGAGCGGCATTCTCGCCGCGCTCTATCACCGTGAACGGACGGGGGTGGGGCAGATGGTGAACATCTCGATGTTCGAGTCGCTGGCGGCGTTCGTCCTGGTGGAACACCTCCAGGGCATGGCGGTCGAACCTCCCAGCGGACCACCGGGATACACCCGGGTGATGTCGCCTCACCGGCGCCCCTACCGGACCCTCGACGACCGGTTCGTCGCCGTCCTGCCGTACACCGACGCCCACTGGGCACGGGCCTGCCATTTGCTCGGCCGGCCCGATCTGATCGACGATCCCGAACTGGGCAGGGCGCGCGAGCGGGTTCGCCACGTCGACCGCGTGTACGAAGTGCTCGCCGCGTACTGCGCGTCCAGGACCGCGGACGACGTGGTTGCCGAGATGCGCGGCACCGACATCCCCTGTGTCGAGGTCAACTCGCTCGACGATCTACTCGACGACCCGCACCTGCACGACGTGGGCTTCTACGACGTCACCCCGGCCGACACGATGCGCCACATCGAGTCGGTGCCGCGCTTCTCCGCAACGCCGACCGAGCACCCGCAGCCGGGGGCGATCCTGGGTGAGGACAGCGTGGCGATCCTGCGCGAGGTGGGACTCGCGCAGGAGGCGATCGACGCCATGATCGCCTCCGGTGCGACGGTCGCCGACGGGAACGACGATCGATGAGTGACCCGGGCGACGTCGCCGACGGAGCGGTACCCGATGCCTCCTCCGGCGACCTCCTGGTCACAACCGTCGGCGAGGTCGCGACGATCGAGATCGTCCGCCCGCCGAACAACTACTTCGATGTTCGCCTGGTCGCCCAGATCGTCGGCGCCTGCCGGGTCGCTGCCGGGCAAGGTTGCCGTGCCGTGCTGCTGTGCAGCCGCGGCCGCCACTTCTGCGCCGGTGCGAACCTGGCGGGCGACCGCGTCACCAGCCTCGACGGCAAGCACCTCTACGACTACGCGATCGAACTGTTCGAACAGCCGCTGCCGATCGTGGCCGCGGTCCAAGGCGGAGCGATTGGTGGGGGACTCGGGCTGGCCCTCGCCGCCGATCTGCGGATTGCCTCGCCCGAGGCCAGGTTCTCGGCCAACTTCGCGACGCTTGGTCTGTCCCACGGCTTCGGCCTGACCGAGACACTGCCGCTCGCTGTCGGGCACGAGACAGCGCTGCGTCTGCTGTACACCGGCGAGCGAGTCACCGGTGACGCCGCGTTGTCGATGGGGTTGTGCACCGAAGTCGTGCCCATCGATGAGCTGCGCGACGCAGCCCGACGGCATGCCTCGGCAATCGCTCGATCAGGGCCGCTGGCGGTGCGCTCGATTCGCCGCACGATGAGAGGTGCGTTGATCGATCGCCTCAAGCGAGCGGTCGAGCACGAACGACTCGAACAGGACCGACTGCAGCTGTCGGCCGACTTCGCCGAAGGTGTCGCAGCGATGGCGGAACGGCGTGAACCGCGGTTCACCGCCCGCTGACGGCGGGGTCAGCGGCGGCCAGGTGGTTGTGCGTCACCAGGACCACTACTACACTGCCCGAACCCGATTGGGGGGCTGGTTCGAGCATCGTTCTCGACCGACGCCAGTACTGCCGGGCCAGACGGTACAGAGCGAGATGCGAGGAAGACCGGTGAATTATGGAGACTGAAGGGCAAGAGGCTCTGTTCAGGGCCGCGTGGCGAGATCTGCAACGCGGTCGTTCGATCCGCCGCGTCGAGGCGTATGCCCGTGAAAACCACCCGGAGCTGGACCTTCGCCAAACAGACGTTCTGGGCATCATCGTCGAACGGGGCGGCTGCCGTCTCACCGATCTGTCCGCTCAGCTCGGCCTCGATGTGTCGAATGCGAGCCGGACCGTGACGCGGCTCGTGAACAACGGTCACGTGAGTCGAGAGGACTCGACGGAAGATGGGCGTGCGGTCGTCTTGACGGCGACCAAGGCCGGTGAGCGGGTCTGGAACGAGGTCAACGACCGTCGCACCAGCGTGGTCCGTCACGTGCTTTCCGACATGTCGCCGACACAACGCGCCAACGCTGTCCAGTTGCTGGAGCGCATGGTTCGTTCGCTCGACGAGTTCGCTGACCAGCTGGACTGACCACCGCGATCTTGGGTGTGCTCCCTTGGGAGCCTTGCCCGCCGCCGGGCCTCTCCGCGGCCAGCCTTCGGCAAGTTAAGTGGTACGATACCCATATATGGGGCAGATCGAAGTGCGGCGTCACGAAGGCATCGTGGAACTAACGCTCAACCGGCCGGCGAAGCTCAATGCGATCAATGAGGAGATGCTCCTCGCCATGTGCGACACGTTCCGAGAAGTCTCGCATCGGCATGACGACAAGGTTCTCGTCATCGCCGGCGCCGGCGGGAACTTCAGTGCAGGTGGCGACTTGGCGGCCCCCGACCCCGAGTCTCATCGGCTGGACCGTATGCGAATCACGGGGGAAACCGCGCTCGCGTTGCATCAACTACCAAAGCCCACGATTGCAAAGGTCTCCGGGGTTGCGGTTGGCGCCGGCTTCAACTTGGCATTGGGCTGCGATCTGGTGATCGCAGGCCCCACGGCGCGCTTCAGCCAGATCTTCATCCAGCGTGGGCTGTCGATCGACTTCGGTGGATCGTGGCTGCTTCCCCGGATTGTCGGCCTTCGACGTGCGAAGCAGATCACCTTGCTCGGTGACTTCATCTCGGCCGAGCAAGCTCTGGACTTCGGGCTCGTGAACGATGTCGTGCCCGAGGACGAACTTGATCATGTGGTCGAGGACCTGGCCCTACGTTTGGCGGCTCGGCCGCGAATCGCGCTCGGTCTGAACAAGGAACTCCTCGACGCAAGCTTCTCGATGACGATGGCGGAGGCGGTGTGTGCAGAGGGTCGTTGTCAGACGGTGAACTTTGCGACTGCGGAGACGCAAGAAGATGTCGAGCGGTTCCGCCAGACCGCACGCGGCTCCTGACCTCCCTGTGCTTCCGGCGGTAGTGCGTCTGTGGTTGAATCTGCTGTGGCGGACACTTGTCCGCACAACGGTTTCTTGGGGGGTTCCATGAGCATCGATCAGTCCGTCGGCATCGACGTCCAGCCGGCCGCCCGGACGCGCACCGACCCGGTGACCGGGCCGAGCTACCCGCGCCAGCACTGGTACGTCGTCGCCGAGTCGGGCGAGGTCACCGACCAGCCGCTCGCCCGGCGGGTCTGCGGTGACGACCTCGTGCTGTATCGCACGGCCGCGGGGGAGGTGGCGTGCCTGCCCGACCGCTGCCCGCACCGCGGGTACCCGCTGTCGGCGGGCTGCGTCGTCGACGACGAGTTGCAGTGCGGCTACCACGGCTTGCGGTTCGCCACCGACGGCACCTGCACGTGGGCGCCCGGCCAAGACCGCATGCCGGCATCGGCGAACCTGGCCGCCCGCCCGGTGGTGGAGGTGGCGCCGTGGGTGTTCGTGTGGATGGGCGACCCGGCCGCTCCCGACCTCGACCGGCTCACGCCGATCCCGTGGTTCGGCAGTGCCGAGTGGGCCGTTGCGCACGGGGTGGAACCGCTCGACGCGCCGTACGGCCTCCTGATCGACAACCTGCTCGACCTGTCGCACGAGACGTTCCTGCACGGTGGCTCGATCGGCACGCCCGAGGTGGCCGAGACACCGATCACCACCGAGGTAGCCGGCGACGTGGTGTTCGTGTCGCGGCGGATGGAGTCGGTGGAGTGCCCGCCGTTCTACCAGCGCGCGACCGGGCTGGAGACCCCCATCGACCGCTGGCAGGACATCGAGTACCACGCACCCGGCGTGTACCTGCTGCACGTGCGCGTCGCCCCGGCCGGCGCCGACCCGCTCGGCGACCCGCGGGCCGCCCGCGTCGAGGTGCTGTACGCGATCACCCCGTGCGACGACGACACCACGCTCGACTTCTGGGCGGTCGCCCGCAACTTCGCCCTCGACGACGCCGAGGTGCAGCGCTTCATCGGTGACATGAACCGTTCGGTGGTGCTCGAAGACGTCGCCGCTCTGAACCTGATCGCCGCCCGCAACCGCCGCGACGGCGGCGGGGCAGAGGTCAGCTTCAAGATCGACCGCGGCGGCCTGGCCGCCCGGCGCGTCTTGGCGGCCCAGCGCGAACGTGAGAACCTGGGCACGTGAGCGCTGCTGCCTCGCGCCAGTACGACGACATCCCCGGGACGGTCGTGTTCGACGCCCGCCGCTCGCGGCAGGGCTACGCCTTGAACATGTTCTGCATGTCGCTCAACGACGCGGCCAACCGCGACGCGTTCCGGGTCGACGAGGCCGCCTACCTCGATCGCTACCCGCTGACCGCCGAGCAACGACGGTGCGTGCTCGAGCGCGACTGGCTGGGCCTCTTGCACGTGGGCGGGAACATCTACTACACGTTCAAGCTGGCGGCCACCGACGGCATGTCGATGCAACAGTTGGCGGCCAAGCAGGTCGGCGTGCCCGAGGACGAGTACGTGACGATGATGCTGGCCGGGGGCCGCAACCCCGACGGCAACCGGTACGTCGGCGAGCGCGAGCGGGCCGACCGTGGCTGAGGTGGTCGGCGGCGTGGCGTCGTCGCACATCCCTGCCGTCGGGGTGGCGATCGACCGCGGCCGCAAGGCCGAGCCGTACTGGGCGCCGTACTTCGCCAAGCTGCCGCCGATGCAGGAATGGGTGCGCGAGCTGGTGCCCGACGCGGCCGTCGTCGTGTACAACGACCACGCCTCGGCGTTCTCGTTGCAGCTGATCCCGACGTTCGCGATCGGCACCGCGGTCGAGTTCCCGATCGCCGACGAGGGGTTCGGGCGGCGCCCGGTACCAGCGGTGCAAGGGCACCCCGAGCTGGCGTGGCACCTCGCCGAGTCGTTGATCCTCGACGAGTTCGACATCACGATCGTCAACGAGATGGAGGTCGACCACGGGCTCACCGTGCCGATGTCGCTGATGTTCGCCGAGCCGGCCGAATGGCCGTGCCCGGTGGTGCCGCTGTGCGTCAACGTCGTGCAGTACCCGCCTCCTACCGGCAACCGCTGCTTCAACCTGGGCAAGGCGATCCGGCGGGCGATCGACTCGTATCCAGGTGCCGAGCGGGTGCTGGTGGTAGGCACCGGTGGCATGTCGCACCAGCTCCAGGGCGAGCGGGCGGGGCTGGTCAACGAGGCGTGGGACCACCGCTTCCTCGACCTGCTGGTGGGCGAGCCCGAGCAGGCCGCGGCGATCGGGCACGTCGAGTACCTGCGCGAGGCCGGGTCGGAGGGCATCGAGCTGGTGATGTGGCTGGTGATGCGCGGCGCGCTCGACGCCGAGGTGCGCGAGGTGTACCGCGCCACGCACGTTCCCACGTCGAACACCCACAACGGCGTGCTCGTGCTGGAGAACAGCGGCGGCGGGCCGTTCCCGTGATTATCGACTGCCACGGTCACTACACCACCACCCCGCCCGGCGTCGGGGCCTGGCGCGATGCTCAGGTGGCGGCCGTCACCGCCGACCCGGCGTTCGTGGGGGAGCGCGGCGAGCTGCACGTGTCCGATGACGAGATCCGCGAGAGCCTCGAAGGTGCCCAGCTGCGGATCCAGCGCGAGCGCGGCACCGACCTGACGATCTTCTCGCCGCGGGCGAGTTGGATGGGCCACCACGTCGGCAACCAGCACACGTCGCAGTTCTGGACCGAGCACCAGAACGATCTCGTTCGGCGAGTGTGCGACCTGTATCCGCGCAATTTCGTGCCGGCCTGCCAGCTGCCGCAGACGCCGGGCGGGGCGATCGAGCCGGTCGTCGCCGAGCTGCGCCGGTGCGTCGAGCAGATGGGTTTCGTCGGCGCCAACGTCAACCCCGACCCGTCCGGAGGGCACTGGACCGGCCCGCCGCTGCACGACCGGTATTGGTGGCCGCTGTGGGAGGCGCTGCAAGCGCTCGACGTTCCGGCGATGATCCACGTGTCGGCGTCGTGCAACGACCACTTCCACACCACCGGCTCGCACTACCTCGGAGCCGACACCACCGCGTTCAACCAGGCACTCCAGTCGGGCCTCATGGCCGACTTCCCGGGCCTGCGGTGGATCATCCCGCACGGTGGCGGAGCGGTGCCGTACCACTGGGGCCGTTACCGCGGCATCGCCCAGGACCAGACGTGGGACTTCGCCGGCACCGTCGCCCAGACCTGGTTCGACACGTGCGTGTACCACCAGCGCGGCATCGACCTGCTGCTCGACGTCGTGCCCCACGACCACGTGCTGTTCGCCTCGGAGATGGTCGGCGCGGTGCGCGGTATCGACCCCGAGACCGGCCGCTACTACGACGACACGAAGGTGTACGTCGACACCTACCTCGACGCGCACGGCCTCGACGGCGACGCGCTGTTCGCCGGGAACACGCTGCGGGTGTTTCCACGCCTGGCGGCGCTGATCGACAGTTGGGAGAGCTGATGAGTCATCCTCAGCGTTGGGGCAAGCCAGTCGTCGTCACCTCGGTCGAGCGCGCCGATCCGGCAACGGTCGCCGCGCTCGGCGCGGCCGGAGCGGCGACGGTGCACGAGGCGATCGGGCGGCGCGGCTACCTGGGCGCGGCCATCCAGGCCCGCTGCCCGGGGGCACGGGTGGGGGCGAGCGCGGTCACCGTGCTCAGCCACCCCGGCGACAACCTGATGGTCCACGCCGTAGTCGAGCAGTGCCAGGCCGGCGACATCGTGGTCGTCGCCCACACGGCCCCGTCGACGCACGGCCTGTTCGGCGAGCTGCTGGCGACGTCGCTGGCGGCGCGTGGCGTCGCCGGCCTGGTCACCGACGCCGGTGTGCGCGACACGGCCGAACTGCGCGAGATGGGGTTCCCGGTGTGGAGCGCGCATGTGTCGTGCCAGGGCACGGTGAAGAACACGGCCGGGTCGGTGAACGTGCCGGTGGCGATCGGCGGTGTGGTGATCCACCCCGGCGACGCGATCGTCGCCGACGACGACGGCGTCGTGGTCGTGCCTCGCGACGAGGCCACCTGGGCCGTGCAACAGTCGCAAGCCCGCCTCGCCAACGAGGGCGACAAGCGCGCCCGCCTCGCCGCCGGCGAACTCGGATTGGACATGTACAACCTTCGAACCGTCCTCACCGGCTTGGGTGTCACCTACGAGTGATCCCCGCGTGTGGCGCCGTGGTTTCGACAAGCTCAACCACCTGGTCAGCGCCTGTTCCTGGTGGTTGAGCCTGTCGAAACCACCTCACTGAGCAGGGCGTCGGTGAGGCTGCTTGGGGTGCCGAAGCGGTGGGCGGTGACCGAGATCGCTTGTTCGTGCAGGAACGTCAGCAGCTCGACGCGGCCCGCCTCGACGACCGGTTGGTCGTAGAGCGCCACGTCGACGGACCCCTCGCTGGCCGCGGCGAACGCGGCCCGGTTGCCGCCGATCAGGCGCACCCGGCCGGGGCGCTCTCGGCGCAGCGCGGCGGTCCACCCGTCGGCGTCCTCGACGACGCACGTCGCGCCGGCTTGCTCCACAAGCGCGGCCGCCGCGCCCAACGGTGCGTCGGACGACACGCGCATCGGTGCCCCGGCGACGATCCCGGCGGCGACGACCCGCAGGAGTTCGGCGAGTGGCCGCTCGGCCGAGTAGCGGATCCACACGGGCACCGGGAGGTAGCGCAACCAGTTGCGCTCGGCCGTGAGCCCGCTTACGTCGCGCGGCTCGGCGAACTCGTCGCGCCAGCCCGCTGCGTCCGAGCCGGCAGCGCGGGTGAGGAAGGCGAGGTCGGCGTCGCTCAGCCCGACGCGAGTGGCGCAGTCCAGCAGGCGTGCGACGTTCGCCCCCACCGGCGCGGTCAGTGTCGCCGCGGCCGGCTCCCAGTCGGTCAGGGCGACGAGGTAGTTCGGCCCACCGGCCTTGGCCCCTGGCCCGATCGCCGACCGTTTCCAGCCGCCGAACGGCTGGCGTTGCACGATCGCGCCGGTGATGCCGCGGTTGACGTAGACGTTGCCTGCCGCGACCCGGTCGAGCCAGTGGACGACCTCGCCGGCGTCGAGCGAGTGCAGGCCCGCGGTGAGGCCGTAGTCGACCGCGTTCTGCACCTCGATCGCAGCGTCGAGCGAGTCGACCGCGATCAGCCCGAGCACCGGCCCGAAGTACTCCACCCGGTGGAACTCCGAGCCGGGCACGACGCCCTCCTTGACCCCCGGCGACCACAACCGTCCGGAGTCGTCGAGCGGGCGTGGCTGGACGAGCCAGCGCTCACCGGGGGCGAGCTGGGTCAGCGCCCGGGCGAGCTTGCCGTGGGCGGGCTCGATCAGCGGCCCCATCTGTGTGGCCGGGTCGGACGGCCAACCCACCTCGAGCGCCGTGACGGCGTCGATCAGCTGGTTGCGGAACCGCGCCGAGGTGGCGACCGAGCCGACGAGGACCCCCAGTGATGCGGCCGAGCACTTCTGTCCGGCGTGCCCGAACGCCGACTGCACGAGGTCGCGCACGGCGAGGTCGAGGTCGGCGTGCGGCGTGACGACGATCGCGTTCTTGCCGCTCGTCTCGGCGAGCAGGTTGAGGTCGGGCCGGAACGTGCGGAACAGTTCGGCCGTCTCGACCGCGCCGGTCAGGATCAGCCGATCGACCGCCGGGTGGGCGATCAGGCGCTGGCCGAGTTCGCCCTCGTCGACGTGCACCAACCGGAGCGCGTCGCGGGGGACACCAGCGGCCCACAACGCGGCAACCATCACCGAGCCGCAGCGGCGCGCCTGCGGTGCGGGCTTGACGATCACCGCCGAGCCGGCCGCGAGCGCGGCCAGCGTCGACCCAGCCGCGATTGCGACCGGAAAGTTCCACGGTGGCGTCACGACGGTGAGCTGCACCGGTCGGGCCCGGGCTCCGTCGGTGGTGGTGAGCCGTTCGGCGAGCGTGGCGTAGTAGCGGGCGAAGTCGACAGCTTCCGACACCTCCGGGTCGCCCTGGTCGAGCGTCTTGCCGCACTCGGCAGCCATCACCTCGAGCAGGTCGGCGCGTCGGCGGGCCAGCTCGGCCGCGGCCTGGCGGAGCACGGCCGCGCGTTCGCCGCTCGTCAGCGCTCCCCAGGCTTGGCCGCCTGCCAGCGCGGTAGCGATCTCGGCGTCGAGCGTGGCGCTGTCGGTGACCGTGTGGGCGGCAACGAGGTCGGTGCCGAGCGTTGACGCGCCGACACGGGCGACGATCCCGGTGGCCCATTCGCGGTTGGCGGCCAGCGCCGGGTCGGTGTCGGCGGCGTTGGCGAAGCCCTCCTGCGCGGCTGCGTCCACAGCGGCCGCGTCGGCACGTCGGTCCTGGGTCCGATTCGGCACTGGGACGCTGCCGTCGAGTTGCGCCAACGAGGCACGGAACCGGAGTCGCTCGCGTTCGAAGAGATCGCTGTCCTCGTGCAGGTCGAACACGGCCGA
The DNA here is from genome assembly GCA_035556435.1 of Ilumatobacter sp. Taxonomy (GTDB): domain Bacteria; phylum Actinomycetota; class Acidimicrobiia; order Acidimicrobiales; family Ilumatobacteraceae; genus Ilumatobacter. The sequence goes on along the minus strand of DATMEY010000037.1, from coordinate 3,957 downwards.
CATGAAGTTGTCGGGGCTGGCGCCCTCCTCCAGCCGGCGCACGAGGTAGGCCACCGCCACGTCGAACTCGCCGGGGTGAACCACCGGCGTGTACAGCAGCAGCCCGCCTACGGTGGCCCGCACCGCCTCGGCCTGTCCCTCGGCCATCCCCAGCAGCATCTCGAACTCGACCTGCTCGCGCACGCCTCGCCGGCCGGCGAGCAGCCACGCCCAGGCGATGTCGAACAGGTTGTGCCCGGCTACCCCCAGGCGCACGTTGGCCGCCCGCTCCGGTTGGAGCGCGTAGTCGAGCACGCGCTTGTAGTTCGTGTCGGTGTCGAGCTTGGTCGGCCACGTGGCCAACGACCAGCCGCGCAGCTCGGCCTCGACGCGCTCCATCGGCAGGTTGGCGCCCTTCACGACCCGGACCTTGATGCCCGCCCCGCCACGGGAACGCCGGTTGGCGGCCCACCCTTGGAGGCGCACCATCGCCGCCATCGCATCGGGCAGGTAGGCCTGGAGCACGATGCCGGCCTCCAGACCGAGCAGTTCGGGCCGGTCGAGCAGGCGCGTGAACACGGCGATCGTCAGGTCGAGGTCGCGGTACTCCTCCATGTCGAGATTGACGAACTTCGCTGTAGGCGACGTGGCCGCGACCCGGAACAGGGGCAGCAGCTGCGCCTCGATGTCGGCGACCGCCGCGTCGAACGCCCACGGCGAGTGCGGCGCGACCGCAGCCGACACCTTGATCGAGACGTAGTCGACGTCGGGCCGGGCCAGCAGGCGCGCCGTGCCGTCGAGCCGGCGTCGCGCCTCGGTGGCCCCGAGCACCGCCTCGCCGAGCAGGTTGACGTTGGGCCGTACGCCGCGGTGCCGCAGGCGGGCGAGTGCCCGGCCGAGGCGAGCGTCGGTGGCGTCGATCAGCAGGTGCCCGACCATCCGGCGCAAGGCCCGGCGCGCCAGGTTCACGACCAGGCGTGGGGCCACGCGTGAAGCCGCCGCACCCGTGTGGAGGGCGATCCGGAGATGCCAGGGCACGAACCGTGGTTGCTCGCGGGCCAGCGTGCGCAGGCTGGCGGCGGCCACATGCGGGTCGTCGGGGCGAACCACCCCGTCGACGAAGCCGACCGTGAAGCTCAGCCCGTCCGGGTCACGAAGTGCGTCGGCCAGCCGGCGCGCCGAGCGATGCTCGGGCTGGGTGGCCGCGGCGGCGAGCCACTGCCGCACCAGCACGTCGACCGCGTCGGTGAGCGGGTCGGCAAGCGGGTCGGGCGAAGTCTCGATGCCCCATTATCGGTCGCTCTGCGGGCCTCGGTGGTTCGACCGGCTCAACCACGGACGGCGTGGTCAACGATGATCGTCGAGCCAGGTGAGCACGGCCGCCACCCGGCGGCTGAGGTTCGCCTCGTCGGCGAGGTCGAGCTTCATGAAGATCGACCGCACGTGTGTCTCGACCGTCTTGGCGCCGACGAACAGCTGTGCCGCGATCGTGGCGTTCGACACGCCGGTCGCCATCAGTTCCAGCACCTCGCGCTCGCGCGCCGTCAGCCGGTCGAGGAGCCGGTTGCCGGGCCCACCACCGGGGCTCAGCAACGCTTCCACCACCGCCGGGTCGACCACCGAGCGCCCGGCTGCGACCGCGCGGACCGCGGCGCACAGCTCGTCGGTGGTCTGCACCCGCGGCTTGAGCAGGTACGCGCGACCTTCGGTGCCGTCGCCGAGCAGCGCCCGGGCATAGGCGGGCGAGGCGAACATGCTCAGCACCACTACACCGATACCTGGCTGCACGGTGCGTAGTTCGGCAGCCGCGCGGATGCCCTCGTCGGTACCCGTCGGGGGCATCCGGATGTCGGTCACCACCACGTCGGGCGTGGCCGCCGCGGCGGCCGCGAGCAGCGACGGCAGGTCGTGCGCGGTCGCAGTCACTACCAGGTCGGGCTCGGCGTCGATCAACCCGGCGATGCCCTCGCGCACCAGCGCATGATCGTCGGCCACGACGACTCGTAGCGGTGCGCGATCATCGACCTTTGGCGATCCCGCGACGCTGGTCACGGACGCCAGAGTAGCCCGGCGCTGGTCAGTCGATCCGGTGCCAGACGGCGTCGCGGAAGTGCGGTGTGAGCACCCCCGGAACGGGCCCGAGCCACGTGATGGCACCGCTCGCGTCCACCTGCCAGCGCGCCGACCAGTCGAGCGGCAGGCAGTGGCCCACCTCGGGTTCGAGCTGGAGCGTGAACTGCACGCGGTCTGCGTCGACAGCGAACCAACCCCGGCAGGTCACGCTGGCCTGGTGCCCGTCGTCGGGGCGGGCGACGAGCTGCCACTCGCCGGCGCCGATCGTCCAGGTCACGGTGAAGTCGATCGGGTCGCCGAGCGCGAGCACCTCCTGACCACGCACGACATCGCTGGCCGCGACCGAGTAGCGGTACCGGCCGACCGGGAAGTCGCCCGGTGGCCCCGGCCCGAGCAACGGCTCGGCGGCGTGGTTGCCCGGTGCCGAGTCGTCGAACGCACAGCCGTCGGGAACCACGAGCGGCGATTCCGGTTCGATCACCGCTGCCAGCCGGTCGATCGACGCGTACAACGGGGCCGTGAGCGGGTCGCCGGCCAGCCGGGCGTACAGCGGCTCGGCGAGCTCGCGCAAGCCGGCGAGCTCGGCATCGGACGCCCACGCGATCGACGCCCCGTGCGCGCACGCGTCCGCCGTATACCCCGCGTCGCGTTCGGCGACGTGGGCGACCGACCAACGCGTCGCGTCGGCAGCCGCCTCGGCCAGCCAGGCGCGCTCGTCGTCGGAGAGCGTGGCCAACGACGCCGGGTTGGCGAACAGCGCCAGCGTCCGCGGCCCGAACACGACGTTCGGGACGGTGTAGGGAGCGTGCTGGTAGTCGGCGCCGAGTGTGTAGTAGTTCCACATCGACACCAAGCCGTCGGCCTCGCCGGTCTGGAGCATGAGGCGGATGTCGCCGCCGGTGGCGAACGTATGCAGGGGCGTCGCGCCGAGCGCCCGCACGGCGTCGGCGTAGGCCTCCGACTCGAGCAGCCACATCCCCGCTTCGTCCCAGTCGGCAGGCGAGCGCAACGGACCCTGCGCCGAGGCGGGGAACATCAGGTGGTCGCCGAGCAGGGCCAGCGGTTCCACGCCGAGCACCTCGATCGCCGACAACGCCTGGGCACTCGCCGGGTCAGCCAGCACGGCCGCCTGGAGGGCGTAGCTGTCGATCAGCAGCGGTGCGTGCAGCGCCCGCAACGTGTCGACGTCGAGCAGGTCGAACGCTCGGGTGCCGACCCAGCCGAGGTCGGCCTTGCCGGCGGCCACGGCGCCGACCTCGCGCCCGTCGGTCGCCCACTCGCCCGGCTCGAACCGCACCGTCAGATGCCCATCGGACACCTCGCTCACCCGCGACACGAACCACTCGACCGCCGGGGCGATCGCCAGCGTGCCACCGCCGTCGTTGTTCGTCAGCGTCAACACGGTCGGCGCCGACGGCCCCCCCGAGCGGCCCGACGACGACGCCCCGCACCCTGCCAACACTGCGACCAGAGCGCACGCGACGATCGCCCGTGGGAACCTCACCCTGGCACTGTAGAACGCACGGGACGGCGGTCGGGCCAGCCCGCCGCGCTCGCGTCATCAGGGTCACCCCTGAGGCCCCGCCCGGGGCATCCCCCGATGCGGCGGCCTGCCAGGAGGCGCACGATGCGGATATGGGAACATCGCGATTCGATCTGCGCCGCGCTTCGGGGCCGCTGGCGGTGCTGGTGGTGGCTGGCCTGCTCGGCAGCGGACTGTTGCGTGCCGACGCCTCGGCTTCCGGCACCGCACCACCGGAGCCCTCGGCGTTCGTGCCGGTTGCGCCGACCAGGGTGCTCGACACGCGGATCGATGTCGGGTTGCCTGGCCGGTTCGTGCACAGGCAGGGTCGTCATCTCGTCCTGACCGGCAAGGTAGCGGTCGTCATGTCGGGCAACGTCGCT
>DATMEY010000036.1:0-111280 GCA_035556435.1 Ilumatobacter sp. | reverse complement strand
ACTACTGGCGAGCCGATCCCACCCGCTTCGGACCCACCGGCAAAGCCATCGCCACCCTCGCCTCAATCACCTAACACGCCCACAGCAAGCCCCCAACCAGGAGAAACCCGGCCAGCCACTATCAAACCGCGCCTCTTCAGCGTCGGGGGGCTGCTCTCAGGAGCCGTAATCATTGAGCAACTGTTCGCTCTACCCGGGCTCGGCGGGATGATGGTCAACGCGATCTTTGCCCGCGACTACATCGTCGTCCAAGGTGGCGTACTCGTCATCGCCGTCGGATTCGTGATCGTCAATACGGCCGTCGACCTGCTGTACATGGCGCTCGACCCGAGGACCCGCGGTGAGTGAGGCGACAGCGACAACCAACGGGCAGTCCGAGGGTCCGGAACTGGCAACGGTGCCCAGCCGTCGCCGCATATCTCTTGGATGGGGCGGGAGGATCGCCGCGGGATGGTTGATCACGCTGACAGTGGCGGCCGTCGCGGCACCGGTGCTCCCGCTCTCCGACCCGACCCGCGGTGACTTCTCACGGGTCGCCGAGCCACCGAGCTGGGCGAGCTGGCTGGGCACTGATGAACTCGGGCGTGACGTCCTCGCACGGGTCGTGTGGGGCGGCCGCGTCACACTTCTGGTCGCCGTCTGTTCGATCCTGATTGGTGTCGTGGTCGGCGGCGCTCTCGGCGTGGTCGCCGGGTACTCGCGCCGCTGGGTCGACGGTCTGGTCGTGTGGATGGTCGACGTGATGCTGGCATTCCCGTCGCTCGTGCTCGCGATTGCGATCGCGACATTCCTCGGACCCGGCCAGATCAGAAACGTGATCCTCGCGGTGGCCGTGTTCACCATCCCTGCCTTCACGCGCATCGGGCGGGCCGCGTCCCTGTCGGTCTCGCGACGCGATCACGTCCTCGCCGCACGCTCGATCGGTGCGTCGACGGTGTCGGTCGTCGGGCGCGAGGTGCTGCCTCTCGCAGCGATCTCGCTCGTGACGTACTCGTTGCTCGGCCTATCGGGCGCCGTCGGGGCGGAGTCGGCGCTGAGCTTCCTCGGTCTTTCGGTGTCGGCGCCGACGCCGACCTGGGGCAGCATGGTCGCCTCGGGACGGGCGCACCTCGCGAACGCCCCGCACATCCCCGTCGTACCGTCGGCGGTGATCGTCCTCACGGTGCTGGCGTTCAATGTGGTCGGTGACAGGTTGCGACGGAGCTTCGATGTTCGGGAGTCGCAGCTATGAGTGGCAAGCCGCCTCGAGTGCACGCCGATGCCAGCGACGAATCGTTGCTGGACGTTCGCAATCTGACGACCTGGTTCAACTCGGCGGCCGGACCAGTACGCGCTGTCACCGAGGTCAGCCTTGATGTTCGACCCGGCGAGTTCTTCGCATTGGTCGGCGAATCGGGGAGCGGTAAGAGCGCTCTGGCACGCTCACTGTTGCGTCTTCATCCGCCGCGGATGCTCGCTCGTCACACCGGCGAAGTGCGCTTCGAGGGACGCGATCTTGAATCGCTCGACGAGTCGGCGATGCAGGAGGTGCGCGGGCGTCGCATCGGTCTCGTACTCCAAGATCCGACGAGCGCACTCAATCCGGTGCTCACGATCGAAACACAGATCGGGCTCGTGCTTCGGCGGCACACGACGCTCGGCCGTCGGGAGCGACGGGCTCGCATCGTTGAGGCGCTCGACGGGGTGGGGATACCTGACGCGGCGCGACGCATGGGCGACTACCCGGGCCAGCTTTCAGGTGGGATGCGGCAGCGCGTCGTCATCGCAGCCGCTCTGATCTGTGACCCCGTCCTGCTGATCGCCGACGAGCCGACGACCGCGCTCGACGTGACGATCCAGGCGTCGATCCTGCAACTGATCGACGATCTACGTCGACAACTTCGCCTCGGCGTGCTGTTCATCACCCACGACCTCGGTGTCGTGGCCGAGCACGCTGACCGGGTCGCAGTGATGTACGCCGGCCGGATCGTCGAGCGCGGCACCGTCGAAGGCGTATTCGCCAACCCGGTGATGCCGTACACGCGAGCACTGCTCGACTCAGTCCCCCAACGAGCCCTCGCCGCCGGCCACCGCCACCTTGCGTCGATTCCTGGGCGGCCGCCCGGGCTGACCGGCCCCGAAGCGACGGCCTGCGCGTTCCTGCCGCGATGCCCGGACGCGATCGGCGTGTGCGCTCACCGACGACCGGTTCTCACAGAGGTCATCGACGGGCGCGAGGCCGCCTGCCACCTGGCATTCGCAGAACGAGAGCCGAACGCGTCATGACTGCCTCACCCGATGGCACCGACGGCGGCGTGGACAGCGTGCTCGACGCGCGTGGACTCGTCGTCCGTTTCAAAACTCGCCGCGGCACAGTCGAAGCAGTTGGCGGTATCGATCTCACGATTGCGCCCACCGAGGTGCTCGGCCTGGTGGGCGAGTCGGGGTGCGGCAAGTCGACCACGGGTCGCGCGATCGCACAGCTCGTGCGTCCCACGGAGGGGTCCGTGCGGCTGGACGGCGTCGAGCTGGCCGGGCTTCGGGGCACCGAACTCCGACGCGCTCGGGCGAGAATGCCAATCGTCTTTCAGGATCCGCGTGGTTCCATGAACCCGCGTCGCCGCGTCGTCGATGTCGTCGCCGAGCCGCTCCGCGTGCGCGGCGTGCCGGTGGCCGAGCGTCGTGCCGCCGCAGAAGTGATGCTCGAAGAGGTTGGCATCGACCTGGGCGCGGTACGACGCTACCCGCACGAGTTCTCCGGCGGTCAGGCGCAGCGCGTCGCGATCGCGCGGGCGCTGGTATCCAGTCCTCGGGTTGTCATCTGTGACGAGCCGGTATCGGCGCTCGACGTTTCGATCCAGGCGCAAATCGTGAACCTTCTGGTACGCCTTCGCGAGCAGCGAGGTCTTGCGATGCTGTTCATCTCGCACGACCTGTCAGTGGTGCAACTGCTGAGTGACCGTGTCGCGGTGATGTACCTCGGGAAGATTTGCGAGATCGGTCCCGCACGCGCGGTGTTCGAGCGTTCGGCCCATCACTACACGCACACGCTCGTGAGTTCGGTGCCGGTGGCTGACCCGCGGCTGCGTCGGCCGCAGACCCGAATGGTGCGGGGGGAAATGCCGTCCCCGCTCAATCCGCCATCGGGATGTCGTTTCCGGACCCGCTGCCCGGCCGCGACCTCGATCTGTGCGAATGAGAACCCGCAGTTCTCCGTCGTCGGCGACGATCACGTCGTCGCCTGCCATCACCCGCGTGGGAGCGGAGCGTGACGATGGAGCGTCGCTGCTCCCCTCACCGACGGGGGGCGGTGTCGTTTCGGCGAACCGCGCCGTCAGCCGAGCGTCGATGCGATGGTCGCGTCCTCGAGTACGCGGACCTGGTCGACACCGATCAGCTCGCCGCCGCGAACCCACGAGAACGACCCGACATCGGAGAAGACCACCGGCACAGACGCGTCGATTTCGGCCGAGATCAGATCACGGAGCATGTGCCGTCCCTCGGGCGGAAGGTCCACGAGGGCACCACTGAGCACCAGCTGCTCGGGGGCGGCCAACGCGATCAGCCACCGGGCCGCGAACGACAGCGCGCGACATGCGTCGACGACGACCTGGCGGGCTCGCGTGTCACCGCTGTCGGCGGCGCTGATCAGCGAGGCCACCCGGGTGGCTCGTACGCCGGTCTCGGCCCGATAGCGGCGCAGCATCGCCGACATTCCGGCCATCTCGAACACGGTGGTGCGATCGTTGGGGCTGACCGGCAGTTCCCCGAGCGCGACCGGGTCCATCGTGACGAGTTGTCCGTCGACATAAGTCACGCCCGACACGTCATTGCTGGAATCGATGACAACGAATCGACGTACCTTCGTACCCGCGCCCTCGCACAACTCCCTGTACCCGGCAGCCAAGCTCGCGTTGTGCACGGTCACCGGCACGCCGAGTGCGCTGGTGATCAGTCCTTCGAGTTCGACGCAGCGCCATCCGAGCAGTTCGCTGTCGACGGTGCCGCCGTCAACCCGGCCAGTGACAACCGCGACGCCGGTGACCAGCCGGAGGCCGTGTTCGCTCGCCAGCGAGTGAGCGGTCGCGACCGCCCGGGTGACCGCCCGGCGGGTGTGTTTCGTCGCCTCGGTCCTGACGAGGGCCATTTGATGGCCAGTGCCGTCGGTGACGCTGACCCGGTGGTACGTCGGCCCGAACTGCAACACGGCGATACCCCAGTCGCGGCCAGGGTAGCGCACGATGTTCGCTGGGCGCCCGAGCGATCCGGTCGCCGCCGGTGCGTCGAGTTCCGCGAGTCCGCACCGCACCAGGTCGTCGACCAAGGCGCGAACGGTGGGCGCCGTGAGACCGGTGGCCGCTGCCAGGGGCGAGCGGTTGGTCGTGCCGGCGCGTCTGAGTTCGTTGAGGACCGCTCGGCGGTTCGAACGCCGCACCGCGCTCGCGTCAAGAGGCTCGCTCACGTCAAGTGCGCTCTGCAGCGCTTCAACCCGCCGTCCCAGCGGCTGCCGATTCCGGCAATCCACCCCCAGACCAGCACAACGAGGCTCTGAAGAGCCAGGAAGGTCCGATGAGCACCCCACGCAACATCGTCGTCATCTTGCTCGACAGTCTAAACCGGCACCTACTCGGCACGTATGGATCGACCGAGTTCGACACACCGAACCTAGATCGCGTCGCTGCGCGAGCCGTCCGCTTCGATCGCCACTACACGGGTTCGCTGCCGTGCATGCCAGCACGGCACGACCTGTTGTGCGGCGCTCTCGACTTCCTGTGGCGTCCGTGGGGATCGATCGAACTTTGGGAGGATCCGATCACGGTCCACTTGCGGTCGGCTGGTGTGACGACGATGCTCGTGTCCGATCACCCCCACCTGTTCGAGACCGGCGGCGAGAACTATCACACCGACTTCTCTGCGTGGGAGTACGTGCGTGGCCACGAGGGCGACCCGTGGCGTACCGCGCCCGACTCGTCGTGGATGGGCGCGCCCGCGGTGCCTGCCCGCGAGGGTTGGGTGCATCGCAACTACGACGTCAGCCGCACCTGGTTCCGTGACGTCGAGGATTTCCCGGGAGCGCGGACGATGTCGGCCGCCGCGCAGTGGCTGTCGACCCAGGCACCGGCCGCCGACCGCTTCTTCTTGTTCGTCGACGAGTTCGACCCGCACGAACCGTTCGATGTGCCGGAGCCGTGGATGTCTCGCTACGACGAGTTGTGGGAGGGACCCAAGGTGATTTGGCCGCCTTACGCCGTGGATGCGGTGGCGAGCGGGGTGCTCGACGAACGCACCGCCCGCCACATTCGCGCCAACTACGGCGCCAAGCTGTCGTTCATCGATCACCAGCTCGGCAGTGTGCTCGATGTGTTCGACCGGGACGGGCTGTGGGATGACACCGCGTTGGTCGTGACGACGGACCACGGCCACTATCTCGGAGAGCGCGACCTGTTCGGGAAGCCGAACGTGCCAGTGTTCGAACCGCTCGGGCACATCCCGCTGTTCGTTGTGTGGCCCGGTGCGGAGCCCCGCTCGATCGACGCGTTGACGACCAGTGTGGATGTGTTCGCGACGCTGTGCGACGCGTTCGACGTGACACCGGCGCACCGTACGCACGGCGAGTCGCTGCTGCCGCTGATCCGCGGGGAGGCAACCTGGGTGCGCGATTGGGTGGTGACCGGCGTGTGGGGACGCCAAGTCCATGTGGTCGGTGAGCGACACAAGTACGTTCGCCACCCTGGCCCTGAGAACCGGCCGCTGTCGGTCTGGTCGAACCGGTGGTCGACGATGCCGACGCCGCGTGCGGCGCGCATGCCGAAGCCAGACCGTCGCGCCGAACTCGCGTACATGCCCGGGTCGGATGTGCCAGTGATCCGGCAGCGGTTCGACGCATCCGACAGCACGCCCATGTGGGCGTCTCATCCTGCTGGCGAGCAGCGAAACATGGTGTTCGACCTTCTCGACGACCCGTTCGAGTCGAACAATCTCGCGAGCACAGCGATCGAGCGCGAGTTGGAGGAGCAGTTGCGGCATGTCCTCGACACGCTCGATGCCCCGGTTGACCAGTACGAAAGGTTGGGCCTGTGAACGTCGACGAGACGATCGCCACTCTGACGCCGGCCGACAAGGCTTTGCTGTGCGCTGGTGCCGATGTGTGGCGCACCCTCGCCTTGCCGTCCGCCGGGATTCCCGCGCTCAAGTTCACCGACGGCCCAACTGGCGCTCGAGGTGCGGCATTCACGACGTTCCGGTCGATCGGGTTCCCGTGCGGCACGGCAGTCGGTGCGACGTTCGATGTTGCCCTCGCCGCCCGGCTCGGGGCGGCGCTCGCCGTCGAGGTGCGGGCGAAAGGTGCGAGTGTGTTGCTCGGTCCGACCGTGAACCTGCACCGCACGCCGCTGGCGGGCCGCAACTTCGAGTGCTTGTCCGAGGATCCGCATCTGACCGCCACCTTGGCGACCGCGTACATCGGTGCCGTGCAAGGTGCTGGTGTCGCCGCGTGCGTCAAGCACTTCGTGTGCAACGACGCCGAGTTCGAGCGGCACTCGATCAGCTCCGACGTCGATGAACGACCCCTGCGCGAGCTGTACTTGCGACCGTTCGAGGATGCGATCGCCGCGGGCGTTTGGGCGGTGATGACCGCATACAACCGGGTCAACGGCGTCTACGCATCGGAGCACGCCGAGCTGATCAACACGGTGTTGAAAGGGGAGTGGGGTTTCGACGGGCTGGTGATGTCGGACTGGTTCGGCACGTCCTCGACAGTGGGTGCGGCGCTCGGAGGGCTCGACCTCGAAATGCCCGGTCCGGGGCGCGTGTTCGGCCCGGCGCTCGCCGCTGCGGTCGACTCTGGCGATGTCGACGAGGCGGTCGTCGACGACAAGGTGCGGCGCCTGCTCCGGCTGATCGAGCGCACCGGCGGCTTCGACCGCGAGCCTGAGACGGCGGAGACGTCGCTTGATCTGGCCGAGCATCGTGCACTCGCGACCCATCTCGCGGCGTCGTCGTTCGTGCTGCTGCGCAACGAAACCGTGGCGGGTCGACCCGCGCTGCCGCTCGACGCGGCACGCCTCGGGTCGCTCGCCGTGATCGGACCGAACGCGGTGGCGGCCGTCACGCAGGGCGGGGGCAGTTCTCGGATCCTCAATCACGAAACGGTGACGCCAGCGGAAGCGATCGCCGCGCTCGTCGGCAGGCAAGTCGATGTTCTTGCGGAGCTTGGCTGTCACGACGGTCGTGACGTTCCGATCCTCGACCGCATGCTGCTCGCCGACGACGCCGAGGTTTCGTACCATCCGCTCGGGAGGCCTGGCGACGCGCCGTTGCATGTGGAACGCCACCCCCGGCTGTCGATGTCGTGGTTCGGTGATCCGCCACCCGGCGTCGGTTCGCACGAGTTCACGGTGGTCGTCCGCGCCGGGCTGGTTAGCGCAGTCGGTGGCCCGGCGCGGATCGGGGTGTCGGCGGTAGGCCCGTGGTCGGTCACACTGGACGGAGCGTTGTTGCTCGACAACGATGGTGTCGAGCGCGGCGGAGCGTTCTACGGGCGGGGCACGCCGGTCGAGGGCGCCGAGTTGATGCTCGCCGCCGGGCGACGCCACGAGCTCGTGGTGCGCTACGACCGCGTGGCGTCGGAACCGCACGCGGGACTCAAGGTGGTCGCCCGACCGCCAACCGATCCGGACGCATTCGAGCGGGCGGTCGCGGCGGCGCGCCGCTGCGACGCGGCAGTGGTCGTGGTCGGCACCAACGACGAGGTCGAGTCTGAGGGCTACGACCGCACGAGCCTGGCGCTTCCCGGCCGGCAGGACGAACTCGTCGCCGCGGTGGCAGCCGTCAACCCGAACACGATCGTTGTCGTGAACGCCGGTGCCCCGGTAACGATGCCTTGGGTCGATGATGTCGCGGCCGCGCTGATGGCCTGGTTCCCAGGGATCCAGGGCTCGGCCGCGATTGCCGACGTGTTGTTCGGCCATCGCGAACCCACCGGGCGGCTGCCGACCACGTTCCCGCGGCGGATCGAGGACACTCCGAGCTTCACAGGTGATCCCGGCGAGGCTGGGCACGTGCGTTATGGCGAGGGGATTCACATCGGGTACCGCTGGTACGACGCTCGCCGGATCGAGCCGCTGTTCCCGTTCGGGCATGGGTTGACGTACGCCGAAGTCGACTACCACGATCTCGTCCTCGACAGCGACTTGCTCGACGCTGACGGTGCTCGTCTGCGCGTCCGCGTCGCCAACACCGGTGAACGAGCCATAACGGAGGTGGTGCAGGCGTACGTCAGCCGCCCTCGTGGAGCGCTCACTCAGCCCCCGAAGGTGCTGGCTGGGTTCGCGAAAATCGAGCTTGGGCCGCGCGAGGAACGCGAGGTCACCGTGGCTCTCGACCATCGGGCGATCCGAAGTTGGACACCCGGCGTCGGCTGGACCATGCCCGATGGCACCTACCGGGTGGAGGTGGGTCGTTCGTCGCGCGATATCCGACTGACCGTCACCTACGACTCCAAGGGGAGGATGACGTGCGCATCATCGGCTTGAACGTCGACACTGCGTGGAGCGCAGGCACGGGCATCTCGATGCCCACCTTTGATGGTGGTGGCGTGTCGTGACTGCGCAGACGGTACCCACCGTGCCGGGATTCCGGCGGCTGGATGGGATCACATGCGCGACAGTCGACGGACAATCACTCGGGGTTTGGGGGTTTGCAGGCGCTGACGGCGAGCAACGTCCGGGGGTCGTACTGCTCCACGGCGGCGGATGGAAGGTGGGGCACCCAACGGCGATCATGCCGCTCGCTGCGTCGATTGCCGCGCACGGCATCGTCGCCCTGGCGGTCGAATATCGCCTGTTGGGAGTTGCCGCGTGGCCGGCGCAGCTGGACGATGCCCGACGAGCAGTCGCGTGGGCACGCGGCGAGGCGGCATCGCTCGGCATCGACGCCTCCCGGCTGGCGGTCGCCGGTGGCTCAGCAGGCGGGCAACTCGCCGCGCTCGTGGCGCTAGCTGCTGGCGACCCCGACCCGACGCGTCACCGCGTCGCGGCAGCGGTTCTCTACAACCCGGTCGTCGATCTCCGGACGATCCGGGGGCGCGGCCCGCTCGTCGGCACCGAGGCTGCGGACGACCCGAATGCGATCGCAGCGGCATCGCCGATCGACCACGTGAACGCGCAGGCACCACCGATCTGCACCCGCGTGGGCGACCGCGACGAGACGACGCCCGCGGAGGGGTGCGCAGCGTTCCACCGTGCACTCGACGCCGCCGGTGTTCCGAACGAACTCGAGGTGGTACAAGGCGCTGGGCACGGTCTGCCCGTGAACGACCCCGAAGGATGCGCCGACGCGACCGCTCGCTTTCTCGAGAGGCATCTCCGGTAGACGTCCCCTCTGGGGCGGTCACGTTTGCCCAGCCACCGGCTGGGTATCCCGCGGGAGCCGGCATGCCCGATCGCAAAGGCGGCAAGGCCTCCGCGAAGACGAAGTGAAACAGATCTCAACCCCAAACAGGAGCAGACGATGACCACCACCATTCAGGACGTGATGACCACCGAGCTGGTGATGTGCCCGAGCAGCACCACGATCGGCGACGCAGCCCGGCTGATGCGTGACCGAAACATCGGCGACGTGCTCGTCACCCGCGACGGCGATCAGCTCGCTGGCATCGTCACCGACCGCGACCTCGTCGTACGCTGCCTGGCCGATGGCGCCGCTGCTGACGCCACGATCGCACAGGCCTGCTCGAGCGACCTGACGACGGTGGGCCTGGACAGCAGCATCGACGACGCCGTGAACGTCATGCGCGAACGGTCGTTGCGTCGCGTACCTGTCGTTGACGGCGGGCGGGCGGTCGGGATCGTCACCCTTGGCGACCTCGCCGTGGAACGCGATCCCGATTCCGCACTCGGTGAGATCAGCGCTGCCCCGGCGAGTTCCTGAGCGGAGCACTCATGTTGGAAGCCGAACAGAACGTTGCCGGTATGCGGCTGACCTGCGGCAACCCGGACTGCGGGTGCGAGTTGGACATCGTCGCCCCGTGCCCGCACGGCGCCGGTTACAGGTGTGCCTGTGGCCATGAGATGGAAGCCGTGCAGTCCAACTGACGCGAGTCCGCATGGTCCAACTCGACGCGCTCGACCGGCTGTGGCGCGCCGCGAACTATCTCGCGGCCGGACAGATCTACCTGCGTGACAACCCGCTGTTGCGCGAGCCGTTGGCACTCGAACACGTCAAACCCCGGCTACTCGGTCATTGGGGGACGACCCCAGGAATCAACCTGGTCTACGCCCATCTCAACCGGCTGATCGTCGAACGCGATCTGTCGATGCTGCTGGTCACCGGGCCCGGGCACGGTGGACCGGCGCTGACGGCGAACACCTGGTTGGAGGGGTCGTTCACCGACGCCTATCCCGACGTGGGGCGCGACGAAGCAGGCGTGCGCGAGCTGTTGCGAAGCTTCTCGTGGCCGCGCGGGATGCCGAGCCACGCCTCACCCGACGTGCCCGGTTCGATCAACGAGGGCGGCGAACTCGGCTACAGCCTGATGCACGCGTTCGGGACCGTGTTCGACAACCCGGACCTGATCGCCGCTTGCATCGTCGGTGACGGCGAGGCCGAGACGGGCCCGCTCGCCGCGAGCTGGTACAGCACCGCGTTCCTCGACCCGGTTCACGACGGAGCGGTGTTGCCGATCCTGCACGTCAACGGCTACAAGATCGCCAACCCCACGCTCCTCGCGCGCACCGCCGATGCGCAACTCGTGGCGATGTTCGACGCGTTCGGCTGGGCGGCCGAGGTCGTGGACGCGGACGACCTCGGCGACGAGCCGGCAGCCGTCCACGCACCCTTGGCGGCGGCCTTCGACCGCGCGATCGACCGCATCCGTTCGATCCAATCCGAGGCCCGGGCCGGCCGGCAGGCGTCCCAGCAGGGGTGGCCGCTGATCGTGCTGCGTTCGCCGAAGGGCTGGACCGGGCCCCGCCAGGTCGACGGCCAGCAGGTCGAGGGCACCTGGCGGTCGCACCAAGTGCCGCTCGAGCAGGTCGACGATCAGGAACACCTCCGCGAACTCGAGACGTGGTTGCGCAGCTACCGTCCCGACGAGCTGTTCGACGAGGCGGGTGCGCCCGCCGACGACGTGGTCGGCTGGCTGCCGGTGGGCGACGCCCGGCTGGGCGCCACCCCGTACGCCAACGGTGGTCGCCTGCGCCGCACCCTCGAACTCCCTGATCCAGCAGGCTTCGCGGTGACCGTCGACGAACCCGGGCAGGGCTCGTCGGAACCGACCAGGGTGCTCGGCCGGTACGTCGACGCCGTCATGGCAGCGAGCGCGGCCCAGCGGAACTTCCGGCTGTTCGGCCCCGACGAGACCGAGTCGAACCGGCTCGACGCGGTCTACGCCACGACGGGCAAGGCTTGGCAGTTGCCGTTGCTCGATACCGACGAGCACCTCGCCCGTGACGGCAGGGTGATGGAGGTGCTCTCCGAACACCTCTGCCAGGGCTGGCTGGAGGGCTACCTGTTGACCGGGCGGCACGGCCTGTTCTCGTGCTACGAGGCGTTCATCCACATCGTCGACTCGATGTTCAACCAGCACGCCAAGTGGCTCGCGGTCAGCCTCGACCTGGCATGGCGACGGCCGGTCTCGTCGCTGAACTACCTGCTCACGTCGCACGTGTGGCGCCAGGACCACAACGGGTTCTCCCACCAGGACCCCGGCTTCATCGACCACGCCGTCAACAAGCAGGCCGAGGTCGTCCGCGTCTACCTCCCACCCGACGCCAACTGCCTGCTGCACGTCGCCGACGACTGTTTGCGGAGCACTGACCGGATCAACGTCATCGTGTCGGGCAAGCAACCCACCCCCGACTGGCTCGACGTCGACGCCGCCCGCGCCCACTGCCAGCGCGGGATTGGGATCTGGGAGTGGGCCAGCGACGATGACGGCAACCCCGACGTGGTGATCGCCGCCGCCGGTGACGTCCCGACCGTCGAAGCGCTCGCCGCCGTGGCACTCATCCGGGAGCACATCCCCGAGCTGCGCGTCCGGTTCGTGAACGTCGTCGACCTGATGCGCCTGCAGGACGAACGGCAGCACCCGCACGGCCTGACCGACGCCGCGTTCGACGCCCTGTTCACCGTGGACGCGCCGATCATCTTCGCCTACCACGGCTACCCCTGGCTGATCCATCGACTCACCTATCGCCGCCACGGCCACGCCAACCTCCACGTCCGCGGGTACATCGAGGAAGGCTCCACCACGACGCCGTTCGACATGGTCGTGCGCAACAACCTCGACCGTTTCCACCTCGTGCTCGACGTCATCGACCGCGTCCCGGGTCTCGGCCGACGAGCCGCCACGGTGCGCCAACACATGCTCGATCGGCGGGCCGAGCACCTTCGCCACGTGATCGCTCATGGGGAGGACATGCCCGACATACGCGACTGGACGTGGCCGGGGTGAGTGTGCTCGTCGTCAACACCGGAGGCGTCACGCTCGAACTCACCGTGGTCGCCGACGACGACCGGGTCGTCGACCACGACTTGATCGACCCGTGGGATGGGCGCGCAACCGACCCGATCGTGGCGATCGCCGAACGGCAGCACGGCATCGCCGCGGTCGGGCACCGGATCGTCCATGGCGGACGCCACACCCAGCCGACGCTGATCACCGACGCGGTCGTCGACGACCTCGAACGGGCTGGCGATCTCGCGCCGGTCCATCAGGAGCGGGCGATGCTGGCGGTCGCCGCGGCCCGGGCCCGGCTGCCGGACGTGCCCCACGTCGCCTGCTTCGACACCACCTTCCACGCCACCATCCCCGACCACGCCGCCACCTATCCGCTGCCTGCCGAATGGCGGGATCATTGGCCACTGCGCCGGACGGGGTTCCACGGCCTGTCGCATGCGCACGTCGCCCGCCGCGCACCGCTGATCGCCGGCCACCCCTGCCGTCGCGTGGTCAGCTGCCACCTCGGATCCGGCGCCTCGGTGTGCGCGATTCGCGACGGCGAATCTGTCGACACCACGATGGGCATGACGCCACTCGAGGGGCTCACCATGGTTACCCGCTCAGGCAGCGTCGACCCTGGCCTGCTGATCTGGCTGCTCCGTGAAGAGCGGCTCTCACTGGACGAGCTCGACGACGGGCTCAACCACCGCAGCGGGCTCGCCGGCCTGACTGGAGGCAGCGGCGACATGCGTGAGGTCCTTCAGCGCCGAGCCGACGGCGACTCCGCGGCAGCTCTGGCGTTCGACGTCTACGTCCACCACCTCACCCACGGCATCGCGGCGATGGCCGCGTCGCTCGGCGGCATCGACGTGCTTGCCTTCACCGGCGGGGTCGGGCAACACGTTCCCGAGGTACGTCGGGCGGCCGTCGACCGGTTGGCCCACCTCGGGCTCAGTGTCGACGCCGACCGCAACGACGTGGCGACGTCCGACGCCGACATCAGCGCTCGATCCGCGACGAACCGCTGCATCGTCGTCACCACCGGAGAGCACCACACGATTGCCGAGCTGACACGCGTGTCGGTGGCGTCGCCGACCGGGCGTTCGTAGAGATATCAGCGGGTTTCTACGCGGTCGTTGACCTCGTCGGTGCCGGTCAACTCGCGCGCACAGTGGGCGCAGCAGTAGAAGCGACCATCGACCTCGGTGCCGTGCCCGATCACCTTGCACTGGCAGTGCTCGCACGTCGGTGCCAACCGGTGGATCGCGCACTCGAAGCTGTCGAAGGTGTGCCGTTCCCCGGCCAGTTCGACCTCGAACGACTTGTCGTAGTGGTTGCCGCAGACATCGCAACGTGCCATCGGGCCTTCTCCTAAATACGTCGGGTTGGATCCCCGGCAGTACCCGGAGGTACACCGTTCAAACGCTGCACCGACCGCCAACAGTTGCGTGCCGGACCTCCCGAAGTGTCATCGCCCCCCACGCGGGGTACGGCAGAGCACTCCCCTGTTCGAAACGAACGGCCGACGAGCCCGACAGGTGGACCGACCAACAGGAGGAAGCAGATGAAAGCGATCGATTCGACGGTACGGCTGGCAACGGGACGTGAGATGCCGGTGATGGGGCTGGGTACGTGGCAGCTGGAACGTGACACATCCGAGGTGGTGGCCGAAGCATTGCGATCCGGGTACCGGATGATCGACACGTCGGGCGACTACGGCACCGAGCCGGGTGTCGGCGAAGGCTTGCGCGGCAGCGGCATCAACCGGGCTGACGTGTTCGTCGTGACCAAGGTGGAGGAGGACGAGGACGCCTACCAGTCCACCAGGGAGGGGCTCGACGCGATGGGCATCGACTATGCCGATCTGATGCTGGTGCACCGGCCACCCGACGACGGTGCCGGCGAGGCGCTCTGGCAGGGTTTGCGACGGGCGCGTGACGAGCATCTCACGCGCGACATCGGTGTCAGCAACTACACCACCGAGCAGATCGACGCGCTGATCAGCGACAGTGGCGAGACGCCGGCAGTGAACCAGATCGAGTGGAGCCCGTTCGGGTGGGACCGGGGAATGCTCGACTACGCCAACGAGCACGGCATTGTCATCCAGGCCTACAGCCCGCTCACCCGCGGCGAGCGCCTCGACCACGAGGTACTGACCGGCATCGCCGAGACGCACGGCAAGACTCCCGCCCAGGTCGTGCTGCGCTGGCAGCTCCAGCTCGGCGTGGTGCCGCTCCCCAAGGCCAACGCGATCGACCACCTCCACGAGAACGCCGACATCTTCGACTTCGAGCTGTCGGACGGCGAGATGGCCCGCATCGGGGGTCTCAACGAGCACTACTCGGCACTCGGCTCGCTCCCGTACGTGTGAGCTGGGCGGGGTTTGGGTCGACCGCCGGGGTGGGTACCCACTGGCCATGATTGTCGTAGGCATCGTCTTGCTCCTCTTGGGCGCGCTCCTCGCCGTCCCGATCCTGTGGACTCTGGGGATCGTGCTCATCGTGGTGGGTGTCGTCTTGTGGATCCTGGGGGCGGCCGGGCACGCGGTCGGCGGACGCAACCACTACTGGTGAACGGCTGCTGATGAGCGGCGCCCCGTTGAGCCGGCCGATCGAGCGACTCGCCGCCATCGCCGGGCTCGACCGGGCTGGCCAGGCGCTGGCACGCGTGACCGCTGGCCGCGACGGCACGCTGGTCGCGGCCGCGCGGGGCTATCCCCTCGGCCACCCCGCCCATCCGGCGTTGACCGATCTACCGATTGGGTTCTGGACCGCGGCGATGCTGCTCGACCTGGTGGGCGGTCGTCGCGCCGCGGCCCCGGCACAGTCGCTCGTCGGCTGGGGTCTCGTCAGTGCCGTGCCCAGCATCGCCACCGGTGTGGCCGATGCGCCCCGCCTGGGGCCGGGCAAGCGCCGGGTCGCGGTGGTGCACGCGGCGTCGAACGCGGTCGCCACCGGCGCCTACGCCGCGTCGTGGATGTTGCGTCGGCGAGGCCGTCACGCGGCTGGCGTGTTGACCGGAGTGGGTGGCGCCGCGGCCGCGTCGATCGGTGGGTACCTGGGAGGCTGGCTGGCGCTGGCCGAAGAGCCAGACGGAGCTGGGCGGGCTGGCTCCGTCGACCCCGACGTGGTCGAGCGACTGGCCGAGCAGGTTGCCGACGCGCTCGGCGGGAGGCAGGTAGCGACCGCCGAGTCGTGTACCGCGGGCCGCGTGGCGACCGCGTTGGCCAGCGTGTCGAGCGCGGTCGACTTCTTCGCCGGGTCGCTCGTCGGCTACCGGGAGGACATCAAGCGCGCGCATCTCGGGGTGGGTGCCGAGTCGGTGTACAGCGAGGAGGCGGCGGGTGAGATGGCCCGAGGGGCCTGCCGATTGTTCGACACCGCCGTCGCGGTCGCCACCAGCGGGGTGGTCGGTGACGACCCCGAGGACGGCGTCGCGCCCGGGACCGTGTTCATCGCCACCGCCGTCGATGGCACGGTCCGCGCCAACCGCTACCGGTACGACGGAACCCCAGCCGAGCGCTGCGAGCGAGCCCGCGACCAGGCGTTGCGCGACCTGGCGACCGCCCTGGCAGCTGGCTGACGCGTCTCTTGCCCTGGATCAACGGTTGCCGTCGTCGACTTCGGGCGGAGTCGTGGCGATACCCCGTCCGGAGGGCGTCCTACTCCGTCGCCCGGCAGTTTGCCCTCCAGACCTGCTCAGCGCGCCAGGCCATCCACCCCGCCGGTCCGCGGCTCCCTACCCGGCTGACACGGGGCCGTCGCCGGCGGCGGGCGCGCCGAGGCGCTTGACGACAAGTACCACGTCGTCGGGCGACTCGTCCGGCAAGAGCTCGTGGAGCAGGTGGTCGGCGATCGCCTGGGCGGTCGCCGAGTGGATCCGCGAGGCGGTCTCGGCGAGGCGGGACATGCCCAGGTCGAGCGGTTCGCCGCGCCGTTCGATCAGCCCGTCGGAGTACAGCACGAGCACCTCGTCGTCGACCGCGCTGACCGTCACGTCGGTGCGCTCGGGATGTTCCGTCTGGGAGGTGACGGCCAGCGGTGGGCCGCCCGACTCGTCGAGCCAGCGAAACCCGGCCGGGCCGACGACCAGCGGCGGAGGGTGGCCGGCACCGGCGTAGGTGAGCTGCCGCTCGGCCCGGTCGTAGATCACGCAGAGCACGGTTGCGCAGAACGCACCATCGGTGTGGGCGGCGAACGTGTCGAGGCTGCTGAGCACCTCGGCCGGCGTGCGGCCTTCGAGCAGTGCCGCTCGCGCTGCCGACCTCAGCTGCGCCATCGCCGTCGCTGCTTCGAGGCCGTGGCCCACACAGTCGCCGACGACCAGCGCGCGGCGCCGTTCGTCGAGGTCGACCACGTCGTACCAGTCACCACCGACCGCCAGGTTGTCGACCGCGGGTGCGTAGCGGGCGGCGATCGTGGGCAGGTCTTGCGAGGGCGGCAGCATGGCTGCCTGCAATGTGTCGCTGATCCGGCGGTACTCGCCGATCTCCACGCTGCGCCGGTAGGCCCCTTCCAGGGCGCTGCTCACCGTGTCGGCCAACGACTCGACGAAGCGTCGGTAGTCGCGGTCGAACGGGCGTTCCGGGTTGAGTCCGGCGACGAGTACCCCCTGGAGACCGCGGAACGTCCCCCCGAGCGGCACGGCCGCGAGTTCGGCGGGCAATCGCGGCGAGCCGTCGCCGCCGACGTGCGTGAGCCCTTTGCTGTCGATGACCGCGGTGAGGTCGACACCGCGCCAGACGAGCATGTCGTCACGGCGGTTCGACGTCACCCGCACGATCTGGTCGCCGGCCCGCAAGAACACGTCGGCGAATCGGACGTCGTCACGGTGGCCGGCCAGCGCGATGGTCGTCGCCAGGCACGCTTGGGTGACCTGCTCGGCGTCGGCCAGGGCCGAGCCCAGCGACGACAGGCACTCGAGCCGCCGGTTGGCGACCACCTGGCTGGTCGTCTCGACGACCAGGTCGAGCACGCCGCCCACCTCGCCACGGTCGAACAATGGGCTGTACGAGAACGTGAAGTAGGTCTCTTCCGGGAACCCGTTGCGTTCGACGACCAAGCGTCGGTCCTGTTCCCAGGTCGGCCGCCCTGTGTCGATCACCGACTCGAACAGCGGCCCGATGTAGTGCCACACCTCGGGCCACACGTCGCGGGCGGGTATCCCCAGTGCCCAGGGATGCTTGTCGCGGCCGAGGATGGGCCGGTACCCGTCGTTGTAGATCGAGATCAGCTCGGGACCCCACACGACCAACATCGGGAAGCGGGTCGACAGGCAGATCGCCACTGCCGAACGGAGCCCTTCGGGCCAATCGTTCGGTGGGCCGAGTGGGGTGGCCTGCCAATCGAACGCCAGTACCGCGCGGCCCATCTCTGAGCCGTGGGCCACGGTCGTGAGCCAATCGGGGTTGACGTCGTCCAGAGCGCCAGATGGTACTCCCCCGCCTGCGGTCATCGAGCGGGGTGGGCCGGGAGACGCTGGTACGTCGCCGGCCGGTTCGGTTGTGGCGGTATCGATGGGCGGACCGGTCTATTCCAGCAAGGAGGCCAGGTTGGTGAGCTCGAAGATCCGGCGGGCTTGCGGCGACGGGTTGCGGACCTTGAGCTCGACGCCGTCGATCAACAGCCTGGTCTCGCAGATCAGCAGCGCCCGCAACAGCGACGAGTCGAGGAACGTGACGTTGGTGATGTCGACGCGGACGGAATCGTCCCCGTTGACTGCCCCGGCGACCACGGCTGGCAGCAGGTCGGCATTGGCCGCATCGATCTCGCCGTGGAGGGCTACGACGAGATGCGGCCCATCGACCGAAAGTGTCACCTCCAACCCGTTCGCCACATGTTGGCGCAGGTCCACCACGACGGCTGACTCATTCATTCGCGACACCTCCAATCGGCAACGTGAGTAAGGAGTGGATGCTTAGGGCCTGGCGGGGGCATCGTCAACGCACTCGGGCACAACCTGACGCAAACGTGACCCACATGACATCGCCTGCACGCGGCGGTCGCCTCACACGGTCGGCCGCACGTCGAGTGCGCCGGCGCTGACATCGATATCGAACCGTCGACCGGCGCAGCTCACCCGCTCGAGGCGCACGTCGGCGACGCCGGCGAGGTCGGTTCGGCACACACGGAGCTCGCCGCTGTCCGGCTCGGGTTGCACGTCGAGCAGTGTCCGCAGCAGCAGCAACACCGATGCCGAGGCCCAGGCCTGCGGCGAGCACGATGCGGGGTAAGCGACCGGCATCGGCGACTCGCTGCGGGCGATGCCGGCGAACAGTTCGGGTGGTCGGCCGTCGAACGCCATCGCCGCGTCGAGCGCGCCGTCGACGATCAGGTCGACCACGTCCCAACGGCCGTACCGGGCCGCGCCCGCCGCGCACAGCGCCGTGTCGTGTGGCCACACCGAGCCGTTGTGGTAGCTGAGCGGGTCGTACGCGTCCATGTTCTCGGCGAGTGTGCGCAGACCCCAACCCGTCCACATCGCGGGCTCGGTGAAGCGGTCAAGTTGCCGTGTCGCCAACTCGGGTTCGGCGATGCCCGTCCACAACGCGTGCCCCGGGTTCGTGGTCAGCGCGTCGACGCGGCGGCCCGATCCGTCGAGCGCGAGGGCGAACCATCCGCGTGGGTCCCAGAAGCGGTCGTTGAAGTCGTCTCTGAGACGCCCGGCTCGTTCTGCCAGCTCCGCCGCGCTGTGCCCCAGCGGTACCACCGCGGCGAGCTCCGCAGCTCCGAGCAGGGCACGTGCTGCTGCTGGCGGGCGACCTGACCCAGGTGGGTTCGGATGACGAGGCTCGGTGCGTGATCGCCGAACTCGCAGAAGTTCCGGTTCCGATCGTCGCCGTGCTCGGCAACCACGACGTGCACCTCGACCGGGTCGACGAGTTCGTGGGCCAGTTGAGCGCTGCCGGCATCACCGTGCTCGAGGGCACGTCGACCACGCTGGACGTGCACGGCACGTCGGTCGGGGTGGCCGGGGTGAAGGGCTTCGGTGGGGGCTTCGCCGGCCGCTCGGCCGGCGACTTCGGCGAGCCGCTGATGCGGGCGTTCGTGCGCCACACGACCGAGATCGCGGCCGCCTTGGAGCGTGGGTTGGCCGGCCTCGACACCGACATCCGCATCGCTCTTCTGCACTACTCGCCGGTGGCCGACACGCTGGTGGGCGAACCTCCTGAGATCTACCCGTTCCTTGGCAGCTACCTGCTCGCCGAAGCGATCGACCGGACCGAACCCGACCTGGTTCTCCACGGCCATGCCCATCGCGGCACCGAGCGCGGTGTGACACCGGGTGGCGTGCGCGTGCGCAACGTCGCCCAGCCGGTGCTCGGTGCACCCTTCCGCGTCTACGAACTCGGTTGCGATGTGGCCCGGGACACGCCTTAGTCGGCGAACACGGCCCGGGTGTGGCCGATGAAGAAGGTGTGGTCGTGGCCCTTGCCGGTGTCGTCCGGGTTGTACTTTGCGTCGGGCGATCCGTCGGGCACCTGCTCTTCGGAGTAGATCGCGCCGACCGGGCACACGTCGGTCTGGTAGCAGGCGGTGCACGACGTGCACTCGTCGACGTTCACGTAGAGCATGCCGTCGCCGAACACGGCGATCGCCTCGGGCTCGGGGGTGTGCACGTTCTCGATGTCGCCACTCCCGGCGATCTCTTCCGATTGCAGCTGATTGGTCTGAGGGTCGAACTCGTAGATGCATTGCACGGGACACACGTCCACACACGCCCGGTCCTTCACGTCCAAGCACGCCTCGGTAATGATTGCCAATCCACTCATCGGAATCCTCCTTCGGGCCCTGACGTACCCGCCACACGAGCAGCCGAAACGGTCCTCGACCTTCGGCTGGCGGGTATCTGGTCCGTTACGGGAGGGGCGTGTGGTGGGGGTCAACCGGTTCGGCCGGCGCTTGCGGCGGTGTGCCGTCACCGAACGGTCGGCCGCCGAGCTCTCCCCGGTGGTGATCGGAGAGCCAGTTGCCGAGGTCGGGCCCCGCCGGAACGATCCCGGTCGGGTTCACGTCGTGGTGCACCTGGTAATAGTGCTGCTTGATCTGGGTGAAGTCGACGGTGTCGCCGAAGCCGGGCGTTTGGAACAGGTCGCGGGCGTAGGCCCACAGGGCAGGGAACTCGGTCAGCTTCTGGCGGTTGCACTTGAAGTGCGTGTGGTAGACCGCGTCGAAGCGCGCGAGCGTGGTGAATAGCCGCACGTCAGCTTCGGTGATCGTCTCACCGACGAGGTACCTGCGCTGGCGCAGCCGTTCTTCCAGCCAGTCGAGCCGGGCGAACAGCGTCGCGAAGGCCTCGTCGTAGGCGGACTGTTCGGTGGCGAACCCGCACCGGTACACGCCGTTGTTGACGTCGGCGTACACGAGCGCCTCGATCTCATCGATCTCGTCGCGGTGCCGTTGCGGGTACAGGTCGGGCGCCCCCGGCCGGTGGTGCGTGGACCACTCGGTCGACAGGTCGAGCGTGATCTGGGGGAAGTCGTTGGTGACGAGCGCGCCGGTGGTCACGTCGACGATCGCAGGGACGGTGACCCCGCGGTCGTAGTCGGGGTCGCGAGCGAAGTAGGCCGCGGCGAGGCGCCGGTACCCGAGCACCGGGTCGCGACCTTCGGGGTCAAGATCGAATGTCCAGCTGCGCTCGTCGTGGACCGGGCCGCAGAGGCCCATCGAGATCGCATCTTCGAGCCCGAGCAGGCGCCGGACGATGATCGATCGGTTCGCCCACGGACATGCCCGGGCCGCGATCAGTCGGTACCGCCCCGCTTCGACCGGAAACCCGTCACGGCCGTCGTCGGTGATCCGTGTCGTGACGTATGTGGTGTCGCGATCGAAGTCGCCGTCGCTGTTGTCAGCACCCATGCACGACACCTACCCACCGCGGGCCGATCACACCCTTCCTGAGGGTTTCCCATACAGAGATTCGGATCGCTTCTCTGTGTCCTCTACGCTGGCGGTCCGGCAGACTGGAGAACGACCGGCGGGAAGTGCCCCGTCGAATCGCGCCTGTCTCGCGCCTCTAGCTCAATGGCAGAGCAGTGGGCTTTTAACCCATTGGTTCAGGGTTCGAATCCCTGGGGGCGCACCCTTTCGGGCGGGTCAGTCGCGGCGGGATTCGAGGCGGCGGGTGATGATGCCGGTGACGACGAGCGCGGCGCCACCGATCGCGATCGCGACCACGATCTGCCACCGTGGCTCCGAGCCGGCGGGCAGGTCGAGCTGGAAGTAGTCCTTGAGCGGGTCGATCACGAGCACCAGCAGGTAGCTCGCCAGCATCGACGCGGCGAGGGCGATCTTCCACCACGCCAGCGGGCGGCTGGCGAGTACCAGCACCACCAGCGCCACTCCCAGCAGCGTGAGCGTTGCCGCCGACCGGGCTTGGTCGTCGGTGACGCCGTCGCGGTTGAGCATCAGCTGGTACAGCACGAACGTGGTGACGCCGGCGATCACGCCGGACGGGATCGAGAACGTCAGCACACGGCGCAGCAGGCCAGGCCGGATCGGGTCGCTGTTGGGGGCCAGCGCCAGCAGGAACCCGGGCACGCCGATCGAGAATACGTCGATCAGCGTGTGCTGGCGGGGGAGGAACGGGAACGGTACCCCGGCGATCGCGACCAGCGCGATCAGCGTGATCGCGTAGGCGGTCTTGGTGAGGAACAGGTTGGCGACCCGGTCGATGTTGTTGATGACGCGACGCCCCTGGGCGAGGGCGACCGGCAGGGTGGCGAACTTATTGTCGAGCAGCACCAGCTGGGCCACGGCTCGGCTGGCCGACGAACCTGCTCCCATCGCGATGCCCATGTCGGCATCCTTGAGAGCGAGCACATCGTTGACCCCGTCACCGGTCATCGCCACCGTGTGACCCTGCGACTGGAGCGCCTTCACCATCGCCCGCTTCTGGTGCGGGGAGACTCGCCCGAACACGGCAGTCGTGTCGAGCGCGTCGGCCAGCTCGTCGTTGTCTTCGGGCAGCTCGCGGGCATCGCACCAGTGTTCGGCGCCCGGCACCCCGGCCCGGCCGGCCACGGCCGATACGGTGCGTGGGTTGTCGCCCGAGATGACCTTGAGCGTGACACCTTGCTGCTGGAAGTAGGCGAGGATCTCGTGGGCGTCCGGGCGCACCGTGTCTTCCAGCACCACCATGCCTACCGGGTCGAGCGCGGCCGGCAGCCGGTCGTCGGCCCACTCGTCGCTCCGGGCGACGATCAACACGCGCTGGCCCGACTCGGCCGCGGTGGTCACCCGCGCGTTGGCCTCTTCGGCCAGCGTCGAGCTGCCGCGGTCGCCGTCGAGCAGGATCTCGGGGGCACCGATGTAGAGCGCACCCTGGCCGTCGACCTGCACGGCAGCCCACTTGCGCGCCGACGAGAACGGCACCACCGCGCCGGAGCTCCACCCCGGGCCGTTCGTCGGGTGGGCGGCGCCGATCGCCTGAAGTGTCGGGTTGGGGTTGGGGTCGCTGGCGACCAGTGCGGCGAGCGCCGAGCCGAGCCAGGCCTCGTCACAGTCGCCGACGGTTTCGGCGTGGCTGTAAGAGATCTCGCCGGTGGTGATCGTGCCGGTCTTGTCGAGGCACAACGTGTCGACCCGGGCGAGCAACTCGACCGAGGCGAGCTCTTTGGCCAGCGCCTTCGAGCGCGCCAACTCGAGCACGCCGACCACGAACGCGATCGAGATCAACAGCGCCAGGCCGGCCGGCACCATCGACACCGCGCCGGCGACCATGTCGGTCACCGCCTCTTCCCAGTGGTCGTGCAGCCCCCACTGGCGCCACAGCAAGAACAGGGCGATCGGCGGGATGATCACCAACTGCCAGCGCAGGATTCGGTCGACGTCGGCGCGTAGGCCGCTCGGGGTGAGCGCGAACCGGCGCGCCTCGGCGGCAAGGCTGGCTGCGTACGAGTCGGCGCCGATACGGGTCGCCCGCATGATGCCCGACCCGGCCACGACGAAGCTGCCCGAGAGCGCCTCGTCGCCGGGCTGCTTGTGCACCGGGTCGGCCTCGCCGGTCAGCAACGACTCGTCGAGTTCGAGCCCCGTCGCCGTGAGTACCTCGCCGTCGACGGCGACCTGATCGCCGACCTGGAGGACGAGCACGTCGTCGGCGACCACGTCGCCGAGGTCGACCTCGCGGTCGGTGCCATCGCGGCGCACGCGGGCGTGCGGGGCGTTGAGCACGGCCAGTTGTTCGAGCGTGTGGCGGGCGCGCAGTTCCTGCACGATGCCGATCACGCTGTTCGACAGGATCACCCCGACGAACAGGCCGTCGGCGGGCCGCCCGGCGACGATCAGCAGCACGAACAGCGTGCCGACGATCAGGTTGACCCAGGTGAACACGTTGGCGCGGACGATCTCGCCGAGCGTGCGCACCGGGGCGGGGGGCACGGCGTTGACGCGGCCCGCCGCCACCCGTTCGGCCACCTCGCTCGCGGTGAGTCCATCCAGCCGTTCGTCAGATTCACGCGCGTTCATGGTGACAGCGAACCTAGACGCTCGCGCAGGCTGCGCGGTGGTGGGTGGTTTCGACAGGCTCAACCACCGGGGCGACGAGGGCTCAGTGGATAGGCGATCGCCGCCAAGGTGGTTGAGCTTGTCGAAACCACCGGGACCAACGACTACCGGTGGCGCGGGCGGGTTCAACCACCGGGTGCGGGTGGGGTGGGTCAGGTGAGGTGGGTGGCTCCGAGGAGCGCGGCCCAGGGGCCGAGGCGGGCGGGTTCGACCGGTACCGGGAGGCGCTGCCGCATCGCATCGGCGATGTGGGCGAACGAGCCCGCACCGCCACCGCCCACGACGACGATGTCGGCGCCGGCCGCGGCGACGATCGGGTCGAGCAAGTCGGCCAACTCGGCGCCGAACCGGGCGCCGCCAGCGCCCGCGTCGGCCTCGACCGCGGCCAGCAACGTGCGCGCCGCGAACGCCCGGTCGGCCACCCGCCCCCCGCTGAGCCTGGTTTGCCACAGGTTGCCGATCGTCACGTCACCGACCTCGGCGACGACCGCGCCGTCGCGGACCAGCGCGGCGCCGAGGCCGGTGCCGAGCGTGACGCCCAGCACGGTGCGCCGCCCGGCACCGGCCCCGGCCAACGCTTCACCGGCCACCGCTGCGGCCGCGTCGTTGCACCAACGCACACTCACCACGCGCCCCAGCTCGGCTGCGATCAAGGGGCCGAGCGGCCGCCCGTGGAGCGCGGCGAACTTGTGGGTCATCAGCGAGACCCCGGCCGCGTGGTCGAACGGGTGGGGTACCGCCGCGGCGACGTGCAGCGGACCGTCACCGGTGTCGCCCGCGGGCACGCGGATGGCAGCCGCCAACGCGGCGACGAGCGCATCAGCAGGGGCGTCGCGCACGAGCGGCGTGATCACCACCTCGCCGGCCGGCGCGCCATCGACCACGCGCCCCGACTTGACCGAACTTCCACCGATGTCGAGGGCGACCGTGATGGCGGGGCGCGTGCCCGGAGACGTCATGGCGTCCGACGCTATGCCGACCGGCGCGCCGGACGCGCCGCTACCGTCGGGACCGCATGCGCCAGATCTTCTCGATCCGGTTCTTCGCCGCGGTCGCCGCGGTGGCAGGACTGTTCCTCCTTCTGGCGCTCACACTCGGTGACGACGATCCGGTGGTACCCGACCTGGCCCCGGTCACCACCCCGATGCCGCGCCGCGTCGACTTCGTCGACTGGATCTACGAGTCGACCACACCCGAATTCGGGGTGACCGACGGGCGGGCCGACGCCGATACCCAGTTCGTGATCGACGGCAGCCGGCGGCTCGACGTGAAGCGCGGCACGCTCGGCGAGCAGCACTGTCCCGAGTTCGGCCAGATCGTGCGCTGCGCGTTCCTGGTCGACCTGCTCGGTGAAGGTGTGGTGTGGTTCGCGATCGTGCCGATGAACGCCAACCGCACGGTCGACCTGCCGGCGATCGACACGCTCGACCAGGGCATCGCCACGCTGGTGAACGGCTGGCAGATGCCGTACGCGCCGATCCTCGACCGGATCTGCGCCGACTTCGACTTCGTGTCGTACCGCGAGCTGCGCAACACGCTCGGCGACGACTTCACCGCGGTGTACTCCATCGACGAGCAACGGCTGGTGGCGGTGGAGTGCGGACGGCGAGTGGCTTACGCCCCGTCGGTTCCCGTCCCGTCGACCACCGTGCCGTCGACGTCCGTGCCCTCGTCGACGGCTGGCTGAGAGCGCTCCTGCCAGGCCCGCTCGGCGCGGCCGAGGAAGTCGAGCAGCACCCGGTTGAACGTGCTGGCGTGCTCGACCATGAAGCCGTGGGCGGCACCCGAGATGACGACCAGCTCGGCCGTAGGAATCAACTCGGCGAGCTCCTCGGCGTCGCCGCGCGGGGTGAGGATGTCTTGGTTGCCCACCATCACCAAGGCCGGCACGTCGATGCCGGCCAGGTGCTCGGCGAGCGCATCGTCGGCGTCGAGGATCGCCGCGACCTGTCCGGCGAACGCGTGCGGTGGGCGCGCCAGGGCGAGCGGGCCCATCCAGCCGATCGCCGGGGTGACCCGGCGGAATGACCGGGGGCCGATCACCCAGCGGGCGGCCTCGGTGGTCATCGCCGCCATTCCCTGCTGCTGGGCGATGTCGGCCCATCGTGTCAGCAGTTCGCGTCGCCACTCGGTGTGCCGGCAGGCCGTACACGCCAGCGTCAGCGAACGTACCCGCTCGGGATGATGGAAGTAGACGAGCTGGGCGATCACGCCGCCCATCGACGCCCCCACCACGTGCGCCGAGTCGACGCCGGCATCGTCCATCACGGCCACCACGTCGGCGGCCATCTGCGTCAACGAATAGTCGCCGAACGGCTTGTCGCTGCGCCCGGCACCACGGTTGTCGGGGGCCACCGTGCGGTAGCGCAGGGCCAGCGCCAGGCGTTGCAGGTCCCACAGGTGCTTGTCGGCGCCGAGGCCCTGGATCATCACGACCGGCGGCCCGCCGGGTCGCCCGGTCACCGAGTAGTGCAGGCGCACCCCGTCGGTTGCGCGGACGAACGTCATTGGCCGGCCCCTGCGGCGGCCGTGCGGGCCCACCCGCCCACCCAGGCGACCCAGTCGAGCGGTGTGCCGCTGAGTGTGGCCCCTGCCTCGGAGAGCAGTTCGTCGATGCGTTCCTGCACGGCACCGGCCAGCTCGAGTTCTTCGAGGGGGCCGCGCCGGCGGCGTGCCGGCCGTACCGGGGCGCCCAGCTCGACCCGGGCGGCGCGCCCGGTCGGCGACGAGATGGCGGCTGCCGGGAGCACGGCGACGCCCGCTGCGACCGCGGCACCGATCAGCCGATGATCGACACGGCCACAGTGGCCGTTTGACGTGGTGTGCTCGGCGCCGAGCACCACCAGCTGGCGGGCGCGCAGCGCCCCGGTGATCTCGTCGGCACAGGCGAGCAGGCCGCCGAGGCGCTGCATCGCCGGGCCGATCGGGGCGATGTCGGGTCGCCCGACGAAGCGCACCGGGCGACCGGTGGCATCGCCGAGTGCGAGCGCGGCGAGCACCGGGGCGAGTGCTAGGCGGCGGGCGTTGACGACGACCAGCGCGCCCGCCCGGCGGGGGACGTGCTCGGTGCCACCGACCGCGGCCTGCCAGCGCAACGCGGCCAGCGACCACATCCGTTGCACCACCGCGTCATCGCGGCCCCAATCGTCGACATCGTCGGCGACGAGCCGGCGCAGCGTGCCGAGTGTGGCCCCGGCGGTGGCGCGGGTGGCCCGCACCGGCAGGTTGACGACGGTGGCGAGCTGGCCAGGAGGCGGGGCCGGCGCCATCACGCGACCTGCCGCTGGGCTGGGATGCGGATCACGGTGGGCCACGCGTACAACTGGTCGATCACCTCGCGGGTGGACGCCGCCGGCGTGAACCGGAGCAGGTCGGTGGCCCGGTGGTTGTCGGCCAGGCGACCCCGGTGGAACAGCTCTTGGACGTGCTCGGGTACCGGCGACCCGCTGAGGTAGGCGAACCGCCGGGCCAGTGCCCACTCCGGCCCCACCAGCGGTACGGGGATGCGCCGCCCGCGGCGGATCGCCTGGGTGACCGTGACCGCCCCTGGGGCGACGATGTTGAGCGGCCCGTCGAGGCGTTGGCGGGTGGCGGCCACGAACGCCCGCGCGGCGTCGTCGAGGTGCACGACCGCGAACGGCGGGTTGGCGAGCGCACTGAACGGCACCGCCGGCATGCGCAACAGGCGGCCGAGCGGGCTCGGCACGTGCGGCCCGAGCACGCTGGCCAAGCGCAGGCTGCCCACCGTGGTGCCGACCCGCCGGCCGATCTCGGCCGCCGTGTGTTCGAGCTGGTCGAGCACACGGCCGTAGCCGCTGGTGGGGTCGGTGGGGACGCTCTCGTCGGGCCGGGTGAGGCGGCCCCGTCGGCGCCCGTATACCTCGATGCCGCTGCGCACGACGATCGCCTCGAGCGCCCGGCACTCGGCCGCCGCACCGAGGATCGAGGTCGCTGCATCGCCGGTGAGCTCGGCCGCCCGCGCGGGGTTGGCGCGCGAGTGCGGTTCCCACACCGCGATGTGCACCACGACGTGCGGGTTGTACCGGGTGACGAGCGACACGACGCGATCGTGGTCGCCGGGGGCGATACGATGGAATCGTGCCCGCCGGAGGCGGTAGCGCGGCGGGTCGGCGTCGATCCCTTCGAGCGACCCCACCCATGGCTCGTCTTCGAGCAAGCTGGCCACTCTGCAACCGAGTTCGCCGCCCATACCACTGACGAGCACTCGCACACCGCCTGCCATGCCTTCCCACGCTACCTCTCCGCCCGCCCGCCGGACTCGACTCGGGCGGGTGGTGCTGCTCTTGGGCGCCGTCGTCATGATCCCGGCCTCGTTGGCGGCAGGGTTCGGCAGTGCCTTGACCGACCCGGCCCGGGCGAGCACCCCCGCCGACCGGATCTGGGACACCACCTCCGGGCTCTTGCGGTTCCCGATCGACCCGGTGCCCATGTGCGAGTTCCTGAACAACTACCGCGAGCCTGCCCGACCGGGGCACGTCGGTGTCGACATCGGCGCCAGCCGTGGTCAGGAGGTCTATGCCGTCGCGGATGGCGTGCTGTACGACCAGTGGCTCGACACGGGCGCCGCCGGCTTCGGGTGGGGGCTCGAATCGGACACCGAGGTGCGGTACCGGTACTTCCACCTCGACTCGTTCGCCCCCGATCTCGAGGTGGGCGACCGCGTCGACAGCGGCCAGTTGATCGGCTACGTGGGCACGACCGGCAACGCCCACCCGGATGGGCCGCACCTACATTTCGAGGTGCGACCCAACGGCGAGTCCCGGACGCGCGCGTACGACACGACGGTCGACCCGGCACCACTGCTGGCGATTCCCTCCGTGTGCAACATCTACGGCACGATCCGCCAGCCGACACCGTCGACGACCACAACGACGACCACGAGCACGACGTTGTCACCGGTGGTAACGACCGGCTCAACCACCTGAGTCACGGTGGTTGAGCCGGTCGGAACCACCTGAACTGACCACTCAGCCGAAGCCGCGTGAGTCTTGCTTGAGGGCGGTGTCGATCGACAGCGCACTCGCCACCACCAGCGAGTTGAGCGGCTCGCTCGGCCGCTGGTGTACCTGGAGCACGTAGTTGTCGGCCGTGGTGAACAGCGTCTTGGCGATGCCCTCGAACGTCTTGGTGACGCGGGCCACCTCGACGCCCGCAGCGTCGACGATCGCGAAGTTCCAGGCCCGCCAGTTCTCGGCGCGGATCTCGCCGACCTGCTGGCCGCCGGCATGCAGGCCGAAGCGGATCTTGCCGATCATGTTCTGCTGCACGATCCGCCCGACCTCGTTGCCGGCCCCGTCGGCCACGATCACGCTCGACTTCATGATCTTGCGCGGTCGCGTCAGCTGAAGCACCACCTGGCCGTTGGCGTCGGTGATCTGGAGCTGATGGGTCATGAACTGGTCGAGGCTGCTGACCAGCCGGGCGGCCTTCTTCAGCGCCGACTGACCAACCTGGTTGACGGCCGCGATCTGGTTGCCGGCCTGGTCGAACACGCTGTACTGGTTGTTCAGCTCGATCAGCTTGGCCTTCTGATTCACCACCAAGATCGGCTCGGTGAGGATCGTGCCGCCGCCCCCGGCAACCGGGCCTGTGAGGCCGACACCCCGATGGCCGGTGCCCGTGAGCTGCTGGTCGATCGTTTCGGTCTTGCCCTCGTTGCCGAGCGTGTTGAACTTGTCGAACCGGTCGAGCGCGCCGGGGACGGGCGTGGCCGGTCCGTCGATCGGGTCGGTACCGGTGATGCCCCGGTCGCTGACGTGGTTCGTCCAGGCCGCGCCGTCGTGGTAGCGCAGCTCGTGACGGCCGGTCGGGTCCGGGTACCAGTTGGGGGAAGTGTCGCTCATACGGCGACGACTGTACGCGGTGGCTCGCCCGCTGCCAGGCAGAACGACGGGTGAATCAGTCGCGCAAGCCGGCGGCCGACATCACAACGTCGCGGGCGAACGGGTCGAGCTGGCGTTTGGTGAGCCGCTCGGTGAGCGTGATCGCCCGCGTGTCGTCGTCGACCAGGCCACTCCAGCGCAGGTACCCACCGAGAATGCCGACCAGTCGGTCGCCGAACTCCTCGCCGTGCACCATCACCTTGTGGCCGTCGCGCAGCAGGTCGTCGATTTCGCCGTAGAACGCCCGCAGCCAGGCGTCGCGATCGTCGGCACGGAACGGGCGGTGGCGGTACGGGAGGTTCAACTCGTCGTAATTGTGCAGGTTGTGAGGCGCCTGGATGATCGAGATCACGACGTCGAACCCACTCTCGCGAAGCCAGATGATCTCCT
The DNA here is from genome assembly GCA_035556435.1 of Ilumatobacter sp. Classification (GTDB taxonomy): domain Bacteria; phylum Actinomycetota; class Acidimicrobiia; order Acidimicrobiales; family Ilumatobacteraceae; genus Ilumatobacter. The sequence goes on along the minus strand of DATMEY010000036.1, from coordinate 81,059 downwards.
CCTGGCGGCGCACCCGGCGATGGTTGTCGCCGTACCCGCCGGGCCGCTCGCAGATCGCCAGCTTGTCCTTGAGAATCCAGGTGAAGTGCCGCGGGGTGATGCCCAGCGCCCACTTGCCGCGCAGCTTGGGAGGCATCAGACGACGTTCCCGGGCAGCGCGATCGGATTCATGGCAGGTACGGACTCTACCGTCCGGGAGCCACGTGGCGGAGGCCGATCGGCGGGTTGTGTGTCCCGCCTCAACCAGTCCGTTCAGGGGGCGTGACGGTGAGGCGTTGGGCCGAGCGGGTGACCCGCACGCCACCGGCCAGCTCGCAGCCCCGCGACGTGCCGCGGGCCACGTCGAGCACGCGTTCGACCGCCGCCAGGTCGGGCGGGTAGCCCTCGGTGGCCAGCCAGTGCCGCACCGCACGCCGCGCCAGCGCCGGTTCGGCTGCCGCCAGGGAACGCGCGTCGGTGGGGTCGAGCGCTGCCGCCAGCCGATCGAGCAGTTCGTCGTCGGTGCGCAGTACGTCGGCGGTACGGGTCAGCAACGGCACGACATCACGGCCGGCCACGTCGGCGAGCAGCGGCATCACGTCGTGGCGCACCCGGTTGCGGAGGTGCACGGGGGAGTCGTTCGACGCATCGTGCACCACCGGCACCCCGGTCGCCCTGGCCACCGCCTCGGCCACCGCGTGAGTGTCGCCACGCCGCAGCCCGAGCAGGGGGTGGGTCGGCCCCGGGGCAATCGCTGCCAGCCCGGCCGCGCCGCTCCCGCGCAGCAGCCGTAATACCACGGTTTCGGCCTGGTCGTCGGCAGTGTGGCCGGTGAGTGTGCCTGCCGGTAGCAGCGCCCGCCGGGCGTCGCGCGCCCGGGCTTCGAGATTTGGGCCAGGGGGCAGCGCGGCCCGGTGGACCACGACCGGGCAGCCGAGCGCGGTGCCCACGGCGACCGCCTGGCCGGCCTCGCCGGCCGACTCGGCACGCAGACCGTGATCGACGTGGTGGGCGGTGGCGGCGAGGCCGTGCCGGAGCGCCAACGCCAGCAAAGCGGTCGAGTCGGGGCCGCCGGAAAAGGCAACCGCCACCGGCGTACCGGCGGCGGGAAACGTGCAGCGGGCGAGCAGCCCGTCGAGCAGTGCGTCGAGTTCGGTCAGAGTTCCTGCTCTTTGCCGCGCCGGCCGCTGGGGTAGCGCTGCGACGTGACCATCTTCAGGTACCCGGCGATCAGGCTGAGCGCGGCGCCGCCAGCGGCGAGGAGCATCACCAGGCCGAGCCACCAGTGCCAGATCGGAGCCGCAAACATGGGCGTCAGCCTATCCGGGACGGGGCGTGGCGCCCGCATCTGTCCGGAGGGCGGGAAGCGTTCCGGACAGATGCGGGGCCGTCGCCGGCGGTTGCCGACGAGTCGTCAGGTGGTGCGCCGCCGGGCGGTGAGGAGCAGCCCGGCGCCGAGTGCGAGCAGCAGCGCGGCGACCGCCGCCGTGCTGCCCGCGGTGGAGTCGCCCGTGGCCGGCAGGGTCGCCGGGGTGGGGTCGCCCGGAGGGGGCGCCGGCAGCGTGGTGGTGCCCCCTGGTTCGCCTTCGGGGGTGTCGTCCGGGCCGAGGTACTCGTAGCCGATGGTGCCGGTCGAGCAACCTGTGGCACCGGTCACCGCCACGGTCACCGCGCCCGGTGCGTGTGCCGGAGCGATCGCCTCGATCGTGGTGTCGCCGATGTTGGTGAACTCGAGCGCCGGGGTGCCGCCGAACGACACGCCGGTGGCAGCCGCCAGCCCGGTGCCGGTGAGCGTCACCAGCGTGCCACCCAGCGTGGGGCCGCTGGCCGGGTCGATGCCGGTGATGGCGATGGTGCACACGTCTGCAACCGTGGTGGTGGGCGTCGTCGACGTGGTCGGTCCGGTGGTGGTGGGCGGCACGGCGAGGGTGTTGGCACCCACGGTGGCGTTGGCCAGGTCGAGCCGGGCCAGGTTCACACCGGGCAGCACCTCGATGCGCAGCGCCCGTTCGGTGAAGCGCTGGGCGGCCGACGGCAGCGTGGGCTCTTGCACGTTGACCGTGAGCCGAACCACCTGGGCGACCGCGTCGAACACCGGCGTGAGCTGAGCGAGCAACGGGCTCACCAGCGCCGGCAGGAGCGACACGAGGTCCGTCAATCCGGTGTTGAGGATCAACGCCAGCGGTGCCGCCAGCTCGCCGACCACCTGATCGATCAACCCCTGGAGGTCGGCCGGGATGAGCGGTGCGAGCAGTTGGCCGAGCCCGCCGCCGAGCAGCGCCCCGATCGTGGTGCTGAGATCGATCAGGGCCTGACCGGCGATCTGGATGTCGACGTCGACGCCGATCCCGCCGAGCGCCGCGGCGACGTTGTCGGTGACGCTGCCGAGCAGGGTCAGCGCGTTCGCCAGCACGCCACCGAGCACTTCCGGCGTGAGCACCGACGTGTTCGGGGCGCGGCCGTTGAGCTGCACCAGTTCGTCGATGTCGAGCGTGATCGTGCCCGCCAGCAGGTCGATGCGGATCCCGGGGGCGTCGAGCGTGGTGAGGTTCGAGATCACGTTCGCCACCGAGTCGGTGCCGGTGATGTTGACCGACACGCTGAGCACCTCATCGGGGAGTTGCGCGAGGGCACCGTTCACCAGGCCGAGCGCCTGGGCTTGGAGCGTGGTGACCAACGCGGCCACCTGGGTCATCACCGTCGTCTCCAGCAGCGACACGAGGTTGCCGAGCGTGTCGCTCTGGAGGACCAGCTCGACGTCGTCGATCGAGTACGTGCCGACCGGCGCGTTGGGGGCGACCTGTTCGGCCCGTGCCGACACACCGTCGATGCGCAGGTCGAGCACGGCCACATCGTCGAGTACGCCTTGGGGCACGCCGAGGCTGGTCAGCAAGCCGTCGAGGCCGAGCGTCAGTGCCCCCGGCTCGTCGAACTCGAGGCCGGTGCCGATCATGCCATCGCTGGTGATCGCCCCGGTCGCTGCCAGCGACGCCCCGTTGGCCGAGGCTCGTGCGTACTGTCCGACGACGCCGATCTCGGTCTGCTCGAGTGGGAGTTGCAGCCCGCCGGGCAACTGGAGGGGGATCACGCCGAGCACCGTGAGGTCGAGGTTGCCCTGGTAGGGACCATCGGTCGCGGTGCCGGTGCTTTCGGCTTGTTCGCCGACGAGGTCGGCGATGTCGCCGATCTGGAGCTGCCCGAACAGCAGGTCCCCCTGGAGGAACTGAGCGTGGGCGTAGGAGTAGTCGCCGGGTGCTGCGCCGGCCGTCGTGGAGAAGGACGTCGAAGTGATCGCCACGGCCGCAGCCACGCCGATCGCACCCCAACGCAAAGGATGATGCCGCCAAGTTGTCATGATTCCCGCCAAGGAACTGGGAGCCACCGCCGAGGCCCCGTTGATGTGATTGCCACCGACTGTAGTCGACCGACCCGCTCCTGTCACGGGGCAATCGCGATCGGTGTCTGTGGTTGGGGGGTCCGCGCCGGCTCCGGCGTTCGGCGGTTCGCCGGAACCGGCGCGGGATCGATGAGCCGCCTACTCGTAGAACCAGCCGGCGACGTCGACGATCGCGTGCGAGGTGACTTTGCTGAAGATGCTCAGTCGGCTGTCGCTGGACTGGCCGATGATCGCCAGGTTGGCCACCGCGGTTTCCGTGATCGCGTTGACCGACGACGTCTCGGGCATCGGCGCGCCGTACTCCCACGCCCGCAGCCAGTTCGGCGCTTCCGGTTGCACCATCGTCAGGTTGACGATCACTCCCGAGCCGGGCACCAAGGTGTTGATGTCGACCTTGTCCTGGCCGGGAATTGGCGAACCGGTGATGCGTGTGTCGGCCACCCGCTCGGGGGCCTGTGGCACGAACAGCCCGGTGGTCGACATCTCGGCCGACTCACCGGTGAAGTAGCCGAGATAGTCGACCACCACGTGGCCACCCAGCTTCGACACGAGCTTGAAGCCGGCCGGCGACACCGGCAGGATCAGCGACCCGGCGCGGGTCTGGCCCTCGCCGTCGGAGTTGACCGCCGACACGATCGGACGCTCGGCGAGGCTGGCCGGGAAAGCGGCGAACCAGTTGGCGCCGAGCGACTGGTCGATCGTGATGTTGATCGCGATCGCGCTCGCGTCCGACGGCACACCGTCGGGCAGTGGCAGCGTGCGCACTTCGAACGGCCCGAACGGTGACTGCCCCGCCAGCCGCGTGTCGAGCAGGCGCTCGGGTTGGTCGGCGATGAACCGGCCCGCCGTCGTGCCGCCGCTGCTGCGGACCCAGTACCCGGTGACGTCGACCACAAGATGGGTCGCGGCGTAGTTGTAGAGCTGCGTCGAGCCGTTCTCGGCCAGTCGCACGACCGTGCTGTTGGCCCGGTTCTCGTTGGGTCCGAAGTTGAGGTTGCTGATGACCGGCTGGTCGCCGTCGGGCCACATCGTCAGGTGACCGGGCCCTTCGGTTTCGGTGACCGTCAGGGTCATCGTCGCCGAGATCGCCTCGGCCGGCACGCCGCACGCGCCGCCGGTCACCTGCAGCGAGCGGGTGATGTCGGCGGGCGGCTTGGGTTCGCCGGTTTCACGGGTGTCGAGCAGGCGGCACGGCGTGACGGGCACGAACCGGGAGGCGTCCAACGGAGGCTCGCCCTCGGGCGGGCCGTCGACCACTTCGGTGTAGGTGAACACGCCGGGGGCCGACTGGGCGACCGGCGAGACGACCACCACGTCGACCGGGCCGGGGGCGTGGGCCGGCGTGGTGATCCGCACCGTGGTGTCGCTGACGACCACCAGTCCGGTGCCGGACACCCCGTCGAACGTGACGCCGGTGACGTCGGGGCTGGTGAACCCGCTGCCGGTGATGGTGACGCGCGTGCCGCCGGTTTCGGGGCCGCTCGTGGGGGCCAGCGAGGTGACCGACGGTGCGATCGGCACGTACGTGAACGTCAGCGGGCTGCTCGTGCCGGCCGGCGAGGCGGCGACGACATCGACGGCACCGGGGGCGTGGGGCGGGCTGGTGACCTCCAGTGTCGAGTCGTCGACGACGGTGAGGCCGGTGCCGGCGACGCCGTCGAACGTGACCGAGGTGACCTGCGGGGTGGTGAACCCGCTGCCGGTGATGGTGACGCGTGTGCCGCCGGTCTCGGGCCCCGCCGCCGGGTTCAGCCCGGTCGTCGACGGCGGCTCGGCGAGGTAGGTGTACGCGTCGGGGCTGCTGACGATGTCGCCGCACCAGGTGGTGCCGACCACGGTGATTGCCACGCCACCCGGTACGTGTGCCGGCGGGATGACGAGGATCTCGGTGTCGCTGATGACCACGAAAACCGTGGCCGCGACGTCGCCGAACAGCACCGCGTCGGCGCCGGTGAAGCACGCCCCGGTGATCGTGATGCCTCCGTTCGGGTCGCCGGGCTGGCCGCCTGACTCGGGGCCGGTCGGTGGGGTGACGCCGTCGATCGAGCCGCCCAGGTAGGTGTAGCCGAGCGGGTCGGCGGGGCCGGCGTCGTTGGTGACGATGACGCTGACCGGGCCGGGCAGGTGCGGCGGGGTGACGATCTGGATCTCGAACTCGCCGGGCGATACTTCGACAACCGTGTACTCGCCGGGTTCCAGCACGGCCGGGTTACCGGCCGAGATCGGAGCGAGCGTGATGCCGCCGAACTCGACACCGCCGGTGGGCAGCGTGCTGTCGAGGTGGTTACCGACGATGGTCACCGCTTGGCCGCCCGCGGCCGGGCCCTGATTGGGCGAGATCGCCAGGCCGTCGGCGCGCACGGGCTCGTAGGTGTAGGCATCGTCGCCGGTGATGTCGCCGCAGTCGGTGGTGCCGAGTACCACCACGTCGACGGTGCCTGGCCCGGTTGCGGGCGGCGGGACGACCGTGATCGTCTGGTCGTCGACGACCGTGAACGAGGTCGCCGGCACGCCGCCGAACGTCACTCCCGTGGCGCCGGTGAAGCACTCACCGGTGAGCGTGATCTCGTCGTCGGGGTCGGCCGGGTTGCCGCCGGTCTCGGGCCCCCGGTCGGGGTTCGCGGTGAGATTGTCGGCCACGTACCGATAGGCGAGTGGTGCTCCCGTGCCGCCGTCGTTGGTGACGTAGACCAGTACGTCGCCGGCCGAGTGGGGCGGTGTGAGCAGCTGGATCTCGAACTCGTCGGGCTCGGCCTCGACCACCTCGTACTCACCGGTTTCGAGCAGGCCCGGGTCGCCGCTGGTGATCGGGGCGAGGGCGATGCCGCCGAACAGCACACCACCGGTCGGCGCGCCGACCGTGTCGAGTTGGGTGCCGGTGATGGTGGCGAACTGGCCGCCCGCCACGGGGCCGCGGGTGGGGGTGAGCGCAAGGTCGTCGGGGGCGACCGGCGTGTACGTGTAGCCGTCGGGCTCGTCGAGGTCGCCGCAGTCGGTGCCGAGCACCGTGACGGTGACCGTGCCGGGGGCGTGAGGCGGCACGGTGAGCACGATCTGGGTGTCGGTGTGCACGCTGAACTCGGCCGCCGGCACGACGACCGCGTCGGGTCCGGTACCGAACTGGACACCGGTGGCCCCGGTGAAGCAGGCGCCGATGATCGTGACGGTGCCGCCCCCGGTCTCGGGGCCGGTGGGTGGGTTGATCGTGTCGATGCCGTCGTACGTGTAGGTGACCGCGTTGCTGACACCGAGCGGGCTCGACACGCCGACGCTGACGGGGCCGGGCTGGTGCGCCAGGGTGACGAGGTCGATGCGGTACTCGTCGTCGGGGAGGGGAACGACTTGGAACTCGCCGGGGTCGAAGCCGCCGCCGTCGTCGGGCGTGTACGTGTCGGCGCCGATGGTCACGACGTTGACCTCGTCGAGGTTCTCCCGGGTGGGAGCGTCGGTGCCCGTGATCTGCACGGTCGTGCCGCCCGCCTCGGGGCCGTGGTTCGGGTCGATCGCGATGGCGAGCTGGGCGGTGAGGAACGTGAACGGTGGCGCCGCGAGCGTGCCGCACCAGTCGGTGCCGACCACCTCGACGTCGACGACACCCGCCGCGTGGGCGGGGGTGGTGACCCGGATCTGCGTGTCACTCAGGATCACCAGGTCGGTGCCGGGGTCGCCGTCGAAGGTGACCGAGTCGGTGCCGGTGAAGCAGGCACCGACGATCATCACGATCGTGCCACCGGTGGCCGGGCCGCTGTTCGGCGACAGTGACGTGACACTGCCAGGGTCGTACGTGAACCCGCCCGGCACCGTGGCCGGGCCACCGTCGTTGGTGACGATGACGTCGACGTTGCCAGGGGCGTGCGGCGGGGTGACGAACGTGAGCGAATCCTCGGCCGGGCCGGGCCCGTCGAGGTCGGGCTGGTACGTCGCCGAAACGGTGATGCCATCGATGGTCACACCGGTTGGCGGGTGGACCGTGTCGAGGTTGGTGCCGGTCAGCGTCACCGTGGTGCCACCTGCCGCGGGCCCGTTGGCCGGTGTCAGGGCCAGCTCGGTGGCCGGGCTGACGCTGTTGCCACCGACGACCGCGTTGGCCAGGTCGAGCGTCAGCAGGGCGCCGTCGGGCAGCACGGTGACGCGCAACGCCCGTTCGGCCTTGCCGACCGTCTCGGGGCCGGTCGTCAGCGGGGTGTCGACGTCTTCTTGGACATTGACGGTCAGCTGCACGAGACCGTCGATCAGTCCGTCGAGGTTCGGGAGCAGGTCGTCGGTGACAGGGGTCAGCAGGCCGTCGACGGCCGTGCTCAACCCGGCGATCGTGCCGGCCAGCTGGCCGGGGCCGGTCAGCCCGACCAGCAGCCCCCCGACCACGCCGGTCACGCCACCGAGCAGGGCGCTGATGGTGCCGGCCAGGATGCCGCCGCCGATCGTGACCCCGTCGTTGTTCGGGTTGCCGTCGAGCAGGTTGCCGACCGTGGTGTTGACAGTCAGGACGGGCAGCCCGAGCAACCTGAGGCCCAGGGTCACCCCGATGTTGTTGACCTGGGTCAGCACGGCTTCGAGCGTCGTTGCCAGCTTGGTGTCGAGGGCATCGACGACATCGACGACCGACTGCCGGATCAGCGCGATCGAGGCCGAGTCGAGCAATGGGGTGTTGGCGGGGCGCCCGTTGAACTGGAGCAACGCGTCGAGGTCGATGGTGATCGTGCCGGCGAGCAGGTCGATCGTCGCCGCCCCGGACGTCACCGACGTGCCCAGTGTGGTGTTAACGATCTGAGCCAGGTCGGGCAGCGTGATTGCCGGCGCCGGGTCGAGCGTCACGACGCCGAGCGAGCTGAGCAGGCTGGCGAGACCGCCGAGGTTCGAGTTGAGTTGCCCCTGGAGCCCGTTCAGCTGGGTCTGGAGTGCGCCGACCGCGGCGTCGAGCTCGGTCAGCAGGTTCGACAGTGCGTTGCTGTCGATCGTGAGCGCGACGTCGTCGATCGAGTACTGGCGAACGACGGCTGCGGGCGCGTTCTGTGCCGCCCGGGCCGAGACGCCGTCGATCGTCACGGCGATGTCAACGACCTCGGCCACCAGCCCGCCGGGCAGCCCGAGCCCGTCGACCAGCGAGCCGAGGCTGAGCGTGAGTGGCTGCGGTGGGGCCGCGTTCGGGCCGGTGGTGATCAGCCCGTCGTCGGTGACCGTGCCGACCGCGGCGACCGAGTCGGCGTTCGCTCCGGCGTAGGCGTACTGCTCGACGGTGCCGACCGAGGCCGCCAGCGGCAGCGCGATCGTGGGCACCGTCAACTCGATCGCGTCGAGCAGGGCCAGCGCGAGGTCGTTGTTGTCGGGCCCTACCGGGGCGTTGCCCGAGCTTTGGGCAGTGCTGCCCGCGGCGGCGACGATCGCGTCGAGGTCGAGGTTCTCGACCAGCGTGCCTTCGAGGAACCGGGCCTGCGCGTACGACGTGTCGCCGGTGTCGGCGTGGGCAGTCGGGGCGACACCGAGCACCGAGGCTGCGACGAGCGCAACCGCCAGCGAAGGGACGCCAAAGGTGAGCGAGGACTTCCGCCGAGAATCCATATGCGAGACGTATCGACGCCGCGAGGCGCGGGTCAAATGGGTCAGGTGGTGCTGTCAGGGGTGAGTAAGCGCCGTGTGCGACTTACGCCACTGCGTTCTCGCGGGCGGTTTCGACCGGCTCAACCACCGAGCAACCTGGTCGTCGAGCCGGTCGCTGTCACCCGGCGTCGACGTCGCCGAAGCAGGCCTGGATCTTGCCGAGCAGCCCCGTAGGGAGCGCTTCGTCGCTGCACTTGCGGCGGATCGCGGCCTTCAGCTCGGCTTGGAAGTCGAATGCCGACAGGCAGTCGGTGCACCCTTCGAGGTGGGCGTGGATGTGGGTGCGCACGTCGTCGGACAGCTCGCCGTCGAGGAACGCGTCGAGTTCGGCGATCGTCTCTCTGCAGTTGGCCATCAGGGTTCCTCGATCATCGCTACGACTCGCCGACTGCAGTGCTGGTGAGCCCGCGTGACTCGGCGAACTCGTACAACGCCTTGTGCATCGCCTTTCTTCCCCGGTGCAGCCGTGACATGACCGTGCCGATCGGGATCTCCAACAGCTCGGCGATCTCCTTGTAGGCGAAGCCCTCGACGTCGGCGAGCAGCACCGGCAAGCGGAAGTTCTCGGGCAGCTCCTCGAGCGCCTGCTTGACCTCGTCGTCGGTGAACAGGTCGAGGAACTCGTCCTCGGCCGACAGCGACGCGGCGGCGGTCTCCATCGACCCGAGACGCCGGTACAGGTACAGGTCCTCGACGTCGCCGAGGTCGGTCTCTTGCGGGCGGCGTTGCTTGGCGCGGTACTTGTTGATGTACGCGTTGGTCATGATCCGGAACAGCCACGCGCGCAGGTTCGTGCCGTCCTGGAACGTGTGGAAGCTGCGGTACGCGCGCAGGTAGGTGTCTTGAACGAGGTCTTCGGCATCGGCCTGGTTGCGGGTCATCCGGAGCGCGCCGGAGTAGAGCTGCGGGGCGTACTGCATCGCCTCGTCGGCGAACGTGGCTTGATCGGCCATGGCGCTGCGACGGTAGCCGGTCAGCCCACGCCGCGCAGGTGGCGTTGGGCGAGGAACCACGCGTACGTCGACTCGAGGCCCTCGCGGAGTGCGACTTCTGGCTTCCACCCGAGTTCCGACAGGCGCGTCACGTCGAGCAGTTTGCGTGGCGTACCGTCGGGCTTGCTCGTGTCCCACAGCAGCTCGGCGTCGGGGTTGACCACCTCGCGGATGGTCTCGGCGAGCTCGCGGATCGACAGGTCGACGCCGGTGCCGACGTTGATGTGGCCGCTCTCGGAGTAGCGATCCATCAGGAAGACGCACGCGCTGGCGAGGTCGTCGACGTGGAGGAACTCGCGCATCGCCGACCCGGTACCCCACACCGACACCTCGTTCGGTTCGCCGGTAGCGGCGCCCAGCTTGGCGTCGTGGAACTTGCGCATCAGGGCCGGGACGACGTGGCTCGATTCGAGGTCGAAGTTGTCGCCCGGCCCGTACAGGTTGGTGGGCATCGCCGAAATGAAGTCGCACCCGTACTGCTGACGGTAGGCCTCGCACAGCTTGACGCCGGCGATCTTGGCGATCGCGTACCACTGGTTGGTGGCTTCGAGCGGGCCGGTGAGCAGTTGGTCCTCGGTGATCGGCTGGGTGGCCTGGCGCGGGTAGATGCACGACGAGCCGAGGTACAGCAGCTTGCGCACGCCGGTCTCGTAGGCCGAGTGCACGACCGTGCCGTGGATCATCAGGTTGTCGTAGATGAACTCGGCCGGGCGGGTGTTGTTGGCGTGGATGCCCCCGACGGTGCCGGCGACGAGGAACACGTAGTCGGGCCGGTTGGCGGTGAACCAGTCCGACACCTCCGACTGGTCGCGTAGGTCGACCTGGTCGCGCGTGGCGGTCAGCACGTTCGTGAACCCGTCGGCGGTGAGCCGCCGGACCAGGGCCGACCCCACCAGCCCCCGGTGCCCCGCCACGTACACCCGAGCATCGCGGTCGATCATGCCGCCCACGCTAACGGCCACGGTGCCTACAGGAGTGGCGCCACCCTCTGATGGTTGAGCTTGTCGAAACCATCGCCACCGGCGACCGGTGCCACTACCGCCCGATCCACGGCACGTCGGGCAGGATGGGCACGTGATCCGGCTCGACGACCTGACCCGTCGGGGCGCGAGTTGGGTGTTCGAGGGGCCGATCGCGAGCGGCGTCGCCGGATCGCTCGACCGGGTAGTCGCCGAGGTCGCGGCGGCCGAGCGCGCCGCGGCCGCGGGCGAGTGGGTCGTGGTCGTCGTCGCCTACGAGGCCGCGGCCGCGTTCGACCCGGCGATGCGGACCGCTCCGTCACCACCGGAAGGAACCCCGTACGTGTGGTGGCAGTCGTTCGCCGAACGCACACCAGCACCCGCCCTGGTGCATGGCCCGAGCCCGGTGACCGCGCGCGGACGCCGCCTGAACCGGCTGGCGTTTCCGGACGCGGTCACCGCGGTGCGCGAGCGCATCGCCGCCGGCGACGTGTACCAGGTGAACGTCACCGACCGCTTCGAGGGCACGTTCGACGGTACGCCGTTCGAGATGTACACAGCGCTCGTCGGCGTGCAGAGCTGTGCCTATGGGGCGTACGTCGAGATGGGCGACCGGGTGATCGCCTCGGCATCGCCCGAGCTGTTCTTCCGCTGGGAGGGGCCGACCGTCACGTGCCGGCCGATGAAGGGCACCGCGCCACGCGCGCCCCGCCCCGCCGACGACGCGCGGGTGGCGGCCGAACTGCGCAGCTCGCCCAAGGAGCAGGCCGAGAACGTGATGATCGTCGACCTGTTGCGCAACGACCTCGGGCGCGTCGCACGTGTCGGTTCGGTGCGGGTGCCCGAGCTGTTCACCGTCGAGCGCTACGAGACGGTGTGGCAACTGACGTCGACCGTGTCGGCCGACGTGCCCGACGGCACCGACCTGGTCGACGTGATGACCGCCTTGTTCCCGTGCGGCTCGGTGACCGGCGCGCCGAAGATCGCCGCGATGAGCGTGATCGCTGAACTCGAGTGCGAGCCGCGCGGGGTGTACTGCGGGGCGATCGGTGTGCTCGCCCCGCCGGGCAAGGGTCCGCTCGCCGAGTTCTCGGTGCCGATCCGCACGGCGGTGATCGACCCGGCCACGGGCACGTTCGAGTACGGGGCAGGTGGAGGCATCACGTGGTCGTCCGACCCCGCTGCCGAAGATGACGAGGTGCGGGCCAAGGCACGGATTCTCACCCGCTCGCGCCGCGACCTGTGCGTGATCTCGACCTTGCGCCACGAACCCGCTGGGTTGGTCAACCTGCGCGCCCACCTCGACCGGATGGAGGCGTCGGCCGGCTGGTTCGGGTTCGCCTTCGATCGGCCGGCGATCGTAGGCCAGTTGGCGGCATTGTCTCCGCCAGCCCGTCCCGAACGCGTGCGCCTGGCCCTCGCGGCCGACGGCGCGTTGACCGTCGAACGCCGGCCGCTCGACCCGCAACCGCTACCGGTCACGCTGGCGATCGACACCGAGGTCACCCGTTCCGACGACCCGTACTGCTGCCACAAGACGACGTGGCGGCGGCACTACGACGACGCCCGCGAGCGGCACCCGTCGGCCGCCGACACAGTGCTGGTCAACGAGCACGGCCACGCGATCGAGACCACCATCGCCAACCTCGCCTATCGCGTCGGCGACCGGTGGTACTGCCCCCCGCTCACCGACGGGGGCCTGCCCGGCATCGCCCGCGCCCGTGCACTCGCCGAGGGCCGGTTGGCCGAGCGTTCGATCCGCGCCACCGACCTGCACAGCTGCGACGAGTTGGCCGTGCTCAACGACCTACGCGGCTGGCGCCCGGCCCAACTCCACACGGACTGACCCGACGGCCCGCCCGGCCCTCGGACGGGGTGGTTTCGGCAAGCTCAACCACCTTGGGTGTGCCCCTCGGACGGGGTGGTTTCGGCGGGCTCGACCGCCTTGGGCACCCCGGTCGGCGCCCGGGCCTGGTGGTTGAGCTTGTCGAAACCACCACGCGAAACCCATACTGGCCCGAGACCCGGCGAGGAGGGCGGCCTCGGTCGGCTGGCGACGTGTTCGCCTCGACCTCGTTCGGAGGTGCGGTCGCGTGCGATCGGCAGTCCAGTCCAAATTCGGTATCGGCGCACTGGTGTGTGCCCTGATCGGGGCGGCGGCGATCGTCCCGGCCAGCGTGTCGTCGCCCGTGCTCGCAGCCACCGATTCGTACCGGCCGCTGGTACCCACCCGCATCCTCGACACCCGGGAAGGGCTCGGCGCGCCGAAAGCCAAGGTAGCCGCCGACACCGCGATCGACGTCAAGGTCACCGGGGTCGGCGGCGTGCCCGGCACCGGGGTGGGGGCCGTGGTGTTCAACCTCACCGGCACCGGACCCACCGCGCCGACGTTCATCGCCGCCTATCCGACCGGCAGCGAACGCGAAGGCTCGAACCTCAACCTGCTCGGTGGGCAGACCCACTCGAACCTGGTGATCGCCAGCGTCGGTGACGATGGCAAGGTCAGCTTGTACAACCGGTTCGGCAGCGTCGACCTCGTCGCCGACGTCGCCGGGTGGTTCCCGGCTGGCGACGCCTACCGCCCGCTCGCGCCCAGCCGCATCCTCGACACGCGCGACGCCCGAGGTGCGGTCGGCGCCGACACGGCGATCGACCTCGAGGTCACCGGTGCCGGTGGTGTGCCGTCGAGCGGGGTAGGGGCGGTGGTGCTCAACGTCACCGGCACGAACCCCACCGCGGCGACGTTCGTGGCTGCCTTCCCGGCCGGCACCACCCGCGACGGCTCGAACCTGAACCTCGTCGCCGGGCAGACCGATTCGAGCCTGGTGATCGCCACGGTCGGCCAGGGTGGGCGGGTATCGCTGTACAACCGGTTCGGCGCGGTCGACCTGGTGGTTGACGTGGCCGGCTGGTTCCCGTCCGGCTCCGAGTATTCCCCGTTGGCCCCGTCGCGCGTCCTCGACACGCGCGACGGCGTCGGTGCGCCGCGCGCGCCGGTCGGCGAGGACGGTCACATCGACGTCAAGGTCACCGGCGTGGGTGGCGTCCCGGCCAGCGGCGTAGGAGCGGTGGTCGTCAACGTCACGGCCACGAACCCGACGGCCAACACGTTCGTGTCGGCCTACCCGAGTGGCGCACCCCGTGCCGGCTCGAACATCAACCTGCTCGCCGGGCAGACGACGTCGAACCTGGTCGTCGCGCGGGTCGGCGAGGATGGGCGGATCGCGCTGTACAACCGGTTCGGTACCACCGACCTCGTTGCCGACGTCACAGGATGGTTCCCGGGCACCCCGTACACCGGCCCCGGAACGCTGTGGGGGCTGGGCATCGGCCGGCTGTGGCGGCTCGACCTATCCGACCCCGACGGTGACTGGGTGCAGCGCGGCACCGTTGACGAGGCCGCCACCATCGACCTCCCGCGCAATCGGTGGATCGAGGCAGCCACCAGCCCGTTCGCCCCGCTCGTGTTCACCGTGCGCAACCTCGACACGAACGTCGTCATCGACGCGTTCGAGGTCGAGTCGGCGGCGTGGGGCCTCAACGACCTCGCGGTATCGCCCGACGGGCGGTATCTCGTGATGGTGGCCGAACTCGGAGCGCTCGACACGTGGATCGAAGTCGTCGACCTGCAGACGAAGACGTCAATCGACTTCGGGTGGGAAGGGGTCGCGTCCGAGGTCGAGTTCGCACCCAACGGCGAGTTGCTCGTGCTGCTCGACGACACGTACGAGGAGGCGTACGAGTGGGAGACGATGATCGGGGTCATCACCGCCGCCCAACTCGACGAGGGCGCCGCGCCCGAGATCGGCGTCCTGCGCGAGTTCACCGTTGCCGAGGGCCGTCCGGGTTGCCTGCGGGTCGGGCCTGGGCTTCAGCTCACGTACGGCCTGAACGCTGCGCTCCACGTGTTCGAAGCGCCGTCGACCATTCACCAGCTGACGACGAACGCGAGCGGTGACGCCCAGACGTGCGGTGTGTTCTCACCGGACGGAACCGAGATTGCTTTCGTCCAACGCAGCATCGCCGCTGGGTACCAGCGCCAATACATCATTCCCAATCACCGCGCGTCCCCGATCTACTTCGACTGGGTCGACGGCGACGGCGACCAGTACATCCTTGCCGACGGCAATACCGTGACCTCGATCATCACCTGGCAGCCGTGACCCACCAAGGTGGTTGAGCCCGTCGTCGCCACCGGTGACAGCAGTCAGTCGCCGCCGACCGGCGTCAGCCGATCGGCGGCGGCCGCACGGTACGCGCGCGTGTGGAGGTAGCTGGTGGGCTCGATGCCCTGGCGACCGGAGGTGAGCAGCACCACGACGATCGTGCCGAGGGCCGTCAGCGCACCGCCGCCGATCAGGGTCCAGCGGGCACCGAAGTGGTCGGCGACGAACCCGAGCACGGGCGCACCGATCGGCGTGCCGCCCATGAAGATCATCATGTAGAGCGCCATCACGCGGCCGCGCATCGTGGCGTCGGTGGTGGTCTGCACGAACGAGTTGGCGGCGGTGATCATGGTGAGCCCGGCGAAGCCGCAGACGGGCAGGAACAGGGCGAACGTGAGGTACGACGGCATCAGCCCGACGATGACCTCGGCCACCCCGAACGCGATCGCCGCCACGATCACCAGGCGCTGCCGGGACGCCTTGCGGCGGGCGGCGACCAGCCCTCCAGCCAGCGAGCCGACGGCGAGGATCGAGCCGAGGATGCCGTACTCGCCGGCCCCCTTGCCGTACACCTCGGTGGCCATCAGGGCCGTGGTGAGCTGGAAGTTGAGGCCGAACGTGCCGCCGCAGAACACCACGCCGAGCACGAGCATGATGTCGGGTCGCGACCGCACGTAGCGCACCGCGTCGCCGAGCTGCCCCTTGGCCCGGGGCAGCAGCGGTGGCGGGTGCAGCTCGTCGGCGCGGAGACGGGTCAGCGTGTACAGGACGACCAGGTAGGTGGCCGCGGTGAGAACGATCACCCAGCCGGTGGCGCGCACGCCCGAGCCGAGCAGGGCGATCAGAGCTCCGGCCAACGCCGGGCCGATCATCCGGGCCAGGTTGAACGACGCCGAGTTGAGGCCCACGGCGTTGACGACCATCTCGGGTCCGACCATCTCGTTGACGAACGCCTGGCGGGCGGGCTGGTCGAACGCCGAGGCGGTGCCGAACAGGAAGGCGATCACGTACACGTGGGCCACGGTGGCGATGCCGGTGACGGCCAGCACACCGAGCAGGGCTGCACTGACGCCCATCGCCGACTGCGTCACCATCAATACCCGACGCTTCGGGAAGCGGTCAGCGAGCACGCCGGCGATCGGCGACAGCAGCAGCATCGGGAGGAACTGGAGGCCGGTGGTGATGCCGAGCGCGGCACCGCTGGCGGTGAGCTGAAGTACCAGCCAGTCCTGCGCCACGCGCTGCATCCACGTGCCCGTGCTGGTGATCACCGAGCCGAACGCGAACAACCGATAGTTGCGCACCCGCAGCGAAGCGAACGTCGGGCCGGCCACCAGCCTGGCGGTGGCGGCGCTCATGACTGGGCGAGCCGATCGAGCAGCGGTGCTGCCGCTTCGAGCAGCCGGCGGTCGGCGGCCGACAGTTCGGTGAGGCGCTCGCGCAGCCACGCGTCGCGGAGCCGCCGGGTTTCGGCGACCGTGGCCGCTCCGGCGTCGGTGAGCGCGACGATGACATGACGGCCGTCGTCATCGCTGGCGCTGCGGGAGAGGAGTCCGAGGTCTTCGAGCGAGGTGACGGTGCGGGTGGCCGACGGTGGTTTCACCCGCTCGTGGGTGGCGAGCTCGCCGATCGTCAAGGGCCCTTCCCGGACGATGGTGCCGAGCACCGACAGTTGGCTCACTGTCAGGTCGCCGTCGTGCTCGAGCCGGAGACGCCGGCCGAGCCGCAAGACGCTGCCGCGCAGGGTGGCGATGAGTTGCCCGTCGGCCTCGGTGGGGCTGTCGACGAGCGTCATGATGTTTAGCCTAGGTCATTACCTTTGCGAAACAAATGGTGCCATCGGTCACGGCGTGTGCGCGGTGGTGGGGCCGGAGTAGATCACCGTGTGGCGGTCGGCCCGGAAGCCGACGCTGCGGTAGAGACGCCCGGACGCGGGGTTGTCGGGCTCGTAGCAGATCTTGATCCGCCGGGCTCCGGCCCGGGTGAGCCGGTCGAGGCCAGCGGTGAGCACGTGGCGGGCCAGGCCGCGTTGCTGGTGTGCGTCCTCGGTGCGCATCGGCTCGACCAGGCCGGTGGCGGTCGTCGGGTCGTACCAGAACAGGCCGTAGGCGGCGACGTTCCCGTCGGCGTCGTGGACGACCAGGTCGAGGTCGGGACGGTACAGGGACGTTTGCCGCAAACGTGGCTCGACGTCGGGGTGGTTGCGCCCGGCGTTGATCATGTGGTGCGGGCGATCGCTCGTCTCGGCCCGGCTCGCCAGGCGATACCCGTCGGCCAGCGGGCTGATCGGTGGCCGGTCGCCGGCCGCCAGCCAGTTCTCGACCATCGCCTCCTCGCCCGCGGTCAGGCCGTGGTTCGCCAACACGTGGCCGAATGCGTCGTCGGCGCGGTCGACCTCGAGCGTGACCGAGTCGATCCCCTGTTCGGCTGCGTGCGTCAGGCCGCGGGTCATCACGTGAGCGACCCACTCGGGTGTCGCGTCGGGCATGACGATCGGGTCGAGTTGCGTCTGGTCGCCCGCGCGCGTGGCGATCACGGCTGCCACCGGCTGGTCGTCGCCGCCGAACCAGAACAACTGCGGAACGGCATCGGTGGGTCGCGGCGTCTGCGCCCACCACCACTGGAAGTCGGCCGCCTCGTACAACCCGGCGGTGGGATGTTCGGCGCGCACCCGCTGGAGCAGCTCGGTGACCGTACCCAGGTAGTCGAGCCCCACCCGCAACTCCTCACGAACGTGACTCGGGTCCACCCTCGAACCCTACGGGGCGACCGGTGCCCAGGCGGCGGCAGTTCCCGCGTCGCGACCGTTCGGCGTGCCTCCGCCGAGGTCGCCGCCCGACACCACGAATCGCCGTCAGGCTCTCCGGTGGGGGCGGCGTGCCGGCGACCCGTCATCCGGGCCGGCGACCGTCGTCACGGCGTTGACGAGGTGTCGGCGTCGTCGAGCGCGACCGTGAGACGTTCACCGGCTTCGGCGTCGGGAAGCCGGGCAGCCCACATCCACAGCGTCACGTCGCCGTAGGCGACCTGGCTGTCGGCGCGGGCGACCTCGAGCGGCACGCCGTCGACCGCCGCCGTCAGATCGGCTGCCTCGGCGAGCGTGTACCCGTACACGAGGTCGCCGGCCCAGCGGTACACCGAGGGCGTGGCCGGCTCGGGCGGGTCGATCGTGTCGCAGCCGGCGCGCGTGCCGTCAGCCAACATCCGGCACAGGCCGTGGCCGTCGTCGACGATCGCCACACCGACGTACTCGCCGTCGAGCTCGACCGAGCCGAGCAGCACATCGCCAACGGGCGGCACCGCGCTCTGCGGAAGATCGGTCTGCGGAGGATCGGTCGCCGCTGGCGCCGTGGTCACCGCCGCGGGCTCGTCCTCGGCCGGTGCGTAGTGGGCGGTCCAGGTGTCCCAGTCGACGAACCTGAGCGCGTTGGCGAGCGCCAGCGCCCCGTCGGCGTCCGTGCCGTCGTTGACCTTGAGGTAGGCGTACGTCGTGTCGTCGACCTGCCAGGTGATGTCCTGGGTGGCAGACGAGCTCAGGAACGTCCAGCCCGGCCGGCCGGCCACGTCGACCGGGCGCAACGACCCGGCGAGGGCCATGTTCGGCAGCCAGTTGCGGGTGCCGACGCTGATGTCGTAGTTGTCGGCGCCCACCGACAGCGTCGCCCCGAGCCGGGCGTGGCCTATCGGTTGCGGCGCGGCGACCGCGTCGAAGCCGGCCGGGAGCAGGCCGAACGACAACTCGGGCGGTGCGTCGGCGGTGGCGCCCTCGGTGACCAGGAATGCGTCGGCGGTGGCCGTGCCGAGGAACGTCAGCGGGTCCGCCCCGGTGGCGAGGAAGTACGGGCCAGAGCCCCACGTGACGTGGACGACGGCGGGGCCGGTGTTCTCGCTGTAGTCGTACACGGTTGCCGGCTCGCCGAACACGGTGGCCTCGGTGGGTGGGTGACCGTACATCGGGCTGATCGTGAACGGTCGCGACTGCACCGAGATCATGACCGTGTCGACCAGTACCCCGTCGACGAGGCGGCCGAGGAGCGCCTCGGTCCACCCGGGCTCGTCCGGCGTCCGCGAGGTGTGGGTGGTGACCTCGAGACCGGCGGGCACGTCGTCGAGCACCGGATACAGCGTCGGTTCGGCCGGCGGTGCCACCGGGTCGGGCGGGGGCACCGTCGGGGTGGTCGGCGAGAGGGTCGGCGGGGTCGTCGGCGCGGCGGGTGGGGCGGACGCCGGGACCGTCGTGGTGGGCCGGTTGGCGAGCAGGGCGATCCCGCCGACACCGGCCACGGCGATCGCCGCGGCGGCCACCGCCAGCCACGGGCGCCGGGCAGGGGTCGTGGCCGTGCGAACGAGGAGGCCGGCGCTCGGTGGCGGGCCGAGCTCGGGGGTGTGGGCGACGATCTCGTCGAAGACCGCCCGCACGTGCGGGTCGAGTTGAAGGTTCATCGGAGTGCCTTTCGGAGCGCGACGCGGGCGCGGATCAAGGTGCGGTGGACGGTGCTACGGGAGAGTGCGAGCGTGTCGGCGATCTCGGCCTCGGTGAGGTCGTGCCAGTAGGCGAGGAACACGACCGACCGCTGCTGCACGCTCAGCGCGGCGATCGCCCGCCACAGGTCGACGTCGGGCGTCGCGTCGACGGTGGCCGGCGGGCGCAGCGCAGCGAGATCGCGTGTCCATCGCCGGCGCTGCTGGCGGTACAGGTTCTGGGCCTCGTTGCGGACGGCCCGTACGAGGTACCGGTCGAAGCGTTCGATCGATTCCCACCCGGGTTGCTGGGTCGCCCGCACGAACACGGTCGTGACGATGTCATGCGCGTCGTGCGGGCCGACCAGTGCCGTGGCGAATCTCAGCGCAGCCGGCCCGTGGGTGCGCCACGCCTCGTCGAGGCGCCGGTCGGCCTCGACCTGGGGGTCGTCGGTGTCCACGTCCATGTCACCGAGAGAACACCACAGGTGATCTCTTTGCGCGACTCGCGGCTAAAGAACGATGCCCGGGAAGTGTCGGCTCCCAGAGCAAGCGTGTGCTCTGAAACCCTGCACTTCCACGAAGGGGCAGCGCGTGGAGCCCGGTGCCAGAATCGAACTGGCGACCTATTCATTACGAGTGAATTGCTCTACCGACTGAGCTAACCGGGCGCGGCTGGCAACTCTATCGGCCGACCACCCCGTGACACCCCCTCCGTAACCTGGCGAGTGGCCGGCTTCCCCCTGACCCGTCACGTCCCGAGGGGGTACCGTGTATGACCATGTTGGTGGTGCAGTCGAGCACCGAGGAACTGCCCGAGCTGGAGGCACTCATCGAGCGGCGTCGCGCGCTCGGGCTCGACACCTTCGACGAGTGGTGGGAGGGGGTGTACCGCGTCGTGGGCGGGCCGTCGCCTGAACACGGCTTGGTCGTGGCCCGGCTGTGCGCCCTGCTGCTCGGGCGATGCGACCCGCTCGGGCTGTGGGTCGTCACGCCGATGAACGTCGGCATCGACAAGTGGGACGCCAAGGTGCCTGACATCGCGGTCACCCGGCCCGACACCGCCCGCACGTCGCCGGCGTACATGGCGACCGCCGAGCTGGTGGTCGAGATCATGTCGCCGCGCGAGATCCGCGGCGAGAAGCTCCCGTTCTACGCGGCGTGGAACGTCAAGGAGTACCTCGAGGTCGACCTGCCGAACGGCACGGTGCGGTTGCTCGCCAACCGCGATGGCACGTGGGAGCCGATCGACAGCAGTGAGGTGATCGAGCTCACCGTCGGTGAGGTGCTCGCCCTGGTAACGACCGGCTCAACCACCGGAAGCGGCTCAACCGGCGGCGAGTGAGGGCAGGTCCCACAACAGGGCCTGGAGCAGCAGCGTCTCGTTGGCGTTGATCGCAAACGCCTCCATGTCGGCGTGGATGCGGTGTACCGCCGCGACCGCGTCGTCGGGGCGCCGCACCGCTCCGGCAGCCAACGCGTCGCGGTAGGTCGCGGCGACGACCGACAGGCCGGCCAGCAACTCGTCGGTGCGGTGCCGGCGTAGCTCGCGCTTGTGCCGGTCGGCCAGCGCCTTCTTGCCCGAGCCGCGCTCGCCGTACTGCTTGATCCGCGCTTCCAGCTCGGCGACCTCGGCCGTGTGCCGGGCAGCGAGTGGGGCCGCCGCGCGTTCCACGAGGGCGAGCAACTCGTCGGTGAGGCGCAGCGCGGTGGCCCCGGTGCCATCGACCTGACGGGGCACGTCGGCGAACGCGGCCCGGCGGGCGGCGAGGTCGGGGTCGGTGGCCAGCAGCCGGGCACGGCCGACGTCGCCGCCGGATGCCTCGGCGGCGGCCTGTGCCTCGGGTTCGGGGACGCCTTCGGCGACCAGCCGAGCCGTGATCTCTCCGGCGGGCACGCTGCGGAAGTCGACCCGAGCGCAGCGCGAGGCGATCGTGATCAGGTCGTTGGGGATGAACTCGGCGAGGATCACGAACACCGTCGACGGCGGCGGCTCCTCGATCGTCTTCAACAGGCGCGCGGCACCGTTCGGCAACAGCAGGTGGAAGTCGTGCAGGATCAGCACCTTGCGGTCGCCCTCGACCGGCGACCTCGACGCGATCCGCACGATCTCGCGGGCCTGATCGGCCGAGATTGAGGCGCCCTCGCGACGCACCTCGTGCACGTCGGGGTGTTCGCCACGCAGCGCCAGCCCAGCATCACGGCCACCGACGTCGTCGGACCCGCCGATCAGCACGGCCGCGAACGCCCGGGCGGCGACGTCGGCGGTCGAACCCCGCGGCGCCACGAACAGGTAGGCGTGGGTGGGGTCGCCGGCGGCCCGACGCAGCCGAGCCACCGCGGCGTCTTGCCCCACCACCCCGTCCCACACCGTGCCGGTGGTGGCAGCCGTGACGTCAGACATCGAAGCGCTCCCGGACGGCGTTGCGGATCAGCGTCGACACGTCGTCGATCGGGTGGTCGGCATCGACGACGAGCCACCTGCCCGGGTCGGCCGCGGCCATCTCGCGGAACCCCTCATCGACGCGGGCGTGGAACTCGTCGCCCGCCTGCTCGAACCGGTCGAGATCGCGCTTGCCCATCCGGCGGGCGGTGGTGCCGGCCGACACGGTGAGGAGGAACACGAAGTCGGGCCAGCGGCCGCGTACGGCCCAGTCGTTGATGCCGCGCAGCTCGTCGAGCGGCACCCCCCGGCCGTAGCCCTGATAGGCGAGCGCCGAGTAGACGGTGCGGTCGCTGACCACGTGGCGGCCTGCGGCGAGCGCCGGCTCGACGACGGTGGCGAGGTGCTGGGCCCGGTCGGCGGCGGTGATCAGTGCCTCGGCGCGCGGGTCGAGGTCGGTGACGGTCACGTCGTGGAGAATCTCGCGCAACCGCGCGCCGATCGGCGTGCCGCCGGTCTCGCGGGTGTGTACGGCGCCGATCGCCTGGGCCAGACGCTTGGCCTGCGTGCTCTTCCCCGAGGCCTCGGCCCCCTCGAACGCGATGTACACGGCTGGCACGCCGGGCACCCTACCGACCGGCGGCAACGACGGGCTCAGCCACCTCAGCCTGGATCCACCGATCGCTGCGGTCGTCCGTCGGCGTTGCCCCAGGCGACAGCGGTCGCGTCGGCTTTGGCTTCGGTGCATCGTTCGTGGAACCTGGCCTGCAGGCCAGGCACCCACTACTTCTTCTTGCGGGGGGCGGCCTTTTTCTTCTTGGGGCCGCCGTTGGCGGCGATGTGTTCGCGGCGGATCGCCAGCAGCTCGAACGCCCGCTCGGGCGGCATCGACTCGACCCGATCACCCTTGCCGAGCGAGGCGTTCGTCTCGCCGTCGGTGACGTAGACGCCGAACTTGCCGTCCTTGGCGACGACCGCCCGCTTCGACACCGGATCTTCCCCGAACTCGCGCAGCGGGCCGGCGGCGGCCATGTTGCGCGCCGCGCCGCGCTTGAACACCTTTGGCAGCGAGAAGATCTTGGCCGCCTGGTCGAGTGTGATCGTGAGCAACTGCTCTTCCGACTCGATGTTGCGGAAGTCCTTGCCCTTCACCACGTACGGGCCGTAGCGCCCGTTGTTGGCCACGATCTCCTGCCCGTCGGCCGGGTCGACCCCGAGCGTGCGCGGCAGGCGCAACAATTGCTCGGCGTCGTCGACGGTGACCCGCGAGAGTTCCATGGTCTTGAACAGCGAGGCCATCTTCGGCTTCTCCAGCCCGGGTGGCAGGTTGCCGGGTTCACCCCACTGCACGTACGGCCCGTAGCGCCCGTTCTTGGCGAACACTGGGAGCCCGTCGAGCTCGCCGATCGGTTCGTCCGACTTGGGCAGCGCCAGCAGTTCGAGTGCCTTGGCGACGGTGAGTTCGTCGGGCGTCAGGTCGTCGGGGACGCTGGCGGTGTCGTCGCCGCGCTTGACGTACGGCCCGTACTTGCCGGGCTTGACCACGACCAGTTCGCCGTTGTCGTCGGCGCCGAGCGGGAACGTATTGATCTCGGCCGCGTCGATCTTGTCGAGGTTTTCCTCGACGAGTTTCTTGAGGCCCGGCAGGTCGGTGTCGCTGTCGTCGTCGGAGCCGAAATAGAACTCCTGCAACCAGGCGTCCTTGCGCTTGGTGCCGTTGGCGATCTCGTCGAGGTCTTCTTCGATTCCGGCCGTGTTGGCGTAGTCGACGAGGTCGTCGAAGTGCTGTTCCAGCAGGCCCACCACGGCGAACGCGGTCCAGGTCGGCACGAGCGCCTGGCCCTTCTTCCACACGTACCCGCGGTCCTGCACGGTTTGGATGATCGATGCCCAGGTCGACGGGCGGCCGATGCCGAGCTCTTCCAGGCGCTTCACCAGCGAGGCCTCGGTGTAGCGGGCCGGTGGCGAGGTGGAATGGCCGTTCGGCGTCAACGACTCGACCGGCACCGGGTCGCCGGTGGCGAGCGCCGGCAGCAGCGCTTCCTTCGTGCCATCACCGTCACTGTCGTCGGCCGACGACTCGACGTACACGGCCCGGTAGCCGGGGAACGTGATCGTGGTGCCCGAGGCGGCGAACACGCAGTCGGCGGTTTCGACAGGCTCAACCACCTTGGAGGCGACCTGAGCGGTCGCGCCGAGGCGCAGGCTGACGGTGACGCCGGTGGCGTCGGCCATCTGACTGGCCAGCGTGCGCTGCCAGATCAGCCGGTACAGCGCCAGCTCCTGGCTGTTCAACTCGCTCGCCACGGCCTGCGGGTTGCGCAGCGGGGTGGTGGGGCGGATCGCCTCGTGAGCCTCTTGGGCGGTCTTCGACTTCGACGAGTACTGCTTGGGGGCCGGCGACAGGAAGTTCTGCCCGTACTCGCCGGTGACCGCCGCGCGCACGGCGTTGAGCGCTTCCTCCGACAGCGCCACGTTGTCGGTACGCATGTACGTGATGAAGCCCCGCTCGTACAGCCCCTGGGCGAGTCGCATCACCTGGCTCGACGACAGGCGCAGCTTGCGCCCACCCTCCTGCTGGAGCGTCGACGTCATGAACGGTGGCTTGGGCGACGACCGGTACGGCTTCTCCTCGACCGAACGGACGACGACGTCGGCGCCCGTCAGCCCGTCGGCCAGCGCGACCGCCCGGGCCTCGTCGAGCGCCACGGTCTTCGACGCGTCGCGCAGTTCGCCGGCGTCGGTGAAGTCCTTGCCGGTGGCGACGCGGGCGCCGTCGACCTCGACCAGCGTGGCGGTGAACGCCGGCTGGGTGGCCGAGGCCAACTCGATGTCCCAGTACCCGGCCGACACGAACGCGATCCGCTCGCGCTCGCGCTCGACGATCAGGCGCACCGCCGGGCTTTGCACCCGGCCGGCCGACAGGCCCCGGTTCACCCGCCGCCACAGCACCGGGCTGACCTCGTAGCCATAGAGCCGGTCGAGGATGCGGCGCGTCTCGGCCGCGTCGACCAGGCCGTAGTCGATCTGGCGCGGGTTGGCGACGGCGTGGTCGATCGCGGTCTTGGTGATCTCGTGGAACACCATCCGCTTCACCGGCACCTTCGGCTTCAGGTACTCGACGAGGTGCCATGAGATCGCCTCGCCCTCGCGGTCTTCGTCGGTGGCGAGGTACAGCTCGGACGCTTCCTTCAGTGCCGCCCGCAGGTCTTTCACCACCTGCTTGCCGCGCTCGGTCAGCTCGTACGTGGGCTTGAACCCGTTGTCGACGTCGATGTTCAAACCCTTGCTGGGCAGGTCGGCGACGTGGCCCACCGAGGCGCGCACGTCGAACGTGTCGCCGAGAAACTTGGAGATCGTCTTGGCCTTGGCGGGCGATTCGACGACGACGAGCGGTCTAGCCATTGCGGGGAACTGTTACGGGGTGAGGGGGGTGGTTGTCAAGGCGCCCCGAGGCGGGCGACCTCTTCGTCGACCAGTTTGGGGTCGAGCTTGACGAAGACGGGGGTGGGTGGGCCGACGGGTGTACCTGCGACGACGGGGCGGTGCGCCCACGGTCGCGTCGAGGTGTAGTCGCCGGTGATGACGGGGTATGGGGCGCCGCCGTCGAGGTCGTCGACCTCGTCGATCCGGGGCAGCGGCTGCACGTCGCCGGCCCCGCCGAGGACCTGGTCGACGGCGTTGGCCGAGAACGGCAGGAACGGCGACAGGATCGTGTTCAAGTCGGTGACGCACTGGGCGGCGACGTGCAGGATCGTGCCCAGCCGTTCGCGCTGCTCGGGCGACTTGAGCTTCCACGGCTCGGTGTCGGACAGGTACGCGTTGACCTCACCGACCGCCCACATCGCCTCGCCGACCGCGGCCCGCTGGCGGTGGCGTTCGATCAGTGCGCCGACCTCGCCGAACGCGGCGGCGACCACGTCGAGTACGGCGCGGTCGGCGTCGTTGAGTTTGCCGGCCGCGGGGATCGCCCCGAAGTTCTTGTTGATCAGGTTGGCCGTCCGGTTGACCAGGTTGCCCCACCCGGCGACCAGCTCGTCGTTGGTGCGGCGCACGAACTCGGCCCACGTGAAGTCGGCGTCCTGGCTTTCCGGCCCGGCCGCGGCGACGAAGTACCGGAACGCGTCGGGCTGGTACCGCGACAGCAGGTCGCCGACGTAGATCACGACCTTCTTCGACGACGAGAACTTCTTGCCCTCCATCGTGAGGAATTCGCTGGCGACCACCTCGGTGGGCAGGCCCAGCTCGCCGTACTCGCCGGGGCTGCCGCCCTGGGAGCCACGGCCGGCGTAGGCGAGCAGTTCGGCCGGCCAGATCTGGGCGTGGAACGTGATGTTGTCCTTGCCCTGGAAGTAGTACGACCGAGCCTCGGGTACGTTCCACCACTGGCGCCAGGCATCGGGGTGGCCGGTACGCCGGGCCCACTCGATCGATGCCGACAGGTAGCCGATCACCGCGTCGAACCACACGTACAGCTTCTTGGTCGGGTTGTCGCGCCACCCGTCGAGCGGCACCGGGATGCCCCAGTCGATGTCGCGGGTCATCGCCCGCGGGCGCACCTCGGCGAGGATGTTCTGGCTGAACTTGATGACGTTCGGCCGCCACGTGCCCGACGCCTCGCGCTCGTCGAGCCATTCGCCGAGCGCGTCGGCCAGCGCCGGCAGGTTGAGGAAGAAGTGCTGGGTCTCGACGAACTCGGGCACCTCGCCGTTGATCCGGCTGCGCGGGTCGATCAGGTCGGCCGGGTCGAGCTGGTTGCCGCAGTTGTCGCACTGGTCGCCACGGGCGCCGGTGTACTCGCAGATCGGGCAGGTGCCCTCGATGTAGCGGTCGGGCAGCGTGCGCCCGGTGGACGGCGAGATCGCCCCCTTGGTGGTCTGCTCGACGAAGTACCCGTTGCGGTACACGCCGAGGAACAGCTCTTGCACGACCGCGTAGTGGTTGCGGGTGGTGGTGCGCGTGTACAGGTCGTAGCTCAGCCCGAGCGCGCACAGGTCGTTCGCGATCAGGCGGTGGTTGCGGTCGACCAGCTCCTGCACGGTGAGCCCGGCTTCGTCGGCGGCGATCAGGATCGGCGTGCCGTGCTCGTCGGACCCCGACACCATCAGCACGTCGTGGCCGGCCATCCGCATGTACCTGCTGAACACGTCGGACGGCACACCGAAGCCAGCGACGTGGCCGATGTGCCGCGGGCCGTTGGCATACGGCCAGGCGACAGCAGACAGAACCTTGCTCACGCCTCCGAGGCTACGGGGCCGTTCGAGTTACGGCGGCGAGCGATTCGGGAAGACTGGTGGGGTGGCCGAGGGCGACACGATCTACCGGGCGGCCGAACGGTTGCGCCCGACCTTGGCCGGTGCCGCGCTCGTGCGCTTCGAAGCGCCGCGCCTCGTCGGCACCCGCCCGTGGCCGGGCACGACCATCGACGACGTCGAGGCCCACGGCAAACACCTGTTGATCCACTTCGACGGCGGGCTCTCGTTACGCACGCACCTGCGCATGAACGGGTCGTGGCACCTGTACCGAGCCGGTGAGCGGTGGCGCAAACCGGCGCACCTCGCCCGGGTGGTGATCGAGGTCGACACCGGCTGGGTGGCCGTGTGCTTCTCGGCACCGGTGGTCGAGACCTACCGCCGCGCTGCCGGGGCGCGTGCGATGGCGGGCCTCGGCCCCGACTTGTGCCGTGCCGGCAGTCTCGAGCCCGCGGTGCTGGCCACGGTGCTCGCCCGGGTGGCGCTCGCCGACCCCGCCACCGAGGTGGCCGATGCGTTGCTCGACCAGCAGATCGCGGCCGGCATCGGCAACGTGTTCAAGTCGGAGGTGTGCTTCGCGGTGGGGCTCGAGCCGTTCACGCCGCTCGGTGAACTCGGCGACGATGCCCGCCGCGAACTGTGGGCCACCGCCGCTCGCCAACTCCAGGCCAACCTCGGCCCTGGGCCGCGCCGCACCCATCCGCGCGGCCTCGCCGTGTACGGGCGCGCGGGCCGCCGTTGCTACACGTGCGGCACGCCGATCCGAACGGCGCGCCAGGGCCTGTACCGACGCGTGACCTACTGGTGCCCGCGCTGCCAGCTACGACCCGGCTGACAGAGCCGATGCGTGCTCTCGGTGGTTTCGACAGGCTCAACCACCTTGGTCGGCGCCCGTCCGGTGGTTGAGCGGGTCGTTACCACCCTCGTAGTGGTGCCAGCCGGGTCGAGCGGGGTCAGCCGACGGGTTCGAGTTGGGCTTCGGCGGCCGGTTCGGCGGCGTCGATCTCGGCCTGGATCGCGGCGATCTGGGCCTTGTGGTTCGGCGAGCCCTCGACGTGCAGCCGGGGGAGGATGCGGTCGAGCCACTTGGGGATCCACCAGTTCTTGTCGCCCAGTAGCTCCATGGTGGCCGGCACGAGCAGCATCCGCACGATGGTCGCGTCGAGCAGCACGGCGATTGCCAGGCCGGTACCCATCAGCTTGCTGACCCGGTTGTCTTCGAGGATGAAGCTGCCGAACACCACCACCATGATCGCCGCCGCCGCGCTGATCACCCGGGCCGTGGACGCCAGCCCGTCGGCGACCGAGTTCTTGGCGCTGCCGGTGTGCTCGTACTCCTCGCGGATGCGCGACAAGAGGAACACCTCGTAGTCCATCGACAGGCCGAACACGATCGCGAACAGCATCATCGGTGCCCACGGCTCGATTGGCCCTTCGGCGATGCCGGTGATCGACCCGAGGTGGCCCCACTGGAACAAGGCGACCACGGCGCCGTACGCGGCGGCGATCGACAGCAGGTTCATGATCACCGCCTTGACCGGCACCAGCACCGACCGGAACACGATCATCAACAGCAAGAACGACGCCAGCAGCACCACGCCGAAGAACACCAATTGGCGCCCGGACAGGTACTCGCTGAAGTCGATGTTGCCGGGCACCATGCCGGTGATGAGGGCCTCGACCTGGCCACCGGCGGCGACCTCGGCCGCGGGGACGACCTCGTTGCGCAAGCGTTCGACGAGCTGTTCGGTCTCGATCGACTGGGGCGACGTCTCCGAGTACACCTGGGCGATCGCGGCAGTCGGATTCGTCGGGTCGTTCGGGAACGGCGGCAGCCCGTCGTCGACCACGCCCTGCTCGGCCTTGATCGCGGCGACGACCTCGGTGAACGCGGCCAGGTCGTCGGGCCCGTCGAGCGTGGCCACCACGATCAGCGGGCTGTTGAAGCCGGGCCCGAACCCGTCGGTGAGCAGGTCGTACGCCTGGCGGGTGGTGGAGTGTTCGGGGAAGTTGCCCTCGTCGGTGGCGGCCAGGCGCAAGTCGGTGAGTGGGAACGCGAGGAACAACAGCACCGCCACGCCGGCCAGCAGCGACGGCCACGGGTGGCGCTGGATGAAGTGGCTCCAGCGGTACCAGACGCTCTCTTCGACCGGCTTGCGTTCGGGCATCTTCACCGGGCGCTTGAGGATCGGCACGAACAGGCCGACGATCAGCACCAGCACACCGAGCGGGGCGGCGAACAGCAGGGCGTCGACCTTCAGGCCGACCCCCAGCAGGGAGACCGCGATCAGCCCGGCCGCGATCAGCCCGCGCCAGCGGGTGAGTTCGACGCGCAACTGGGCGAACCCGAGCAGGGCAGGCAGCAGGGTGAGCGTGGCGGCGATGGTGACCGACACCGTGAGCGCTGCGGCGACGCCCAACCCGGCCACGAACGACAGCCCGATCAGCAGCAGGCCGAGCAGCGACACGACGACGGTGAGCCCGGCGAACACCACCGCCCGGGTGGCCGTGTCGCCCGCCGCGGCCGTGGCGGCCTCGGGCGCGAACCCGTCGTGGAGGCCCTCGCGATAGCGGGTGACCGTGAACAGCGCGTAGTCGATGCCCACGCCGAGCCCGATCATGGTGGCGATGATCGGCGCCATCTCGGGCATCGAGGTGACGTTCGACGCCAGGTTCGACAGGGCGATACCGATGCCCACGCCGGCCAGGGCGACCGCCATCGGCAGGCCCATCGCCAGCACCGAACCGAAGGCGAGGATGAGGATGACGATCGCGAAGGCGATACCGATCACCTCCGACTCGGGCACCTCGAACATCGCGAACGCCTGCCCGCCGATCTCGACGTCGAGGCCGGGTACCTGCGCTTCGAGTTCGTGGCCGAGTTCGAGCAGGTCTTCGCCGAGCGCTGCCGTGTCGTTGAACGAGACGATGTCGTCGTTGCCCTCCATCGTGGCGTAGGCGATCGTGCCGTCGGCCGACAGCTGGGCCGCGGCGTTGGCGTCGAACGGGTCGACCACGTGGATGCCGTCGACCGCGCGGGCCGTGGCGACGAGTTGGTCGAGCGCCGCGCGCACCTCGGGTTGGTCGACACCCTGGTCGGCCTTGACGACGATGGTGCCCTGGAGGAACGAGGCTCCCTCGCCGCCGAAGTTGTCCTGCAACACGGTGAAGCCGCGGTCGGACTCGGAGCCCAGCGAGTCGAACTCCTCGCTGAAGTCGGTGCCGACCGCGGCACTGACGATTTGGATGACGATGAACGCCACGACCCAGGCGACGACGACGACCACGCGGTTGCGATAGCACCAGCGAGCGATGCGGATGTACACGGTTCCTCCGGGTTGGACGTTGGGGGTGGGGGCGAGAGGCGGGCGCAAGCCTAAGGCCGGATGCTTGTGACGGTCACGGGGGTTAGCCCCCGTGACCAATCGATCGTGCACGGCCAACCGGTCCGAAACTGTCCGCTTGGGCGCAGTACCGTCGTGGGCTGTGCATCCCGCGACCCAGCCCGACCTGGCGCTGGGCTGGAACGCGTCGCTGCAGTCGGTCTGGGAGGCGCTCGGCGCCCCTGGCGTGCCCGCCCGGGTCGCCCGGGTCGACCGGGGGTGGTCGACGCTGTGGAGGTCGGCTGCCGATGCCCTGAGCGACGACCCGCTCCGAGTACGCAACATCACCGCCGACGTCGCGGTGGGCGACTGGGTGGTCGCGTCCGCCGACGGCGAAACCGTCGACCACGTGCTCGACCGGCAGTCGGCGTTCGTGCGCCGGGCGAGCTTCGAGGGCGACCGGTTCGAGGCCGACACGCTCGCCGCCAACATCGACGTGGTGTTCCTCGTGCACGCCTTCGGCACGCCACCCAATCAGCGTCGGCTCGAACGCGAACTGGTGTTGGCGTTCGACTCGGGGGCGACGCCGGTGGTGGTGCTCACCAAGGCCGACGCCACCGACGACCCCGAACCCACCCGCGCCGAACTGGCCGCGGTGGCGCTCGGCGTGCCGGTGCTGGTCGTGAGCGGACGCGCCCGCACCGGTCTCGACGCGATCCGCGGGTACGCCGCCGGAAACCGCACGCTGGCGTTCCTCGGTGCGTCGGGGGTGGGCAAGTCGACGCTCGTCAACGCCCTGCTCGACGAGGCGGTGATGGACACCGGCGAAGTCCGCGAGGCCGACCAGCGCGGCCGTCACACCACGGTCGCCGCGCAGCTGCTCACGCTGCCCGGCAGTGGCCTGTTGATCGACACGCCCGGGGTTCGGGCGGTGAGCCTGTGGTTGTCGGGCGAGGGCATCGAGCGCGCGTTCGCCGACGTGTTCGACCTGTCCGAGCAGTGCCGGTTCCGCGACTGCAAGCACGACCGCGAACCCGGCTGTGCGGTGCAGGCCGCGATCGAAGCCGGCGAGCTCGACCCGGCCCGGCTCACCAGCCTGGAACGCCTGGTGGCCGAGGAAGCCGCGCTGGAGGCCGAGCAAACGCGCTTTCTCCGGCGTGGCGACCGCCGCCGCTCGGCGCGCAGCTGAAGCTCCACGAGCCGTACCCCTGTGCGTTCAAGCGCCACGCAGGCTGGGCTCTACTGGTGGGTGCGCTCGGGCCAACCGTGGACGCAACCTCACGTGAGCTGAGGCAACGTCGACGAGCAGCCGCCGCGATCGGTGGCTCCAGGTTGAACCCGCGGACGGTAGGCCGCGTATGTTCGCTGTATGACCGCGTTGCCGTCCACGCCGGAGATGTACGACCTGCGGATGTCGGGGGCGGCGCGGCCGTTGTTCGATCGGGTGACGGCGTTCATCGCCGAGGTGATCGAGCCGAACACCGCCGAGTTCTTCGCGCTCGGGGTGGGCCGGGCCGAGCGGTGGGGCTACGGCGAGGGCCAGTTGGAGTTGCTCGACTCGCTCAAGGCGCAGGCCAAGTCGGCTGGGTTGTGGAACTTCTTCCTGCCGAACGCCGAGACGGGTGAGGGTCTGTCGAACCTCGACTACGCGTACATCGCGGTCGAGTTGGGGAAGAACCCGATTGCCTCGGAGGTGCTCAACTGCGCGGCCCCCGACACGGGGAACATGGAGGTGCTCGAGCGGGTCGGCACGCGCGAGCAGAAAGAGCGGTGGCTGACGCCGTTGTTGAACGGCGAGATCCGTTCGGCGTACGCGATGACCGAGCCCGACGTGGCGTCGTCCGACGCCAAGCAGATCGCCTGCCGGGCCGTGCGCGACGGCGACGAGTGGGTCATCAACGGTGAGAAGTACTACATCTCAGGGGCCGGCGACCCGCGCTGCAAGATCATGATCGTGATGGTGGTCACCGACCCAGACGCGGCCCCGTACCGTCGCCAAAGCCAGATTTTGGTGCCGATGGACGCGCCCGGTGTCGAGATCGTCGGGCCGATGCACGTGTTCGGCGAGGACGACGCCCCACACGGTCACATGCACCTGCGGTTCGACAACGTGCGGGTGCCGTACTCGAACGTGCTGTGGGGTGAAGGCCGCGGATTCGAGATCAGCCAGGTGCGGCTCGGCCCGGGCCGCATCCACCACTGCATGCGCTCGGTGGGGGCGGCCGAGCGGGCGCTCGGGTTGATGGCCGAGCGAGGCCTGTCACGGCAGGCGTTCGGCAAGCCGGTCGCCCAACTCGGCAAGAACGTCGAGGTGTTGGCCAAGGCGCGGATCGAGATCGAGGCGATGCGCCGGATGGTGCTCACCGCGGCGAAGGCGATGGACGTGCTTGGCAACGCCGAGGCCCGCGTGTGGGTGTCGGCGGTGAAGGCGATGGTGCCGATCCGCACCTGCCAGATCATCGACGAAGCGATCCAAGTTCACGGAGCGACCGGCGTGTCGCAGTGGACGCCGCTGGCACAGATGTACGCCGGCCAGCGCACGCTGCGCCTCGCCGACGGCCCCGACGAGGTGCACTGGCACGTCGTCGGCCGGGCCGAACTCACCTCGTGGGAGGAATCGGCCCGGCAGTACGACCCGAAGGTCGCCTACTACGCCCAGCACGGCGGGGAAGACGGCCACGGCGAAGGCGGCATCTTCACCGGCCCGTGAGCCTGGACCCACCGATCTGGCGGCTCGTTCCCCACCGCCATCCCGGTGAATCCAGGCTCGTAACGCTTTGCGTTCAAGCGCCACGCAGGCTGGGCTCCACGAACGGTCCACCAAGGCCGCCGGCGGCCCAACCGCCGTGACCAGGTCGAACATCGTCGTCGTCGGCATGCGGTCGGCGGACTGAGGCGTTGCCCCGCGGGCGCGGTTCAGAAGAACGGGCGGTGCCAGAGTCCGTCGTCGCCGCGATCCCACCACGTCTCGGCCACCACCGCGGCGGTGGGGATGGGGCCGTACACGTGCGGGAACAGCTCGGCCGCATTCTCGGCGGCCGGTTCCACTCGCACCTCGGCGTCGAGTAACTCGGGTTCGAGGTGCAGCAGCACCAGCTCGAGTAGGTCGGCGTAGGCGAAGTTGGCCACCCGTACCACCTGGTGCGGGTACGAGCAGTGGATGAAGCCCACTGCGTCGAGCGTGTGGCCACGGGTGCTCACGCGGTACTCGCCGGTGGCCTTGGCGGCGTCCCAGTCGTCGGGGAGGGCGATGTGCAGGATCTCGTCGGGCTCGTTCATGGGGGGACTCGCGGGTCGGCGGGCTGCTACCAATGTAGGTCGTCGGCTCAAGGAGGCTCGCGGGCCATCGTGACGTCGGCGCGCAACTCGACGTCGCCGATCAGGCGACCGATCAGCAGGACGTCGGTGCGGCTGGTGTAGGTGACGGTGACCGTAACTCGATCGGCGTCGGCACCGGTCGACACGTCGATCGGGTCGAGCGACACTGCCGTGCGCGCCGCGGCGGTGGCCGCGGCGCCCGGGTCGGCAGCCACGGCCGCGGCCCGGGCGCCCTCGCGGGCGGCCAACTCGACGGTGATCTGGTCGGTCACCACCACCAGCACTTGGACGATGCCGAGCGTGACCAGCACGACCGCGGGCAACGCCAGTGCCAACTCGACCGCGGCCTGGCCGACGTCGCGGTGTCGACGGCTCACGCGGGCCCTGTCAGACCTTGTCGATCACCGACTGGATGACCCGGTCGAACAGGCTGCCGATGGTGGCCGCGCCGCCCCCGGCGGTGGCCCAGCCGATGACCAGCACGCCGACCAGTGCGGCGGCGAGCAGGATCAAGGCGTACTCGGTGGTGGCCTGGCCGCGGTCGCGGGCGGGCGTGGGAAGCGGTCGTGCGGGCATGGGTTGTCTCCTGGGTTCGAGTGGTTCGGTGGACCGCTACGGCGTGAGGCCGCGCAGCGTCGAGAGGGCCCCCAGCAGGGCGGGGACGATGGCCAGCAGCACGAACGCGGGGAGCGTGCAGGTGACGAGCGGGAACGCCAGGCGTACCGGCAGCGTGCGCGCGTGCTGCTCGGCCTGGCGCCGACGTTCGGTGCGGGCGTCGGCAGCGAGCCGGTCGAGCACCGGTTCGAGCGCCAGGCCGTAGCGGTCGGCGGTGGCGAGCGCGTCGGCAAACGTGGCCGCGGCCGGCCCGAGCCGTTCCGGCAGCGCGCCGAGCGCGTCGGCGAGGCGTGCGCCGCGTTCGAGCCGCCGCATCACCTCAGCGACCGCCGGCTGCAACTCGGGCGCGGCGTGGCGCCCGGCGACGCCGAGCGCAGCGGCAGGGGTGAGGCCGGCGCGGACACCGACGATCACCAGTTCGACCAGGTCGGGCAGGGCGCTGACCGCGCGGCGCTGGGTGGCGCGGGTGTTCCCACCGAGCTTCACCGGCGGCCTCCGATGATGCGATTCATCCAGCGCCATCCGGCGCTGTTCAGGGCCGCTCCGACGGCGACGGCGGTGGCCCCGGCGGGGCTGGCGACGGCCGCCCGCGCCGGCGCCGAACTGGCGAGCAGCAATCCGAGCATTGCTGCCGGTAGCCACGTCATGACCACCGCCGACATCCGCGCCTGGGCGCTGTGTGTGCGCCGGTCGGCGAGGTCGGCGGCTCGCGCCCGCAGTGTCGCCGCGGCGCGGTCGAGCGGCTCGCCGGGCGGCCCGCCGTGTTCGGCGCAGGCCCGCACCACCGTCAGCGCCAACTGCACGTCGGCGTCGTCGGCGCCGGCCTGATCGATCGCGTCGGCCAGCCGGGTGCCGCGGTCGAGCGCGAGACGGACCGACGCCAGTGATGCGAAGGCGTGCTCGGGCGGGCGGGTGTCGCGGACGGCGGCGGTGAGCGTCGACCCGGACCGCACGGCGCGGGCCAGGTCGGTGCACCAGCGGGCGGTGTCGTCGGGTCGCGGTGGTTGAGTTCGTCGCCATCGCCCGGTCCGGCGGCCTGCGGTGGTTTCGACAGGCTCAACCACCTTGGGCTCGGCGCAGAGTGAGAGATCGCGGCGGGGTGGGGCGGGGCGGAGGGCCAGGCCGGCGACGACGACGGTGAGGGCGGTGAGTGCGGCGGCGCTCATCGGCCGGCCGCGAACGCGCGCAGGCGGGTGGGCTCGGCGACGACCTGCCCGCCGTCGGCGAGTTGTACGACCGCGGGTTCGTCGCCCGACTCGACCACCTCGGCGACCTCGACCACCTGCCGCTCGCCGGAGGGCCGCCGGGCGACGTGCACCACGATGTCGAGCGAGCGGGTGACCTGGCGGCGGATCGCTGCCAGTGGCCAACTCGGGGCGGCCTGCATCACCAGCGTCTCGGTACGGCGCAGGGCATCGACGGCGGAGTTGGCATGGCACGTCGACAGCGACCCGTCGTGGCCGGTGTTGAGCGCTTGCACCACGGCGAGCACCTCGGCGCCGCGGAACTCGCCGACCACCAGCCGGTCGGGCCGCAGGCGGAGCGCGGTGCGGACGAGATCGGCCAACTCGACCGGCTGAACGGTGTCGGCGATGGGGCGCAACGCTTCGAGTCGTACCGCGTGGCGCCCGGGCAAGCTCAGCTCGGTGGTGTCTTCGAGGACCACCAACCGATCTCCTGCCGGTGCGCAAGCGGCGAGGGCGGCGAGCAACGTGGTCTTGCCGGCCGACGTGGCACCGCTGACGACGATGTTGGCGCGCCCAGCTACGAGTTGCCGCAGCAGGCGGGCCACCGGCGCGGCGGCGAACGCGTCGAGCGGCAGGTAGTGCGGCCGATGCTGGCGGATCGACATCGTCGACCCGTCGACCGCCACCGGGGCAACCACGGCACACACACGTGCACCATCGGGCAATCGGGCGTCGACGATCGGTCGGGTACGGTCGAGCCGCTTGCCGAGCGGGGCGAGCACCCGCTCGAGCACGACGTCGACGGCGCCCGGTGGCAGGTCGGCGACGTGGGTGAGCACACCGCAGCGGTCGACCCACACGTGCCGCCCGGCGTTCACCATCACCTCGTCAACGTCGGGGTCGCGCAGGTACTCGTCGAGCACGTCGAGACCGGCCAGGCGGGCGACGACGCGCTCGATCGCCCGGTCGCGGTCGGTGCTGGCGAGCAGCGGGGCGAGCCGGTCGACCTGGGCCGCGGCGACCGCGCGGACGTCACCCGGCTCGCCCGCCGCGGCCTGGCAAGCGGCGTCGACGAGCGCCTCCAACGGATCGCCGGTCATGCCGCGGCGCCCAACGGTACGTGCGAGCCGAGTGGGGCCAGCGGCCGGCGCAACCCGGACGGCAAGCGACTCATGAGTAGGCCTGCATCGGCAGCGCGCGCCACGGCCGGGTCGAGCAGGAGCACGGCGACGACCGGAACTGCGAGTGCGGCCTCGATGTCGTCGGCGCCGAGCCGCCGGCCCGGTTCTTCGACGAGGACCACACCGGTGGGTGCCACCGCCGCTGCCGAGGCCGTCGCCGCGCGGAGATTCAGGTAGCAGTTGCGCACGACCAGCAGTCGCTGCGCGGCGAGTGCCGCCAGCGGCGCGGGCGGTGGCCGGGTACCGGCGTCGACCACCACGTGGCGCGGTTGCTCGGCAAGGAAGCGGGCAAGGTCGTGCCACCGCGGGGCGTCGGCGGGAGCGGCGTGCGACCCGCGCGGCAGCAGCCGGGCGGTGTCGCCGACCGCGACTTCCAGGCCGCCGAGGCGTGCCGCAGGCGCGTCGGTGGCCAGCCAGTCGGCGACTCCCGGTGTTACAGGGTGGGCGACGCCCAGCGCGAGCGGCTGGTCGCCGTCGAGGTCGACCAGCAGGGTGGGTGGGGGGTGGTTGAGCGCGAGCGCGGCGGCAACAACTGTGGTGCCACTACCGCCTTTGGCTGCCCAGCACAAGGTGAGCATCGGAGCCTCCGTCGACGACGAGATGGGTCGCGAGGGGGAAGCCGGCCATCGGGGAAGCTACTCCCCGGTAGCACGCTCAGTGGTGGAATTAGAGGGCAATTGTCAGCGTTCTATGAAAAATTTCTGCAAAATGTGCTGGAAGCGTTGGACCTGCCACCGTGCGTGCCGATACGACACGTGGTGAGTTCTTTCCGTGAACTCCCACAAACACGAAGGATGCGCGTCATGGCTATTTCGATTCCCGCGGTTGCCCCCGTGTCGGCCGGTGTGAACCGCCCCCGTCCGGTCACCCTGAGCGCGTTCGCGGCGCTGTTCGCAGCAGCGTTCGTCGCGGTCTTGGCGGCGATGGCCGCCGGCGTGCCGGAACTGCTCGCAAGCGTCTCGTGGGGCTCGGTTTCCTGGGGTTCGGTGTCGTGGGGCAGCGTCTCGTGGGGCGCGCTGACGAACCTGGCCAGTGTGTCGTGGGGTTCGGTGTCGTGGGGCGCCAGCGTGTCGTGGGGCAGCGTCTCGTGGGGCGCCAGTGTGTCGTGGGGCGCGTTGGCGAACCTGGCCAGTGTGTCGTGGGGCTCGGTGTCCTGGGGCAGCGTCTCCTGGGGCTGACTCCTCGCACGCATCATTGAGATCGGTCGGGCGGTTGATCGTGGCCGCCCGGCCTGCCGATCCGATCGTCAGGCCTGGTGTCCTGATCGTCGGTAGCACGTGCCTCGGCAAGTAGCGTGAGGTCACACGCTCCCCGCGGCACTCCCACCGCGGGCGCGCCGGACCCCGTCGTGACCGACCACGCCAACCCGTCCCCCCGGCCCCTTCGAGCCGTGACTCGTGTGTCTCCCGAGACGCGCGTCGTCTGGCTCTCGGTCGCGATCGGGGCCGTGTCGGCAGCCGGTGTCGTCGCTGCCGAGCGACGGTTCGGGGGTGAGTGGTGGTCGGGGCGCACCGTCTGGTGGGCGCTCCCGCTGACGCTCGTGTTGTTCGGCGTGCTCGAGTACGCCGTGTTCAACGTGCACCTGCGCGGCGAGCCGGTGTCGGTGTCGCTGTCGGAGGTGCCGACCGCGCTGGCCGTCGTGTTCTTGACCCCCGGGCTGGGCGTCATCGCTCGCCTGCCGCTGAGCCTGGTCGTGCTGGTGCTGCTGCGGCGCAACCCCTACTTCAAGGTCGTCTTCAACGTCGCCCTGTTCGCCTTCGAGGTGGTGCTCGCCAGCATCGTCTATCACGTCGTCGTCGACTGGTGGGGTTCCACCCCGCAGGCCCGGGTTGGAGCCGCCGGGCTGGCCGTGGCGTTGATGGGCCCGGCTGCGCTGATCCTCGTGTCGGCGGCGATCGCCCAGTTCGGCGGCGGTTTCGCGGCTCGGGTCATCATCGAACTGCGGGCGATGTGGTGGCTCTACCTGCTCAACTCGTGCGTCGCCGCGATGGCCGTCGGGATGGCGGTCGTGTCACCGTGGCTGGTGCTGCTGGCCGTCGCCCCGCTGCTTGGTGTGTGGTACATGCAGTGGACCTACGGCGAGCAACTCCAGAGCCTGCGTGACCTCGACGCGGTGCACGGGTTCGCCGGGCGGATCGGCGGCACGCTCGACCTGATCGAAATCGGCGACACTGCGGCCGCCGAAACACGGCGCCTGCTGCGCGCCCAGGGCGCCGCGCTCGTGCGCTTCGAAGTCGGCGTGGCGGCCGACACCCACCTGGCCGGCGAGGTGCCGCTGGTGCTGCCGGTGGCCGTCGACGCTCCCGGCTGGGAGACCATTCTTGCCGCGCCCGGGGCGCGTCTGCTCAACGCCGAAGCGCTGCGCCGTGCGGGCGTGTTCGAGTCGGTGGGTGCGTCGGTGATCGTGGCGCCCATCCACGACACCGGCGGTCCTCAGGCCGTGCTGGTGGCGGTCGAGCGGCTCGAGCAATCGCACCGGTTCGACGCCGCCGACGTGGCCCGGCTCGACAACCTGGCGACGCAGCTCGCCACCAGCCTGCGCCGCGGGCTGCTCCACGAGCGACTCGAGTACGAGGCCCGCCACGATGCGCTGACCGACTTGCCGAACCGCCCATTGTTCGAACGCCTCGTCAGTGAAGCGGTGCATACCTACGACGGGCAGCAGACCGTGTGCGTGCTGATGCTGGACCTCGACCGCTTCAAGGAGGTCAACGACACGCTCGGTCACCACGCCGGCGACGCCGTGCTGGTCGCCTTCGCCGACCGGGTCGTGCGCCTGCTCGAACCCGGCGACGTGTTGTCGCGCCTGGCCGGCGACGAGTTCGCGCTGCTGTGCAGCCGAGACACGGTGGCCGCGGTGGCCGCGTTTGCCGCCGAGGTGGTGCGCGTGGCCGGTGAGCCGGTCACCGTCGACGAGCTCGAGATCGTCGTCACCGCGAGTGTGGGCGCGGCGGTCATCACGGCCACCGATCGCGATGCGGTGCAGCCGATGCGGCGCGCCGACATCGCCATGTACAACGCCAAGTGGCAGCGCAGCGGGGTCGAGTTCTACCGCGACGAGATCGACCGGCGCACGCCGGCCCGGTTGTCGATGCTGGGCGACCTGCGTACGGCGATCCACGACGATCAGCTCGAAGTCGTGTACCAGCCGAAGCTGTCGATCGTCACCGGCCACGTGCTCGGGCTGGAAGCGCTGGTGCGCTGGGAGCACCCCACCCGTGGAGTGGTGCCGCCTACCGAGTTCGTGCGCGTCGCCGAAGACACCGGCCTGATCAAAGAGCTCACCGACCTGGTGCTCAACCGCGGCATCGCCCAGCTGGCCGAGCTGCGGGCCGCCGGCCTGGGTACCGGCATCGCCGTCAATGTGTCGACCCACGACCTGTTCGACATGCGCCTGCCCGAGCGGGTGCGCGGCTACCTCGACGCCCACGGCCTGCCGGCCGAGCTGCTCACGTTGGAGATCACCGAGACCTCGCTGTTCGTCGATGCCCCGCGCACGCGCGCCACGATCGACGGGCTCCATGCGGTCGGCCTGCGGATGGCCATCGACGACTTCGGTACCGGCTACTCGTCGCTGGCCTATCTGCGCCAGTTGCCGGTGCACGAGTTGAAGATCGACGGTTCGTTCGTCACCGGCATGCTCGCCGACAAGCAGGACGAGGTGATCGTGCGCTCCACGATCGACCTCGGCCACAACCTCGGCCTCCAAGTGGTGGCCGAGGGAGTCGAGTCGTTCGAGGTGTTGCGCCGGCTAGCCGAGGTGGGATGCGACATCGCCCAAGGGTTCTGCATCAGCGAACCGATCGCCGCCGCCGACCTCATCGGCTGGCTGCGCCGGGTCCGCGGGGCCGAGTCTGCCGGCGAGCCGTTGCCGTGGTCGGAAGCCGTGCGGGCGGGCGCGCCGCGAGTCGCCCCACCCCAGGTGGTCGTGCCGCGCTCGGTTCAGACCAGCCGCATGCCGTAGGGGAGTTCCAGCCGGTAGCGCCCGAGTAGCGCTGTGTCGGCGAGCAGGTCGATGGTCGCCGCGTCGGCCACCACCCGCCCGTCGGCGACGATCACCGAGCGAGGGCAGGTGGCCAGCGCGAACGGCAGGTCGTGGGTCACGACCAGTTGGGTGGGTGTGAGGCCGGTGAGCAGTTCGGCGAGTTGACGCCGCCCGAATGGGTCGAGGTTGGCGGTCGGCTCGTCGAGCACGAGCACGTCGGGCTCCATCGCCAGTACGGTCGCCAGGGCGACCCGCCGCTGTTCACCGCCCGACAGGTGATGCGGCGTGCGCATCGCCAGGTGCCCGGCGTGAACTGCCCCCAGCGCACGTTCGACGCGGGCCGTCCGGGCGTCGCCGGTCAGGCCCAGGTTGGCCGGGCCGAACGCCACGTCGTCGGCCACGGTCTGCATGAACAGTTGGTCGTCGGCGTCCTGGAACACCATGCCCACCCGGCGGCGTAGCTCGACCAGCGCGGCCCGGTCGAGGTCGCGGTGCACGTCGGTGGCGCCCACGTGGAGCCGACCACCTTGGAGTTCGAGCAGGCCGTTGAGGTGCAGCGCGAACGTGGTCTTGCCCGAGCCGTTGGGGCCGAGCACGGCCACCCGCTCGCCGGCTGCGACCTCGAGATCGAGCCCGGTGAGGACCGGCGGTCCGCCGGGGTAGTGGAACTCGAGCCCTTCGGCGCGGAGGCCGACGCTCACGTCAGCCACCAGGCGACGAGCGCGGCCGCGGCGAGCAGCCCGGGCACCCCGGCGAGCGCGGCCGGTGCAACCTGCTCGCGTGCGGGCGGTTGGTGGAGGGGCCGCCCGCCGTCGGGCA
Organism: Ilumatobacter sp.; assembly: GCA_035556435.1. Classification (GTDB taxonomy): domain Bacteria; phylum Actinomycetota; class Acidimicrobiia; order Acidimicrobiales; family Ilumatobacteraceae; genus Ilumatobacter. The sequence continues at coordinate 39,444 of DATMEY010000036.1, read as the reverse complement.
GCGTGCCGGTGAAGCCGCGGGCGAGCATCGCCTGGTGTACCCGCTCGCCGCGTTCGTACGTCCGCACGAACAAGGTGCCCAGCGAGGTCGCGATCGGCCGCGCCTGCCACAGCCAGCGCGGGTCGTGACATCGGGCCACCATCGCCGTGCGCATCCGCCGCAGCTGGTCGGCGAGCAGGTCGACGTAGCGCAGCATGAAGGCGACGATCGCGATCAGTGCAGCCGGTACACGCAGGCGGCCGAGCCCGCCGATGATGTCGGGGACCGGGGTGGTGCTCGCCAGCACGACGCTCGCGGTCGCCCCGAGCACGGTCTTGGCGGCCACGGCACCGCCGGCCCACAAGCCCTCGCGCGACAGCCGCAGCGTGAACAGGCCGACATCGACATCGACCCGCGCGCCACGCCCCACCACCGGCATCAGCGCGGCGACGATCAGGAACGGCACGACCGGCGCGAGCCTTACGAGCGCGGTGCGCAGGGGGAGACGAGCCAGGGCCACGGTGCCGGCGGCGATCGCGGCCTCGGCGCCAAACACGAGCCATGCCCGCTGCGGGGTGACGGCGACGGCAATCGCGAACGCCACTACACCGACGATCTTGGGGGCTGCGCCCAATCGGTGGACCACGGTGTGGCCGGGAAGGTGGAGGTGCGCGTGCAGACTCGTCGCGCGGTTGGTGGCGCGGTCGCGGCTGGCGTTCCGTGCGTGGCGGCCGCCCATCACACGTGGGCCGCGGGGCGCGCCCGGCGCCCGGCGATGGCGATGCCGTAACCGACGACCAAGGTGATCGCCGCTCCCGACACCCCCGCCACGGCGAGGCTGACCCGCTCGTTGGCGATGCCCTGGGTGGCGTAGTCGGCGAAGATGCTGTTGGCGAACGAGTGGTTCTTGGCCACCTCACCGAAGCCCTTGTCGTCGGCGACCTTTTCGAGCCCGTCGGGGTGGTCGAACGCGAACTGGCTGACGATGCCGGCAACGAAGACCACCGCTGCGAGGGCGCCGATAGAGAACGGCTTGGCGCCCACCGGTGAGCGCTCGCCGAGTTCGGCCGGGGTGAGATCGCGCGCGCCGGTGACGAGGTCGGGACGCGAGGCGAGCACGGCGCTGACAGCCAGCCCGGTGATCAGGCCTTCCCCGATGCCGATCAGCATGTGCACGCTAACCATCGCCGCGAACACGTCGGCGAACGACACGTTGGTGGTCGCCCCGAACAGCCACTCGATCGAGAACGCGACCGCCGAGATGGGTACCGTGAGGGCCCCGGCCAGCGCGGACGCGGCGATCACGCCGGTGGCGTTGCGGGGGAGCACGCGCCGCAGCAGGTGGAACAGCGCCCACCCGCCGAACGCCGTGACGACCGCCATGTTGAGCACGTTGTAGCCAAGCGCGGTGAGACCTCCGTCGGCGAAGATCAGCGCTTGGACGGCTACCACAACGGTGACCACGAGCATGCCCATCCACGGGCCGAGCAGGATCGCCGCCAGGCACCCGCCGAGCAGATGCCCGGTCGTGCCCGCGGCCACCGGAAAGTTGAACATCTGCGCGGCGAAGATGAACGCCGCCGCCAGCCCCGCCAGCGGCACCTGCCGGTCGCCCAGCTCGCGCTCGCTGGCGCGCAAGGCGAATGCGAGCACGATCGCGGCGATGATGCCGGTTGCAACCGCCACCCACGGCTCGAGGAACCCGTCGGGAGCGTGCATGGCAACGATCGCGTTCACGGAGATCGACCGTAGACGTATTTGCAAGTCATTTGCAATATGCACATCGTTCGCAAACGATGTGGCGGGCTCTGCGGCCTACGCTGGAAGTGTGCATCTCGCCGATGAGTTGCGTGCCCGCGGGGTGCGCGTCACGCAACCGCGCCAACTGGTGTGGGACGTCCTCAGCGATCATGGTGGGCACCTCAGCGCGGCCGAGGTGGCCCAGCGCGTGCAGGCGCGCGACCGGGGTGTCAACCAGTCGTCGGTGTACCGCGCGCTGGCCCTGTTCGCCGAACTCGACCTCGTCCGCGAGTCGCGTACCGGCAACGACTCGGCCACGACGTGGGAGCTGAGTCACCCCGACGGTGTGATCCACCTCGTGTGCGACGTGTGCGGAACCGTGCTGCACCACCGCACCAACCGCGTCGAGCAGCTCCGCAGCGACCTGGCCGCCAACGCCACCTTCACGGCGACCGCGATCGACGTCCACGTCACCGGCCGCTGCCCCACCTGCGCGGGGTAGAGGGTCAGCGAGTAGGCGGCTCGCCCCCGGTGGTCGAGTGCCGGCGCAGCCGGTGTATCGAGACCATTGGCGCGCGCACCACGTCTCGATACAACGGAGGGGCGGCTGCGCCGCGAGTGCGCCACTCGACGACCGTCACCGCCTCTCCACCGAGCCCCTTGGTGCCGTCGTTCGACCGGCTCGACCAGCGGTGGGGGCGTCAGAAGAACGAGCCGCAGAAGGGGGCGGGGGTGCTGACGAAGAGGGCGTCGGCGCGGGCGATCGCGTTGGGGTCGTGGGCGGTGACGTCGCCGGTGCCGGCCAGCTGCCACCATGGGTGACCGCCGAGGTAGGCGGCCGATACTGCCTCGATCGGGGCGCTCAGGTCGGGCGTGGCCGCATCGTCGCGCTGGGCGCCGTTCCCGGCCACCCGCCAGCGGCCGTTGTTGGCGGGCACCCACGGGTCGCTGACTTCGACGACGACCGAACCCTCCACCGGGTTGTAGGCACGCGCGGTCAGCGCCGCGTCGACGTCGACCAGGCGCAGCCATTGTTCGTCGTCGAGCTCGACGACCGTGTAGCTGCGGCAGTCGCGGACCGCCTGCTGGATCAGGTCGTCGACCGGCCGCTCGTCGGACTTCCACTCCTTCACCAGGTCGACGTCGAGCACGAACCGCCACAAGGCGAGTTCGGTCGCGTCGTCGGCGCCAATCACCTCGTGCACCGTGCCCGAGCCGTACGAGCCGGCGACCGGTCCGTCGACCCACTTTGTCGAGTAGTGCACGTAGCCGTCGTCGACACCGTCGGCGTTGGTGTGCACGACCACGTACTCGCTCTCGGTGCCTTTGACGGCACCTTCGAAGTAGCGACTGCCGAGCGCCGCAGGCCGGGTCACCATGCCGGGCCGACGCAGGCCGAACCGCTCGTAGAGCGGGCCGACCACACCGAGTACCTCGTCGCTGGTGAGCATCCGGAACGTGCCGCCGGACGCGGCGCCGCGCACCGGCCGGGCCCGGTGCGGCTCGATCTTGACCGAGGCGTAGTTGCCGGCGACGCCGAACCCGAACCGCGAGTAGATCGTGGCCTCGCTGGCGCGCAGGCTTGCCAGCACCAGGCCGTCGGCCACGGCCTGGTCGACCAGCGCGCGCAGCAGCCGGGTGGCGACGCCGTTGCGCCGGGCGGTGGTCCGCACGCCGACTCGGGTGACGCCGGCGGTGCCGAGCCGGGCTCCGCCGGGCACGACCGTGTCGAACGTGAAGTAGCCGGCGTGCCCGACGCATTCGGTGCCGCGCCAGGCGCTGTACGTCACCGTCTCGTCCCAGGTTGCCGCGCGGTCGGCCCACTGCTCGTCGGTGGGGGGCGGGAACATGAGTGCCGCTCCGAACGTGGCTGCCGCGGTGCGGTACTCGTCGGGTTGTGTGTGCCGGACATCGATCTCGCTCATGTCGCTGCGCTCCGTGTTGTTGGTTGGCGGGCGGTTGGGGTGGTCGGGTTGGTGGGTGGGGTGGTCAGGGGGTCAGTTGCTTGCGGTACTCGACTTCGGGGGCGCGGGTGCCGCGCATCTCGAACTCGCCGGCGATGCCGGTGGGTGCCCACCCATGGCGTTCGTAGAACCGGCGCGCTCGCGGGTTGTCCGCCAGCACCCACAACACGGCGCTGGTGAACCCTTCGGCGCGCAGGCGCAGTTCGCTGTGGTCCATCAGCGCCGCGGCGACGCCGGTTCCCCACACCCGCGGGTCGGCGTAGAACGCGTTGATCTCGCCGCGCCCGGCGGCACCGCGCCCCCGGTCGCGTTCGGGCCCGTACCACGAGAAAGCGGTGACGATCGGCGTCGAGTCGGATGATTCCGCGAGCGTTGCCACGGCGACGCGCTCGGCCGGCCCCAGCCGCCATTCGCGCCACCGTTCGCGACGGGCGGTCGCGAACTCGTCCGAGCCCAGCCACTCGTCGGAGAAGATGCCCGCGTACCCGGCGCGCCACGCCGCCACGTGTACCGCCGCGATCTGTTGGGCGTCGGCCTTGGTGGCGGCGCGCAGCACGAGGTGGGGCAGCTCCGCCATGGCGCCGATTCTGTCAGTGCGAGGAGCGCTTCAGTGAGGTGGTTTCGACAGGATCGACCACCGGGCGGGTGGCGTGCCCTTAGACGGCGAGGAGGTCGCGGGCGCCGGTGTCGCTGCTGGGGTGGCGCAGCTTGCTCATCGCCCGGGCTTCGATCTGGCGGATGCGCTCGCGGGTGAGGTTGAAGTGCTCGCCGACCTCTTCCAGCGTGCGCGCCTCGCCGCGATCGAGCCCGAACCGCAGCTTGAGGATCTCGCGCTCGCGCTCGTCGAGCGGGGCCAGCAGGCGGGCGATCTCTTCGGGCAGCAGGGCCGTGGCGGCGACCTCGAACGGCGACTCGGCCGAGCGGTCTTCGACGACGTCGCCGAGTTCGGCGTCGCCGTCTTCGCGCAGCGGTTCCGACAGCGACAGTGGCTCGGCCGCGAAGCGCAACGCCTCGGTGACCTTGTCTTCGGGCATCTCGACCTCGCGGGCCAGTTCGGACAGCGTGGCCGGGCGGCCGTACTTCAGCTCGAGCCGCGAGCGCGCCTTCTGCAACCGTGCCAGGGTGTCGCCGGCGTGGACGGGCAGGCGGATGGTGCGGCCCGTGTTGGCGATGCCGCGGGTGATCGCCTGGCGGATCCACCACGTGGCGTACGTGGAGAACTTGAAGCCCTTGCGCCAGTCGAACTTCTCGACCGCGTGCATCAGGCCCAGGTTGCCTTCCTGGATCAGGTCGAGCAGAGGCAGCCCCGAAGCCTGATACTTCTTGGCGATCGACACGACGAGGCGCAGGTTCGACTGCACGAACTGGCGCTCGGCCTCTTCGCCCTGGCGGGCGACGCGGCGCAGCTCGCGCTTGCGCGCCGGGGTGATGTCCTTGCCGCCGGCGTCGAGTTGCTCGATCGCCTCCTTGCCGGACTCGATCGCCTTGGCGAGCCGGACTTCGTCGTCCTTCGTCAGCAGCGTGTACTGCCCGATATCGGTCAAGTACAGGCGGACGAGGTCCTCGTCGTCACGGTCGACGCGATCTTTGGCCACAGTGGCTCCTTCGGTCCGAAGTGGAATCCCACAGGATTGAGTCACGATACCGACTCGCCGCACCCCACCAACCCGGGCGCATCGGCGCTGCCCGGCCTAGCTCTGTTCCATATAACGACGTGGCGGCCATCTGTTCTGCCGATAGGTAACAGGCCTTGTAGCGATGGCTCCCGCGGCCCTCGACCCCTGCCCCGCTAGGGTGGCGGGTCGGAGCATCGAGCGCCGACATCGAGTACCCACCGACCTCGAGCCAGCAGGAGAGTTCGCATGTCCAACCCGATCCTCAACGAGCGCAGCCTGAAGGCGGCCGGCGGATGGGCTGCCCCGCAGCCCGGTACCGCGGCCGGCGAGTACTACCCACCGATCGACGACGGCCCCGTCAGTTCGTGGCGCCCTGGGGCGATGACCATCAAGGGCACCATCAGCGCCACCGCCACGCTGTTCGCGTTGCTGCTGGCGTCGGGCGCGATCGGCTGGTCGCAGACCAAGTCGATGACCTACGACGCTCAGGGCAACGCCCAGATCGGGTTTCCGGGGCTGGCCTGGGTCGGCCTGATCGTCGGCCTGGCCTGCGTGTTCGGCCTGTACTTCAAGCCGATGCTGGCCAAGTACCTCGGGCCGGTCTACGCGATCGCCCAGGGCTTCTTCGTCGGCGCGCTGTCGAAGATGTACGAGACGTACTACAACGGCATCGTCGTGCAGGCCGCCGGCGCCACCATCTGCGTGTTCGCGGTGATGCTCGTGCTGTACCGCACGAACATCATCAAGGTCACCGACCGCTTCCGCCGGATCGTCGTCGGCGCCACGCTCGGCGTCGCCGTGTTCTACGGCGTGTGCCTCCTGATCCGCCTGTTCGCCGGCCCGGGTTCGGTGTCGTTCCTGGCCTCGCCGTCGCTGCTCGGCATCGGCTTCAGCCTGCTCGTCGCCGGGTTGGCGGCGATGAACCTGGCGCTCGACTTCGACTTCATCGAGCGCGGCAGCCAGCAGGGGCTCGACAAGAACTTCGAGTGGTTCGCTGCGTTCGGTCTGCTCGTCACGATCATCTGGCTGTACCTCGAAATCCTCCGCCTGCTCGCCAAGCTGCGCGAGCGCTGACCGTGACCGCGGCTGAAGCTGCCGCGACCGGAGTGGCCGGGGCAGTGCTCGGTGGGGCCGCGGCCTCGCTGGTCGGCCTCGCCGTGCCGGGCGCGCTGGCGGCCGGGGCCAGTGGGGCGCTCGCCGGCTGGCGCGGCATCTACCAGTGGCGGGCACCCAAGGGTGTGGCCGCGTTCGTGCTCGACTCCACGTGGGCGCTGCCCACCACGGCCGCCGGCCTGTTCGCCCATGCCGCCGCAGCGGTACGCGGCGACGCGCAGTATTCGCCGGAACTCAGCCGGCGTCGCAACCGTCACGTCTACGGCCGCGGGTTCCAGCCGCGCAAGGGGTTCGCGATCACGCTCGGCAACGTCGTGTCGGGGGCCGGCGACGTGGCCAACCCCCGTCGGGCGCGGCTGGTGACCGACCACGAGGACGTGCACGTGTGGCAGGCCCGCTGGTTGGGACCGGCCTACCCACTGGCGTACGGCGGGTTCGCCGCCGGCGGGGCAGTGGTCGGGGCTGTGGCGGCGGCGTTGGGCAAGGGCCGCTTCGCCAAGTTGGTCGAGACCTACGGGTACTACCTCAACCCGCTCGAGTACTGGGCGTACAGCCGCGACGGCCACTGGCCCCCGTCGGGTATCGCCCCCGGCATCGGCCCCCAGCGCCCGGTGGTCCGCGCGTTCGCGGGAACTACCAGAGGAAGTAGCCGGTGACGTCGGCGAGGACGTGGCCACCGTATTTCGAGTAGACGTCGAGCCGACCGCCTGAGCCCAGCCGCAGCATCGCCCCGTTGGCGCGGGTGTCGAGCGGCTGATGGGTGAAGTTGACGGTCGAGGCCAGCGGCCGTGGCACGCCGGTGTCCCACATGGTCAGGTAGCCGAGCTTGCTGTCCACCCCGGCCACGCTGAGCACCACCGCCGTCGCCGCGGCCGGCACGCCCGCTATACCGGCGACCTGGCGGGTGATCGTGCCTCCGGCCGGTATCGACGACGCGCTGCGGGTGTCGAACACCCGGGTGGGGGTGAGCGGCACGAACAGCCCAGCCGTGTCGACCGCGGCCGTGTCGCTGGTGATGTAGCCGACCACGTCGGCGAGCGCGTGCGCCCCGTGCGAGGAGTACACCGAGATTCGTCCCCCGGTGCCGAGCGGCACGATCGTCAGGTTGGCGGCCGTCGCCCCTGGTGCCCCGAGGTTGACCGTCGACGCCAGCGGCACCGCGCCGCCGGCGGGGAACACGGTGAGGTAGCCGGGCACGACGGCCTCGGTGCCGGTGAGGTTGACGACGACCGCGGCGACATCGGTGCTCGGCACACCGGCCCGCCCGAGCACGTCGACGTCGACGTGTTGGCGTGCGTCGATCAGCCCCTTCGGGCCCGCCCCGGGCTCGCTCGGGCGCGTGTCGAACAGGCGCGTCGGGGTGGCGGCGACGAACCGGCCGCCGGCGACTGGAGCACCCTCGGTGCTGACGTAGTAGCCGGCGACGTCGACGATCAGGTGTGCGGCGCTCTTCGTGAACAGGGTCACCCGGCCGTCGCTGCCGAGCGGAACCGTCACCGTCGCGGCCCGGGTCTGCTCGGCCTCGACGACGTTGACGGCCGACGCCAGCGGGCGCGCCGCTCCGGACGGGTAGACCGTGACGTAGCCGGCCGCGGCGGGCTCGGTGACCGTGACGTTGAGCACCACCGCGCCGGCCTCGTCGGCCACCCCGCCCACGCCGGCCACCTGCACGTCGACGGTGCGCTCATGCGCCAGCTTGCCCTTCGGCCCGGGTGCTGGTTCGCCGGGCCGGCTGTCGAAGACGCGCGTGGGCGCGAGCGGCTCGAACCGGGCCGCGCACGCCAAGTGCGGGTCGGCCGGGTCGGCCGGTGCCTCCGGGTCGGGCAGCACCAGTTCGCCGTAGCCGTACACGGTGTCGGGTCCGCACGCGCCCCGGTCGACGGCCGCGTGGTTCGTGAGCCACTCGCGCAGTTCGGCCGGCGACGAGGCATGCCCGGCACCGAGCACGAGCGCGGCGAGCCCGGCTGCCGCCGGTGCCGACGCCGACGTGCCGTTGAACGTGGGCAGCCCGACGGTGTGCACGCCCGAGCGGGCGGTGAAGTCGGGCTTGATCCGCCCGTCGTTGGTGGGGCCTTCCGAGCTGTAGTAGGCGATGGTGTGGTCGGCGGCGACCGAGCCGATGCCGAACACACCCGGGTTGGCCGAATCGACGATCGGGTAGCCGGCCGAGTACGGGTTCGACCACGTCTCGAGGTCGGCCTCGGCCATGATCTCGAGCGTGTCGCCGGTGGTGCCGTTGTTGGCCGCGTAGCGATGGATCGCCAGGTACACGGTGCCGCCCGAACACGTTCCGCCCAGCCGTTCCAGCGGGGGTGCCCCGCCGGGCCCCTGCTCGGCGAAGGCGGCGGTGACCAGGTCCGGGTGGGCGAGCGCGGCGTCGGTGTCGAACCCGGCGTGGTAGCGGTTGCCGCCCGGTGTGGAGAACACGTACAGGTCGTAGTCGGTGGCCCCCGCCAGGTCGTCCCAGTCGCTCCACCGCAGCGAGCTGAGCAAGTTGCCCCCACAGTCCATCGCCAGGTCTTCGAACGGCCCGCCCGCGGGAAGCGGGCCGTACGGGTTGACGAACTCGTGCCACCCGTCGCCGTCGGTGTCGGTGAACGGGGCGCGGTAGTAGTTGCCTTGGCGACCGTCACGACCGGCCTCGTTGCCGGCCGAGTTGAACCAGGAGATGCCGGCCGCCACCGCCTGGTCGGCGACCGCTCCGAGGGGCCCCGTGCCGTCGCCGGGGCCGTCGAGTTCGGCCCCGAGCGAACGGTTGACGACGGTGACCCCGTTGGCGATGAACCAGTCGACCGCGGCCATCAGGTCGGCTGCGGTCAGCGCGGTGGCCAGGTACAGCTCGGCGTCGGGGGCGACCTCGTGGACGATCTCGGCGACGGCGACGCCGTGGGCGATGCCGGTGGCCCAGATGTCGCACGGGTCGCCGGCGAGTTGGCACATCGTGTGCGCGGCATCGACCTCGGGCAGGTCGCCGCTGGCCACAGCGGCCTGCCACGTGGTGCCGCGGAAGCCGTCGACGATGCCGATCTTCACGCCCGCGCCGGTGTGGCCCGCGGCGTGCCAGGCGTCGGCGTTGGTGTGGCCGACCTGGTCGCCGGTGATCAGTTGGAGGAACGGGCCGGACGCCCCGCCGAGGGGCAGGTCCTGGCGCAGCGGGCGGCGGACCGACACGACGCCGTCGGCCTGGCGCAGCGCGTCGAGCGTGTCGGCGGGCACGCTGGCCTGTACGAGGTGGCCGGGGATCGCTCCGGTGACCCGGCCGCCGAGGCTGCGTACCGCCCGGGCGGCATCGCCCGCGGCGTCGGGCCGGGTGCCGTCGAGCAACAGTTCGACGGCGACGCGTTCGTCGGGCCGGTCGACCTCCGCGTCGGCCCACAGCTGGAGTTCGTCGGCCTTGTCCAGGTCGCGCTCGGGCGGCTCGGCGGCCGTGGTACCACCGCCCAGTACGGCACCGATCAGCGCCGCTCCGACGGCCAACGACACCGCGCGCCGCTTCACCCGCCCCACCGTAGACCCCGACGAAGAATTGCGTCAGGAGTTTCAGCGGATCGGCGTGCTTGGCCCGGTGGTTTCGACAGGCTCAACCACCTTGGGTTGCTAGGGCCAAGGTGGTTGAGCCTGTCGAAACCACCGACCGTCGCGCCTGGACGGCCTATTCGCTGAGTTGGGCGAGGGTGGTGAGGAGCCAGGCGTTGAACGGGGTGGGGGCTTCCTGTTGGACCCAGTGGCCGGCACCGGGGATCAGCGTCGACCCGAGGTGGTTCGGCAGCAGCGAATCCTGCGTGCCGGCCAGGTCGCGCATGCGGATCACCGGGTCGTGCTCGCCGGCGACGAACGCGGTCGGCATCGCCAGGTCGGCGGGGCCGAGGTGCTTGGTGAGTTCCCAGTTGGTGTCGAAGTTGCGGTACCAGCTGACCGGCCCGTGCAGGCCGCTGCGCTCGAACTGGTCGACGAACGTCGCCAGGTCGTCGGCACCGAGCCAGTCGGGCAGACCGACGGGCGGGCCACCCAGCGACCGCTCGAAGTCGTCGATCAGCAGCGTGCCGGCGGCGGGCAGCTTGGCCGAGCGGCGGTAGCTGGCCGAGTCGCCGGCGGCGACCCAGTAGATCGCCCGCAGGAACCGTTCGACCTGCGGGTCGAGTTCGGCCTCGGCGACGCCGGGCTCCTGGAAGTAGAGGATGTAGAAGAACCGGTCGCCATGGATCGCCTTGAACACGTCGGTGGGCTTGGCCGGCCACACGTTGTAGGGGACGCTGGCCGCGAACACAGCCCGGCACCGTTCGGGGCGCAGCATCGCCATGTGCCAGGTGACGAGCGCACCCCAGTCGTGGCCCACGATCACACCCTGCTCCGCGCCGGCGTCGTCGAGCAGCGCACATACGTCGGCCGTCAGGTGTGCCGCCGAGTAGGCATCGATCGCTTCCGGGGCCGACGACCCGGCGTACCCGCGCTGGTCGGGAACGAGCACGCGGTAGCCGGCGTCGGCCAGCGGCCCGATCTGGTGGCGCCACGAGTGAGCGCTCTCGGGGAACCCGTGCAGCAGCACCACGACCGGCCCGTCGCCCGGCCCGGCTTCGGTGACGTCGAGCTCGATACCCGGTGCGGTCGTGACGCGGCGCTGCGTGATCGTCATACGCCTACCGTGCCAGACGCTCGGCCCGAGTGCCCGATTGAGGTGAAGGGCTGGGGCCTCGGCCGGGTGTGTCCGATTGCTGACCGTGGCCGACCGTTTGCCGTCGTACGGTCGCCACCATGCGCCGCCAACGAGACCGCCGGTCGCCCTGGTACGCGCTGTTCGGCACGCTCGGTTTTCTGGCCGTGGGAGCGAGCGACCCAGCCAGCGTCGCCGCCCAGCCCGACGGAGCCGTCGTCAGCGTGGCACCGTCGGTGGTCAACGTCGACCCGGACCGGCCGTACTCGGGAGCGACCACGATCGCGCTGACCGTGCTGCGCAACGAGACAGAGTCATTCCAGGTGATCGTGCAGGCCGATGCTGCCGCCGTGCCCGGGCTCGACCTGGCCGTGACCATCGGCGGCGGGTTGACCGCTCGGGCGCATCGCGTCGGCTACTACACGATCACCGGTGAGGCGTCCGACTGCGAGGCGTACACGACCTGTCCCGGCGCGCTCAGCCCGCGCCGCTGGGGAGACGCGCTGATTCCGGCTGTCGATCGGGTGTGGAACGAAGACCGGCCCGCGTTTCGCGGTTGGTCGGTCGGAGCCGGTGCCAACGGTGCGTTCTGGGTGGACGTGTCGTCGTCGTCGTCGGCCACCTCGCCGGGTGTGTACCAAGGCTCGGCCACGGTCACGAGCAACGGCAGCCCGGTCGGCTCGGTGTACTTCTCGGTGGAGGTGCTCGACGTCGTGCTGCCCGACACGTCGTCGCTGCCGATGTTGATCGGGATGAGCTCGACGAACGAGCTGTGCCTGGCGCACACGAACAGCGCCTGCTCGTCGGCCGTCCACCGCCCGCTGCTCGCCGAGTACGTGCGGATGGGGCTCGACTATCGGATCGGAGTGTCGATGCCGTGGGCGTGGATGGCGCCCGACACCGGTGGCCGGTTCGCGACCTACCAGCGACCGTTGCTGACTGGGGAGACGACGTTCCCGCCTGGCGCGACCTGGCAGCTCGGTTCTCCCCGACTCACCCAGGCCGGGCTGTACGTGTACGTCGCACCTGGCGACGGCTGCCCGGCCGACTGTGTCGCCCGCTGGCACGCCGACGCGACCACCCACGGCTATGCGGACCGCCTGCTCTACTACGCGTGCGACGAGCCGGGAGCCAACGTCGCGCGGTGGCGGGCATGCGCCGACGGGGTGGCTGCCCGCGACATCCCCAGCGACAGCCCGGGCCGCTACCTCGTGACGTCGACGCTGCACGACCTCCCCGACCCGCTACCGGCCGGCATGCCGACGCCACACGTGCTCGCCCCGAACGCCCGCAACGTCGACGGCACGTACATGACCGGCACGAATCCGCGCACCGACACGTCGGGCACCTACACCGACCACGACCTGTGGCTGTACGTCGCCTGCGACACGGAGGGGTGTGCCAACCCGGCCGGCAACGAGCAGGTGTACACCGGTTGGCCGAGCCTGGCGATCGACACGTTTGCCGCCCAGCAGCGCGCCCTGCCGTGGATGGCGTGGGTGTACGGCGCGGCCGGGATCTTGCATTGGGACGTGGTTGCCAACCTCGACACTGCGTGGACCAACCAGAACCGGGGAGGTGCCGGCTACCACGGCGACGGCACGCTGTTCTATCCCGGGCGCGGCTGCACGGGCGACGTGCATGCGACACAGGGTTGCATCGGCGGCAACCACGACGTGCCGCTGGCCTCGGTTCGCCTGGCACGGCTCCGCGACGGCTTGGAGGACTACGAGCTGTTGCGCTGGCTCGACGCGCGGGGCCGGGGGGCCGACGCCCGGGCGATCGTCGACGGGCGTTCCGGTGCCCCGGCGCTGCTGCGTACCACGTCGGCGTCGGCTGTGGCGATGAACGACGTGACCGCGGCGAAGGACGGGACCGGTCCCGGCAGCCTCCAGGCGGCTCGCGACGCGCTGCTCGCGATCGTCCGTGCCGAACTTGGCGTCAGCGCCCCACCCCCGCTGCCGCCGCCGTTGCCCGAGCCGTCGGTTGCGAGCCCACCACAGCCGTTCGATACGAGCGTGCTGTTCACCGGGAGCACGCCGGTCAGGGCCATCGACACCCGGGCCGGCGCACCCGGCCGCCTCGCCGACGGACAGGTGCTGACCTGGAATACCGGCGGGACCACCGCGTTGGCCGTGAACCTGACCGCGGTCGCCCCCACCGGGGCCGGCTGGCTGGCGGCGTATCCCTGTACGGGTGGCTTCCCGGGTACCAGTTCGCTCAACTTCGTCGAGGGGGTGACGGTGGCGAACCTGGTGCTGGTCGCTCCCGATGCCGACGGCCTGGTGTGTATCCGCGCCCGGGTCACCGGAGACGACGGGTATGTCGATGTGCTCGCCGACGTGTCGGGCACCTTGAACGCCGGCCGTGGCTTCCACGCCGAGCGCCCGAGCCGGGTGCTCGACACACGGACCTCGTTCGGCAAGCTTCGAGGCGCCCGTACGTACTCGCTGGACGGGTATGCGCCGGGCGTCGTGGTGGCGTTGAACGTGACGGTCACCGACGCCGAGGCCGCCGGCTACATCACCGTCTACCCGTGTGCCGCGGGTCGGCCCACCGCATCGGTCGCCAACTACGTGCCAGGCCGCGCCCGGGCTGCCCTGGCGCTGGTTGCCGCCGACGCCCGCGGCCAGATCTGCCTGTTCACGCGGGCGACGGTGCACCTCGTGATCGACCGTACAGCCAGCTTGGGGGAGCCGGGCGCCCAGTTCGTCGCGCCGACGCGTGTGTTCGACTCGCGGACCACCGCCGGCGGTGCCGGCCCGGCCACCGAGTTCGTGCTCCGTTTCGACGCCGACGTCGGCCGTGCCCTGGCGTTGGTGGTCACGGTTACCGACCCGCGGGCTGCCGGGCACATCACGGTGTACCCGTGCGCGGGCGGCCGTCCGGTGGCTTCGGTGCTCAACTACGCGGTCGGCGAAACCGTTCCGAACACCGTGCTCGTGCGCCCCGGCGGCGACGGCCGCGTGTGCTTCAGCAGCCATGCCGCGACCAACCTGGTGGTGGATCGTGCCGGTTCGCTCGAGAGCGCCGGCGGCTGAACCGTCAGCGGTAGTAGCCGGTGACGTCGAGGATGACGTCGGTGGCCGACACCTTGCAGAACAGCTTGACGTTGCGGTTGCCGTCGAGCTTGACGACCCCGCCGTTGGCCAGTGTGAGGTCGGCTGTGTAGTTGATCGTCGAGCCGGTGACTTCGGTTGCGTCGCCCGGCCCGACGAACACGTAGCCGGGGCCCGTGGTGCCTGTCACCGTGACGTTGAACGAGATCGCGGTCGCCCCCTCCGGCACGGCGTCGGTCGCCGAGACCTCTCCGGTCTGGATGTTGCGCCCGTGTCCGACGCCGACCAGACGATCGCCATCGGCGGCCAGCTTGCCGGAGTTCGGCACCGCGACCAGCCGCGAGTCGAATACCCGGACCGGAGTGATCGGATGGAAGGACCCGGCGGTGGCGGGTCCCGACAGCTTGCGCCACGACCCCGGGCTGCCCGACACCACGCACACCCAGATGTCGTTGTGGTCGTCGATCGTGATCTCGCCAGCGTGGTGGGGGTCGGCGCGGTCGGGCGGCGGCGTCGGGGTGCCACCGTTGCGGGGTGGCATCAGGCGCAGCGTGCCGCGCCGCCCGCTGGCAATCAGACCGTACGACGTGGGCGACTCTCCGTGGAAGCGCCCGCCGGCGCTGCCGCGAACGCCCGAGTTGCTGACCCCGGTGACGCCGACGACGGCATCGTTGCCGCACCAGCCGAGGATCGCCGACCGCGTACCGACTTCTTCGTCGTTGCTGCTGTTGGGGACCTGTGGCAGCCACACGCCGTCGGTGACCGCGAGCACGTGCGAGCGGGGTGTGCCGCCGATCGGGAAGTCGTACCGCAGCTCGGTGGTTTCGGCCGCGACGTTCACCCGCCCGGCACGAAGCGGGTCGCCGTTGGCGGCCGCGGCGGGACGGCTGACGGCGGTGGCGAGCGCGGCCCCCGCCGCTGCCGCTCCGCCGACGAGCGCGACGCGCCGGCTGGGCAGCGGGTGGCGTGATGGAGCGGCGCCAGATTCGGGGGCCGGTGGGCTGTCGGGGTCGAGTGTGTTGTCGGGCGTGGTCATCGAGTCCTCCGCTGGGCTGGGCTGGTTGGTTGGGTCCGCGAGACGACGAGGCGTGCGGTCAGCTGCACACGGTCAACGTCACGACCGTCCCGGGGTTCTGGCGTCCTCCGGGTGATTGGCTGATGATCTGCGACGAAGGTGTTCCGTCGGTGCAGGTCACGGTGTTCTTGGCGGGGGTGAATCCGGCGTCGTTGACCTGCGAGGCCCCGACGCTGTAGTCGAGCCCGACCACGTGAGGAACCTCGCGGCGGGTGTCGGGCGGCGGGGTGGGGGTCGTGGTCGTGGTCGGCGGAGGGGCCGTGGTGGTCGTCGTGGGTAGCGGTGTCGGCGCAGCCGCGGTCGTGGTGGGTTGCGGGGCGGTCGTGGTGGTCGTCGGAGCGGTCCGCGGGCGGGTGGTGGCCGGTGCGCGCGGTGCGGTGGTGACGGGCATCTGGGGGGCCGTGGTGGTCGTCGTCGTTGTTGTGGCAGGCACCGTGGTGCTGGTGGCCGGCGAGGTAGTGGTGCTCGGCTCGGTGGAGGTCGGCGTGGTCGTCGGCGCCACGGTGGCGGGCACGGTTGTGTCGGGGGTGGTGAACCGGCAGGGTTCGCCGAGCGCGGCCGAGCGGTGTGACGTGACCTGCTCGGCCCAGCTGGGTTCGATCTCGGCGAGCCCGCCCGCATCGAGCCCGGCGGTCGCCAGGGGGCCGGACCACTCGATCGTGGTGACCGCGCCGGGGTCGAGGGTGACGCAGAAGCGCACGATCGGGTCGGGGTCGACCACCGATGCGGGAGCAGGCGTGCTGACCAGGTCGGCGGCGTCGGCGACGAGCTGCTTGGGCACGACTTCGTCGTGGGTGACGTCGAGCGTCGTATCGCCGGGGTTGGTGAGCGTGGACGTGCCCCGCGCGACGTCGCCGCCGAGCGCCCACGTAGTTGCCAGCGTCGCTCCCGAGGTGAGCACGATCGGTGTGGTGACGTGCTCGACACCGGAGGGTGGTTCGTCGGTAGCGCCGGGCCCGTCGCCGCGAGTGGCGAGTACGACGCCGGCGGCCACCAGGGCGCCGAGCACAACCGTGCCGAGCCCGACCAGCAATCGCCGGCGACGCCGGTTCGGAAGTTCCGGGCGCAACGACTCGTCGGTGCCGGTGGACGGCTCGGTGCGAGGGATCAGTCGCGTGATCGGGTCGTTCGGGCTGGGCTCGGCGATGCCGGCCGCCTGGCGCAGCTCGCTCAGGAACGCTTCGACACTGGCCGGGCGCCCGGCGGGGTCCTTGGCCATCGCCCGCCGGAGCGCCGCGTCCACGGCGGACGGCACGCCGTAGGGCGCCAGCGAGGGTGGGTCGTCGCGCACGATCCGGCCGAGCATCGACAGCAACGACTCGTCGGTGTCGGTGACGAACGGCGGACGCCCGGCGATCAGCTCGTGAATCGTCGAGGCCAGCGAATACGTGTCGACCGCCGGGGTGACCGGCTTGCCCTCGATCAGCTCGGGCGGTGCGTGCGTGAGCGATGCACGCACCGTCGTCGACTGGGTGGCAACTCCGTCGATCGCCCGCGCCAGCCCGAAGTCGGACAGCTTGGGCGTGCCGTCGGCGCTGAGCAGTACGTTCTCGGGCTTGATGTCGCGGTGCAGCACGCCGGCTGCGTGGGCCTGGGCGACGGCCCCGCCGAGCAGCAGCCCGATGCCGATCGCTTCCTCCCACGGCAGCCGTTGGTCGGCGGCCAGGCGGTCGGCGAGCGAGCCCGGCAGGAACTCCATGACGAGCACCGGGTGCCCGGTGGCGGTCACACCGACGCCGTGGACGGTGACGATGTTGGGGTTGCCGCTCAACGCCCCGGCGCTGGTGCACTCGCGCTCGAACTGGACGCGCTGCTTGTCGGTGACGAGCTTGGCGTCGAGCACCTTGACGGCCACCGTACGGTTGAGCGCGGTCTGACGGCCGGCGTACACGATGGCCGACCCACCCCGCCCAACCTCGCGGACGATCTCGATCCCGTCGATCGCGGGCGGGTCGAACCCGGGCTGATCCGGCGTGGCCTCGGGTTCGGGTGGGTGGGCGGTTGTTTCGGTCATCAGGTCACCGGGAGTGTGAACGTGAGGGTGGTGAGGTCGGCCAACACGACCGTGAGGTGCACGTTGGTGGCCCCGTGGGCATCGCTGCGTGAGGCGTACTCCAGTTCGAGCATGCGGTACCCGGGCCGGTGCGTGCCGGCGATGAAGTCGCCCGAGATCTCGACGACGTCGCGCTCGGCCGGGTCGGCCAGCATCGTCAGCCATCGCGTCACGCCGGGCTCGAGGTCGAGCATCGCCAGCAGCACCAACTCGGCCTGGCCGGTGCTGTCGGGGTACGCCGGCCCGGCCAGGGCGGCGTCGCGCGGATCGCAGGGCATGACTCCCTCGGGGCACGCCCGGGTGGGCACGATCGTGCCGGCGAGCCCGGCGAATGTCCGCACGCGTTCGTCGGGCTGGGCGACGTCGATCGAGTCGATCGGCCGGCCGTCGACCTCGTAGCCGCGCTCGGTGGTGACGACCCGCCCGGGTGCTGTGCTGCCGGGCATGACGACGTCGTGCCACGAACTCCACAGCGCGTAGTAGTAGGCGGGTGAGTAGGCCACGGCTGTCTGTTCGGGGGGAACGCCGGTAGCGAGCCCCACCGCGTACCGCGCCGCCGGGTTCGCCGGGCTGACGACATCGCTACCGATCACGTCACCGAACGTGTTGCGTGGAACCGTCGTCGGCGCGGCGGTCGGTTCGGGCGCGGGCTGTGTCGTCGCCGCGGCAACCGTCGACGGCGGCGGCGGGCTGACCGGGGGAGCAGCCGACACGGGCGTGACGGTGGTGGCCGGCCTGGCCGGGAGTGACGTGGCCGGTGGTGACGTCACCTCGCTGTCGCTCCGCCCGGTCGCCCACACGGCCAGCCCGGCTCCGACCAGTACGACCGCCCCGGTCCCCACTACGAACGCCGGCTGCCTCCACCACCGGCGTGCCGGCGGCGGAGGTGTGGCCACCTCGTGGCGATCGAACACCACCGCCACCGTCCCGCGCTCGAGCAGTTCGCGGGCGGGGCGTTCGAGCAGCGACGGCGCGGCTGGCTCGGTGCCCGGTGAGATCGGCGTGATGACGACCGGCTGACGGTCGACCGGAGCGGCGGCGGCGACCGTCACGATCGGCGGCGGCGTGGCGGCCGGACCGGTGGTCGCGACGGGGCCGGTTGCTCCGAGCAACTCGGCCAACTCGTGGGCGGTGGGCCGGGCCGCCGGGTCGAGCTGCATCGACGCCGAGATCGCCGCCCGCAGCGTCTCGGGCTGCTCGGCGACGAGCGGGTCGATGCCACCGAGCCGTTCGCTCAGGTCGGCGGGCCGACCGATCGCCGCGTGCAGCAGTGTCGTTCCGAGCGAGTAGACGTCGGTAGCGGCCGTCAGCGGAGCACCGTCGAGTTCCTCGGGGCTCGCGTAGCGGATCGAGACGGCCGACGTGCGGCTGGGTGTGGCGCTGGCCGCCACGGCGATGCCGAAGTCGCACAACTTGGCGGCGCCGTACCCGTCGTACAGCACGTTGTGCGGCTTGACATCGCGGTGGACGATCCCGGCTGCATGGGCAGCTGCCAACGCGGTCGCAATGTGCCCGCCGGTGGCGATGCACGTGTCGGCGCCGACGCCGTCCGGCGATCGGCTGATCCGCTCGCCGAGCGAACCGCCGGACAGGTACTCCATCACGATGTAGACCCGGTCGTCGACTTGCATGACGTCTTCCACCTGGACGACGTTGGGGTGGCCGCGCAGTACCACGAGCGCGCTGACCTCGCGATTGACGCGCCGGGCGACGGCGCTCGGGTCGGCCGTGGGATACATGGCCTTGACGGCCACCAACGCGCCGGTCGACACACGTGTGGCTCGGTACACTTCGGCACCACCGCCGCGGCCGACCACCTCGAAGTCGGTGAACTGGGAGAGTGCGGCAATCGACACGTGGCTTCCGTTCCGTTCAGTCGTCGCCTGCACTGGCGGCGATCCACTCGACGAGCCGCTTCCGGTCGGTCACGGTGACGCGCCCACGCCCGACGTCGATCATCGCCCGCGCGCGCATCTCGCCGAGCACCTTGTTGACGGTAGGCCGACGCGTGCCGGCCAGGCTGGCGAGGTCTTGTTGGGTGATCGCGACGGGCATCTTGCCGTTGCCGTTGCTGTTTCCGGTGGCATCGTCGCAGTACAGGAGCCAGCGGGCCAAGCGGATCTCGACGCCGCCGCCGGCATTGGCGAGCAGCGCCGATCGGGCCGCGTCGAGCGAATCGAGCAGCAGGTCGGCGATCAGTTCGCGACCCTCGGACGAGTGCTGGGCGAAGTCGCGCACCTCGCGGCGACTGATCGTGGCCAACTGGGCGTTGGTGGCCGCCCGCACCGTCGAGGTGCGCCGGCGTTCGCCGGCCCCCAGGGCTTCGACGCCGATCAGTGCGCCGCGGCCGTACACGCCGATCACCACCGGCTCCCAGCTGCTCTCGGGATAGGCCTCGACCAACAACTGACCGTCCAGCACGGCCGACACCGACTCGGCCGGGTCACCCTCGAGATGGACGAAATCACCCGGGCCGAGCGTGCGGATGAGCGCCCGCTCTTTGAGCGCGTCATGCAATCGAAGCGCTCGATCCTGGACCTCGATGTAACAACCAACCTGCAATTTCCGCCCCTACGGCCCGAAGTAACAGCAGAATGTTAAGTGATCGCCAAGTATGAATCCAGGGTGAGTGTCAGATTCCTGACAGCATCGAGGCCTGGGCACGTGGCACGATCCAACGTGCGTCGTCGACACGACCGAGAGGACACGATCTATGTCAGGACAGGTTGGGGCCGAACTCGGCCAGATGCAGCACCTCAAGAAGACGTTCGACGCGAACGCTCAGCGCGGCGCCGAACTGCTCACGGCGGTGCGGTCGTCACTCGACAGCACGTGGTGGAAGGGTCCGGCGGCCGACCGCTTCCGCCAGGCCTGGGCGAGCGAGTTCGAACCGGCCCTGAAGAAGCTCGAAGCCGCGCTCGCCGAGGCCGGCACCGAGGTGCAACGTCGCCACGACGCGCTCCAGGCGGCCGGCGGCTGACCGTTCCGGTCACGGCTTCAGCGTGATGCTCGATACTGAACTACTGGCGTGGCTCGACGCCACCGCGGCCTGGTCGCGCAAGTACGTCGCGCTTGTCGGCGAGAGCCGCGAGACGTTGCGTCGCGGAGTCGCGGCGATGGTGTTCGAAGGCCCCGCCGGCGACCGCACCCGCGAGCTGGTCCCCCTGATCGGGCGCAACCTGTCGGTCATCGAAGACGAGCTGTACCGGCTGAGCAACGCATGTATCGCCGAGCGCGAGCGAGTCGAGCACGCCGGTCAGCAGTTGCTCCAGTGGCGGCAGCTCGCCGCCAGCGACGCGGCCGCGGCGCGGCGGGTGCAGGCGGCCGAGCGCGACCCGGCGGCGTGGCTGCTCGCCGCAGGCAACCCAGTCGGCGCGATGGGTGGGCTGGTCGAGTTGGCGCCGGTGCCCGAGGTGGGTTCGGTCGCGGCAGCCGCTCGCGTGCTGATGGAACCGGCCAGCGTCGAAGCTGCGGCCAAGGTGCTGTCGCGGGCCGGGGAGGCGTTGCTGGCCCACCAGTCGGCGATCAACCGGCAGTTCGCCCGTCCGCCCGCCGGCCTGCTGCCGGCCGTGCGCGAGCGGGTCGAGGCGGCTCGCTCGGCATACGCGGCGGGTCTGGAGCGGATGGCGTTCCGGCTCCAGCGCGACGCTGCCGACCTCCGCCGCCGGGCGACGACCCCCGGCCTGCTTGGCGCCGACTGGCGTCCCGACGTGCCGCCGCTGCCGTGGATCGCGACACCGAAGTTCATGCGAGAACTGATCGTGTTCCAGCGCTGGCAACGCCCGACGCCGACCGACCAAGCGGTGTCGGCGGCCGAGCACACCAACGACGCGATGGCCCGGCTGGTGCGCCCGTTTCCGGTCATCGCCGGTTCGCCGCCGGCCAGCTGTTGGAAGCCGACCGGCGACACACCCGACGAGCCGTGGCGGCCCGTCGCCCCCGACCCGCCGGGCGACGAGCCGTGGCTGGGCAGCGGTGTGGTCATCACCGCCAAGCGGGCGCGTGCCCGAGTGACCGACTGGGCGAGCTACGCGTCACGCAAAGGCGTGTTGGCACGAAGCGACGAGGAGAACGAGCGATGACGACCGTGGGTCCCGAACCGTTGTTGACGGTGCGTTACACGATGGAGGAACTCGCCGTGCTGGCCGCCGTGCTCGACGTCGAGTCGCTGCCGGGCGTGTTCCCGGTCGAGCTCACACCCGACCTGCGCAGCCTGGCGACGCGCTGTCTCGTCGTGCGCGGCATCGTGCAGATGCCCGACACGGGCGACGTCGAGATCACCCAGCCGCACGCGACGGTGCTGGCCCACCTGTTCGAGGCCCCGGTGGTGTGGCAGGTCGACGCGCTCGGGGTTCCCGGTGTGGCGAGCTGGTTCGAGGCCGGCGACCAGTGCGTCGAGGTCGGCGCTCCCGACGACGGCGTCGTCACGGTCAACGCCTACGACACCCCCGCCGAGCATGCGATCGCGGCGAGCACCACCGGTCACCCGGTAGCGATCACCAAGGTCGAACGCGGTGCCCAGGTCGTCGCCACCCGGCACCAAGGTGGTTGAGCCGGTCGCTACCGCCGGCGTCGGGCGATCGTTTGCTCGACGGCGGCCGTGACCAGGTCGGTCGCGCGCGTCGGGGTCCACGGCTCGACCACGACGGTGACGCCGTCCAGCGACGACACCAGCCCGGCTGGGTGGTCGTACGCGGCGGCCTCGAATCGGGCTCGCCCGCGCGAAGCTTGGACGATCCAGAGCGGGGGCAGCTGGAGCCGATCGGCGGCCGCTGCGGCGGCGCCGTCGTCACAGCCCGCCTCGGCGAGCAGTTCGGCCAGCCTGGCCGGTTCGCGCAGCGACCCGGCGAACTCGTCGCGGATGACCGCGATCGGGCCCCCGATCGGCGCCCCGGCTGGGCATCGAGCGCCCGCGTCGTCGAGCAGGTGCACGATCGCGCTCGGGTCGGTGAGCCCGGCGAACTCGTACCCGTCGTCTCGCTGCACGATCTCCACGAGCTGACCGTTGGCGCTGTGGTAGGTGGCCGAGCCGTCGTGCGTGGCGACTCGCAGCGTCGCTTCAGGGTCGGCCGCGACGGCCACCAGGTAGACAATGCGCGGGTCGATGTCGAGCCCGTCGGGTTCCTCGACAGCGAGGCCCTGAGCGACGAGCCGTGCACGTCCGTCGGTGAGCGCCCGCTCGTCGCCGGCGAGTTGGGCGACATCGGGATCGACACCGTCGAGCGAGCGCGCCGACAGCAGCGTGAGGAGCAGTGCGAGCGATGTCGCGTGGAGTTCGGTGCGCAGCCCATCGACGGGGAGCAGCGGCGGCCGAGCGTCGGTCACCATCCCAGAGCCCAACCTGGAGCGGGGTTGCGCAGGTCGTTGAGCCGGTCGAGTGCGTCGTCGACCTTGCTGCCCGTGCCCTTGGCGTCGCGCCACCGGTCGCTCGCCCAGCGCGCGGCGCCGCCCGCGGTGTCGGCGGTCCACCCCTTGGCGTCCTGCCACTTCTGCTGGGCGGCGGCGGCCGCGTCGGCTGCCTTACCACGGGCCTTCGTCTCGGTCTCGAGCGCTTTGATCCGGGCGATCGCCGAGACGGCTTCGGTCGGGTCGACTCGCCAATACCACGTCCCCTTGACCTGGCCGGCCAGCGGATCGCCGTCGTCGCCGTCGTCGCCGGGAACGTAGCTGTAACCGGGGCCGACGCCGAGTTTCGTGTACAGGAACCCGGCTGCGTCGTGGAAGGTGCCGTGGTAGCCGAGCCGGCTCTCGCCCGCCACGCGCACCGAGTCGTTGGCAGGCCCGACGAGCCCGCCCGACGGGTTCAGCTGGGCGCCGAACACCGGGTCGATCCCCAACACGTCGCCGGCCACAGCGCCGTAGCGCAGGCTCCACGTCGAGCCGAGGAAACCGGGGTGCCGCCCAGCGTTGATCGGTTCGATCTTGCCGACCTGCGCGCGGAGCCGCCGATACCGCTCGTACCCGGCCCGGATCTGGTCGAGCGGTACGCCGCGGATCTCGGCGATCTCGGCCACCTCGGCGGCGGTCGGGTCGCGGTACTGGATGGCTTCCATGATCGCGTTGAGTCGGGGGTCGTTCGCGCCCTGCACGTGCGTGCCGACGAAGCCCCGCATGTGAGCGTCGGAGAAGACCTGCTTGGCAGCGCCGTTCATCTCGGCATCGGACAGCGGCCGCCCGGTGGGCCACTTCGGCGCTCTGACGCGGAGCTCGGCGAGCTTGGCGTCGACGGCACGGCTGGGAGCCGACAAGATGCGGCCGCTCCCGCGGTCGGCATCGAGCAGCGCCAGGCGAACTTGCCGGGTGAGCGCTTCGAGCTGACGCATCTCGCGGTGGAGCATGACGTCGACCGATGCGGTCACGTCGTCGGCCACCCCGAAGTCGGGTGAGGCGTACTCGCAGCGACGCCAGGCCGACCGGACGGGTGCGAGATAGGTCGCCACCTGCTCGCGCTGCTTGGTCGCGTTGGTGTCGTAGCGGTGTAGCGCGGCGGGGTCGGCCGAGGTGATGTCGGAAGTGATGGCCATGATGCGCCCTCTCAGCGGGTGTCGCGGAAGTGCGGGATGGACGGGGTGTCGACGTGTGGCGTGCGTTGCGGCCGGGGCCGGGTGGCCACCGCGACCACTCCGGTCACCAGGGCTCCGCCGGGCAACGGCAACGGGTTGGCGAGTGCGTCCCTGGCGGTGTCGGCGACCCACTGCTTCCATGCCGCGTCGTGGTCGAGGTCGCGCTGCTTGTTGACGGCGGTCGCCCAGGCACGGGCCCAGGCGAGCGCGGCTTGGCGCAACTTGACGATCACCAACTTGAGCTGCTCGTGTTCCTGGTCGTTCCAGTCTCGGAACGTCGTGCCGTGCCGGCCCTGCCAGTCGCGCAGGGCCAGCCGGGCGAGGTCGTCGCGGCGGTTGCGTACGTCGTTGAGGCGGTCGGCGAACTGCCAGAGCTGACGCGCGAGGGGCAACGCCCCCTCGATGTCGAAACGCACGTGCTCCATGGTCGGCTCCGTCGGCGGTAGGTCGGCGCTGGCTCAGGCGCTGGCGTCGGCTGCCTTGACGGCGTCGATCTGCGACCGGACGTACTTGACGATCGCCTGCTGCGACTCGTTGGCGACCTGCTTGGCGTCGGTCGTGAACTTGCGGATCTCGGCTTCCGACTTGTTCTTCGTGTCGGACTGCCAGTCGGTGCCCGAGAATGCCCGCAGGTGGGCGTCGAAGGTGCCTTCGATCTTCGAGAACAGGCTCTGCACGTCGGGGATCAGCGTCTCGAGCGCCGTGGTGTCGAGCTCTTCCACCTGGGCTTCGCGGGTGATCGAGGGGCGCTGGATCGCCGACGCACGCGGCAGGCTGACGGTGACCGACACCCCGCCCATCGACTTCGACAGCGCGGTCGTGAGCATCTGGACCGCCTCGGCGATCGCGTTCATGTTCTTCTGTGTGTCGGTTGCGTACTGGGCCGCGAGGTCCGACGCCTTGGTCTTGAACTCGGTGGCGTTCGTGCCCCGGTAGTGCACCGTGGCGCACTTCGTCACGAGGCTTTCGAGGTTGGTGTGGATGCTCTTGAACTGCTCGGTGGCGGTGTCGCCGTACTTCTTGATCGACGCCGGGTTGATGCGCTTGACAGCCATGAAACTGGTTCCTTTCGGGAGTGGCCCGGGGGCCGGTGGTCGCCGCTCGTTCGGCGATGGGCTCATCATGACGAACCTCCCCGAGCCGATCTGTCAGGCCGCTGACACAGCGGCAGACGCGTCTCTGACATCGTTGGCGGTGGACATCATTCGAGGCGCGGGCTCGACTCGTGGGGCAGGAGGAAGATCGTGGGCAACCGATACCCGGGGCCACCGAACTACGGCGTCAAGGGCGACGAGGACGGCATGCGCAAGCTGGCGAAGGCACTCGAGAAGGACGCCGATCAACTCCGCGAGGGCGCGACGAGGGCTCGCAAGGCGTTCGCCCGGCATAAGTCGAAGGGCTCGTTCGTCGATGTGTGGGAGGCGAAGCTCGATTCGGGCCTCGGCAAGTTTCCGGCATTGTCGAAGGATCTCAACGGGCTGGCGGCCGCGCTCAAGAAGGCCGCCGGAACGGTCGAAGACGATCGCCGCCAGGCGCGCCAGAGGTACGAGGCCGAGCAGCGCCGCCTGGAGGCGGCTGCGGCGGCGGAGCAGCAGCCGTGAGCGGGGGGTCGGAACTCGACGAGGACGCGGTCTTCGCGGCGCGGAACGCGATGGCCGAAGTGTTCAAACACATCGGTCAGTACGTGACGTCTCAGATTCCTCGCCACACCATTCCGGAACTGCCGGACTCGATGAGCCACGTTCCCGGGGCACTGGAGTCCCTGGGTTCGCGCGTCCGGGGGGCGATGGCACTGGCGTGGTCGGCCCACACCGCGATGGGAAACGACCTGTACAAGGTGGCCAAGGCCGACAAGTTCGTGAACACCAAGCTCGGCTTCTGGTGGCGGGCCGGGAGCGCCGCGATCGACTTCACCAGTGCCGATGCGTTCTACAAGACGGCGGGTGGGCTCGACCTCGGGTCTGGCAAATGGCACAAGCCGAACTACTCCGGCAAACAACAGGCGGCCGCGTGGGCCGGGTTCGCGCTGAACTTCGTGCCACCTGTCAAGCTGGCGGCCAAGGGTGCCAAGTACGGTGCCAAGGGGTACCGAAGGGTCAAGGTCCGGCGGCCCGGCAAGCCAACTCGCCCGGTGTCGCCCAAGCCGCCGGCGCGGCCCGGTCCGAGCCGTCCGGCCGTTCCCCAACCCAACCTGCCCGGGCCGCGCCCACCGCACGGCAGTCCCTCGAAGACCCGGTTCCCGGTGACTACCAACGCGGTCAAGGACATGTGGATCGGGCGGTTCGAGCGGGCCCGGCGCCGCGCCCGTTCGGCCACCAAGCTGCTCGCCCTGTCCCGCGAGCAGGTGGCGTACCAGCGGGCGGTGGTCAAGCAGATCGACGACGATATCGCCAGGGCGGCCAACGACCCCCGACGGGTGCGCGAACTGAACGATCTGCGACGCCGCGCCGTGGCCCGGCTGAAGGGCTACGAGCAGCAGGCCGCGGGGCGGGCGGCGCGCCTCGAACAAGCCAAGCAGGACGCGGCCCGTGCGGCGACCGAGGCGCTCGCCAACTCCGAGGTCAAAGGAGCGGCGCGCGACGAGCTCGAAGCATGGGAGCAGTGAGCTACATCGCCGCGTGGGCGAGTTGGACGGTGCCGTCGGCGACGAGGTAGCCGCGTCCCGGCGGCATCGCACCCTGCTGCCTCGGTAGGCGCGCGCCGGCGAGGTCGCCGTCGACGTCGGGGTCGGGGTTGAGCAGGAACGCCCGGCGGTCCTTGCGGATCTCGGGGATCCAGCCGCCGTACGACCGCAGCGCTGCGGCGGCCTCGACCGCACCCACCACCGACATCGCCGCGTCACGCCCGCGGCGCACAATCCGTTCCAGCGCACTGTCCGCTCCGGTGTCGTTGAGCTCGGTGCCGTCGTCGACGAAGATCACGATCTGCGGCTCGCTGCCGTCGCGCTCCTCGAGTTGATCGCGCAGCTCCTGGGCGAGCTCCTCGCACTCCGGCACGCCGCGGGCGACGCGGTTCCACACGTCGAGGTCGGGGAGCGGCGAGCGGCGCGGGGCGAGCAGGTACAGCTCGGCATCGGGGCTGGACGCGCGCAGCGACCGGGCGAGCGTGGCGAGCGCGGTCGAGCGGCCGCTGCGGTTCGGCCCGGCCACGAGCACGTTCCCGTCGTCGAGGTTGGCGCCGACCGGGGCGAGGTCGCGCTGGCCGATGCCGAGCACCATCACGAGGTGTTCGCCGACGGGTAGCTCGGCGAACGCGATCTCGGACGGCAGGCTGCCGATCGGCGGTACCCGCGCGCCGGGGTGACGTGACCGCAGCCGCTCGCCGAACTCGCGCAAGGCGGCCACCTGCTCGTCGGGCCGGGCACCGCCGAGCACCGCCAGTTGGACCTCGGTGGTGTCGTCGACGAACCCTCGTCCAGGGGGGAGCGCGGTCGCCTTGGCGACCCGGCCGTCGAGGCCGAGTGAGCTGTACTCGTCGTCGTCGGACATTCGCAGCACCACCCGGTCGGCGAGCGCGCTGCTGAGCGTCATCCCCATCGCCAGGCGGCGGTCGGCGGTGATGACCACGTGGATGCCCACCGGGCGGCCTTCGCCGACGATCACCGGCCACTTCTCCACCCAGGTCCCGAAGTCGATCGTGTCGAACACGTTGGCGAACCCGCTGAACCCGTCGAGCAACACGAAGATCCGTGGCAGTCGGTCGGGCGGCTCGGCATCGTTGTACTCGTCGAAGTGGCCCGCCCCGGCGGCGGCGAAGAGTTGCTTGCGTCGCCCGATCTCGCGTTCGAGGGTGGTCATCAGGCGCTGGACGCGCTCGATGTCGTCACCCGGCACGATCGACCCGACGTGGGGGAGGTGCTCGAGTGGCCCCAGCCCTCGGCTGGCGAAGTCGAGCCCGTAGATGTGCGCCTCGTCGGGGCTGAACCGACGCGCCAGCGTCGCCGCCAGCGTGCGCAAGAGCGTGGTCTTGCCCGAGCCACTGGTGCCGTACACGGCCAGGCTGGCGTTCGTTCGGTAGTCCCACGACCACGGCACCTGGGCCTGGTGCGACGGCACGTCGAGCAATCCGAGCGCGACGCCGTCACCGTCGCGGCCGGCAGCTACCAGCTCGTCGGTGGTCACGGCTTCGGGCAGTGGTGGCAGCCAGGGCCGTTCGGGCAACGGCCGTCCCGACGTCTGGAACGCCTCGCCGATGCAATCGACGATCAGCTGGAGGTCGGTTGCCGCGTCCGCGCCGGCCGTGGTGTCGCTCGGCTTGCTACGCAGCACCTGGCCCCACGCGAGCGGATGGACGAGCACGCCCGGTCCGTCGCCGGTGGCGGCGGTCATCGCCTGCCCGCCCACGTAGGCGACCTGGAACTCGGTCAGCTCGGCCTGCCCGGTGCGGGCGAACGCTCGGCCCGGCAGCGTGCGCGGCAGGTGTGCGGCGTCCTTGGCGTTGATCACGTCGTTGCTGTCCGACTCGTCGTTCATGCGCAACGCGATCCTCAGGTTCGTGTTGGCGCGGACGTTGTCGTTGATCGCTCCGGCCGGTCGCTGGGTGGCGAGGATCAGGTGGATGCCCAGGCTGCGTCCCCGCTGGGCCACGTTCACCACGCCGTCGACGAACTCGGGAAGCTCCTTGGCCAGTGTGGCGAACTCGTCGACGATCAGGATCAACGTCGGGGGAGCGGCGTGCGGCAGACGCCGTTCCATCTCGATCAGGTCTTTGGCGCCGTGCTCGGCGAGCAGGCGTTCACGGCGGTGCAGTTCGGCGTTCAGCGACACGAGCACGCGCCCGACGAGGTGGCCGTCGAGGTCGGTGACGAACCCCACGGTGTGGGGCAGTTGCACGGCGTCCTTGAACGCCGCCCCGCCCTTGTAGTCGACGAGCAGGAATGTCACCTGGTCGGGTGGGTGCTCCAGCGCCAGCGCGGCGACGAACGTCTGGAGCAACTCGCTCTTGCCGGCGCCGGTGGTGCCACCGACAAGTGCGTGCGGCCCGTCGGCTCGCATATCGAGCACGAACGCGCCGCCCGCACCCATGCCGACCGCAGCGCGCACGCCGCGCTCGGCCGCGGCCCATCGTTCGCCGAGCCGTGCCGGCGACAACTCACTGATGCCGACCAGCTCGGCGAGTGGAAGGTTGCGTGGGATCTGGCCGCGCACGCCACCGGCGGTGACGTCGCGAACGCCGGCCAGGCGGCGGGCGATCTGCGTGGCGAGTTCGTTCGAGATGGTGTCGAGCACGGCCCGCTCGATGCGCTCGCCAAGGTTCGGCAAGACGAGTGAGAACGACGATGGGTCGGGCGTCGTCTCCACCACGGCGCCGCATTCACCCGGCAGAGCGTCGGCCGTCGTGCCGATCCAGACGACGTACACCGACACGCCGGCACCGTCTTCGAGCAGGCTCGTGAGTGCCGAGCGCGGCACGTCGAGCCCGTCCGACACGAGCAGAACGACCGCGGGGAGCGGCTTGCTGGCGGCGAGCCGAGCGCCGTCACTACCCCGGCGGTTGCTGACGACGGCCGAGACTGCCTCGAACAGGGCGGCCGCCTGGCCGTTGCCGGCGGCGAGGTGCGCGCCCTGCAACGGCGACGTCTCGCTGCGCGTGTGCGGCAGCCACATCGTCCACTCCCACTCGGCGGCTTCCTCGGCGGTGACCGCCACGGCGAGCACTACATCGCGCGGGCTGTGCGTCACCGCCAGCTGGGCGACCAGGCTCCGCGCCACCCCGACCGACAGGGTGCGGTCGCCACACAACCCGGTGACACCCGCCTGCTGGAGGTCGACGACGACGGGCACGTTGCGGGCTACCGACCATCGCGACAGCTCGTCTTCGGCCTCCTGACGAAGGTCGGGATGGCCGCCGTCGGCGATCTCGAACGACGACAGCGACGGTTGGTCGGCACGTCCCGGGCTCACCAGCAAGAAGTCGGCGTAGTTGGCGCGGCGCTGCCACAGGCTGGGAGTCAGGCGCTCGACGGCGAGCGACAGGTCGGCGGGGTTCGGGCTGTCGTCGCGGCGCCGGTCGACTTCGTCGGCAAGCGCGCGCTCCATCTCGGCGGTGAGGCTTTCGAGTGCGGCGTGGAAGTCGAGTCGCGTCTGCTCGAACCTGCCGCGACCCGACTTGCGGTCTTCCGCGAACGACAACACGGCCAGCAACGGCGAGCCGAGACAGCTGACGATGCCGAAGATCCGCATCGCCTGGTTCGTGGCGAGGAAGATCATCGGCAGGCCGAGCATCAGTGGCCCCAGCGCGGCTGCCATCGGCAGCCGCCGCCGCTCGGCCGGCGTGGGGGGCGCCGGCAACCGGAACAGCCGCTCGCCCGGTGGGCGGTGGACGCGTGGAGGTCGATTGAACTGCACTCGGCCGTCGCGGCACGGCACCGTGGCGGGTGGATCGAGCGGGCGGTCGAGCCGGAACAGGCTGTGGCCGGCCTCGACGACGTCGCCGAGCTCGGCCGGGGTGGGGTCGGTGACCGCGCCCGACCGGATGCGGGTGCCGTTCGACGAACCGAGGTCGGCCACCTCGCACCGGTCGGCGGTGGCGTTGATGGCGAAGTGCTTACGCGAGAGCGTTTCGTCGTCGATCGACACGTTCGCGGCTTGGCCCCGGCCGATGCTGTACGCGCCCGAGCGCAGTTCGATCCGACGACCGGCATCGGGGCCCCCGACGACCGACAGCACGATCGCCGGGTCGGCGCGCGCGGTCGCTACCGGCGCCGCGTCGCTGCGGAGCTCCAGCCGGTCGCCCGCCCGCAGGTCTTCCGTGGCGATCGTCGCGCCCAGGTCGAGTGCGCGTCCGATCCGTTCGCTATGGAGCGCGCTCGCCGAGGCGACGCCCATGTGCCCAGCCAGCGCGGTCAACAGTTCGGAGAGCGTCGTCGCCGGCTCGGCTTCGACGGCAACGGTCGCCGACTGGCCGGCCGCGTCAACGCTGAGCCACAGCTCCACGCCACATCCCCGTCGCCACGAGCACGGAACTTACCCCGGATCACGATCTGACCGCTCATGCTCCGCAGCAACGACCGGGAGCTGCGGACGCCCGCTACAGGTCGGCGCGAACGAGCGCGATCGTGCGGGCGGTGCTCGGGTCGAGGTCGGGGTCGACGTGGGCCGCGGCCGCGTCGAGGGCGGTGGCCAGTTCGCTCAACACGTCGCGGTACCAGTCGGCACGATCGGCCGGGGTGGACGGGGCACCGAGCGAGCCGCGCTCGGCGGCCACCGCCGCGGCCAGATCGAACGAGCGGATCGCCGGGGCGCGCTGGGCCCACAGGTCGGCGTGCCAGGCGTGGCGGTGGCAGGCGGTGGCCCATCGCTGCTGCTCGGCACCCGCAGGGGTGTTGGTGACCCACGACCCGACCTGCTCGAACAGGTCAAGGCTGGCTGCCCGCATCCGCGCGCACAAGGCAGCGACGTCGAGCAGCGTGGTCACGACTTGGCGCCGGCGCGCCAGGCGGCTTCGGCGGCGCCGAGGTCGGTGGCGGGCTCGCCGTTGGCGATGTACTCCAGCAGCATCCCGCGGAACGGGCCGCTCGCGTCGAGCTTGCCGAGCATGGCCGACACGCCCCACACCACGCGGTCGAGGATCACGAACGACGCCGGCATGTTGAGGTGTTCGATCACCGCCGAGTACTGACCCTGCACGTCGAACATCGTGTTGATCGTGTCGATCATCCACTGCCGGCTGTACGTGAAGTGGTCGACCAGGTACGGCTGGTACGGGCTCGACACGTACCCGAAGATCAGCTCGGCGGGCAGGCCGTGCCCGGCCCGGAGGAACCCGGCGCCTTCCATCGCCGCGACCAGCCGCTCGGGGTCGCGGTGGACGACGATCGCCTCGAGGCTCGGTGCCAGCGAGCGCTCCCACTCGCCCGGCTCCCAGCGCTTGACCAGCCCGTAGTCGAGGAACGTCACGCTGCCGTCGTGATGGAACTTGTAGTTGCCGGGGTGCGGGTCGCCGTTGAACACGCCGTGGTGGTGCACCGCGTGCTGGGCGAACCGCCAGATCACCTCGCCCGCGCGCTGCTTGGTCTCGGGGCTGGCGGTGGCCCGGAACTCGTCGAACGTCAGGCCCTCGACCCACTCGGTGGTGAGTACCCGGCTGGTACACAGGTCGGGTACCAGCCGCGGGATGCGCACCCACGGGTGGCCCGAGAACAGCTCGGCGAACTCGGCTGCATTGCGGGCTTCGAGCTGGTAGTCGAGTTCCTCGCGCATGCGGCCGCGCAGCTCGTCGACGAGCGACTTGGCGTCGAGCCCCTTGAGCATCATCGCCGAGAACACGGCGTACATCACCTCGGCTGCGTCGAGGTCGGTCTCGATCGCCGCACCGACGCCCGGGTACTGCACCTTCACGGCCACGTCGAGGCCGTCGACGGTGACCGCCCGGTGGACTTGACCGATGCTGGCGGCGGCGACCGGGAGGTCGCTCCACCGCTCGAACAGGCGCTCGGGTGGCTTGCCGAACTCGTCCTGCACCACCCCGGCCGCCAGCGACGGGGCCATCGGTGCGGCGTCGGCCTGGAGCGTGGCAAGCGCCGCCTGGGCCTCTTCGGGCAGGGCCTCGAAGATGAAGCTGATCATCTGACCGGCCTTCATCAGCACGCCCTTCATCTCGCCGAGCTCCTTGGCGACGTCGGCGGCGGTGCGGATCGCGAACTGCTCGTCGAGCTCGGCCCGGCGTTCGGCGGGAGTGGCCAGCCCGCGCACCTTCATCACCGCGAACCGGGCGCTGTTGCGCGCCGACAACTTCCACAGCTTGGCCGAGCGGCGGGCCTTGCTGGTGAGCGGGCTGGTGTCGGCCACGCCCGCCGCCTTGGCCGCGGCGGCCAAGCCCAGCGCCAGGCCCACCAGCGACATCAGTGATGCCGCGCGCCCGCGGTTCACCGCGGTACCCGGTTCACAGCCTGGCCTGATCGGTCACGGCCTCATTGGTCTCGGCCCCTCGTGGCTGGCTCGGCGTGTCGTCGAGCTGTGCCAACTGCGCTTCGAACGCGTCGAGTTCGGCCTCGATCGCGTCGAGATCGAGCGGCGCGTCGTCGGCGTCGGGGGGCGTCACCCCCGAAACGCTAGCGGAACAGCTCGGGACCTTCGGCCCGGGTCGCCGGGTCGTCGGTCCCTTCGGGGTGGGGGCAGCCCACCGACACACTGGCGGCATGCTCCCCGTTGACGATGCCCCCGCGTCCGAACCATCCGACGAGGCGGCTCCGACGCCCGTGCTGCCCGCCCGTACCGTCAACCAGGACACCACCTCGGTCCTCAACTGGGTCGCCGTGGTGGTGGCGGTCGGCGCGCTGGTGCTCGGCTTCTTCGCGCTCGGGCGCAACGGTGGCGGTGGCGCTTCGGCCGCAGGGGCCGAGCGGACGATCGTCGAGGTCACGCTGACCGAGTTCGCGATCGAACCCAACCACCTGATGGTCCCGCCCGGCCCGGTGACGCTGCGCGTCACCAACCAGGGCGCGATCGCCCACAACCTGGTGGTCGACGGCAAGTCGACCCGCGACCTCAACGCTGGCGAGACCCAAGACCTCGACCTCGGCACGCTGTCGGTCGGCGAGTACAAGATGTGGTGCGAAATCGCCGGCCACGAGGCTTCGGGCATGACCGGCACGCTGATGGTGGTCGCCGGTGCGGCGCCCGGTGAGGGCGACGGCGGCGACCACGGCGACGACCACCTGCACGGGTACGCCACCTGGCAGGAGATGCAGACCGCGATGGACGCCCGGGCGATGCGTTTCGTCGAAGAGGACAAGGGCACGTTCGGCGGCCAGCGCCTAGAACCCGAGGTGTTGGCCGACGGCACCAAGCGGTTCACGGTCACCGCGGCCATCACCGACTGGGAGATCGAGCCCGGCAAGGTCGTCCAGGCCTGGACGTACAACGGGGTGGTGCCCGGCCCCGAGATCCACGTCGAGGTCGGCGACCGGGTGCAGGTGCTGCTGAAGAACGAACTGCCCCAGGCGACAGTCATCCACTGGCACGGCATCGACGTGCCCAACGTGATGGACGGTGTGCCGCCGTTCACGCAGGACGCGGTGGCCCCCGGCGACGAGTTCCTGTACGAGTTCACCGCCAAGTCGCCAGCCGTGGGCATCTACCACGGCCACAACGGCGCCGACCAGGTGCTCAACGGGCTGTTCGCGGCGGTCACGATCGGCGAGATGCCGACGCCCGACGTGCTCGTGGAACGGGGGTTCGCCGAGACGCCTTCCCAGTCGATCAACATGGTGCTCAACGACGCCGGCGTGATCGGCCTCACGCTGAACGGCAAGAGCTTCCCAGCCACCGAGGCGTACACGGGCAAGGTCGGCGACACGATCCTCGTCAACTACTACAACGAGGGCCTGATGCCACACCCGATGCACCTGCACCAGCCGCTCGGGTGGATCATCGCCAAGGACGGCGAACCGCTGCTCCAGCCGATTCCCGGCGACACCATCAACGTCGCCCCCGGCGAGCGCTACACCGTGCTGTACAAACTGACCGAGCCCGGCGTGTGGGCGTGGCACTGCCACATCCTCACCCATGCCGAAGGCCCCGACGGCATGTTCGGCATGGTCACCGCGTTCATCGTCTCCGAGTAGCCGCAACACGTCCGGTGGTCGAGTGGCCGCGCAGCGGCCGTATCGAGACCACTCGTTGCGGCGGGTGGTCTCGATACAGGGCGCAGAGCGCCCCACTCGACCACCGAGGGGACGTTCACCTCCCGTTCACGGTGCTGGTGACGTAAGGTGCGCGGTGTGACGGAGCTTCGCCCGGGGCGACGGTGGCGGCAGTTGCCGGCGGCGCTCGGGCTGCTGGCGCCGTCGGGCGTGATCCTCGGGGTGTTTGTCGTCTACCCGCTGGTGAAGGCGGTGCTGCTCGGCAAGCAACGCTGCTCGGTCGACGGGCTGCGCTGCCGCGACAACGGGTGGGACCAGTACCTCGACGCGTTCCGCTCGGTCGAGTTCCACCGGGCGCTCGGGGTCACCGCCAAGCTGGCGTTGATCACCGTCCCGCTCGGGCTGGCGCTCGGCATCGGGCTGGCGGTCCTGGCCCACAAGCAACTGCGCGGCATGGGGGTGTTCCGCTCGATCTTCTCGTCCACCGTCGCCACCTCGGTGGCGGTCGCCAGCCTGATGTGGTTCTTCCTGCTGCAACCGAGCGTCGGTGTGGTGGCCAACATCGGCTGGCTCGGCGACCTGTTCGGGGTGGTCAAACAGCCCGGCCTGCTGGCCGACGAGGGCACCGCGCTGTGGTCGGTGGCGATGTCGAGCGTGTGGGCCAACCTCGGCTTCACGTTCATCATCGTCACGGCCGGCCTCCAGTCGATCCCCGACGAGTTGCACGAGGCCGCGGCGATCGACGGGGCGAGCGGCACCCGCCGGTTCTGGGCGATCACGCTGCCGTTGCTCGGCCCGTCGATCCTGTTCGTGCTGATCGTGCTGACCACCCGGGCGTTCCAGGCCTACGGCGAGGTCGACCTGCTCACCGAGGGCGGCCCGCGGCCGTCGAACCCCACCACCACGCTCACGTATCTCACGTACGGGCAGAACTCGATCATCCGCACCGACCCCGGCCTCCAGGCCACGTCGGCCGTGCTGCTGTTCGTGGTGCTGCTGGCGTTGTCGCTCGTGCAGCTGTGGTCGATCGGCCGGCGCGTGCACTACGCGGGGGCTGCGAACTGATGGCTGCCGATCGGGCACCGCGCGGCTGGCGGCTGGTCGGGCGGTACGCGCTGCTGATCGGCATCGCCGTGGTGGTGCTGTTCCCGATCTACACCACCCTGCTGGCGGCGTTCAAGCCGGGTAGCAAGGTGCTCCACCGGCCGCTGCTGCCGGACGCGTTCACGTTCCAGGCGTTCGCCGACGCGTGGACCGACGGCCACCTCGGGCGCTACCTGTTCAACTCGGCCGTGGTCGCGATCGCGGTCACGCTGTTCCAGGTGGCGACGTCGCTGCTGTCGGGCTACGCGTTCGCGATGCTCGACTTCCCCGGCCGCAACGCGTTGTTCGTCGCCTTCCTCGCCACGCTGCTGGTGCCGCTGGAAGCGACGCTCGTCGTCAACCGGCGCACCGTCGACTCGCTCGGCTGGCTCAACTCGTACCCGGGTCTGGCGGTGCCGTTCCTTGCCACCGCGTTCGGCACGTTCCTCGTGCGCCAGGCGTTCCTCGGCGTCCCGAACGAACTGCGCGACGCGGCCCGCATCGACGGTGCCGGGCACCTGGCGTTCCTGCGCTACGTGGCGATGCCGGTCATCGTGCCGACGCTGGGGGCGCTGGCGCTGTTCGCGTTCTTGTCGTCGTGGAACCAGTACCTGTGGCCCAACCTCGTCACCACCCAAGACTCGATGAACACCGTGCAAAGCGGCCTGGCCCTGTTGCGCCGGTCCGAACTGGACAAACCGAACCTGTTGATGGCCGGCACCGTCATCGCCGCCGTGCCGATCTTCGCGGCCCTGATGGTCTTCCAGAAGGCCCTCGTGCGCGGCCTGGTCTCCGGGGCGGTGAAAGGATGACCGTCACGAACCGTGCCAGGAGCGCTTCGTTACTCGCGACGTGCGTGCTGCTCGCGGCGTGTGGGTCGGGGAGGTCGATCCTCGACGCGGGGAACGAGCCGATCACCACCGTGGCCACCACCAGCACGACGACGACCGAACCGCGACCGCCCGAGACCACGCCCGATGGCGGCACCGTCGCCCCGCCGCCGCCCGAGGTCACGGTCACCACGCTGCCGCCCACCGTGCCACCCACCACGGCGGCCCCGCTCGACGACCTGCCGCCGTGCCCCACCGAGGCGCTCGACTCGGCCGGTGGGGTGGTCGAGATCACGTACTGGCACGGCATGAACGCCAACAACGAGCAAGCCCTGCATGGTCTCACCGACGCTTACAACGCCAGCCAGAGCCGGGTCCGCGTCACGCTCCAGAACCAGGGCGGCTACCAGGAGGTGTTCGACAAGTACTACCAGTCGGGCGCGAGCGCCCGCCCCGACCTGGTGATGTTCCCCGAGTGGGGCTTCCAGCAGGCGATCGACTCGCACACGTTCGTGCCCGCCGCGGCGTGCATCGAATCGTCGGGGTTCGACACCAGCGCGCTCTTGCCGCAGACGCTGCGGGCCTACGCCCAAGGCGGTGTGCAGTGGGGCATGCCGTTCAACGTCTCGAACCCGCTCATCTACTACAACAAGGTCGCCTTCGCCGCCGCCGGGCTCGACCCCGAACGCCCACCCGCCACCTTCGACGAGCTGCGCCAGTTCTCCCAGCAGCTGGTCGACTCGGGCGCCGCCGGTGCCGGCCTGGCCTACGACGTCAACTTCGACGGTGGTGGTGGCTGGTACCTCGAACAGTGGGTGGCCAACTCGGGTGGCCTGCTTGTCGACAACCTCAACGGGCGCGCCGAGCCCGCCACCGAACTGCTGATCGACGGGCCGATCGGCCAGCGCCTGTTCAGCGAGCTCCAGTCGTTGCAGCAGGACGGGCTGCTGGTCAACGTCGGCGACAACGCCAGCGGCACTGACGCGTTCTTGAAGCTCGCCGACCCCGCCTCACCGGCGGCGATGACGGTCGGCTCGTCGGCCGCGCTCGGCACGGTGATCGCTGTGCTCGGCGGCGGGCTGATTCCGGGAATCACCCCCGCCGACGTCGGCGCGGGTCCGCTGCCGAGCTTCTCCGGCGAGCCGAGCGTGGTGGTGGGCGGCGCCGCCAACTACGTCGTCGCCGGCGACGACGCCCGCACCGCCGCGGCGTGGGACTACATCACCTATCTGGTCAGCGCCCAGGCGCAGTCGACGTGGGCCCAGGCCACCGGCTACGTGCCGATCGCCGACGGGGCCACCGACCTCGAGCCGCTCGCCTCCGTGTACCGCGACGACCCGCGGTTCCGGATCGCCTACGAGACGCTCGTCAACTCCCCGGTCGATGCCGCCCACGCCGGCGCCACGATCGGCCCGCACCGCCAGATCCGGGTGCAACTGGCGACCGGGTTGGCGGCCGTGTTCGGCGGTGCCGATGTTGCCAGCACGCTCGCCGGTGTCACCGCCCAATCCAACGCCCTCATCGCCCAATACGCCGCCCTGAACCAATAGCCGGCTGCGCTCCCGGTGGTTTCGACAGGCTCAACCACCTGGTCACCGCCTTGGCCCGGTGGTTGAGCCTGTCGAAACCACACGCGATTCGGGACGGCATTGCCCTTAGCGGAGGTTGCGGAGGGCGTGGTTGCGCTTGCGGCGCTTGCTGCGGCGGGCGACGACCACGAAGGCGATGAACGCCACCGACAGGATCACCCAGGCCACGAGCGCGATCAGGGCGACCGTCGACAGCGGGCCAGCCCACGCCTTGCCTTCGGCCGCGGGGCGCTGCACGGTGACCGCGTCGACCGGCGTCGCCGAGCCGTCGAGGGCCGGCTTCCACTCGAACACGCCGGGGCTCACCTCGGTGCCCGACGACTGCACCAACTCGCCGGGTAGGTCGACCTGGAACGTCAGCGACATCGCCTGATCGGGGGTCAGCCCGCT
Source organism: Ilumatobacter sp. (assembly GCA_035556435.1). Taxonomy (GTDB): domain Bacteria; phylum Actinomycetota; class Acidimicrobiia; order Acidimicrobiales; family Ilumatobacteraceae; genus Ilumatobacter. The sequence continues at coordinate 1,154 of DATMEY010000036.1, read as the reverse complement.
GGCTGCGATCTGTTCGCCGAACGGCTGACCGCCCACCGCTGCGGTGAGGTCGGCGTCGGAGAACGCAGCGAACCCGTCGGCGAGTTGCAGCGTGCCGGTGACTGCGTTCGACATCTGGCCCTCGTTCTCGCCGGCGCCCGGTGTGCGTGCGGCCTGCCACGAGCCGGTGAACGGCGGGCCGATCGAGTTGAGCACGTTCGCCAGTTCCTCGGCTGTGTGGAACGGGTGCGTCAGTGTGAGCGTGGCCCCGCCGTCGTCGCCGGGCTCGGGTTCGCCGACGGTCCAGCCGGCGGCGACGGCGTCGTCGAGGCGCAGATCGTCGAGCACGCCGGGTACTCGGTCGAGTAGGTCCTGGTCGGCGGTGGCCTGCACCGTCACCACGCCGGTGCCGTCGGGTTCCATCGCCACCGACACCGCCAGGTCGAGCCGGCACCCTGCCAACACGAGCGCGCCGAGGACGAGGAGCAGCCGCTTCACGGAACCGATGTTAGGGGCGTCGCCATGCTCGGCCCCGGACAGCCGCCGCCAGGCGGATGAGGGGAGTCAGCGAGTAGGCGGCTCGCCCCGGTGGTCGAGTGCCGGGCTCTGCCCGGTGTATCGAGACATACAACGGAGTGGCGGATGCGCCGCGGGTGCGCCACTCGACGACCGTTGCTACCGATCCGCTGAGCCTCGATACCACGCGCCACCGGGTTCCAGCCAGCGGCGGTTGCGGCAACGTTGACCCTGGTGCACCGTCGGTGGCGCCGAGTCTGCGTGGCTCAGGCGTGGCGTCGGCGTGTGATCACGATCATCGCCATCCCGAGCAGCATCGTGGGCACGGCCACGACGAGCCACGGAGCCGAGTTCGTGCCGGTACGCGGGATCGGCGCGGTCGACGGCCGAGTCGTGCTGGTCGTCGACGCGGGCTGCGTCGTCGTTGGGCCGCCACTCGCCTGTTCGACGGTGGTGGTGGGTGACTCGGGGTCGGTCGTGGTGGTGGGTGACTCCGGGGCGGTCGTGGTCGTCGTGTCGGGGACCGTGGTGGTGGGTGACTCGGGGTCGGTCGTGGTCGTGGTGCCCGGGTCGGTCGTGGTGCCCGGGTCGGTCGTGGTGGTGGGTGACTCCGGGTCGGTCGTGGTGGTCGTCGTGGTGGTGTCGGGGACCGTGGTCGT
>DATMEY010000035.1:0-307860 GCA_035556435.1 Ilumatobacter sp. | reverse complement strand
CAACTCCGCCGCTCCACCGACCGTCGGCACCACCACCGCAACGCAGCCCTGTGCCTCGCCACCGCCATCTTGATCACCGGGAAACTGCTCACCCACCGCGACCGCTACTGCCGCTGATGACCGCCTATCCGCTCGTGTCCTAAGCCGAATGTCAGTTCGATGAAAGGCAGACACCTGGATGCGTCGCCGGTGCCGCGGTGGTACGCATGTGTCGGCGATGCATCCAGGTGTCCCAGGGCCGGCAGCAGCCGAACGTGCCAGTGTGTCGTACGTTCGATTGTGAATTGGGGAACGAGCGTGCGCCTGCAACTAGCGTGACCCGCATGGCACAGACGTTGCAGCGCGGGCCGGTGACCGGCACCGCCGTCGCCCAGCCGGGCAAGTCCGGCAGGCGCAAGCCGTTCCCGCTCGACTTCTACTCCACCGCGGTGGGCAAGAAGTACGTGATGGCGATCACCGGCCTGATCGGCATCGGGTTCGTGATCAGCCACATGGTGGGCAACCTCAAGGCCTATCTCGGGGTGGTCAGCCACCACGGCTCGGAAACGTACGACCTCGACATCTACGGCGAGTTCTTGCGCGAGATCCTTGTACCGATCCTGCCGCGCACCGTGTTCTTGTGGATCATGCGGATCGTGCTGATCGGGGCTGTCTTCCTGCACATCCACGCCGCCTACACGCTGACGCTGATGAACCGCAACGCCCGCCCGGTCAAGTACCAGTCGGCCCGCGATTACCAGGTCGCCAACTTCGCCAGCCGCACCATGCGCTGGACCGGCATCATCGTTGTGCTGTTCATCGCCTGGCACCTCGCCGACCTCACGTGGGGGTGGGTCAACCCCGGCTTCGAGCGCGGCCTGGTGTACCGCAACCTCGATGCCAGCCTGAGCCGCGTGCCGGTGGCGATTCTGTACATCGTCGCCAACATCGCGCTCGGCATCCACCTGTTCCACGGCACCTGGTCGCTGTTCCAGTCGATGGGGTGGAACAACCCGAAGTTCAACGCGTGGCGCAAGCACGCTGCGGCCGGCGTGGCCACGCTGGTAGTGGTCGGCAACGTGTCGTTTCCGATCATGACCCTGGCGGGGGTGATCGAGTGGGACCCGACGGTGCCCACCGTCCACGAGCTCGAAGCCACCGAAGGAGCCGATCACTGATGGCCATCACGCTCGACGCGAAGATCCCCGAGGGGCCGCTGGAGCACAAGTGGGACGAGTTCATCGCCCACGAGAAGCTCGTCAACCCGGCCAACAAGCGCAAGTTCAAGGTGATCGTGGTCGGCACCGGCCTGGCCGGCGCGTCGGCGGCGGCCACGCTCGCCGAGCTCGGCTACCAGGTCGACGCGTTCACGTTCCACGACTCGCCCCGCCGGGCGCACTCGATCGCCGCCCAGGGCGGCATCAACGCCGCCAAGAACTACAAGGGCGACGGCGACTCGATCTACCGCCTGTTCTACGACACCATCAAGGGCGGCGACTTCCGGGCCCGCGAGGCCAACGTGTACCGCCTCGCCCAGGTGTCGGTGAACATCATCGACCAGATGGTGGCCCAGGGCGTGCCGTTCGCCCGCGAGTACGGCGGCCTGCTCGACAACCGCTCGTTCGGTGGCGCCCAGGTGAGCCGTACGTTCTACGCCCGCGGCCAGACCGGCCAGCAGTTGCTGCTCGGCGCGTACCAGCAGCTCGCCCGCCAGGTCGGGCTTGGCGGGGTGCGCCTGTTCAACCGCTCCGAACTGGTCGACGTGGTCGTGGTCGACGGGCGCTGTGCCGGCATCGTCGTGCGCGACCTCGTCACCGGCGAGGTGTCGTCGCACGCCGCGCACGCGGTGGTGCTGGCCACCGGCGGGTACGGCAACGCGTTCTTCCTGTCCACCAACGCGATGCAGTGCAACGTCACCGCCGCGTGGCGGGCGCACCGCAAGGGCGCTGCGTTCGCCAACCCGTGTTACACCCAGATCCACCCCACGTGCATCCCCCAGGCCGACGAGTTCCAGTCGAAGCTGACGCTCATGTCCGAGTCGCTGCGCAACGACGGCCGGGTGTGGGTGCCCAGCAACCTCGACGACTCGCGCCCGGCCGACCAGGTGCCCGAGAGCGATCGCGACTACTACCTCGAGCGCCTGTACCCGTCGTTCGGCAACCTGGCCCCGCGCGACATCTCGTCGCGGGCCGCCAAGCGGGCGGTCGACTCGGGTCGCGGCGTCGGCCCGCTGAAGAACGGCGTGTACCTCGACTTCGCCGACGCGATCAGCCGGCTCGGCCAGGGCGTCGTGTTCGAGCGCTACGGCAACCTGTTCGAGATGTACGAGCGGATCACCGGCGAAGACCCGATGAAGGTGCCGATGCGCATCTATCCCGCCTCGCACTACACGATGGGCGGGCTGTGGGTCGACTACGAGCTGATGACCACCATCCCCGGCCTGTATTGCGCCGGCGAGGCCAACTTCTCCGATCACGGCGCCAACCGGCTCGGCGCCTCGGCGCTGATGCAGGGCCTGGCCGACGGCTACTTCGTGCTGCCCAACACCATCTCGAACTACCTCGCCCCGCTGCTCGGCAAGTCCATTCCCGGCACCGACCACGAGGCATTCCAGGTGGCCGAGCAGGAGGCCCGCGACCGGTTCACGCAGTACCTGTCGATCGGTGGCACGCGCTCACCCGACCACTTCCACCGCGAGCTCGGCAAGATCATCTGGGACTACTGCGGCATGGAGCGCACCGAGGAGGGCCTCGACAAGGCGTTGTCGGAAATCCCTGCCCTCTACGACGAGTTCCAGAACGACCTGCGCGTCACCGGCGACGGCGAGAGCACCAACCAGACGCTCGAAAAGGCCGGCCGCGTCGACGACTTCTTCCAGCTCGGCCTGCTGATGTGCCTCGACGCGAAGGAGCGCAAGGAGTCGTGCGGCGGCCACTTCCGTGCCGAGTACCAGGACGAAGAAGGCGAAGCCAAGCGCGACGACGAGAACTTCGCCCACGTCGCCGCGTGGGAGTGGAGCGGCGACTACACCGCTCCGGTGCGCCACGAGGAACAGCTCGAGTACGAAGTCGTGCAACTCCAGACCCGGTCGTACAAGTGAGCAAGTGAGGAGCCCCCGATGAACGTTGTCCGCAACCTCACCCTCAAGATCTGGCGCCAGGCCGGCCCCGACCGTGCCGGGTACTTCGAGGAGTACCCCGTCGCCGAAATCAGCGACGAGGCGTCGCTGTTGGAACTGCTCGACATCTTGAACGAGTACCTCATCAACGAAGGCAAAGAGGCCGTCGTGTTCGACCACGACTGCCGCGAAGGCATCTGTGGCACGTGCTCGCTGATGATCAACGGCCAAGCCCACGGACCCCAGCGCGGTACCGCCACGTGCCAGCTGCACATGCGCAAGTTCCAAGACGGCGACACGATCGTCATCGAACCGTGGCGGGCCTCGGCGTTCCCGATCATCAAAGACCTGATGGTCGACCGTGCCCCGCTCGACCGCATCGTCGAGGCCGGCGGGTTCATCACCGCCGACACCGGTGGCGCGCCCGACGCCAACCTGATCCCCATCCCCAAGCCGGTGGCCGACGCGTCGATGGACGCGGCCGAATGCATCGGGTGCGGGGCCTGCGTGGCGGCCTGCCCGAACGGTGCCGCCAGCCTGTTCACCGGGGCCAAGCTGACCCACCTCAACCTGCTTCCGCAGGGTCAGGCCGAGCGTTACAAGCGGGCTGAGGCGATGGTCGAGACGATGGACGAACACTTCGGTTCGTGCACGAACCACGGCGAGTGCGAGGCGGCGTGCCCGAAGTCGATCTCGATCGACGTGATCGCCAACATGAACGCCGACTACCTGTCCAGCAAGTTCAAGAACCGCAAGAAGCTGAGCCGGGTCTGACGTGCCCCGGGCGGTGGTCTGCACGCAGTTGGGGCCGCTGTCCGGGCTGCGTGTCGAGGAACGGCCGTCGCAACCGCTTGGCCCCGGTGACGCCCGCATCGCGGTCTTGGCGGCGGGCGTCAACTTCGTCGACGCACTGATCGTCCAGGGCCTGTACCAGATCAAGCCATCCACCCCGTTCGTGCCCGGTGGTGAGCTGGTCGGCGTGGTCACCGAGCTGGGCGACCAGCCGGGGAGCACGGCCGGACCGGCCGGTGGCGTTGCGGTCGGCGACCGGGTGCTGGCGATGACGATGGCCGGAGCGTTCTCGACCGAGGTGGTGTTCCCCGCCGAGCGGCTCGTCAAGGTGCCGAGCAACCTCACCGACGGCCAGGCCGCGACGTTCATGCAGAGCTACATGACCGGCCTGTTCGCGCTCGCTCGCCGGGCGTCGTTGTGGCCCGGCCGGTCGGTACTGGTGCTCGGCGCCGGTGGCGGTGTAGGGCTGGCCGCGGTCGACGTCGCTCGGGCGCTCGGGCTGCGCGTGATCGCTGCCGCGTCCACCGACGAGAAGCGCGCGTTGGCCACTGCCCGCGGGGCCGGTGCCGTGGTCGACTCGACCGACCCGGTGGCCGTGAAGGTCGCCGCCCGCGAGTTCGGCGAGGGCGGCGTCGACGCGGTCTACGACCCGGTGGGTGGCGAGCGTGCGGCCGAGTACCTGAAGGCGCTCGGCGAGAACGGCCAGTACCTCGTGGTCGGGTTCGCGACCGGCCACATCCCGGCCTTGCCCGCCAACCAGATCCTGCTGGCGAACCGCCGTGTGATCGGTGTCGACATGGGCGGCTGGTTCGCCCGGCACGCCGATGACGAGGCCGACCTGCGGGCCGAGTTACTCGGCCTGGTCGAGGCCGGTCAGTTGAGCCCGGTCGAGCCGCGCGCCTACCCGCTCGACCAGGTCGCCGAGGCGCTCGCCGCCCAGCAGGGTCGTCAGGTCGCCGGCAAAGCCGTGCTCGTCCCCTGACCGGCTGTCAGCGTGGGTCGCGCCACATCGCCAGTACCGGGGGCGCGTCCGCTCCGATCGTGATCGCGTCTGCGGGGTCGAACCCGTGGCGGGCGTAGAACGGCGTGTTCCCGGGCTTCGAGTTCTCCAGGTATGCGCCGACGCCCTCACGGTCGGCCTGGTCGAGCCCCGCGCCCATGAGGTGGCCACCGATGCCGCAGCCCTGGGACGCGGGGTCGACCCCTACGTATGCCAGGTACCAGTGCGGCGCTTCCGGATGCACCTTCTCGATCCGGCCGAGCGCGCGGAGCGCCCGCGGCAGGCGCCGGCCGAACGCGCGGAGGGTGGCTGGTGTGCTGCGCACCACTTCGCGCAACGGCATCCGCCAGTCGTCGACCGCGTGCCAGATCGCCACGCCGGCGATCGCGCCCTCGGCGGTGGCGACGAACGTCTGGTGGACGGGCGCGCGCAACGTCGAGTCGATGAACGCGCCGTACGCGTGGCGCAACCGGGGGAGTGGATCGGCCGGGTTGCCGATCAACCAGTTGAAGACCGGGTCGTCGTGGAAGGCCGCAGCGAGGCACCGGACGGCGTCGTCGCGATCAGCGGCGGTCAGCGGCCGCACCTCGATCTTCACCACCAACACCGTACCTGCCCCCAACTCGCTGACTGTGGGTGTGCTTCCTGCCGGTCGTCGAGTGGCGCACTCGCGGCGGAGCCGCCACCTCGTTGTATCGAGACGACCTTGCCGAGTTGGCTGTCGCCGCCGGGGCACACGGCTCGTCGTGCCGCGTCGGGTTACCGTGGTGGTTGTGAGCTGGATCGAACGGGCGGTCGAAGAGCGTCTCGCCCAGGCAGCGCGTAACGGTGAGCTCTCGGCACCACACCTGGAGGGCAAGCCACTCGACGATCTGGAGCACCAGCGCTCGCAGGGCTGGTGGGCCGAGCGCTTCGTCGAGCGCGAGCTCAGCCACGATCGGCGTGTGCGCGCCGAAGCCGATGCGGCCGAGGCCCGGGCGGCGTTCTGGAGAGCTGTCACCCTCGACGAGTTGCACGCCGCGGTCGCGGCGGCGAACGCCGCGATCGCCCGGGCCAACGTCAACCTCGTGCTCACCGACCGGCTCGACCCGTTCGACGTCGCCGACATCGAAGCCCGATGGCGCCGGTTGCAGTAGCCCGGTGAAGTTCTTCGACGCCGGGCAGGAAGCCGAAGGGTTCATCGCGATCGGGCAGATGGCGACCGGTGTGATCGCGATCGGACAACTCGCCACCGGTGTGATCGCGATCGGACAGCTCGCCCGGGGGGTGATCGCGATCGGACAGCTGGCGGTGGGCGTAGTGGCGTTCGGCCAACTCGCTGTCGCGTTGACGTACGGCGGCGGGATGATCGGGCTGGCCGGTGTGCGGATCCGCCAATCGCTACTGGTCTACGGGCTGCTCGGGAGCTCCGACCCGTGGCCCAGCGGCAGGCGCTTCCCACACGCGGCGCCGATCATCGTGCGCCAGACGCGACGAACGATCACCGTCGTCCGCACTGTGCTCGCCGGCGTGCTCGTGGGCGTGGTGACGTTGGTCGCCCTCAGCTGGCTCCCCAGCCTGCCCGACCGCCTCCAGGACCCACCCGCACCCCCCACCTACGCCCCCGGCACCCGCTGACGACGAATCGTGTCGGACACGATTCGTCAGACCTCGCAGCAGCGGGGCGTCAAGGGGCAGGGGACTCGTCCGCTACGCCGGGGGGACGGTGACGATCGAGTGGTAGTGGTTGTCGGCGTGGACCGGGCCGCCGTCGGGCGTGCCGTTGCCGTTGGATGCCAGCGTCAGTTCGAGGTCGAGCGTGCCGAGCGTGTCGGGCACGTCGTAGCGCAGGCGCGCCACGCGCACCACCTCGTCGGGGCCGACCGACCCGCCGAATCGCCACGCTTGCGAGCCGCCGGCCCAGCGCAGTGTGGCGGTGACGTCGGCGTCGAAACCCACGCGCAGGTCGTTCACGACGTGGACGTCGACGGTGACACGTTCACCTGGTGCAACGATCGCCGGTGGCCGGTCGGCGGCGAGCAGCACCGGGGTGCACGCGTGACGCAGCGCCTCCCAGCCGAGCTTGGGCTGCCCGTCGGAGTCGAGCACCCCCCACCCCACGCCGGGCGTCGGCTCGTTGAGGGCGAACAGGGCGAACCCGCCAGCCGGGCGGTACTTGATGCGGCGCAGGAACTCGACGTGGTGCTTGATCAGCTCGGCCTGGTACACCTGCGTGGCGTGACGCCACTCGTCGAACGTGGCGAACGACGCCGGCGGCACGCGCTCGTCGAACACCCACTTCTGTAGTCCGTAGCGCTCGGCCAGCAGCTCCCAGTCGAGGTCGGGCCAGGAGCGACCCGCCAGCGCTTCATCCACCCACGCAGGCCCCGGCGCCGACGGTGCTGCCTGGGCGCCGAACTCCGACACGAACCGCACCAGGCGCGGCACGCGGTCGGCGAGCCGCGCGATGTCGCTGACGTCGCCGTGGTACCAGCCGAAGTAGAAGTGGCTGTCGGTGCCGTCGAGCAGCGGCAGGTGTGGCAGCACACCCGAGTGCGGCACGGTGAGTCGGGTCGGGTCGGACCGTTCGAACGCCCGTTTCACCCACCGGTCGAGCACCGACTTGTTCCACGTCGGGAACTGGTGGCCGAGCGCGTAGCGCAGCTTCGACTGGCTGGTTGGGCCCTCGATGCCCACTGCCGCGGCGACCGGGTCGTTGTGCGCGTTCCACTGCACGATCGACGGGTGGTGCCCGAGCGCGTCGACCGCCGCGCCCGCCTGGGCGACCGCCGCCCCGCGAACCGAGCGGGCGTACGCCCACTGGAGTGGGAAGTCCTGGAGCAGCAGCAAGCCGGCCCGGTCGGCGGCGTCGTACAGCGCCCGGGGGGCGACGTGCCCGTGCACGCGCAGGCAGTCGAGCCCGGCCTCGACCGCGCGGGAGACGATCGCGTCCTGCTCAGCGCGGGTGGCGTGGGCCAGGGCGGCCCGCGTGGGCAACAGGTTGGCGCCCTTGAGGAACAGACGCTCGCCGTTGACCGAACACTTCCAGTCGTTCCAGGCCACCGTGCGCAACCCGGTTCGGCGCTTGCGGCGGTCGCTGCGCACCCCGTCGATCCACACCTCGACGCTGACGGTGGTCATCGCCTGCTCGCCCAATCCGCGCGGCCACCACAGCGCCGGTTCGCCGATGTCGACGTTCCAGGCCACCTCGTTGAGCCCCGTGGCGAGCCGGCGGTCGAGCTCGGCGACCGGTTCACCGTCGACCAGCGTGCGCAGCGTGACCGGGCGCGGGGCGTCGCTGTCGAGCTTGGCGGTCAGCAGCAGGTGCGCCCGCGACTCGTCGGCGTCGCGGCACAACACGCGCAGCCGGTCGATCCGCACCGGGCCGGTGTCGTACACCTTGACCGGCCGCCACAGCCCGCCCGGGTTCCACGTGCGATCGATGCCGTCCCAGTACTGGAACACGCCGGTGACGTTGCGGCGCCCGCGGTGGCTGCGCTGCGGTGAACACGTCACCTCGACCGCGACCGTGTGCTCGGTACCGATCCGCGACAGCGCGGTGATGTCGTAGGTGTGCGGGAAGAAGTAGCCCTCGGGGTCACCGAGGTAGGCGCCGTCGAGCCACACGTCGCCCTGGTAGAACACGCCGTCGAGCGTGATCCACCGCCGCCGGCCCGGCTCGGGCTCGGGGTGCCGGTAGCGCCGGCGGTACAGAAACGGCCCGTCGTGCTCGGCGAACGCCGGGTGGTCGCGCCAATGGCCCGGCACCGTCAGCTCGGCCCAATCGGAGTCGTCGACATCGACGCCGATGCCATCGCGCCGCAAGTCGTCGGACGCGGCTGTTACTCGCCACACCCCGCTCAAGTCCACAACCCGAGAGTACCCAGCGAGAGCCGGTCGGTACTCTCCGGGGCTCATGACCAACGAGGCGACGTTGACGTCCGAACAGAAGCGGGCGGTCGATCGGATGGCGTTGCGCGATGCCGTGCCGATGTTCGTGCCGGCCTTGCCGTTCGGGTTCATCGTCGGTGTGGCGATGACGCAATCGGCCATGCCCACCTGGGTTGCTTGGCTGACCTCGCCGTTGATCTTCGCCGGGGCTTCGCAGCTCGGCGTCATCACGCTGGCCGGGCACGCCACATTGTGGGGGGTGATCGTGGCCGGGCTGGTCATCAACCTGCGTCACGTCATGTACGCCGCGGCGTTGGCCCAGCCGATGCAACGCCAGCCGCGCTGGTTCCGCTGGTTCGCCCCGTTCCTCCTCATCGACCAGGTGTTCGCGTTGGTGACGCTGCGGCTCACCGAGTCGCCCGACACGAGCCCGGTCGCCGGTTCGCCGGCAGCCTTGCGGCGCTACTACCTGGTGGTCGGCGGGTTCTTCTTCTCGAGCTGGTTGGTCGTGTCGACGCTCGGCATGGTGATCGGTCCCGTCATCCCCGACTCGTGGCAGCTCGAGTTCGCGATCCCGGTGCTGTTCGTCGGCATGGTGCTGATCGCGGTCGACAAGCTGCCCCAGGCGGTGGCCGCCGTCGTGGGAGCGGCCGTGGGGCTGGCCACGGCCGGCCTCCAGGACCGGTTGGGCATCCTCGTCGGGGCGGCGGCGGGCATCGCCGCCGGGTCGGCAGCCGAGGCCGCGTGGGGCGAGCGCCAGCTCCGCGCACCGCTGGAAGGCGGCCACTGATGTCGACGTCAGCCGCGCTCGTCGCCGTGCTGGTGGTCGCCGTGTCGACCTACCTGATGCGCGCCAGCCTGATCGTGTTGCTCGCCGGCGTGACCATCCCGCCGTCGGTCGAGCGGGCGTTGCGCTACGTCGGGCCGGCCACGCTGGCTGCGCTGGCGATGAACCTCGCGTTCGGCGGTGAGGACGGCCTGCACATCCACTGGATCGAGCTGGTCGCCCTATTGGTCGCCGGGGCGGTCGTCGTGTGGCGCCGCCAGCTCGTGGTCAGCATGGTCGTGGCGATGATCACCCTGTGGCTGCTCACCTGGCTGGCCTGAGGTAGCGCGCGGTTCCCCTCGGACAGAGGGGGAGGGTACGGTCTGGGCATGACCACCTCCCGCCCGGCTACCCTCGCTGAATTGCGCGCCTCGGGGTGGGTGTCGCGCCCCGTCGCCGACGAGATTCGTACGAACGCGGTCGCCCGCATCCGCCGCGGCGAGCCGCTGTTCGAGGGCGTGCTGGGGTACGAGCACACCGTCATGCCCCAGGTCGAGAACGCCCTGCTCGCCGGGCACGACATCATCTTCCTCGGCGAGCGCGGCCAGGCCAAGACGCGCATGATCCGATCCTTGACAGGACTGCTGGATGAATGGATGCCGATCGTGGCCGGCTCGGAGATCAACGACGACCCGTACCACCCGGTGTCGCGCCACGCCCGCGACCTCGTCGCCGAGCAGGGCGACGACACACCGATCGCGTGGGTGCACCGCGACCGGCGCTACGGCGAGAAGCTGGCCACCCCCGACACGTCGATCGCCGACCTGATCGGCGAGGTCGACCCGATCAAGGTCGCCGAGGGGCGCTACCTCTCCGACGAGCTGACGTTGCACTACGGCATGGTGCCGCGCACCAACCGCGGCATCTTCGCCATCAACGAGCTGCCCGACCTGGCCGAACGTATTCAAGTCGGCTTGCTCAACGTGCTCGAGGAACGTGACGTCCAGATCCGCGGGTACCAGGTACGGCTGCCGCTCGACGTGGTGCTGGTGGCGTCGGCCAACCCCGAGGACTACACCAACCGCGGGCGCATCATCACCCCCCTCAAGGACCGCTTCGGCAGCCAGATCCGCACGCACTACCCGCTCGACGCCGAACTCGAATACGACATCGTCCGCCAGGAAGCCAAGCCGCTGTCGGTCGGCGAGCTGGCCGCGGTCGAGGTGCCCGACTACCTCGGCGAGGTGGTGGCCACGATCAGCCAGCTGGCCCGTTCCAGCAACCACGTCAACCAGCGCTCGGGCGTCAGCGTGCGCCTGAGCGTCGCCAACTACGAGGCGCTCGGCGCCAACGCGCTGCGGCGCGGGTTGCGCGCCGGCGAGCGACACATCGTCGCTCGGGTCGACGACCTCGATGCCTTGGCCGCCAGCTCGATCGGCAAGATCGAAATCGAGGCCCTGGAAGACGGCCGGGCCGGGCAGATCTTCGAGAACCTCGTGCGCGGGGCGGTGCTCACGGTGTTCAACAACCGGGTCGACCCGATGCACACCACCGCGGTCGTCGATGCGTTCGAGGAGGGCGAGGTGGTACACACCGGCGAAGACCTCCCGTCGACCGAGCTGGCCGAGCTGGTCGCCCGGATTCCCGCGCTGGCCGCCCCGGTCGACGCCTTGGCCGGCCCCGGCGCGTCGCCAGCGGCGGTGGCCGCAGCGGCCGAGTTCGTGCTCGAGGGCCTGCACCTCAGCAAGCGCCTCAACAAGGACGAGTCCGGCACCCGGGCGACGTATCGGGGCCGGCGGTGATCGTCGCCGTCACCGGTTCGGCGGTCGAGCTGCGCGACCCCGACAACTTCCGGCAGTTCCACGTCGCGGCCGACCCCGGCACCGACATCGCCGTGGCGCTGGCAGCAGCCGGGGCGGGGTTGCCAGCGGACGACGCCGACGTGTTCGTCACGGTCGACTGGCTGCGCACCGAGGCCGCCCGCCTCGGCGTCGGCGACGACTGGTCGGCCGGCTTCGCGGCGATGCTCGACTACGCCGCCACCAACGGCTGGCTGAACGACGACCACACCGCCATCCGCGCCCACGTCGAGCCGTAGCGACCCTGACCGGCGGCGTCGTCTCGATACAACGGGGTGGCGGCTGCGCCGCGAGTGCGCCACTCGACGACCGGTGTGGTGGCGGTGGTCGGTGCTACCGGTGGTCGAGTGCCGGGCTCTGCCCGGTGTATCGAGACCCGGTGCGCGGGAGTGGACGTCAGTCGTGGAGGGCGTTGCGGAGGCGGCGGTTCTGCGACTTGAACAGTCCGCGCGTCTTGGTGAGGTAGGCCAGACCAGCCGCGGCCGCCCCGGCCACGATCGCGCCGACCAGGCTGCCCATGCGGAACCCGGTGCCCTCGACGCTGAGGATGCGGTCGCCGTCGTGGGCCGCGTTGCCGCGCCCCCACGTGACCCCGAGCGTCATCAGGTTCGGGGCGGCCAGTACGGCCGCGGCGAACAGCCAGGCGACCCACCCCTTCCAGGTATGCACCCGGCTGCGGAGGCGTATCGCGGCCGCCAGGCACGCCAGCGGCAGGGCGGTGAACACAAACCCGATGAACCCGCCGTACAGCGCGCCCACCGTGAGCCGCCCGCCGACCACGTCGCCCACCCGTTGTGCCCACCAGCGCGGGATGATCGCCGCCCCGAGTAGCCACAGCATCACCAGCACCGCCAGCCCGGCGATGCTCCACACCGCCCGCCGCCCCCAGTTCACCTGCCGAGCCGGCTCCCCCCGAGACCCTTTCGCCATTACTGAAGCCTGCCACACCCGCACGCGCACCAACGTCGAGGCATACAACGGGGTGGCGGCTACGCCGCGAGTGCGTCACTCGACGACCGGTGGCCACGGTGGTCGAGTGCCGGGCTCTGCCCGGTGTATCGAGACCATCGGTGCGCGCTGCGCGGTCTCAGAACCAGCGGCCTCGGGTCCAGAGTTCTGAGGTGTCGTTCTTGTCGACGCCGGTGGGGGTGCCGGTGAGCTTGACCAGGTCGATCGAGCCGGGGAAGCCGCGCAGCGTGACCTCGCCGTAGGGCTCGGCGACCAGGCCGTCGGGCAGCTGGCCGAGCTGCATCGTGGGCATCAGCACGTCGAAGTTGGTGGCCAGGTCGCACAGCCGGGCAGCCATGTTGACGGCCGATCCGATGTAGTCGTCGCCTTCGAACAACAGGGCTTCGCCGGTGGCGATGCCGGCCCGCAGGGTGAGCGGCGAGCACACGGCCGCGGCGCGGCGTTCCAGGTCCATCACGAACTCGAGCGCGGCGGGCTGCTCGACGGCCACGATCATGCAGCCGTCGCCCAGCCACTTGGCCACCCGCACGCCGCGTTCCGACGACACCTCGCGAACGAGTGTGCGGAATGTCGACAGCAAGCGCCCGGCGGCCTCGTCGCCGTACGCGGCCGTGTAATTCGTGAACCCCGACAGGTCCAAGAACACGAACGTCCGCGGCACGCGCATGCCCCGATTCTAGTTGAGTGACCGGTGTCACGCCCGGTGCTTTGCGCGGTACGGTGCCCGTATGCCGGCTCGGTTCACCTACTCGCGGTGGGACGGGACGCAGCGCGGGTTCGACCTCGACGCCGACGCCCTGTTCTCGGAGCTGACCGACGAGTTGTTGCAGCACGGCGACGTCAACGCGGCGTTGCGGCGGATGATGCACGAGGGCATGCGCACGCCCGACGGCCAGCGCATGCAGGGCCTACGCGAACTGCTCGAACAACTCCGCCAGGAACGCCAGCAGCGGCTCGACCAGCACGACCTGGGCGGGGTGTACGACGAGATCGCCCGCGAGCTCGACGACATCGTCGACGAGGAACGCCACGCGATCGACAACACCCGCCGGGCGGCCGAAGCGTCGGGCGACGAGCGCCGGGCGCAGACTGCCAACGACTCGGCGGCCGAGCGCAACCTGCGGCTCGACCTGCTGCCCGACGACCTGGCGGGGCGCGTGGGCGACCTGAAGAACTACGACTTCGAGTCGGCCGAGGCCCAGCGCCGCTTCGACGACCTGGTCGACCGGCTCAAGCAGCAGCTCGCCCAGCAGTTCGTCGACCAGGTCACCGAGGGCATGCAGAACATGGGGCCCGACGACATGGCCCGCATGAAAGACATGCTCGCCGAGCTCAACGAGATGCTGGAGCGGCGCCAGAACGGCGCTCCCGACGACGAGCTCGGCTTCGACGAGTTCATGGAGAAGTACGGCGACTTCTTCCCCGAGAACCCGCAGAACCTCGACGAGCTGCTGGAGTCGATGGCCCGCCGGATGGCTGCCATGCAGGCGATGCTCAACTCGATGACGCCCGAGCAGCGGGCCCAGCTGCAACAGCTGTCCGACCAGTTGATGGACGACATGGACCTGCGCTGGCAGCTCGACCAGCTGGGCGGGAACCTGCGGCAGATGTTCCCGCAGATGAACTGGGGTCAGCAGTACGACTTCCAGGGCGACGATCCGATGGGGCTCGGCCAGGCGCTCCAGCAGATGACCGACCTCGGCCAGCTCGACGGCCTCGAACACCTGCTGCGCAACGCCACCAGCCCGGCCCAGCTCGCCGAGGCCGACCTCGACCGCGTCCGCGACCTGATGGGCGACGACGCGGCCAACAGCCTGGAACGCCTGGCCCAGCTCACCAAGATGCTCGAAGAGGCCGGTCTGATCGAGCAGAAGGACGGGCGCCTCGACCTCACCCCGGCCGGCCTGCGGGCGATCGGCTCGAACGCGCTGCGCGACCTGTTCAGCAAGCTCACCAAGGACCACGTCGGCCAGCACGAACTGCACCAGCGCGGGCTCGGCCACGAACGCACCTACCAGACCAAGCCGTACGAGTTCGGCGACCCGTTCCAGCTCGACCTCCAGCGCACGATCCGCAACGCGATCGCCCGCGGGGGAGTGGGCACCCCGATTCGCCTGCACCCCGACGACTTCGAGATCGACCAGACCGAACACCTGACGCGGTCGAGCACGGTGCTGATGCTCGACCTGTCGATGTCGATGCCGATGCGCGACAACTTCCTGCCCGCCAAGAAGGTGGCGATGGCGCTGCACCACCTGATCTCCACCCAGTTCCCGCGCGACTACCTGGGCCTGGTGGGGTTCAGCGAGACCGCCCGCGTGGTCACCCCCGAGCAATTGCCCGAGGTGTCGTGGGACTTCGTCTACGGCACGAACATGCACCACGCGTTCACGCTGGCGCGCCAACTGCTGTCGCGCCAGACCGGCGCCAAGCAGATCATCATGATCACCGACGGTGAGCCGACTGCCCACATCACCGCATCGGGCGACGTGTTCTTCAACTACCCGCCGGTGCGCGACACGATCGAGGCGACCTTGCGCGAGGTGGTGCGCTGTAGCCGCGAGCAGATCCGCATCAACACGTTCGTGCTCGATGCCACCAGCGCGCTGACGGCGTTCATCGATCAGATGACCCGGCTGGGCAACGGACGCGCGTTCTACACCACCAACGACGCGCTCGGCGATTACGTGCTGGTCGACTTCCTCGAACAGCGTCGGCGGATGACGCGCCGCCGCGCGAGCTGACCGTCCCCGCCCCGATCCGCGCGCACTCGGCGCGATTTACCGCCGCATTCCGGCCACGCTGCGTGACGCAAATGTTCGACGGTATGCATACGCAGGCAATTCGCGAAATCCGCCCTTGCGCGATCGCGGTGTGGTATGCGAGAATCACATCGATGTAACTACAGCGGTGGCACGAGCCAGCAGGGAGACTCGCCACCGCAAACGAACTACGCCTAGCGACGCAGGACCACGGCAGGAGGTCCCACCGATGTACGAACACATGCTCGAACCACGAGAACTCGACGAGAACTGGCAGGACGGGGCGAACTGCCTCGGCGTCGACCCCGACTTGTTCTTCCCCGAACGAGGGGCCTCCACCCGTGAAGCCAAGGAGGTGTGCCGGGGCTGCATCGTGCGCGAGCAGTGCCTCGAGTTCGCCCTCCAGAACGGCGAGAAGTTCGGTATCTGGGGGGGCTTGTCCGAACGCGAGCGGCGGCGCATCCGCCGCCAGCGCTCGCAGTACGCCCGCCGGGTGGTGGGAGCCTCAGCGGGTTAGGCTCTCGGGTATGAACCTGGGAACCCCAGAGCTGGTCATTCTGCTCGTCATCGTGCTGCTCGTGTTCGGCGGCTCGCAGTTGCCCAAGCTCGCCAAGAACCTCGGCAAGGCCCAGAAAGAGTTCAAGCAGGGTCTTGACGAGGGGCAGCGCGACGAAACCACCACCGAGAGCTGAGTGGTGTCGACGGCTCGGCCGCGATGACCGAGCCGGTCGCGACGCTACGACTCAGTTGCCGGTAGCTGCTTCGACGCGGCGCTGCTTGAGGATGCGGCGTCGCTCGCGCTCGCTGCACCCACCCCACACTCCATGTTCGATGCGGTGTTCCAACGCGTGCTCGCGGCACGTCTCGATGACCGGGCACTCGAAGCAGATCTTGCGGGCCTTGTCGACCCCGACACCGTCGCTCGGGAAGAAGGTCAGCGGGGGGTACTGCCGGCACGCGCCGTCGCCCATCCAGGCGGTCGCGGAGTCCGGGTCGGGGAGGGGGGTCTGGTGCATCGTGTCTCCTGTGAGGGGTGTCGGTAAGACGTCGCTGACGCCCTCTTGGTTCCTCGTTGCCGACCGAGCGTAACACAACTGTAAAGAAATGTCCATCATTTCGCGATGTGGGCGAGCCACCTGAGTGTTCACCGAGGCGTCTCCGGGCCGTCACCTGGCAGGCCGGTAGACTCGCCCGCTATGACTGATGTCGTCGATCTGCCTGCTGCGGCCCCGGTTGCCCACGCCCGCGTCGTGTACCTCGGGCCGGTGTCGCCGCACTGGGAGGTGTACGGCGACTGGGGCGAGACCAAGCTGCTCGACGAGTTCCGCGCCCGTGCCTTGGCGCGGCTGGTGCTGCTGCCGCGCGACGATCCGCAGTTCCGCCGCAACAAAGAACGCATCAACCGCGACGCGGAGCGCGAGCTGATCTCGCTCGAGTGGGAACTCGGCCTGCCCGAGGGCGCCGACGCGTAGCCGCGCGGGCGCAGGGGAGGGACCGCGATGACCGATCTCGAACAACCTGCGGTCGGCGCCTCGCCGACCGAGCCCGCCTCGCCGCCGACCGAGCCCGACGAGCAGCCGCCGGTGCCGCCGGTCACCCACCGCCTGCTCAACCGCGAGCTGAGCTGGCTCGACTTCAACCGCCGGGTGCTGTCGTTGGCCGCCGAGCCGGGCATTCCCCTCCTCGAACGCGCCAAATTCTGCGCGATCTGCTCGACCAACCTCGACGAGTTCTTCCAGGTGCGCGTCGCCGCCCTGCGCGACCAGGTCGCGGCGGGTGTCGACGAGGTGTCGTCCGACGGCCGCACCCCCTTGCAACAGATCACCGAGATCACCGGCAAGGTCAACGACCTGATCGCCAGCCAGGAACAGGTGTTCACCGAGCAACTCGTGCCGTCGCTGGCCGAGCGGGGAATCGTCATCGCCGAGTGGGACGACCTGTCGCCGGCCGACCGGCAGCGACTCACCGAGTACTTCGAGGCGCGCATCTTCCCGGTGCTGACGCCGCTGGCACTCGACCCGGGCCACCCGTTCCCCTACATCTCCAACCTGGCCCTGTCGATCGCCGCCCACGTCGCCGACCCGGAAACCGCCGAGCGCCGGTTCGTGCGACTCAAGGTGCCCGACGTGTTCCCGCGGCTGATCCCGCTCGACGCCGGCGACCGCATCCACCCCAGCCAACCGACGCCCGGGCTGGCGCGGTTCGTGCCCGCCGAGCAGGTGATCGGCGCCCACCTGCACACCTTGTTCGTGGGCATGATCGTCGAGGAATGGGCCGCCTTCCGGGTCACCCGCAACGCCGACCTCACGCTCGAGGAAGAAGACGCCGACGACCTGCTCGAACTGGTCGAGGACGAGCTCCGGCGGCGCCGCTTCAACAAGGCGATCCGGCTCGAGGTCGCCGACTCGATCTCGGACGAGATGCTCGAACTGCTCGTGCGCGAGCTGGAACTCGACCTGCGCAACGTGTCGCGGCACACGGCGATGCTCGACCTGTCGTGTCTGATGCAACTCCAGGCCCTCGATCGCCCCGACCTCAAGGACCGGGCGTGGAAGCCGGTCACGGCCGGGCGCCTGTACGCGGCCGGTGAGGCGCGCCGGTCGATCTTCTCGGTGATGCGCGACCGGGCCGTGCTCGTACATCACCCCTACGAGAGCTTCGGCACCAGCGTCGTCGAGTTCGTCGAGCAGGCGGCCACCGACCCGCGGGTGCAGTCGATCAAGATGACGCTGTACCGGGCCGGCGGCGACAACCCGATCCTGCGGGCGCTGATCAAGGCCGCCGAGTCGGGCAAGCAGGTGGCCGTGCTGGTCGAGCTGAAGGCTCGCTTCGACGAGGCCCGCAACGTGCAGTGGGCGCGCCAGCTCGAACGTGCCGGGGTGCACGTGGTGTACGGCATGATCGGGCTGAAAACGCACTCCAAGGTCACCCTGGTCGTGCGCGACGACGGCGACCAGCTGCGCCGCTACGTGCACATCGGCACCGGCAACTACAACCCGCGCACGGCGCGCCTGTACGAAGACCTCGGCCTGCTGACGTGCGAGAACGAGATCGGTGCCGACGCCACCCAACTGTTCAACCACCTCACCGGCTACAGCCGCCGGGTCGACTACCAGCGCATGGTGGTGGCACCGCGCGATCTGCGCCCGGCGCTGCTCGGGCTGATCGAGAACGAGGCCTCGTACGGCTCGGCCGGGCGCATCGCGCTCAAGTGCAACGGCGTCGCCGACGCCGAGATGAGCGAGGCCCTGTATGCCGCCAGCCAGGCCGGGGTGCGGATCGACGGCGTGGTCCGCGGGGTGTGCAGCCTGCGGGCCGGGGTGCCCGGCCTGTCCGAGAACATCCACATCCGCAGCGTGCTCGGTCGCTATCTCGAACACAGCCGGGTCTACCGCTTCGCCCACGGCGCCGGCGAGCACGACGGCCAACCTTCCCCCGTGCACCTGATGGGTTCGGCCGACCTGATGCCGCGCAACCTCGACGGCCGCGTCGAAGTGCTCGTACCGATCGAGCATCCGCGGCATCGCGAGTGGCTCGACCAGATCTTCGAGTTCGACCTCGCCGACGACATCGTCCGTTGGGAGCTTCAGCCCGACGACACGTGGTTGCGGTGCGGCCCGGCCGAGACGTTCGAGCCCGACGCTCAAGAGCGCATGTACCGCTGGGCCCACGCTCGCCAGCAGCAAACCCAGTTGACCCGCCTGTGAGCGACCGTCGGCGCGCCGGCGCGGGCGCGATGGTGGCTGCCGCGCTGCTGTGCGGGTGTGGGGCAGCCGACGGGGCAACCGAGTTGGTGGGTATCGGTGCGTCGTCGCAGAGCGCGGCGATGGAGGGGTGGAAGGCGGGCTACGGCGAGCGAACGCTCGGCGTCGAGGTGGTGTACGACCCGGTCGGCTCGGGTGGCGGGCGCGAGGCGTTCCTGGCTGGTGCCGCGCACTTCGCCGGCTCGGATGCCGCACTCGACGACGAGGAGTACGCAGCGTCGATTCGTTCTTGTGCCGGAGGCCTGGGGGCGATCAACCTGCCCGTGTACATCTCGCCGATCGCAGTGATGTACAACCTCCCCTCGATCGAGGGCCACACGCTCAATCTCACCCCCGACACCGTCGCGGCGATCTTCGCCGGGGCGATCACGCGCTGGGACGACCCGATGATCGCGGCCCACAACCCGGGGCTTCCGCTTCCTTCTACGGCGATCAACCCGGTGCACCGCTCCGACGAGTCGGGTACCACCAAGAACTTCACCCAGTACCTCGCCGCGGTCGCGCCGACGGCGTGGCGTTACGGCGTGTTCGAGTCGTGGGACGTCGGCCCGCCCGGCGGCGAGGGCGCGAGCGGCACGGCCGGCGTGGTGGGCGCAGTGTCGGTGGGGGTGGGGTCGATCGGATACGGCGACGCCTCGCTGCTGGGCGACCTGCCGGCGGCGGCGATCCTGGTCGGTGACGAGTTCGTGCAGAGCACCGCCGAGGCGGCAGCCGCCGTGGTGCGCGCCTCGCCGCGGGTGGAGGGGCGTGGCGAGCACGACTTCACGTTCGACCTGCAACGCGACCTGCCCGGCACCTACCCGATCGTGCTGGTGTCGTACCAGATCGCCTGCCTGCGCTACGCCGACACGGCAACCGCCGAGCAGGTACGCCGGTTCTTGTCGTTCGTGGTGTCGCCGGACGGGCAGGCGCTGGCCAACCTCAGCGCTGGGTCGGCCCCCTTGCCCGACGACGTAGCTGCCCGTATGGCGGCCGCGGTGGCAGCGATCGCCGGCGAATGAGACGGCACGTCGAGGCATGATCCAGGTGACACAGCCCAGGCCCCAGAGCCGAGGTTGCACGTCGGTGAACGTCAGCTGAATTCCCCCTGGTAGGGGTCGATGTCGGCCTCCCAACAGTTCAGCTCTTGTTCACCTGCGGGGCCGGTCGTCGTTCACCTGCGATTCGTAGCTTGTCGCACGGGAGGACCCCCCCCTCCGACCCGTGAACGACGCGCACCATCGTGGTGCGTGCCCGTGTGAATGGAGATATCCAGCGTGAAGCTTTCCAGCCAACGCGTCGCCGCCATTGCGGTCGCCGCCTCGCTCGCTCTCGCCGCCTGTGGTGGAGACGACGACGACGCCGATGTGACGGCTCCGACCGTCGCCCCGGCCACCGACCCGGCCAGCCCGGCCACCGATCCGGCCAGCCCGGCCACCGATCCGGCCAGCCCGGCGACGGACCCGGCCGCCCCCGCCACCGACCCGGCGGTCGACACCCCCGAGATCGACTACGCCGGGCTGACCGGTGAGTTGGTCGGCGGCGGAGCGTCGGCGCAGGGTGCCGCGATCGAGGCCTGGAAGGCCGGGTTCGGTGAACTCGCCCCGAACGTCACGATCTCGTACGACACGCTCGGGTCGGGCGGCGGCCGTTCGGGCTTCCTCGACGGCAGCTTCGACTTCGCCGGTTCCGATGCGGCGCTCAGCGAGGACGAGATCGCCACCTCGATCGACCGCTGCGCGGGCGACCAGGGTGCGATCAACCTGCCGCACTACATCTCGCCGATCGCGGTCGCCTACAACCTGCCCGAACTCGACGGGGCCATCCTCAACCTCACGCCCGAGGCCGTCGCCGGCATCTTCGCCGGTGAGATCACCAACTGGAACGACGCGGCGATCGCCGACGCGAACCCCGGCGTCGAACTTCCCGACCGGGCGATCAACCCGGTGCACCGCGCCGACAAGTCGGGTACCAGCAAGAACTTCACCGCCTACCTCGAGATCGTGGCCCCCGACATCTGGACCTGGGGCGACATCGAGGACTGGGAAGTGGAAGGCCCGGCAGGCGGCGAGGGTGCCAACGGCACCTCCGGCGTAGTTGCCGCGATCCAGGCAGGCGAAGGCTCGATCGGCTACGCCGACGCCAGCCAGATCGAGGACCTGGCAGCTGCTGCGGTCGGCGTGGGCGGCGAGTTCGTGCCCTACAGCGCCGCAGCCGCGGCCGCGGTGGTCGACGCCTCGCCCCGCCTCGAGGGCCGTCACGAGTTCGACTTCTCGTACGACCTCAAGCGCGACCTACCCGGCACCTACCCGATCGTGCTGGTGTCGTACCACATCGTCTGCCTCCAGTACGCCGACCAGGCCAAGGCTGACGCGGTGCGCGGGTTCCTGACCTACGTCGCCTCGCCCGAAGGCCAGGAAGCAGCCGCCGCCAACGCCGGTTCGGCCCCGATCTCCGACGAGGTGCGTGCCCAGTTGCTCGAAGCGATCGGTTCGATCACCGCCGGCTGAGCCGGTTCGTCGCCGCTCGTGACGCACGCGGCCTACGATCGCCCGGGGTTCGGGGCGATCGTAGGCCCGTCCTCCCCCCACCTCGACACGTGGAGACTGTCTCTGTGACCACACTCGAATCGCCGCTCGCCGACACCGTCGACCTGCGCGACCAGCCGGTGAGCAAGCTCGGCGATCGAATCTTCGGCGGCCTGTCCAAGGGTGCCGGGGTGATGATCCTGGTCACCCTCGCGGCCGTTGCCGTGTTCCTGATCGCGCGGGCCCGCCCGGCGCTGTTCACCGACGTCCACGACCAGAACTTCTTCGCCTACGTCGGCCCGTTGGTGTTCGGCACGCTGTTGGCAGCACTGCTTGCGCTCCTGATCGCCACCCCGGTCGCGGTCGCGGTCGCGCTGTACATCACCCATTACGCCCCCAAAGCACTGGCACAGACGCTCGGCTACTTCGTCGACCTGCTGGCGGCGATCCCCAGCGTGGTGTACGGCCTGTGGGGCATCACCGTCTTTGCCCCGGTGGTCTCGCGGGACGTCTACCCGTTCCTCAACGACTACTTCTCGTGGTTGCCGTTCTTCAGCGGTACGGCCTCCACCAGCGGTCGTACGATGCTCACGGTGGCGTTCGTGCTGGCGGTGATGATCCTGCCGATCATCACCGCGATCAGCCGTGAAGTGTTTCGCCAGACCCCACGGCTCCACGAGGAGGCCTCGCTGGCCCTCGGTGCCACCCGCTGGGAGATGATCCGCCAGGCCGTGCTTCCGTACGGGCGCTCGGGGGTCATCTCGGGGGCGATGCTCGGCCTCGGCCGGGCGCTCGGTGAGACGATGGCGGTGGCGATCATCCTGTCGCCCGCCAACGGCTACTTCTGGAGCCTGATCACCAACCAGAACTCGAACACGATCGCTGCCAACATCGCCCTCAAGTTCCCCGAGTCGACCGGCATCGAGATCAACCGGCTGGTCGCCACCGGCCTCGTCCTGTTCGTGATCACGTTCGGCGTCAATGCGCTCGCCCGCCGGATCGCCAACACTGGGTTCAACGGAGCCGAGGGCTGATGACTGCCACCTTGACCGACCCGCTCGCACTCGCCGACGCGCCGCTCACACGCGGACGGCTCGGAGTTGCCGGCCAGTGGGCGATCGCCGCGGTAGCGGTCGCCGTCGGCCTCGCCGTCACCTTGCCGTTCGACGGCTTCAAGTGGGGCTGGGCGCTGGTCGTCGCGGCCGTCACCTACATCGCCGTCACCTACACCGTGGCGCGCGTGGTGGAAGACCGCCGCCAAGCCGCCGACCGGGTGGCGACCGCGGTGATGACCACCGCGTTCGTGATCGTGCTGGTACCGCTCGCCTCGGTCACCTGGACGGTGATCAAGAACGGGGCCGCGCGCTTCGACCTGGCGTTCTTCACCGACGACGTGAAGTTCACCACCGCCGAACTGGCGGCTCAGCGCGAGGGCGCCAAGGTGGGCGGAGCCTCACACGCGATCTTGGGCACGTTGATCGTCACCGGCCTGGCCACCGTGTTCGCCGTGCCGTTCGGCTTGTTCACGGCGATCTACCTCGTCGAGTACGGCGTCAAGTCTCGGCTGGCGCGAGCCATCACGGCGATGGTCGACGTGATGACCGGAATTCCGTCGATCGTCGCCGGCCTGTTCGCCTACGCCCTGTTCGAACTGTTCTTCGGTCCCGGTACTCGTTCGGGCCTGTCGGCCGCGGTCGCCCTGACCGTACTGATGACCCCGGTGGTCGTCCGCTCGGCCGAGGAGATGCTGCGACTGGTGCCCAACGAGCTGCGCGAGGCGTCGTATGCGCTCGGCGTGCCGAAGTGGAAGACGATCGTGAAGGTGGTGATTCCCACGGCGATTGCCGGGATTCTCACCGGCATCACCTTGGCGATCGCCCGGGTGATCGGCGAGACCGCCCCGCTGCTGATCACCGCCGGCGTGCTCGACGCCCGCAACCTCAACCCGTTCTCCGGTCGAATGACCACCTTGCCGGTGTACGCGTACCAGTACTACCAGATCCCCGGTACCGCCAAGCAGGCCGCCTACGACCGTGTGTGGGCGGCGGCATTGACGCTGGTGCTGATCGTGGGCATCCTGTTCACGCTGGCCCGTGTGCTCGCCACCGTCCTCAAGCCGAAGGGCCTGAAATGAACGCATCGGACAGCAACGCAACTGTCATCACGAAAGGCAACGACACGATGACATCCGCCGAACCGGTCGCCGCCCCCGCGACCGCTGGTACCGCCGCCCCGTCGCGTGCGGGCCATGCGATCGAGGCGATCGATCTCGACATCTACTACAGCGACTTCCTTGCGGTGCAGGGCGTGTCGATGACGATCGAACCGCGTTCGGTCACCGCCTTCATCGGCCCGTCGGGTTGCGGCAAGTCGACCGTGTTGCGTTCGCTCAACCGGATGCACGAGGTGATCGCCGGCGCCCGGGTCGAGGGCCAGGTGCTGCTCAACGGCCAGGACCTGTACGGCGCGGCGGTCGACCCGGTGGCGGTGCGCCGCAAGGTGGGCATGGTGTTCCAACGGCCGAACCCGTTCCCGACCATGTCGATCTACGACAACGTGTTGGCCGGCTTCAAGCTCAACACGAAGAAGTTCAAGAAGGCCGACGCCGACGCACTCGTCGAGAAGTCGCTGCGTGGCGCGAACCTGTGGCAAGAGGTCAAGGACCGCCTCGACAAGCCCGGTTCGGGCCTGTCGGGTGGTCAGCAGCAGCGCTTGTGCATCGCCCGCGCGATCGCCGTGTCGCCCGACGTGTTGTTGATGGACGAGCCCTGCTCGGCGCTCGACCCGATCTCGACGCTGGCGATCGAGCAGCTGATGCTCGAACTCAAGGACAACTACACGATCGTGATCGTCACCCACAACATGCAGCAGGCCGCCCGTGTCAGCGAGCGCACTGCGTTCTTCAACCTCGAGGCCACCGGCAAGCCCGGCAAGCTCGTCGAGATGGACGACACCAAGACCATCTTCGCCAACCCCCGCGAGAAGGCCACCCAGGACTACGTCACCGGGAGATTCGGCTGATGACACAGGACCTTCGCTCAGAATTCCACGGCGAGCTCGACGCGGTGCGCAACGACATCGCCCGGCTCGGCGCGTACGTGGTCGAGCTGATCCCGCGGGTGACCGAGATTCTCCTCCAGCAGGACCTCGAGGGCGCCGAGTACGTGTTGCGTGCCGACGCCGACATCGACGTGCGCACGCACAGCGTGGAGGAACGGGCGCTCACCATGTTGGCCCTCCAGGCCCCCGTCGCCGACGACCTGCGTCAGGTCGCCGCGGCCCTGCGGCTGGCCCCCGAGATCGAACGCTCGGGCGACCTGTGCTGCAACATCGCCAAGGCGGCTAGGCGGCTCTACGGCCGCGAGCTCGACCCCAAGCTGCGCGGGGCGATCCAGCGGATGAGCGACCAGGCCCAGCAGGAGTACCGGGAGGCGGTCGAGGCGTACCTCAACGTCGACGCGGTGCGGGCGGCGGCGATCGGCGACATGGACGAACTGCTCGACCAGATGCACCGCGCGTTCATCGGCCAGATCTTCGAGACGCACGCCGGGTCGGCAATCGATCTGCAAGTTGCCGTGCAGTTGGCCCTCATCGGCCGCTTCTACGAGCGCCTCGGCGACCACGCGGTCAACATCAGCAAGCGCATCGTCTACATCGTGACCGGTTGGGTTCCCGAGCACGTGTCCGACGACCGTCAGCGCGCCCAGGCCGCGGCCGAGGCCCACACGGGTCACCCCGGCCCCGGGTAGGCAGGGCACGAATGGCGTGGCTGCTCGGTGCCGCCGGTGTTGCCGGTGTCGCGGCCGGGTTCACGGCCGGGTGGATCCTCGCCCGCCGCAGGCGAATCGCCGAACCGGTCGATGCGCCAGCCGCGCCGGTCGCGCCGTCGACGTTCACGTTGCTCGACGCCCATCGCACCGGTGTGGTGGTCGCCGACGCGGAGGGCCGGGTGACCTACCGCAACGCCGCCGCCCAGGCGATGACCGGCACGCACGTCGGTGTGCTGGTCGACGCCGCGGTCGAAAAGCGCTTGGCGCTCAGCCGCCACGGCGAGGCCGGTGACGAGATCGTCGAGTTGTTCGGCCCCCCCAAGCAGGTGCTCGATGTGGTGTCGCGCCCGTTGCCCGATGGTGGTTCGGTCGTCTTCGTCGACGACATCACCGAACGTCGCCGGCTCGACCAGGTGCGGACCGACTTCATCGCCAACGTCAGCCACGAGCTGAAGACGCCGATCGGCGCGTTGTCGGTGCTGGCCGAGATGCTGGTCGACGAGACCGACCCGTCGACGGTCGGGCGCGTGGTGGGCCGCATGATGAGCGAAGCCCAGCGGGCGTCGAACACGATCGACGACCTGATCGAACTGTCGCGGATCGAGCTCGGCGACGACCGCTCGACCGACCCTGTCAAGCTCGGCGGGGTGGTCGCGGCGGCGATCGACCGGGTCACCGAGCTGGCGACCCAACGCCAGATCGACATCACCGCCACCGGGGCCGGGCTGGGTGGGGTCGGCTCGCCGGTGATCGTGGCCGGCGACCGGTTGCAGCTCGTGTCGGCGGTGGGCAACCTGGTGGAGAACGCGGTCAAGTATTCCGAGCCGGGCGGCCCTGTGCGGATCCGCATCGACCCCGCGACCGTCGACGGCACCGAGTGGCTCGAGATCACGGTGGCCGACCAGGGCGTCGGCATTCCGCAACGCGACCTGGCGCGCATCTTCGAACGGTTCTACCGCGTCGACCGGGCGCGCAGCCGTGGCACGGGTGGTACCGGGCTGGGGTTGTCGATCGTGCGCCATGTCGCCACGAACCACGGCGGCGAGGTGATCGTGTCGTCGGTGGAGGGTGAGGGCTCGACGTTCGTGCTGCGCCTTCCGGCCAGCCAACCCGCCCAGCCCGACCCCACCCCGCCGACCGGGCCTCAGCCCACGACCTGGTCCGCCCGCCAGCCCACGACCCAGCAGGGAGCAGCATGAGCAACCCCACGATTCTCGTCGTCGAGGACGAAGCGAGCTTCGTCGAAGCGCTCGAGATCGGCCTCGGCCGCGAGGGCTTCCACGTCGAGGTCGCGACCGACGGCGTCGAGGCGCTCGATCGCTTCAAGCAGGTCGACCCCGACCTGGTGTTGCTCGACGTGATGCTGCCGCGGGCGTCGGGCATCGACGTGTGCCGCCAGATCCGCAGCGTGTCGGGTGTGCCGATCATCATGGTGACGGCCAAGTCGAGCGAGATCGACACGGTCGTGGGCCTCGAGGTGGGTGCCGACGACTACGTCACCAAGCCGTACCGCATTCGCGAGCTGGTTGCCCGGATTCGTGTCCAGCTCCGTCGCGCGAGCGGTGAGGCGGCAGCCGAGTCGGGGCGGCCCGACGTCGACGGCGAGGGGGCGGTCCGCGCCGGTGGTGTGGTGCTCGACCCCGATGCCCACCGCGTCACCGTCGACGGTCTGGAGGTGGCGTTGCCGCTGAAGGAGTTCGAGGTGCTCCACCTGCTGCTCGCCAACGCCGGCAGGGTGCTGACCCGCGAGACGCTGATCGACCGGGTGTGGGGCCGCGACTACGTCGGTGACACCAAGACGCTCGACGTGCACATCAAGCGCCTGCGCGGCAAGGTCGAACCCGACCCGACCCACCCCACGCGGATCGTCACCATCCGCGGCCTCGGCTACAAGTACGAACGCACCTGACCGTAACGCTTTGCGTTCAAGCGCCACGCCCCGGTGGTCGAGTGCCGGCGCAGCCGGTGTATCGAGACCATTGGTGCGCGCGCCGTCGTCCCAGGCGTAGTGCCGCGCGGTACGTAACATCGGCGCCGTGCCCCCCGCTCCGGCGTCGAAATTCCAGCGACTGGCGCGTACGCATGCGCTGTTTGCGGCGGGCGACGCAGCGATGGTCGTCGCCCTCGCCGACTCGTTCTTCTTCGACGTCGACCCGAACGGGGCGCGCTCGAAGGTGCTCGCCTTCCTGCTCGTCAGCTTCGCCCCGTTCCTCCTGGTGGCGCCGTTCGTCGGGCCGGTGATCGACCGGGTACGTGGGGGTCGCCGGATGGTGGTGCAGGGCGTGGCCCTGGCCCGCATTCCCGTGCAGGTGCTGATGATCGTGTTCGCCGACGGGTTCATCTTGTTCCCGTTGGTGTTCGTGGCGTTGGTGCTGCAGAAGACGTATGCGGTGTCGCGGGCGGCGCTCGTGCCGTCGGTGGTACGCGACGACGCCGAGTTGGTCGAAGCCAACTCCAAGCTCGGCACGATCGCCGGCGTGGTAGGCACGCTGGCCGTCGTGCCGGCCGGGCTGCTCCAGATCACGATCGGTGCCAGCGCCACGTTCGCCTACGGCGCGCTCGTGTTCACGGCCGCGTTCGCGGCGTCGTTGCAGCTCGCCCGCGAGCAGCCCCCCCAGGTCATCCCCGCTACCGCCACGGTGGCCGGTGAACCCGCGGCGTTCAGCGCCCCGACGTTGACGCTGGCGGCGGCCGCGATGATGGTGCTGCGCGGCGCGGCGGGGTTCATGCTGTTCCACCTCGCCTTTTGGTTCCGCACGCGCGACAACGGCGACGTGCTGCTCGGGCTGGCGGTCGCGTCGGCCTCGATGGGCACGTTCCTGGCGAACTCGGTCGGCCGGGCCGTGCGCGCCCGGCTGCGCGAGGAGCGGATGCTCACGATGGCGCTGGTGCTCCCGGCCGCGGCGGCCCTCGGGGCAACCCTGGTCGGCGGCCCGGCGGCGGGTATCGCAGTGGCCGTGGCCGTCAACTTCGCCGCCGCGATCGGGCGGCTGGCATTCGACAGCCTGGTCCAGCGCGACGGCCCGGCGATCAACCGCGGCCAGGCGTTTGCCCGCTTCGAAACCGCGTTCCAGCTGACCTGGGTGGTGGCCGCGGTCCTGCCGGTGTTGATCGAGATGCCGGGCCGGGTGGGTTTGCTGCTGGTCGGCCTGGTGTGCGCGTCGGCCGTCTTCAACTACCGGCTCGGCCTGCGCTGACAGGGGTACTGTCATGCCAGGCGGAACAGGTCGCGGGTTCGAAAGGCAGGTGTGATGTTTTCACGACGCAAGTCAGGTGGTCGGACAGGTGGTCGCACTAGTGGTCGGTCGGTGGCCACACGAGTGGGAGCGGGCGTCAGTGGCGTGCTGGCGATCGTCGCGATCGCCAGCATCGGGCTCACGGCCTGCAGCCTCCAGCGCACCGAAGCCAACGAGTGGGGTTGCACGTTCGGCAAAGGCCCCTTCGACTCGAAGGCGCTCAAGGGGCAGTACGCCGCCGGGTCCAGCGGGGTGCGCACGAACGACACGTTCGTGGCCGGGCCCGCCGACGTGCGCTTCTACATCATCGACGAGGACCCGGCCACCGCCGACTTCGGCGGCCGCCCGATCATCGTGCCCGCCCGCGGCTCGTCGTCGGCCGGGGTGGGTGTGGTGCAGGTCAGCGTCGAAACGCAGGTGCGGTTCGTGTTCAACGAGCGCTTCTGTGCCTGGTACATCGACCACGGCAAGCGGTCGGAGCCGCTGCGCTTCGACGGCGACCCGGCCGACGGCGGCGGTTGGGCACAGTTCCTCAACGCCTCGATGAACCAGAAGTTGATCGAGGCCGCCCGCCCGGTCGTGGCGCCCGAGGACTACGTGTCGCTGTACGTGAACGCCCGGATCGGTGAGGGTGACAGCGCCGGGCTTGCCTACGACGTGCTGGCCAGCGAGCTGTCGACCAACCTCAGCCGCGAGCTCACCAAAGACCTCGGCGGCGAATACTTCTGCGGCCCCAGCTACCAGTTCGACGGTTCGATCGACGGTGAACTGGCCAACGGCTGCCCGCCGCTGGAAGTCACGATCAAGCGCATCGCCCCGGTCGACCAGACCCTGATCTCCAAGCTCGAACAGATCGTGTCGAACGAGGAACAGCAGAAGATCATCGCCTCCGACAAGGAGCTGGAACTCGAGACGATCGAGGCCGAGCGGCAGAAGGAGCTGGCGCGGATCGCCGCCAACCAGGAGACCCTGATCGCTCAGCAGCAGCAACGCCAGGCGGTCGAAACCGCCCAGGCCGAGGCCGACCTGGCGATCGAGCAGGCGCTCGCGGCGGTGCTCGAACAGCAACAGCAGAACGCCGAGATCGAGGCCGTGTCGTCGACCGCGTTCTGTCGCGAGTTGGCGGCGGTGGGTGTCGATTGCGCCCTGTTGGCTGCCGCCGAGAACGGCAACTACCCGCGGATCATCACCAGCGGCGACACCAGCACGTCGTTGCTGATCGACGGTGGGACAGGAGGGGGTTGATGCGCGTGCTGTTGATCGTGCTGCCGATCCTGTCGGTGGGCAGCGGTGTGTTCTGGCTCGGCTACTGGTTCGGGAGCCGCCGCGCGACCGAGCCGTCGTTGGCCGAGAAGGAGCTACGCCTGCGCGAGCACGCGCGCCTGCTGCGCGAGTCGCGCGAAGCACACCTGGGTGGCGACCTCGGCTACGCCGACGCGCTCGAACGCGCCGCAGAACGCGTGCTCGACAGCCGCACCCTCGACGACTACGGCCGCTGATCCGACCCCTACGGGTGGTCGTGACGACCTTGCCGGTACCTCCGGTGGTCGAGTGCCGGCGCAGCCGGTGTATCGAGACCACTCCGGCGGGCCGGGGTCCGGCGGGTAGCTCAGCCGCCGACGCGGGCGATCCAGAGGCCGGGGGCTTCCAGGTCGGCAGGGGTGGGGACGCTGCCGGGCAGCTCGATCAGGCGGTTCAGCTCGGCCTCGCCGACGCGGTCGACCACGCCCTGCACGAACGCCTTGCCGCGACGCACCTGGTCTTCGCCGACGCGGATGCCGAGCAGGCGCTCGACGAACACATCCTCCGACGACGACTCGACACGACGCCGGCGCACGGCCTCGGCGATGGTGAGCGCTTCTCCACCCACCAGCCGCACGGCGACCGCGTCGACCATCCAGTCGGTGTAGCCGACCACCGCCGCAACGGCCGCGTCGAGCCGCGGCTGGAGCGCCTCCTGCTCGGGGGACCGCACCGCGCCGAGCAGCACCTCGGGGTCGCCGAACGCCTGCTGCACGGCCTCGAACGGGTTGTCGCCACCGGCGTCGAGCGCGCCGAGCTTGTCGGCGATCGCCGACGGGTCGGGACGGAACCCACCCGCGTACGAGCGGACGAGGTTGCGCAGATCGGCGACGACGTGGTCGAGCGCGAACACCCGGTAGCCGACCAGTTCGTGGGCCAGCACCCACAGCCGCATCTGGTCGAGCGGGATGCTCCAGTCGGCGGCGAACTGGTCGATCGTCGAGCCGACCAGCACCACCTCGGAGTGATCGCGCGGGATGGGGAGGTCGTGCAGGCCGAACACGCGCTGGGCCAAGGCACCGACCATCGAGCCCACCGACATGCCGAGCATCGCCGGCGCCATCATCTGGCTCAGCCCGGCGAGCATCTGGAACATCGGATCGGCGGCGGCGTCGAGGGCAGGGTCGTCGGCGGGGTCGGCGTCGAGCAACCCGGTGACGCCGGTGCCTTGCCCGAGCGAGGTGGCGAGGTCGGTGAACAGCGGCCGGTAGGCGTCGAGCGTCTCGTGGGCCCACTGGCTGCGGGTGATCACGCGTGGCTCCGGGAACTCCAGATCGGCCCCGGTGACGTCGTTGATGTGCATGCCGGCGATTCGGGCCAGGTCGGCGTAGGCGATCCGCACCGTCGGGTCGACGTTCGGTTCCGACTGCCCCTGGCTGGCCCCCAACAACGCGAACTGCCGGGCCGCGTCCCAGTTCAGCGGGCCCTGGCCCTGGAGCGCCTTGGCGATGTCGCCGAACATCGGGAACGCCGAGAACGGGTTGAACGGCTCGGGCTGGTCGGAACCTGCCGCGTCATCTGCCATGTGATGAGGCTAACGCCGCGTCAGGGCTCGTAGCCCGCGTGGGCGAGTCGCACCAGTGCTGGGTTGTCGCCGGCCACCGCCGGCAGCCGGGTGGTGACCAGGAACGCGGTGCCCGGCGCCGAGCCGTCGGCCGTGTGCGCGTTCGGGGCGTGGACCACCGCGACGATCGGCTGGTCGGGGTCGTTGGGCAGCGCTGACGGGTTGTCGAGCTGCACCGCGACGGCGGTCGCCCGGGCCTCGACGAGCACGCCGGTGCACACGTGGAGCGCATCGGCGAACGTGAGTGACACCCGGCGTGCCATCAGCAGCCCCCGGCCACGCGCACGCGCGCTAGCTCGGTCTCGTGCAACGCCATCGCCAGGGCGGGCCGGTGGGTGCTGTGGAGCTGCGTGAAGCGGGCCCGCACCACGTTCCGGTCGGGTCGTTCGTCGGCCGTGACGGCCACCACCTCGGCAACGGTCAGTACCGCCTCGCCCGCCAACGCGATGTGGGCGACCGCGGTTTCGCCGACGCTCAGTGGCCGGCCCGGAACAACCGCGGCGAAGCCACCCAGCGACAAGTCGATGCCCTCGCCCGGTCGGGTGACCAGGCGACCGGCCCGCTCGACCGCGAACCGGACCCCGAACGCCATGGTGACGCGCCGGAACGTCCGGCGCTGCACATGCCGCAGCGCGGGTGGGTTCGACACGAGCAGCATCCGGCTCGACGGTGTCCACCGCTGCACCACCACGTCGGCCTGCAGCAGCCCGGTGTCGACCGGCGCGCCGAGGGTCAGGTAGTCGCCGTACGCCAACGACCCGGCAAACCGTTTGCCCTCGGGCGTGGTGGGTCGCAGTACGGCGGTGTCGTCGAACGCCGAATCGACGACGAACAGGTTGCTCGTCGGGCCGCCCGAGCAGCCGACGCCGACGGGCAGCCCGCGCAACGTCTTGAGTTCGAGCATGAGCGCCTATCGGCGTGTCACGCCACCGGCTTGAACCTGGGTCCACCGATCTGGCGGCTCGTTCCTCGCCGCCATCACGGTGAACCCAGGTTCCGTAACGCTTTGCGTTCAAGCGCCACGCAGGCTGGGCTCCACCGCAGGTGTACCGGAACCCACGTTTGACGCAACCGCCGCGGGCGGGGACGACTCCGACGGGCCGGTGCAGCGATCGGTGGATCCAGGTTCAAGCGCCGGCTCGAACCGGGCTCCGACGGCTACCGTCGGTGAATGTGGTGACGACCGACGGGGTGACCGGCACAGTGACGGCGACCCGGCGGGTCGGGGTGCGCGGCGTGCGCGGGGCGCTCGGCCGCAGTGTCGCCGAATACGTGGCCACGCTCGACGGCGTGTCGGTGGCGTTGGGGCTACCGGCCGGCGAGCCGTGCCACACGCTGGTCGAGGTCGGCCTGGCCGACCACGACGTGCTCGGCCGGCGCGGGGCCAGCCCCACCATCGACGCCGCCGAACTGGTTGCCGAGGCCGACCGGCGCGGTGCCGTGCACGTGGTGCTGGTGACGTCGGCGATGGTGTACGGCGCGATCGCCAACAACCCCGTGCCGCTCACCGAAGAGGCCGTGCTGCGCCCCGACCCGCGCTTCGCCTACGCCCGCCAACTGGCCGCGGCCGAAGAGCTCGTCGAAGCGTGGCGCACCGCCCGACCGGGACGCACCGTGGCGGTGCTGCGGCCGGCCATCCCGGTCGCCGCCGGGGGCACCTCGTCGCTGGCCCGGGCGCTCACCGCCGGGTTCGGGCAGCGCTTCGGCGAGGCCGACCCCGGGGCCCAGTTCGTGCACCACGCCGACGTCGCCTCGGCGGTGGGGGTCGCCGTCGTCAGGCAACTCGACGGCGTGTACAACGTCGCCGCCGACGCCGCCATCCCCGGCGAGCGTGTGCGCGCCCTATCGGGGCAACGCTGGCGGCTGCCGCTGCCCGAGCGGGTGCTGGAGGTGGTGGGGGCGTTGCGGTGGCGGTTCCAGCGCGGGCCGATCCCGCCCGGCCTGCGCTCGTACACCCGCCAGCCGTGGTCGGTCGCCAATGACAAGTTGCGCGCCGAAGGCTGGGAACCCACCGTCACCGGCGAGCAGGCCTACGTGGAGAGCACCGAGGCGCCGTGGTGGTCGAACGTCACCCCCAAGCGCCGCCAGGAGATTTCGCTCGGCCTGCTGGTCGCGCTGCTGGCCGGGGGGGTTGCGACCGGCGTCGTGCTGGTTCGCCGCTGGTGGCGCCAGCGCACCGACTAGGGCGTGTCCTGCGCGGAAGGCGACGCTTCGCCCGGTGGTTGAGCCCGCCAAGGTGGTTGAGCCGGTCGAAACCACCGACCCGACGCGCGTCAGATCGCGCGTCCAGCGTCAGCGGCCGTGATCGGCGATGGTGGTACTGGTCGACGTGGGCACGGTCGTCGTGGATGTCGACGTCGTCGTGGAGATCGGCACGGTTGTGCTCGACGTGTCGGTGTCGGTGTCGGTGCCGATGTCGGTGCTGGCCGCGGGTGCGGTGGATACCGGCGTCTCGGGCTCGGCGTCGGCCATCGCCGGGACGAGGCTGGTGTACCCGCCCCCGTCTTCGGTGCACAGGCCGATCAGCCGCCCGTTGGCGTCGATCACGGCGGTGCCCTCGGGCGCGTCGGTCGAGCCGAGTTCGCTCAAGCGCACCGTCACCGGGGGTGATACCAGCACCGTCACCACGGCGTCCGACCCAGGCACCGCGTCGGCCACCGGGTGACCTGGCTCGGAGCTGGTGAGCGAGTCGATCGTGACGACGACCGCGTGGCCCAGGGTGGTGTGCACCTCGGCCTCGAACGTGGCACCCGACGCCAGCCGGACCGCCACGGGTTCACCGGTGGCGCGGCCGGTCATCGACTTGGCCGTGACGATCGCCAGGCCCGACTCGAGCAGCGTTGCCAGCGGGATGATCGCGGCGACCCCGACCGGGGCGACCGTGGTGGTGACGGCGACCGTGTTGGCGGCAACGGTGGTGCCGGCAACGGTGGTGGCGGTGGCCCGGCTGGACTCCACCCGCGACACCCCGAACGCCCCGGCCGCGCGTTCGAGCAGCACCGAGGTCAGCGGCACCAGCGTGCCCGGGTCGACGAACGCCGGGGTGGGGTGAACGGACAGCGGAGCGTTCTCGCGGTTCGGCGTCACCATCACGGCGAGCACGCCGACGGCGAGCAGGCCGAGCGTGCCGGTGGCGAGGGCCATCGCTCGCAACGACCGGCTGCCCGGATCGGCGCGCAACTCTGCCGACTCCAGGGCGGCCAGTTCGGAGGGATGCCGCCACGCACGTTCGTGCGGCGGAAGAGGACCTCGCTCCACAATCGCCAAAGCGTACTGACGTCGGACGCTGCCCGGACGTCGGGGCGCGTGGTGCGCCCGCCCGGGACGCCGCGCAGGGTAGCCGCGCAGCTACGATGCCTGCGTGCTTGCTCCCGATACCGGCGACGATTGGCTCGGCTTGACCGAGACGCCGCTACCGATCGGGGCCCTCTACGAATGGTGCGTGCGGCCCGACTGCGGCGCGGTCGTGCTGTTCAGCGGTACCGTGCGCGACCACGCCACCGACGCCGACGGCCAGCTCCGCGACGGCGTGACGGTCCTCGAGTACGAGGCGTACGACGAGATGGTGGTGCCCAAGCTGCGCGAGATCGCCGACGAATGCCGCGCGCGCTGGCCCGGAGTGGGGCGGCTCGCGCTCGTTCACCGCGTGGGGCGGCTCGCGCTCGGCGAGAGTTCGGTTGTCGTCGCCGCCTCGTCGCCGCACCGTCCCGAGGCGTTCGCCGCGGCCCGCTTCGCGATCGACGCCCTCAAGGTCTCCGTGCCCGTGTGGAAGCGCGAGGAGTGGGAGGGCACCGAGGGCGCCTCCCAGCGCGACTGGGGTACGAACGCGGTTCCGCTGGTCGCCGCCTCCGAGGTTCCGCACTCGGCCGGGGCGAGAGGCAACTGACACGTGACCCCAGTACTGGTGGTCATCGTCGCGGGCGTGGTCGTCGTGGCTGCCGTGATGTGGGTGCTCGCGCGCCGCAGCCGTCATGCCGACGGCGTCGACTCGTTCCGCCGCCAGATCGACGCGCTGTCGCCGCAGGCCCGGCGCTCGACCGTCGAGCAGCTCCACGTCGAGTCGGTCAAGCCTCAGCCGAGTAGCCCGAAGCCCGAGTCCGCGCCGGTTGAACCCGACCCCGAGCGCGACGGCTCCGACGACCGAGACGATCCCGACGGTGAGGGTTCTCGTGGCGCGTGACCTGGCGATCGACCTCGGCACGGCGAACACGCTCGTCTACATGAAGGGCCGCGGCATCGTGCTCAACGAGCCGTCGGTAATCGCCCTCAACCGCCAGACCGGCGAGGTCCTTGCCACCGGGCGCGAGGCTTGGCAGATGATCGGCCGCACGCCCGGCTACATCGTGGCGGTACGCCCCCTACGCGGCGGGGCCATCACCGACTTCGAGATCACCGAGCGGATGATCCGCCTGCTGCTCCAGCGCGTCGGCGTGTCGCGGTTCACGCGCCCCAAGGTCGTGATCTGCGTACCGTCGGCCATCACCGAGGTCGAGCGCCGGGCCGTCACCGACGCCGCCCGCCGGGCCGGCGCCGCCGACGCCAACCTGATCGAGCAGCCGATGGCCGCCGCGATCGGCGCCGACCTGCCGATCGACGAACCGGTCGGCAACATGGTGATCGACATCGGCGGTGGTACGTCCGAGACCGCGGTCATCAGCCTCGGTGGCATCGTCGCCCTCGAAGCGGTGCGGGTCGGGTCGTTCGACATCGACAACGCGATCCAGAACTACATCCGCCGCGAGCACGGCATCGCCGTCGGCGAGCGCACGGCGGAAGAGATCAAGATGGCGATCGGGTCGGCCGACCCGACGCCTCAGGAAAGCCAGGCCGAGGTCCGCGGGCGCGACCTGATGACCGGCCTGCCCAAGACCGTCGTTCTCACGCCCGAAGAGGTGCGCTACGCGATCGAGGACGTCGTGTCGTCGATCGTCGCCTCGGTGATCCGCTGTCTCGCCAAAGCCCCACCCGAACTGTCGCAGGACTTCCTCGTGCGCGGCATGTACCTGGTGGGCGGCGGCGGCTTGCTGCGTGGCCTGGCCCAACGCATCGAGCGCGAAACCGAAGTGCCCGTGCGTATGTCGAACGTGCCGCTCGAAGCCGTCGTGCTCGGCGCCGGCCACGTCATCGAACACTACGACGCACTAAAAGGCATGTTCATGGGTGCGAGGCGGTGATTCGGGCCAGATCGGCCGATCGCTGCGTTCCGCCGCACCTCGTTGGCCAGAGCCAACTTCGGCACGTCGCGCCTTGCGCTCGACCAATCTGACTCCGAATCACCGCCTCGCAAGAAACCGAATTTTGAGAATCGGTGCCATCGGTCATGGAAGATCCACCGGTCGTCGAGTGGCGCACTTGCGGCGTAGCCGCCACCCCGTTGTATCGAGACGACACCACTGGGACGCCTTGGTGGCGCGGGCTCGCCGTTAGGGTCGGGGTGGATGGTGCGACTGCGCAATGATGCGGCCGAGGCGATGGGGGAGGGGCTCGATCGCATCCGTGAGGAATGCGACGTGCCGTCGGGGTTCCCGATCGAGGTCATGCAGGCCGCCGACGAGGCGGCCGCGCGGCCCATCGGGGCCGACCACGTCGACCGCACCGACCGGCACTTCGCCACGCTCGACCCGGCCACCTCGACCGACCTCGACCAGGCGTTCGCGATCGAGGCGCCCGCCACCCCAGGCGGCGACATCGTGCTGCACTACGCGATCGCCGATGTCGGCTGGTTCGTGCAGCCCGGCGACGCGCTCGACACCGAGGCGTTCCGGCGCGGCGTCACGATCTACCTGCCCGACCGGCGCGCCACGCTGTACCCGCAGATCCTCTCCGAGGGCGCGGCCAGCCTGCTGCCCGACGTGGAACGTCCGGCCGTCGTCTTCACCGTGCGAGTCGACGAGTCGGGTCAGTCGCGCCTCGACGGCGTCGAGCGGGCCCGCGTCCGCAGCCGCGCCAAGCTCGCCTACGACAAGGTTGGCAGCGACGACCTCCCCGACGGCTTCGTCGAGCTATTCCGCAGGTTCCGCCTCGCCGAGGACCGTCGCGGGGCACCGCGGGTCGAGTTCCCCGAGCAGGAGGTAGGGCGCAACCGGCACGGCGACTACGAGCTGACGTTCCGGCCCCGGCTCGACTCCGAGGAACAGAACGCGGCGCTGTCGCTGTCGACCAACCTGGCAGTCGCCGATGCCCTGTACGCGGCCGGCACCGGGTTGTTCCGCGTGATGGCCGAGGTCGACGAGCGCGGCATCCGCCGGCTGCGTTCCTCGGCGCGGGCGTTCGGGCTCGACTGGCCCAAGCACCAGTCGCTGGCCGACTTCGAACAGTCGTTGCCGCGCAGCGACCCGCGCACGTCGGCGTTCCTGCTGGCCGTGCGGCGGGCCGGTGGTGGGGCCAGCTACGCCCCGTACGCACCTGGAGTGCGGCCGTGGCACGCTGCGGTGGCCGCCACGTACGCCCAGGCCACCGCCCCGCTGCGGCGCTTGCAAGATCGCTACGTGATCGAGGCCACGCTCGCCGTCGCCAACGGCCGCGCCGTACCCGACGAGGTGCAGGCTGCGTTCGAGCGGCTGCCCAAGGCGATGGCCCGCGCCGACCAGCGCGCCGGCCGAGCCGAGAAAATGGCGCTGGAACTGGCCGAGGCGGTGGTGCTGTCGGGCCACGTCGGGCAGGTGTTCGAGGCGACCGTGCTCGACGAGGGCAACGGCCGCGATGCCGGAACGGTCGAGATCCAGATCGTCGACCCGCCGGTGATCGCTCGGGTGGGCGCCCGCCGGGTCGACCCCGGCGACGTGATCCAGGTGCGCGTGACGGCGGTGGACGTCGACGCCCGCCACGTCACCCTCGAACGCATCGCGTGACGCTGACCAGGTGGTTGAGCCTGTCGAAACCACCGAGACCCTCGACACTCTCAGGCGGCCGGGGCGGTCGTTACGGCGCGGCGCGCAACGTGGCGGTGAGACGTTCGATCAGGGCTTGCCAGTCGTCGTGGTCGGGGGCCGCAAGGCCCACGGTGGCCGCCAGCGCCGAGCCCAGCCCGACCATGGTGACGAAACGGCTGAACGCCTGCTCGCCGACGTCGGGCTCGACCGTGCCGGCGTGCTGGCCGGCCTTGACCGCCTGGGCCATCTGCTGTTCGCCGTCGGCGAGGAACGACGTCACCAACTCGGCCACCTCGCGGTCGCGCTTGGCGGCCACGATCGCTTCGAGCAACAGCGCCGCCTGGCGCGGTTCGCGGCGGTCGACCTGACTGCCGGCGATTGCCGCGAAGTCGACCACGTCGCGCACGGCCGGGGTGCCGATCAGGTGCCGGTACTGGCCGCGGCAGTAGGTCTCGAGCACGGCGAGGAACAGGTCGGCCTTCGATGCGTAGTGGGCGTAGATCGCCCCGCTGCTGAGACCGGCCGCGCGGGTGATCGCCGAGATGCTGGCGCCGTCGTAGCCCCGCTCGGCGAACACGTCGGCAGCCGCTTCCAGCAGCTGGGCGCGGGTTTCGGCGGCGGTGACGCCGGCCTTGCGTGCCATCAGACGCCTGTCACGACTCGGCCGGTGTGCCCGAGGCGGCGACCGCGTCGAGCAGTTCGTACTCGTCGACCGCGTTCAGGCCGTCCTCGAAGTGGATGATTTCAAGCTCTTCGAACCGCTTGCGCAGCCACCCGTCGCCGGCGTCGAGCAGGCCGAGCTTCTTGCAGTTGGGCACGATCTTCGAGAACAGCATCGTCTGGAACTGGAGCTGCATCGGGTCGCGGTTGGCGTCGAGGTAGGCGAACACCTCCTTCGGGTCGGCGCCGAGCTGGGCGAACACCTCGCCGCCGCTGAAGCGCCGCTTGAGCCGAACCGCGGCCTCGTAGGCGAACTCCTGGCGCTCGCGCACCTCGGCCGCACCGAGCCCGTCGTAGAACTCCTTCAGCGACAGCACGCCGAATGCCACGTGGCGGGCCTCGTCGCTCATCACGTAGCGCAATAGCTGCTTGAGCAGCGGCTCTTGGCTCATCATGTGCATGAAGCCGAACGCCGCCAGGGCGAGGCCCTCGACCATGATCTGCATGCCGAGGTAGGTGATGTCCCAGCGGCCGTCTTCGACGATCGTGTCGAGCAGCCCGCCGAGGTTGTCGTTGATGGGGTACTTGTGCTGGATCTTGTCGTCGAGGTAGCGGGCGAACACCTCGACGTGGCGGGCCTCGTCCATCACCTGGGTGGCGGCGTAGTACTTGGCGTCGATCCACGGGGTGGTCGACGTGATCAGCCCGGTGCATACCAGCGCGCCCTGCTCGCCGTGGAGGAACTGCGACAGGCTGAACGTCTGCTGCTCGACCGCGAACTGGACCCACTCGCGGTCGCCCCACGACGCGACCGGCGAGTCGTGCTGCTTGAGCACACCGAACCGCTCGGAGCTGCTCGACGCGGCCAGCTTCTCGAGGTCGACGTCGAGGTGCCACGGCAGGTCGTTGCCGTTCCACTGCGACGTCTTGGCCTTCTCGTACAGCTTCGACAGGGCGGTGCGGCTGCGCTCGTAGTCCCACGTCATCAGCACCTCGGAGTGGAGGTCGATCTCGTGGAGCAGCGCGTCGAGCACATCGGCGTCGATCATCGCCTCAGCAGTGATGTCGGAGGGAGTGATGGAGGGCGTGGCGTCGGAGTGGATGACGT
Organism: Ilumatobacter sp.; assembly: GCA_035556435.1. Taxonomy (GTDB): domain Bacteria; phylum Actinomycetota; class Acidimicrobiia; order Acidimicrobiales; family Ilumatobacteraceae; genus Ilumatobacter. Next base: position 267,962 of record DATMEY010000035.1, on the reverse strand, counting down.
CGGTCATGAGCAAATAGTAACGATCGCTCGATTCTTGCGTCGATCCGGAGAGCGCCTGTGTCTTCCGGTGGTTTCGACAGGCTCAACCACCTGGTCAGCGCTGGTTCCGGGTGGTTGAGCCTGTCGAAACCACTTCTCGTTGTGTCGGTTCGGCCGGCCGAGTTCGTCGTTCGTGACGACCGGTGAGACCCACTCGCCGTGCGGGGTGCGGCATGTCGGGCGTGGTGCGCATGATGACCTCGCCGTGGTGGTCGGTGACCGTGAGTGTTCGATCGGGGTCGAGTCGCAGTCGCCATCGCAACGCGTGCACCAGGTGATGGTGCCGAGCGCAGAGCGGTAGCAGATTCTGGAGGTCGGTGGGGCCGAACAGTTCCCATTCGAGGATGTGGTGGATGTGGCACCGATCGAACGGCACGTCGCAACCGGCCGCGGCACAGGTGCGGTACATCGCCCGCAACGCCCGGCGCTGCTGACGGTTGGCGGTACGGGTGGTGCGCCCGACGTTCAGCACGGTGCCGTCGGGGCCGGTGATCACCGGCGTGAGGCGTCCGCTGCACAGCAATGCTCGCACCGACTCGATCGACAGCGGCGCGCCGTGGCTGGTTTCGCAGACGCTGTGGTCGTGGAACTCGCCGGTCGCGAGTGTGTGCGCGTCGACGTGGACGCTGAGGTCGGCCTCGACTGGGCGGATCGCCTGGTGGCCGCCGGCGAGCAGATCGCCGAGCGCTTCAGCCATCAACCGGTTGCGGTTGACCGTGCGGTTCACGAAGTCGGGATCGCCCGACGCCTCGCCGCGAGCGACCGCCGCGGCCACCTCGAGCGTGAGCGCGTTGACGACCCGGGCGCCGAGTTCGGGGTGCAGGCGGGCGTGCAGGTCGTACATGCCGTCGGCGGCGACCTTCCACGACAGGTACGTATCACGGCGTTGCTGCCGGTCGCGGGCGATGCCCGCGTCGCGTTCGAGCGTGCGTGCGAGATCGCGCGCGTGGCGACCGAAACGGCCAGGGTCGTTCGACTTGGCGTGCTCCAAGAGTTCGTCGGAGCGTTCGAACAACGACGCCTTCACCTCATCGGACAGCGACGAGGCGACACCGGCGAGTTTGTCGACGTGTTCGGCGGTGACCTCGCCGGTGGCGAGCGCGTCGCCGAACCCGTCGGCTTGGTCGAGCGCCTTGGCGCGTTCCTTCTGCTTGCCGGCCTCGCGCCCCGACATGCCCGAGCAACGTGAATTCGAGCTTTCCGACCCGAACGATTCCCCGGTTGTGGCGAGGGCGTCGAGCCGGCTCGTGACCTGCGCCCGGAACGCGTCGACCCACCCCTGCACCTGCTTGACCTGTGTCAGCAGCCGGTTGCACATGACCGCGTCGGCGCCACTCAGGTCGACGCTGCCGAGCGCCTCCAAGAGAGCGGCGGGTGCTGGGACCATGCACGTACGCTACCACGGGCAAAGAGTAAAAACAACAGGTAAATAGATATAAAAAGGCATACGTGTTCTTATTGATAGCGAACTACCAGGAGGTATAGTCGTTCGATGTCTCCGGTGCTCTCCGTAGTGCCCTCGTGCTGGGCGGTATGGCGGGGCCGTTCGAAGCGTTCAGGCGGCTTCTGATGCTCAAAAACCGGGCGGGTTGTCGCACTGGTTGCACCGGTAGCTTCGACGCGTGAGCAGGTGGCGCGTGTTGACGTTTGGGCTGATGACGGCCGTGCTCGCGTCGGGGTACGGCGTGGTGTTCACCGTGCTCGACGACTTCCGCGACGACTACGGCATCGGCGAGATCTGGCTCGGGTTGATCGTCGGCGTCGGCTTCTTCGCCGGCTTCGTGTCGCAGGTGTTCATCGCCCCGTTCGCCGACCGCGGCCATGCCCGCCGCCTGGTGCTCGGCGGCCTGTTGCTCAACATCGTCGGTCTGCTGGCGATGGCGGTCGGCGAGTCGCTGGTTCCGCTGCTGGCGGGCCGGCTGGTGATGGGCCTCGGTGCCGGCATGGCGGTGCCGGCCGTGCGGCGGATCGTCATCAGCGGCGATCCCGATCACCTCGGGAAGAACCTCGGATTGCTCCTGTCGGCCGACGTGGCCGGGTTCGCCACCGGGCCGGTCGTGGCCGCCCTGTTCGTGCCCACGCTCGGCATCGCCGCACCCTTCCTCGTGATCGCCGGGCTGGTGGTGGCGTGCATCCCGGTGGTGCTGCGCGTGCAGGTCACCGAAGACCCGCCCGGCGACCAGGTGGGCGAGGAACGCCACCGGCTGGCGGTCGACCTGCTCGGCCAGCGCGGACTGGTCGCCGCGTTGCTGATGGGCTCGGCGGTGTTCTTGATGATCGGCACGTTCGATGCCCTGTGGGCGATCGTGCTCGACGACCTCGAAGCCAGCGAACTCGTGTCGAACATCGGTATCACGATCTTCGCCCTGCCGCTCGTGTTCCTCGGGTCGTACGGCGGCTCGCTCGCCCAGCGTGTCGGGCCGTTCCGGCTCGGGCCGCTCGGCCTGCTGCTCGGCGCCGGCTTCATGTTTCTCTACGGCCTGATGCCCACCGGCATGCTGATGTTGGCGGTGGGCATCGTCCACTCGATCAGCGACGGGCTCACGGTGGCGTCGACCGGCGTTGCCGTGGCGATGACCGCGCCGAAGCAGCGCCAGGCCGGCGCGCAGGGCCTGCTGGGCGCGGCCGAGACGCTCACCGCCGGTGTCACGTCGGTGATGGCCGGGGTGTTGTACTCGGTGGGTGGGCGCACGCTCGCCTACGGTGCCTGCACGGTGGGCATGCTCGCGCTGGTGACGGCGTCGTACGTGCTGGCCGGGCCCGAGTTCCGGGCACGCCGTGGTGTCGACGACGATGGCCGCGACCTCGGTGGCGCCGACGAAGGCGACGCGCCCGATCACGCGGTCGTCGCGGTGATCTGACATCCTGCCGCCATGACCGTACGGATCGGCCTCGTCGCTGCCTCGCGGATCGCTCACCAGGCAGTGTACGCGCCACTCCACGAGCCCGGTGTTCCCGGGGTCGAGCTGGTCGCGGTCGGTGCCCGCGACCTTCCCCGCGCCGAGGCTGCGGCGGCGCGGTGGGGGGCTCCGCTGGCGTTCGGCTCCTACGCCGAACTGATTGCCAGCCCCGATGTCGATGCCCTGTATGTCGGCACACCGGCGGGTCTGCACCGGGCGTGGGCGCTGGCGGCGATCGAGGCCGGCAAGCACGTGTTGGTCGAGAAGCCGTTCGCCAACAACGCCGACGACGCGCGGGTGGTCGCGGCGGTCGACGCGTACCCAGGGGTCGTGGTGATGGAGGCCTTTCACTGGCGCTACCACCCGCTCGCCGCGCGCATCACCGAGCTGATCGGTTCGGGGGCGATCGGGCGAGTGACCCGCGCCGAGGGCGTGTTCGACGTGCCGATCGGCCAGATTCCGCCCACCGACATCCGCTGGGACCTGGCGCTCGGCGGCGGTGCCACGATGGACCTCGGCTGCTACCCGATCCAGTGGGTGCGCCATGCGGTGGCGGCCTGCCCCGAGACGGGCGGCGACGTCACGGTGCTGCCCGAGGTGGTGTCGGCGACGGCCGTCGAGTCGGCGCCCGGTATCGACGGCGCGCTGGTCGCCGAGTTGCGCTGGCCGTCGGGGGCGACCGGTTCGATCGGCTCGTCGATGATCCTCGAGGCCCCACACCGGGTGGCCACGCTGGTGGTGCACGGCACGGCGGGAACCCTGACCGTGATCAACCCGCTCGCCCCGCAGAGCGGCCCGGCGGAGGTACGCCTCGCCACCGAGGCCGGCACCAGCATCGAACCGGTCGACCCGTCGGCCACCTACTTCCACCAGCTCGTCGCCTTCCGCGACGCGATCGTCGACGGCACCCCGTTCCCCACCACCGCTGCCGACGGCGTCCGCAACATGCAAGTGGTCGACGCCTGCTACCAGGCCGCCGGCCTGCCCATCCGCCCCACCCTGACCTAACCCCAATGCCGTTCAGATGGGTGGTTTCGACAGGCTCAACCACCGGAAGCAGGCGCCGACCAGGGTGGTTGAGCCTGTCGAAACCACCTGACTCGTGAACGCAGGTGTTCCGGCGAACGGGTGCGGAATGCGGGCGGGGGTGGCCGGTAGCGTGGCCGGTCGTGAACGCTGCTCTGTCCGACGCCGATCTGGCGGTCCTGACGAGTATCGAGTCGCCCCCGGCGACCCAGTACTCGATCGCGGTCGCTGTCACGCTCGACAACGTTCCCGGCGTACTCGGGCGGATGGCCACCGCCATCGGCGACGCCGGCGGCAACATCTTCGCCGTCGAGGGGTTCGTGGCCAAGGGCCCGATCGTCGAGCGGTCGATCGTGGTCAACTGCCGCAGCGTCGAGCATCAGCTCGTCATCGTCGACACCATCTCGAACACGCCCGGCGTCACGCTCAACGGCTGGTACGACCGCACGTTCCGCCTCCATGAAGGCGGCAAGGTCGAAGTCCAGTCGCTGTGCGCGGTCGGCGACATCGATGACTTGTCGATGGCCTACACGCCTGGCGTCGCCCGCGTGTGCCGGGCGATCGCGGCCGACCCCGTGAAGGCCGACGACTACACCATCCGCAAGAACACTGTGGCGATCGTCACCGACGGGTCGGCGGTGCTCGGGCTCGGCAAGATCGGCCCGAAGGCGGCCCTTCCGGTGATGGAGGGCAAAGCCCTGTTGTTCAAGGAGTTCGCCGGGGTCGACGCCTTCCCGATCTGCCTCGACGTGGCGTCGGCGCCCGACGTGGGTGCAGCGATCGTGGCTGCGGTCGAGGCGATTGCGCCGACGTTCGGCGGCATCAACCTCGAAGACATCTCCGCCCCCAACGCATTCTTCGTCGAGGAGACGCTGAAGCAGCGGCTCGACATTCCCGTGTTCCACGACGACCAGCACGGCACCGCGATCGTGGTGCTGGCGGCGCTCGAGAACACGCTGCGCATCACCGGCAAGCGCATCGAAGACCTTCAGGTCGTGCTCAGCGGTGTCGGGTCAGCGGGCGTGGCGATCGGCAAGATGCTGCTCACAGCGGGCGTCGGCAACCTCGTCGGCGTCGACATCGACGGCGTCCTGTACGACGGCCGCCAGGAGTTCGACCAGTGGCGCCAATGGTTCGTCGAGCACACCAATCGGGGCGGGCACCGGGGGCGCCTGAGTGACGTGATCGGCGGCGCCGACGTGTTCGTCGGTGTCAGCAGCGCCAACGTGCTCACCGTCGACGACATCAAGCGGATGGCCCCCGACCCGGTGGTGTTCGCGCTCGCCAACCCCGACCCCGAGATCGCCCCCGAGTTGGCCGGCCCGCTCGTGCGCGTGCTGGGCACCGGGCGCAGCGACTACCCGAACCAGATCAACAACGTGCTCGCGTTCCCCGGCATCTTCCGCGGCGCGCTCGACGCCCGGGCCACCGAGGTCACCGAGGGAATGAAGCTCGCCGCGGCACGGGCGATCGCAGCCACGATCGGCGACGACGAACTCAGCGAGACGCGCATCATCCCGTCGGTGTTCGAGCGGGCCACGTTCACCCGGGTGGCCGACGCCGTGCATCGCGCGGCGATCACCGACGGCGTGTCGCGACTGGGGTAGTGCTAGGTCGCTTGCGCAGTCAGCAGACGGCGCGGACCTGCGGGTAGGGGTTCACGGCGGCACCGCCGCCGGGGTGGATCTCGAAGTGCAGGTGCGGCGTGCCGGCGTTGCCGGTCATGCCGACGTAGCCGATCACGTCGCCTTGTGACACCGAGCGGCTCGAGCCCTCGAAGCTGCTCAGGTGCGCGTAGTAGTACTTGTTGCCCGAGTTCGACGTCAGCCACACGGCGTTCCCACCGAGCCGGTTCTGCTTGAACAGCACGGTGCCCGAGGCGACCGCGACCAGCGGCGTGCCGGTCGGCGAGATCATGTCGACACCTTGGTGCGAACGCCCACCCGAGCGGGCCGCCCCCCAGGTGTCGGCGAACGCGCGAGCTCCGGCAACGGGGCAGATGATGCCTGACGTCGACGGTGGGGGAGGCGGTGGGGGTGCAGGTGGCGTGGTGTTCGGCGTGGCCGGTTGCTCGGTGCCAGACCCGCCCGAGCCCCCGGACCCGCCCGATCCGCCGCCGGAGTTGCCGCCCCCGCCGGCCTCGCCGGACCCGCCACCGGAGTTGCCGCCGGCTGGTGCGTCGGCGGGAGTGCCCGAGCCGCCCCCTGTTGGTGCCAACGGTTGGGGTGCCGGCTGCTGGGCCGCCTGCCGCTCGGCTTCTTCTTCGGCCTGGCGGCGCGCCTCGGCCTCGCGGCGGGCGCGTTCGGCCTCGAGCGCGTGCTGGACCTTCTCGTCCTTCAGGCGCTGCTCCTCGACCTGTTGGAGCCGCACGACCTCGGCCTCGGCCTGGGCCTCGAGCTGCTCGAACGACTCGCGGGCGCGGCGGGCGCGCTCTTGCTGGTCGGCCAGGTCGGCCTTGCGCTTGTCGAGCTGATCGATCGCCTCGGTGTAGGTGTCGACGTCGGTGAGCACCTCGCCGGTGGCGACGTCGGAGTAGAGGTCGGCCGTGGCCTGCTCGTTCATCTGCTCGACTTGGGTGAACAGCGGATTGCCGCTCGTGCCACCCTGGGTGAAGCGGGCGACCGCGCGCTGGGCCAACGAGTCGCGCATCGCCCCGACGTGTGCCTCCAGCGCGGCGATGTCGCGTTGCGATTCGGCGATCTGAAGGTCGAGTGCGTCGATCTCGGCCTCCTTGTCGAACATCGCCTGGGCTGCCGCGTTGGCGCGGTCTCGGGCGGCCTGGATCTCGCGAGCGGCCCGCTCGGCGGCGCCGTCCTGGTGGTCGGCGCGGGCCACGGCCGGCATCGCCGACACGAGCGCGAGCATGAATGCGGCGGTCACTCGGCGGGCACGACGACGTGGTGCCCGCTCCGACGACATGGGGCGCAATGTTACAGATAGATGACGCAATCTGGCGGCACCCCTCGCCGACCTGTTCAGCCTGGGATTCACCGATTGCCGCGAACGCTCGCGGACGTTGCTCCAGCCCGCGGCGGTTGTGTCGACGTTGACCCTGGTGCACCGTTGGTGGCGCCCAGCCTGCGTGGCGCTTGAACGCACGGCGTTGCGGAGCCTGGCTTCACCGTGATGGCGGCGAGGAACGAGTCGCCAGATCGGTGGATCCAGGCTAAGTTTACAGGCGCGTCACATAGCGGTTTCGTGGAGGGGAGTATTGATGAAGGTCTTGCGGACACCCGACGAGCGCTTCGTCGACCTGCCCGGCTACGCGTTCGCGCCGCACTACGCCGACATCGACGACGGTGACGGTGACGGCGGGTCGCTGCGGGTGCACTACCTGGATGAAGGCCCCACCGACGCATCGCCGGTGTTGCTGCTGCACGGTGAGCCGTCGTGGTCGTACCTGTACCGCACGATGATCCCGCCGCTGGTCGCCGCCGGGCACCGGGTGATCGCCCCCGACCTGGTGGGGTTCGGGCGCAGCGACAAGCCGGCGGCGATGGACGACTACTCGTACGCCCGCCACGTCGAGTGGATGCGTCAACTCGTGTTTGGTCACCTCGACCTGCGCGACATCACGTTCTTCGGCCAGGACTGGGGTGGGCTGGTGGGCCTGCGGCTGGTGGCCGCCGATCCCGACCGGTATGCCCGCGTGGTGGTCGGCAACACCGGCCTGCCCACCGGCGACGGCCGGGTCAGCGAGGCATTCCTGAACTGGCAGAAGTTCAGCCAGACCACCGAGCACTTCCCGGTCGGGGCGATCGTCAACGGCGGATGCACGACCGACCTGGCACCCGAGGTGATCGCCGCCTACGACGCCCCGTTCCCCGACGATTCGTACAAGGCCGGGGCTCGGATCTTCCCCACGCTGGTGCCCACCACACCCGACAACCCGGCATCGGCCGACAACCGCGCTGCGTGGGACGTGCTGCGCCGGTTCGACCGGCCGTGGCTCACCGCGTTCAGCGACGCCGACCCGATCACCGGCGGCGGCCACCGGGTGTTCCAGGCCGAGGTGCCGGGCGCGGCCGGTCAACCCCACGTCACGATCGAGGGCGGTGGCCACTTCCTCCAAGAAGACCGCGGTCCCGAACTCGCCGCGGCCATCGCCCAGTTCATCACCGCCACCAGCTGACCCCGCCCGGCTCGCCCCCCGGTGGTCGAGTGCCGCCACCAGTTGACCCCGCCTGGCACCCTCCGGTGGTCGAGTGCCGCCACCAGTTGACGCCGCCTGGCACCCTCCGGTGGTCGAGTGCCGTCCTCGCGGCGAAGCCGCCCCTCCCGGTGTATCGAGACCACCCGCGCCTTGTCGGCCCGCTCGACGACCGGGGCGGCGACCCGCGGTACCGTGCGTCGATGAGTGATCCTGGCACGCGCCCGATGCCGTACTCGCCGCCGTCCGACCCGTCGGTGCCGATGGCCTACGCCTGGCCGCTCAGCGCCGCGGCCGGCGACGAGGTCACCGTGCACGCGCGTGGTCCGGCCGGCAAGGCACCCCTCGAGGTGGCCCGCGTCGGCGCTGAGCGGGTCGTGGTCTACACCGCCGAGGTGTCGGTCGAACCGCGTGAGCTGGCGCCCGACGCCGATGCCGTCGGATGCGACTGGCCGGTCACCGCGGCGTTCACGGTCGCGCCCGACTGGCCCAGCGGCTACTACGAGATCACGGTCGGCCTGCCCGACGGCACCGAGGCGGTCGCCTTCGTGGTCGTGCGCGCGGCCGCGCCCGACCCCACCCGCCCGCTGTTGGTGCTGTCGACGAACACGTGGAACGCGTACAACGACATCGCCGGCACCAACCTCTACACCGGTGGCACGCAGATGTCGTTCCGGCGGCCGGTGGCCTCGGGCTTCCTGCGCAAGCCGCCCGGGCCGGGGTTCCGGGTGACGGTGGTCGACGCGCCCGACCCGCGGATGCGCACGCACGTGCGCCACATCCGCGAGCACGGCTTGTCGGCGTGGTCGGGCTCGGCCGGCTGGCCGTCGTGGGAGCTGCCGTTCGTGCGCTGGGCCGAGGGCCAGGGCATCGGTATCGACTACGCGGTCAACGCCGACCTCGAGCTCGTGCCCGACCTGCTCGACGGGCGTCACCTGTACCTGAGCGTGGGCCACGACGAGTACTGGTCGTGGGGCATGCGTGACGCGGTCGAGGGGTTCGTCGAGGCGGGCGGCAACGCCGCGTTCCTCAGCGGCAACGTCAGCTTCTGGCAGGTGCGCCTGGAGGACGACGGGCGCACGATGGTGGGGTACAAGGATCGCGCCCGGCACGACCCGGTCTACGGCACCGACCGCCAGCACCTGCTCACCAGCATCTGGTCCGACCCGTTGATCGGTCGCCCGGAGAGTTCGATGAGCCTGATGTCGTTCACGCGTGGCGGCTACCACCGGATCGGGATGTCGGCGGGCAACGGTGCCGGCGGGTACACGGTGCACCGGCCCGACCACTGGCTGTTCGAGGGCACCGACACGTATCGCGGCGATCTGCTCGGAGCGTCCGGCATCGCCGTCGGGTACGAGTGCGACGGCTGCGAGCTGCAGCTCGCCGACGGGGTGCCCGAGCCCACCTACGCCGACGGCACACCGCCCGGCACGGTCGTGCTGGCCACCGCACCGGCATCGCACTTCACGCGCACCACCGCACCGCGCGGGGTGCCCGACGGCCGCCTGTCGGAGGTGGAGGGCCTCGCCCAGACGCTCTACGGCAGCCACGACGCCGATACCGCCCGCCGGCTCGAGAACGGGCATGCCGTGTTCGCCGTCCGTGACGGTGAGGGCGGGCGTGGCACGGTGGTGGCGACCGGCAGCACCGACTGGGCGTGGGGCCTCGCCGCCGCCGACCCGGCCATCGAGCAGATCACCCGCAACCTGTCGCCCGTCTGGGCTGAGGGCGCGCCGAACCACCGATCGCTTAGGCGGCCACCCGCGCGCCGTTGAGGGCGTTGGCCCACCACACGACGTCGTCGAACATCGCATCGGCCGCCGGGCGGAGGATCGCGTCGATCGCGCTCATCGGCTGGTTGGCGCCGAGCGGGTGGACCTGCATCAGTTCGCTGGCGTTGATCGCGACCGCGTTCTTCACCGGTGCCATCTGCAGTTCGACGGCGATCGCCCGGAGATGCTCGACCGCGCGCACGCCACCGTTGCCGCCGTAGCTGAGGGCCGACACCGGCTTGCGGTTCCACTCGACGTAGGCCTGGTCGAGCGCGTTCTTGAGCACGCCGGTGATCGAGTGGTTGTACTCGGCGACCGTGAACACGTAACCGTCGTACTGGCGCACGGCGTCCTGCCAGGCGACCACGTTGGGGTCCTGGCTGGGCACGTGCATGTTCGACCCGATCTCGGCGAAGAACGGCAGATCGAAGTCGCGCAGGTCGAGGACGTCGAGGGTGAGGTCGTCGCGTTCGGCGGCGACCTCGCGCAGCCATGCCGCGGGCTTGTCGGCGAACCGGGTGGGCCGGGTCGAGCCGATGATCAGGGCGAGGCGGGGGGTGATGCTCACAGAGATTCCCTTTGATTTCTTGGGGTGGGGGAGGTGGGTGTGTCAGTGGTTACGAATCGGTAGTAGGTTTCCGACAGTGAGCGAGTCTGACGGTCTGCCCGGCCGAGCGCAAGAAGGCACGTTGCCGTCACCAGGTCACCTGGAGGTGACCGCATGAACTCGATCGGCCCAGAGGCCTGCGCGGCGGCGGACAAGAGCCCCGAGACCTGCGAGGCGATCTCGAAGATGCTGTCGCGGATCGGCGACAAGTGGTCGATCCTGATCGTGTCGACGCTCGGCGATGGCCCGGTGCGGTTCAACGAGCTGCGCCGGCGAATCGGCGACATCAGCCAGAAGATGCTGTCGTCGAACCTCAAGGCGCTCGAACGCGACGGGCTCGTGTCGCGGCTGGTCACACCGACCGTGCCGCCTCAGGTCGAGTACGAGTTGACCGATCTCGGTCGCGAACTGCTGACCCCGGTCGCCGCGCTGGCCGAGTGGACCGCTGAGAATTCGGCGCGCATCATCGCCGCCCGTACCGAGTACGACGCGCGGGTCGGGGTCGCGTCGTGAGAGCGCGGCCGAGCGACCCGGCGGTGTGGGACGCGTTACGGGCGATCTGCACGGGGCTGCCCGACGTGTCGGAGAAGGTGAGCCACGGTGAACTCGCCTGGTCGGCCGGTGCCGGCCGCAAGGCGCGCCAGTTCGCGACCACGTGGGACCATCATCACGACGACCGCAATGCGGTGGTGATGGCCGCCCCGCCGGGCGCCCAGGAACAGCTCGTCGCCTCCAACCCGGCAAGGTACTTCCGCCCGCCCTACGTGGGCTCGAAGGGCTGGATCGGCATCTACCTCGACTCCGGCCCGATCGACTGGGACCTCGTCGAGATGCACCTCACCGACGCCCACGCCCTGATCGCGGCCGGCTGACGCTACTGACCCGGCCGTGAGGGGCGGCCGCGGCGGGCGTCGTGCTCGTCACTCGCACGGCGCTTGAGCAACACGGCGGTGCTGCCGTCGGCGAGCGTGGACATACCGACCGCCTCCCAACCGGCGGCACCCTCACGGTTGAGCGTGTCGACCGCGGCCGAGTGGCCCTGGTCGGCGCGGGCTGCGAACGCGGGGAGGGCGACGATGAGGTACTCCCAGGCGGTCATGCCGCGTCGGCGATCGCGTCGCAACGCCAGCAGGCGAAGCGCCGATCGACCGGTGCGATGTGCACGGCTTGCCGCCGGGGCCGCACGACCCCGGCTTCGTCGTCGAGCTTGATGATCACCTGGCGGTCGTCGCCCGCGTTCGGCGCGAGCCTGCGCACGACGCCGTCGTGCAGCGTGAGTTGCCGATCGCTGTCGTCGTGGACGACCACGTGGTCGCCGATGCGCAGGGCCTTCCACTGGAACGGCAGCATCACCGGGCTCCGGACGGGTCGGGTGACAGCTGACGGGATACCGGCATGGCGCGCTCCTCTGGTTGGCAGCGGCGTCGAGCCTGCGTGCGGGGCGACGATCGGACGATCGTCCAGCGCCCAGCCACGGCGGAGCTGAGGGGCCCATTCTACGCCGCGCCCACCCATTCGGGGCCGTGGCCGGCGACTCGGTCAGATCTCGACGAGCACCTTGCCACGATTGGCAGCGCGGTTCTTGAACAGGCTCTCGTAGGCGCGCGGGATCTCGTCGAAACCGTGCCACACGGTTTGGTCGTAGGTCACCTCACCGCTGCGCACGAGTGCGCCGAGATCGTCGTTCATGGCTTGCCAGTTCTCGTCGGTGAACCACTCGATCGAGAAGATCCCGCGAATCGTCGTGCGGGGAAACATGATCATCGGCAACAGGCGCGGACCGACGTACTCGTTCCCGACCGTGCTGCCGTACTGCCAGCACACCGCGACCTGGCTGTGGATCCGCAGCATCGTGAACGCGGCGTCGGTGATCGACCCGCCCATGTTGTCGAAGTACTTGTCGATCCCGTCCGGCAACGCTGCCTGCAAGGCCGCGCGGGCGGTGTCGAAGTCGTCGCCGTGCGAGTACTGCACGACGTCGTCGAAGCCGACCTCGCGCAGGTAGGCGGCCTTCTGCGGCGAGCCCGTGCTGCCGACCACCCGCGCACCCTGCCGCTTGGCGAGCTGGCCGACGAGCGTGCCGATCGTTCCGGACGCCCCGCTGATCAGAACCTGGTCGCCGGGCTGCACCGTGAGGAACTTGGTCATCGCCCCCCACGCGGTCATTCCCGGACCACCCATCACACCGATCGCGGTCGAGAGTGGGAGCCGTTCGCCGAACCACTCCGACTTGATCCGTCGATACGGCGGGAACACCATCGGGAACGTTCCCGTCTGCCACAGGGCCTCGGCGCCGTTGCTGATCACGTGACTGCGCCAGCCCCCGAAACCTTCGAGAAGGTCACCGACCTGGTGGGTCGCCTTCGGGCCGGCGGCGATCACCTCCATGATCGAATCGGCGCCCATGTGTTCGCCGATCGGTGTGTCGAGGCAGATGCCCTGCAGGTAGGGATCGACGGAGACGTACCGCGTCCGCAAGAGCATCTCGTCGTCGGTGAGCTCGACGTCGATGTCTTCGACGACCTTCTCGTAGATCTTGTCGACATCGGGCACGCCCTCGACATGCTCGCGAACGATCCACTTCTCGATCTTCATGATGTCCCCCTGTTGGTGATCGTCGGCGACGACGACGTGATCGGCTGATCTGTCCCGGTGTCGCGGCCGGCGGCCCAGACGAGGTCGAGCTCGAGTTCGGCAAGGCCGCGCAGGATGAAGCTCGGAGAGTACCGGAAGCTGTTGGTGTCGCTCAGCGTGAACGACCGGAGGCGTGTGGTGAGCGTCTCCATCGTCACCCGCGCTTCCATCCGGGCCAGGCTGGCGCCGAGGCAGTAGTGGACGCCGCGTCCGAAGGCGAGGTGATCTTGCAGGCCTTCTCGGCGCGGGTTGAAGGTGTCGGGTTCGTCGAACACCGACTCGTCGCGGTTGGCGGAGCAGAACATCGGGATCACCGTTGCTCCGGCGGGAATCGGCACGCCTTCGATCTCGACATCGCGGGTGGTGATCCGGTACATGCCTTGGGCGACCGACGCCAGTCGCAACGACTCCTCGACCACGGCCGGAATCGTCGATGGATCGGCCCGCATCATCTCCCACTCGTGCGGGTGTTGTGCCAGGAGCAGCATCATCTCGGCGAGCAACTTGGTCGTCGTCTCGTTGCCACCGGTCAGGATCTGGGCGATCAGGTTGAGCAGTTCGGGAAGGTCGAGCGGCCGGCGGTCGCTGACATCGGGATCGTCGTCGTCGATGCGCGCCTCGAGCAAGCCCGTGAGCAGGTCGTCTTGAGGGTGCCGCCGACGTTGCTCGAGCGCCTCGGCGAAGTAGTGCTGGAACTCGTTGACGCTGCGTTCGGCCTCGAGCACGCGCTCGAGCGAGGGAGTCGCACCGGTGGCGATGACGATGTCGTCCGACCAGCGCTTGAAGTCGGCGAGCCGGTCGTCCGGCACGTTCAGCGCCCGGGCGATCACGCGCAGGGGCAGCGGCACGGCGAAGCGGTCGACGAAGTCGATCCGACGTGCCCCGTCCCACTGGTCGACGAGTTCGCTCGTGATCTCGCGGGCGTACTGCTCGAACTGAGCGATCGCGCGCGGCGAGAACGGCTTGGCGACCAACCGCCGGTAGCGCGTGTGAGCGGGGGGATCGACGCGTAGCAATGTGGACACACGCGGGAATCCCTCGGCGGCGACGGCCTCGATGATCGCTTTGTGCTCGTCCGAATCTTGCAGGACGAACTTCTCGCGGTGGGACGAGAACGTCGCCGGGTCGCGCAAGATGTCGAGCACGAGGTCGCGCCGCGTCACCAGGTAGAAGTCGTAATTCTCGAGGTACAGCACGGGTGCCGTGGCGCGCATTTCGGCGTAGTGCGGAGCGGGGCAACGCAACGTCTCGGGATCGAGCGGGTCGAACGCGCGCAGGTCGGGCGAGGCGGTCACGTTGCACCGCGCGACGGGATCAGCCCTTGGCGCACCGAGCCGGGAACCAGCACCGAGTATTTCTGCTCGATCTCGTAGCCATCGATCACGCCGAGGCTCTCGACCTCGACGTTGGCCTGCTTCATCAGCCGCATGGCCACCGGGTGCTTGTCGGCGAGGGCACGCCCAAGCCTCAGTCCGGTCTCGAGCACATCGTCGTCGGCCACGTACTCGGTGAACGCGCCGTGGCGGTTCATCTCCTCGCCCGGCAGCGTCACGCCCAGCAGGATCATCTTGCGCATCACGGGTTCGGGCACGAGGCGGGCCAGGAACCGGCTACCGCCGACGATGCCGCGATCGATCTCCGGCAACGTGAACGAACTGCTCGGTCCACCGACCACGATGTCGGCCAGGGCCGGCAGCACGGCGCCGGAGCCGAACGCCGCGCCGCGCACGGCGACCACGGTCGGCACCGGCACGGTGTAGAAGGCGTGCAGCGCGTTGCGCACGACCCGTCGCCGGTCGCCCGGGCCGCCGAAGGCGCCACCATCGTCCTGCCCGACGTCCTTGAAGTCCTGGCCTGCGCTGAACAGCTTGGCGTGGTCGCTGCTGAGGACCACCGAGCGCACCGCGGCGTCGTCGACGATCGCCGTCATGCAGTTGCGCAGGCGCGCCCAACTGGATGTGTTGATTGCGTTCACGGGCGGGCGTGACAGGCAGATGTGGAGCACGCCGTCGTCGAGCGCCGCTCTCCATCCGTGGTCGTCGTGGTCGGTGAGGACGGCGAGTGCGGTTGATGTGGCCATGGGTCTCCTCAGGTGTTCGCTGGCAGCGGGGCGGTGTGGGTGACACCGAGGTCGCCCCCGACGTCGTGGGCGTGAAGGGCGGGGAGCACCTCGCGCACGAACAGGTCGAAGTTGGCGTTGGCCTCGTCATGCGGCATGCCGCCGTACGAGAAACACGCCAGTACGGCACCGGCATCGGTGCGCGCGACGTGGTGGAGCAGCTTGTCGGTGACCTGCTCGGGGGTACCCCAGATCTGCAGGTCGGCGAGGAACCCGCAGAACTTCTCGAGGCCATGCTTGGCGATGTTGTTGGCGAGTGCCGCGTAGTACTCGTAGCCCTCGATCTCGGCAAATCCGACGTTGGCGAATTCGTAGTGGTCGACCGTCGAGCGGGCATAGTTCTGGATGTACCGGGCGCGCATCTGCTCGGCCTGTGCCGGGTCGTTGCTGACGCCGACGTACACGCACAGGATCGGCTTGGGCGCCTCGGTGCTGTTGAGCGCGCGGAACCGGTCGCGGTAGGCGGCGAGTTCGGTTTCGACCGTCTCCCACGGCTTCTGGGCCACCACCATTAGCCCGACGCCGAGACGTGCCATCAGGTCGATCGACGACGGCGAGATCGCCGAGGCGAACGTGCGGTTGCGGTAGGTGGCGAACGGCTCGGGGCGGATCGAGGTCGCCGGCTGTTGGTACAGCTCGCCGTCGTACTCGAGCACGCCGGTTTCGAGCGCCGCGAGGATCGCCTCGGTGTACTCGGTGAACCGTTGCCGCGACTCGCTCATGTCGAGCCGGAATCCGTCGAACTCGATGCGGCCCAAGCCGCGCCCGAGCCCCAGCACCGCGCGCCCGCCCGAGAGGTGGTCGAGCAGCGTGAAGTTCTCGACGACGCGCACCGGGTCGTGCCACGGCAGCACGGTCACCATCGTGCCCAACCGCACCCGGCGCGTCTGGCCGGCAACCCACGACAAGAACTGCGGAACATTGGGGGTCACCATGTAGCCGGAGAAGTGGTGCTCGGGCGTCCAGACCGAGTCGAAGCCGGCGTCCTCGGCGCGCACGGCGAGTGCGAGCTCGTGGCGGAACATGTCGGCATCGCTGATCTTGTCGCCGAGGTTCTGGAAGTTCAATGTCAGCCCGGTGTGCATGGCATTCCCCTATCGTGAAGTTACTGCGATCTATGCGTATAATTCAATGGGTTAGAGATCAATGGCCCGCGGACCAGCCTCCGTCGAGGACGAACTCGGCGCCCGATGCGTACGAGCTGGCGTCGGAAGCGAGGAACAACGCCAACTGGGCGACCTCGCCGGCGTTCGCCGAGCGTTGCAATGGCACGCTCTTCGTGGCCGCCGTCAGGTTCATGCCGGCCGTCATCGGTGTCTCGATCACGCCGGGGTGGATCGAGTTGACCCGGATGCCGGACGGGCCGAGCTCGCGCGCGGCCGATCGGGTCATGCCACGGATCGCCCACTTGGTCGCGCAGTAGCCGAAGAACAGTGACCCCATCAACCCGGCGACCGACGAGACGTTGATGATCGACCCTGATTGCCGGTCGGCCATGTGCGGGGCGACCGTGTACATACCCAGGTACGTTCCGGTCTGGTTGACGGCGACGATCCGGTCCCACATCTCGGGCGCCGTCGCCGACAGCGTCGACTCGTGGAGGATGCCGGCGTTGTTGACGAGGACGTCGATGCGGCCCGTTGCGGCGATGACGTGTCCGACCACGTCGGCCCAACCGGCGGCGGACGCGACGTCGTGTTCGAGGAACGTGGCACCGGTCGCGGCAGCCGTCTCCTGACCGGCGGTCACCGTCACGTCGGTGATGTAGACCTTCGCGCCGTGCTGCGCGAACAGCGCCGCCTCGGCTGCTCCCTGACCACCGGCCGCCCCGGTGATCAGACACACCTTGCCGTCCAGCCGTCGCGTCGCACCACGCTCGGTCACGTCGCTACGCCGCCGATTCCCGCCGGCGAGGTGTCGAATTGGAAACCGTCGTAGCCGCTGGCGGCGATCTCCGCGCAGCGCTCGACGTAGGCGGGGAAGCCGAGCAGCAACATGAACTGGCGCTTCTTGCCGGAGATGTTGCTGCCGAGATACCACGAGTTGCAGGTCGGGTCGGTACGCAGCGACGTTGCCGCGACGGACTCGACGTGCTCGCCCCACGCTCGCTGTGCGTTGGCGGTTGCCTCGACCGTGCGGTGACCGTGGCGGCGCATGTGGTCGATGCACTCGGTGACCCACTCGACGTGGTGCTCGGCCGACATGATCACGTTGGTGAGGGCCGAAGGGCTGCCCGGACCGGTGATCGTGAACAGGTTGGGGAAGCCCGCCACCGTCAGCCCGAGGTAGGTGCCGGGACCGTCGTCCCAGGCCTCGCGCAGGGTGACGCCGCGACGGCCCCGGATGTCGATCCGGAGCAGCGACCCGGTCATCGCGTCGAAGCCGGTGGCGAACACGATCGCGTCGACCTCGATCGCTCGGTTGCCGACATGCAGGTGGTGTTCGGTGAGCGCGGTGATCGGTGTCTCGCTGACGTCGACCAGTTCGACGTTGGGCCGATTGAACATCTCGTAGTACCCCGAGTCGATGCACATCCGCTTGCACCCGATCAGCAGCTTCGGGGTCAGCAGCTCGGCAACCGTCGGATCGTGGACGATCGAATGGATCTTCTCGCGAATGAATTCGCTGGCGAGCGCGTTGGCAGCGCGATCGACGACGAGGTCCCGATACGTCTGGGTGAACGTGAAGCCGCCCTTCGTCCACGACTCCTCGAACGCTCGCTGACGCTCGTCGGGGCCGACCTCGAGGGCCGACTCGTCGTGGATCGCGTGCAGGTGGCCGGCGCCGGTTGCCGCCGGCATCCGCCGGTTGGCCTCGCGGAATGCCGCGTACTCGGCCTTGATCGAGGCTTCGAGCTCCGGGTCGAGCGGGCCGTTGTTCGACGGCAACGAGTGGCTCGCCGTTCGTTGCAGCACGTACAGCCGCGCGGCCTGGCGGGCGATCTCGGGCGCGACCTGTACGCCCGATGATCCGGTTCCCACGACGGCGACCCGCTGGTCCGAGAAGTCGACCGGTTCGTGCGGCCACCTCGCGGTGTGCAGCAGGTGGCCGGCGAAGCGATCGAGGCCGGGGATGTCGGGGGTGTTGGCGGACGACAGCGAGCCGGTCGCCATGACGACGAACTGGGCGTCGATGGCGCCGCGGTCGGTCGCGACCAACCAACGGCCGCGCTCCTCGTCGTACGTTGCCGACTCGACCCGTGTGTCGAGCTGGATGCCCGACCGCAGGCCGAACCGGTCGCAGACGTGGTTGAGATAGTCGAGGATGTCGGCCTGCGATGAGTACTTCTCGGGCCAGTGCCACTCCTGCTGGAGTTGCTCGTCGAACGAGTAGGAGTACTCGAGGCTCTGGATGTCGCAACGTGCGCCGGGGTAGCGGTTCCAGTACCAGGTGCCACCCACCCCGCTTCCGGCCTCGAGCGCGATTGCGTCCAGGCCGAACTGGCGGGCGCGGTGCAGCATGTAGATCCCCGAGATGCCGGCGCCGACGATGACGACGTCGTGGCTCCGGTTCGTCCGGCCCGATTCGTTCGCCATGGGCCAGGTCAGATCGTGGCGTCGGCGCGGAGCTGTTCGTACTCCTCGTCGCCCATCCCGAGGAACTGCTTGTACACGAACTCGTTGTCGGCGCCGAGCGCGGTGCCAGCGCGCCACACCCGTCCGGGATGGTTGAGCAACTTCGGGATCACCGCCTGCATGCGCACCGTGCCGAGGTCGGGGTCTTCGACGCTGACGATGTTCTCGCGCTCGGCGTACGTGACGTCGTCGAGGATGTCGGCGACGGAGTAGATGCGCGACGCCACGACGTCGCAGGCCCGCATCTCGGCGAGACACTGCTCGGCCTCTCGTGCCGCCACGAACGCACGCAGCCCGTCGTCGAGTTCGCGCCGCTGAGCGAACTGCTGCTCGGCCGTCTCGAACTCGTCGGGCGGCAGCCCGAGCAGGATCGCCACGTTGGTCACCGAGCGCAGCGTGGCCGACGTCACCGTGATCCAGTGGTTGTCGGCCGTCAGGTACGTGTTGACCACGGTGCCGGGAGCGATGCTGAGCTGGTTGCCGGCCCGCACCGGCAGCATGCCCACCTGGTCGTAGGCGATCACCTGCCACTCGATCAGCCGGAACAACGACTCGAACAGAGCGAGGTCGATCCACTCTCCGTCGAAGTCGGGTTCGTGGCGGCGGTACAGCGCCGCGCTGATCGCGAATGCACCCATCAAGCCGGTCACCGAGTCGCCGTGCGAGAACCCGGTATGGACCGGTGGTCCGTCGGGGAAGCCGGTGACGAACACGACGCCACTCATCGCCTCGCCGACCTTGCCGAAGCCGGGGTCGTCGCGCTTGGACGACGTGGCGCCGTGACCCGACACCTGGAGCACGATCAGCTTGGGGTTGATGCGGTGCAGCGTCGGCCAGTCGAGCCCCCACCGCTCGAGCGTGTTGAACCGGAAATTGACGATGACGACGTCGGCCCACTCGGCCAGCCGGTGCGCCACCGCCTGCCCCGCCTCGGAACGTAGGTCGAGTGTTACCGAGCGCTTGTTGCGGCCCGATACCTTCCACCACAGGTGGACGCCGTTTTTCTCTGGGCCCATCCCGCGCGTCGGGTCCCCGATCTTGGGTGCCTCGACATGCACGACGTCGGCCCCGAGGTCGGCGAGCAGGGTGCCCGCCAGCGGGCCGGCGATGATTTGGGCGAACTCGACGACCTTGAGGCCGTGGAAGATCGACCGCTCCGCGGTTGGCACGCTCATGCAGAAACCCCTCCGAACCATTCGCTACATCCGGCAGCGAAGACATGACCTATCATACGCATAGATTATTGGAAGTACAAACTGAGGGGGCTTTCGTGGATCTGAACTATCCGCCGGACGCTGAGGACTTCCGGATCGAGGTGCGCGCATGGCTGGCGCGCACACTCCCCGCCGGGTGGGGCCACCGGGGCAGCGCGCTCGCCGAACCCGACCGTGAGCAGTTCATCCATGAGTGGCCGTCGCTGCTGGCAGCGCCCGGTTGGCGCTGCCCGTCATGGCCGACCGAGTACGGCGGGGCTGGGCTGTCGCTGATCGAGTGTGTCGTGCTCGAAGAGGAGCTCGCGCGCGTGGGAGCGCCCGAGGACCCGTTCCCGGTCGGGGCGATGATCGTCGGCCCGACGATCATGCACTGGGGTACGCCCGCGCAGAAGCAGTACTTCCTTCCCGAGATCGCCCGCGGAACCATCGCCTGGTGCCAGGGGTTCAGCGAACCCGACGCTGGCTCCGACCTGGCGTCGTTACGGACCACGGCAGTGCTCACCGGCGACGAGTGGTTGCTCAACGGCCAGAAGATCTGGACCAGCCGCGCCCACGCCGCCGACTACGCCTTCGTGCTCGCCCGCACCGATCCGGCCGCGCCGAGCCACGCCGGGCTTTCGTACCTACTGGTTCCGATGGGCCAGCTGGGCATCGAGATCCGCCCGATCGTCCAGATCGACGGCTCGGCCGACTTCAACGAGGTGTTCTTCAGCGATGCCCGCTGCCCGGCCGACAACGTCGTGGGCGGGGTGAACAACGGCTGGAAGGTGGCGATGACCACGCTCGGTTTCGAACGTGGTGCCGCGTCCACCACCTCGCATCGACGGTTCGCCGACGAGCTCGACGACGTGCTCGAGCTCGCCCGCACAGCCGGTTTGGCCGGCGACCCGCTGTTCCGTCAACGCTGGGCGCGGCAGTGGTCGCGTGTACAAATCCTGCGGTTCAACGGCCTACGTGTACTGGCCGACCTGCTGCACGGTGGGCGTCAGGGGGCTACCGTCGGCCCGATCTCGAAGATCGCGTGGAGCGAGACCCACCGCGACACGCTCGACCTCGCTCTCGATGTGCTCGGGGCCGAAGCGCTCGTGCTCGCTGGGGGAGCGACCGCCGACCGCCTCGATCGCCGCCGTGGGATGCGCCGCTACCCGGTGTCGCCGGTGCAGTCGACGTTCTTCTTCAGCCGCTCGACCACGATCTGGGGCGGCACCTCCGAGATCCAGCGCAACATCGTCGCCGAGCGCGTGCTCGGCCTGCCGAAAGAGCCCCGCCCGCAGCTGTCACGTACGGAATGACGGGTCGCGCCGGCGCAGTTCGCGGCGGGCGATCGTCATCTCATGCACCTCGTCGGGCCCGTCGGCGATCCTGATCGCACGATGTAGGGCGTACAGCTCGGCGAGCGGGAAGTCGCCGGTGACGCCGGCCGCGCCGTGCACCTGGATCGCCCGGTCGATGACCCGTAGGGCGATGTTGGGGACCGCGACCTTGATGCCGGAGATCTCTGTGGCGGCCGCCTTGTTGCCGACGGTGTCCATCAGGTGGGCGGTCTTCAGCACGTACTCGCGCGCCATGTCGATCTCGATACGTGCCCATGCGATCCAGTGCTGGATCAGGCCCTGCTGTGCCAACGGCTTGCCGAAGGGGGTGCGGGCGAGGGCCCGGTCCACCATCAGCTGGAGCGCTCGCTCGGACGCGCCGATGCAGCGCATGCAGTGATGGATGCGTCCCGGCCCGAGGCGCGCCTGGCTGATCGCGAAGCCGCCACCCTCGTCGCCGAGCAGGTTGTCGAGCGGTACGCGGACGTTGTCGAAGTCGACCTCGCCGTGCCCCCCGCGATGCTCGAACCCGAACACCTTCAACGATCGCATCACTGTCACGCCGGGTGTGTCCTTGGGCACGACCACCATCGACTGTTGCCGGTGGCGAGACTGACCGGGATCGGTCTTGCCCATCACGATCATCACCTGGCAGCGCGGCGACATGATCCCCGAGGTAAACCACTTGCGTCCGTTCAGCACGTAGTGGTCGCCGTCGCGCTCGATCCGCAGGGCGATGTTGGTGGCGTCCGACGAGGCCACCGCCGGCTCGGTCATCGCGAACGCTGACCGGACCTCGCCTTCCAGCAGCGGCGCCAGCCACTGCTGCTTGACCGCCTCGGTGCCGTACATGTGGAGGATCTCCATGTTCCCGGTGTCGGGAGCCGAGCAGTTGAGGGTCTCCGAGGCCCAATCGACCTTGCCGAGCTGCTCCGAGATCGGGGCGTAGTCGACGTTCGACAGGCGCGTTCCCGGCTCGTCGGGCCGGAGGTGGGGGAGGAACAGGTTCCACAGGCCGTGCTCGCGGGCGACCAACTTGAGGTCCTCGATGATCGGCGGGTGCCCATGATCGCCCAGCTCGGCGTACTGCTGGGCGAACAACGCCTCGTTCGGGTACACGTGTTCGTCCATGTACTGGGTGACGTCGGCGAGCAGAGCTTGGCCCTGTTCGGTGAAGTTGTAGGGCATCGTGTCCTCTCGATGGGCGGGTCGGGTTCGCGGGCTCAGGTGGCGGCGGCGATCGTGACGCCGCCGTCGACGACGAGGTTCTGGCCGGTGATGAAGGCGCCGGCGCCGGACGCCAGCATCACGGCGACACCGGCGATCTCGTCGGGCTCGGCGACCCGACGCAGCGGCGTGCGTGACGTGACCCGTTCGTGGATCACGGGGTCGTCCCACAGCGCCCGGGCGAAGTCGGTGCGCACCATCCCGGGGGCGATGCTGTTGGCGCGCACGTTGTGCGGGCCGTACTCCACGGCGATGTTGCGCACGAGCTGCATGTCGGCCGCCTTCGAGATCGTGTACGCCCCGAGTAGCTCCGAGCCGATCATGCCGCCGATCGACGACACCACGATGATCACACCATCGCGCCGGCGTTGCATGTCGGGGAGGACCATCGAGCACAGCCAGTGGTTGGACCGGATGTTGGCACCCATCACCTTGTCGAAGGCGTCGTCGGGGCAGCCGACCATCGGCCCGGCGTACGGGTTCACGGCGGCGTTGCACACGAGCACGTCGATCTGCCCGTAGTGCGCGTTGGCCGTGGCGACCAGGTGCGCGAGCTGGTCCTTGTGAGAGATGTTGCACGCCACCCCGATCGCCGAGCCGGGTCGTTCGCGATTGATCTGGTCGGCTACCTCGGCGCAGGCCTCGGCGCGCCGGCTCGACACGACGACCCGGGCGCCGTGTTGAGCCATGTGCACGGCGATCGCCAGACCGATCCCGCGGGTCGACCCGGTGATCACCGCCACCTTGCCGGTGAGGTCGAACAGAGCTGGCTGATCGTTCATGCCTGCCGCTCGGTGACGTAGTCGCCCAGGTCGGCCCGCTCGGTGAGCGGCCAGAAGTCGACGATCCGAAACGGGTTGATCGCCACCACGCGGCCGCGCGAGTTGCGGTAGTAGTTCTCCATCCCCGGATGCGTCCACACCATCTTGGCGTGGGCTGCGTCGACCCTCGCGTTGTACTCGTCGTGCACGTCGCGCCGCACCTCGACCGCGCCCAGCCCGCCTGCGAACATCTGCTCGAGCACGCTCATCGCGTAATTCACCTGACGGTCCATGATCGTGATCAGGCTGCCGCCGTGGCCGAACTGGGCGTTCGGGCCGTAGAGGCAGAAGAAGTTCGGTAGGTCGGGAACCGCTGTCCCGAGATAGGCGCGGGCGTCGTCGCCCCACCGTTCGTGGAGTTCGTCCCCCGAACGTCCCACGATCCGCATCGGTGCCAGGAAGTTGATCACGTCGAACCCGGTCGCCCAGATCAGTACGTCGATGCCGTACTCGTCGCCAGCGCGGGTGACCACGCTGTGTTCGCGCACCTCGGCCACCGCATCGGTCACGAGGTGCACGTCGTCGCGTCGGAGCGCGGTGAACCAGCCGTTGTCGAGCAACATCCGCTTGCCGTACGGCGGGTAGTTGGGGATGACCTTGTCGAGCAGGTCAATGCGCTCGCCGAGCTGCTCGCGGATGTAGTCCGTGAAGAACTCGCGGTGGTAGTCGTTCAAGCCGCTGATCGACCGCTCGGGGTGCGGCCAGTCCGGATCCTTCTGGAGCGCCGGATGGATCAGGTCGTTGAACGCCCAGGCCAGGCGGATCCGGTACCAGTCCTGGTACAACGGCACCTCGGACAGTAGAAAGCGGACCGCGTCCGGAATCGGTTGGTGGCACTTCTCGAACGGGGCGACCCATTGCGGCGTGCGCTGGAAGACGGTGACCGATTCGGCCGTGCCGGCAATCGCCGGCACGAGCTGCATCGCGCTGGCGCCGGTGCCCACCACCGCGACCCGCTTGCCCGCCAGGTCGATCCCGCCTTCCGGCCAGCGGGCCGTGTGTGCAGACGGGCCGGCGAAGGTGTCGATGCCGGGGAGGGCAGGGATGACGGGCTTGTTGAAGGCGCCAACCGCGCTGATGACGACGTTGGGCCGCAAGGTCGATACTGCGCCGTCGGCCGACCGGACCTCGACCACCCAGCGCTGAGCGTCTGCGTCGTACGTCGCCGAGATCACCTCGGTGCCGAACCGCACCTTGGGGGTGACCTCGAACTCGTCGGCGACGCGCGAGATGTAGTCGTGCAGTTCGTCGCGTTGCGAGAAGTACTGCGACCAGTCGGAACGGGCGAAGGCGAAGGAGTACAGGTAGCTCGGCGTGTCGACGCCACAGCCCGGGTAGCGGTTCTCCAGCCAGGTCCCGCCGATTGCCTGGTTGCGTTCGACGATCGTGTACGGAACTCCGGTTTCGGCGAGCCGCACCCCGGCGCAGATGCCCGAGATGCCCGCCCCGATGACGAGGACCTCGAAACCAGCCGGCACGTCGAGCCGGCGCGGCGGCTCGGTGAAGACGCGCAGGTCGTGGGCGATGATCGCTGCGTAGGCGTCCTCGACGCGACGTCCGACCGACACGCTCATCATGTGCACCAGCAGCTCATCGTCGGGACGCTCGATCGCTAGCGGGACGCCGCGCCGCCAGGCCACGATGGCGTCGAAGGCCGCCCGGCGCACCTCGTCCTGGATGTCGGGAGCGAGCCCTCCGGTGTCGTTGTCTTCCAACCCTCGGGTGCGGACCGGGCGGTAGGGGTCGTCGAGCCACCGGAGGTCGCCGGTCATCTGGGTGAGCACCATCAGCAGCGTGGGGATGTTCGCCACGCGGACGGCATCGTGCAGCCGGCGTTCGTCGATGTCGATCGGCGTTGCGTTCACACTCCCTCGCATTCCATTGATACTATACGCAGAGATATTCGTCGACCAGTCGAAGTGGTTGAAATCGTTAGAGGATGGAACTAGACCGTTGACGAGTGCGGGTAGATCGGATTACCCTATCTCTGCGAACAATATGCATCAGCTCCACGACCCGGGGAGGACTTAGTGGGATTCGGACTCGGCCAGTCGCCGCGGCGTTGGGTGATCGGCGCACAGGTAGGCATCGCGTGACCGACCTCGCCGACCTCGACGGCCTGGCCCAGGCCGAGCTCGTCCGTTCCGGACAGGTGAGCCCCGTTGAGCTCCTCGATGCTGCGATCGAGCGCGTCGAGCAGAACAACCCGGTCGTCAACGCCGTCATCACCACGATGTACGACGAAGCCCGCCGAACGCTGGCCGCCCCGCTCCCCGACGGGCCGTTCACCGGGGTTCCGTTCCTGCTCAAGGACGGCGGAGGCGCCGGGTACGCGGGGGTGCGCCAGACGGCGGGCAGCAGGTATCTGATGGACTACGTCTCGCCGAGCGACGGCGAGTTGACCCGGCGCTACAAGGCAGCTGGGCTGGTCTGTTGCGGCAAGACCAACCTTCCCGAGTTCGGGCTGCAGCCGACCACCGAGCCCGAAGCATTCGGCCCGACCCGCAACCCGTGGAACCCCGGGCTGTCGGCGGGTGGTTCGAGCGGCGGCGCGGCGGCCGCCGTGGCGACGCGTATGGTCCCGATGGCCAACGCCAGCGACAGTGGCGGATCGATCCGTGTGCCCGCCTCGTGCTGCGGCGTGTTCGGGCTCAAGCCCACCCGCTCGCGCATCAGCCCCGCCCGCCGCGGACAGGGCGTCTCGATGCGGGTGGCCCTCATCAGCGAGAACAGCATCACGGTCTCGGTGCGTGACTCGGCCGCCTTGCTGGATGCAACCCATGGCCCACTCCCCGGGGATCCGTACGTGGCCCCGCCGCCCGTCCGGCCCTATCTCGACGAGGTCGGCGCGCCTACCGGTCGGCTGCGGGTGGCGTTCAGCCGCGAGTCGCCTACCGGGGTGGAGCTGCATCCCGACTGCATCGCCGCGGTCGAGGACGCGGCGGCACTGTTCGAAGCGCTCGGCCATCACGTCGAGGAGGCCACGCTGCGCCTCGATGTCGAGCAGGTCAAGGCGCCGTTTCTCACGATCTCGTCGGCCGGCATCGCGTGGGACATCCGCAACTGGGAACACCTCACCGGCAAGGAAGCGCGGCGCGAGCACTTCGAAGCCAACACCTGGACGATGATCGAGCACGGCCGTGCCGCCAACACCACCGCCGAGCAGTTAATGGACGCGCTGGCGGGGATGCAACAGCTCACCGACACGATCGCCGACTTCTTCACGCCGTACGACGTCTGGCTGACACCGACCGTCGGCACCCCGCCGCCTCCGCTCGGCTCGTTCACCGCCTCGGCCGACGACCCGATGCGGGGCATCCGGAACGCGTCCCTGTTCCTGCCGTTCACAACGCTCGCCAACATCAGCGGGCGGCCGGCCATGTCGGTGCCGTTGTTCTGGAACGCCGATCGAGTTCCAATCGGCATCCACGTGATCGGCCAGTACGGCGACGAGGGCACGCTGTTCCGGCTCGCCGCGCAGCTTGAGCAGGCCCGCCCCTGGGCGGATCGACGCCCGCCTGTTCACCACGATTCGTTGCCGCCCACCCAATCCGGAGCTACCCGATGACCGCCACCGACACTCCGATCCCGACGGCGACCAGGAACCGGTTCTTCCCGGGGCCGACCTGGACGTCGCATTGGTTCATCGACGCCGAGGTGATGGACGACCAGTTCAAACATCATCTCGAGATGACGTTCTACGGTCAGGCCGACCTGGGGGAGTGCCTCGAGATCGCGCGCACCATCCTGCCCGGCGACGAAGAGAGCTGGATCCGCTCGTTCAGCGACATGGCCCGCCGCGTCGAGGAACGGGCGCAGGCATCCGACGCACGCGGCAAGCGCGTCAGCGCCGCCAGCGCCTACCTGCGGGCATCGACCTATTGGCGTGGCGGCCTCATGCACTACAGCCACCACGACGACCCGCGCCAACTCGAGTACGGCACCGCCAGCTACCGCTGCTACGACCGCTACCTCGAGCTCACGGGCTATCCGGCGCAACCGGTCGAGATCCCCTACGAGGGCAGCTCTCTGCCCGGCTACTTCTACCGCTCGCCGCACGCCCCGGCCAAGGCCCCGCTGATCATCATGTTCCAGGGTCGCGACGCCTGGCCGGAGGACACTCGCTGGGTCTACGACGGCGCGCTGCAGCGCGGTATCCACTGCCTGACCTTCCAAGGCCCCGGCCAAGGGCTCGCATTGCGTCGCAATCACCTCCACTTCCGGCCCGACTGGGAGCAGGTCGTCACCCCGGTCGTCGACTTCGCGGTCGAGTGCGATGGGGTCGACGCGTCGCGGATCGCCCTGATGGGCCTGAGCTTCGGTGGCTACCTCGCGCCGCGCGGCGCGGCGTTCGAGCACCGGCTGAAGATGTGCATCGCCGACCCTGGCGTCATGAACTGGGGCGGGTCGATCATGGCTCAGTTCCCGCAACCGCTTCGCGATGCGTACGCGGCCGGGCCCGAGCAGTTCAACCGCGCCATGCAGGCCACCGCCGACGCGCACCCGCTGCACGGCTGGTTCCTCCGCGACATGTTGGCCAAGCACGGTCTGTCGACACCGTACGAGCTGTACGAGGAACTGTTGAGGTGCGACCTCACGCCGTACGTCGAGCAGATCCAGTGCGAGACGTTGATCCTCGAGGGCAGCAACGAGATCCGTTCGTCGGGCGAGTCGCAGCGGCTCTTCGACGCGCTGCGTTGCTCCAAGCACATGATCGTCTTCGACGAGTCCACCACCGCCCAGCTGCACTGCCAGGGCGGTGCCAGCGGGATCGCCGGCGAAACGATGTTCGACTGGCTCGACGAGCGCCTCTGACGGGTCCGTTCTCAGTCGAACAACCGATCACCTATCCACCACCTACCGAACACCTATCACGTCACCATCTCAACAGGGGGAAGCATGCGTTCGTACCACTCGACGCGGGGACGCCACACTCGGCGCCTCGTGGCCTTAGGAATCGTCGCCGCGCTCGTGGCCGCGGCATGCGGTGGCAGCGACGACGACGACGATACGTCCGACGCGACCACGGACGCCGGGACGGAGACCACCGTCGCCGACGATCCGACGACCACGGTGGCGTCCAGCCAACCGACCGGCGGCGACGACGACACCACCACCACGGACGCCGACGCGCCCGCGACCACAGCGGCCCCCGTCGACGTCGCCAGCCGCTTCACGGGTAACGATGCCTTCTGCGTCGCCGGCGCCGCGCCGGCGGAGGCTCCCGCCGATGTAGATGCCGGAATCACCAGCACAGCGATCCAGGTCGCGCACGTCCGGAACAAGCTGGAGGATCTCGTCAGCATCGGGTTCGCCAGTGACCTCGGCGACCAGAACGACTTTGCCCAGACGTTCGTCGACGTGATCAACGACGAGTGCGGCGGCATCCACGGGCGCCAGCTTGAGCTGGTCAACGTCGAGGTGCCAGTGCTCGGCTTCGCCCCCGATGCCGATGCGGTGTACCAGGAGGCGTGCATCACGATCGCCGAGGAGCAGCATGCCGTGGTGGCCTGGTCGAACAGCGGTGTGGGCAATCCGCTCGGCGCCTGCCTCACCGGTCAGAACGAGACGATCTTCCTGGCGACCTACGACTTCGGCGCGAGCGACTTCGAACGATCGAACGGGCGGCTGTTCACTGTGACCCACGCTCCTGCCGACATCCTCACGTACGCCGTGCGCGAGTTGGCTGACGAACTCGCTGGTAAGACGATCGGCGTCGTGTTCGACGACGGCGACCCGAACCCTGAAATCATCGAACAGGGCCTGCTCGACGCGATGGACGCGGTGGGTCTCGAGCCGGCCCGCGTCGATGTCATCCCGTGCCCGAACGGCCCGCCGTGCAACGAGGGCCTGATCGCCTCGGTGCAAGGAATGCGCGACGCCGGTGTCGACGCCATGTTCGTGCTGCTCGACGGCATCTCGATGTCGGGCTACATGGCCGAACTGGTGACCCAGGGTGCCGAGCCGGGCTCGATCCAGTTCTACGGCACCAGCTTCCTCGCCCAGGACAGCGAGCTACTGGCCGGCAAGCTCATCGAGTTCGGCGGCCAGGGCGCCGGCGAGCTGTACGACGGCGCCGTCATCATCGGGTCGAACCAGGAGGGCGACTATCGCGCTGCCGACTACCAGCCTGACGCATTCTTCGAGATGTGTAACGCCACGTACGCCGATCACAGCTCGGCTGCCGGGGCGCCGTTCGACCCCTCGGCAAGTGACGACGAGGCTCGCTTCGCCAGCAATGTCAGTGGCCACTGCGCGTTCGTGCGGATGCTCGCACGCTCGATCGAGGCTGCCGGGCCCAATCCCACCCGCGACGACATCGCCGCTGCGGTCGCCGCGTTGGGTGACGTCCAACTCGGCAGTGGTACACCGGCCAGCTTCACCCCCGGCAAGCCGACCGCTCCCGACGCGATCGTGAGGAACGTCTTCGAGTACCCGTGCTCGGTGCCGGTCGAGAACTCAGTCGGGCATTGCGTCCGGTTCGACAGCGACTTCCTGCCGATTCCCGAAGGCTGACCAGTTCCTTGTTGTGCGGTTGCCCGGCGTCACACCGCCGCCGGGCAACCGCGTAACGTCCGTCATGCAAGACGTCCACGATGCCAGCCCCGACGAGGAGACCGATGTGGGCGTCGCGCCCGCCGTCCAGCCCGATGCCCCCGCCTCGTTGGTGGCGGCGGTACTCGACGAAGAACAACGACGCCAGGAGGAGCAGTCGGCGCGAGCGGCCGAGGTCGTGCTGCCCGACGACCTGCTACCCGGAGTCGGCGCCGAACAGCTGGGGTGGCGGGCAACCCTGCGAATCGGGGGATTGACGACGATCCTGCTGGTCGTCTGCCTGGTCGCGGTCGAGCAGTTCCGCGGCGCGGCAACGAGCGTGTTAGCTCCCGATATCCAGCGCACGTTCGGCATCACCGACACGATGCTGAGCGGCATCGCCGGCTTCGGCGGTGTGGCGCTGGTGCTCGGAGCCGTGCCGATGGCATGGCTGGCCGACCGGATGTCGCGCAAGCGGTTGGTTGCCGGCTCGACCGCGTTCGCCGCGCTTGGCGTGTTGGCCACCTGCGTGGTGGCCAACGAGTTCCAGCTGTTCTGGGCGTTTGTCGTGGCAGGTGTCGGGTTCGCCTTCGTCGTTCCCGTGGTCGGCTCGCTGCTCTCGGATCAGTACCCGATTCAGGGCCGGGCCCGCGTGTTCGCGATGTACGCGGCGGCGCGCCCGCTCGGCGAGGCCGTCGGGCCGTTCGTCGTCGGCCTCACTGCCAGGCTGGCCGGAGGCGACGACGGCTGGCGCTGGTCGTATCTCGTGATCGCGTTGCCGATCGGGCTGCTGGCGGTTGCCGCGGCGTTGTTCATGAAGGACCCGCCGCGCGGTCGCTACGAGCAGGAACTCGTACTCGGCGGCCAGCTTGACGATCGAGAGCAGGCCGACGAACTTCCGATCACGATGTCGACCGCCTACGTGCGGATGAAGAAGATCAAGACCTTCTACTTCATCTGCCTCGGGATCGGTGTGCTGGGGTTCTCGTTCGTCGCCGTCCCCCTGCAACTCTCACTGCTGTTGGAAGACGGATACGGCTACGGCGCGTTCACCCGAGGGTGGATCTTCTCGATCGCCCAGGTTCCGGCGATCCTTACGATTCCCATCGCCGGCTGGATCTACGACCGCTCGTACCGCGTCGAGCCCGAGCGCGTCGTCCGCATCGCTGGTGGCCTGATCGTGTCGTTCGGCGTGCTGATGACGATCGGGCTGCGGTTCGACTCGATCGCCTTGTTGATCGGCTTCTTCGCCCTCGCCAACGCGTGTACCAGCTCGGCGTTCGCTGGTGTCGGTCCGATCATCGCGTCGGTCGCGCCATACCGGCTGCGTGCGCAGGCGTTCGCGTTGATCCCGATCTTCATCTTCCTGATCGGCGGATTCTTCGGCAGCCTGCTT
Organism: Ilumatobacter sp.; assembly: GCA_035556435.1. Taxonomy (GTDB): domain Bacteria; phylum Actinomycetota; class Acidimicrobiia; order Acidimicrobiales; family Ilumatobacteraceae; genus Ilumatobacter. The sequence goes on along the minus strand of DATMEY010000035.1, from coordinate 236,632 downwards.
GCGGGAGCGCTCTCTGATGCCCACGGCGAGCGGCTGTCGTTGACCGTGATCGTGCCGATGTCGTCCCTGGTGGGGGGCTGCCTCTTCGTCTACGGAGCGCGCTTCTTGAAGCGCGACATCTCGCTGGCGGTCGAGGAGCTGATCGAGGAGCAGGCCGAGATCCGCCGCATGCTCGACCACCCCGAGCGGCTGCCGCTGCTGCAGGTCCGCAACCTCGACTGCAGTTACGGCACGGTGCAGGTGCTGTTCGACGTCGAACTCGAGGTCCGGCGCGGCGAGGTGCTCGCCCTGCTCGGTACCAACGGCGCTGGCAAGTCGACGCTGCTGCGAGCCATCAGCGGGTTGTGCATCCCCGACCGCGGGGTCATCCGGCTCAACGGGCGGGCGCTCACCTATGTCGAGGCAGAGGTCCGGTTCGGCGTCGGCGTCGTCCAGCTACGTGGCGGAGCCGGGGTGTTCCCCGAGCTGACGGTGGTCGAGAACCTGCGTACCGCGCTGCTGGCGAGTCGTCTCCCGACATCCGACGTGGACCGCCGCCTCGACGAAGCGCTGGCGTTGTTCCCGGCGTTGCGCGAGCGTCGGTCGGTCGATGCCCGGAACCTGTCGGGGGGCCAGCAGCAGATGCTCGCGCTGGCGATGGCGCTGGCCCACGAACCCGAGATCCTGCTGATCGACGAGCTGTCGCTCGGACTGGCACCCACCGTGCTCCAGGACCTGCTGGTAGTCGTCGACCAGCTCAAGCAGCGGGGGATGACGATGATCATCGTCGAGCAGTCGCTCAACGTGGCGCTCGCGTTCGCCGACCGGGCGGTCTTCATGGAGAAGGGGCGGATCCGATTCGAGGGCTCGGCCCGTGACCTGCTCGAACGCGACGATCTTGCCAAGGCCGTGTTCCTCGGCGAGACCAGGGTGTGACCGTGATCCTGGCCGTTCACATCACCCAGCAGGCGCTGTTCTACGGCGTGATCACCGGGCTGGTCTACGCCGTCCTCGCGGCCGGTTTCGTGCTGGTGCACCGTTCCACGGGGGTCCTCAACTTCGCCCACGGTGAGATCGGCGCGTTCGGTGTGGCGATCTTCTGCCTGCTGGCCGCCGGCTACGGCGTGCCGTACTGGGTGGCGTTCCTGATGGCGGTCGCGTGCAGCGCCCTGATCGGCGCGGTGATTGAGCTGTCGGTGGTGCGACGGCTCTTTCAGTCGCCTCGGCTGGTCCTACTGATCGCCACGATCGGACTGGCCCAGCTGCTCCTCGTCGCCCGCATGTCGCTGCCCAACACGGCCGCCCGGTCGGAGTTCCCACTGCCGTTCGACGTGCGCTGGGAACCGACCGATTCGATTCTGATCGTGTCGCGCGAGGTGCTCGTGCTTGCCGTGGCACCGCTGTTGATCCTTGCCCTCGGCGTGTTCATCACCACCAATCGGTTCGGGCTGATGGTGCGCGCCTCGGCGTCGAACCCCGATACGGCGCGGCTGTTCGGCATCAGCCCGAAGCTGACATCGACCATCGTGTGGACGATCGCCGGGGCGTTCGCCGGGGCGACGGCGATCATGATCGCGCCGATGCAGGGCATCACGCCGGGCAGCATCGTCGGCGCCGGTGCCGGCGCGATCGGCCCGAGCCTGCTGGTGCGGGCGCTTCTGGTCGGGTTGCTGGCGCGCATGTCGTCGTTGCCGTTGACCTTGGCCGGTGGCGTCGGCGTCGGTATCGCCGAACAGTTGATTCGAATCAACGTCGACCAGACCAACCAGTCGATCGTCGACCTCTGGATGTTCGTGGCGACGGCCGTGCTGGTGACGTTCTGGGTGCGCGGGCGGCGCGACGAGTCGTCGATCGCGATCGCCCCACGTGTCCGCCCGGTGCCCGAGCGTCTCCGCAGCGTGTGGTTCGTGAAGTATCTCGGACCGGCGGGGATGCTCGCGATGTTCGGCGTTCTGGCCGCTCTGCCACTCGTTGTGCACCGGCCGTCACAGCTGTTCTTGTGGACCGACGTGATCCTGTTCGCCATGATGGCTTTGCCGTTGTCGATGCTGATCGGGTGGGCGGGGCAGTTCTCGCTCGGCCAGTACGCCTTCGTCGGGTTGGGGGCCTGCGTGATGGCGATGGTGACCAACGGTCTCGACATTCCGGTGCCGTTCGACCTGTGGGACATGAGCCTCGACCTGCCCTGGCTCGGCGGCCTGGCGGTGGCCACCGCCAGCGGGGTCGTGGCCGCGCTGATCGTCGGCATCCCCGCGCTGCGCGCACGCAGTCTGTTTCTGGCCGTCGTGACCTTCGCCTTCGCTGTGGCCGCGTCGAACTGGCTGTTCCGGCAGTCGATGTTCACCGGGTCGCGGTTCGGGTCGACGACCCCCGCGATGGACCCGCCCGAGTTGCTCGGCATCGACTTCTCCAACCGGCGCAACTTCTATTACCTCTGCCTGGCGAGCCTCGGGCTGATGACCGCGATCATGGCCCGCGTGCGGCGGACGGGCCTGGGTCGCTCGATGATCGCCGTCAGCGCCAACGAGGACATGGCCCGAGCAGCGACCGTGTCGGCCACGCGGATGAAGTTGGTGGCCTTCTCGCTCTCGTGCGGGATGGCGGCCTTCGCCGGCGGTCTGTTCGTCACACTCCGGGTCGAGGTCAACGCCGGTGCGACGTTCGCCCCCGACGAGTCGTTGCGGCTGGTGGCCACGGCGATCATCGGGGGGCTCGGCTCGGTGGCCGGGCCGATCGTGGGCGCCTTGTTCGTGCGCGGCGTTCCCGCACTCGTCGGCGACATCGACGAGATCCGGTTGCTCACGAGCGGCATCGGCCTGCTGATCTTGCTGATGTACTTCCCCGGTGGCCTGATGCAGATCGTGTACGGCGCCCGCGACCTCGTGCTCGGGTGGGCCGAGCGGCGGCTCCCTGAGCCGGCGAACTCCGGTGTGCCCGCCGACACGACGCTCGTTCCGCACCGCGCCCGGCGCGAGGTCGACCTTCCGGACGGCGGCGCGTGGTTGACGGTTCGTGACGTCAACGTGCGGTTCGGTGGTGTGAACGCGCTCGACAACGTCAACATTGAGGTCCGCCAGGGCGAGTTGGTCGGGTTGATCGGAACCAACGGCGCCGGGAAGTCGACGCTGATGAACGCGATCGGTGGTTTTGTGGCCTCGTCGGGCAGGATCGAGGTGCTGGGCCACGATGTGAGTCACCTTCCGGTACACCGCCGCCATCGCGTCGGGCTGGGTCGCGGGTTCCAGGCGGCCCGGCTGTACGGCGACCTGACCGTGCGCGAGACGATCATGGTCGCGCTCGAGGCGCGTCAGCGCACGCTCGTCGTGCCCTCGCTGACGGGCCTGCCGCCGTCACCGCGTTCCGAGCGGCGCAAGCGCGGCGACTCCGACGATCTGATCGACCTGCTCGGTCTCGGTCGCTTCGCCGATCAGTTCGCGGCCAACCTGTCAACCGGCACGCGGCGGATCGTCGAGCTCGGTTGCCTGCTCGCCGCCGACGCCAAGCTGTTGATGCTCGACGAGCCGACGGGCGGGGTGGCGCAGCGCGAGACCGAAGCGTTCGGTCCGTTGATCGTGCGGATCCGCGAGGAACTCGGAGCCGCGATGGTGGTCATCGAGCACGACATGCCGCTGATCATGAGCATCTCGGACCGCGTGTACTGCCTGGAGGCCGGTCGTGTGATCGCCGAGGGGACACCCCACGAGGTGCGCAACGACCCGCTCGTGATCGCGTCCTATCTGGGTACCGACGAGCGGGCGATCGAGCGCTCGAACCATGCGCCTCGCCCGGTGATCGTCGACGCCTGAACCGCCGAGTCGTCAGGTGGTCGAGCCGGGCCGGGCGGTTCAGGCGAGCCGGTCTTGGCCGTGGATGTCGGCGTTCGGGCGGGCCTCGGCAACCAATCCCAGCGCGACTTCGCCGATCGCCTCGGGGTCGAGGATCGGTGAGGTGGTCGGCCCGCGGTGCCACCCCTCAGCCACGGCCAGCACGCCACCCTGCGCCTCGAACACACGGCCGGTGACGTCGCGCGACTCATTCGACGCCAGCCACACGCAGATCGGGGCGACGAACCGCGGCGACATCGCCTCGCGCTGTTCGTCGGAGAGGTTCTCGACGCCGCCCATCGACAGCATCTTGGTCATGCGCGTCAAGCCGCCCGGAGCGATTGCGTTGACGGTGACTCCGTAGCGACGAAGCTCCTCGGCGACGATGATCGTGAACGCGGCGACGCCCATCTTGGCGGCGCCGTAGTTGGATTGCCCGACGTTGCCGTAGATGCCCGACACCGACGTCGTGTTGATCAGCCGGGCGTCGACCTGCTCGCCGGACTTGGCGCGGTCGCGCCAGTAGGCGGCGGCGTGGCGCGCCGGGGCGAACGTGCCCTTGAGATGGACGCGGATGACGGCGTCCCACTCCTCTTCGCTCATGTTGACGAGCATCCGGTCGCGCAAGATGCCGGCGTTGTTGACGAGTACGTCGAGTTGGCCGTACTCGTCGACCGCCTGGTCGATCATGCGCTTGGCACCCTCGAACGACGATACGTCGTCGGTGTTGGCGACGGCCTCGCCACCCGCATCGCGGATCTCGGCGACAACCGTCGCCGCCGGGCCTGTCGATGCGCCGGTGCCGTCGATCGCCGTGCCGAGGTCGTTCACCACGACCTTGGCCCCGTGGGCCGCGAGCAGCAGCGCGTGCTCACGACCGATACCTCCCCCGGCTCCGGTGACGATGCAGACCCGACCTTCGCAGAGAGCAGCCATTCGTCAATCTTTGCAGATCATGCGAAGAGACTCCACATTGCGCGCTGTGCGCTTCAGGCCGCGACGATGTCGATCTGCAGTCGCTTGAGCCCGCGCAGCATGAAGCTGGGATCGTGCGGGAAGTCGTTGTCGTCGGCCAGCGCGAACGACCGCAACCGCCTGCTGAGTTCCTCCAGCGCGACGCGCGCTTCGAGGCGGGTCAGGCTGGCGCCGATGCAGAAGTGGACTCCCTTGCCGAACGCGAGGTGGTCGTTGAGGTTGTCGCGGTGCGGATCGAACGACTCCGGGTCGGTGAACACCGATTCGTCGCGGTTGGCCGATGCCAGCACGGTGATGATGCGCGAACCCGCAGGAATCGTCACGCCGCCCAGCTCGACATCGCGAGTCGCCAGCCGGCGCATGCACTGCGCCGGTGCAGCGAGTCGCAGTGTCTCTTCGACGACGCCAGGGATCGCCGCCGGGTCGGCCCGCACCCGCTTCCAGTGCTCGGGTTGTTCGGCGAGCGTTCGCATCATTGCTGCCAGCAGCTTGGTCGTGGTCTCGTTGCCCCCCGACAGCAGTTGCTGCAGGATGCCGACGATCTCGGTGGTGTCGAGCGGGCGGTCGTCGGTGACCTCGCTGGTGTCGTCGATGCGTGCCTGAAGCAGGCGGGTGAGCAAGTCGTCCTGCGGCTCGGCGCGCCGCAGGTCGAGCTGTTCGCTGAAGTAGCGCTGGAGTTCGTTGACGCCCTGTTCGGCCGCGATCCGGCGTTCGATCGACGGCGCCGCGCCGAAGCTGGCGACGGTGTCGTCCGACCAGCGTTTGAAGTCGTCGAGGCGATCGTCGGGCACGCCGAGGGCGTAGGCGATCACCTCCATCGGCAGCGGGACCGCGAATTCGTCGACGAACTCGATCTGTGGCTGGTCGATCCAACTGTCGATCAGCCGCGACGTCACCATTCGGACAACTGGTTCGAGGGCTGCGATCGCCTTAACCGAGAACGTCCTGGCTACCAACTGTCGATAGCGGTTGTGGGCCGGCGGATCGGCGTTGATCAACGTCGGGACGCGGGGCAGCCCCTGCCGGAGCACCTCTCTGATCCGTTCGGCATCCTCGCTGGCGATCGGGAGCACGCCGCGCGCCTTGGTGGGGAACACCGACGAGAACGTCTCGGCATCGCGCATGACGCGGCAAATCAGATCGTGGCGGACGACGAAGTACATGTCGACCGACTTGACGTAGTGCACGGGGTCACCGGCGCGCATCGCCGTGTAGTAGGCGTCGAGGCAGTCGAGCGTCGCCGGCTCAACGGGATTGAAGGTGTCGAGGTCGATGGTGCCAGACATGAACGGACTATACGCGTTGGGCAGACGACATGCGAACGATTCGCATGAATTGACCAAACCGGTTGCCAACCGTGCGAACGGATCGCCTAGAATACAGCTCGTGGAGGGCGTCGCTGTCAACCCGTTCGATCTACACGGAAGGGTGGCGCTGGTGACCGGTGCCAGCTCTGGGATCGGGGCGGAGGCCGCCCGAGCGCTGGGTGCGGCCGGTGCCAGCGTCGGCCTTGTCGGTCGCTCGCCGGAACGGCTCGCTGCGTCGGTGGCGGCGGTCGCGGCGACGGGGGCCGAGGCGGCCAGCATCGTCGCCGACGTGTGTGCCGACGACGCCCCAGGGGCGATCGTCGACGAGGTGCTGGGTCGTTTCGGGCGGCTCGACGTGGTCGTCCACTCAGCCGGGATCTACCTTCAGGCGTCGCTCGCCGATTCGACCGACGAGGTGTTCGACTCGCAGTGGCTGACCAACACGCGAGCGCCGTACCGGCTGACGCGTGCGGCGGCACCCCATCTCGGCCCCGGCAGCTCGATCGTGTTCATCTCGTCGATGTCGGGCCACGTCGGCTCGCCTGATGACAGCGCCTACTGCGCGTCGAAGGGCGCGATCGAGTTGATCGTCAAGGCGCTCGCCACCGAACTCGCCCCCCAGGGAATCAGGGTCAACGCGATCGCCCCCGGCAACGTGCGCACGCCGATGAACGTCGACATTCTGGCAGGGTCAGGCGTCGAAGACGAGATCGTCGCCGCCACCCCGGCCGGCCGGATCGGCCTCGTCACCGACATCGGCCCGGCAGTCGTCTACTTCGCCTCGGCCGCGTCGGCCTGGACCCACGGCGCCAGCCTCGTCATCGACGGCGGCATGGTGGCGCTCTGAGGCGCGGCACATCAACGAACGCAGCAAGGGAGACACATGGACCAGTTCCCCAGCGGTGTCGAGCGGCTCGATCTGCTCGATGAACTCAGCCGTCTCGAACGCGCTTCGCGTTTTTCGGAATGGGGTCGCAATCTGTTCGACGAGGGTCCCCACCTGATCTCGTCGCCCGAACTGCCGTGGGGAGACGAGGTGCGCAACCTGTCGGTCGCCGCGTACGAACGTTTCGTGCACGGCGAAACGTGGATCACCGGCGGCGGCGCCCGTGAGATGGAAGGCCACATCGTCTCGTGGATGGGGCGGCTGTTGGGTGCGCTCGAGCCGGCCGGCTTCGTGTCGTCGGGCGGCTCCGAGTCCAACATGTGTGCGATCCTCACCGCCAAGCAGCGGGCGGGTGTGTCGAACGGCAGCGTCGTGTTCCCGGCCAACGGTCACTACTCCCTGCACAAGCTGTGCCACATGTTCGGGCTCGACCCGATCGTCGTGTCTCCACCTGCGGGCGGGCACCTCTACGACGTCGACCCGGCCGCCGTCGAGGCCGCGATCCGCCCCGACACGATCGCGATCATTGCCACGGCCGGCACGTGGGCGTACGGGAGCGTCGACCCGATCGAGGCGCTCAGCGAGATCGCCGTCCGGCGCGGCATCTACCTCCACGTCGATGCCGCGTTCGGCGGATTCATCCTGCCGTTCCTCGAACGGAGTGGCTACGACACGACGATCCCACTCTGGGATTTCCGGGCCGACGGGGTGTGCTCGATCAGCGCCGACCTGCACAAGAACGGCATGGCGCCGCCCCCGGCAGGTTTGCTGCTGTTCCGCGACGCAGAGCTGCTCGAGCACGCCAAGGTGATCTGCCCACCGAACGGCACGATGTCGGGCACGCGTGGCACCGGACCGATCGCCGGCGCGTGGACGATGGTCACGCTGCTCGGAGAGCCCGGCTACACCGCGGTGTCGCTGAAGTCGATGGCGCTGCGCGACCGGCTGGTCGCCGGTGTGCAGGCGATCGACGGTCTACGGGTGTACCCCGGTTCGCGGATCAACATGACGCTGATCCACGCCGATGAACTCGACCTGCGACCGGTGGTCGAGCGCTTGCGCGAGCGGGGCTGGATGTTCTCGGCACGGGCCTTGCCAGCGCCGGTGAGCATCGTCACCGTCACGATGCCGCACAACGACGGCACGATCGACCCGTTGCTCGCCGAACTGCACGACGCGATCGGCCTGGCGCTGCCGCTCGACCGCAGCAACGTCGGCGACGGAGCAGCCGTGTCGACGTACGGGTTCTGAGCCCGGGTCGAGCGGCTGATGCGTATCTCGGTCGACATCGGTGGCACGTTCACCGACCTCGTACTCGAGGGCGACGACGGTCTGCTCCGTCTGTTCAAGGCACCCACGGTGCCGTCCGACCCGGTGCAGGGGATCGTCGACGCGTTGACGCATGCGGCGACCGGGGTCGGGACGACGGTGGGCGACCTGCTCGCGAGTACCACATTGTTCGTCCACGCGACCACGCGTGGACTGAACGCGGTGCTCACCCGAACTGCTGCGCGCACGGCGTTCCTGACCACCAGTGGCCACCCCGACGTGCTCGTGCTCCGCGAGGGGGGTCGCGACGACCCGTTCGACTTCACCGTCCAGTACCCCGAGCCGTACGTACCGCGGGCCTTGACGTTCGAGGTACCCGAGCGGATCTTGGCCGATGGCCGCGTACTCGAGCCGCTCGACGCGGCCGCGGTGGTCGACATCTGCGGACGCCTGGCAGCGGCGCAGGTGGAGGCGGTCGGCGTGTGCCTGTTGTGGTCGACGGTCAACCCGGTTCACGAGCAGGCCGTCGGTCGGCTGCTCGACGAGCACCTTCCGGGTGTGCCGTTCACGCTGTCGCACGAACTCAACCCGTCGCTTCGGGAGTACCGCAGGGCCTCATCGGCGTGCATCGACGCCTCGCTCAAGCCACTGATGGCGGAGTACCTGCGCGGGCTCGGCACGCGCCTGCGGTCCGAGGGGTTCGCCGGGCGGCTCGTGGTCGTAACGTCGAGCGGTGGTGTGGTCGACGTCGGCGACGTCGAGCGGGCACCGATCCGGTCGCTCAACTCGGGACCGTCGATGGCGCCGGTGGCGGGCCGCGCCTATGCCGCGGCCGACACCGGCATCGCCGACGTGATCGTCGCCGATACCGGCGGCACCACTTACGACGTGACGTTGGTGCGAGGCGGTCGCATCCCGTGGACCCGCTCGGCTTGGGTGGGGCCGGTGTTCACCGGACACATGACCGGCCTCCCGTCGATCGACGTCAAGAGTGTCGGTGCGGGCGGGGGCAGCATCGCCTGGGTCGACCCCGGCGGGCTGCTGGCGGTCGGCCCTCACAGCGCCGGCTCGGTACCAGGCCCGGCCTGCTACGGCCGGGGTGGGGTCGACGCCACCGTGACCGACGCCGCGGTGGTACTCGGGTACATCGACCCCGCTGCGTTCTCGGGCGGTGCGATGCGGCTCGACGAGCAGGCGGCCGTCGGCGCCGTACGCCGTTCGGTCGGCGTGCCGCTCGGCCTCGACGACCTCGCCGCCGCCGAGGCGATCGTGCAACTGACCACCGAGCAGATGGTGCGCGCGATCGAGGACATCACGCTTGCCCAGGGTGTCGACCCGTCGAACGCGGTACTCGTCGGCGGTGGCGGCGCGGCCGGTCTCAACGCGGTCGCAGTCGCTCAGCGGCTTGGGTGCCGCATGCTCGTGATTCCCGCGGTTGGCGCGGCGCTCTCGGCGGCCGGCGCACTGATGTCGGATCTCACGGCGAGTTACGCCGCCACCGTGTACACCACCTCGGACGCGTTCGACACCGACCCGGTCAACGCCGCGCTCGGTCTGCTCGTCGCCCAGTGCCGCGAGTTCGTCGATCGGTCGGGCGCAGCCGCCGGCGCAACCACGGTCGAGCTGTTCGCCGAGGCCCGTTACCCGCAGCAGATCTGGGAGCTGGAGATTCCGTTGCGGGCTCAGCGGTTCGGGGGCGGTTTCGACGTCGCTCAGTTCGTCGAAGACTTCCACGACGTTCACGCCCAGGTGCTCGGCATCGCCGATCGTGTCTCACCGGTCGAGGTGGTCAGTTGGGGCGCTCGGGTCCGGTGCGCACTGCGCGACGACGAGGCGCCGCTGGCTGCGCACGCCGACCAGGCCGGGTCGAAGCGATCGACCCGCCAGGCCTACTTTGCCGGCGCGGGAAGCGTTCCGACGGCCGTGTGCTCGCCGGCTGCGTTGACGCCGGGCGTGGTGGTCGAGGGCCCGGCGTTGATCGAGTCGGCGTTCACGTCGGTCGTGCTGCCGCCTGGCAGCACCTGTGTCCGGACCGAGATCGGGTCGCTGTTGATCGATCCGAACGGTGCCGGTGAGCCGGCCGCGAGTCAGACCCGGGTGCACGCAGTATGAACGACAACGGGTTCTCGGGCGCCCAGCTGGCGGTGCTCAGCCACCGCTTGGCGGCGATCGTGCGCAAGATGCAGAACACGCTCGCCCGTTCGGGGCGGTCGGGCGTGCTCAATACCGCCCGCGACTTCTCATGCTGCCTGCTCACCGCCGAAGGCGACGTGCTGATGACGGCCCAGAGCCTCCCCATCCACGTCACCGGCGGCCCGGATCTTCAGGCGCGGTCGATGACCGAGTTGGTGCCCGATCTACGCGCGGGCGACGCCTATTTGCACAACTCGCCGTACCACGGCAACACGCACGCTGCCGATCACTCGCTGCTCGTTCCCGTGGTCGTCGACGGTGTGCATCGCTTCACGGTGCTCGCCAAGGCTCATCAGGCCGACTGTGGCAACTCGGTGCCGACCACCTACATGGTCAGCGCGCGGGACGTCTACGAGGAGGGCGCGCTGATCTTTCCGGTCGTGCGCGCGCAACGCGACTACGAGGATTGTGCCGACGTCCTGCGGATGTGCGAGATGCGGATCCGGGTACCCGATCAGTGGCGCGGTGACTACCTGGCTCTGCTGGGCACCGTGCGGATCGGGGAGCGGGCGATGCTCGAACTCGGAGCCGAGCTCGGCTGGGAGCAGTTCGGCGCGTTCGCCGAGGCGTGGCTCGACTACAGCGAGCGCCGGATGGTGGCAGCGATCCAGGAGCTCCCGGCGGGCTCGGCGGCTACCGAGACACGCCACGACCCGGTGCCGGCAGTACCCGACGGGATTCCTGTCCGGGCGACGGTGACGATCGACCCGGCTCACGGGTACGTCGATGTCGACCTCACCGACAACATCGACTGCGTCCCGTGTGGCCTGAACCTCAGCGAGGCGTCGTCGCGGGCGGCGGCGATGATCGGGGTCTTCAACAGCATCGATCACACCGTGCCCCACAACCAGGGCAGCTTCCGCCGGATCCGGGTCCACCTGCGCGAAAACTGCGTGGTCGGCATCCCCCGCCACCCGGCCAGCTGCTCGGCCGCGACCACCAACCTCGCCAACCGCGTCGGCAACGTCGTCCAGCGGGCGCTGGCCGAACTGGACCCGGGAATCGGCCTTGCTGAGGTCGGAGCCGGGTTCTCCCCGTCGGAAGCGGTGGTGTCGGGCATCGACCCACGTTCGGGCGAGCCGTTCGTCAACCAGCTCTTCAGCGGCCCCAACGGTGGGGCCGGCGGCCCGCATACCGACGGATGGTTGACGATGTCGGACCTCGGAAGCGGAGGATCGTTGCTGCTCGACAGCGTCGAGATCGACGAGATGAAGCAACCGATCGCGATCTTCGACCGCCGGTTGGTCGCCGATTCGGAGGGGGCCGGAGCGCAGCGGGGCGCGCCGGGACTTCGCGTTGAGTACGGGCCGATCGACTGCACGATCGAGGCGATCTACGCCAACGACGGCGCCGTACACGCCGCCGTCGGGGCGCGCGGCGGCCTCGGCGGGGCGCCCTCCGGCCAGGCCAGACGCGCCGCCGACGGCACGCTGCTCGAGATCGACGCATGGGGTCCGGTGCTGATCGCACCCGGTGAGCGAATGATCGCCACCACCAGTGGCGGAGGCGGGTTCGGTTCGCCCTTGGACCGGCCTCCCAGCCAGGTCGCCAGCGATGTCGCCGAGGGCTGGATCAGCGCGGCTCGGGCGGGAGCGGTGTACGGGGTGGTGTTCGACGGCTCGGGTAGCGTCGACGAACCGGCGACGGCCGCTCGTCGGCAGCAGCTACGGGGAAGGATGGAGACGTGATCGATCGCGACCGACTGGCGGTGCTGCTCGACGAGGAACGGCGCACGTTCCATGACCGCAACCCGCGCTCGCGCGCAGCGGCGTCCAGCGGCGAGCACCTGTTCGGCGGGGTGCCGATGACCTGGATGGCCAAGGCCGCCGGCGGTTTCCCCCTGTTCTTCGAACGTGCTGCCGGGGCGCGGGTGGTCGACCGGGACGGCCACGAGCTGGTCGACTTCTGCCTCGGTGACACCGGAGCGATGGCGGGCCACTCGCCGGCGGCCACAGTGGCTGCGGTGGTCGTCAGGTACGGCGAGGCCGGTGGCGCCACCACGATGATGCCCACCGAGGACGCGGCCCTGGTCGCAGCCGAGCTCACGCGTCGCTTCGGGGTCAGCAAGTGGAGCTTCTCGCTGACCGCCACCGACGCCAACCGTTGGGCGATCAGGCTTGCCCGAGCAGTAACCGGCCGGTCGCGGATCCTCGTCAACAGTTGGTGCTACCACGGGAGCGTCGACGAGTCCCTGATCGTCACCGGCGACACGGGGCCGCGTTCGCGCCCCGGCAACGTCGGCGCCCCGTGCGACGTCACGCTCACCAGCAGGGTCGCCGAATACAACGACCTCGCCCAACTCGAACGCGAGTTGTCACATGGCGACGTCGCGGCCGTGCTGATGGAGCCGGCGCTGACCAACATGGGCATCGTGCTTCCCGAACCGGGCTACCTCGAGGGGGTCCGCCGCCTCGCCACCGCGGCCGGTGCGTTGCTGATCAACGACGAGACGCATACGTTCTCGGCCGGTCCTGGTGGATGTACGCAGGCGTGGGGCTTGTCGCCCGACATCGTCACGATCGGGAAGGCCATCGCCGGTGGCATCCCGGCCGGCGCCTACGGGCTGACCGCCGAGCTGGCCGAACGGATCGCCACACGATCCGAGCTCGACCTCGTCGACACCGGGGGAGTGGGCGGAACCCTGGCGGGCAACGCGCTGTCGCTGGCGGCCGCCCGGGCCACGTTGTGCGACGTGCTGACCGACGCCGCCTTTGCGACGATGATCGAACGCTGCACGCGTTACACGACGGGCATCGACTCGATCATCGCCGAGTACGACCTGCCCTGGTCGGTGGTGCAGCTCGGCGCCCGCGCCGAGTACCGCTTCGCCAACCCGGCTCCGCGCAACGGCACCGAGTCGCAGCGCGCCACCGACGCCGAACTCGAGGACTACCTGCACCTGGCGCTCGTCAACCGCGGCGTGCTGCTGACGCCGTTCCACAACATGGCGCTGATGTGCCCGGCGACCACCGATGCCGACGTCGACCTACACCTCGACGTCATGGGTGCGGCGGTGGCCGCCTTGTGCGGCTGATCAGTCGGAGAACCCTCCACCGACGCTGACCGCGGTGCCGTGCACGTAGCTGCCGGCGTCGGACGCGAGGAACGCAACCGTGCTGGCGACCTCGTCGGGGAGCGAGAGGCGGCCGATCGTCGACTTCTTGAGCGTCCAACCGAAGAGCCCGTCCGGCGAGGCGTCGAGCCGGCCGCTCTTGACCAACCGCTCGGACAGCATCAGCGCCGGGCACACGGCGACCACGGAGATCCCCTGCGGGCCGAACTCGTGGGCGAGGTTGCGGGTGAGGCCGATCACGGCCGACTTGCAACTGCCGTAGACGGCGTGGGTCGCGGCGCCGACCTTGCCGCCCTCGGAGGCGATGTTGACGATCCGCCCCGAGCTGTTCGTGACCATCACGGCAAGTGCCGCCCGCGTCACGTACAACACGCCCATCAGGTTGACGCCCACGGTGGTCTCGATGTCGCCACGCTGCATCCCCAGGAACGACCCGGGCGGAGCCACCTGATCCCCGCTCAGGCCGATCGAGCCCGAGCCACCGGCGTTGTTGACGAGGATGTCGATGGTGCCGAAGTGCTCGACCACCGCGTCGATCGCACGGTGGGCGGCATCCCAGTCGGCCACGTTGGCAGCGGTGGCGAACGTGGGCACGCCCCACACGCGAGCGATCTCGTCGGCGGCCTGGGTACCGGCCTCGGGAACGACGTCGATGATCGCGATCGAGGCACCCTGTTCGGCGAGACGGTGGCAGATCGCATTGCCGAGCCCCTGCCCGCCGCCGCCGGTGACGACCGCCACCTTGCCGTCGAGCCGCAGCAGATCGGCGGTCGAGGTTACCGCCCGCTCGACGGGCAGCCGGTCGAGCCGCAGTGCGGTGATGACCTCGGCGGGAACCCCCGACAGGTCGAACGTGGTGTGTGCTGAACGTGGTGGCGAGTTCATCGCTCGGCTCCTGTCGTGGGGGTCGCGCCGCTCATCCGGTGTGGTCGCCGTCGACGCCGACGACTCCGTCACCGACGAGTGCGGCGATCTCGTCGTCGGACAGCCCGAGGTCGAGCAGGATCGGACGACTGTGCTCGCCGATCCGCGGAGGTGGGCCGCCGATCGCCCCGGGCGTCTCGCTGTAGTTGATCGGTGGTGCGGGGACGCGGATGGGGCCGACGCCGGGGACCTCGACCTCGGCGACCATCGCGTTGTCGGCGACCTGAGGGTCGGCGAGCACCTGGTCGATCCGGTTCACGCGCGTCGACGGCACGCCGTGCTCGCGCATGGTCGCCTCCCAGTCGGCCGCCGAGCGGGTGCGCAGATGCTGCTCGAGGAGTTCGAGTAGCTGGCGCTTGTTGTCCTTGCGGCCGGCGACCTCGCGGTATCGCGGGTCGTCGGCCAGCGCCGGCTGCTCGATCGCCGCGCAGAAGTTGCGCCACATCGAGTCGTTGAACACCGCCACCACGAGCCAGTCGTCGGCGGTGGGGAAGGCGCCGTACGGTACGCCGATCTCGGAGCCCGAGCCTTGTGGACCGGGCACGATCCCGCTCGCGTCGAACGCGGTCAGGTGGTACGACAACATCGCCAGCTGCCCGGCGAGCAGCGAGGTGTCGACGTGTTGCCCGCGCCCGGTGTGATGGCGTGCTTCGAGCGCGCTGAGGATGCCGACCGTCGCGAACAGGCCGGCACCGATGTCGGCGGTGGAGATGCCCATCTTGACGGGGGCCGAGCCGGGTTCGCCGGTGATGCTCATGCCGCCCGAGAACGCCTGCATGAACAGGTCGTTGGCGGGCTCGGCGCGCCGCTCGCCGTGACGCCCGAAGCCGGTGATCGAGCAGTAGATCAGCCGGGGGTTGATCGCCGACAGGTCGTCGTAGCCAAGACCGGCGCGCTCCATCGCACCGAGCCGGTAGTTCTGCAGGAGTACGTCGGCGTCGGACGCCAGCCTGCGCACCAGCTCGGCGCCGCGCTCGCTCTTGAGGTCGACGGCCAGGCTGCGCTTGCCGCGGTTGGCAGAGGCGAAGTAGTGCCCGAGCTGGCCATGGTGGAATGGGGGCCAGACGCGGCTGTCGTCGCCGGGGCCGACACGCTCGATCTTGATGACGTCGGCCCCGTAGTCGGCGAGCACCTGGCCGCAGAACGGCGCCGCCATGGCGACGCTCACTTCGACGACCTTGATCCCGTTCAGTGGTCCGCTCATGTCGCGACGTTCCCTCCTAGGTGCCCGTGAAGCGTGGTGCGCGCTTGTCGCGGAAGGCGGCGATGCCCTCCGCAGCGTCGGTGCTGTCGAGTGCCGAGTAGAGCAGCTCGCGTTCGAACGCCAAACCGTCGGCCAGCGCCAGCTCGGAGGCCGCCCGCAGCGCTCGCTTGGCAAGGCCGAGCGCAACGGGGGAGTGGCGGGTGATCGACGCGCACAGCTCGCGTGTCGAACGTTCGAGCTGATCGGGTGCCACGACGGCGTCGACGAGCCCGATCCGGCGTGCCTCGTCGGCATCGATCAGCTCGCCGGTGAGGACCAGGCGGGTGGCGTTGCCCAGCCCGATCAGTCGTGGGAGTCGCTGGGTACCACCACCACCGGGAATGATGCCGAGCCGGATCTCGGGCTGGCCGAAGGTCGACCGGGTCGTCGCCACGCGGAGGTCGCAGGCGACCGCCAGTTCGCAACCGCCGCCGAGGCAGTAGCCGTCGATCATGGCGATGACGGGTCGCGGGCACTCGGCGACCGCGTCGTAGACGCGCCGTCCCTCGAGTTGTGTTCGTGCCGCGGTGCTGGAGATCTGGCCCGACTCGGAGAGATCTGCGCCGGAGGCGAACGACTTGCCGCCTTCGCCGGTGATCACCACCACGCGTACGTCGTCGGCGGCGCCGGCCCAGTCGAGGCCCTCGATGAGTGCCTGCCGTGTCGCCGCGTCGAGGGCGTTGCGAAGCTCAGGCCGGTCGATGCGGAGAAAGACGACACTGGACTCGACCTCGAGCCGCACGTTGGTTAGCGACGGACGTTCCACGATGGCCCCCGTCGTACCCTAGCTACGCTCCCCATTCCAGTATTAAAGCATATCATACGCATGGATTTCCATTCGAAATGAGCAATGCCATGATCTCTGCGTATAATCCGATGAGTATGTCCTGGGGGTTTGATGTCGAGTTCGCGTCGCATATCGGCGAGGTGACGAACCTCGGGTCGCTGTCGGCAGACACGCTGAACTCGTTCCGTGCCGCGTACCCGCCACCGCTCACTGTGCCACTCTCCGACGCGGTGGTCCGCAGCGACCACGCCACGGGGACGAACGGCCCGGTGGTGCGCGTGCACCGCCCGGTGGGGGCGACCGAGCCGCTGCCGTGCCTCTACTGGATGCATGGCGGCGGTCTGGTGATGGGCAACCGCCTCCAGGATGACATCCGCTTCGACTCGTGGTGCAACCGTCACCAGATGGTGGCGGTCACGGTCGAGTATCGGCTGGCGCCCGAGGTGCCCTATCCCGGGGCCCTCGACGATTGCCGGACCGGGCTTGGCTGGGTGGTCGAACACGCTGCCGAACTCGGCATCGACCCGGCGCGGATCGCGGTGGGCGGCGTCAGCGCCGGTGGGGGCCTGGCAGCCGCGCTCGCTCTGCACGTGCGCGATCACGGTGGTCCGGCCTTGATGTTCCAGTTGCTCATCTACCCGATGCTCGACGATCGCCAGGTCACGCCGTCGAGCCAGGCGAACGTCCCACTCTGGCCCCCGGCTGCAAACCGGTTCGGCTGGCAGTCGTACCTGGCTCACCGGTGGGGCACCGACGAGGTCGACCACTACGCCGCCCCGGCACGCGCCAGCGACGTGACGGGCCTGCCGCCCGCCTACATCTACGTCGGCGGCCTCGACGGCTTTCTCGACGAGTGCAGCGACTACGCCAACCGGCTGCTGCACGCTGGAGTGCACGCTGACCTGCACGTCTATCCGGGGGTGCCGCACGGCTTCGACGGCATGGCGCCAAAGGCGCGCGTGACCCGCCGCGCCCAGCGTGACGTACACGAGTGGCTCGGCCACATGCTGACGCCGACGAACGACATCCAACAGCACGACACCAACGGGGGAGTATGAACATGGGCAGGTTGAGCGACAAGGTGTGCCTGATCACCGGCGGCGCGCGCGGGCAGGGTGCTGCCGAAGCACGACGGTTCGTCGCCGAGGGTGCCACCGTCTACATCACCGATGTGCTCGTCGACGAGGGCGAGCGAACGGCGGCCGACACCGGCGCCGTGTTCCTACGCCACGATGTGACCTCGCAGTCCGACTGGGACGCGGTGACGGCGCGGGTGCTCGACGACAGCGGACAGCTCGATGTGCTCGTCAACAATGCCGCCGTCTTCAGTCGCCGCATTGCACTCACCGAGACCTCGCGCGAACTCTGGGACCGCACGCTGGCCGTGAATCAGACCGGTGTGTTCCTCGGCATGCAGGCCGCCGCCACGCCGATGATCAGCGCGCGCAAGGGCTCGATCGTCAACATCTCGTCGATCGCTGGCATGCAGGGCACGCTCGCCTTCGCCTACACGGCGAGCAAGTGGGCCGTGCGAGGGATGACGAAGTCGGCCGCCCAGGAGCTCGGTCCCCACGGGATCCGGGTCAACTCGGTCCACCCGGGCATCATCACCACCGAGATGATCGGCGACCTCGACGTCGACGAGCACGCCAAGCGGGTGCCGTTGCGCAGGTGTGGGACGGCCGACGACGTCGCCGAGCTGGTGCTGTGGCTGGCGTCGGACGAGAGTTCCTACGCGAGCGGTGCCGAGTTCGTCATCGACGGTGGCTTGATCGCCTGACGTCATGAGCCAGCACCGCGACTCGATGCGTACGAGAGGCCTCACATCGTGAACGACGACGTTCTTTGGCAGCTATCGGCCGAGCACGAGATCAGGAAGATCTTGGCGCGCTACTGCCACGCAGTCGACCGCGCCGACGAGGAGTTGTTGCGGTCCGTGTATCACGATGGTGCGTTCGACGATCACAGCGCGTTCTTTCGGGGCCCGGCCGCCGAGTTCGCACCGTTCTGCGTGAGGGCCATGCGGGAGCGCTTCGCGGCGACGATGCACCAAGCAAGCAACGTGTTGATCGAGGTCGACGGAACCGGCGCGGCCGTGCAGTCGTCCTATCTCGCGGCCAACCTGTTGTTGGGCCGAGCCGAGTTGCACTGGTACGGCGGGCGGTACCTCGACCGCTTCGAGCACCGCGACGGCGCGTGGCGAATCTCGCACCGGCTCGTGCTCCACGACTGGGACGTCCGCCAGGCGTATGAGGACCCCACCCCGTCGTCATCCGGCCGGAACGAGGGCCTCCGCTCGACGGACGACCCGTCGTACGAGTTCTTCGCGTCCTTCGCCGCCGGTCGTCCGTGGCCGGCGAGGTCGGGCGGCTAGCGGGCGCTGGGAATCGCTCATGACGAGGTCACCGACGCTCACCCTCTTGCTGAGGAACTTCTCGAACCGGCCCCGCGACTGGGGCGACCTGTTCGAGCGGTCTCGGGCAGCCGACGAGGCGGGTATCGACCGCGTGCTCGTCTCCGATCACGTGGTCCTGGGCGAGCACCTCGACGCATACGAGAACGGTCGGTTCCTCACGCCATCCGACGGCCAGTGGCTGGAACCCATGACGGTGATCGCGATGGTCGCGGCCACGACCAAGCGGGTGCGTGTGGGAACGGGCGTCATCCTTGCCGCCCTCCGGCGCCCAGTGGTGCTCGCCAAGACGGCCGCCACCCTCGACGTCCTGTCGGGCGGGCGCCTGGACCTCGGGGTCGGCACCGGCTGGCAGCGCGAGGAGTACGGTGCCGCTGGCCTCGACTTCGCTCGGCGCGGGCAGCTGCTCGACCAGACGCTCGAGGTGTGCCGGCTGTTGTGGGCCGACGGCCCGGCGTCGTACGAGGGCGACGGCTTGGCATTCGAGCGGATCTGGTGTGAGCCGAAGCCGATTCAACCCGGCGGGGTGCCGATCTGGGTGGCTGGGCGGCCGCGTGGCGCTGTATTGCGGCGGATCGTGCGCTTCGCCGACGGGTGGATCCCGTGGGCGGAGTGGAACGACGACGTCGCCGTTGGTATCGCGGTCCTCCGCCGGGCGTTCGCCGAGGCCGGACGGCCATGGGACGGCTTCCAGGTCCGTGTGGCGATGCCGGTTTCGCAGCGCGCGGATGGGGTGATCGATGTCGAGGCGACGATGGCTCCGGTGCCCGCGCTGGTGTCTGCCGGGGTGACCGACTTCACGGTCCACGTGGAACTGCCGAGCGGCGACATCGCCGCCGCGCGCGACCGACTCAGCGGGCTCGTGGAGGCCTTCAACGCCACCACCGGCCGTTCGACGTGACCAGGGGCCGGTGCCGTCGCACCGCGCCGATCTCCGCGCCCGGCAGCTACGAGACCTGGGATGTCTGCGATGTCTGAGCGTTCGTCGTCGGGGCTTGACGATGAAGGTGGCAGGCGACGATCGTCGATCCGACAGCTCGGGGCTCCGGCGCCGATACGGCACAGATGTCGATCGCTTCCGGGCACCGCGCCCGGAACGTGCAGCCGGAGTCGACTACCGAGTTGACCTCGCCCGTCGTCAGCACCCGCGGCCGGCGGCGTGCAGGGTCGATCTCCGGCACCGCGGCGAGCAATGCCCGGGTGTAGGGGTGCTGGGGGGCATGGTAGATGTCGTCGCATGTGCCGGTCTCGACGATCTCTCCGAGGTACATGACCGCCACTCGATCGGCGACCTGGCGGACGACACCGAGATCGTGTGAGATGAACAGCATCGCCAGTCCGCGTGCTTCGCGCAGCTCGATCAGCAAGTTGAGCACCTGTGCTTGGGTCGACACGTCGAGGCTGCTGACCGCCTCGTCGGCGATCAGGATGCTCGGGTCCGGCGCCAGCGCACGGGCGATGGCGATCCGCTGCCGCTGGCCGCCGGAGAACTCGTACGGGTACCGGTGTACGTGCCGAGCCGACAGTCCGACCTGTTCGAGCAGCGTGGCCACTCGCTGATCGCGCTCCTTGCCGCGGAGCCCGGCGTGAATCGTCAATGGCTCCCCGACCGCATGGACGACCATCTTCGTCGGGTCGAGGGACGAGTATGGGTCCTGGAACACCATCTGGATCGATCGGCGCTGGTGGCGCAGGGCGCGCCCGCGCAGGGCGAGGAAGTCGGCCCCTTCGATCCGGATCGAGCCGGAGTCGGGTTCGATCAAGCGGGTCAGGAGGCGTGCTGCGGTCGACTTGCCCGAGCCCGACTCGCCGAGCAGGCCGAGCGTCTCGCCGGCGTGCACGTGCAACGAGACGTTGTTCACGGCGCGAAGACGGCGAAGCGGGTGTCCGAGCACCGAACGCTTGGTTACGAACTGCTTGGTGAGCGAATGGCCCGCGAGGACTGCCCCATCGATCCGATCGGTCATGGTCGTCCGACTCCTACGAGTGTCAACTCATCGCTCCGTACACAGCGGTTCGAGCGGCCGACACCGGCCGCCTGCAATGCCACCGGTTCGGTGCACCGTTCGGTGGCGTGACGGCAGCGGGGCGCGAAGCGGCATCCGGTCGGCATCTCGTGGAGCGCCGGCACGGTGCCGTCGATCGTGGGGACCAGGCCGACTCGTCGTTGTGTCGCCGACGGGACCGACGCGACCAGCGCCGCCGTGTACGGGTGCGCCGGGGCGGTGAGCACGTCGAGTGTCGATCCGGTCTCGACGATTTGCCCGGCGTACATCACGGCCACTTGGTCGCAGAACTCCGAGACCACGGCGAGGTCGTGGGTCACCAGCAGTACGGCGACGCCCCGGTCGACCGCGATCGATCGGATCAGTTCGAGGATCTGCGCTTGCACGGTGACGTCGAGCGCGGTGGTCGGCTCGTCGGCGATCAGGACCTCGGGCTCGCAGGCCATCGCCATCGCGATCAGTATCCGTTGACGCATCCCACCCGAGAACTGGAACGGGTACTGATCGACCCGTTGGGCGGCGTCGGCGATGCCGACCTGATTGAGCAGCCTGATCGCCTCCTGGCGCGCCGCACGCCGCGTGATCGGCGCGTGCGAGCGCAGGACCTCGCTGATCAGCGAGGCGACCGAGAACACGGGGTCGAGGCTGGTCATCGGCTCCTGGAAGACCATCGCGATGCGGGCCCCGCGGACCGCGCGGAGTTCGTGCGCATCCATCGTCTCGAGCGATGCGGTCCCGAGCCGGATCGAGCCCGATTCGAGCCGCAACGTCGGCTCGGGGAGCAGCCGCGTGGCGGCGAGCGCGGTGACGGTCTTGCCCGATCCCGACTCGCCGACCAGGCCAGTTATCGAGCCCCGATCGAGCGTCAGGCTGAGGTCGTCGACGACGAGCAGTCGCCCGTGCTCGGTAGCTGCCGAGATGGTGATCCGATCGAGTTCCAGCGCCACGTCACCCACGGCGGACCTCCCGGCCGAGTGAGTCGCGCAACCCGTCGCCGACCCACTGGAAGGCGAGGATCAGGACGGTGATGGCGATCCCGGGCGGGATCGACTGGTACCTGGCCTCGCTGAGGTTGTCGAACCCTCGGCGCAGGAGCACCCCCCACGTCGCCTGGGGTGGTTGCACACCGACCCCGAGGAACGACAGTGCGGCCTCGGCGAGTACGCCGACTCCGAGCATGATCGTGGCCTGGACGATCAGCGGGGGAGCGATGTTCGGCAGCACATGCGACCGGATGAGGCGGGTATCGGATGCTCCGGCGATTCGGGAGGCGTCGATGAACGTCTCTTCGCGAATCGCCAACGCAGTGCCGCGGACGACACGGAAGAACCGCGGTGCGAAGTTGAGGCCGACCGCCATCATCGCGTTGACCATCGACGGGCCGCGGACGGCGACGATCGCCATCGCCACGATCAGGCCCGGCAGTGCCAGCAGGGCATCGGCGACGCGACCGAGCACGGCGTCGATCGGGCCGCGTTTGAAGCCGGCCAGGAGGCCGGTGGGGACCCCCAGCACCATGCCGACCGTCACCGCGATCACCGGGGCCAGCAGTGTCGTGCGTGCGCCGTACACCATGCGGCTGAACAGGTCGCGTCCGATGTCGTCGGTCCCGAACCAATGCCCGCTACTCGGCCCCTGGTTGCGAGCTCGCAGGTTCTGGAGGGCCGGGTCGTGGGTCGCGATCAGCGGCGCCAGCACCGCCATCAGGGTGAGTACGACCAGCAAGCCGACCGCGAACATGGCGATCGGTTGCCGCGCGAAGCGGCGCGCGAACCGTTTGATCGGTCCGGGGGTGCGCGTGGGGCCGACGGCGATCGTTCTGGTCACTGGTATCGGACCTTCGGGTTGAGCACTGCGTACGACAGGTCGACGACGAGGTTGGTCAGCAGCACGAACAGCGCCACCACCACGACGATGCCCTGGATGGTGGGAATGTCGCGCGCCCCGACCGAGTTGACGGCGAGCGAACCGAGGCCAGGGATACCGAACATCAACTCGATCACGACACCCGACGCGAGGAGTCGACCGATCTGCAGGCCGAGCACGGTCACGATTGGAATCGCCGCGTTCTTCAGGACGTGCTTCCACATGATCCTGCGGTCGGTGACGCCGAGCGATCGGCTGGTCCGTACGTGATCCAACTGCACGACATCGGACACTGCCGATCGTGTCTGGCGGGCGACTTCCGCGGCGGACGCCGCACCGATCGCGATCGCCGGCAGAACCATCCGGTGCATCCACGCCACCGGATCGTCGAACGGCGAGACGTAGCCGATCGCCGGGAAGATGCGGTGCTGGACGGCGAACGTGCTGATGAGGATCGTCGCCAACCAGAACGACGGGATCGCGATCCCCAGCGTGGCTATGAACGTAACACCGCGGTCGACCAGCGTGCCGGGCCGGCGGCCGGCCACGAGTCCCGCAGGGATCCCGATCAGCGCCGCCACGGTCATGCCTGCCAGGACGAGCGAAACGGTTGGCCCGAGACGCGCCGAGATCAGCTCGGAGACGTCACGGTCGATCACGAGCGAGCGGCCGAAGTCGCCCCGGACCGCGTTGCCGAGCCAGCGAAAGAACTGCTCGATCAGCGGTTGGTCGAGGCCCAGTTGCTCACGGATCTCGGAGAGGCGTTCCGGGCTCGCCGACTCGCCGGCGATCACGATCGCGGCGTCTCCGGGCGTGAGGTACGTGAGGACGAAAGCGCCCAGTGAGATCAGTGCCAGCAGCGGGAGCAGCCCGATCAGGCGCTTGGCCGAGTACGTCAGCACGCGCTGCACTCGTCGGCGTGATTGGTCATGCTGTTGATCCCCCTGCGGCCTTGTCGCAAATCAAGCGAATGATGCGCACTGAATCCAACATACACCCGGATGTCGCCGGGTGTAAAACCCGGCGGACTGGTCGATCTTGGCCTTGCGCGGGATCATAACGTATGATTCGCAGAGTATGCACGATCGATACGTCGCCCTCCGGAGCGTGATCGAGACACCGATCATGGACGAACGCAAGTGGGCCAAGGTGCCGGCAATACCTGCCGACGGCTTCATGGTCGACATGGAGGACAGCGTGCCTCCGCCCCTCAAGGCGGCAGCCCGGCGCCGCGTCGTCGACTACCTGCAACGGCCGGACTACTTCGATGGTCGGCTGATGATCGCCCGCCCCAACCACCTCTCCACCGAGTGGGGGCGCGACGATGTCGCTGCCCTGGCTGACGCCGGTGCCACGTGCATCGCGTACCCCAAGTGCGACTCGGCCGAGGACGTGCTCGAGGTCCAGGAGATGTTCCGGTCACGGGGGGCCGACCCCGACATTTTCGCTGCGATCGAAACCGCGCGCGGGCTGCTCCACCTCTCCGAGATCGCAGCTATCGACAAGGTGGTGTCGCTTGGCATCGGGGTGGGCGACCTCAGCGCCGACATGGGCGTCCCTCTGTTCGCACCCGACGGTGAGCTCAATCCGGTCTTCGAAGTCGCCAAGGCGCAGGTCGCGATCGCCGGGGCTGCGTACGGCTGCGTGCGCGGTGACATGGCGCATGTGCCCGATGTGCGCGACCTCGACGACGTCCGGCGTCGGTACCAGCATTCGCACGGGCTCGGGTTCACGATGGGCTACGCGTTCTATCCACCACACGTGCCGATCATCAACGAGGTGTTCGGGCCCACGACCGACGACATCGCCGACGCCGATCACGTGATCGCCCTCTACGAGCGGGCTGTCGCCGACGGCCGGCCGGCGGTCACCCTCGAGTCGGGACGTACGATCCTCGTCCACGACTACCAGAAGGCGCTCAAGGTCCGCGCCCGAGCCGCCGCGGTCGCGGCGTCCTGAGTGCGGCGATGCGTCTCGAACGGCCTCGTGTTCCGCCCGCCGAGCCCGAGGAGTGGGACGACGACACCCGTCGGTTGCTGACCGGGTTCGCCGAGCACAACGACGGGGTCGTTATGAACGTGCTCAGCACGTTGGCTCATCACCCGAAGCTGCTCAAACGTTGGACGGTGTTCGGCAACCATGTCATGGGTGCGTCGACGCTGCCCGCACGCGAGCGCGAGCTGGCGATCCTGCGCACGGGCCTGCTGGCGCGGTCAGCGTACGAGTGGGCTCAGCACGTGGCGATCGCTCGCCGGGCGGGGTGCAGCGACCAGGAGATCGCGCGGGTCGTTGACGGGCCCGACGCAGATGGGTGGTCCGACGATGATCGAGCGCTCCTGCGGGCGACCGACGAGTTGATGGCCGATCAGTTCATCGGTGACGCCACGTGGGACGCGTTGGCGCAGCGGTGGTCGCTCCAGCAGTGCCTCGACCTCGTGTTCACCGTTGGCCAGTACTGCCTGGTGTCGATGGCCCTCAACACGCTCGGTGTGCAGATCGAGGCCGGCGTCGAGCGCTTCCCGGCCGAACTGTTCGAGGGCGAACTGTTCGACGGCCCGTGAGCCACGCGGTCTGCGGCCTCACGGCTTGTGCAGCAGCATCCCCGTGTAGAGAGCGGACGGGCGCTCGGCCCCGACGACACCGACCATCAACTCCGAGACCAGCAGCGTGCCCTGCGGGCGCATCCGTACGTCGACCAGGCGACCTCGCGCGTGCAGTGTGCTGCCGGCTGGTACTGGCGCCAGAAATCGATACGACTCGGCGCCGTAGTTGACGCGGCTGCTTTCGCCGGTCACCTCGAAGCCGAGCGATGGTCGCACCCGTGGCAGCATCGCCAGGATCAGGAAGCCGTGGGCGATCGTGGTGCCGAACGGACCGTCTTTGGCGCGCTCGGTGTCGACGTGGATCCACTGGTGGTCGTCGGTGAGGTCGGCGAAGCGATCGATGACCGCCTGAGTGATCCTCGTTTGCGGACCCCACTCGCCGTACTCGTCGCTGATTCGGGCGCGCAGCCCGGCTTCGTCGTCGAAGCGGATCGTCGGGGCACTCATGGCGCCGGCGGGGTGTGCAGGACGACGGCCTTGAAGACCATCGAGGGACGCTCGTTGTCGACCACGTGCATCGCGATCTCGTAGGTGAGTCGAGTACCTCGCGGGTGTTGCTGGACGTCGATCAATCGCGAGTGCGAGTGGATGCGTGAGCCGGCCGGAACCGGATCGAGGAAGCGCACCCCGTCGCTCCCGTAGTTGAGCGTGCTGGCGTGGCCGATCACCTCGAACGCCGGAGACGCCCTCACCCTGGGTCCGAGCGAGAGCGTGAGCAATCCGTGGGCGATCGTGGTGCCGAACGGACCGTCCTTGGCGCGCTCGGGGTCGACATGGATCCACTGGAGGTCGCCGGTGAGGTCGCCGAAGTCGTCGATCAACTCTTGCGTGACCTCCAGCTCGGAACCCCAGTCCCCGTACTCGTCGCTGATCTGGCCGCGCAGGCCGTCGAGGTCGTCGTAGCGAATCTGGAGTGCAGGGCTGATCGTCACCACAATCACATCATACCATGCGCAGAGACTTGCGATCTCGTTGGACCGCAGCACTCGGTCTTGACAACAAGGCGTATCCAACGAACAATACGCATAGATACGTTGCCATCCGGGCGCGATCTCTTTGGGGGAGGTCCTGAAGTGAGAAGAACTCGAACCCGCCTGCTGGCGATGATGATGTCGGTCACGCTGGTTGCCGCGTGCGGGGGTGATGACGACACGTCGTCATCGGGCTCCGCAACCACGTCACACGAGACCGCGGGTGCGCCGGGCACCGACCCGGTGACACCTGGCGAGACGACCGACGCACCGGACGGCACAGCCGTCGCGACCGTTCCCGAGCAACCGCTCGCTGAAGGGCTCGTCGACCACGTGCCCGTCGCCGATGACTACGACCCCGAGGCGATCTTTCGTTGGGGGTACAGCCTCGACCCGACCAGCCTCGATCCGCATCGCGGCAGCAATCCGGCCGACCTCACCTATCTCTCGCCCCTGTACGACCGCCTCGTGTGGACGGCGCCGAGCGGAGCGTACGAACCGATGTTGGCGACGTCGTGGTCGCTCAGCGACGACTTGACGGTGATCACGTTCGATCTCCGCGAAGGGGTGAAGTTCCACGACGGTGCAGATCTCGACGCCGAAGCCGTGAAGACCAGCCTCGACCGGGCGCGCGGCGAGGGCAGTACGGTCGCTGCCGACCTGGTGTCGGTGGTCGATGTGCGTGTGACCGGGCCGATGCAGATCGAGATCGAGGTGTCCGGTGGCGCCGGCGCCCTGTTCGGCTCGCTGTCGGATCGGGCGGGCATGATCGTCAGCCCTGACGCGATCGACGACCCGGACCTGGGTACCCACCCTGTAGGCGCCGGGCCGTACGAGCTGTCGGAATGGCGGGCCGGCGACAGGGTGATCTACTCGAAGTTCGACGGCTACTGGGACCCAGCCGTCCAGCGCGTGGCCGGCATGGAGTACCGCAACATCCCTGACGAGCAGACCCGCCTCAACGCGCTGCAGACCGGCGAACTCGACATGATGGTGACGTCGGCCAATCGCGTCAAAGCGACGCTCGACACCGGGTACAACGCGCTTGCCGGCCTGTCGCCCGGGCTACTTGGGTTCAGCGTGAACGCCGGGCGCCCACCGTTCGACGATCCGCTGGTACGCAAGGCGTTGTGGCAGGCGATCGACCGCGAGTCGATCGCCAACGAGTTGCTCGAGGGCTATTGCGCACCGCAGCTGCAGTTCTGGCCTGCCAACAGCTGGGCGTACGACCAGGATCTCGGCCCGGCGCTCGACGTCTACGCGTACGACCCCGACGCCGCGCGGGCCCTGCTCGTCGAGGCCGGCTACCCGGACGGGTTCGAGTTCAAGTCGTTGACCTCGAACGTGGTGACGTTTACGCCGATCCTCGAGGTGATTCAACAGAACTTCGCCGACATCGGGGTGACGATGAACATGGAGGTCGTCGATGCGGCACAGGTCTTCGCGCTCTACAAGGTCGACAAGACCGTCGACGGCGTGCTCGAGGTCTACACCGGGGCACCCGACCCGTCTGGCACGCTCAACGCGCTCCTCCTGCCGTCCTCGTTCGGCAACCCCGGGGGAGCCGCCAGCGACCGGGTGGTCGAGCTGGCCGAGCAGGCGCAGAACCTGACGGACCAAGCCGAACGGGCTGAGCTCTACCACGAGATCACTGCCGAGCTGCTCGAGTTCGTGCCCCACATCGGCAACATCTGCATGCGTTACCGCACCGAGGCCTTCGTGCCGGGCGTGTCGGGTATCTGGATCTACGCCAGCGGGGCTCGCGACTTTCGCGGCGTGGCGATCACACCGCAGTGACGCACCGGGCTGCTGCTCGGCGTCAGATGCCGAGCAGCAGCCCGCTCGTCGGAGTGCCAGGGCTCGATGTCACGATCGCGTTCCGGGCAGCGGCAACCTGGCTGACGGCAGTCCCGCGGAGCTGGCGAACTTCCCGGGCGAGCTGACCTGAGAGGTTGCAACCGCGGACCCGCGCAGTGGCGTGGTCAGTTCTCCGTCTGCTTCGGCTGTCTGGCCGGTCGCCTGCCGGTGTCGTCGGCCGGACCGAAATCGCGATCGAGTTGCTGATCGAGCGCGGCCTCGAGGACGATCGTGTCGAGGTTCCGCAACGATTCCTCGGTGGTCCCGAGTACCTGCCGGAAGCGCTCCACGAGCAGGTGTTCGACCTCGTCGAATACCTGCTGGCCCTTGCTGGTCATCACGAAGTGCACGCCGCGACCATCGGCCTCGTCGTCGTGGCGCTCGGCGAGGCCCTGGCGCTCGAGGCCGGCGGTGAGCGCCGACATCGCCGGACGGCTGACCGCGCTGTACCGGGCCAGCTCGAACGGGCGACGTGCCCCCCGGACGATGCTGTTGAGCGCCCGGTACTGCGGGAGCGTCAGACCGACCTCGTCGCACGCCTGCTGGGCGATGCGCGCCAAGCGGATGACCGTACGGACGGCGTCGAGCAGCTCGGCGGCCTCGGGGTCCGACGCGGCGCGTGCTGAGTGTGCAGGTGTGACCACGCCGGCTCCGATCAGTCGACCTTCGAAAGGCGTGCTTGCCGCAGCGCCGAGCGGCGCACCTTACCGGAGTCGTCGCGCAGCGGATGATCGACGAGTTCGAACGTCTTGGGCACCTTGTAGTGGACCAGCCGGGCGGCGACGTGCTTGGCCAGCTCGGCGGCCGTGACACCGCTGACCTCGACGATCGCGTGGACCGAGTTCCCCAGGTCGTCGTCGGGCAGGCCGATCACCGCCGAAGAGCGCACGTTCGGGTGCGACTCGATCGCGGCCTCGATCTCGGCCGGAAAGACGTTGCGGCCACGGCACAGGATCATGTCGTCGCGGCGGTCGGCGAGGTACAGGTAGCCGTCGGTGTCGAGGTACCCCATGTCGCCGACGCTCTCCCAGCCGTCGGAGGTGGTGCGCCGCTCAGCGCCCACGTACTTGTACGACGAGCCGGGGCCGGTCGGGGGCATCATGTACACCTCCCCGACCTCTCCGGCGGGGCGTTCGTCGCCGGTCTCAGGGTCGAGGATACGGATCTGGCTGCCCCCCACCGGGCGGCCGACCGAGCCGGGGTGATCGACCCACTCCCGGCCGTTGATGAACGTGCCGCCGATGCGTTCGGTCGAGCCGAACGACTCGTTCATCACCTGCGGACCGACCCAGTCGATCCAGAACTGCATCAGCCAGGGCGGGCACGGCGAGCCCGAGGTCAACACGAACTCGAGTGACGACACGTCGTGCCGAGCGCGCTCGTCGTCGGGCAGGCGGGCGATGCGCAGCATCATCGTCGGCACGAAGCTGACCCGGTCGACCCCGTGACGGCTGATCAGTTCGAGGCACTGGGCGGCATCGAAGCGTTCCATCACCACGACCTTGGCGCCGGCGAGGATGCTTCGCCAGGTCGAGGCGAAGGGGATGCCGTGATACAGCGGGCCCGGGATGAGCATCGCCCGCTTGGCCGCGAACATCGCCAGTGGTGAGGCAGGGTCGTAGACAGCCTGCGAGGCGGTGAGGATCAGCTTCGGGCGGCCAGTGCTACCTCCCGACGTGAGCGCCCGCTCGATCGGCGATGTCTGGTCGGGGAGCGACGCGTCCGAGACCGACGCGTCGGGTACGAAGCCGGCCGGCAATCGCGGCGGCATCGCCGCTGGGTCGGCGTCGATACCGACGATCAGGGACGGTTCGGCACGCTCGATGATCGCGTCGCGCTCGGGGGGCGGGAGCGCGGGCGAGATCGGGTTCGGCACGGCGCCGAGCTTCCACGCCGCCATGCAGGCGATGAGGAACTCGATCCCGTTGGGGAGCGCGACCGTGACCAGATCACCATACGCCACGCCACGATCGGAGTACGCCCGGGCCATACGATTGCTGGCCCGGTCGAGTTCGCCGCGTGTGATCGTTCGTTCGCCACAGATGGCGGCGACCGCGTCGGCGTCGCGCTCAGCAACGTTGGCCAATGCTTGCGGGAACGAGACGCCGCTCATGCGAGACGAAACGCGGGCAGGGCGACCTCGCCGCGGTCGATCCATTCGACCGCGACCCGCGCCCCGATCGCCAACCCTGATTCGGCATCGTCAGGGTCGGCGCCGACGATATGGGTGAGGATCCGAAACCCCTCGTCGACGTCGACCCACGCGATCACATACGGAACCAGGTCCATGAAGGACGGATGCATGCTGCGGCGGACCACCGAGAACGTGTAGATCGTCCCGCCGCCGGCAGACGTGTGCCAGGACAGGTCGATACTCGTGCAGTTCGTGCAGTGCCGGCGAGGGTAGAAGATCACCGTCTCGCACGCGTCGCACACCTGGTAGCGGAGCTCGCGCTGCTTGGTCGCGTTCCAGAACGGCTCTGTGTCGAGCTCGGGAAACCGTGGCAGCACGCGCCGCGGTTCGGTGGCCGGACGGTCGTCGTGAGTGCTCATCAGTCCCTCCCCAGGATCACGGTGCCCGATGCGTAGCGTCGGTTGAGCGTGCCACCGGTGCCGTGGGCGAGTGCCAGCTCGGCGTCGGCAACCTGCGACGTCGAGTCACCGCGCAGCTGGCGGGTCGCTTCGATCAGCAAGAAGATGCCGCGTTGACCGGGGTGGTTCGACGACAGTCCACCGCCGTCGGTGTTGACGGCCAGGCCCGGGGTGTCGAACCGCAGGTTGCCGTGCTCGACGAACGCACCACCCTCGCCCTTGTCGCAGAAGCCGAGGTCTTCGAGGGTGCTCAACACGGTGATCGTGAACGAGTCGTACACCATCGCCACGTCGATGTCGGAGGGCGAGACGCCAGCCTGCTCGAACGCGGCTGGGCCCGAGGAGCGGGCGCCGGTCATCGTCATGTCGTCGTTGTTGCGGCGGTGCCGCAGCGCCTCGCCGGTACCGAGCACCCACACAGGGCGGTTGCGGCACGCGCGGGCGACGTCTTCGGTCGCCAGGACGACAGCCCCGCCGCCGTCCGAGATCACGCAGCAGTCGAGCGCGCGCAGCGGGTCGGCGATCATCGGCGACGACAAGACGTCGTCGACGGTGATCTGGCGGTCGCCGTGGCGCAGCCCGAGATCGTGGATCGCCTGCACGGCCTCGGGGTTGCGCAAGGCATGGAACCGGGCCGTCACGGCGATCTCGGCCAGTTGCTCGATGGTCACACCGTGGTCGTGCATGTAGCGCCTGGCGAACTGGGCGTAGTCGGACACCAGCGTCGGCCCCCAGCAGTCCTCCATGTTGGAGATCGGGTTGGGTGGGCCGAGTTCGCTGTACTTGGCGCCGGTTCCGGTGTTGGCGTTGCTGCTCCGGGCGACCGCGCCGTAGGTCAGCAACGCCACCTTGGCGCGTCCCTCGGCGAGGTCACGCATCGCGTGCGACACGTGAAACTCGAACGAGCTGCCGCCCACCGTGGTGGTGTCGATCACGCGTAGATCGAGGTCGAAGTACTCGCTCATATGCAGCCCTGGCCACAAGATGCCGTCGCCGTCGTCGTAGAGGGCGTCGATGTCCTTCCACGTGAGGCCGGCGTCGTCGAGTGCGCGCGCCGCCGAGTGGGCCTTGATGTTGAGCGGGGTGACCGCGCCGCGGGTGTTGCGTGACGGGTACTCGTGGATGCCGACGATGGCGACACGTTGCTTGCTCATGGTCACGCCTCGTCCAGTCGCTTGCGGCCCTCGACCGGTGCCCGGAAGGCGCCCGGCAGCTCGCGGAACACGTCGTCGAGATCCCACGGGCCGGCGGACACGATCTGGCGCTGAATCTCGGGCACGTTCCACAGCGAGATCCGGTACTCCTGGGCGCCGATCACGCGGCCGGTGAGCCATCCCGAGTCCTTGCTGGCGAGGTACACGAGGGCCGGGGTCATGCTGTCGGGTGAGCGGCGCTGCTCGAAGTCGTCGGGCAGGTCCTGCGTCTTGCGGTACTCGGCGAGCAGTTCGGCGGGAATCGCTTGTGTCATGCGTGTCGCCGCGCCGGGCGACACGCAGTTGGCGGTGACCCCGTACTTGCCGAGGGCGTTGGCACACGACATCGTGAAGCCGATGATTCCCATCTTCGCAGCCGCGTAGTTGGGTTGCGACGGGCTGCCGTTCAACCCGGCGATCGACGTGAAGTTGATCAGCCGGCGATCCTCGCCTGGTTCCTTGCGCCAGTACGCCGAGGCAAACCGGGTGGTGTTGAAGCAACCCTTGAGGTGGACCGCGATCACGCTGTCCCACTCGTCCTCGCTCATGTTGAACACCATCCGGTCGCGCAGGATCCCAGCCGCGTTGATCAAGATGTCGAGCCGTCCGAAGGTGTCGATCGCGAACTGCACGAGTTGCTCGCCGGCCGCGTGGCTCGACACATCAGCGGCGTAGCTCGCGGCGATACCGCCCGACTCGGTGATGTTGGCGACGACGTCGTCGGCTGGTGTCGTGTCGCCGCCACTCCCGTCGAGGCCGACACCGATGTCGGTGACCACCACGTGCGCGCCTTCTGCAGCTAACCGCTGTGCGACAGCGGCACCGATGCCGCGACCCGCCCCGGTGACGATCGCGACGCGTTCATCCAAACGTCCCATGCCCTTTTGCGCACCTGTCCTTCCGATGTAGTTCCAGTACTTAACTAGTTACTCGCGCCCAGGCGTCCCCGTCAAGTGCCGGCCGCGAGCGTGCGGAGCGCGAGCGCCGCGCGCTCGCGGACCGCGATCGCCATCGCCTTGAGGTCGGCGGTCGGGGCGTCACCCTGCGCCCCGTCAAGCTGTCGTGATCGGACACCCTGGGCGATGCACGCGTAGCGCCAGTGGTTGAACGCCAGGTGAAAGGCGATCCCGCCGACGTCACGACCCGAGCGCTCGGCGTACCGCGCCAACAGCTGCTCGGGCTCGGCGAACCCCTCGGCCATGCTCGGCGACAGCTCGGCCCCGTGCAGCCGACCTACCGGCCCGGCCGGTCGGGCCCAGGTTGTCAGCAGGTAGGCGACGTCGGCGAGCGGGTCACCGAGGGTGGAGATCTCCCAGTCGACGACCGCCGCCACCGCCCCCGACTCGGCGAGGATGCAGTTCCCCAGGCGGTAGTCGCCGTGCACCACCCGCGTCTCGCCAACCGGTGGCACGCGTGCCGTGAGCAGCGTGTGGGCGCGCTCGACGTCGGGGATCTCGTCGGTCTTGGTCTGCGCGTACTGCCGGGACCAGCGGCCGAGCTGGCGTTCGAGGTAGTTACCGTCACGCCGGCCGTGCTCGCCGAGCCCGACATCGTCCGGGTCGATCGCGTGTAGTTCGCAGAGCACGTCGACGATCGACTCGCTCGTCCTGGCGCGGCTGGACGGTGTGGTGGCGGCGACCGCACCGGCAAGGTCGTGCAGCACGTGTCCGGCGACGAATTCAGTGACGTAGAAGTCGCTCCCGATCACACTCGTGTCGTCGCAGAACGCGAGCGCCGGCGGAACCGGCACGGCGGTGTCGCCGAGGGCACGGATGGCCCGCCACTCGCGTTCCATGTCGTGGGCGGTGCTGAGCACGCCACGAAGAGGCGGGCGGCGGACCACCAACCGGCGTCCGTTGGCATCGGTCGCCGCGTAGGTGAGGTTGGAGTTGCCCCCTGCGATCAGTGCGAACCGGACGGGCGCGGTGACGTGCTCGACGTGGTCGGTGAGCCATCGTCCCAGAGCGCCGGCCTCGATCCCTGCAGGCAGGCCCTCGGTCGCGCTCCCTTCCATGTCGCTGACCTTAGCTTGCGACCAATCGGATTAGAACCTATCATTCGCATAGATATTGGCGTCCCGTCAGACGCCCGAGTGAGGAGGATCATCATGACCGCAACGCTCCGTGACGTCCGCGTGATCGACACGGACTCGCACGTGATCGAACCCGCCGATCTGTGGACGTCACGAATCGCCAGCAAGTGGGGCGACGCGATCCCCCAGGTAGCGGTGCGGCCCGGCGGTAGTGGCCGTGCGCGGTGGCGAGTTGGCGATGCGTGGCTACACATGCCTGGTGTGTTCGGATGTGCCGGCTGGCCGGAGTATCCGCCGAGCATGCCGCAGACGTTCGACGACATCGACCCCGGTGGGTTCGACCCGCACCAGCGCTTGGAGCGGATGGACGAGTACGGGATCTACGCCCAGGTGCTGTACCCGAACCTGATCGGGTTCGAGACCCACGCGTTCATCGATCTCGACCCCGAGCTGTCGCTGTTGTGCACGCGCGCCTACAACGACTTTCTCACCGACTTCGCCAGCGCCGACCCCAACCGGCTGCTCCCGGTGGGGATGGTGCCGTTCTGGGACCTCGATGAAGCGGTCAAGGAGGTCGCCCGGTTGCGTGAGATCGGCCACCGCGGGATCCTGTTCGCCAACCAGTACGAGAAGATCGGGCTGCCACCCTTCTTCGACCCGTACTGGGACCCGGTGTACCGCGTCGCCGAGGATCTGGAGATGTCGGTGAACTTCCACATCGGCTTCTCCACCGGCGCCCACCTCCTGTCCCCGCAGCGCCCCAAGTTCGTCGGCGAAACCGGCAAGGACGAGGATCCGCAGGCCGTCGACGTGACGTGGACTGCCAAGCGCAACGCGATCCTGATGCTCGTCAGTAACGGTGACACGATCTCGAACATCTTGACCACGGGCATCCTCGATCGGTTCCCACGGTTGAAGTTCGTGTCGGTCGAGAGCGGCATGGGATACCTGCCGTACCTGCTGGAGTCGCTCGACTGGCACTGGAAAGCGCACGGCGCGTTCCGCTACTCGCCGCTCTTGCCGAGCGAGTACTTCCGTCGCCAGTGCTACGGCACGTTCTGGTTCGAGACCGGGACGCTGTTCCACCTCGTCGACTACCCCGACAACTTCATGTTCGAGACCGACTACCCGCACTCGACGAGCCTCTCGCCCGGCCCGGCATCGCCGGCCGAGCTGCCGTCGGTGCACATCGCGAAGCATTTCTCCAAGTTGCCGCTCGACGTCGCCGAAAAGGCGCTGTGGCGCAACGCCGCCGAGCTGTACCGCGTGAGCTGACGGGAGCATCGCCATCAAGTTCGCACGCATCCAGATGAACGACGGTGCCGTCGTCGTCGCTCATGTCGACGACGACGGCTACCGGCCGTTCGCCGACGACTCGCCAGGCGCCCTGTTGCGCGCACTCGTCGAACGACCGGCGCCAGGCGCCGACCTCGTGCCCGCGCCGGAGGTGCGTGTGCTCAGCCCGGTCGTCGACCCGCCCTCGATCCGCGACTTCATGATCTTCGAAGAACACGTGGTCAACTCCCGAGTGGGATCTGGTACCGCGGTGCCCCCCGTGTGGTACCAGGTCCCGCTCTTCTACTTCACCAACCCCGCCTCGGTGCACGGCCCCGACGAGCAGGTCGCGGTACCCCGCGGCGCGCGGGCGCTCGACTTCGAACTCGAGGTCGCCTGCCTGGTGGGTGCGCCCGCGGCCGACCTCGACCCCGACGACCCGGCCGCGTGCGACGTGATCGCCGGGTTCACCCTGATGAACGACTGGTCGGCGCGCGATCTCCAGATGGCAGAGATGGACGGTGGACTCGGGCCCGCCAAGGGCAAGGACTTCGCCACTTCATTCGGCCCCTGGGTGGTCACCCCTGACGAGCTCGACGTCGTCACGCCGGGGCGCTGGGCGTGCCCGCTCTCGGTCAGCGTCAACGGCCGGCGAATCGGCGGTGGCGACCTCGCCGCGGCACATTTCTCGTGGTCGCAGGTGCTCTCGCGCGCGTCGGCCAACACGCGCCTGCGTGCCGGCGACGTGATCGGCTCGGGCACCGTGGGTACCGGATGTCTGCTCGAGTTGCGCGCCCTCGGCCCGAAAGCCGACTACCCATGGCTCCGTGCGGGCGACCGAGTCGAGCTCGACGGCGGCCCGCTCGGGACATTGGCGAACACGATCATCGATCCCGCCACAGCCTGAGCCGGACATGGAGTTCAACATTGCCGACGTGATCGGTGCCGTCGCGGCCGCGGTGCCCGACCGCGACGGCATCGTCCACGGCCCTCATCGCCGCTCGTATGCCGAACTCGTCGAGCGTTCGAACCGTTTCGCCCGCGCGATCGGAGCCCTGGGGCTCGGCTGCCAGATTGAGCGTCGGCACCTGGCTGCGTACGAGTCGGGCCAGAGCCACCTCGCCCTCTACCTCTACAACGGTCCCGAATACCTCGAGGCGCTGGTGGGCGCGTTCGCCGCGCGGGTGGCGCCGTTCAACGTCAACTACCGCTACGTCGAACACGAACTGGTGCAGCTCCTGAGCGAGCAGCAGGCGTCGGGTGTGGTGTTCCACAGCGAGTTCGCCCCCACCGTCGATCGCCTCCGGCGGCAACTGCCGCGGCTGACCGTGTTCGTGCAGGTGGACGACGGCTCTGGCAACGGGCTGCTACCCGGGGCGGTGTGGTACGAGGCCGCACTCGCCGCGGCGACGGCACAGCGCCCCGACCTCGGCGCCTCGCCCGACGACCTCTACATCCTGTGCACCGGCGGGACCACCGGCATGCCGAAGGGGGTGCTCTGGCGTCAGGCGGATCTGTTCGTCGGTGCGCTGCAGGGGGCGAGCACACGGTTACAGCGCGAGTACGCCTCGATCGCCGAGATCGTCGACGAGGCAATCGGCCGCGGTGGTCGCTTCCGCACCATGGCGACCGCGCCGTTCATGCACGGTGCGGGGCAGTGGTCGGCGCTCACCGCGCTGACCCATGGCAACACCTGCGTCCTGCCGACCGAGGTGCGCACACTCGACCCGGTCGACGTGTGGCATACCGTGGAACGCGAGCGCGTGACGATGCTCCAGGTTGTTGGCGACGCGATCGTGCGCCCATTGCTCGACGAGTTCGACCGCGGCAGCTATGACGTGAGTTCGTTGCGCTACGTGGTCAACGGAGGCGCGACGCTCAGCGAGCATGCCAAGCAGCGCCTGTTCGAGCGTCTGGCCGGCGTCACGCTGACCGACGGCCTGGGCACGTCCGAGTCCGGCGCGATCGCGACCGCGAACTCATCGACAGCGACCCCGCCTTCCGGGTCCGAACGGCAGTCAGTGTTCGAGCCGCGGCCTGGCGTGGTGTTGTTGTCCGACGACCAGACGCGTCGGCTGCATCCTGGCGACGACGAGTTGGGATGGATCGCCGCATCGGGCCGGATGCCGCTCGGCTATCTCGGCGACCCCGACCGCACGGCGCGTACGTTCGTCGAGGTGGCCGGCGTCCGGTACGCGATCGTCGGGGATCGGGGCGTGTACCGCGCCGACGGCCGGATCGAGTTGCGCGGTCGCGACTCGGTCACCATCAACTCCGGTGGCGAAAAGATCTTCGCCGAGGAGGTCGAACAGGCGATCCTGGCCCACGAGGGTGTCGCCGACGTGGTGGTGTGCGGGCGACCGTCGCCGCGGTGGGGTAGCGAAGTGGTGGCGATCGTGGCACTGCGTGCCGGCATCGAGTTGGGAGCCGACGAGCTGCTGGCAACCGCCGGGCAACGGATCGCTCGCTACAAGCTGCCCAAAGCGTTCGTGTTCCGCGACTCGATCGCCCGCAGCCCGGCCGGGAAGGCCGACTACCGCTGGGCTCAGCGTCAGGCCGCCGGAGAACCCGACGCCGAGTGAGTCAGTGCCAGTCGACGGTCTCTTCGTACATCGCCGGATGGCGCTCGCGGGCGTACTCGACGTACTCCTGCATGTGCTTGCGCATCAGCCGTTCGACCGTGGCCGCCTCGCCCTTGAGCATGGCCCGCGCGATCGCCGCGTGCGCCTGCTCGACGTGGCGTCGCTCCTCGGGCGGGAACATGCCGTGGGCGCGCTCGAGCAGCACGTCGTGGAGCGAGTGCGCGGTCAGCGTGAGCACGGGGTTGCCCGACATTGCGACGACCATGTCGTGGAAGCTCGCCGTCTCGTCGACGTAGCGGTCGTAGTCGACCGAGCTGCCCGTATCGCGGTCGGACTTGGAGTAGCGCTCGAGGTACTCGCGCAACATCGCCATGTCGTCGGGGTTCTGGCGCTCGGTGGCCATGCGGGCGAGCGTCGGTTCGAGCGCCGCTCGGGCGTGGGCGACGTCGGTGTAGGTGGCGCCCGACATGTGGTAGTAGAGCGTCGAGATCCGCCCGTAGTGGATGCTGTCGACCTGGGCGACCATCGGGCCGCCGCCAGGGCCTGGCCGGATCACGATCAGCCCCTGCACCTCGAGCAGTCGCAGTGCCTCGCGTAGCGAGGCGCGACCGACCTGGTACTTGTCGAGCAGGCTGGCCTCGGGCGGAAGCATGGTCGACGGCGGCAGGTCGCGGAGATCGCGCACGATTTCGCGCGCCAGCGCCTCGGAGATCTTCTCGGTCCGACGGTGCCCGACGGTGCCGCGCTGGGTCCGCGAGGCGCGACCGGACGCGCCGCCGCGATCGTTGGCCGACTCGTTTCGAGGGCTCGCTGCTCGTGCCATCGTGTCGGACAGTAGTCGGGTCGCCCTGATCGCGTGCGGGACTACCCGGCGACCGGGCTCGGAAGGGTGATGCCGTACAGCTCGGCAGCGTTGTCCTGGAGCACTCGCCGACGGACGTGAGGATCGAGTTTGCCGAGCACGTTAGCGAAGTGCTGCTTCGGATTCGGGAACAGGCACGTCGGGTGCGGGATGTCGGTCTCGACCAGCACGTTGTTGACGCCGACATCGGCGATCAGCTTCTCCGGAGCGTTCTGCTCGAACCAGAACATCACGTAGAGGTGGTCGCGGAAGTACTCGGTGGGGCGCCGCTTCTGGTAGTTGACCTCGTCGGGCTCGGAGACCATCTCGTCGAGTTGGAACTCCATCGCCTCGAGGATGAAGGGGATCCAGCCGATGCCGCTCTCGGCCGACACGACCTTCAGCTTCGGGAAGCGGTCGAACAGGTCGCTCATGCACAGATTGACGATGATGCGCACATTACTCATGTACATCTGGCTCGCCATCGCGGCGAACCCGCGTTGACGCCCGAACGAGCGCCACGTCGCCGGCGCCACCTTCGGTGCATCGTCCTGGTCGCCGCCGAGCACGAGCGGTTTGCCGGTCGACGACGAGGCTCGGGCCGCTTCCACGTCCTCGCGCCGGTTGCCGCTGCCGATGTGGAAGTTGGCGACCGCCCCGGTCTCGTTGAGGATGTCCCACATCGGGTTGAAGTACGGCTCGGGCAGCTCGGGAAGGCCGAGCAACTCGGGCTTGTCGGAGAAGGTGAAGCCGGTGATGCCCTGGTCGACCATCCGGGTGATCTCTTTGACGGTGAGGTCCATGTCCCAGAACGGCACCATCGCCTGCGGGAACAGGCGCCCGCCCGACTCCCGCTGTGTGTCGATCAGGAAGTCGTTGTAGGTCTGCAACACCATCAGCCGATCCTCGATGTTCTTGATCGCGAAGATGTGGTTGGACGAAAAGCCGATGCCGTTCGGGTACATGATCTGCCCCCAGATGCCGGCCTCGTCGAGCAGGCGTAGGCGCTCCGGTACCGACCAGGCGGAACGATCGATGCTCTCGAACGGCTGGACCATGTGGGTGCCGAGC
Organism: Ilumatobacter sp.; assembly: GCA_035556435.1. Taxonomy (GTDB): domain Bacteria; phylum Actinomycetota; class Acidimicrobiia; order Acidimicrobiales; family Ilumatobacteraceae; genus Ilumatobacter. Next base: position 196,870 of record DATMEY010000035.1, on the reverse strand, counting down.
ACCTTGTGGCCGCCCTCGCGGATCGTGTTGCCACCGACGCTTGCCCACATTTCGCCGTCGAGGTACCAACCGGTGATGCCGTCGACCGTCCGCTGCACAGGAACGCGCGAGCGCAACGAGTCGGGGACCCGCGACGTCCAGAGGTCGGCCGGCTCGGTGAGGTGCGAGTCGCAGTCGATGATCCTGAGGTCGTCGATGCTCTCGGTTGGTGCCTCGGGGTCGCGGACGACGGTCATGGTGCTCCTTGGGGGCGAGATTGGCGATTCTCAGTATAACCAAGATTATGATGCGCATGGAAACGACATGACCGCCAACCCGTTGAGGAGCGGCTCGACGTCGTCCCGCCGTGATCGAGGGTCCGGTCGCCACCTCGCGGCCTCGGTGAGCACCGGCGCGTACTGCGTCTACAGACCCGAGCACCCCACGACCTGGCAGACCTGAGCGGGACGCGCTCCAGGTCCGGTGGTTCGGTCGAGTCGCGTGGGCATCGGGCTGGCCCCGACGGTGACAGGATCGGTTCGATGCCGGACAGGAGACAGACGTGAGCACCGTGTCCCAGGCTGACGCCGAGCGTCGCGCCCGCTTCGAGGCGATCGCCGGAGAGGTGTTCGAGCCGCTCCAGCGCTACCTGCGACGGCGTGCGTCGCGGGACGACGCAGCCGACGTGCTCGGCACGTCGCTGCTCACCGTCTGGAGGCGCCTCGACGAGGTGCCGACCGACGCGCCGCTGCCATGGTGCTACGGCGTCGCCCGGCGCACACTCGCCAACCACCGGCGAGGCGCCGAGCGCCATCTCCGCCTCACCGATCGGCTCGCCACCCTGCCGCCGACCACCTCGCCCGACCCCGGAGACGCCGTCGACGAGGGCGACCCGGAACTCCACGCCGCGATCGCCACGCTCAGCGACTCAGAGGCCGAGATCGTCCGGCTCTGGGCCTGGGAAGGTCTCGAACCTCGTGAGATCGCGATCGTCGCCGGCAGTACGGCCAACGCCGTCAGCGTCGCCCTGGCGAGAGCGAAGCGCAAGCTGCGCGATCGGCTCGACGACCGGGCCCGCCGACAGTATCCACCGCCGACCGGACACAAGGTCTGTGACAGCCCGGCCGGCGCCGAACAAGGAAGTGAGCGATGACGAACGACGACGAGCTTCGCGACCGCATCGCACGCATCGACCCCTCGCCGGACGGGCTGCCGACCGAACCGATCACGAGCCCACGAGCTCGCGCACTCCTGGAGAGCATCATGACCACCCCTCTACTCACCGAACAGCCAGCCCAACAGGCGCCGCCCCAGCCGGCACGGTCGCCGCGACGGCCGTCGCCGAAGCGGTGGCTCGGCGCCGCCGCCGCGGTCGTCGGCCTCACCGGCGCCGGCTTCGGCATCGCCGCCACCACGACCGGCGTGTTCACCGCCGACGCCCCCGTCGAGAAGCCCCAACCGGAGCCGACCGTGATGGAGCTGTCGACCGGCGACACCGACCCCTCGCTCATGTCGTGCATGATGCTCACGCCCGAGGCGATCGCCGTTTCGCCGGTGGCGTTCCGCGCCGTCGTCGACAGCGTGGCCGGCGACGTCGTCACGCTCGCCGTCGACACCTGGTACGCGGGCGGCGACGCCGACATCGTCACGCTCACAGCACCGCAAGGCATGGAGGCGCTGATCGGGGGCCTCGAATTCCAGGCCGGCCAGGCCTACCTGGTCACGGCGTTCGACGGTGTCGTCAGCTACTGCGGCCAGACCGGCCCGGCGACGCCGGAACTCCAGGCGATGTTCGACGCCGCCTTCCCCGCCTGATCACCGAACCCGCCGACCCCACAGGTGTGCCACGCCGCAAGGCGTGGCACACCCGCGTGGCGGCTAGCGGATGAACGCCGTCTCGAAGATCGGGTCGATGCCGTTGTGCCACACCAGCCCGCCGATTGCGCTCTCGTCGGCGAGCGTCGTGCCCCGGTCGGCGCCGTAGATCGCGAACGGCACGTCCTGGTTCACCGCCGCTTGGAGTTGTTCGAGCGCAGCCTGGTACTGGTCCGGCCCCTGCGAATCGCGGAGCACGGTCAGGGCCGCGTCGAAGGCTTCGCTGGCGAAGCCGCTCGGGTTGTTCGGGTCGGCGCTGTGGAACGTGCGCAGGCCGTTGTACAACTCGGCCTCGGCGGCGATCGTTCCCCACGAGGCAACCAGCTCGAAGCTGCGGTCGATCGAGACCTGCGTGATGAAGTCGACGATCTGCAGGTCGGAGTCGAGGTTGACGTTGAAGCCGACCGCGTCGAGCATCGCCTTGACCGAGATCGCAGCTTCCTTGTTGGACGCTGGGGTCGCCGCAGCCATGGCATCGATCGTGCCGTCCCAGCCGGTTTCGGCCTTGTACTCGTCGAGCAACTGGCGGGCCAGGTCCGGGTCGTAGGCGGGGCCCTCGGTGGCGTCGATCGACTCCGACGCTTCCTGGACCACACCGCTTCCCGGCCACCCGGAGCCGCCCCAGGCGCGGGCGTTCACTACGTCGGGGTCGATCGCGTGGGCAACCGCCTGACGGACGCGCACGTCGGTGAGCGGCCCGTCGTAGCCGTTGATGCCCGAGTTCATGTGCACGTAGAAGGCGGCGTTGAACATCGTCGAGTGGAGCATCCCGCCGAACTCGGCCTCGGCGTCGGCGACCAGGGCCGGGTCGCGGTTGAGATAGATCACGTCGACCTCGCCCAGTTTGAACGCCTCCATACCGGCGCGGATGTCAGGGATGAAGGTCTCGGTGATCGTCTCGATGCAGACCGGGCCGCCCCACCAGTCGCGCTTGGCCTCGAAGACGACCCGCGCGGGCGGTGCCCACTCGGCGATCTCGTACGGGCCGACGCCGCCACCGAGCGGGAACTGCGAGAACGCCTCCTGGCCCATCTCTTCGACGACTCTGGCGTTCTGGACCATGCCGATCGCGGTGCCCGCGAGCAGCGCCGGGAACTTGCCGAACGGCTCGTGCAGCGTGAACTTCACGGCCATGTCGCCGACCTGCTCGTAGCTCTCGATCGAGAACGACACCTGGCGCTTGGCCTGCGACTGGCTCTCTTCGCTGAGGTGCCGGTCGAGGTGGGCGATCAGCGCGGCCGCGTCGAGCGGGTCGCCGTTGCCGAACGTCACACCGTCGCGGAGTTCGAGCGTCCATTCGCTGGCGTCGGCGTTCGGTGTCAGCGCCTTGGCGACATGGGGCACGTACTCGCCCGTCGACGCGTCGTAGCGCGTCAGCATCGAGTACAGCAGCAGGCCCTCGCCGCCGGTCTGGATGGAGCCGATCGAGGCGTTGTAGGGGTCGAGTGTCGTGCCGAGGCCGCGTGGGCTGAGGGTGAGCTCGCCGCCCACCTTGTCGGCGGTGCACACATCATCATCGGCGTCGCCGTCGCCGGCCGCGACGGTCGTGTCGGTGTCGGTCGTCCCTCCCGCGGAGGTGGTGTCGGGTGCGGCCGATTCAATCGGCGCGGCCGCAGTCGTGGTGGGGGCATCGCTGGCGTCGTCGTCGCCGCCGCAGGCGGCAGCCAGCAGGCCGACGACCGCCAGTGACGCGAACAGTGTGGAAGTTCTCCTCATGTCCCCCTCGATTCGGAGCACCGCCCGGATCCCCCAATGGCTCCGAGTCGGTCGGTCACACGATGAGTACGGGCGCCGCGCCAGATCAACTCGCACTCCCGGCTAGCGGGACGTCGCCGGTTCAGGCTGAGGACGCGCCACGGCCCCGCCGCCTCGGGGGCGACGGGGCCGGGGGCTGCGACGGGTCGTGGTTAGAACGCGGAGTCGGCGGCGCGGCTGCGTTGCAGCAGCGCACCGCCGGGATACGGCCGCGGGATGAAGTCGGCGAGATAGGTCTCGCCGCTGAAGTCGGCGTCACCGGCCGTGATCGGGCGGTGCACCTCGCTCACCTCGGGGCCGATCTCCTTGGCGATCGGTACGAGCGCCTCGAGGTCGAAGCCGTACAAGCCGGCGATGTTGCCGGCCAGCATCTGGCGGGTCTCGTCGACGGGTACGTCGTTGAAGGCCCACCGGATCGCCAGCTTCGACTGCGGTGTCGACCCCTCCTCGTGCGGGTAGTCCGACCCCCACATCAGGTGGTCGACGCCCAGCACGTCGCGCTTGGCGAACGTCTCGGGGGTTACCGCACCGCTAGCGCCGTAGTACACCTGCCGCTTGACGAACTCGGTGGGCGTCATCGACAAGTTGTCGGTGGTCTCGTCGCCGAACATGCCCATCGTGCGGTTGGCGGCGTCGGAGTGCATGCCCGGAAGCATGTGGTCGAGCATCATCGCGGTCTGGAGCGGCCAGTCGACACCCGACTCGGTCGGCACCAACTTCAGGCGCGGGTGCCGGTCGAACACACCACCGAGGATCAACTGCATCAGTGCGAACTGGCTCCACAGGCCCCCGGCCGACATCGTCAGTGCCTTGGCGCCCGGCTGGTCCATCCGCATCTCGGGAATCGCCACGTTGTGCGTGGCGATCGGGAGGTCGAGCTCCTCGCACAACGACCACAACGGCTCGTAGACGAGGTCGTTGAGGCCCGGCACGGAGTGCCCCGGAGGCACCGTCGCCAGCAGCACACCACCGAACGCTCCCGTGGACACCGCCCACTCGATCTCGGCAATCGCGGCGTCGACGTCGTTGGGCAGGATCTGCACCAGCCCGCGCCGGCGTTTCGGTGCCTGGGCGACGAAGTCGACGACCCAGCGGTTGTGGGCCTGCACGCCGGCCCACCGCGGCGCAAACTCTTCCTTGGTCTTCGGCAGGCCGATCACGATCAGCGCGCTGGTCGGAAAGAACGGCGGGATGGTGTTCGGGAAGATGATCTCGGCGGCGACGCCGTCGGCGTTCATCTCCTCGATCCGGAAGTCGCTGTCCCAGTTCCGCATCGCGGTGGCGTGAATCAGGTCGTCGAACGGGCTGTCGTAGGCGTCGGCCCACGCGTCGAAGTCGTCATGCCACTTCGATGGCAAATAGGGCTTGTAGTCGCGCAGGTCGGCACCGGCATGGCTGTCCGACGAGATGACGACGTAACGGTCGATCGAGTCCCACGTTTCCGTACTCATGTTCCCCACTTTCTGAAGTCCCCGAGGCCGTCAGACGGCCAGGACGCCGTAGGTACGGCATCGCGCGGATCGTAAAGACGTGGTTCGTCACGTGCCCGATGTGGTCCCGTCTACCGAGATGACCCACCCACCGGACGACCAACCACCGCGAACCGGTGCCGGCAGGAGATTGGGAGCAACCGCGCGAGCAGCGGCGCCGCGAGGGATCAGCGCAGCGCGAGGTGGAGGTAGCCAGCGTCATCGATCTCCGTGAGGACGGCCACCAACGAGATGCCGTCGCTCACGAGAGCGACCAGGTCACCAGGCTCCAGATTCTCGTCGCCGTCAAGGGCGAGCTGGTGCACGACGGTGCGGCCGTTGACGATCATGTCGAACTCAACCGCGATCTCGGTCTTGAGCATCAGAACAGCCACTGTGCACCTCCGTACGCAGTCTACGCCTGCGCACCATCGGGCAGGCCGAACGCGATCGGGGCGTCGAAGAGTGCCAGGACGGCCTCGAACTCCGGGCGCAGATTGTCTCTCATGCGCCGCCGTTCTGACTTGGTAGCGGCCAAGTACGCGTCGGGAAGGACATCGGATCTGGCGGACACCACCAGATCCGCGTGATCACTCGACAAGGGAAGGGGTTCACCTTCAACTGACACGTCGGTTGGCCAGATCGTGACCCCGGCGTCGATGACGTGCCCCACGGTCGTCGTGCGGTACCACCGCTGGAACGGGCCGGCTCGGTATGCGACGACGGGGCGCCCGGGATTCCTCAGGTACACCGACAACGTCAACGCGCCGGGCGCGTCCAGCCCCGACGCGACGACCACTGGCCTGTACGCGAGGAAGTGACCGAGCGATGCCTTGATGGTCTGGTCGACATCGGCGTCGGTACCGAGTCGTAGGACGATCTGCTGGTCGTCGGCGAGGCGCGCGTCGGCGTCGCGGAGCGTCACAACGAAGCTCATCGTGGCGCGCTCGCCGTCCGTCCGGTACCCACCGGAGGGAGCCTACGCAGGGGGTCATACAGAGTTGCCGAGGCTCCTCAGCGTTGCGCTGTCGCGGCGCACTTCGGCCAGCGCCCAGTACGCAGGTGAACCTCAGTGGGTGTTTCGCCTGGTAGAGGCGCATGCGCTAGATGGTCGTGACGCAGCGAGCGACAAAGCACCAGAGAGTGGAGCTGGGGGGAATCGAACCCCCGTCCGTCAGCCCGTGCACGGACTCGCTACGACCATTCCCGACATTTGGCCTGACGCTGGCCACCCGGCGGGTCGGGAGATCTTGCGATCACTCGGCAGGTCTTTCCTTGCGGTCAGCGGTCTTTCTCGCCGTCAGTGGTCTTTCCCACCGTCATCGGCTACTTCTGTTGCCGGGCTGTAGCTGACTGGCCCCGTGCGGCATTGCTGCTCACGATGACTCTCCACTCACCTGAAAATCAGGCGGCGAGAGCGAACTGCTCATCGGCAATTCTTTTGGGTGCCCCGTTTAGCGAGTCTGAGCAACTCGGGTCGCAAACCCGGACAACAGCTCTGACGTCGAAACCAGTCAGCCCCGTGTTCGGTATGTAGAGGAAGCACCCTACCCCGACGTCAGCAGATCGAGGTCCCGGCAGCGCGGGCGAGCCGTACTGGTGCAGCGTTTGGCCGGACAGGTCGGCCAAACGCCGCGCGAGTCAGTGGTGTGTGAGCTCGGCGAGGCCGTCGAGCAAGCGGTCGACGTCCTCGTCGGTGGTGTACGGCGCCATGCCGACGCGCAGGCCCCCGTCGTCGGCGAGCCCGTGATGGTCGTGCAACCGGCGGAACGCCTCGTAGGCGTAGAACGAGCCGGCCGGAGCGAGCACGCCGCGGGTGGCGAGGAACTCGTAGGCGTCCCAGGCGCGGCGGCCGGGAAGGCTAAAGAACAGCGTTGGCGTGCGCCGTACGGCATGCGAGTGGGCGACAAACGCGCCTCCCAGGTCGGCGACACCGTGCTCGGCGCGCTCGCGCAAGCGGGTCTCGTGGGCGTCGATCGCCTCGAACGAGGCAGCCAGTTGCGCTCGGCGAGTGGTGGCCGCTCCGGGTGCGATCGCGGCGAGGAAGTCGACCGCCGCGGTGACGCCGGCCATCGTCTCGTACGGCAGTGTGCCGAACTCGAACCGCTCGGGCACGACGTCGGCGGCCGGCGCCAGCTTGTCGGGCACGACCTGGTCGAGCAGGTCGGGGTGGGCGGCGAGCACGCCGCAGTGCGGGCCCAGGAACTTGTACGGCGAGCACATCAACAGATCGGCTCCCAGCGCGGCCAGGTCGACGAGGTGGTGGGCGGCGTAGTGGACCGCGTCGACATAGACGAGCGCCCCGACAGCGTGGGCGGCCTCGGCGATGTGGGGGAGTGGCGGCATCGTGCCCACGAGGTTCGACGCGGCGGTCACCGCTACCAGCCGTGTGCGCGGGTTGATCGCCGCGTCGAGCGACGCCAGGTCGAGCTCGCCGGTGTCGGGGTCGAGGTCGGCCCAGCGGACAGTGGCACCCGCCCGCTCGGCGGCCTGCACCCACGGGCGGATGTTCGAGTCGTGGTCGAGCCGGGTGACGACCACCTCGTCGCCGGGCGACCACCACTTCGACAGCGCGCGCGAGAAGTCGTAACACAGCTGGGTTGCGCTGCGGCCGTACACCACACCCGCGGGCGGCACGCCGAGTAGGTCCGCGCAAGCGCTGCGGAACCCGGCGATCGCTGCCTCGGCGTTCGATTCCGAGGCGATGCCCGTGCCCCGGTTCGACAGCGGGCCCGTGAGCGTGGCGGCGATCGCCTCACCCACCTGACGCGGTGTCTGCGTGCCTCCCGGCCCGTCGAAGTGGGCGATGCCCGAGCCGAGCGACGGGAAGTGGGCGCGCAGCGCGTCGACGTCGTAGGTCACGCCGGCAACGTACCGCGGCGCCCGCTACGTCTGGATCCACCGATCGCTGTAGTCGCTCACCGGCGTTGCGCCAGCCCACGACGGTTGCTTCCACGTTGGCCTTGGTGTACGGCCGGTGAAGGCCGGCCTGCCAGGCTCCGTAACGATTGCGTTCAAGCGCCACGCAGGCTGGGCTTCACGAACGGCGTCCCGAAGTCGACCTCGCGCTGCAACCGCCGCGGGTTGGGACAACGCCGACGCGCGGCTGCAACGGTCGGTGGATCCAGGTTGAACGCAAAACGCTTACCGAAGCCAGGCTACGACGCTCCGCTCAGGGCGTGGCCGATCGCGATCTCGTCGCCAGACGCGTTGACGCCGTACCCCAGCACGATCGTGCCGCCGGTCTTGCACGCTGGGCAGGTGGCGGCGTACACGGTCGACATGTCGTCGGGGTCGGACGCGCCCTCGAGCCGGCGCGCGACCGCGACGTTGAGGTCGCCCGCCGGCACGGTCGCGCCACAGTTCGAGCACTCCACGTCGCCGCCGTCGCGGGGAAGGAACTGAGCGCCGAACCCGTCGGCGTCGAGCGCGTCGAGCAACTCGATCATCGACACGTTGTCGGACGGTGCACCGGCGAGTGGTGTGCCCACCATCGCCTCGGACTCGATCGGGCCGGCGTCGCCTGCCGCCGAGCCGGACGGGCCGACGCGGGCGATCCACTCCTCCAGGGCCACCAGCCAGTCGCCGAGGAACTCGCGGGTCTCGTCGTCGATGATGCGGCCCGACTCGTCGAAGCGCTCGTCGCTGAACTGTATGAACGCCTCGGGCTGTCCGAGCGTCGGCGCGTCGAGGTAGGCCAAGATGTTGCGCAGGTGCTGTTGGGCGAGGCTGGTGCCGATCGCTCCGGGTGACGCCCCGATCACGCCCACCGGCTTGCCGGCGAACGCGTTGTCGCCGTAGGGACGCGACGCCCAGTCGATCGCGTTCTTGAGTGCGCCGGGGATCGAGCGGTTGTACTCGGGTGTGCAGATCAACAGGCCGTCGCTCGCTCGGATCGCGCGCTTCAACTCGATCGCCTCGGGCGGGTAGTCGTCGTCACGTTCGCGGTCGTAGAGGGACAGCTCGCCGATCGAGATCTCGGTGAGGTGCAGGTTCGTGCGCTGCGATGCCAACTCGTTCAGCCCGTTCACCAGCTTGCGGTTGATCGACCCGGCCGACAGGCTGCCGATGATGTACCCGACGTTCATGTGATGCTCCCTCCGCGTCCGCCCCGGGACTGCCCGGCTGGCTCCGTCGTCAAACCCGCCGGGTGGGCGTGCTGACGATCCGTTCACGGGCCGTCGATCGTGGGTCGTCGCCAGGCGTACGATCGCGGTGCTCGATTCGCCGAGACGAGGGGGTTCACATGGCGATCGCACGGGAAACCATGACCGACGAGCAACGCAGAGCGTGGCGCTCGAGTACCTGAAGGCCTTCGACAACGGGGGTGTGACGTCGAGTGGTGACTCGATCCTGAGCCTGTTCGCCAGCGACGCCCAGGTGTACTTCCCGAAGTGGGGGCTGGCCGCCGGACACGAACAGATCGGGCAGATGTTCGGCGACGTCGGGGGCACGCTGACGTCGATCCTGCATCACTATTCGCACTTCAACTGGATCATGTCGGGCACCGACACGTTCGCCTGCGAGGGCACCAGCCAGGGCGAGCACCGCGACGGGCCGTGGCACGCAGGCATCGAGGAGTGGCGGGCGGGGCGTTGGTGCGACGTGTTCGAGGTCCGCGACTTCCTGATCCAGCGGTGCTTCATCTATCTCGACCCCGACTACGCCGGCAAGGACGTCGAGCGGTACCCCTGGTTGCACGACGCCTGACCAGCCGCACCCGACGAGGCGACACGGCGGCGCGCTAGAGTCAGTTGCATGACGAAACTCAAGGCGCCGGTCGTTCCGGCAGCCACCGATGGCGCGCGGGTGCGTCCCCGCGTCGTCTTCGTGCTGACGGCGCTCGGGTCGTTCATGGCGGCGCTCGACCTGTCGATCGTCAACGTCGCCTTTCCCGACCTGGAAGCCGACTTCGCCGGCACCAAGCCGGCGACCCTGGCGTGGGTCATCACCGCGTACTCGATCGTGTTCGGCGCGCTGCTCGTCACCGGCGGGCGCACCGGCGATCGGCTCGGCCGGCGGCGCACGTTCGAGCTCGGCATCGGCGTGTTCGTCACCGCTTCATTGCTGTGCGGGCTGGCGCCGAACGTGCCGTTGCTGATCGCCGCCCGCGCGCTGCAAGGCGTCGGTGCGGCGTTCCTCGTGCCGGCCTCGGTGGCGCTGCTGATCTCGGCCTTCCCGGCCGAGCGACGCACCCAGATGGTGGCCCTGTGGGGTGGGATCGGTGCGCTGGCCGTGGCCACCGGCCCCTCGCTCGGCGCGGCGATCGTGTCGGCTGGCGGGTGGCGATGGGCGTTCTTCGTCAACATCCCGGTGGGTGTCGGGGTGCTGCTGCTCGGCCGGACCTACCTCGCCGAGTCGGAGCGCGAGCCGTCGGCAGCTCGGCCCGACTACGCCGGCGTGCTGCTCGCCACGGTGTCGGTGGCGGCCGTCGTGCTGGCGATCTCGGAAGGTCCCGCCTGGGGTTGGGGCAGCGCCCGCTTCTGGCTCGCGCTCGGGCTTGGCATCGTGGTCGGCATCGCCTTCGTGCGCCGCTCGCGGGCGCACCCGTCGCCGGTGCTCGACCTGGCCCTGTTCGGCGACCGCACGTTCAGCACGGCCAACGCGGCCACGCTGATCTACGCGCTCGCCTTCTTCCCGATGCTGCTCGGCAACATCTTGTTCCTCACCGGCGTGTGGGACTACACGATCATGCGCGCCGGCCTCGCCGTCACGCCCGGCCCGCTCGTCGTGGCCGTGGTCGCCGGGCCAGCCGGCAAGCTCGCCGGGCGAGTGGGCTTCCGGTGGGTGCTGCTCGCCGGGTCGCTGTGCATGGCCGCCGGGCTGGCCTGGTACGCCTGGCAGATCGACGCCGACCGGAGCTACCTCGCCCACTGGTTGCCGGGCACCCTGGTAGTCGGGTTGGGTATCGGGCTCACCTTCCCGGTGCTCAGCGCGGCGTCGGTGGCGGGCCTGCCGGCGCACCGTTACGCGGTCGGGTCGGCCGTCAACCAGACCGCTCGCCAGGTGGGTGGCGCGCTCGGCATCGCCGTGCTGGTGGTGATCATCGGCAGCGAGTCGGCCGGCGTGGCCGGCGTGTCGGAGTTCCACCGCCTCTGGCTGTGGTCGGCCGGGGCGGCCGTCGCCAGCGGGCTGATCGGGGCGACGATCCCGCACCGTCGGCCGGAGTGATCGGCCGAGGTGTTCACGTTTCTGCACGGACGTCCCTGCAAGAACCTGAACACCTCACGGCCCCTCGATCGCGTAGGGGTCCCACGCTGGTGGCGCGGTGCGGAGGTGTCGGGTCAACGTCTCGAACACGGTCGTGGCATCGAGCGACGACTCACCATCGTGGTCGAGCGTCGGGCTCAGCGCGCCGGGCGGCGATGCCGACCACACCACCGTGCCTGCCTCGGCCGCGGTCAGCTGCTCGGCCAGCGGGCGTAGGTCGCGGCGCGCCGGCGGTCGCCGCGACACGTACTGCACCCACGTCTCGTAGCGGTCGGTGTAGCGGTAGCGCCGGCCGTGTACGAACAGCACGCGCGCGCACGCAGTGGCGTTGTTGAGTGCCATCGGATGGACGCCCTCGTACTCGTCGCCACCGAACCGGTGGCCGCGTGAGCGCCGCCACCCATCGGCCGCGGTGGCCACCGCGAGGTCGAGTTCGGGGTGCTCGACGAGGCGGATCGCGCCGCTTGCTAGAGCGTGTTCGCTGCGGTCGAGTTCGGCGTCCTCGTCGCCCCACAGGTCGCGGAAGCGGTCGCCCTCGAGCAGCATGTCGAGCACCTGCGGCAGCGCCTCGGCGTAGCAGCGCGCGGCGAACTCGGCGTAGTCGTCGAAGCCGGCCTCGGCCATCCGCGACACGGTCATCGACGCCCGCGCGGCACGGCGGTCGCGGTAGGTGCCGAAGTCACCGGCCGCGGCCAGGTCGATCAGGAGCTGGCGGTGCCGGAGCGCAGCGGTGGGCCGGGTCAGCGCGAACGCGGCCACCAATCCGTCCTGGTCGAAGTGGTTGTTGGTGACCGCCGTAGCCGGGGTGTGGGCCGGCGGGTCATCGAGGTACCGGAACGCCATCCCGGCTGACAGGTCGTGTGCCAGCTGGGGTGGCTGGCTGATGCCCGGCCAGTGGGTGAGCGTCAGCACCGTCGCCGCGTTCGGTGACCCGTCGACGACGATGTTGGGCAGCTCGCGGGTCTGCTCGTACGGCACGAACTTCATCGCCGCACCGTACGAGTTCAAGCGCGCTCGAAGTCAAGCACCTACGACAGGCGGGTGTCGACCAGTTCGGCGGGGTAGCCGGGCCCGCGGCGGGCGCGGACGGCGCGCACGTCGATCGGTTCGCGGCACTCGCTGCACACCACCTCGGCGTGCATGTCGTGGTCGCACGTTTTGTGGTGATACACGACCGGGGGGCCCTCGGGGCCGGCCATCCAGGTGTCGGCCCAGGCGGCCATCGCGGCGAGCACCGGCCAGATCTGGCGGCCCTTGTCGGTGAGGCGGTACTCGTGGCGGGGGGGATGCTCGGAGTACAGCACCTTGGTGAGCATGCCGCGCTCGACGAGCTGGTGGAGCCGGTCGGTGAGGATGTTGCGGCCGATGCCCAGCGAGCGGTGGAAGTCGTCGAACCGGCGCGAGCCCAAGAACGCGTCACGCAGGATCAACAAGGTCCATCCGTCGCCCAACTCGTCGACCGCCCGGGCGATCGGGCACGGCCAGTCGTCGGTGCGCGTGCGCTGGGTCATCGCCGGCCATGGTATCCGATCCGTAGTTGCACGACGCAACTCACTTCACTAAGTTGCACGACGTGACTGACGTGATCCAGGCCCCTGCTATCGAAGCCCCCGCTCCGGAGTGGAAGCCCACCGCGTGCATCCTGTGCGAGTGCAACTGCGGCATCGAGGTGCGCCTCGGCGAGCAGCTCGGCACCAGCCGCCGGTTCGAACGGATCCGCGGCGACAAGGCGCACCCGGCCTCGAAGGGCTACACGTGCGAGAAGGCGCTGCGCCTCGACCACTACCAGAACGGTGCCAACGACCGCGTGCTGGGCCCACTGCGCAAGCGCCCCGACGGCACGTTCGAGGAGATCGACTGGGACACCGCGATCCGTGAGGTTGCCGAACGACTGGGTGCCGTGCGCGATACGTATGGCGGCGAATCGATCCTCTACTACGGCGGTGGCGGCCAGGGCAACCACCTCGGCGGGGCGTACGGGGCGGCGATGTTCCGTGCGTTCGGTGGCCGGTACCGGTCGAGCGCGCTGGCGCAGGAGAAGACCGGCGAGTTCTGGGTCAACGGGCGCATGCTCGGCACGATGGTGCGCGCCGACTTCGAGCACGCCGAAGTGGCGCTGTTCCTCGGCAAGAACCCGTGGCAGAGCCACTCGATCCCGCACGCTCGCACCACGCTCAAGGAGATCTCCAACGACCCCACCCGGGCGCTGATCGTCATCGACCCGCGGTGCACCGAGACCGCCGACCTGGCCGAATCGAACGGCGCCGGGTTCCACCTCCAGGTCAAGCCGGGCCGCGACGCGTGGCTGATCGGCGCGCTCGCCGCGGTGATCGCCCAAGAGCGCTTGCACGACGCGGCCTGGCTGGCCGACCACGCGGCCGGCGTCGAACAGATCCTCGGCGTGCTCGGCGATGTGCCGGTGGGCGAGTGGTGCGCCATCTCGGGCGTGGCCGAGGAGCGGGTGCGCGCGGCTGCTCGCCGGATCGCCGCGGCCGACAGCGTGGCCGTGTTCGAAGACCTCGGGGTACAGCACAACCGCTACTCCACGCTGGTCAGCTACCTCGAGAAGCTGGTGTGGCTGCTTACCGGCAACTTCGCCAAGCCGGGCGCGCAGTACTCACCGACCGCGCTCGTGCCACTCGCCAAGGCCAAGCCGAAGGAGGTGTACGGGGCCGGGCCGGTCACGCCCGTCACCGGCTCGAAGATCATCAGCGGCCTGATGCCGGCCAACGTGATCCCTGAAGAGATCCTCGCCGACCACCCCGCCCGCTTCCGGGCGCTGATCGTCGAGAGCGGCAACCCGGTCCACTCGATCGCCGACAGCCACGCGATGCGGGCCGCGGTCGACGCGCTCGACGTGCTTGTGGTGATCGACGTGTCGCTCACCGAAACCGCCCGGCTCGCCGACTACGTGCTCCCGGCCGCCACCCAGTTCGAGAAGTACGAGGCGACGTTCTTCAACTTCGAGTTCCCGCGCAACGTGTTCCACCTTCGCCACCCTCTCCTCGACGCTCCCCCTGGCGTGTTCCCCGAACCGGAGATCCACGCCCGACTCGTCGAGGCGTCCGGAGCGCTCACCACCCCCAGTTTCGGGCCAGTCCAGCTCGCGGAGTTGCAAGCGGCCGCGCTGCGCAGCCGGGCGGAGTTCGCCGGCGCGTTCTTCGAAGCGTTGGCTGCCGAGCCGGCGCTCGGCGTGGTCGCCCCGATCGTGCTGTACCGCACGCTCGGCCCTGCGCTCGATGCGCAGTACGGGCCGGGGGCCGGGTCGGCTGCGGTGCTGTGGGCCGCCGCCCACAAGTGCGCCCAGCTGTATCCCGAGGCGGTCCGCCGGGCCGGGTTCGGGCCCCAAGAAGGTGACGCGGGGCTCGAAGCGGGCGAGGCCTTGTTCGAGGCGATCCTCACCAGCCCGAGCGGCGTCGTCATCAGCGAGGACGCGCACGAGGTCGGCTGGCAACGCATCGGTACGCCCGACGGGCTGATCCAGCTCGTGATCCCCGAGCTGCTCGACGAACTTGCCACGTTGGCCACCGCGACGCCCCCGGGCGACGACCCCGAGTGGCCGTTCCTGCTGTCGGCCGGCGAGCGCCGCTCGTTCACCGCCAACACGATCATCCGCGACCAGGCTTGGCGCAAGCGCGACCCCGGCGGGGCCTTGCGGGTGAGTGAACCCGACGCGACGCGCCTCGGCCTCGCCGACGGCGCGGTCGCCCGGTTGACCACGGGGCGTTCGTCGGCTGTGGTGAACGTCGCCGTCGATCGCGGCATGCAGCCCGGCCACCTGGCGATCCCGAACGGCTACTTCGGCAACGGTGCCGAACCCAACGAGTTCACCGCCAGCGCCGACCGCGACTGGCTCGCTGGCACTCCCTGGCACAAGACCGTCCCCGCCAAGCTCGAACCCGTGTGACGGCACTCGTGCCGTGACCACGAACGTTGGCTCGCTGCGCCGGCCGGATGACGCCGCCGGCTGCGTTGCGGACTCCTCGTGGTTGGACAAGGCAGGCACTTCGTCGCCGCGCCTTGCCGGCGACGCCCCCGACTCGCCGGAACCGAGCCAACGTTCACGGTCACGGCACTAGGTTCGCCGGGATGACGTCTCGTGTCTCGCACACCACGTTCGACTGCCGTGATGCATACTCGCTGTCCGAGTGGTGGAAATCGGTCCTCGGCTATTCCGACGTTCCGGGCGACCCGAACGAGCCCGGCCACGAAGAGTGCATGATCGTCGACCCGATCAGTGGCCATCGGCTGCTCTTCATCGAAGTTGGCGAGTTGCACACGGCCGAGGGGCGCGTGCACCTCGACCTGGCACCTACCGACCGGCGCCGAGACGACGAGATCGATCGGGTCCGCGGCCTGGGCGCCACCCCGGTCGCCGATCGGCGCAACCCCGACGGAACGGGCTGGATGGTGCTCGCCGACCCGGAGGGCAACCACTTCTGTATCGTCCGCAGCGACGAGGAGCGGCGTGACGCTCGACCTTCCTGAGGGCTCGGCGCAGCGGTAGCATCTCGGGCCGCGGGCTGTCCCGATCTGGTGCCAGCAGGCCCCAGCTCGCAGCGTTGATCCGGGCGCGTGCCCGCATCCATCTGAAAGGGACAATTGCCGTGACCACTTCCACCCTCGCAGCGCGCCGCGATTTCCGCGTCGCCGACCTCTCGCTGGCGCCGTTCGGCCGTAAGGAGATGCTGCTCGCCGAGCACGAGATGCCCGGCCTGATGGCGATCCGCAAGGAGTTCGGGCCGTCGAAGCCGCTGGCCGGGGCGCGCATCTCGGGTTCGCTGCACATGACGATCCAGACCGCGGTGCTGATCGAGACGCTCACCGAGCTGGGCGCCGAGGTGCGCTGGGCGAGCTGCAACATCTTCTCCACCCAGGACCACGCCGCGGCTGCCGTCGTAGTGGGCCCCGAGGGCACCGTCGACGACCCGCAGGGTGTGCCGGTGTACGCCTGGAAGGGCGAGACGCTCGAGGAGTACTGGTGGTGCACCGAGCAGATGATGACGTGGCCCGATCACGACGACGGCCCGAACATGATCCTCGACGAC
Source organism: Ilumatobacter sp. (assembly GCA_035556435.1). Taxonomy (GTDB): domain Bacteria; phylum Actinomycetota; class Acidimicrobiia; order Acidimicrobiales; family Ilumatobacteraceae; genus Ilumatobacter. The sequence goes on along the minus strand of DATMEY010000035.1, from coordinate 180,534 downwards.
GGCGGTGACGCCACGCTGCTGGTGCACAAGGGGGCCGAGTACGAGGCCGCCGGTGCCGTGCCCGACCCCACCGAGGCCGGCAACGCCGAGCTGGCGATCATCTTGGGCCTGCTCAACAAGACGCTCAAGGAAGACCCGACCAAGTGGACCCGCATGGGCAGGTCGGTGAAGGGTGTCACCGAGGAGACCACCACCGGCGTCAAGCGGCTCTACAAGATGTTCGCCGACGGGCAACTGCTGTTCCCGGCCATCAACGTCAACGACTCGGTCACCAAGTCGAAGTTCGACAACCTGTACGGCTGCCGCCACTCGCTGGTCGACGCGATCTGCCGGGCCACCGACGTGATGATCGGCGGCAAGACCGCGCTGGTGCTCGGCTACGGCGACGTCGGCAAGGGTTGCGTGCAGTCGCTGCGCGGCCAGGGCGCCCGCGTGCTGGTCACCGAGATCGACCCGATCAACGCGCTCCAGGCGGCGATGGAGGGCCTCGAGGTGGTGCGCATGGACGACGTGGTCGGCGAGATCGACATCTTCGTCACCGCCTCGGGCAACTACGGCCTGGTCACCGCCGAGCACATGGCGAAGATGAAGCACAACGCGATCGTGTGCAACATCGGCCACTTCGACAACGAGATCGACATGGAAGGCCTCGCCCGCTCGGGCGCGGTGAAGGACGAGCTCAAGCCCGGCACCGACGTGTGGCGCTACCCGGACGGGCATCAGATCCTGATCCTCGCCGAGGGGCGTCTGGTGAACCTGGGCTGCGCGACCGGCCACCCGAGCTTCGTGATGAGCTGCTCGTTCTCGAACCAGGTGATCGCCCAGATCGAGCTGTGGGGCAACACCGACCAGTACCCGCTGGGCGTGTACGTGCTGCCCAAGCACCTCGACGAGAAGGTCGCCCGCCTGCACCTCGACGCGCTCGGCGCCAAGCTGACCCACCTCACCGACGAGCAGGCCGACTACATCGGCGTCGAGCCCGGCGGCCCCTACAAGCCCGAGCACTACCGCTACTGAACGAGTCGGCGCGTGCAGATGTTGCGCACCATCTGCACAACATCTGCACGCGGCGCCCCGGAGTGGTGAAATCGACCCATTCCTCTTGGGGGCAACCTTCCTTACCGTCGCGGATCGTGACCGGTGATCCAAGCAATGGTCTCGATCGAGCGCGGGAGCTGATGACGAACGCGTCCGGCCCGACTCGTCGTCGAGAGTGGTTGCGTCCGTTGGTACATGTACCTCGGTACATGTACCAACGAGCACTGGCCGATTGGACCCTTGCCCGGCAGGATGGGCGCAGCGGCCGTACAGGGTCGCCCGGGTGCCCAGCGTGGCGGTTCGGAGGATGAGTAGGGCACCACACGTGGGCGGGACATCGGTTCGGACATTCGAGCGTCAGCACGTCCGTCTCGCCTGGGCTGCCCGTACCGACGTCGGCAAGGTTCGTCGGCTCAACGAAGACAGCCTGATCGCCGAGCCCGGGCTGTTCGCCGTCGCCGACGGAATGGGTGGGCATGCCGCGGGCGACGTCGCCAGCCGGCTCGTCGTCGAGCATCTCCAGTCGCTGAGCGACCAGGTACCGTTGCCGCTCGAAGCGGTTGGCGAGCTGGTGAGCGTCGTGAACGCGACCGTCCGCGAGCACGCCCACGTCGCCGGGACGGGCGGCATGGGAACCACCCTCGTCGCAGCGATGCTGGTCGACAACGCGGGTGCCGAGTCGATCGTCGTCGTCAACGTCGGTGACTCGCGGTGCTACGTGCACGACGCCGACGGGTTTCGCGTGCTGACACACGACCACTCGGTGGTGCAGGAGCTCGTGGACGCCGGGGCGATCTCCGCCGAGGAGGCCCGCAGTCACCCGGAGCGCAACGTGGTGACCCGCGCGATCGGAGCCGACGACCACGTGGTGCCCGACTACGTGGTCCTCGAGTGCGCGGCGAATCAGCGACTGCTGCTGTGTTCCGACGGGGTGTCTGGCCAACTCGACGAGGCCGTCCTCGGCGATGTGCTCGCCGGTGCACCCGACGCGGCCCAGGCGGTGGAAGCCATCATCGGGAGGGTCCTCGAAGGGCGGGCACCCGACAATGCGACGGCGATCGTGGTCGATGTCACGTGGAGCCCCGCGCTGCTGGGAGACATCGACGCGACCGGTCCGCGCCCCCAGGACGACCCCGAGATCACCGGACCCCGGTCGCGGTTCGTGCCGGCATCGCCGCCTGAACACGGCGACAGCGCAACGGCGTTGATCACCGCCGTTCCCGGCGGTCGGCCCAGCGAAGACGGGCCGGATGGCGAGGTGACGGTGCCGACACCGATCTTCGAGGTGCCTCAGTGAGCACCGCCGCGACCGGCCTGGTGCCTGGCGACGGGATCGCGGTCGTCTCGGCGCGTGTGCTGGTGCTGCTCGACGGCTCGGCAGCCGATGTCGTCGCCGACGTCGCGGCCGGGTTGGACGAGGGCGGTGGCGTCGATGCCGTCCTCGAAGTGCTCGCCGCCGCGGGGCTCCGCAACCTGGGCAGCTTCGCGGTCGTCGCCGAGGAGGACGCCGCGGTGCGCGTGGTCGTGCGCGGTGACGCGGTCGTGCGGATTGGCGCGAGCGAGACCGTCGAGATCGGCGGGGCCGGCTTGCGGACGTGGAACGAACACGTCGTCGACGGGTGGACGACCCTGGCGCTCGGGCTGGGCACGGTTCCCGAGGCACCGAGCCTGTTCAACGTCGACCGCGGGGTGGTGCCGGCTTCGGGGCTGGTGCGGCCGAACGTGGCCGACGCGACCGGACCGATCGTCGACGCGCCCGCCCCGTCGACGGCGATGTCCGCGCAGCGCTCGCTCGCGTCCGAACCGACCGCGCCCGACGCCATGCCGACGCTGCTGTCGCCACCACCTGGCCCCGAGCCGGTGCCACCGGTGCGAACGCGGGGTGCACCCGACGACGTCGATCCGGAAGTTGCCGAGCCGGAGGTCGTCGATCCGGAGGTTGCCGAGCCGGAGGTTGTCGAGCCGCCGATCGACGCCCCGATGCCGGACGAGCCGGTCTTCGAAGCGGCGCACACGCTGTTGCCCGGCGCGCTGCCGGCGCCAGCCGAGCCATCCGAACCCCTCATGCCCTCCGAGTACAACTCGCCGTACGACGAGTTGTACGGGCACACCGTGCACCGCCGTGTGCAGGACGCAGCGATGCACGTCGCCGACGACGTGGCCGATGGTGCTCCGCCGGCCGCTGCCGAACTCGGCGATCACGACGGCCACACCGTGAGCTTGGCCGAGTTGCGCCGCCTGCAGCAGGCGGAGACGGCCGGCTCGGACGCTGCCGGGCAAGCGGCGCTCGGCGATCACGACGGTCACACGATGACCGTCGACCAGCTCAGCGACCTGCAAGGTGCCGCACCGGCCACGGTGTCCGGGGTGATGGTCCAGGCGTTGGTGTGCCCGGCAGGACACCCGAACGCCACGCACGAACCGGCCTGCTCGCGCTGTGGCGCAGCGCTCGCCGGGCCACCGGTCGCGGTTGCCCGGCCGGTGCTCGGCCACCTCGTGCTCTCCACCGGCGAGTCGATCGAGCTCGACAAGCCGGTGGTCATCGGGCGCAACCCGCGGATCGAGGGGCGGCTGAGCGGTGAGCTCCCCAAGGTGGTGCGCCTGGACACGCATCAAGGGCTGTCACGCACCCATGCGATGGTGCGGATCGAGGGCTGGCAGGTGCTGATCGTCGATCTCGGCTCGGCCAACCACACGACGGTGACGCTTCCGGGCCGGCCCCCGCGGCGGCTGCATGCCGACGAGCCCATGTTGCTCACCGACGGAGCATCGATCGACTTCGGCGGGGAGGTGACGGCGACCTATGACGCCTCGCTCTGACACCGATGCCGACGCGACGCTGCCGCCCGGCGCGGTGACCGTCGACTTCTGCGGCGCGCTCAGTGTCGTGCCTGCCGGCTCGACATTGACGATCGGCCGCGACGCCGACCTGGTCGTGGACGACAACCCGTTCCTGCACCGGGTGTTCCTGGTGCTCTCCGAGCGCGACGGGTTGTGGTTCCTGTCGAACGCGGGTTCCCAGCTGTCGGCGACCGTCAGCGACCGTGATGGCCGGATGGAGGCGTTCCTCGCTCCTGGCGCGGCGATTCCTCTGGTGTTCGGCACGACGCGAGTGGCGTTCACGGCAGGGCCGACCACGTACGAGCTCCAGGTGGTCGCCCCCGCTGCGGCGTACGAACCTCCCGTGGTCGTCGACGCCCCGGTGGGGGCCACCACGGTCGGCCGGGTGGGGCTCACCCGCGACCAGCGGCTTCTGATCGTCGCCCTCGCCGAGCCGCGCCTGCGTGGTGACGGCCGGGCGTCGGTGATGCTGCCGTCGTCACCGCAGGCGGCACGGCGGCTGGGGTGGACCCCGACCAAGTTCGGCCGCAAGCTCGACAACGTCTGCGACAAGCTGACCAAGCTCGGTGTGCGCGGGCTGCGCGGCGACATCGCCGAGTACGCGTCGAACCGGCGTTCGCGGCTGGTGGAGTACGCCGTCGCCACGCGCCTCGTCACCCGCGACGACCTGGCGGCGCTCGATGCGCTCGCCGCGATCGGGGGCGACGATGACTAGGCGTCAGGTGTCCCGGCCGCCGCTGCTGCCCGGGTTCGAGTTCGTCGAGGTGATCGGCTCGGGCGGCTATGCCGACGTGTTCTTGTACGAGCAGCAGTCGCCGAGCCGGCGCGTGGCGGTCAAGGTGCTCGACCCCGGAGCGGTGCCGTCCGGTTCGGTGGCCGACTACACCGCCGAGGCCAACCTGATGGCCAAGGTGTCGGCGCATCCGTACATCGTCCAGGTGTTCATGGCCGCGGTGGCGCCCGACGGGCGGCCCTACCTGGTGATGGAGTACTACCCGGGCCGCAACTTCTACGACCGTGCGCGCGACGAGCAGATGAGCGTGGCCGACGTGTTGCGGGTGGGCGTACAGCTGGCGAGCGCGGTCGAGACGGCCCACCGGGCGGGCGTGCTCCACCGCGACATCAAGCCCGCCAACGTGCTGACCAGCGAGTACCGGCGTCCAGGCCTCACCGACTTCGGCATCGCATCGGTGCAGGGCCCACAAGCCGACACCGCCGACGGGCTGTCGATTCCCTGGTCGCCGCCCGAGGCGATGGGCGAGGCACCGTTCGACGTGCGCAGCGACGTGTACTCGCTGGCCGCCACCGTGTACACGCTCCTGGCGGGCCGCTCGCCGTTCGAGGTCAAGGGCGGCGACAACCGGCCGCTGGCGCTGATCGCCAGGATCGAACGTAACCCGGTGCCGCCGATCGGGCGGCCCGACGTGCCCCCGCTGCTGGAGCGCGTGCTCGCCGGAGCGATGGCGAAGAGCGCCGCGCACCGCCCAACGTCTGCGGCCGAGTTCGGGCGCCAACTGCAACAGGTCGAGTCCGAGCTCAACCTCGCGGTGACCACGCTGGAACTTGCCGAGGAGGCCGGCTCGGTTCGCGCCCGTCGGGGTGACGAACCCGACGACGACGCCACCCGCGTGAAGGGTGTCGTCGAGGTCCAGGCCCAGGCACCCGCGGCACCCGCGGCGCCGCCGATCGCGAGCATCCCGGCCGGAGCTCCTCACTACGAACCGGTCGTGCCCGCCCCGAGCGAGCGTCGCCGCGAGGGCCTGCTCGCCGAACCCGATATCGCCGACACCGTCCATGGTGTGCCGGTCGCGTCGGCCGAGCTGCCGGCCCTGGCGGCTCCGAGTGGCCCACCCAAGGTGCTGTACGCGGCGCTGGCTGCGGCCGCGGTGTTGATCGCGGTGATCGTCGGCGTGGTGATGACGCGGGGTGGTGGTGACGACGCGAAGTCGCCGGTGGACGACGGCCAAGTCAACGTCGAGGTCAACGACGACCTCGACCTGGCGGGCCCGCAGCCGGTGGCCGCGCTCGACCCCCGCGAGATCACCGTGGCGTTCGATGCCGACGGCTACACATTCACCTGGCCGAGCCGGGGTGCCGGGTTCCTGTACGCCGTCATCAGCGACTCGTCCGCGGTGCCCGCGGAAGTGACGGAACCGACGTTCACCGGGCCGGACGAGTGTGTCGAGATCGCGGTGATCGCACCGGATGGGCGGATGTCGGCGGGGACTCCCGTGGCGGCGTGCGCCGGCGGAGGGCAACCATGAACGGAGTCGTGCGTCGGGTGTTCGGCCTGCTGGGCAGCCGCAAACGGGTCGTCGGTGGCACCGTCGCGACCTCGTTGCTGACCACGGCGATCGTGGTCGCAGCAGTGCAGTCGGACGGATCGACCGCCACCAACGTGCGCCTCGACGACGGCGCCGTGTGGGTGACCAACTCGGAGATGCGGCGCGTCGGCCGGTTGAACATGGCGATCAAGGAGCTCGACTTCTCGGTTGCCGCAGCAGAGGATCCAGGGGTGCTCCAGGATGGCCGGACGGTGTTGTTCAGCGGCCGCCAGGGCGGGGTCCAACGTGTCGATGTGACCACCGGGGCGTTCACCACCCCGAACGAGATCCCGTTCGCCGAGTACTGGATCGGTGGCGGCGTCGGCGCGGTGATCGACCCCGAGACCGGCGCGCTGTGGGTGGGGGCCGACTCGGCCCCCGTCGCTCCCGAGTTCCCCGGCAAGCCCGATGCCCTGGTCGAGTCAGGTTCGCGCCTGATCGTCACACCGGCCAGTGCCTTCGTCGACGCCGACGGTGATCCAGTCGAGCGTGGCAAGGTGATCGTGGTCGGCCCGGAGGGGTGGTACGAGGTGCACCTCGGCACCGACAAGAAGCCGTTGCGCGAGGGACACGGCGAGGTGCTCGATGAGGTCGACGACACGGTGCCGCCGACCGCGCCGACGACGACCACGACGGTCGCCCCCACACCCGACGACGTCGCGGGTGAGCCCGAACCCGAGCCGCTGTACGAGTCGCAGGTGCACCCACTCGGGGTGAACACCGCGTCGATCCACCAGGTGACCGCCGTCGGGGCCACCCCGGTGGTGTTGACCGACACGGGCGAGGTGGCCTGGACGGCGGGCGACGGTACGGCGCGAGTGGTGACCGTGCCCGGCACGGGTTGGCAGGTACAGCAACCCGGCCCGGCCGCCGCGGGTGTGCTCGTCGCCAGCGACAGCGGGCTGTACGAGGTGGAGCTGGCCGACGCAGCTACCGATGCCATCCAGCTGGCGGCTGCAGCGGGGCTTGCCGCGCAGCCGGTGCGGGTGGGCGCCTGCGTGTTCGCGGCCTGGTCGAGCGCCGAGCCGCTGCGCTACCGCGAGTGCTCGAACGGGCAGGTGAACGGGCCCGAGCCGATCCCCGGGGCGAGCGCTGGTGCCGAGCTCGTGTTCCGGGTGAACCAGAACAACGTCGTGCTCAACAACACCGGCAACGGCGACCTGTGGGCCGATCACGACGGCACGCTGTCGTACGTCGGCAATTGGGACGACGTCGAGCCGCAGCAGGACGAGGAGGAGCGCGACCAGAGCACCACCGGCGAGTCGGAGGTGGAGGTTGAACGCGACTGCCAGCGCGGCGGCGACGCGGTCCCCGTCGCAGGGCCCGACGACGTGGGCGTGCGTCCGCGCCAAACGGTGATCGATCTGTTGCACAACGACGACGACCTCAACTGCGAGCCGCTGGCGATCGCCCAGCTCGTTCCGAGCCAGGGGGAGTGGGGTGCCCTGACGGTCGTCGACAACGGTCAACACGTGCTGTACTCGCCCAGCGACGCGTACCTCACCGGCGCCCGCGACCGGCAACTGTCGTTCACGTTCCAGTACACGGTGCAAGACACCCAACTCAACGAGTCGGCCCCCGCCGACGTCACCGTGCGGGTCCGCGACCTGCCGGGCAACAACCCGCCGGCGTTGCGTCCCAAGGGCGACGACACGCGCCAGATGCGCACCGTGGTGGAAGAGGGCAAAGAGATCGCCTACAACGTGATGCCCGATTGGTGGGACCCCGACGGCGACGACCTCCGGTTGGTCGGGGCGGTCGCGCTCACCGACGGGCGCACCGCTTCCACCCCCGAGGGCGTGGTGACGTACCGGGCGTTCGGCGTCGGTCCGGGCGTGTACGACGTGGAGGTCACCGTCACCGACGGGTACGCCGACTGGACCGAGACGCTCGAGGTCACGGTCAAGCCGACCGGTTCAGCGATCCCCCCGACCACGGCAGACGACTTCTTGACGCTGTCGGTAGGCCAGACCGCCACGATCTCACCGCTCGACAACGACTCCGACGGGAACAAGGACGAGCTCACACTCATCCCCGCATGGCCGGCGGCACCTGAGGGCTACCAGGCCCGCAAGCTCAGCGGCGAGGTGGTCGAGATCACGGGCCACGAGCCCGGCGTGTACCAGCTCGACTACCTGGCGAGCGACGGCACCAGTTCCGAGCAGGCTGCGATTCGCGTCGAGGTGCGCGGCACTCAGGAGCACAACACCGCTCCGGTGGCGGTGCCCGACAAGGTGACGCTGCGCCCGAACCGGGTGGTGAACGTCGAGGTGCTCGGCAACGACGTCGACCTCGACGGCGACCTGCTCGGCGTGATCGACGTCGACGTGCCGCTCGGCGACCCCGACGCGGGCGAGGTGCGGGCCACGATCGTCGACCGGCGGATGCTCCAGCTCGAGGTGGTGCCCGGCCCGACGGGTACCACGCCAACCGGCCCGTTCGACGTGTTCTACCGGGTGACCGACGGGCGCGAGGGCGAGCGCGCGGCCACCGGCGCGTCAGCCGACCAGCAGGCGGCCGACCGCGACCGCAGCCGTGGCACGGTGACGATCCTGATCCAGCCTCCCGGTGTCGACCAGCCGCCCGTGGCCGGCGACGACACCGCCAAGGTGCGCACCGGTTCGGTGGTGGCCGTACCGGTGTTGCGCAACGACGTCGACCCCGACTCGGACGAGATCGAGCTGGTGGGCGTGACCGAGCAGTCGGCGGCGGCCTTCACCGAGGCCGGTGGCGGCATCGCCTGGGCGACCGGGCGCGACGTCTACGTGTGGGGTGCTGGCCCGCGGTTCGAACCGTACGTACTCGCCTATGAGATCGTCGCCAACGGGGTGCGTGCCACCGGCCAGCTCACCATCACGGTGACCGCCGAGCCCGACGACGACCAGAACCAGAACCAGCTGCCCGAACCACCCCAGCTGGTGCTGCGGGCGGTGCGCAACGCGGCCGTGCGCTTGCAGGTGCCCACCACGGGCATCGACCCCGACGGAGACTCGGTCGGCCTGACCGAGGTCGGCGTGCCCGGCGAAGCGGCCCGCGGCAACAGCGTGGTCGCCGACGGCAACGTGATCGAGTTCACCGCGGGGCATGCGGCCCCGGCGTCCGACACGTTCACCTACAAGGTGGCCGACCCCTACGGTGGCGTCGCCGAGGGCACCGTTCGGGTGCTCGTGCTCGATCAGCAGGACTGGGGCCCCCAGGCCCACGACGACGTGTGGAAGGCGCGGCCGGGTCGCACGCTCAACATCCCGGTGCTGGCGAACGACGTGTCGCCGCAGGACCTGCCGATCCGCCTCGCCGAACTGCCGTTCTTCGACCTCGAAGGCCAGCCCACGGCCACGCCGATCAACACCGACCACGTGCGCGTGCTCGACCAGTCCGACCCGAACACCCGCGGCTTCGTCGAGGTCACCGTGCCGACCATCGCCGGCGCCCTGGTCGAGCAGTACCGCATCGTCGACGAGGGCGGCCGCAACGGCAAGGCGTCGATCGTCGTGACGCCCGACCCCGACGCCCCGAACATGCCGCCGGTCGCCGTGCTCGACGACCACACCACCCCGCAGGACCTGAGCGACCGCACCGAGGTGGTGATCGACGTGCTGGCCAACGACTACGACCCCGACGGCGAGCGCGCCGGCCTGCGCCTGTCGGTGCCCGAACTGCAACCCGACGGTGTCCGCGCCGAGAACGGCCTGCTCGTGGTGCCGGTCACGGAACACGCCCAGACCATCCTCTACCGGGTCACCGACACCGACGGTGCTTCCACGATCGGCTTTGCGATCGTGCCGGGCGACGAGAACCACCCCCCGGTGCTGTCGGACGTGGGCGCCAACCCGAACGCGCGGGTGATCGAGGCGGCCACGCCCGAACCGATGCTGATCGACCTGGCGGTGGTGGTCAGCGACCCCGACGGCGACACCGACATCCGGCTCACCGACACCGAGATCGAGCTCGCTCCCGGTGCGCCCGGTGAGGTGCGCCGGGCCAGCGAGACGACGTTCACCTACCTACCGCCACCGGAGCTGACCGTCACCACCACCGTGCTGGTGACGTTCGAGGTCACCGACCGGCCCGACCTGAGCTCGCAGGACCGGCTCACCACGCCGCGCTGCAACTGCCTGGCCACGCTGTCGACCGGCATCGTGATCGAGGCCCAGTCGCCGCCGGTCATCGTCGGCCCGGGCGCGATCAGCGTGCCCCAGCTCGACGAGGTCGAGTACCTCGATGTGGCCCCGCTCAGCCTCGACCCCGAAGGCGACCCGCTCACGTACGTGTTCGACGAGGCGTCGTTCGGTGGGCTCGAGGTGGACGTCGACGGCTCGCGGTTGACGCTGGTGAGCCGGCGCGGCGGCGACGAGCTGTTCCCGGTCGGTCACCAGATCCAGATCCGCTACACGGTCGCCGACGAGACGTTCGACCCGGTCCCCAACGTGGTCAACGTCACGATCTCGGGCACCAACGCGCCGCCTCCAGTGGCGGGTTCGGTGGGCCCGTTCGACGACGTCGAGCGCGATGCGCTGTACGCGCTGCCGGCGAGTGCCAACCTGGTGGCGGCTGCCTCGAACCCGTTCCCCGACCGGCCGCTGACGCTGATCGAGTGGAACGTCGTCGGCCCGGGTTCCCCCCAACTCGAATGCTCCGAGAACGGGTCGTGCACGTTCCTCACCGACACCGTGGGCACCTTTGCCGCCACGTACACGCTTCAGGACTCCGCCCAACGGACGGTGCAAGGCACGTTCGCGCTGGGCGTCAAGGGCAAGCCGCGCGAGCCGGGGGTGCCGGGTGTCGACTCGGTCGGCGACCACGTCGTGAACCTGTCGTGGACCGCTGCCGACATGCAGCTTGGTGAGTTCGAGCGGTACGTCGTGACCGCGATCGGCGAGGACGGCTCGACGCTGACCCGTGACTCGCAGACCACCAGCCTCGCCTTCGACGGGCTCACCAACGACGTCGGCTACCGGTTCACGGTCGTCGCGTGGAACGAGATGGGCGAGGGTGAGCCGTCGGGTGCGTCCAGCGTCGGGCGTCCCGACCGGGTGCCCGACCCGCCGGTGGGTTTGGCGTTCACCGACTACCAGGACGGTCAGCTCTCGATCGAGTGGGCGCCGCCGCCGACGGCCAACGACTTCTCGGCGATCACCGACTACGAGGTCGACATCGGTGGGCGCATGATCGCGGTGCCCGGCGGCTCGCAGACCACGCTGGTGGTCGACGAGCTCACCAACGGGCAGCGGTACTCGTTCCGGGTGCGTGCCCGCAACAGCGCCGGCACGAACAACGGCTGGGGTGCCTGGAGCGCCACCCGCACGGGCTCGGGCACCCAGGACGCCAGTGGCATGCCGTCGCGGTACCCCGACGTTCCCGGCCAGCCGAGTGCCGTGAACAGCGGCGACGGCGGGACACCCCGGATCACGGTCACCTGGGAGGCACCGGGCTTCGACGGCGGTCGATCGGTGACCCAGTACGAGGTGTGCCGCGTGGAGAGCGGTGAGTGCCAGACGACGCCGGCGGCGACCCGCCAGGCCACGTTCCAGGTCGGCCGGGCACAGTCGTCGACGTTCACGGTGCGCGCGTTCAACTCCGACAAGAACCGCGACAACTCCGAACTGAGCACCGTCTCCGCCCCGGTGACCGCCGTCGGCAACCCCGACCCGCCGACCATCACGAGCGTGACCTCGGGAGACAAGCAGCTCACCGTGCAGCACAACGCGGCCAACAACTCGGGCTGCGGATCGTCGTCGACCGAGTTCTCGCGCGACAGCGGCACGAGTTGGCAGAGCAGCCCGACGTTCACCGGCCTGACCAACGGCACGTCGTACTCGTTCGTCGCCCGCACCGTGCTGAGCAGCTCCTGCGGCACCCCCGGCCAGACCTACCAGAGCAGCAACAGCAACAGCGTCGCCCAAACCCCCTACGGCAACCTCCGCCAACCGACGATCTCAGCGGAGCGGAGCGGTAACTCAGTTCGTTGGCATTGGGCCACCAATCGCGCCGACGACGGTCGCCCTGGTTGGAGCGCGAGATTGTCCGGCAACTGCGGTACAGCGAACCTGTCGAGCAGCCAGGGCGCGACCGGTACCACGAGTTACATCGACTTCGGCTACAGCGCCACCGTCAGCTGCACGATCACGATCAGTGCCAACGGAGTCAACTCCCTCACCGCGAGCGCCTCTGCGACCACGCCAGCGCCTCCCGCGTCGATCTCGTTGGGTACGTCCACCAGCGGCGGCATGCGGTGGATCACGGGTTCGGGAAGCAACTTCCCGGCTGGGGCGCGCTACCACATCCGGTGCGCCGAAGGTGGCGTCGACTTCGCGAACACCGAGACCAACTTGGGGGCCACGTTCGCTGCACGCTATGTCAGCGCGGCGGGGACCCTGAGCTGGGGTTCGACGATCTGTTGGAACAACACGGTTGGTGCGACAACGGTGACCGTCTGGGTACCTGGTGGCCCCAGTGTGTCCGCAACTATCTGAAAATGGAGCAACGATGACCCCCGAACAGGCAACTTGGTTTCAGCAGACATTTGAGCAATTGGTGGGCAACGTCGAGCGGGCGATCGTTGGGAAATCGCACACGATCCGGCTCGCGCTGACGGCCCTGCTCTCGGAAGGGCACTTGTTGCTCGAAGACGTACCCGGCACGGGTAAGACGATGCTCGCCCGCTCGCTGGCGAACACCGTCCAAGGCACCAACCACCGCATCCAGTTCACCCCCGACCTGCTGCCCAGCGACGTGACCGGCGTAACGATCTACGACCAGCGCACGAGCACGTTCGAGTTCCACAAGGGCCCGATCTTCGCCACGATCGTGCTGGCCGACGAGATCAACCGGGCGTCGCCGAAGACCCAGTCGGCATTGCTCGAGGTGATGGAGGAAGGCCGTGTGTCGGTCGATGGCAACACCTACGACGTCGGCGCCCCGTTCATGGTGATCGCGACCCAGAACCCGATCGAGCAGGCCGGCACCTATCGCCTGCCCGAGGCCCAGCTCGACCGGTTCATGATGAAGACCACGCTCGGCTACCCCGACCTGGAGAACACGGTGACGCTGCTGGCCGATGCCGCCAACCGCAACCGTTCGGCGGCGGTGGGCGAGCTGATCACGTCGCAGGCGGTGGTCGACATGGCTCACCTCGCCGACCAGGTGCACGTCGACCCGGCGGTGCTCGGCTACATCGCCCGCCTGGCCGACGAGACCCGCCGGGCTCCCGAGGTGAAGCTCGGCGTGTCGGTCCGGGGCTGCCTCGCCTACGTGCGCGCGGCCAAGACGTGGGCTGCTGCGAACGGCCGCAACTACGTGGTTCCCGACGACGTGAAGGAGCTCGCCGGGCCGGTGATGTCGCACCGTGTGATCCTCCACCCCGAAGCCGAGTTCGCCGGCAGCACCGTCGACGGCGTGCTCGCCCGCATCCTCGCCGACACCCAGCCACCCAGCCAGCGGGCCGCCTGACCGCAAACGATGGTGAACAGGGCTGTGTCGCGCCACCTCCACACCGCACTCCGGCTGGTCCGTACGGCCGCCGGGGTCGTCACGCCGCTGGGCTGGACCGCGCTGGTGCTCGGCGTGCTCGGCTGGGTTGCCGGTTACGTGTGGGGTTGGCGCGAGGCACTGGTGCTGGCTGCTGCCGCGTTGCTGCTGTTCGCGGTGGCGGTGGCGTTCACGCTCGGACGAGTCGACGTGGAGGCCACCATCGTGGTCAACCCGTCGCGGGTGGTCGTCGGCGACCGGGCGGCCGGCGAGCTCACCGTCACCAACCGCCGGGCGCGGACGGTGCACAGCCTGCGCGTCGAGTTGCCGGTCGGCGCCGCGGTCGTGCCGTTCTCGATCTCGCGGTTGAAGGGCCGCGCCTCGGTGGACGAGCTGTTCGTGGTGCCCACCCACCGGCGGGCGATCATCCCGGTCGGCCCGGTCACGACCGTGCGCGGTGACCCGCTCGGCCTGATGCGGCGCGTCCGTCAGTGGACCGACGTCGACGAGATCTATGTGCATCCGCGCACCGTGCTGCTGTCGACGATCGCGGCCGGCCTGATCCGCGACCTCGAGGGCCAGACCACGCCCGACCTGTCGCCGAGCGACGTGGCCTTTCACACGCTGCGTCCGTATGTGCGCGGGGACGAGTTGCGCCACGTGCACTGGAAGAGCTCGGCCAAGATCGGCGAGCTGATGGTGCGCCAGTACAACGACACGCGCCGCTCGCACGTGGCCGTGCTGCTGTCGACCGACACCGACGAGTTCGCCGACGACGACGAGTTCGAGTTGGGCGTGTCGTGCGCTGCTTCGGTAGCAGTGCAGGCCATGCGCGACGAGCAGACCGTCGACGTGATCGTCGGCGACCAGCAGTTCCCGGCGGTCAACCCGACCCGGCTACTCGACCGGTTCAGCGGCATCGCGGGCCGCCCCGGCGGACCGGGCATCGCCGCCGCGCTCCAGACCGCCCGGCGCGTCGCCCCCGGAGCCAGCGTGGCGGTGGCCTGTGTGGGCGGCGCGCTCGACGTACCGGCCGTGCGGGCGTCGATGGTGGCGGCCGGGTTCGACGTCAACACGGTCGTGCTGCGAGCGGTGCTGGGCAGCCGGCCGGGGTATCGACGGATCGGCCGCAGCGCGTTCGTCGACGTGCCCGCGCTCGACTCGCTCGGGCGCGGCCTGGTGGCGGTGGTCGGATGAGCGCCCCAAGGTGGTTGAGCGCCCCAAGGTGGTTGAGCCTGTCGAAACCACCCACCTTGCGGGAGGCGATCGACGCCGCGGCGGTCTTCGTCGTCACGCTCGTGGCCGTGTTCGCGCTGCGCTCGTCGTACGGGGGCATCGTGTTCCTCGTCAACGCGGCGGTCGCCGCGCTGGCCGCGCTGGCGATCGTGCACGCCGGGCGGAGGTGGTCGTGGCCGGCATCGGTCACGTTCGTGTTCGCCCTCTTCGCCTATGTGGTGTTGGCCAGCGTGCTGGCCTTGCGACACTACGGGTTCGGTGGCGTCGTGCCCTCGCCCACCTCGGCGGTCGAGGCGCTGACGTCGGCGGCGACCGCCTGGAAGGAACTGCTCACCACCACCCCGCCGGTCGGTGCGACGGGCGACCTGATGGTGCTGCCGGTGTTCGTGGGGTTCGTCACGGCGTTCCTGATGGCGTCGCTGGCTGCCACGCGGTGGGCGTCGCTGGCACTGGTCCCACCGTTCGTGGCGCTCGGGCTCGGCATCGCAGTGGGTACCGACAAGCCGGTGTCGGTGGTGCTCCACGGGGCCGTGCTGGCGGCGTTGGTGTTCGTGTGGCTGGCGTACCGCGAGCACGCACGGCGCCCGCTCCTGCACGCGCTCGGGCTCGACTGGCGGGCGCTCGCCGCGGCCGGCGTGGTGCTCGCGGGGGTCGGCGCGGCGGCGCTGTGGTTGGGACCGCGCCTTCCGGGCGCCGACCACACGCCGCGGACGATCTGGCGCCAGACCGTCACACCCCCGTTCGACCCGCGCGTCTACCCCAGCCCGCTCAACGGGTACCGCGAGTACGTCAAGCTCGACTACGACCCGAACACCGGCGAGCAAGAGGTCGCCGACGTGATGTTCACGATCGAGGGCCTTCCGGCGGGTGTTCCGGTGCGGCTGGCGACCATGGACTCGTACGACGGGCTGGTGTGGCAGGTGTCGGCGGGCGACCCCGACAACCCGTCGCTGCGCGACTCGGGCTCGTTCGAGCGGATCGGCGCGTCGCTGGCTCCCGACCTGTTCGGTGAGATGGCCGAGGTCACGGTGACGATCGGCAAGTACGCCGACGTGTGGATTCCCGACGTCGGCGAAGTCATGCGGATGCGGTTCACGGGCAGCGAGGGCGGCCCCGAGCGCGACCGTGCCCTGGCCGACTCGTACCGGTACAACCGCGAGACCGACACCGCGGCGACGCCGCTCCGGCTCCGTGAGGGCGACCGCTATGTGATGACCGTGCGCCTGCCGAACATGCTCGAACACCTGTCGGGTGAGCAACTCGACACGAGTGGGGCACGGGTCGGTTCGGCGCGATCGGTGGCGCAGGTCACCGCCACGCTCGGCAGCCCTGACGTGCTGGCCGTCGCCGACACGGCCCAACGGCTCGACCGGATCACCCAGCTGATGGTGGGTTCGGGTGCCTACTCCGACGGCGACGATCGGTCGGGCCAGCGCGGCTCGCGCGCCGGCCACAGCACCGAACGCCTCGTGGAGTTCGCCGGCAACTTCCCGGCGGCACCGCTGGTGGGCAACGCCGAGCAGTACGCGGCGACCTTTGCGCTGCTGTTCCGCGACCTCGACCACCTGCCCACCCGGGTGGTGATGGGGTTCTTGCCCTCGGAGGAGTCGCTCGCCACCCCGGTCGAGGTGCTCCAGACCGACGTCGAGGCATGGGTGGAGGTGCCGGTCGCCGGGCTCGGTTGGGTCGCCGTGTTCCCCACCCCGCCGCGCGACCAACTCGCCGCGGCGCCTGCCGCGCCGCGCGACCCGGAACCGGAGTACCGCACGCAGGCACCACCGCCACCACCGGTGCTCGACCCCGAGTTCGACCGGCCGGCTACGGCGGCGGGCGCCGAGCAAGCGCTTCAAGAGCAAGCCGACGACGACACGACCGAGGCCCCGGCTGCCGGCGACGAGACGCCGGAACAGAGCACACTCGGCGAGTTCGTGCGCCGCCCGGTGGTGCTGGTGTCGGCGATCGCGGCATCGCCGTTCCTGCTGTGGGGGGTGCTGCTCACTGTGGTCGTGGCCCTCAAGGCCATCCGCCGCAAGCGCCGCCGCACCCGCGGCGCAGGCCATGATCGGGTGGCCAACGGGTGGCAGGAGGTGACCGACCTGGCGGTCGACCTCGGGCGCCCCGTACCCGCCGCCACCACACGCCGCGAGGCGGCCACGTTCGTCACCGGCGGGAGCGTCGACGCACCCGCGGTCGCGCTCGCCGAACGAGCCGATCAGGCGGTGTGGGGCGGGCAGGACGTCACCGACGCCGAGGTCGAGGCGTACTGGGCGCTGCTGGTCGGTGAGCTCAAGTCGATGCGCCGCGCCGCGCCGGCGCGCGATCGCGTGCGCTCGGTCGTGTCGTGGCAGTCGCTCAAGCGTCGCCGTGCCGAGGAGGCGCGGTGAGCGACACGGCCGGGCGGGCCGAACGCCTCGTCGACCTGCGCACGCTGGCGTTGGGCGACGCCACCCGGACGATCCTCGACCTGGCTGGGCAACTCGGATACTCCGTCGCCGCGTCGGGCCCGGGTACCTACCGGCTCGCGCGGACACGCCGCAAGCTGCTCGGCAAGGACACCGAAGAGGTCGTCGTCACGGTGTTCGACGGCCGAGCGGGCACGCAAGCCCGGTTCGTCGGCCCGATCGACGCGGCGCTGCTCGAACACCTCGCGCCGCTGACCGGCCCCCCGGCGGTTGCGCCGCCGCCCCCAGGGCCGTCACCGGCGCCCGCACTGGGGGCGGCGCCACCCGCACCGCTCACACCGGTACCACCCGCACCGACACCGGTGAACCGGCCGTCGCAGGCCCCCGTTCCGAACCAGATCATCGGCGCGGTACCGGGAGTGGCACCGAGGGCCGCGGCGCCCGCACCACCGCCGGCACCAGCACCGTCAGCCCCCGCGTACCCGGACACGGCCGAGGTCGACGAACGCACGATCGTGAACCTGCGCCGCGAGGCGGTGCCCCCACCCGCGGCCACCGAGCCCGGCCTCGTGCTCCCCGGCGGCAAGTTCGTCGCCCTCACCACACCGGTGGTGCTGGGGCGTTCCCCCGACCCGTCCCGCGGCCCAGCCGGGGCGGTCGCTGTACCGGTCGCTGAGCCATCGCTGTCGAAGACCCACCTCGCCGCGGCGGCGACGACGGGCGGGGTGCTGGTGACCGACCTGCACTCCAGCAACGGGACGGTGGTCGAAGCCGGTGATGGGCGAGCCCGTTGCGAGCCGGGGGTCGCGGTGTTCGTTCCGTGGGGTGCCGCGCTGATCGCCGGCGCGCTCGTCATCGAGGTGGTCGGACCATGAAACTCAAGCTGACCGTCGAGCACGGTGGCGAGCGCCGCGACGTCCTGCTGGTGGCCGACAGCACCGCCACGGTCGCGTCGGTCGCCGAGCGGCTGCGCTTCCGCCTGTCGGGCGCCGGAGCCGGGGCCGCGGCGGAAGGGCTGGTCGTCAACCGGGGCAGTGCGGGCGAACGTTCGGCGGCCCCCACGATGACGCTCAGCGAAGCCGGGCTCCGCTCGGGCGACACGGTCGCGCTGTCGAGTGCAGGCGCTGCCCCGCGCACGGACGGTCCCTCCGTGGGCACGCTCAACGTGGTCGCCGGTCCCGACGCCGGCCAGCAGTTCCCGCTCGCTCGGGGTACCAACCTGATCGGGCGCGACCGAACGGCCGACATCCGACTCAGCGACCCGCGCGTGAGCAAGCGGCACGCCAAGCTGAACGTCACCGACGCGGTCGAGATCATCGACGACGGCTCGGCCAACGGCATCGTGATCGGCGGCTCGGTGGTCGACCGCGCGCTGGTCCGGCCGGGCACCTCGCTGACGCTCGGCGACTCGACCGTGACGGTCACACTGCACACGACCGGTGGTGCCAGCATCCAGGAGGGCGAGGTGGCGTTCAACCGGTCGCCGCGCCTCGATCCCGAGTACGCCGGTGTTCAGCTCAAAGCGCCCGAGCCGCCCAAGCCACAAGGGGCGCAACGATTCCCGATCATGTCGCTGCTCGCCCCCGTGGCGATGGGCGGGATGATCTACGCGATCACGAAGAACCCGATGTCGCTGCTGTTCGTGGCGATGAGCCCGGTGATGATGCTCGGTGGTTGGTTCGAGAACCGGCTCGCCTCGAAGCGCTCCAACGCCGCCGCGCTCGCCAACTACCGGTCGGCGCTGCTCGACCTGTCGGTACAGCTCCAGTACGCATCCGACCTCGAACGCAGCGGCCGGCGGGCCGAACACCCGTCGGCACCTGAAGTCGAGGCGGCCGCGCGCGACCTGACCGAACTGGTGTGGACACGGCGGCCCGAGCACGACCGGTTCCTCCAGTTCCGCGTGGGTCTCGGCACGCAGCCCAGCCGCAACACGGTGGAGTTGCCGACCAGCAACGCCACGGTGCCCGAACTGTGGCGCGAGTTGTTGGACGTGGTCGGCCAGTTCTCCACGATCGGCGGCGTGCCGGTCGTCGCCGATCTGCGCACCGTGGGCAACGTCGGTGTAGCCGGCCCCGACCGGGTGGCCCGAGGTGTCGCCGCCAACGTGATCGGTCAGCTCGTCGCCTTGCACTCGCCGGCCGAGTTGGTGCTGGCCGCGGTGGCCGGCGAGAACGCACCGGCGTGGGAGTGGCTCAAGTGGCTGCCGCACACCGGCTCCGAGTTCAGCCCGGTCGCGGCAGGCCACCTGGCCGCCAACTCGGCCGAGGCCAACGCGCTCGTCTCGGCGATCGAGGAAGTCATCGAGACGCGGGGTGCAGCCGACAGCAGGGGAGACCAGCCTGCACCGCTGCCCGCGGTGGTGCTGTTCGTCGACGACGATGCGCCCGTCGAGCGGGCTCGCCTGGTGCAGCTCGCCGAGCGCGGCCCGGCTGCCGGGGTGCACCTCGTATGGAACGCGCCGAGCGTGCCGCGGCTACCCGCCGCGTGCCGGCTGTTCCTCGACATCGATGCCGAGGGCCGCCACATCGCCGGGTACGTCCAAGGCGGGGTGGGTGTCAGCGACCTCGAGCCCGAGTCGATCGCCCCCGAGGTCGCTGGGGCACTGGCGCGCCGGCTCGCACCGGTCACCGACAGCGGCGTCCGGCTCGACGACCAATCCGACCTGCCGCGCACGGTGTCGTTCCTCGACCTCACCGGCGCCGAGCTGGCCAGTGACCCCGATGCGGTGATCGAGAACTGGCGGGCCAACAACGCCCTGCCATCGGTACCCGGAGCCCCCAAACCCAAGCGCGACAACACGCTGCGGGCGGTCGTGGGCCAGGGCGCCGCGGGGGTGCTGCACCTCGACCTGCGCACACACGGCCCGCACGCCCTGGTGGGTGGTACAACCGGTGCCGGTAAAAGCGAGTTCCTCCAGTCGTGGGTGCTCGGCATGGCAGCCGCCCACAGCCCTTCGCGGGTCACGTTCCTGTTCGTCGACTACAAGGGCGGGGCGGCGTTCGCCGACTGCATCCACCTGCCGCACTGCGTCGGTCTCGTCACCGACCTCAGCCCGCACCTCGTGCGCCGGGCGCTGACGTCGCTCAACGCCGAGCTGCGCTACCGCGAGCACATCCTCAACGGGAAGAAGGCCAAGGACCTGTTCGAGCTGGAGAAGCGCAACGACCCGGACGCACCACCAAGCCTGGTGATCGTGGTCGACGAGTTCGCGGCGCTGGTTCACGAGGTACCCGAGTTCGTCGACGGTGTCGTCAACGTCGCCCAGCGCGGGCGCTCGCTCGGGCTCAACCTGATCCTTGCCACGCAGCGCCCGGCCGGGGTCATCAAGGACAACCTGCGGGCCAACACGAACCTGCGGGTCGCCCTGCGGATGGCCGACGAGGGCGACTCCGACGACGTCGTCGGCAGCAAGGTGGCGGCCACGTTCGACCCGGGCCTACCCGGCCGTGGTGTCGTCAAGACCGGCCCGGGGCGCCTGGCGACGTTCCAGTCGGCGTACGTCGGCGGCCACAGCACCGGCGAGCCACCGGCGCCGAGCCTCGAGATTCGCGATCTCGTGTTCGGTGCGGGCGAGCTGTGGGACGCCCCACCCGAGCCCCCGCGGGCCACCCATGACGGCCCGAACGACATCAAGCGAGTGGTCGCCAACATCGCTGCCGCCACGCAGGCCGCGGCCGTCCCCACCCCCCGCAAACCCTGGCTCCCCGAGCTCGCTCCGACATACCGGCTCGACGCGCTGCCTTCGCGCCGGACCGACCACGAGCTGGTGTTCGGCGTGATCGACGATCCGCAGGCGCAAAGTCAGCCGGAGATCGCGTTCCTTCCCGATGTCGACGGCAACATGGCGGTGTACGGCGCCGGCGGCTCGGGCAAGAGCACCTTTCTCCGCTCGATCGCGGTGGCTGCCGCATTCGCACCCGCGCGGGGTGGGCCGGTGCACGTGTACGGCCTCGACTTCGGCTCGCGTGGCCTGGCGATGCTGGAGGCCCTGCCGCACGTCGGCTCGATCATCGACGGTGACGACGACGAGCGCGTGCAGCGCCTGCTCCGCCATCTGCGGGCCACGGTCGACGAACGCTCCGAGCGGTACGAGACGGTCAAGGCCGGCGACATCGTCGAGTACCGCCGGCTCGCCGGCCGCCCCGACGAAGCCCGCATCGTGGTGCTGGTCGACGGCGTGGGCGCATTCCGCACCGCCTACGAGGCCAGCTCGCTCAACCGGTACTGGGACATGTTCCAGAGCCTGGCTGCCGACGGGCGCCGCGCTGGCGTGCACTTCGTCGTGTCGGCCGACCGTTCAGGGGCGGTGTCGACCAGCTTGGCATCGGCCATTCAACGACGGCTCGTGCTGCGGCTCGCCAACGAGATGGACTACACGATGCTCGACACGCCGGCTGACGCGCTCGACCAGACCAGCCCGCCCGGCCGTGGTTTCGTCGACGGGGTCGAGGTGCAGGTCGCAGTGCTCGGCGGCGAGACCAACATGGCGCTCCAGGCCGACGAGATCGCCCGCCTGATCGAGGCGATGAAGCGGGCCGGCGTAGGCGTCGCCCCGCCGATCGAGAGCCTCCCCGAAGCCGTACCCCTGTCGGGGCTTCCCGACTTGGCCGACGGGTTGCCGACGCTCGGCATCTGGGACGAGACGCTGCAGCCGATCGGGTTCGTGCCGTCCGGTGCGTTCCTCGTCAGCGGCCCTCCGCTGAGCGGGAAGACCACCACCGTGGCCACGATCGCCACGTCGTTGCAACGGGCCTGTCCACGGCTCAAGCTGGTGCTGTTCGGTGCGCGCCGTTCGGCGCTGGTCGGTGTCGTGCCCTGGGCCTGTTCGGCACTCGGCCCAGCCGACATCGTCACGCTCGCATCCGACCTCGCCACCGAGATCACCGAGGCCGAACCGGGCACGTTCGCCGTGTTCGTGGAGTCGATCGGTGAACTGCTCAACACCGAGGCCGACTTCCCGCTCCAGGAGTTGCTCAAGGCCTGCCGTGCGAGCGAACAGTTCGTCGTGGCAGAAGGCGAGACCAGCTCGGTCACCGGGTCGTGGCCACTGCTCCAAACCGTGAAGGTGTCGCGGGCGGGCATCGCCCTCCAGCCCGACCAGATGGACGGCGACTCGCTGTTCAAGACCTCGTTCCCGCGGGTGAACCGCGGCGACTTCCCGTTCGGCCGCGGCTTGCTCGTCGTGGCCGGCAAGCACTACCGGGTCCAGGTGGCCCTCCCCGAATGAACTCAGCGAGATGGGGGATCCGCCCCATTCCTAGATCGGTCGCCGTTCCTTACGGTGGCTCACATCAGCCGGATCGCCGGCCCGAACAACAGACACCAACACGCATACAAGGAGATCAGCCATGAGCAACTTCACCGGGATGGACATCGCTGGCGTTCGGCAGCTCGCCAATCAGTTCAGCCAGAAGGCCGACGAGATCGACGGCATCCGTAACTTCCTCACCAGCCAGCTCAACAGCACGCAGTGGGTGGGCAACGACCGCGAGCGCTTCGTCGGCGACTGGCAGGGCCAGTACACGACCGCCCTCAACACGGTCGTCAATGCCCTCCGCGAGGCGCAGCAGACCGCACTGCGCAACGCCCAGGAGCAGGAGACCACCTCCAACAGCTGATGGCCGGTGGGTGCGCTCCCTGGCGCACCCACCGGGCCACGCCCGGCCCCACGACCTCAGGAGGACATCGACATGGCACTCGTCGGCGGTGACGCACCCGCCCTGTTCAGCTTTGCCAACCAGTTGCGCAAGCGGCGTCAGGCGATCCAGGACACAGCGGTCAAGCTCGGCGCGTTCGTCGAGGCAGCGAACTGGGTCGGCCCCGACCGCGATCGGTTCGTGAGGGAGTGGCGCGGCAACCACGCCCCCCAGATCCAGCAGATCTGCAACGATCTCGACGGCAAGGCTGACCAGATCGCCCGCCATGCCCAGAAGCAAGCCGAGACGAGCGCCTGATGGCCGTGATGTACGGCGCCGACGCCGACGAGTTGGAGCGCCTGGCCAGCGAGTTCACCAAGGCCGCCGACGAGATCGACGGCGAGAGTCGCCTCCTGTCGGGGATCTTGAACAACATCAGCTGGCTCGGTGACGCAGCCGGACGGTTCCTGTCGGACTGGACCGGCGTCCAGCGTCCCAGAATCGGCCTGAGCACCCAGTTCCTCCGCGACAACGCCGGCGAGTTGCAACGCCAGGCCACCGAACAACGCAACGCGAGCAGCGCCCGGGGTGGCGGCGCCGGTGTTCACGGATCGCTTGTCTCGCGTCTCACTCCGGCACAGCAGCTCGAGGCTCGCTTCGAAGCCAACGAGCAGGCGATGCGCGACTACCTCGACACGCTGGCACCCGACCACCCGCTGCGCCGGGCAGTTCTCCAACGTCTCGCCCAGGGCTACCGGATCTACCACTTCGATTCCGCGCGCGGCTACCTCACTTGGGCAAGCGGGAACCTTGCCACCGCTACGAACGTGGTCGTCACCGTTCCGGGGACGGGCACCACGATGGACGGCCTCACCCGAGGCATGTCCGAGGTGAACGGCCGCTACATGAACTCGTCGGGGGACACGGCAACCCTCACGACGCTCGCGTGGGATCCGCCGAACGGCTCGAACACGCTGTTCGCGCTGGCCGACAACGTCAACCTCAACGCTCGCGAACAGACGCTGATCGACGGGCCGCTCGGTGACTTCCTCATCGAACTCGACGGGATGGGCAAGAACATCGTGGTGACCGGTCATTCCGCCGGTGGTGCGGCCGTACAGACGCTGTTCGCTCGACGGCCCGAGTTGATCCAACACGTCGCTGGCGTCGCATTGCTCGCCCCCGCCGAGATCCATGCCGACTTCGGAAGGCTCATGGGCGACACGCCGGTGCTGTACGCGATCCATAGCGACGACCCCATCAACCTGGTGCACAACGACCCTGCCGATCTGGTTGGCCGAATCGCCAACGAGCATGACCCGGGCACCGACGTCATCTACCGCGGCTCTCGCCGCGGCGTGTTCGAGAACGTGGCGAACGCACACGACGAGTGGCGCTACGCAGAGAACTATCGCAACGAGATCCTGAGGATGTTCCCCGGTGGCGAGCGCCTCGACAACGGGATGATTCGTCAGCAGTACGTGAACGAGGACGGAACGATGGTCTACATCGACGTGCCGGAGTTCTGACGTGAGCGGGGCGATGTACGGCGCCGATGCCGACGAGCTCGATCGTCTCGCCGCCGAGTTCGATCGGGCAGCCGACCAACTCGACCGGGACAGCGGCGCCCTGTCGGGCATCTTGAACAACGTCAGTTGGCTCGGTGACACCGCCGGTCGGTTCCTGTCCGAGTGGACCGGGTTTCAGCTCCCCAAGATCGGCCTGAGCACGACGTTCCTCCGCGACCAGGCCCGCGAGCTCCGCCGCCAAGCCGCCGACCAACGCCGTACCAGCTCAGCTGACACCGGCTCAGCGACCCCCCGTCCGGCCCCGGCCAAGTCGTCCGTGAGCGATGCGGACGATGCGGAGGCACTGGCACAGCTTGCTGACTTCTTGAAGTTGCTGGGAGTGGCTCCCGGGATGGTCGCCGAGCTCAGTGAGCTGCTCGAGGGCACCGGTCTCAACCTCCACGAACTGCTGGAGGCGGTGCCCTTCCTGCGCAACGACGCGTTCGTTCGGGCGATGAAGGGCCTCGACGCCGTGCTCGACATCGGCTCGTTCGTGGTCGACGTCATGATCGACTTTGCCCAGCATCCGCACTTGCCGTTCGACGAGCGGGCGGTACACGCCGTCGTGGATGCCGGAATCCGGCTCGGGATCAGCAAGGGCGCCGACATCGCTGTCACAGCAGTGCTGTCGGCGGCCGGCTCGATCGTCCCCGTTCTCGGCACCGCTGCCGGTGCCGCGGTGGGCAAGGCGATCGGCTTCGCCTTGAGCACGGCGATCGACGCTGCTGCCGGATGGGCAGACGACCGCTGGGACTTCGTCGACGGCGGTGCTGACGCCGTCGTGGCCGGTTACAAGGTTGGCAAGAGCACTGTTGGGGCGGTGATCAATGTCGGCAGTGAGATGATCAGCGACGTGATCGACGTGGGTGGTGCCATCGTGGATGGGATCGGCGACGTGGGTGGTGCAATCGTGGATGGGATCGGCGACGTGGGTGGTGCCATCGTGGATGGGATCGGTGACGTCGGGAGGAACATCCCTGTACTTGGAGGCCTGTTCAGATGAGTGACCCCGTCTTGACCACGCTCGGCGA
The DNA here is from genome assembly GCA_035556435.1 of Ilumatobacter sp. GTDB lineage: Bacteria > Actinomycetota > Acidimicrobiia > Acidimicrobiales > Ilumatobacteraceae > Ilumatobacter. The sequence goes on along the minus strand of DATMEY010000035.1, from coordinate 154,988 downwards.
ACTGAGCTCTGCCGCCGGGTCGTTGTGGGAGCCGCGCCAGATCGGCGGCATCCACGGGTTGGTGCTGCCCGGCGAAGCGTTTGCCGCGAACGTCACCGTCGAGTTCGCGCCTGACCGAGCCGTCGACCCGGTCGTCCCCACCACCGCTGTCGAGTTGGCCCGCGAGGTTCACCCTGATGGCGACCTAGCAGCCCGACAAGTGCTGGTCGACAACGCCTATAGCCCGGCGGTGACCCACGAGTTCGTCTGGCTTCGCCTCGGTGGCGGTCTCGTACGTGTCACGTCCAGCGCTACCGCCGAGTCGTTGGGTGAAGCCGCCCGCCTGATGGATACCTGGCTCGTGGAGAGGGGCGGCACGTGACGAACGTCGACGGGCCGTCCGCTGCACCCGGCACCGTCCGGTTCGAAGCGAGGCGGGCAGAGGTGCTCGAACGTGCCAGCGTCGCAGCGGCACGATCGAGCTTCTCGTTGCTGCGGGTGCAGGCCAGCGGGTTGCGCCGACTCGACCTGTGGGTCGGCCCGGACGTCGTATGTGTGCACGGGTTCGTCGACGGCGACACCGTGTCCGGCGGGTTCGAAGCGCCGGCAATCCTGTTCGACATCAACCTTGCCAACCTGGTGCTGCGGATGGTGGGTCCGCTCGCAGCAACGTCGCACGCTCGGGCACGGACGGTGCTCGCCGGCGAATTGGCCACGCCGCGGCTACCTGATGACATCAACACGGCACTGTGGGCGTGGGGCGCCAACCGGCGGCCGGGTGCATCCGCAACCGTTCTCGCGATCACCGACGCGGGGGTTCTCGGTGGCGCGGCGGACGGCGACGCCGACCCGGTTGAGCTCGTGCCGGTCAGCGCGGCTCGCGCGTGGGCGGCTCTGCGCGCCACGTTCGCATGAGCCCCGCCGGGTCGCCGCCGGCCTGACGGATCTGCTCGGCAGGGCTGTGATGCAGCGTTTGGCCGGACAGTCCGGCCAAACGCTGCACGCTCCGCACGCCGGCGACCTCCGGGAAACTCTGTGACAGCCCCTTGTCATGCTGGTCGCATGATCTTCGATTCGTCGTGTGCGGGATGTGGGCGCCGGGGGCCGGTGCTGTGCCGGGTGTGCCGGTTCGCGCTGGCGGTGCCGGCCGGGCTGCCGGTGCGTCAGCATGAATCCGATGTGGTCGCGGCGGTGCCGTTCGCCGGGCGTGGGCGCGACGCTGTGCTCGGGTTCAAGTACGGCAACCGGCGCCAACTCGCCCACCACTTCGCCGGGCTGCTGGTGCGCCGGCTGCTCGCCGAAGGCATGTCGCCCGGCGACTTCGACGCCGTCACCTGGGCGCCCACCAGCCGCGGCCGGCGGCAGCGCCGCGGGTTCGATCAGGCCGAGGTCGTGGCCCGGCGGGTGGCGTTGCAACTCGGCGTGCCGTGCCGGCGCCTGCTCGAACGCGAAGGCCACGTCGCCCAGACCGGTCGCCCCCGCGCCGAGCGTCTGCACGGCCCCGTGTTCCGGGCCTCGCCCGCGGCCGCCGGGCGTCGCGTGCTCGTCGTCGACGATGTCGTCACCACCGGTTCGACGCTGCGCTCCGCGGCAGCCGCCCTCCGTGCCGCCGGGTCGGCGTCGGTCCAACCCGCCGCCGTCGCCACCACCCCGGCGATGCCGGCACCGGTCACGCGAGCGGCCCCACGGCGGCCCGACCTTCGGCTCGTCGCCTGAGGTTGCCCGCGGGTCCCGGTGGTTTCGACAGGCTCAACCACCTTGGGGGTGCTCAACAACCGTGGGGCGCGCAACGGCCCGGGGCTGTGATAGCCCCGGGCCGTTTGGCGCTAGCTCGTGATGACTACCGGTAGAAGGCGGTGACGTCGGCGACGACGTGAGCGCTGTTCACGCCGGCGTAGACGCACACCGTGCCCGTTGCCGACAGGTCGACCACGACACTGTTGGCGGAGTTCTGGATCGGGCCCAGGTAGTTGACGCTCGAGGCGACGGGTCGCTCCTGGTCGCACGGCCAGACGGTGAAGTAGCCGGGTCCGGCGGCTTCGGTGGCCGTCACGTTGATGGCCGCCAGCTTGGCGTCGTCAGGCACCAGCGAGTCGGCGTGGCCGCGGCCGGTGACCTGAATCTCCAGCGTCTCGCCGGCGGCGAGCGGTCCGTTACCACGGCCGACACCGTCGACGGTGGTGCCCACCGTGGGCGAGGTCTGCTGGCGGGTGTCGGCCAGACGGGCCGGCGTCACACCGCCAAACCCGTCGGTGGCCGCGTACGCCCCGGTCACGTCGGCCACGATGTGCGTGGCCGCCACGCCGCTCTCGATGCACAGCGTGCCGTCGGCCGCGAGCGGCACGACGATCGAGTTGGCGATCGCCCGGTGGTCCTCGTAGTTGAGGGTGGACGCAACCGGCTTGTCGGTGTCGCACGGCCAGGCCGTGAGGTAGCCGAGGCCTTCGCTGCCGGTCGAGGTGAGGTTGATCGCCACCGCGACGGTGCCTTCCGGCACCTCACCGCGGCCGACCACGGGCAGCGTGATCCGTGTGCCCGGGGCGACGATGCCCTGGCCACGGTGCTGCCCGTCGATCGTCACGCCCGACGTGGGCGACGTCTCGGGCCGGGTGTCGAGCAGGCGGGCCGGCACCAGTTCGGTGTAGTCCGGGCTCGATGCCGACCAACCGGTGACGTCGACCACCGCGTGCGCACTGCTGACGCCGGAGGTGATGCAGACGGTGCCGTCGGCGGCGAGCGGGACGATCACCGAGTTGGCGATGCTGCGGTCGCTGTCGAAGTTGACGCTCGAGGCGACCGGCTTGTCGGCACTGCACGGCCAGATCGTGAAGTAGCCCTCACCGGTGGCCTCGGTGGCGGTCACGTTGATCGACACGGCGGTGGCGGTGGGCGGGACGACCGAACGGCCACCGATCTGGACGACGAGCGGCTCGTCACCGGGGTCGACGGTGCCGGCCCCTTCGCCGATGCCGTCGAACGTGGTGCCGACCGTGGGCGACGTCTTCGGCCGCGTGTCGGTGATGCGGGTGGGGTTGAGCGGCGCCATCAGTTCGCCGTCAGGCCCGACGTACGACTGGGTCGAGAAGTCCGCGGGTGCCGGGACCGACACCTGCGGCACGCCCTCGTCGTTCTTCGGGGCGTTCTGCTCGATCCAGTCGACGAGGCCCTGAGTGTAGAGGATGCCGGTGTCGACGTAGTCGCCGGCGTCCCACACCTCGCCGAACGTGTGGTAGCCGTCCTGGCCGCGGGCGATGAAGTCGTTGGTGACCACGGTGTACGTGGCGTCCGGGTCGATCGGGCTCCACTCACCGCTGTCGCGGTCGCGTACCTCGACGTTGGTGAACCGTTCGCCGGCCGGCTTGGTGAGGTCGACGTTCCAACGGACCGCCGCGCCGTACGGGTACGAGCCGTCGGACCCACCGTCGTCGAGGAAGTTCGCCACCGCGTCTTCGAGCACGGCGACCACTTGCTCGCCGGTCAGGTCGAGTTCGACCAGCGTGTTCGAGAACGGCAACACGTTGATCGCCGCGTTCATCGAGATGTCGCCGGCGGGGATGACCTCGCGGACACCGCCCGCGTTCTGGATCGCGATGTCGGACTGGAACGCCCGGGCGAGGAACGCGTCGGCGACGATCTGCTGCATGAACCCACCGTGCACGTCGGCGCGGGCACCCGACGCAGCGATCTGATCGGTGGCACAGGTGCCGGCCGAGCGCGTGTCGCCGGGCAGGCGGTTGAGGCACAGCGGCTCGGTGGCCGTACCGATGATCTGCTGCTTGAGCTCGTCGATCTGGTCGGCGTAGGTCTGGAGCAGGTCGACCGCGTCCTGGTTGGGGGCGATCGACGTGACGTTCGGGATGGCAGCGATCGCCGCTTCGATGTCGGTCAGTTCCGGGTCGGCGATCGCGTCGCCGCCACGGGTGAATTCACCTACCAGCAGGTGCGGGGTGCCCGTGCAGCTCTGCGTCTTGCCGTCCTGGAGCGTGAGCTCGAGTTGGCCGACGATCGCCGAGTACTGCCACGCCTGCCCGATGCAGACCGTGTCGCCGTCGGCGTTGGTGACCTCGGTGGGGTAGGGGCCCTCGGGCTCGAACCCGAACGGCCCGAAGTCGGCCGCCGTGCCGAGCAGCGTGTGGCTGTCGCCGCCGATGATCGCGTCGATGCCGGGTACCTGGGCGGCGAGGGCGATGTCGTTGGCGTACTGATAGTGGGTGACGAGCACGATGTTCTCGATGCCGTCGGCCTGGAGTTCGGCGACGTAGTGCTGCGCCGTGGCAACCTCGCTCTCGAAGAGCGTGGTGGGCAGCGGTGACGACGACGCCATCGTCTTCTGGGCGATGTCGAGGCCGATGAAGCCGATCTCCTGGGTGTCGCCGTTGGAGTCGGTGACGTCCATGACGAAGTACGGCTGGAGGTAGGCGTCGGCTGGGTCGCCGGTGGGGTTGAGCGGCGTGCCCTCGGCCGGCTTGACGTTGGCGCCGAGCACCGCCGTGCCGCCCGGGCAGGTGCCGTTGTCGTCGGCGTGGAGCATGTCGATGAAGTCGGCCAGCACCTGGTCGCCGTCGTCGAATTCGTGGTTGCCCACCTCGAACATGTCGAAGCAGGTCTGGTTCATCATCGCCGCGTCGGCCGCGCCTTTGAACAGGGTGTAGTAGGCGGTGCCGGTGATCGCGTCACCGGCATGGATCTTGATCGGGTTCTCAACCGACGCGTAGAGGTCCTTGAACATCGCGTCGACGCGGCCCCACCCGCCCATCTCGTAGTCGAACCCGCCGCCGCTGGTGCCGAGGTCGACCGAGCCCGATTGGGCGTCGAGGTGCGAGTGGTGGTCGTTGATGTGGAGCAGGTTCACCGTGAGGGGGTGTTCCGGCGCTGCCTGAGCCGGTTGGCCGAGCGCCACGGGGACCACCCCGGCAACTCCCAGCGTGAGTCCGGCCGCGAGCCGGATCGATCGTCGCATGTGCATCTATCAGTTCCCTTTCAGTTGCTGAGCCGTCCAACCCCGGAGAGTCCAGAGCATCCGTCCTGCAAGCAGGCGTACCCAGGGCGACGACGTCATGAACGTTAGGTGACGATGTTGCCGGAGGGCCCGCGGGCCGGGCGGAACCCCGTCGCAGCCGAGCCGCCCGGCGAGAGCCTGCGAGCCTGGGGTGTCGGTAGGCTCCCCGTTTGCATGGGCATTCTCGATCGCATCCTGCGCGCAGGAGAAGGTAAGAAGATCAAGGCGCTGCAGGGCATCGTGCCCGACATCAGCGCTCTTGAGGACGAGTACCGCAAGCTCTCCGACGATGCCCTCCAGGGCAAGACCGCCGAGTTCCGTCAGCGTCTCGCCAACGGCCAGGATCTCGACGACATCTTGGTGGAAGCGTTCGCCACGATGCGCGAGGCCGCCGGCCGGGTGATCGGCCAGCGCCACTTCGACGTGCAGATGATGGGCGGCGCGGCGCTGCACTTCGGGTGGGTCGCCGAAATGAAGACGGGCGAGGGCAAGACGCTCGTGTCGACGCTGCCCGCCTACCTCAACGGGCTCGGCGGCAAGGGCGTCCACATCGTCACCGTCAACGACTACCTCGCCCGCTACCACGCCGAATGGATGGGCCGCATCCACAAGTGGCTGGGGCTCGAAGTAGGTCTGATCATTCCCGGGCTCAACGAGTCGCCGGAAGAGAAGCGCCGAGAGTACGCCGCCGACATCACGTACGGCACGAACAACGAGATGGGCTTCGACTACCTGCGCGACAACATGGCCCAGTCGCTCGCCGCCAAGGTGCAGCGCGGCCACAACTACTGCATCGTCGACGAGGTCGACTCGATCCTCATCGACGAGGCGCGTACCCCGCTGATCATCTCCGGCCGGATCGGCGACGCCGCCAAGCTGTACTACCGGTTCGCCTCGATCGTGCGCAGCCTCACCCGCGACGTCGACTACGAGGTGGAAGAAGACAAGCGCGTCGTCGTGCCGCTCGAGGCGGGTATCGACAAGGTCGAGCGGGCGCTCAACGTCGAGAACCTGTACGACAACGTGTCGGCCGACTTCGTGCACCAGTTCACCGTGGCGCTCAAGGCCAAAGAGTTGTACAAGCGCGACAAGGACTACATCGTGCAGGGCGGCGAGGTGAAGATCGTCGACGAGTTCACCGGCCGCATCCTCGAAGGCCGGCGCTGGTCGGAGGGCATCCACCAGGCGGTCGAGGCCAAAGAGGGCGTGAAGATCAAAGAGGAGAACCAGACCCTCGCCACGATCACGCTGCAGAACTACTTCCGGCTCTACGACAAGCTCGCCGGCATGACCGGCACCGCCCAGACCGAGGCGGGCGAGCTGATGTCGACCTACGAGCTCGGCGTCGTACCGGTGCCCACGAACAAGCCCGTGGCCCGCGTCGACGAGGGCGACCTGATCTACAAGGGCGAGCCGGGCAAGTTCGCGGCGATCATCGACGACATCGAGGAACGCCACCGGGCCGGCCAGCCAGTGCTCGTCGGCACCGTCAGCGTCGAGAAGTCCGAGCTGTTGAGCCGGATGATGCGCCAGCGTGGCATTCCCCACGAGGTGCTCAACGCCAAGCAGCACACGCGCGAGTCCGAGATCGTCGCCCAGGCCGGGCGGATCGGCGCGGTCACCGTGGCCACCAACATGGCCGGCCGCGGTGTCGACATCATGCTCGGCGGCAACCCCGAACTGCTCGCCCGCCAAGACGTCCTCAAGGAGGGGTACCGGGCCGACGTGATGGTCGACGACTTCGCCCTCGATCGGCCGGTGCACGAGATGCCGGCCGAGTGGCAGGAAGACCGCGTCAAGGCGTTTGCCCGCTACGACGAACTGCTCGCCGAGTACGAGCAACTGTGCAAGGCCGACGGCGACAAGGTGCGCGCGCTCGGCGGCCTGTACGTGGTGGGTTCGGAACGCCACGAGTCGCGCCGGATCGACAACCAGCTGCGTGGCCGCTCGGGCCGCCAGGGCGACCCCGGCGAGAGCCGCTTCTACCTCAGCCTCGACGACGAACTGATGCGCCTGTTCGCCACCGGAGCGCTCCAGTGGGCGATGGGGCGCTTCGACGACGACGAGGCGATCGAGGCGAAGATGGTCACCAAGGCGATCGAACGGGCCCAGACCACCGTCGAGACGAAGAACGCCGAGATCCGCAAGAACGTCCTCAAGTACGACGAGGTGATGAACGCCCAGCGCAAGGTGATCTACAAGCGCCGCGACCAGATCCTCGAAGGCGAAGACCTCCGATCGGCCGCGCTGGAGTACCTCCGCGACGCCGTCGACGCGCTGGTCGAGACGCACTGCGCGTCGGCCGCCGCCGACGAGTGGGACCTCGACAGCCTGGCCAAAGAGCTCACCCTGTTCTGGCCTACCGAGCTCACCGGCGAGGCGCTGGCCGAGTGCAAGAACGCCAAGGACCTCACCGAGGTCGTGATGGCCGAGGCACTCAACCACTACGAGGACCGCGAGGCCGAAGTGGGCGAGGCCGGCATGCGCGAGGTCGAGCGCCAGGTGATGCTGCGGATCATCGACCAGCGCTGGCGCGAACACCTCGAAGAGATGGACTACCTCAAAGAGGGCATCAACCTGCGGGCGATGGGCCAGAAGGATCCGCTCGTCGAGTGGCAGCGCGAGGGCTACGAGATGTTCGGCGGGATGATGAAGGGCATCGCCCAAGACTTCGTGCGCTACGTGATGCACGTGCAGGTGCGCCAGCAGGCCACACCCACGCTGGAACCGAAGGTGCTCAACCTGCAGACCACGTCGAGCGACAACGCCGCCCCGGCGAGCGGGTTCCAGGAGGCTGCCCGGGCGGCCGTCGCCTCGGGCGAGATCGAGGCCAACCCCGACGTGGTGGTCGCCAGCGGCAAGAGCGCCACCGTGCACAAGAGCGACTTCGACAAGACCCCGCGCAACGCGCCGTGCCCGTGCGGGTCGGGCAAGAAGTTCAAGAACTGCCACGGCGCCGCCTAAGCCGATGCGCGATTTCTCGGACGCGATCGGCGAGCAACGCCGGCGGCTCGGCGAGGCCGCCGGCTACCTGAACGTCGCCGAGGGCCGCAACCGGCTGGTCGAACTCGAGGCCGAGATGCAGCGCCCCGACCTGTGGAACGACGCCGAGCGCGCCAAGCAGGTCAACGGCGAGTACGCCGGGGTGCGCGACGACATCACCGGCTACGACGCCTTGGCGAGCCGGCTCGACGACGTCGACGTGCTGCACGAAATGGCGCGCGAGGAGGGCGACGAGTCGCAAGAGAGCGAGATCGAGTCGGAGTTGGCGGCGATCGGCCGCGAGCTCGACCAGCTAGAACTGCGGTCGCTGTTCACCGGCGAGCACGACGACTCGACCGCGATCGTGCAGATCAACGCCAAAGACGGCGGCGTCGACGCCCAGGACTTCGCCGAGATGCTGTTGCGCATGTACGGCCGCTGGGCCGAGCGGCGCGGATTCACCACCACCCTCAACTACGAGTCGGAGGGCGCCGAGGCCGGCATCAACTCGGCCGAGTTCACCATCACCGGCCGCTACGCCTACGGCCTGATGCGCGGCGAGTCGGGTACGCACCGGCTGGTGCGGATCAGCCCGTTCGACAACCAGGGCCGCCGGCAGACGTCGTTCGCGGCCGTACAGGTGTGGCCCGAACTGGACGCGCCGAACGTCGAGATCGACGAGTCCGACATCCGCATGGAGGTGTTCCGGGCGTCCGGTGCCGGCGGCCAGCACATCAACAAGACGTCGTCGGCGGTGCGCCTGATCCACGAGCCCACCGGCTTGGTCGCCTCGTCGCAGGAGGAACGCTCGCAGTTGCAGAACCGCGAGCGGGCGCTGAACCGGCTGAAGGGTCTGCTGGCGGCGAAGATCGAGGAAGAGCACCAGGCCGAACTCGACGCGCTCGGTGGCAAGCAGGCCCAGGTCGGTTGGGGCAGCCAGATGCGCTCGTACGTGCTACAGCCCTACCAGATGGTGAAAGACCTGCGCACCGAGGTCGAGACCAGCCAGGTCGACGCCGTACTCGACGGCGACATCGACGAGTTCCTCACCGGCTACCTCCGCTGGCAACGCGAATCCACCGACGCCTGACAGTCAGGTGGTCTCGATACACCGGCTGCGCCGGCACTCGACCACCGGGTGGTCCACCGGTCGTCGAGTGGCGCACTCGCGGCGCAGCCGCCACTCCCGTTGTATCGAGACGACGGGCCTATCGGCTGAGGTGGGTGTGGATGGCGTTCAGCCAGGCGGTGCGGTTCTCGACTTGGGGTGAATGGGCGGCGTCGGGGATGACGACCAGGGTCGCTTCGGGGATCGTTGCCGCCAGGTCGTCGGCTCCCTGGCGTAGGCCGGCGTCGTGCTCGCCGACGATCACGGTGGTGGGCACGGTCACCGTCGCCAGGCGTTCGAGCAGGCCGTCGTCGTGGGTCAGCAGCGCGTCGCCGAGGGCCACGAACGCGACCGGGTCCATCATCGCCCAGCTCCGTTCGAGCTGCTCGCGCGCGTCGGCGGGCAGGATGCCCGAGAACGCGGCGAACAGGCCCATCAGGTCGCCGGTCGCGCGGACGTGCTCGACCCCCTGACGCATCGGGTTGTCGGGGCCGTCGCCGGCGGCCCGGGCGGCGGTGTCCATCAGCACCAGCGAGCGCAGCCGGTCGGCGTGGGCGATCGCGTAGTGCATCGCCACGATGCCGCCCATCGAGTGGCCAAGCAGGTCGAACTGCGGCGGGGCGATCGCGTCGAGCGCCACCGCCAGGTCGGCGGCCAGCTGGGCGAACGTGTACGTCGCCGGGTCGCCGGTGTTCGTGCTGGCGCCGTGTCCACGGTGCTCGACCGTGATCACCCGGCTGGTCCGGGCGAGCTCGTCGGCGACGCCGGCCCAGTCGTGAGCGCCGCCCGTATACCCGTGCACGAGGACCAACGCCGGTGCGGCCGGGTCGCCGTGCGCAGCCCAGGCGACCTCGACGCCGGGTGCCACCTCGATGTGCCCGCGCTCGGCGCTCATACCGGCTGCCCGCCGCGCAGGACCGGGAACTGGCGCTCGGGGGCATCGGCCGTGGCTCGTTCGGTCGGTGGCCCGGCGAGCGGGTCGCCGCGCAGGATCGTCGCTCGGGCGGGGGCGTACTGGAGGATGTAGGCCTTGCGGACGCCGTCGGTGAGGTTCGGGCCGGTGAGATGTGGGGTCAGCGACGAGAACACCACCGCCCCGCCTGCCGGCACCGGCGCGGCCACCACGTCGAACCCGCCGGCAGCCGGGTCGTCGAGGCATTCCCAGCCGAGTGGGTCGACGAACCGATGGGCCAGCGTGCCGCGCCGGTGCAGGCCGGGCACCACCTGTGGGCACCCGTTGTCGAGGGTCGCGTCGGTCAGCGCCAGCCACACGGTGAGGTACTGCTGCGGCTCGACGAACGTGTAGCCGTTGTCCTGGTGCCAGGGGAAGCGGCGCGGCTTCTCGGGCTTCTTGTACACGGCCTGGTCCCAGTACAGGTTGACGTCGGGGCCGACCAGGTCGGCACACAGGTCGGCGATCGCCGGGTGGCGGGCGAGCCCGGCCAGCAGCGGCGACTTGGCGACGAGGTGGATCGAGAACGTGATCGCGCCGCGCTCGGCGATCGAGATCCGTTCGCCGTCGAGCGAGGCGAGGAACGCGTCGGTCTCGGCCTCGTGGCCGTCGATCTCGGCGCGCACCTGGTCCAGCGTTGCCGCGTCGATCAGGTCGGGCACGACCAGGTAGCCGTCGCGGTCGAACCCGGCGACCTGCTCGGCGGTGAGGCGGCGGAACGGGCCGGTGCGGTCGTCCCATGCGAAGCCCGTGTTCCACGGGTGCAACTCGATCGTCATCGGTCGATACCTCCTGTGTTCATCGGTGGTCGGACCCTCGATGTGACGGGGTGCCCGATCGGGAGACGACGTCGGGGCCGAGGTAGGCCTCGATCACGCGGGCGTCGCGGCGGACGTCGTCGGGTGTGCCGTCGGCGAGCACCCGGCCGGCCTCGAGGCACACCAACCGGTCGCACACCGCGGCGAGCATGGCGACGTCGTGCTCGACGATCAGCACGGTCGCCCCGAGATGGGCGCGCAGGCGGGCCAACAGCGGCGGGAATGCCTCGACCTCGCGCTGGGCCAGGCCACCGGTCGGCTCGTCGAGCAGCAGCACGTCGCCACCGGACGCGACGAGGCAGGCGATCTCGACGATCCGGCGTGTGCCGGTGCTCAGCTGGCTGGCCTGGTGCTCGGCGTAGCGCCCGAGACCGGTCAGTTCGATCGCTTCCTCTGCGGCGGTCGTGATGCGACGTTCGGAACGGCGCAGGCGCCCGGGCAGCGTCGCGTCGAGCACCAGGCCGGGGCGTTCGTGCAGTGCGGCGGCGACGCGCACCGAGTCGGCGACCGACATCGACGCGAACAGGCGCGCGTCTTGGAACGTGCGCGACAGGCCGCATCGAGCGCGCCGGTCGGCGGCGAGGCGGGTGAGGTCGGTGCCGCCCTTGAGCACGCGCCCGGTGACGACGGCGCGCTCGCCGGGCAATCCCGACACGACGTCGAGCAGTGTTGACTTGCCGGCCCCGTTCGGCCCGATCAGGCCGACGACCGACCCGGCCGCCACGTCGAGCGACACGTCCGTCAACACCCGGTTGCCTCCGTACCGCACCCCGAGCGCGTCGAGTCGCAGCGCCGGAACGTCGTCGCCGGTGGTCGAGCTTGGCGACACCAGGTCGGCTGTCACCCAGGCACCGGTGGTGGCGACCGGCTCGACCACGGTGTGTTCTGGGGGCGGGCCGGCGATCGCCTGCTGAGCGCGGTGGACGAGCGAGATCAGGCCGTCGGGGAAGTACAACAGCAGTACGAGCAGGCCGACCCCGCTGACGAGCAGCTGGAGGCTGTCCATCCCGCTGAAGAACGTCGGCAGGGCGTCGACCCACAGCACGCCGAGTACCGCTCCACCGAGCGACCCGAGCCCGCCGATCACCGACATCACGACGACGTCGATCGAGCGGTAGGCCTCGAATTCGGCCCGGCGGAACGTCACCAACAGCCCACCCAGCAGCCCGCCCGCGAACCCGGCCACCGCGCCCGCCACGGCGAACGCCTGGAGCCGTGACCGCCACGCGCTGACGCCGAGCGCGGCGGCCGCCCGGCCGTTGTCCTTCACTGCCCGCCAGCGCCGCCCGGTGGCTCGCCCGCCGAGCGCGGTGAGCATCGTCAGCACGATCGCGGCGAGCGCCACCGTGAAGAAGTAGTAGGCCCGCTGGGGGCGCAACTCGAACAGGCCGAAGTCGACGCGGGGCACGCTGAACACCTGCGACGAGCCGGTGAAGCCCTGCCGGAACAGCCACGACGGCGCCATCACCGCCAGGCCGAGTGTGGCGACCGCCAGCAGGGCGCCGCGCAAGCGGCTGGCGGGAAGTGCCACGAGCGCGGCCGCGACAGCTGCGGCTGCGCTGCCGGCCAGCAGCGACAGTTCCCACGTCCAGCCGTGCTCGACCAGCCGCGCCGACACGATCGCGCCCAACCCGAGCAACGCGTACTGGGCGAGCGAGAGCTGGCCCGACCAGCCCGCCAGGAGGGTCGCCGAAGCGACGACGATCACCATCACGACCAGGCGCGTCATCTGCATCGTGGTGCCGGCCGCGGTGACCACGTACGGCAGGACCACGACTGCCACACCCGCCAGCAGCGGCGGGCCGAAGCGGGCCGCGCGCACCCGCCACGCCGGGCGCCCACCGGTGGACCAGGCGCGCCATGACCGGCGCAGGCCGGTCGACCAGGCGACCGCTCCGGTGGTCTGGCGGGGCATCGCCGCCAACCCGGCCAGCACGGCAGCGAACACGATCAGGTTGGACACGCCAGGGTCGTTGAACTGGCGGATCGCGACCGCCTCGCCGATGCCCAACGCCAGCCCTCCGGCCAGCGTGACGGGTATCGATGCGAAGCGGCCGATCGCGGCTGCACCGAACCCGCGCAGGAGCAGGCCGGGGCCGGCCGCGGCGACGGTCGCCACGCTGCCACCGCGGACCGGGGCGGCAGCCACCGCGGCGATCGCCGCCAGCGCCCCGGCGGCGACCCACACGAGCGTCGCCACGGCCGACGAGTTGATACCGGTCAGGCGGGCCGCCTCGTCGTTGGCCGCGGTGGCCCGCACCACCGCTCCGGCCCGCGTGCGGGCGAGCGTGAACCAGATCACCAGGGCCAGCGTGGGGGCCAGTGCCAGGGCGGTCAGCTCGGCCCCGCTGAGTTCGATCGGGCCGATCGCCACCGAGCCGGAGAACAGCGTGGGGAACAGCGCGAACGGCTGCAGGTCGGGCAGCGACACGCGCAGCAGCGCGGCCAGCTGCCCGACACCGAGCGTGGCGACCATCAGCACCACCGCCGGGCGTTGGCGCAAGCGTTTGACGACGGCCACCTCGGTGAGCCCGCCGAGCAACGCGCTACCGACGACGCCGATCACGATCGCGACCGGGAACGGCCATCCGTAGCGCAACGTCAACACGGCCGCGGTGGTCGCGCCGAACGCACCGATCTCGCCGTGGGCGAGGTTGATCGTGCCGCCCAACCGGTACACCAGCACCAGCCCGATGCCGAGCAAGGCGTACGTGGTGCCGGTGATCGCCCCGATCGTGACCACGTCGACGCTCACGAATCAGCTCCGAGGAAGATCGCCCGGGCGACGTCGCGGCGTTCGAGCAGCTCGGCGCCGTCGCCGGTGAACGTCACCCGGCCACGGTCGAGGAACACGACCCGGTCGGCAGCTGCGGCGGCGATGTTCAGCGACTGTTCGACGATGACGATCGCCGTTCCGGTCGCGCGGATGTCGGCGAGGGCGTCGACCAGGCGGCTGACCACCACCGGTGCCAGCCCGAGCGAGAGTTCGTCGATCAGCAACAGGCGCGGGTCGAGCAGCAGCGTGCGGGCCAGGCCGAGAATCTGCTGCTGTCCGCCCGACAGCAGGTCGGCACGGCGGTCGAGCAGTTCGCGCAACTCGGGGAACAGGTCGAGGCTGCGCTCGATACGAGCCTCACGCTCGGCGGCCGGCACCGTCAGCGCGCCGACCGCGAAGTTCTCGCGCACGGTCAGTGGGCCGAACGTCGAGCGGCCGCCCGACAGTTGCGCCATGCCCAGCCGGGTGCGCTGATAGGCGGCCTGGAGCGTGACGTCGGTGGGCCCGAACCGGATGACCCCGCGCTCGGCGATCTGGAGGCCCGAGATCGCCCGCAGCAACGTCGATTTGCCAGCGCCGTTCGTTCCGACCAGGGCGACGATCTCACCGGCGTCGACGGTGAGGTCGACGTCGTGGAGGATCGGCACCGTGCCGATCGACACTGCCAGGCCCTTGACCTGGAGCAGCGGGGCGTCGTCGGTCGAGCGCCGCCGCTCGGCTTCGTCGGCCTCCTCGCGCAGGTCATCGGCGACGCGCTCCATGTCGGCGACGACCGAGTCGCCGGCCTGCGAGATCAGGTAGCCGCCGATCAACGCGGCGGGGAGCAGCACGATCGGGATCGCCGGGCGGGTGCCCACCGCGTCGGCGACGATGCCGGCGATGATCGAGCCGAAGAACCCGCCGATCAGGAAGACGTATACGCCGATCAGGGCGAACCCCTGCGACCGGATCGACGCCGGCACGACGGCCGCCACGATCACCGACAGCATCACGAACGCCAGCGAACCGATCGCCCCGCCGGCCGCGAAGAAGGCAACCAGTAGGGGAGTGTTGGGCATCAGCACCGCAGCCGCCGTGGCCGTGGTGGCGAGTACCAACCCGGCCCCCATCCACCGCAGCAGCAGGCGTGGGTCGCGGGCGAACATGCGCCCGCCGTACGCCGCCCCGAACGGCACGACGACCAGCGAGGCGAGCGCTCCGATCGCGCTGACCACGCCGCGCTGGCCGGCGCTCAACCCGAACTCGTCTTCGAGCACCAGGCTGACGAAGATCGGCACGCTGAAGATCGTGAACCCGATCACCCCGATGCCGGTGGCGAGCCGGTCGAAGGTGGCGATTCGCCGGATTCGGCTGAACGCCATGTCGATCGCGATCGGCTTGGCCGCTTCGGCAGGCAGCTCCGCAGCCGCGGCCGTGCCGAGTACCCGCTCGCGCTCGAACCGGCCGCGGGCGGGCTCGGGCAGCCAGACCGCGACGATCACTGCGAGCACCAGCGCGGGAAGCGCGAGGACGACGATGATCGTGCGCCACGCGTCGTCGCCGGTGAGCCCGGCGGCGAGCGCGGCGATCGTCAGCGGGGCCACCACCCGACCGATCGGCCCGGCCGCGCCGTGCATCGCGAACACGGGGCCCCGGGAACGTTCGGGGTACGCGTCGGACAGCAGTGAGCCGTGCGTCGGCAACATGTTCGACTGGCCGAGCCCCGTGACGACTCGGGCGATCACGAACCAGAACGCGGTGGTGACGAACCCGAGCGCGGCCATCGCCAGCGCCCACACGAGCGTGGCCGCGGCGATGATCCGGCGCCGGTTGGTGCGGTCGGCCAAGCGCCCGATCGGCACTGCCCCGGCGACGTAGACGGCGCCGGCGGCCGTGCCGATCGCGGCCAGCGCGGTGGTGCTGAGGCCGAACGCGCGCTGGATCTCGGGGGCGAACACGCCGAGCACGGCGGCGTCGAACTCGCCGGCCAGCGACAGGCCGCCGAGGATCAGCACCGTGCGCGCCCCGCCTGAGCGGAGCGCCTCGCCGAACCCGACCCGCTCGCCGGGCAGCTCGTCGACTGGCGTGGGTGTCACCCGAGTGGCTCGAAGTCGCCGCGCGCCGACCAGCACTCGCAATCGGCCGACCAGGTGACGGTGCGCGCTGCCCGGGCGGCCTCGAACCGGCCTGCCGCGAACCCGGCCGGGCCCCACGTGGCGAGCGGGAAGTCGGTCACCGACTGCAGCGCGGACGACATCGACTCGGTCGTCAATTCGCCGTCGACCGCCTGACCGGCAGCCACCAGCAGGTCGGTCAGCGAGCACACGACGAGCGCCGAGAACGTGTCGACGCCCTGGGTGGGCACGTCGCGGCCGAGCAGGTCGGCCGCCCGCTGGCGGCACTCGGTGGCGTACGGCAACTCGGGCAGGCCGCCCTCTTCCCAGCCGAGCGTGGTGAACGTGGTGGCCAGCGCGCCGTCGAGTTGGGCGGGGGCGATCTGCGAGGCGAACAGGTTGCTGGCGAACCCGGCCGCGTCCGAGCCGACCCAGGTGAGGTCGACGCCGGCCGCGTCGAGCGCCTGGGCGAACGCCGCCGAGGCGACGAAGTTGGTGGTGGACACGATCGTGGCGACGCCCGCGTCGCGCAGCGCCCTGACCTCGAGGGGAATCTGCCCGGCGGCGACCTCGCTGTCGCTGTCGAGCACGATCGTCATCGCCGGCTCGAGCCCGGCCGCTCGCAGCGCCGGCAGCAAGGTCGCCTGGACGGCGTCGTTGTCGCCGCCGGTGTCGAGGCTGGACAGCACCGCGAACGGCGCGGCCGCGAGCTCGTCGGCGAACGCCTGGGCGATCGCCAGCTGCGTCGTCTCCTTCGAGGGGGTCATGCTGAACAGGCGCCCGGCGGCCCGCTCGTAGAACTCGGCCGGGAAGCCGTCGGTGCCGATCAGCAGGGTCTCGTTCTGCTCGGCCACGCACACCACCGGGTCGCCGTACATGCCGGCCATGCCGAGCACGATGAAGGCGTTGAGGTCTTGTGTGGCGGTGAGGCACGCGCGATAGGCGTCGCCCTCGACGAGCAGGTCGAAGCTGACCGGCACGAGTTCGATCGGCCGGCCGGCGATACCGCCGCGCTGGTTGGCGTCGTCGGCGAACACTTCCCAGATGCCGGCCAGGTCGCCGGCATCTTCGGCGAATCCGAGGCTGGCGAGCACCGTCAGGTCGGGGTACATCGCGGCGATCCTCACCGGCTCGCCGGTCGCCGGCCCGGCAACATCGGTGGGGGTCGGCGCCGTGGGCGACGGCGTGCCGCCGGTGTCGGCCGGGCTGGTGGGCGCCACCGTCAGCGGCGACGTCGATCCGGGCGATTCGGTGGGTGCGGATGTGTCGGCCGGTTCGGTCGACGCCGGGGCCGCAGTGGTGGTGGTCGCCCGGTCGCCGTCACCGGCGGGCGACGAGCACGCTGCCGGTACGGCAATCGCGACGGCTGCGAGCGCCGCCGCGACGAAGCGCCGGTTGCGGCGAGGTGACGAGTTGACACTGACCATCGGATCTGACCCCCTCCGGCACTGCCGGGATTAGCTACCGCTGGTATGTATAACCTACTTCGGGTAAGGTAGCAACCGTGGAGGGCCGATACGTCGACGACTACGTTGCCGACCTGGAGCAGCGGCGCGCGGCGTTGGCCACCCGGGTCGCCACCTTCGGGCCCCGCTCGGTACCGAGCGATCTACGCCGCGACCACGTGCTGACGTGCGCCACGCTGGCGTTCGTCACCGACGGTTTCGAGGGGGCCTCGATGCATGCGATCGCAGCCCTCGCCGGTGTCACCAAGCCGGTCGTGTACGGGTTGTTCGGGTCGAAGGAAGAGCTGTTCGCAGCGGTCGTCGACCGGGCCAACGACGAACTCGCGACGCACGTCGAGTTCGCCATCTCGGGTGGCGAGGGGTCGCAGCTGGTCCCCGGTGTGCGCGCCTACCTGGAGTACCTCGCCGCCCGCTCGGCGCTGTGGGGCCAGATGTTCGCGTCGATCCACCATCACGTCGTCGCCGAGGCCGCCACCCGCCTGCGCGACCGCCAGATGGCGATCGTCGCCGATGCGCTCGGGCGCGGCTACGCCGAAGCCGGGCTGATGGCCGACCCACGCCAGGTCGAGGCGCTCGCCCACCTCGTCGGTGGAGCGGTCGACTCGGTCGGCAACTGGTGGATGCGGCGCGGCGACCTGCCGCTCGACGCGATCGTCGAGTTCCTCGTGGCCGCGCTTGCCCCCGCGCTGGGCGCGGTGCGGTCGGAGCACGCCCCCGTCTGGCCGGACGACCCCGAGTTTGCCGGCGCACAACCGACCTCTGCGCGCGCTGGCGCGCCGGCAAACGAGCCGTGAGCACCGCCCCGGCCGGTGTCGTCGCGGCGATTCCCGACGCGGTCACGCAGATGGCATGGATCGATGCGATCGTCGCTCACGGCGTGCGCCGCCCGGGCACGGCCGCGAACGCGGTCACCGTGGAGTGGTGTGCCGAGCGTCTGGCCGAGTTGGGCTGCGACGTGCAGCGCCACGCACTCACGACCACGACGTCGCATCCCGGCCCTGCGGTGCTGCGTGCAGGGAACGTCGAGCTGCGCGGCCTGACCGTACCGTTCTCCACGGCCGGCACGTGGCGGGGGCGGTTGGTGGCATCGGGCGACCCACAGGTGCACGGCGCCGCCGCGCTGCACCGGGCGACGTTGACCGACCTGCCGGTCAGCGTGCTCGACCCGGCGGTACTCGCCCGCCACGACCCGTCGGGCGAACTGGCGACGCACGTCCACACGCTTCCGTTCGGGCCGGCACTCGGCAAGGAGATCGACCGCGTCGTCGCCGAGGGCGCGGCGGCGATGGTGGGCATCGTCGATGCGCCGTGGACCACGTCCGACTACTTCGTGCCCTACGACGGGGTCGTGCGGCCGATCCCGGCCGGGTGGTTCGACCGCGACGCTGGTGCCGCGCTCGACGCGCTGCTCGCCGCCGGGCCGGTCGAGGTCGAACTCGTCACCGACGTCGCCAACCGCGACACTCGTGAGACGAACGTGATCGCCACGCTGCCGGGACGCGGCGAGGGCTGGGTGGTCGTCGGCAGCCACCACGACGCACCATGGGCATCGGCCGTCGAGGACGCCAGCGGCATCGTGCAGGTGCTCGCCCAAGCCGCCGCGTGGGCTGCCATGCCGGCCGACCAGCGCCCGCACAACCTGGCGTTCCTGCTCACCGCCGCGCACATGTCCGAGGGCGCCGGCACGCGGGCGTTCCTGCGCGACTGGGAGCACCGCGACCGGATCGTGTTCGGGCTACACCTCGAACACATCGCCGCCCGGGCGGTGCCCGACGGCACCGGTGGGTTGGTCAGCTCGGGCGAGCCCGACGTGCGCTGGTGGTTCGTGTCGGCCGGTGCCGAGCAGGACGCATGGGTGACGCGCACGGCCGAGGTGCTGGCTCGCCACGACCTCGACCGCTCGATCGTGCTGCCGCCCGAGGTGTTCGGCCCGATGCCGCCCACCGATGGCGGCTTCTACCACCTCGCCGGCATCCCCATGGTGAACCTGCTGGCCGCCCCGATGTACCTGTTCGACCCCGCCGATCGCCCCGACATGGTGCACGTGCCGTCGCTGGTGCCCACCGCCCGCGCCGCCGCCGACCTGATCGCCGCCACCGGTGGTCGAGTGGGGCGCGCTGCGCCCCGTATCGAGACCACCCCGCGAGCAACAGACCACCCATGATCGTCACCGGCTTGCGGGCGGAGTACGGCGAGCCGGTGCTCGGCCTCGGGTGTGCCCGCCCGCGCCTGTCGTGGCGGACCGAGGGTGCGAATGCTTGGACGCAGTCGTCCTACGCCATCGAGGTGCATGACGCCGACACCGACCGCTCGCTTTGGGCATCGGGTGTTGTGGCCGGGCCGGACTCGGTGCTGCTGGCCTGGGGTGGGCCCGACCTGGCCTCGCGCCAGCGCGTCCGCTGGCGGGTCACCGTCACCGGCTCGGACGGGCGCTCGGCGACGAGCGATTGGGACGAGTTCGAGGTCGGCCTGCTCGACCCCGCCGAGTGGTCGGCCACGTTCGTAGTACCCGACGTGCTGGCCCCCGCCGACCCGGCCCAGCCGACGGCCCGGCTGCGGGCCGAGTTCACCGCGCCGCCCGACGTGGTGCGGGCACGCCTGTACGTCGCCGCACTCGGCGTGTACACCGCCGAACTGAACGGGGCGGTCGTCGGCGACCACGTGCTCGACCCCGGCTGGTCGAGCTACCCGAACCGGGTGCGCTACGCGACCCACGACGTGACCGCCAGCGTGACGGCCGGCACGAATGCGCTCGGCGTCACGCTTGCCGACGGCTGGTACGGCGAGCGCTACGGGTTCCTCGGCAACCGGCGGCGGGTCTACGGCGACGAACTGGCGCTGCTCGCCCAGCTCGAACTCACCACCACCGACGGGCGCCGTCACGTCGTCGCAACCGGTCGCGACGGATGGCGTTCGGCACTCGGGCCGACGCTCACCAGCGGCATCTACGCCGGCGAGCACCACGACGCCCGGCTCGACCAGCCGGGCTGGTCGCAGCCAGGGTTCGACGCCCGCAGATGGGAGGGCGTGCGCCCGTGGGCCGGCACGCCGCCCGTGCTGGTCGCCCGCACCGGGCCCCCGGTGCGACGCGTCGGCGAAGTCCAGCCCGTGGCGACGACGACGTCGCCGAGCGGGCGGACCATCGTCGACTTCGGGCAGAACCTGGTGGGCTGGGTGCGCCTGCGCGTGCACGGCCCGGCAGGCACCGAGGTGACCGTGCGCCACGCCGAGGTGCTCGAGGACGGCGAGCTGTGCACGCGCATCTTGCGCACGGCCGCCGCCACCGACCGCTACGTGCTGCGCGGCGACCCGGCCGGCGAGTCGTGGGAGCCACGCTTCACGTTCCACGGGTTCCGTTACGCCGAGATCACCGCTGGGCCCGGCGAACTGCACTGCGAGGCGGTGACCGCGGTGGTGGCGCACACCGACCTGGCGCGCACCGGGTGGTTCGAATGCTCCGACCCTGTCGTGCAGCAGCTCCACGACAACGTCGTGTGGTCGATGCGCGGCAACTTCCTCGACGTGCCCACCGACTGCCCGCAGCGCGACGAGCGGATGGGCTGGACCGGCGACCTCGCCGTGTTCGCCCCCAGCGCGACGTTCTTGTACGACGTGGGTGGCATGCTCGCCGGCTGGTTGGCCGATCTCGCGGCCGAGCAGGCGCCCAACGGACACGTGCCGCTGGTGGTGCCCGACGTGATCGGGGTGCCGCTGGCGGTCGCCGTGTGGGGTGATGCGGCGGTGGTCGTGCCGTGGGAGCTGTACTGGCGCTACGGCGACACCGGCTTGCTGGCCCGCCAGTACCCGAGCATGCGGGCGTGGACCGAGGCGGTCGTCGAACTGGCCGGGCCCGACCGGCTGTGGAACGACGGCTTTCAACTCGGCGACTGGGTCGACCCTGCAGCGCCGCCCGACCAACCGGGCGAGGGACGCACCGACAAGTACCTCGTCGCCCAGGCCGCGTTCTGCCGGACGCTGGCCCTGACGGCCCGGGCCGCGGCGGCGCTCGGCGAGACGGTCGACGCCGAGCGCTATCGCGGCCTGCGCGCCGAGGCGGCCGCGGCGTTCCGTAGCGCCTACGTGCAGCCCGACGGCCGGCTCACGTCCGACGCGCAGACCGCGTACGCGCTGGCGATCCACGACGACCTGCTCGCCGACGCCGAGGCGACGGCCCGGGCCGGGGAACGCCTTGCCGGGCTGGTGCGCGCCGAGGGCACGCGGATCGGCACGGGGTTCGTCGGCACACCGGTCGTGTGCGACGCGTTGTGCGCCACCGGCCACGCCGACGTCGCCTTCGACCTGCTTGCCCAGACCGAGTGCCCGTCGTGGCTGTACCCGGTGACGGCCGGGGCCACCACCGTGTGGGAGCGCTGGGACTCGCTGATGCCCGACGGGCAGATCAACCCCGGCGAGATGACCTCGTTCAACCACTACGCATTGGGCAGCGTCGTCGACTGGCTGCACCGATGCGTGGCCGGGCTCGGCCAGGCCGACCCCGGCGGCCGCGAGTTGGTCGTCACGGTCGCCCCCGTGGGAGCGTTCACGCACGCCGCTGCGCGCCTCCGCACTCCGTACGGGCTGGCCAGCGTGCGCTGGGAGATCGACGCCGGGCAGCTCGCGGTAGCCGTCACCGTGCCCCCCAACTCGTTCGCCACCGTCCACCTGCCCGGCCGACCGGCCGAGCGCGTGGGCTCGGGCAATCATCACTGGAGCCAGCCGTGACACCTTGCGTTCAAGCGCCACGCAGGCTGGGCTGCCCTGGCCGTGCGCCAGGGCCAACGTGGACGCAACCACCGTGGGCTGGGGCAACGCCGCCGTGCGGCCGCGGCGATCGATGGATCCAGGCTCAACCGACCGAAGGAGTGCCCACATGACCGCACCGATGCAACTCGACGGCGGGATCGCCTTCGTGCTCGCGGCGCTCGACGCCAACGCCGACCAGGCGCCGCCCACCGACCTCGCCGAGCGCCGAGCGGCCGCGAACGCCGGGCTGCTCGCGGCCGGCAAACCCGACACGTCGGTGCTCGACGTCACCGACACGGTGGTGGACGGCCCGGGTGGGCCGATCGCGGTGCGCATCCATCGCCCGCGCGGCGCCGACGGAACGTTGCCCGGGGTGTTGTTCGTGCACGGTGGCGGGTGGTTCCAGGGCAACCTCGACACGTCCGAGGTGGAGGGCGGCCCGCTGGCCGCCGACACACCCGCGGTTGTCGTCCATCTCGACTACCGGCTCGCCCCCGAGCACCCGTACCCGGCCGCGCTCGACGACTGCCGGGCGGTGTGGGATTGGCTGGTCGGCTCGGCATCCGAGCTCGGCGCCGACCCCGAGCGGCTCGCCGTCGCCGGGGTGAGCGCGGGTGGGAACCTGGCCGCCGCGCTGTGCCTGACGCTGGCCGCCGAGGGCGCTCCCACACCGAACGTGGCGGTGCTCGGCGCCCCCGCGCTCGACCTCACGCTGGCGACCCTCCGCAACGACCCCGAGGTCACGGCCTTGCGCGAGAACGAGCGCGTCGAGGCGTTCGTCGAGGCGATCGACGAGTTCGCCGGCATGTACCTACCCGACCCCGCCCGGGCGGCCGAGCCTGGTGCGTCGCCACTGCTCGCCCCCGACCTGTCGGGCATACCGCCGACCGTCGTGGTGGTGGGCGAGTTCGACCCGCTGCTGGCCGACTGCGAAGGGTTCGTCGCCCGACTCCACGCGGCCGGCGTGCCCGCTACCGGCGTGCGCCTCACCGGCCACAGCCACGGCACGTGGATCATGCGCTGGACCCCCACCGCGCACCTCGTCTCGGCCCTGATGGCCTCGGCCGTCCGCGACGGCACCGCAGGCCGCTACCCCCGGATCGGCTGATCGGGCGCGATCAATCGTCCGTTCAAGAAAGATACGTTACACGTATCATGTTCGAGAGGTATGATACATGTCATGTCTCGACAGTTGTCGACTCCAGGTTTCGTCAACCGCACCGACGAGCTGGCCGCGCTGGACGCGTGGTGGAAGCGTCCCGGATCGGCACTGGGCATCGTGTGGGGGCGACGTCGGGTCGGCAAGAGCTGGTTGCTGAAGCACTGGGCGAGTGACCGGCGGGCGGTGTTCCACGTCGCCAGCAACCAGGCGCCGCTCGACGAGCTGGCGTCGTTGTCGAGGGCGGTGGCCGCGGTCGTGTCGCCGCGCCGCCGCGATCTTGCGATACGTCCATTCGTCGATTGGGACGACGCCTTCGAGACGTTGGCCGACCTCGCCGACGCGGAGCCGCTGCTCGTCGTCATCGACGAGTTTCCGGAACTGTTCAAAGTCATCCCCGGCTTCGACAGCCGGCTGCGTGCGATCTGGGAGCGCATCGACGGCACCAGCCAACTCAAGCTGGTGCTCTGCGGTTCGGCCGTCCGCTCGATGGAGGCGATCCAGGCTCAGGATGCGCCGCTGTTCAACCGGACGACGTTACGGCTGCTGGTACAACCGTTCCGCCCGCACGAGGTGTCGGCGATCCTACCGGCCGCCACCCCAGTCGAACGAGCCGCGGCGTGGGGTGTGTGTGGCGGGATGCCGTACTACCTGGGTGCCTGGGACGGATCGGTGGGGCTTCGCGACAACGTCGAGCGGTTGTTCTGCCACGAGCACGCACTGCTACTCAACGAGGGCGAACTCGTGCTCGCCAACGAGGAGGCCGTCGGCGGCGGGCGCGAACGCCTCCCCGAGCAGGTACTGCGCGCGATCGCCAGTGGTCGCTCGGGGTTCTCGGACATCAAGTCGGTCATCAATACACTGCCGACGCGAGTGCTCGACCACCTCGCCGCCGTGCGCCTGGTCGACAAGGTGCAGCCGGTGACCGAACGGCCCGACAACCGGCGGTCGTACTACCGGATTGCCGACAACTTCCTCGCGTTCTGGCTCACTGTGATCGAGCGCCACCGGCCGGCCATCGAACAGGGGCTCGGCCCGAATGTCGTCGGTGTGGTCCTCGAGGCATTCGACGACTACATGGGGGCCCGCTGGGAGGAAGCCCTGCGCGAGCACGTCCGGCACCTTGCCGCGATCGGTTCGCTCACCGATCTGGTGCAGGTCGGTGAGTTCTGGTTGCGTCAGGTTCGGCCGAACGAGGACCCGTGCCAGCTCGATCTGGTCGGGTTGGCCGGCCGGCGCCGCGAGGTCGCGGTGATCGGTGAGGCGAAGTGGGCTCGCCGCCGATCGGCACATACGCTCGTCGGCGAGATGCAGCGCAAGGCCGTCGAAGCCCGGCTCCAGCTCGCCGCCCACCCGGTGTGGGTGGCCTGCGCCCGTGAGCAACTGACGAACGTTCCCGCCAACTGCCTCGCCGTGACGGCGGCCGACATCTTCGCCTGACGTTCACTCCCGCCCGCTCGACCTCGAACTGGGGTGGGGTCGGTGTGCCGCTACATGACCGTTTCGTGACGGTAGCTTTGGCTCGCCCGTCGCAGGGCGTCGCATGATCCGTCTCGAGAACGTCACCAAGAACTACTCGGCCGAAGTCGTCGCACTCAACGACGCCAGCTTCGACATCGCCAAGGGCGAGTTCGTCTTCCTCGTCGGCCCGTCGGGGTCGGGCAAGAGCACGCTGCTGCGCCTGCTCAACCGCCAGGAGCGGCCCCAGCGCGGGGCCGTGTGGGTGGCAGGCCGCAACATCATCGACATGCCGCCGTCGCGGGTGCCGCACCTGCGCCGCAACATCGGCAACATCTTCCAGGACTACAAGCTGCTCCTTAACAAGACCGTGTTCGAGAACGTCGCCTTCGCCCAAGAGGTGATCGGCAAGCCCAAGCACGTCATTCGCCAGCAGGTGCCCGCCGTGCTCGACCTGGTCGGCCTGGCCGGCAAGGAAGAACGCTTCCCGCACCAACTCTCCGGTGGCGAGCAGCAGCGCGTGTCGGTGGCCCGGGCGTTCGTGAACCGCCCGCTGATCCTGCTCGCCGACGAGCCCACCGGCAACCTCGACCCGGGCACCGGCGAAGGCATCATGCGCCTGCTCGACCGCATCAACAAGACCGGCACCACCGTCGTCATGGCCACCCACGACCAGCGGATCGTCAACACGATGCGCAAGCGCGTCATCCAACTCGACCGCGGCGTGATCGTCCGCGACCAGGCCCGCGGCGTCTACGAGTAGGCCTGGTAGCCAGCAATGTTGTCCCGTCTCACCTACACCCTGCGCGAAACCTGGGCGTCGTTCCAGCGCAACGTCACGCTCACCGCGGCGGCGATCATCACGGCCGCGGTCTCGTTGCTGATCTTCGGCCTCACGCTGTTGATCCAGCACGGCTTCGACAACCTCCTCAAGCGGTGGGAGGGCGGCGTCGAGATGCTCGTGTTCGTCGTGCCCCAGGCCGAACAGGACACGATCGACTACGTCGCCGGTGTGCTCGACCAGCAGCGGGGCACGGCCATCGAGCGCTACGAGTACTGCGACGTGCAGTGCTCGCTGGACGAGGCCCGGGTGGTGTTGGCGGGTGACCCCACCACGCTCAACCTGCTCAACGAGAACAACATCCCCACGCTGTTCAAGGTGGTGCCCACCGAGGCGGCCGAGGTCGACGTGCTGCGCGGCCTCCGCGACACGTACGCGTCGCTGCCGCAAGTGGAGACGGTGGTGCTCGCCGAGGACCAGATCGACCTGATCGCCCGACTCCAGGGGTTCGTGTCGACGTACACCACCGGTCTCTGGATCGCGCTGATGTTCGCGTCGGGCCTGTTGATCTGGAACACCATCCGCACGGCGATGTTCGCCCGCCGGCGCGAGATCGAGGTGATGAAGTTGGTCGGCGCCACCGACTGGTTCATCCGTATCCCGTTCATGCTCGAAGGGCTGATCCAGGGCCTGCTCGGCGGTGTGATCGCGGTCGGCTCGCTCCAGTTCATCAACTGGCGCTGGACCCAGGGCGTGCAGGACTTCCCCGAGTCGTCGGGTATGACCGCGCTGGTGGTTACCGACGGTTACAACTGGACCGTCTCGTTCTTCATCCTCGCCTTCGGCGCGCTGGTCGGCATGATCGGCTCCGGTATTGCCGCCTCCAAGTTCCTCGACGTCTGACCCGCCCGCCGACCTCGCCCCCGGTGGTCGAGTGGCGCACTCGCGGCGCAGCCGCCCCTCCGTTGTATCGAGACCCGTGGTGCGCGAGGAGTCGCGTGACCAACAGGTCGACGGGGGTCCTGGTTCGTGGTTGGCTGGTGGCATGGCCGAGTACACGACCCTGACCGCTCCGGAGTTCGATGCACTCGGGCTCGACGACTGGCGCTACGCCTTGGCGTCGATCCAAGCCACGTTCCGGGCCGGGTCGTTCCCGGCGGCCACCGAGTTCGCGACTGCGGTCGCCGAGTTGGCCGAGGCGCACCAGCATCATCCCGACCTCGACGTGCGCTACCCCGACCGGGTGGTCGTGCGGCTCACCACCCACGCCGTCGAAGACCTGACCACCCACGACGCCGACCTCGCCCGCGCCGTGTCGGAACTGGCGGCCGAGCGTGGGTTGACCGCCGAACCGGGTGCCGCCCAGATGGTCGAGTTGGCGATCGACGCGCTCGACATCGATGCCGTCCGGCCGTTCTGGGAGGCGGCCCTGGCGTACCGCGTCGACTCGGGCGGCAACCTGGTCGACCCGCTCGGGCGCGGCCCCGCCGTGTGGTTCCAGCAGATGGACGCCCCGCGCCCGCAGCGCAACCGGATCCATTTCGACATCACCGTGCCGCACCACACGGCCGAGCAGCGCGTCGCCGCCGCGCTCGCCGCCGGTGGAACCCTCGTCAGCGACGCTCGGGCGAGGGCGTTCTGGGTGCTCGCCGACGCCGAGGGCAACGAAGCCTGCATCTGCACCTGGCAAGACCGCTCCTGAACAACCGGAGGACAGGAGCGAGTCTCAGGACATGTGCGGAGAGGCAGAACAGCACCAAGTGGTTGAGCCGGTCGTTACCACCGGTCGTCGTGGGTCTTGGTGGCTTCGACGGGCTCAACCACCTTGGCGGCGGTCGCCTATCCGCTGAGCCCCTCAGGTGACGCGGAGGATGGCGTCGGCGACTTGTTCGACCGGAGCGCGGGTGTCGATTTCGGCCGTGGCGCGTCGACGCAGCAACGGCTCGACGACGGCGAGGTCGTCGAGGACGCGTTGCCGGTCGTCGTCGGACTTCCCGAACGGGTTGGTGTCGCGTCCGGCGAGCCGCTGCAACATGACCGCCTCCGGGCACGACAACAGGACGACTGCGTCGAAGTCGCCATAGAAGTCGCCCTGGTTCGACACGCAGCCCGAGATGAACAGGTTCCCGGTGCCGGTGTGCGATCCGATCAATGCGGCCATGCGCCCCGGGTCCCAGCGCCGATCGGGCTGCCCGTCGGCATCGATGGCGTCGAGCGTCCAGCCCGCATCGTCGGTGTCGACGACGCGATGTCCGCGACGGGCGAGTTCGGCAAGCACTGTCGACTTGCCGGTCGCCGACATTCCGGTGATGAACACGATCGCCATCAGCCTGGTCAGAGGTTGGCTGCTGCGCGGACGTGGGCGGCGATGCGGTCGGCGTCGTCCGAGCCGATGAGGACCGTTCGGTAGCGCTGGCCGTCGAGGGTGACGCGGACCGCAGGTTGGTTGCGGCGAACACACACGTACTGCTTGTCGCCCCTGGCGCGCCAGGTGCCGATCAGCCGTTGGGGTCCACCCAGGCCGGGTGCTCGTATTCCTCGGGCGGCCCGGCGGCCGTCGGGGACGACGTCGACCGCCGAGATGGAGCCGGTGGGAACTCGCAGGTCGGACAGGAACCCCCACAACTTCTCGTTGCGCTGCAATGTGACAACGAGGTCGGTTCCGTCGATCGCCAGGTCGGCCATCTCCCTACGGTGTCACACCTACCCAGTCGGAGTTCACCTGCCGGCAGGCAGGTCGGCGAGGGTGCCGGCGGGGGACTCGCCTGTTTCGGTGAGGGTGAGCACCTCGGCGCCCGATTCGGTGACGACGACGGTGTGCTCGAACTGGGCGGTGGGTAGGTGGTCGGCCATCACCTCGGTCCAGCCGTCGGGTGCGGTGACGAAGCGGGTGGTGCCGGTGGTGAGCATCGGCTCGACCGTGAACGTCATGCCGGGCCACACGACGACGTGGTCGCTGCGGACGATGTGGTGGTGCACGTGGGGCGCGGCGTGGAACGTCGTGCCGATGCCGTGCCCGCCGTACTCGCGCACCACGCCGTACCCGCGCGAGCGGGCGAACGGCTCGATTGCCTCGGCCACCCATTGCAGCGGCTGGCCGGGCCGGATCGCGGCGATGCCGCGCAGCGTGGCCTCGCGGGTGGTCTCGACCAGATCGCGCAGCACCGGTGACACCGCGCCCACGCACACCATCGCCGAGGTGTCGCCGTGGACACCATCGACGAACGCGGTGACGTCGATGTTGACGATGTCGCCGTCGGCGAGTGGCCGGTCGTCGGGGATGCCATGGCACAACACCCCGTTGACCGACGTGCAGATCGACTTCGGGAAGCCGTGGTAGCCGAGCGTGCTCGGGTACGCGCCCAGCTCGACGTAGGTGGCGTGGGCCACCGCGTCGAGTTCGTCGGTGGTGACCCCAGGCGCGGCGGCCGCGCACGCTCGTGTCAGCACCTCGGCCGCGACGGCCCCGGCGTGACGCATCCGGGCGAGGCCGTCGGGCGACTGGATCTGCAACGAGCGGCCGGCCGGCAGCTTGCCGTCGACGACGTAGTCGGGCCGGGCGATGTTCCCCGGCACCGGGCGCACCGGTGAGACCTGCCCGAGCGTGACGGCTGGCCGCCGCAGGGCGCGGGCGTCGCTGTGGCAACGCTTGTGCTTGCTACCGCTGCCACACCAGCACCGGTCGTTGGCCATCAGAGCTCGGTTCGGCAGTGTCCGGTCCGGCATCGTCAGGCTGGGTGGCATCGGGCGGAGTCTACGGGTGTGAACATGAAGTGTCTACGCGTGGAGACGGGTCGGCCTGATGCGGGCGGGCTACGCTGGCGCACGTGGCGCCGATGGTGAACACCGAGGACCTGATCGACTCGCGCGAACTCGCCGCGTTGCTCGGGCTGGCACACCCCAACAGTGTGAGCCTCTACCAGCGACGCTACGGCTCGATGCCGCGTCCCGTCGTCGACCTCGGTCGCGGGCGCCCACGCCTGTGGCTGCGCTCGTCGATCGAGGAGTGGCTCGACTCGCGCCGCTGACGCACGGCGTGCCAACCTCCGGGCATGCCCGACCCGAACGCTGACAACGCTTCCGACGCAGCCACCACCGAGTTCATCCAGGCGTCGATGCCGCTGTGCGCCACGCTGGGCATCACCGCCACCGAAGCCAGCGCCGCGCGGGTCGTGCTGTCGCTCGACTGGCGTGCCGAGCTGTGCACCACCGCCGGCCTGCTGCACGGCGGGGCGCTGATGGCGCTCGCCGACGCAGCCGGCGGTGCCTGCGCGTTCTTGAACCTGCCCGAGGGCGCGACTGGTACGTCGACGATCGAGTCGAAGACCAACTTCCTCGGCGCCGTCCGTGAGGGCACGGTGGTCGCCACGGCCACGCCGCTGCACGTCGGCCGCTCGACGATCGTGATCGAGACCGAGCTGCGCGCCGGCCCGGCCGCCACCGACCGGCTGGTCGGCAAGACCACCCAGACCCAGACCGTGTTGCGCGGCTGACCCGGCGAAGGAACCCCGATGGACAAGTTCGAACAGATCCGCTACGACGTCGCCGACCACGTCGCCACCGTCGAGCTGTACCGGCCCGAAGCGATGAACGCCTTCACCGGGCAGATGATGTACGAGATCATCGCCGCCTTCGACCGTGCCGACGCCGACGACGGTGTGCGCGCCGTGATCGTCACCGGGCACGGCGCGCGGGCGTTCTGCGCGGGCGCCGACCTGGCGCTCGGCGGCGAGACGTTCGCCGCCGGTGGCAGCGACGTGCAGACCAAGGCCGGGGTGCCCCGCGACGGCGGTGGCATGGCGGCGCTGCGGATCTACGCCAGTCGCAAGCCGGTCATCGGCGCGATCAACGGCGCCGCGGTGGGCATCGGGGTGACGATGACATTGCCGATGGACGTCCGCCTGGCCGCCACCACGGCCCGTTTCGGGTTCGTGTTCGCCCGCCGCGGGATCGTGCCCGAGGCAGCGTCGACCTGGTTCCTGCCGCGCGTCGTGGGCATCAGCCGGGCGCTCGAATGGTCGTACTCGGGCCGCCTGTTCAACGCCTACGAAGCGCTCGCCGGTGGGCTGGTGCGCAGTGTGCACGAACCCGCCGACCTGCTGCCCGCGGCGCGCGCGCTGGCGGCCGAGATCGCCGACCATTCGGCGCCCGTGTCGGTGGCGCTGACACGGCAGATGATGTGGCGGATGCTCGGTGCCGCGCACCCGATGGAGGCCCACCGCGCCGACAGCCGGGCGATCCTCGAACGCGGCCGCAGTGCCGACGCCCGCGAGGGCGTCACGGCGTTCCTCGACAAGCGCCCGGCGACGTTCACCGACCTGGTGTCGGACGGACTGCCCGACGTGTTCCCGGGGTGGGTGGAACCCGACTTCGAGTGACGAATTTCACACGTTTCTGACTGGTTCGTGTGATTCGTGTCAGGAATGATTCAAGCTGGCAATGGTTGCAACCGATGCAATCGGCGGGCACGGGGCCCGCACACTGAACGAAGAAGACGGCAAGATCAAGATGACCACCCTCCTCAACGACCGGATCGAATCGGGCGACGTGCTTGAACTCGTGCACGACGACTCCGTGATCAGCGCACTCGTGCTGCTCGCCACCGACACCGCGATCATCCTCGACGCCTGCGACGGCTCGACCCCCTTCGTCGTCAAGCGCGACGAGCTGGTCGACTACCGCAAGTTCAACCCGGCGGTCTGAACCCCTCGCCTCCCCCTAGCCTCCAGGGGCGTGGAGGCTCCCCTGTACGAGCGGGTCGGCGGTGACCCGTTCTTCGAACGGTTGGTCGATGCGTTCTACGAGGGCGTAGCCACCGACGAGCTGCTCGCCCCGCTGTACCCCGAGTACCCCGACTTCACGGGCGCCAGGCACCGGTTGACGCTGTTCCTGGTGCAGTACTGGGGCGGGCCCACCACCTACTCCGACGAGCGCGGACACCCGCGTCTGCGGATGCGGCACTTCCCGTTCCACGTCGGCCCGGCCGAACGCGACCGTTGGCTCGCCCACATGCGTGCGGCGGTCGAGCGCACGTGCACCGACCCGGCGGTCGCGGCCGAGCTGATGGAGTACTTCGTGCCGGCCGCCGAGCACCTGCGCAACGACACCGGCCTACCGATCACGTCGGCGAGCTACCCGAGATGACACCCCAGCCCGACGCTCCGGTGACGGTGCGCGACCTGCACGTCCGGTACGGCCGAGATGGCGGTGGCGTGCACGCCGTGCGCGGCATCGCGCTCGATGTCGCCGCCGGCGAGGTGTACGCCCTGCTGGGTCACAACGGCGCCGGCAAGACGTCGACCGTCGAAGTGCTCGAAGGGCATCGCCACGCAGCGTCCGGCCACGTACGCGTGCTCGGGCACGACCCGGCCACCGCCGGGCGCGAGCTGCGCGACCGGATCGGCATCGTGCTCCAGGCGTCGTCGATCGAGCGGGCGCTGACCGTGGGCGAAGCGCTGCGGTTTTACGGCAGCGTGTACTCGCGCCCGCGGTCGGTCGGCGAACTGCTCGACCTGGTCGGGTTGGCCGGCAAGTCGGACGTACGGATCGGCACCCTGTCGGGGGGCCAGCAGCGGCGCCTCGACCTGGCCCTCGGCATCATCGGCTCGCCCGACCTGCTGTTCCTCGACGAGCCCACCACCGGGTTCGACCCGGCCGCCCGGCGCCAGGCGTGGGAGCTCGTGCGGCACCTGTGCGACGGCGGGATGACCGTGCTGCTCACTACCCACTACATGGACGAAGCCGAACAGCTCGCCCACCGTGTCGGCGTGATGGCCGCCGGGCAGCTGGTCGCCGAGGGCACGCCCGAGCAGTTGCGTGCCCGGGTGCCTGAGGCCACCATCACGTTTCGCCGCCCGCCCGGCGTGGCGCTCGACGACCTGGCGCTTCCGCCGGGGGCGGTGGTCGCCGACGACGGCACGGTCACGATCGACACCGCCGAGCCGACCCGGGTGCTGGCGGCGATCACCGGTGGGGCGGCTCGCCACGACGTGGAGCTGGAGGCGTTGACGGTGCGCCGGCCGACGCTCGAAGACGTGTTCCTCCGCCTGTCGGGCGAGCAAGCCGCCGGACAGATCGACGAGGAGCAGCCGTGAGCCTGCCGCCCGCGGCGCCGCTGTTCGCCCAACAGGTCCGCTATCAGCTGCTGACGGCTGTGCGCAGCCCGGTCGGCATGTTCTTCACGCTCGTCCTACCGCTGCTGATGCTGGTGCTGTTCAACGCCCTGTTCGGTGGCGACACCGTCGACAGCCCGTACGGGGCGTGGCCCGTGGGCCAGTACTACACGGGCGGGCTGGCCGCCTTCACGGCGGTGTCGGCCACCTACACGAACCTCGTCAACGTCGTGCCCATTCGGCGCGACACGGGAACCCTCAAGCGGTGGCGTTCGACGCCGATCCCCACCGGCGTGTACCTGGCCGGGTGGATCGCCGCGGCGGTCGTCGTCGCCGCCGTCGGCGTACTGCTGCAGCTGCTGCTCGGCGTGGTGTTCTACGACCTCGACATCGTGGCGAACCGCATGCCGGCGTTGGCGGTGACGTTCCTGGTCGGCGTCGGTTCGTTCGCTGCGCTCGGCATGGGCGTGGCCGCGCTGGTGCCGAACCAGGACAGCGCGCCGGCCGTCGCCAACGCGACGATCCTGCCGCTGGCGTTCATCTCCGACACGTTCGTGCCGATGGACCACGAGCGTCCGGCGTGGCTGCAGGTCGCCGACTGGCTGCCGTTGAAGCCGTTCGTCAACGCCTTCCAGAACACGCTCAACCCGCTCCCCGACGCGCCCGCGTGGAGTTGGGACAAGCTCGGCGTGGTCGCCGTGTGGGGCGTGATCGGCGTGCTGCTGGCGGTCACCAAGTTCCGCTGGGAACCCAGCCACAGCACGTCACGCACCCGCACCCGCCGCCGCCGCAAGTAGCGCGTCGCGCACCAGGTCTCGATACGCCTGGCAGAGCCCGGCACTCGACCACCGTCAGCGTCCCGGTTGTCGAGGTGTGTTCGGTGTTGGGACGACCTGGCACTCGACCACCGGAGCGACACCCGGTCGTCAAGGTGCGTTCGGTGTCGAGACGACCCGCACTCGACCACCGTCAGCGCCCCGGTCGTCGAGGTGCGTCCGGTGTCGAGACGACCCGCGCTCGACCACCGGAGCGACACCCGGTCGTCGAGTGGCGCACTCGCGGCGTAGCCGCCCCTCCGTTGTATCGAGACGACCTCGACCAACGGTTCACGCCAGGGCGAAGCAGGCGATGGCGGTGGCGGCTGCGGCGTTGAGGCTGTCGACGCCGGGCGACATCGCGATCCGCACGGGCGTTGCCGTGGCGAGCACCGCGTCGCTGAGGCCGGCCCGTTCCGAGCCGATCAGCACCGCCCGCCGGCCGCCTGGCCGGATGTCGCGGATGTCGACCGCGGCCGTGTCGGGGGTCAGTGCGAACAGCTCGATGCCCACCAACCCGGCCAGCACCCCGACCAGGTCGCGGGTACGGGCGTGGGGGAGCGCGAACGCGGTGCCCATCGCCACCCGCAGCGAACGCCGGTGGAGCGGGTCGGCGCTGGTGTGGTCGAGCAGCAGGCCGTCCCAGCCGAGCCCGGCCGCGTTGCGGACGATGCCGCCGATGTTGGCCGGGTTGTCGACCCCCTCCACCACGACCAGCCGTTGGGCGCGGGAGGTCAGCTCGGCCGGTGTCGGGCGTGGCGGGCGTTGGAACAGGGCGATCACCGGCTGCGGCATTCCCAGCCCGGTGACGTGCCGGCGCATCGCCTCGCCACCCACGAACACGTCGATCTGCGTGGCGAGCCGCCCTGCCACGCTCGGCAGGCGCGCCCCGTCGGCCAGCGCCAGCACGGGAACACAGCCGGCGTCGAGCGCACGCTCGACCACCAGGTCGCCCTCGGCGAGGAACAGCCCGGCACCGGTGTCGTCGCGCTTGGCGGCGCGGTTGGCCAGCCCGCGCTCGTGGAGGCGGAACGGCGCCAGCCGCGGATCGGCAGGGTCGTCAATGTCGAGCAACATCGGGATGATCGAGTTGGTGGGCAAAGTCGGCCAACCCGTCGACCAGCGCCCTGGTGGGCGGCGACCAGCCGTCGGCGTCGGCGGGCGGGCTGAGCGGCGAAATACCGCGGACCCGCGGCGGCAGTTCGAGTTGCACGCCACCTCCGCACGTGGCGTTGACCGGGTTGGCATCGCTCAGCCCGCGCAGGTTGGTGGGGATCTGTTCGAGGTCGGTCACCAGGTCGTAGCCGGGCAACCGCGGGCCGAGATGGGCGGCCAGGTGGTGGGCGAGAGCGCGGTCGGCGCCGCCCACGAGCACCGTCGTCCACCATCCCTCGCGCCCGTATCCGTGCAGCGACACGACCACGTCGACGTGCTCGACGAACTCGCTCAGGGCCGCCGATTCGTCGGGCCGGTACCGCACCGAGGGCAGGTGACGGTCGAGCCCCTCGGGGTGGTGCACCACGTAAGCCGAGGCACCGGCCTGGGCTGCCGCGGCGAGCACGATCCGGTCGGTGGCGGCCTCGAGGTGGCCGCCATGCAAGGCCATGAACCCAACCCGCGACCCGGGCGCGACGATCAGCTCTTCACGCACGCCGTCGAGCGCGAGCAACTCGGTCAGCGTCGCCGGCGCCCCAGTGCGCTGGAACTCGCGGGCATCGACCATCGGGCCAGTATGCGCCCCTAGTAGTAGTAGGGGAACGGCGACCAGTCGGGGGGGCGCTTTTCGAGGAACGCGTCGCGGCCCTCGGCGGCCTCGTCGGTGCCATAGGCGAGGCGGGTGGTCTCGCCGGCGAAGATCTGCTGGCCCACCAGGCCGTCGTCGATCATGTTGAACGCGTACTTCAGCATGCGCTGGGCGGTCGGCGACTTGGCGCAGATCTCGGCCGCCCACTCGAGCGCGGTGCCCTCCAGCTCGACGTGCGGCACCACCGCGTTGACGCCGCCCATAGCGTGCATCTGCTCGGCCGAGTACTCGCGACCGAGGAAGAAGATCTCGCGAGCGAACTTCTGGCCGACGAAGCGGGCGAGGTAGGCCGAGCCGAAGCCGGCGTCGAACGAGGCGACGTCGGCGTCGGTCTGCTTGAACTTGCCGTGCTCGGCGCTCGCCAGGGTGAGGTCGCACACGACGTGCAGGCTGTGCCCGCCACCGGCGGCCCACCCGTTCACCACCGCGATCACCACCTTGGGCATGAACCGGATCAGACGCTGCACCTCGAGGATGTGCAGGCGCCCCGAGCGGGCCGGGTCGATCGACGCCGCGTCGACCCCTTCGGCGTACTTGTAGCCGTCCTTGCCGCGGATGCGCTGGTCGCCGCCCGAGCAGAACGCCCAGCCACCGTCTTTGGGCGACGGGCCGTTGCCGGTGAGCAGCACGCACCCGACATCGGACGACATGCGCGCGTGGTCGAGCGCGGTGTACAGCTCGTCGACCGTGTGCGGCCGGAACGCGTTGCGCACCTCGGGTCGGTTGAAGGCGATCCGCACGGCCGGCACGGTGCGCCCGCGGTGGTAGGTGATGTCGGTGAAGTCGAACCCCGGCACGGCTTGCCAGGCATCGGGGTCGAAGGTCTCCGAGACGAACGGCACATCTGCTGGCGCGGTCACCCGCCCAGTTTGACCACTAGCGTGCCGGCGTGCCGAATGCGCTGCAGGTGTTCCCGGTCGAGGGGCTGCCCGAGATCGAGCCGGGCGACGACTTGGCCGAGTTGATCGCCGGGGCGTTCGCGCTCGCCGACGGCGACATCGTGGTGATCACGTCGAAGATCGTGTCGAAGGCCGAGGGCTGCCAGGTCGAGTTGGCCGACGTCGAGCCGTCGGAGTTCGCCCGAACCTGGGCGCCACAGTGGGACAAGGACCCCCGCGTGGTCGAGGTGGTGCTGCGCGAGTCGCGCCGGGTCGTCCGCCAGGTCGGCCCGGTGTTGATCACCGAGACCCGGCACGGCTTCGTGTGCGCCAACGCGGGGGTGGACCAATCGTCGAGCGGCGGCTCGGGCCGGGTGCTGACGTTGCCGGTCGACCCTGACGCGTCGGCGCGGCTGGCCCGGGCCGGCTTTGCCGCGGCGGGCGTCGATGTGGCAGTGGTGGTCACCGACACGTTCGGGCGGCCCTGGCGCGAGGGCCAGACCGACGTGGCGATCGGTGTCGCCGGCATCGCCCCGCTGCGCAGCTACATCGGCGAGCACGACCCGCACGGCCACGAGTACCGCGTGCAGGAACTGTGCGTCGCCGACGAGTTGGCGAGCGCTGCCGAACTCGTCAAGGGCAACACCAGCCGGGTACCCGTGGCCGTGGTGCGCGGCTACGCCTGGGCCCCCGACGACACCGCCACGATGGCCCCAGTGCTCCGCGACACCACCAAAGACCTCTTCCGCTGACGCAACTCGCCCGGTGGTCGAGTGCCGGCGCAGCCGGTGTATCGAGACCATTGGTGCGCGGGCCGTCGGTGCGCCACTCGTCGACCGGGGGTGACGACCTATCCGTCTGACCGCTGACGCAACTCAGGGGAGAGGGTCGGGGCGGCCGATGCTGCGGACGACGGTTTGCCAGGCCAGGTCGACCTGGGCGGGGGTGAGCGTGGCCTCGGAGAGCGAGGTGGCCCAGGCGGCGAGGCGCCGGCCGTCGACGTGGGTCACTCCGTGCACGCCGGCGCAGGTGGGGGCCGACCCGGCCGGCGCTCCGCCCCAGTGCACGGCCAGCAACCCGGTGCTCGACATCTGTACCGCGGCGAGCGCGTCGTCGAGGCCGCCGCGTGTCATCGCCGCCCGGGCCACCGCGACCGGGTCGGGGTCGCCGGCCGCCTCGCCGGGCAGCGGATCGATCGTGGTGGTGACGGCGAACACGCCCGGCGGGCCGACCAGCACGTGCTCGGTACCCGTCAGCCGACCGGCGCCGATCTCGTAGACGACCCGCCACATCGGCACCGGCAGTTCGCGTAGAGCACCGCTGGTGAGTCGCACGGCGGCGTTGCGTGCGGCCGCCTCGGCGCGCGGGTCGGGGGTGGGGTCGCGGTCGCTTCCGGCGAGCTTGAACGCCCGTCGAGAGCGCTGAACGGCCACCGCCCCACCACCGGCCAGGGCGATCAGCACCAGCGCTGTGACGATGACTCCCGTCCCCACGGTGGGCAGTGTTCCACATCTCGCCACCCGGTCGGTCGGAATCGGCGTCGTGGCAGGCGGGTCGGCGCATTCGGTTATCGTCGTGCCGACTGAGTCGGGTTGCCCCCGCAGCCCATCAACAGCAAAGGAAACGTGAACACATGAAGCGACGAGCGATGATCGCCGCGCTGTCGGTCGGTGCGTTGGCACTGGCCGCCTGCGGAGGCGACGACGATGACACCGGCACCACCCAGGCGCCGGTTACCGAGTCACCCACCACCGAAGCACCCGACACCGAGGCGCCCACCACCGAGGCGCCCGACACCGAGGCTCCGAGCACCGAGGCGCCCACCACCGAAGCACCGGCCCCGTCTGGGGAGGACTGGCCGGACAAGTTGGTGTTCACGTTGACGCCCTCGCAAGAGGCCGGCGGCTTGATCGACAGTGCCGAGCCGCTCGCCGCGCTCCTCTCGGAGGCGCTCGGTGGCATCGAGATCGAGGCGCTCGTGCCGTCCGACTATGCCGGTGTGATCGTGGCCCTCCAGTCGGGCCAGGCGCACATCGCCGGCGGGCTTGGCCCGTCGCAGATGGTGCTCGCCGAGGACGAGGCCGGGGCCGACCTGATCCTCCAGTCGGTGCGCTTCGGCTTCGGCCAGTACGTCACCCAGTGGTTCACCAACGACCCCGACACGTTCTGTGCCGACGAGCCCGTCGCCAACGACAACGGCTGGTTGTTCTGCAACGGTGTCGACCAGGCCACCGACCCGGCCCAAGGCCCCGTCGGGCTCGACGCGCTCGCTAACGTCGAGGGCAAGACCGTCGCCTTCGTCAGCCAGGGTTCCACGTCGGGCTATCTCGTGCCGGCGCTCGGCCTGCTCGATGCCGGCGTCGACCCCGAGACCGGCATCACGTCGGTGTTCGCCGGTGGCCACGACTCGGCTGTGCAGGCCGTGTACGACGGTGACGCCGACGTCGGTGTGTCGTTCAACGACGCCCGTGGCCAACTCGCCGAGACGGTGCCCGACGTGGGTGAGCAGGTCGTGGTGTTCGGCTGGTCGGCCCCGATCCCGAACGACGGCTTCGCCGTCGCCGGCGACCTGCCCGACGACCTGAAGGCCGCGATCACGCAGGCGTTCATCGACATCTCGGCCACCGAGGAGGGCGCCGCCCTCCTCGACGAGCTGTACGAGATCAACGAGTTCGTGCCTGTGCCGGCCGGCAGCTACGACATCATCCGCGACCTCGAGGAGCAGCTGAGCTTCCTGCTCAGCTGACCCGACGTAACGGGTAGCCGGTGCGGGCTTGCGCTGCGGCGCGGCCCGCATCGGCTACACACTCCACATGATTCGATTCGAGAACGCCTCGGTCACCTATCGCGGTGGCGTGTCGGCAATGAAGGGGCTCGACCTCGAAATCGGCGACGGCGAGTTCGTCGTCATCGTCGGCCTGTCGGGGGCTGGCAAGTCGACGCTGATCCGGGCGATCAACGGGCTCGTGCCGCTCACCGACGGCCAGCTGACCGTGAACGGGCACGACGTCCGCTCGCTCAACCGCAAGGGCATGCGCGCCCTGCGCGGCGAGATCGGCATGATCTTCCAGGGGTTCAACCTGGTCGACCGCACCACCGTGCTGAAGAACGTGCTGATGGGCCGGCTCCACGAGGTGCCCACCTGGCGCACGCTGCTCGGGCTGTATCCCGAGGCCGACGTGCAGATCGCGGCCCGCGCGCTCCAACGCGTCGAGATCCTCGACAAAGCCCACGTGCGCGCATCGAACCTGTCGGGCGGCCAGCGCCAGCGGGTCGGTATCGCCCGTGCACTCGCCCAAGAACCCACGATCGTGCTGGCCGACGAGCCGGTCGCCTCGCTCGACCCGCCCACCAGCCACGTCGTGATGAAGTACCTCCAGCAGATCAGCCGCGAGCTCGGCATCACCACGATCGTCAACCTGCACTTCCTCGACCTCGCTACCGCCTACGCCGACCGGATCATCGGCCTGCGGGCCGGCGAGCTGGTATTCGACGGGCCCGGCGAGGCGGCCGACGAGAACGTCTTCCGCGACATCTACGGACGCAGCCTGACCGCCGACGACACGATGGCCAAGCAGGCTGCGCTCTAGTCCGGTGACAGCTCCCGTCCAAGTGCCACCCCGTCCGCCGCGCTCGCGGTTCGCGATTGCGCTCGGCGTCGCCGTGCTGGCGTTCTCGGTGTTCGCGGCCGCCAAGGTCGGCTTCTCGTTGGGCGCGTTCGGTGACGTCTTCACCCGGCCGAACCCCGTGGCCCGTGGCCTCAAGAACATCCGCTGGGGCGAGATGTTCTCGCAACGCTCGCGCAACGCGTTCCTCGAGACGCTCTACCTCGCTGTGTTGGGCACGCTGGGTGGGATCTTGCTGGCGTTGCCGCTGTCGCTGTGGTCGACCCGGATCGGCAACCCCTACCGCATCCCCAGGATGATCCTGCGCGCCTTCAACAACGTGATCCGCGCGTTCCCCGACCTGCTGTGGGCCGGGTTGTTCGTGCTCGGCGTGGGCATCGGCGCACTCCCGGGCTTTCTGGCCCTGACCTTCTTCTCGTGTGCGGTGATGAGCAAGCTCACCGCGGACACGCTCGATGGCATCGACCTCGGCCCGGTCGAGGCTGCCAACGCGGCTGGGGCGGGGCACACACAGATGCTGCGCACGGCGATCGTGCCGCAGATCCTGCCGGCGTTCAGCTCGTTCGCGCTCTACTCGTTCGAACTCAACCTGAGAGCCTCGGTGGTGCTCGGGTTCGTCGGGGCCGGCGGCATCGGCCAACGGCTCAACTTCTTCCGTGAACGCGGCCGGCTCGAGGCGTACGAACAGATGTGGGGCCTGGTCGTGATGTTCTTCCTGGTGGTGTTCGTGGTCGAGCGCCTCTCGGTCGCCATCCGCCGGAGGCTGGTGTGAGTTCGTCGGCCTCCACGCAGCGGCCTGCCGGGGCCCGAGTCGAGCTGCCGTCGAAAGCGCTCGACACGTTCCGGTTGGGCCTGTCGACGGTGGTCGTCGCCGCGGTGGTGTGGTCGTGGTGGTCGCTCGACATCAAGTGGGGTCGCCTCGCCGCCGCGCCCGAGCGGATGTTCCGCCTGGCGCGCACGATGTTCAGCGACCTCGAGTGGGACAAGCTGGGGCACCTGTTGGGCCAGATGTGGGCGTCGATCTCGATGGCCTGGATCGGCACGTTGATCGGCGCTGTGTTCGCCCTGCCACTGGCGTTCTTGGCAGCCGAGAACTTGGTCGGTCGGCCGGTCGCGTGGATCACCCGGCAGTTCTTCAACGTGATCCGCGCGGTGCCCGAGATCGTCTTGGCGATGGTGTTCATCCCCGTCTTCGGGTTGCACCCGATGGCCGGCGTACTGGCGATCGGCATCCACTCGATCGGCAGCCTCGGCAAGCTCTGCTACGAGATCGTCGAGGGCATCGATCGCGGGCCGATCGAGGCTGCCGACGCGGTCGGGGCGAGCCGCATCCAGCGCTTGCGCTGGGCGGTCGTCCCTCAGGTCGCGCCCGAGCTGACGTCGTTCATGCTGTACCGCTTCGAGATCAACATCCGCGCCTCGGCCGTCCTCGGCGTCGTCGGTGCGGGTGGCATCGGCACCGACCTCACCGAGGCGATCAGGTTCAAGGAGTACGGCACTGCCGGGCTCGCGTTGATCGTCGTGGTGGTCGGAACGATCGCCGTCGACATCGTGTCGGGAGCGGTCCGCCGGAGGATCGTCGCCGGTCCGGGAGGTACCTCGCGCGGGCGCCGGGTCGACCCAACCCCCGAACTTCCCGACGCCCTGGCCCCGTAGCCTGAGCCGATGGCTCCGCGACCCGACTTCATCCTCGGCGTCGACCTCGACGGTGTGGTCGGCGACCACACCCACCGGTTCCGCGAGATCTTCGCCGAGTTGCGCGGCGTCGACCCCGAGTCGTTGCCGCTCGAGCGTTCGTGGGACTTCCACGAATGGGGCCTCGACGACGACCAGTACGCGCACTACCACCGCATCGCCGTGATGGAGCACGACATGTTCGCCACCATGCCGGTGATGCCCGGTGCTGCCGAGGCGCTGTGGCGGCTGTCGGACGCCGGCATCTGGATCCGCATCATCACCCACCGCCTGTACGTGCACTGGGGCCACGCCAAGGCGATCGGCGACACCGCCGCGTGGCTCGACCTGCACCGCATCCCGTACCGCGACCTGTGCTTCCTCGGCGCCAAACCCCAGGTGGAAGCCGACGCCTACGTCGACGACGCGGCCCACAACATCGCCGCCCTACGCGCGGCCGGCAACACCGTGATCGTGTTCGACCAGCCGTACAACCGCGGCCTCGACGGGCCGCGGGCCGAAACCTGGACCGACGTGGAGGCGATCGTCGCCGCC
This sequence comes from Ilumatobacter sp., assembly GCA_035556435.1. Classification (GTDB taxonomy): domain Bacteria; phylum Actinomycetota; class Acidimicrobiia; order Acidimicrobiales; family Ilumatobacteraceae; genus Ilumatobacter. The sequence continues at coordinate 113,210 of DATMEY010000035.1, read as the reverse complement.
CTGGCCGCCACCCACGTGGGCCGGTTCGAGCAACAACTCCCCGGCATCGACCCCGGCGCCGACCGCATCGAACGCCACCGCGGCGCCTGAGTGGCCAAGCTGGTTGAGCCGGTCGTTGCCACCGGGCGTGGGGGAGTTACAGCTTGGTGATCGGGTCGCCGAGCGTGACCCGGCCTGGTTCGACGACTCGGCAGTTCACACCGCGCAGGCGCAGCTGCTTGCCGTCGGGGCTGTTGACCCAACGCATCGCGTCGAGGCCGAAGCGCTGTGTGAACTTGGCACACCCCGTGTGCGGCTTGACCGATACCTCGACCACCGCGGTGCCGACCCGCAGGCGCGTGCCGGCCGGCAGGTTCTCGTGGGAGATGTCGAGATCGGCGTAGATCTGGTCGCCGGCCAACGCCCAGTTGGCGCGGCCGCCGGCGACCGCGTCGGCGGCGCGGGCATTCATGATCGTGAGCTGCGCCTCGGGGTGGGCAGTGCCGTCGGTTGTCGATGAGCTGCCACGGACGAACCAGTTGTCGCCCACCAAGCCGATCGCCGTGTCGAGGTCGGCGGTGTCGAGCGCCTCGCGTTCGCCGACGCCAGGCCGGGCGACGATCAGCTGCACCTCACCGGCGTCGGCGGGAGCCGAGCGAACGTCGTCGAGCAGCCCGTCGAGTTCGTGGGTGGAACGCTGGGTCAAGGCGGCCATGCCGTGCAGCCTGCCACGCCAAGCCAGCGCGCGTCCCGGTGGTTTCGACAAGCTCAACCACCTGGCCGGCGTGCGCTCCCGGTGGTTGAGCTTGTCGAAACCACCTGGTCGGCAACCGGTGTCAGGCGCGGATGGCTCGGCAGTCGCGGCCGGCGAGGCCGAGCGCGGCCAGGTCACCTAGGCCCGGTTCGAGTGACGGGTCGAGCGTGAAGGCGGTCTCGATCTTGGCCGGGTCGCCGGACGACACGGCGGCCGCGCGTGCCTCGAACAGCGTCGCCCGTTGGGTGGCGTAGTCGATCGTGCGTTGCCACTCCGTGGGGGCCGGCGACATCTCCGGGTCGAGCGCGGCGAACTGGCCGTGGGTGGTGTGCCATTCGGTGGCCAGCCGTTCGAGCGTTTCGATCAGCTCGGGGGTGGCTTCGACCGGCGCGCCGTCGAGCACAGTTGCGAACGTGTCGAGCGCGGCATCGGCGTCGTCGTCGTAGCCGTTCGTAAGCCGGCGCTCGACTACCAACGTGCACGCGCCGGCAGCCCGGGTGACGAAGTCCTCGAACCCTTCGGCCGGTCCGAACTCGCGGAACACGCTCGCGCAGTCGCGGTTCACCAGCGCCAGCGCTTCGAGCGCCGAACCGACCGCTTCGACGTCGTCGAACTCCGCGGTGAGGTCGGACGAGGCAACGGTGCGTTCGGTCACCGCGGCGAGCCGCGCCTCGACGGTGGCGACCGCGTTGGCCCCCGAACCGATCACGGTCTGCCAGTCGGCGATCAGGTCGTCGGGCGGTTCCAGCCCCCCGAGTGCATCGACCGAGAGCAGCAGGTCGTCGCGGTACAGCGTGAGCGCGGCGGTGAGATCCTCGACCTCATCGAGCGCCGGCTCCTGGCGGGTCACCGACAGCTCCAGGACGCGGAGCGAGGCCTCGGTACCGGCCTGCCACACGGCGGGTTCGCGGGCGTCGATCAGTTCGCCGCACAAGCCGATCGCGACCGTGCGGAACGCGTCCTCGGCCATCGCCGGGTCGCCGTCGGTGGCGGCGCAGGCCGGCAGCACAGTCGACGCCACGACGGCGCCGAGCACGATTGCCACGCGCGGCCAAGGGGTTACGGGGGGAACCGCCATGTCACGCAGTGTGGCCGCGACAGCGCCGGTTGTCGAGTCACCAGGACGGTACCGATTGACTCAGATTGGTACCGCGACGTAGCGTGGCGTTCGTGGGGACCGTGCTGCGCTCGAAACTCGACACGCGCTCGGACGACTATCGGGCCAACCTCGCCCAGATGCAGGGGCTGTGGGAGCAGGTCGCCGAGTTGATGGCGTCGGTGCCGTCGATCGGTGGGCAGCGCTATGTCGACCGGCACCGCCAGCGCGGCAAGATGCTCGCCCGCGAGCGGATCGAGCAACTGGTCGACCCCGACACACCGATCCTTGAGCTGCACGCCTTGGCCGGGTGGGGCAGCGAGTTCCCGATCGGGTGCGGCACGGTCAACGCGATCGGCGTGGTGAGCGGTGTCGAGTGCGCGATCAACGCGATCGACATGACGTACCGGGGCGGGTCGATGAACCCGCGCACCATCATCAAGACCGCCCACTTCCACGACATCGCCCGCCGCAACCGGCTGCCGGTCATCAACCTCAACGAGTCGGCCGGCGCCGACTTGCCCAACCAGGCCGACATCTTCGTGCCCGGCGGCGAGTCGTTCCGCAACCTCACCCAGCTGTCGAAGCTCGGCATCCCCACCATCACGGTCGGTTTCGGCCCGGCCACGGCAGGTGGGGCCTACGTGCCGGGTATGAGTGACTACACGATCTTCGTGAAGAACCGCGGCACTGCCTACCTGGGCGGGCCGCCATTGGTGAAGATGGCGATCGACGAGATCGTCGACGAGGAGACGCTTGGCGGGGCCGAGATGCACAGCCGCGTGTCGGGCCTGTCCGACTACCTCGCGGTCGACGAGATGGACGCCCTGCGAATCGCCCGCGACGTCGTCGCCCACCTGGGGTGGCGCAAGCTTGGCCCGGGCCCCACCGAGCCGGCCGACCCGCCGCTGTACGACCCGGCCGAGCTGATCGGCTGCGCGCAGGCCGACCTGCGCATCCCGTTCGACATCCACGAGGTGTACGCGCGCATTCTCGACGGCAGCCGGTTTGAGGAGTTCAAGCCTCTGTACGGCGACAAGCTGGTGTGCGGGTGGGGCTCGATCCACGGCTTTCCGGTCGGCCTGGTCGGCAACAACGGCATCTTGTTCTCGGAGGAGGCGGCCAAGGGCGCCCAGTTCATCCAGCTGTGCAACCGCACGTCGACGCCGCTGATCTTCCTCCACAACATCACCGGCTTCATGGTCGGCTCGAAGGCCGAGCGGGGCGGCATCATCCGTAACGGCGCCAAGCTCGTCAACGCCGTGTCGAACAGCGAGGTGCCGCACTTCAACCTGATGGTCGGTGCGTCCTACGGCGCCGGCAACTACGGCATGGCCGGGCGGGCCTACAACCCGCGGTTCGTGTTCTCGTGGCCGAACCACAAGATCGCCGTGATGGGTGGGAAGCAGCTCGCGGGGGTGATGGACATCATCGCCCGCAACGCCGCCGCCGGCCGCGGGGTGGAGGTCGACGAGGAGGTGCTCCAGGGCCAGAAGGCCGCGCTCGAGGCCAAGATCGCCCACGAGGAGTCGGCGCTGTACTCGACCGGGCGGATGTGGGACGACGGCATCATCCACCCGGGCGACAGCCGCACCGTGCTCGGCATCGCCCTGTCGGCGGCCCACAGCAACGTCGTGCAGGGCACGAAGGAGTTCGGCGTATGGCGCCACTGACCGCCACCCTCGATCCAGCCCCCCGGCACTCAGCGGCAGGAATTGTGCCGGCCCCCGTCACTGTTCCTGCCACTGACCGCAGCTTCGAAGTCAGCGGCAGGAATTGTGCCGGCCGCCGGCGCTGTTCCTGCCGCAGAGTTCGGGTCGGCGGGGGTGTTCGGTGATCGCGCGGCTGCTGATCGCCAACCGGGGCGAGATCGCTTGCCGGATCGCCCGCACCGCGCACCGGATGGGTATCGGCACGGTCGGCGTGTACACAGAACCCGACCGCGACGCGTTGCATGTCGACGCGGTTGATGTCGCGGTGGCGATCCCCACCTACCTCGACGCCGAGGCGATCATCGCCGCCGCCCGGCGCACCGGTGCCGATGCCGTGCACCCCGGCTACGGGTTCCTCGCCGAGAACGCCGGGTTCGCCGAGGCCGTCACGGCCGCCGGGCTGACCTGGGTCGGTCCGACGCCCGAGCAGATCCACCTGCTCGGCGACAAGATCGCCGCCAAGCAAGCCGCGATCGAAGCCGGGGTGCCGACCTCGCCGATCATCGAGGTAACCGACGGTGTCTGGCACGGTTCGTTACCGGAGTACCCGCTGCTGGTGAAGGCTGCCGCTGGTGGTGGCGGGCGCGGGATGCGGGTGGTCGCCTCGGCCGGCGAGCTCGACGAGGCCGTCGCCGCGGCGTCGCGCGAGGCCCAGTCGGCGTTCGGCGACGGCACCGTGTTCATCGAGCCGTACATCGCCCGCGGCCGCCACGTCGAAGTGCAGATCTTCGGCGACAGACACGGCAACGCGGTGCACCTGGGCGAGCGCGAATGCTCGATCCAGCGCCGCAACCAGAAGATCGTCGAGGAGTCGCCCTCGCCGGGCATCACTCCCGAGGTGCGCGCGGCGTTGCACGCCGGCGCGGTCGCGCTCGCCCGGCACGTGGCGTACGTGGGCGCCGGCACGGTCGAGTACATGGTGGGCGACCCCGATGTCGCCGGCCGCAGTGAGATCACGTTCCTCGAGGTCAACACCCGGCTGCAGGTGGAACACCCGGTGACCGAGGAGGTCACCGGCCTCGACCTGGTCGAATGGCAGCTCCGCGTCGCCCGCGGCGAACCGCTCCCGCTGGGCCAGGACGACATCACGTTCACCGGGTCGGCGATCGAAGTGCGCCTGGTGGCCGAAGACCCGGCGGCCGGGTGGCTCCCGTCGGTGGGCACGCTGTCCCACTTCGACATCGACGGTGACGGGGTACGCGTCGACACCGGCTTCCGGGCGGGCAGCTCGGTGGCCGCCGACTACGACTCGATGCTCGCCAAGGTGATCGTGCACGACGCCACCCGAGCCGGGGCCGCGGCACGCCTGGCGCGGGCGTTGCGCGGCAGCCGGGTCACCGGTGTGCACACGAACGCGGCGACGCTGGCAGCCATCCTCGGCGAACCCGACTTCCTCGCCGGGGCGACCCCCACCGCGTACCTCGCCGAGCACCCCGACGTGCTCACCCCGGCGGCGATGCCCGACGCCGACGAGACCGCGCACCTGCTCGCTGCGGTGTTCGCCGCCGAGGCCGCCAACCGTGCTGCCGACCCGCTCGCGTTCGCTCCGTCGGGGTGGCGCAACCTGCGCACGCGCGGCCAGCGCCGCGTGCGCATCCGTGACGGCGTCGAGCGCCACGTCGAGTACGTGCTCGGCACCGATGGCGTCACCGCCGACCTGCTCGTCGGCCCGCCACCGGTGCCCGGCGACGACGGCGTGCTCGGCCCCGACGACCGCCGGCCCGCGGTCGCCCGCCTGCTGGCGCGCACCGCGCCACGCGTGGTGATCGAGCTCGATGGGGTGCGCCACGCGATCGACGTGGAACTCAGCGGTGACATCACCGTCACGACCGGTGCAGCCGGCACGATCGTGTGGACCGCTCCACCGCGCTTCGCCGACCACGACCTTGCCGCCGAGGGCGCCGGACCGATCAGCCCGCTGCCCGGCACCGTCATCGCCGTGCACGTCGAGCCGGGCCAGCACGTCGCCGAGGGCGATCTGCTGATGGTGGTAGAGGCGATGAAGATGGAGCACCGCATCACCGCCGCCAGCGACGGCGTCGTCGGTGAGGTGCGCTTCGGCGTCGGCGACCGGGTCGACCAGGGCGACCTGCTCGTCGCCCTCGAACACCCGGAGGAGTGATGGCCGCGACGCCCGGCGGGCCGATCCGTATCGCCAACTGCTCGGGGTTCTTCGGCGACCGCTTGTCGGGCGCCCGCGAGATGGTCGAGGGTGGGCCGATCGACGTGCTCACCGGCGATTGGCTGGCCGAGTTGACGATGCTGATCCTGTCGCGGATTCGCGCGAAACAGCCCGGCCGCGGCTTCGCCGGCACGTTCGTCACCCAGATGGAACAGGTACTCGGTACGTGCCTCGACCGCGGCATCAAGGTCGTGTCGAACGCCGGTGGCCTCGACCCGGCCGGCTGCGCCGAGGCCGTGCAGCAGGTGGCCGACCGGCTCGGCGTGGCGCCGACGATCGCCTACGTCGACGGCGACGACCTGATGCCGCGGCTGGCCGAACTGGCCGTGACCGGGGCGCTGGCCCCGTTCGACGACGGCAACACCGGCGAGCTCGGCGACCCGTCGCAGTACGTCACCGCCAATGCCTACCTCGGGTGCTGGGGCATCGTCGAGGCCCTGACGCGCGGTGCCGACGTGGTGATCACCGGGCGCGTCACCGACGCCGCGGTCGTGATGGGCCCGGCTGCCTGGCACCACGGCTGGGCTCGCGACGACTGGAACCCGCTTGCCGGGGCGCTCGCCGCGGGCCACCTGATCGAGTGCTCGGCACAGGTCGCGGGCGGCAACTATTCGTTCTTCGAGGAGGTGCCCGGCATCGCGCGGATCGGGTTCCCGTGGGCCGAGGTCGCCGCCGACGGCTCGGCCGTGATCGGCAAGCACGACGGCACCGGTGGGCTGATCTCGGTCGGCACCGTCACGTCGCAACTGCTCTACGAGATCGGCGGGCCGCTGTACCACAACCCCGACGTCACCGGCGTGTTCACCACGGTCGACCTCGAACAGGTCGGCCCCGACCGGGTGCGCGTGTCGGGCACCGTCGGGGTGCCCCCGCCGGCGACGCTGAAGGTGGCGATGAACCGGTTCGGTGGGTACCGCAACCAGGTGTCGGTGGCGCTCACCGGGCTCGACGTCGAAGCCAAGGCCGACGTGGTGCAAGCGACGTTCTGGGACGCCTGCCCGTTCACCCCCGGCGAGTTCGGCTCGGTCACCACGCGCCTGATCCGCCACGACCACCCCGACCCGGCCAGCAACGAGGAAGCCACGGCCGAGTTGCGGATCACCGTCAAGGACGCCGACGAGCGCAAGGTCGGCCGGGCGTTCACGAACGCCTTCACCGAGACCGCCCTGGCGAGCATTCCCGGGCTGTACGCGCTGTCGGGCTCGCCCACCCCGGCCCAGCCGTACGGCGTGTACGTACCCGCCACCGTCCCCGCCGACCTGGTGCCCCAGTACGTGCACGTCGGAGGTACCACGGTGCAGGTGGCTTCGGGGGTCGTCTCGGACAAGGTGGTTGAGCCGGTCGTTGCCACCCCGGTGGTTGAGCCTGTCGAAACCACCGTCCCCACCGAACGCGTGCCCCTCGGCTGCGTCGTCGGAACCCGCTCGGGCGACAAGGGTGGCAACGCCAACCTCGGGGTGTTCACACGCACCGCGGAGGCGTTCGACTGGTTGGCCGGCTACCTCACCGTCGACCGGCTCCGCGAGCTGCTGCCCGAGACCGCGCCGCTGCAGATCGAACGCCACGTGTTCCGGAACGTGTGGGCGCTGAACTTCGTGATCCACGGGCTGCTCGACGAGGGTGTCGCCGCGAGCACCCGGGTCGATGCTCAGGCCAAGAGCTTGGGGGAGTGGCTCCGCGCGCGGGCCGTCGACGTGCCGTCGGCGTTGCTGTAGACCTGCCGTACCGTGGTCGCGTGCGCTGGATCGTTGACGGCAACAACGTGTTCGGGTCACGGCCCGACGGGTGGTGGAACGACCGCCCGGCGGCGATGTCCCGGTTCGCCCAGCGCGTCGCCGAGTGGTGCCGTACCCACGCCGACGACGTGATCGTCGTGTTCGACCAACCCGTACCCGACCGGGTGCTCGAGCTGGCGGGCGGCAACCTGCGCGTCGTGGCCGCCGAACGGCGTGGCCGCAACGCCGCCGACGACACGATCGCCGAGCTCGCCGCCGCCCAACCCGACGACCTCACCGTCGTCACCAGCGACCGCGGCCTGCGCGAGCGACTACCCGACAGCGTCCGTGTCGTGGGCGCCGGCCGCTTCCGCACACTGATCGCCTACTGAGCCAGCCAGGGCTTCAGGCTGGGGCCCATTCGATCACCTGTTGGTAGGTGGGCCGGTTGGTGGTGCGGAACGTCTCGGGGATGAGGCCCGGCTCGAACGTGGTGCGGCGACCCTCGGCGCGCCATGCCGTCAGGTCGTCGCCCAGCTCGGTGGCGGCCTGGGCGAGCGCGGCGTCGATCGCCGCCCACACGTCGGCGCGGCACCGGTCGATGTCGCCGGCGCCGCAGTAGCGGACCTGCAACGGTTGCAACAACTGCTCGCCGAGTAGCAGCCGCAGGTCTTCGTCGACGATGCTCAGCTCGCCCACGCCACGCAGGCCGACACCGTCGGCGAGCACCGGGCCGAGCACGGGCGCCAGCACAGCGTTGACGGTCGGGCCGAGCACCTCGGCGAACACGCGGGCGCCTGCCGCGTCGTAGTCGCCATCCTCGTCGCCGTCGACGATGGGCGCGTCGTCGGCCACCCACGCGTCGAGCAGCGTCACCGCCTCGGCGGCCAGCGTCGACGGAGCGTCGCCGCCGGCGAGCAGCTCGCTGACCACCGGCCACACGGCGCTGCCCGTGTCCTGGGTGGCGGCGTTGTTCATCACCCCGACCACGTCGGTCAGCTCGGACTGGGCGGCCCACCCGTCGAACAGTTCGACGCGGTGCACCGAGCCGTAGTGGTTGTCGTCACCGTGCATGAACCCTGGTGCCGACTGGTTGTTCCAGTTGAGCAGGCGCCCGTCGGCGCCGGCGTCCGCATGGGGGTGCTGGTCGCGGGTGAGGAAGCCCTGCCACTCGTACTCGCCGGTGCCGAGCGTGGGCAGCCGGCGGTCGAGCCCGGGGGCCCGCACCGGCAGATAGCCCGAAGCGAAGTAGGCGATGCCCTCGCGGTTGGCGTAGCCCCAGTTGAATGTGAACCCGAACTGATCGGCGACGTCGAAGAACTCGGCGGGTGTTGCCGCGTCGCCCTCGGTCATGTCCTTGAGCGCCTTGAGGTTGAGAGCGTCGCGGCCGAACGTGGAGCGCTGGCGGGTGAGCGCCACCGGCGCGCCGTCGACCGTCGCCGTGCCGATCACCGGGCCGTGCACCGAACGTGGGAACACGATCTGCTGGCCGTTCAGCGCGCCCGCGTCGAACTGCTCGAACGCCACGCACTCGCCGTCGAACTCGTAGTGCTGCGAGGCGACCGTGGGGGCCGAGCCGTCGGGCTCGCAGAGCACCTCGGCGAACGTGTCGCGGACGTCCTGGTCGGCCGAGGTGAGGCTCCACGCGTAGTCGGCGGTGCGCCCGATCAGCATGTACATCGCCAGGCCGGGAACGGCCGCACCCTGGGCCTCGATGCCCGGGCCGCTGAGGTGGATCTGCTGGACGATCTCGGGGTAGTAGTAGCCGAGCTGGGGCCCCATCACCGCCAGCGTCGTGCCGTTCACCGACGCCTCGGGCGCGGCGATCAGCCAGTTCGACGCTTGCTTGTGGGGCGGCGTGTCGGCGGCGTCGACGGACGAGGGAGCGGTCGGCGCAGCCGGCCGGCGCCAGCCCTGGGGGGCCGCGTCGAGCGGGTCGAAGGCCACGATCGAGCCCTCGTCGAGTACCACCGAGCCGGTCACCTCGCCGCCGGTCAGCACCGGGTAGTCGAACGTCTCGGTGATCGTGGTGGGAGCGTCGGCGTCGGTGCCGGGCAGAAGGTCTTCCCACACCTGGCGGCCGAGCTCGTCACCGAGCCGGTTCTGGAGCTGGGCGAGGAACTCGGCGTTGCGGGCCTCGCCACCGCCACCGGCGCCGAAGATCGACCCGATGAACGCGGTGACGGCAATCACGTCGTTGACGGTGGCGGGTGCCGAGTCGACACCGGTCGCCGCCCAGTGGGCGTTGATGCCGTCGGCGTAGGCTTGGGCGTCGGCGACGATCTCTTCGCCCTCGGCGCCGTACGTGTCGATCAGCAGCTGCACCTGGTCGGTGACGAGCTGCTCGGCCGCCGCGCTGGGCACGAACGACTGGCCGCTGGTGACCAGGCCGAAGGCATCGATGCCGGGGATGTCGGCCACCGCCGCCCGGGCCGGCCCGCGGCCGAGCGTCAGCAGCAGGGCCCGGTCGCGGGCGGTGACCCATCCGGCGCCGAACGCGAGGTCGGCGCGGGTCTCGCCCGTGATGTGGGCGACGCCGTAGTCGTCGTAGACGATCGTGGTGCCGGCGCGGCCGGTGTCTTCCTCGCGGGTGGCGCCGACCGGAGCGAAGTTCTGCGGCAGGAAGAACTGGTCGAGGTCGGCGTCGTCGATGTCGCCCCGCAGTGGCGTCAACCCGTCGTACAGGGCGAGCTGGTCGAGCGAGTCGTCGTTGGTGGGTAGGCCCCCGAAGTTGCCGGGTGGGAGCACGTAGTAGGCGCGGTCCTCGGTCACGGGCGGGTTGGTGGTGGGCGCGGTGGTCTCGGGAGCCGACGGCTCGGTGGTGGGCGCCGCGGCGGTGGGCGGATCGGTGGGCTGGGGGGCCGGGGCGGTGGTCTCGGCGGTGGGCTCGGTGCGTTCCGATGGGGTGGTGCCCGGCCCGGCGTCGTCGTCGCCGGAGCATGCGGTGAGTGCCAGCGAGACGACGAGTAGGCCGGCCAGAGCAGTGCGAGGACGCATGGCCGGGCAACGTACCGACCGGCCGATGCCGACACGCAAGCGGAGCTCGGACACAGGTAGCTGAGTCGGTCGCTACCACCGGGAGTACCGGGGCCGGTGGCTACGGCGGGGTGCCGGTATCTGGCGCCGTCGCCGGTGGGAGGGTGCGTGCCGGTACGGGGTCGTGGGGGGCGATCGTGACGATCGGGATGTCGACGCCGCAGTTGCGTTCCAGCCAGACCTTGACGGCGTAGGCCGACGGCTCGGCCGCATAGATGGTCATCGCCATCTTCTGTTCCGACTGGGCGTCGCCGGGCACCACGGTGCTGGCGGTCTCGTAGGCGGCGACGACGGTGTTCCACTCGGTGGCGATCGCCAGCGGGGCGAGCTGACCCATCAGTCGGTAGAAGTCGAGTGTCGCTTCCAACTCGGCAAGGTCGACCGGGAGTTGCTCGGTGATCAGCGCCGCGTTGGCGCGGGCCTCGCCACAGAACCGCTCGGCGTCGCTGCTGGGCGACTCGTCGCGGTTGCACCCGCCGAGCGCGACGACCCCCAGCAGTGCGGCGAACGTTGCCCGTCGGATCACGGCGACGAGTGTGCCATCTGTCTCCTGGGAAACCAGGTCACGCCCATCGACGCAACCCCCTGGAAAACTCTGTGACAGCCCCTGCGTAGAGTGCGCAGCAGCTGTCGAGGGGCAGTTGCCCTCCCTCCGAGATACCGGTGCCGCGTCCACGCGGCTGTGCCTTGGAGGTTGTTGCTGTGATCGTTGCCATTCCGTCTGCCACCATCGTCGGCGCGCGGGGCTACCCCGTGTCGGTTGAAGTGCATGTCGGCAAGGGGGTGCCGGGGCTCACCATGCTCGGCCTGCCCGACGAGTCGTGCCGCGAGGCCCGCGACCGGGTGCGTTCGGCGGTGTTCGCCGCCGGCTACCTGTGGCCCGACAAGAAGATCGTCGTCAACCTCGCCCCGCCGCACTACCGCAAAGTCGGCTCGGGGCTCGATCTGGCGGTGGCGGTCGGGGTGCTGGTCGCCACCGAGCAGGTGCCGGCCGACGCGGTCGACGGGTTGGCATTCGCCGGCGAACTTGGTCTCGACGGCAACATCCGGCGGGTGCCCGGCGTGGCCCCGATGGTCGGCGTGCGTACCGACTTCGAATGGGTGGTTCCGGCCGAGTGCGTCGCCGAGGCGCGGGTGGCCGGGTGCCTCGGCGTACGCGGTGTCGGCAACCTGCGTGAGTTGGTCGAGGCGCTGAACTCGGTGGCCGCGTGGCCAGCCGACGAGGCGCCGCGGGCCGTCGCCCCCGAGCCCGACGAACCCGACCTGGCCGACGTGAAGGGTCAGCCGCACGCTCGCCTGGCGCTGGAAGTGGCGGCCGCCGGCGGCCACCACCTGCTGTTCGTGGGGCCGCCCGGGGCGGGCAAGACGATGCTCGCCCGGCGGCTCCCGGGCCTGCTGCCCGAGCTGGCGGCCGACGACGCGCTGCAGGTCACCATGATCCATTCGGCGGCAGGCCTGCCGCTTCCGCCGAGTGGGTTGGTGATGCGCCCACCGTTCCGGTCGCCCCACCACACCAGTTCGCTCGCCGCCGTGGTGGGTGGTGGCGCCCAGGTCGTACGGCTCGGCGAGGTCAGCTTGGCGCATCGTGGAATCTTGTTTCTCGACGAGATGGGCCAGTTCGAGGCGCGCGTGCTCGACGGGCTGCGCGAAGCGGTCGAGGAGGGCACGGTGATGGTCGGCCGCACGCACCAACTGCGGGTGCCGATGCCGGCCGGGTTCCAGATGGTGGGGGCCACCAACCCCTGCCCGTGCGGTGGCGCCGGGGCGCCCGGCGAGTGCGCCTGCGACGAGCGGGCCCGGGCGCGCTACATCGGCAAGCTGTCGGGGCCACTACTCGACCGGTTCGACCTGCGCGTCGGCGTGTCGCGGCCAGACGTCGACGAACTGCTCGACGGGCCACCCGGCGAGTCGAGCGCCGAGGTGGCCGCCCGTGTCGCCGTCGCTCGACAGCGTGCGCTTGCCCGGCAAGGCACGCTCAACGCCGGGCTCGACGACTCCGACCTCACCGAGCACGCGCCGCTCACCGATCCGGCGGCGAAGCTGCTGCGCAGTGAGATCGAGCGGGGTCGCCTCACCGCCCGCGGCTACCACCGCATCCGCCGGGTCGCCCGCACCATCACCGACCTCGCCGGCATGACCGACGAGGTGGGCGAGGATGCGATCGCGCTGGCGCTCGGCATGCGCGCCCATGTCGGCGCGATCGCGACAGGGCTCGCCGCGTGAGCGGCGCCGACGCCGCCGAACGGCGCGACCTCGCCGCCCATGTCGGCCCGCTTCCCGAACATGCACTCGTCGCGTTGACCGACCTGGCCGGCTTGCCGTCGGCCGGGCCGTGGCGTCTCCGTCGGCTGATGTGGCACCACCCGCCCGACGAAGCATGGTGCCTGCTGCGCGACGGCGGCGACCTGCACCCGGCGGTGCACCGGGCGCTCGACGTGTCGACGCTGCGGGCACTGCGACGCGAGGCCGGGCTGGCGCGCCCGGGTGCGGTGCTCGAACGCTGCGCCCGGCTCGGTGTCGACACCGTGCCGGTCAGCGACCCGCGCTACCCAGAACCGTTGCGCCACGACGCTCAGGCACCGGTGGTCCTGTTCGCCCGCGGCGACCTGGCAGCCCTCGACGCCCGGCGGGTGGCCATCGTCGGCACCCGCAACGCCACCGCGGCAGGCCGGGCCACCGCCGCCGAACTGGGTGAGGAACTGGCCCGGGCCGGGGTCACAGTGGTGTCGGGGCTGGCACGCGGCATCGACGGTGCGGCCCACCGGGGCGCCCGTGCGGCGGGCGGGCCGGGTCGCGCCGTCGGCGTGGTCGCCAACGGGCTCGACCACCCGTACCCACGTCAGCACACCGACCTGTGGCGATGGGTCGGCGAGGCCGGAGTGCTGCTGTCGGAGTGGGCGCCGGGGGTCACCCCCGAGCCGTGGCGGTTCCCGCTGCGCAACCGCATCCTGGCGGCGATCGCGGAGCTGCTGGTGGTCGTCGAGAGCCGCGACCGGGGCGGCAGCATGATCACGGTCGAGGCGGCGACCAAGCGCGACGTGCCCGTCCTGGCCGTGCCCGGGTCGGTGCGCTCGCGGGCGTCCGACGGTACGAACTGGCTGATCGACCAAGGTGCCCAGCCGGTGCGGTCGGTCGACGACGTGCTCGTCGCGCTCGGCTTGCGCAACGTCGGTCAGCAGCGCCTTCCGTTCGGCCGGCGTCCGGCTCCCGACACGTTCCAGCAACTGGTGCTCGACCTGTGTGCGGCCCGCCCGTGCACGCTCGACATGTTGGCGGTCGGGTTGGGTTGCGGGCCGGCCGACGCTGCGCTGGCGGCGTTTCGTCTGGCCCGCAGCGGGTGGTTGGAAGAGGTCGGTGGTTGGTTCGAGCCGGCCGGATCCCGATTGCTGAGCGCGTGAGCGAATACCGTGTGGCCCGTGCAGGGCGACCACCGGGATTGGCAGCTGGGCGCGTTCGTCGCCGCGCACACAGCGCTGGCCGATCGCACGCTCGACGCGTACACCGCCGACGTGCGCCTGTTCGCCGACTGGGTCGCCCGGATGCACGTGGAATCGCCTGCCGCGGTCACCCGGACTCATCTCCGCCGGTACGTCGCCAACTTGAGTACCCGCGAGTTCGCCCGCCGTAGCATCGCCCGCAAGGCCGCCGCCTTGCGGCGCTACTTCGGGTGGGCCGTGCGCACCGGGCTGGTCACCGTCGACCCCACGTTGGGCCTGCACGTGTCGGCCGATGCCGGGCGCCTCCCGCGGGTGCTCGACCAGACCGACCTCGGCGAGTTGCTCGACGGCCGCCTGCCCGACGGCGAACCCGCGTGGCGGCGGCGCCGCGACGACGCCCTGCTCGAGGTGCTCTACGGCAGCGGCCTGCGCGTGTCCGAGCTGTGCGAGCTGGAGGTGGCTGCGGTGGTGCTCGACCCGCCGGCCCACGTCACCGTGTGGGGCAAGGGCGCCAAGCAGCGGCGCGCCCCGCTCAGCGAACCGGCCGTCGCCGCCTTGCGGGGCTGGCTTGCCGTGCGCCACGAGGTCGTACCCGACGGCATGGCCCCGGTGGTGTTCGCCAACGAGCGCGGCAAGCCGATGACCCCGCGCGACGTACGGCGCGTGCTCGACCGGCGCTCGCCCACCCCCACCCATCCGCATGCGCTGCGGCACACGTTCGCGACGCACCTGCTCGACGGCGGCGCCGACCTGCGCTCGGTACAGGAACTGCTTGGCCACGCCGACGTCGCCACCACCCAGCGCTACACCCACGTCAGCCGCGAACGCCTCCGCGAGGCCTACACCGCCTCCCACCCCCGCGCATGAGCCAGGTGGTCAACCCATGAGCATCGTTCCCGACGACCCCGACCTGGGGATGCACTGGACCCGGTGGTTGAACCGGAAGAACCAGGCATCGCGCGATCACCTGATCGTGCACTACTCGCCACTCGTCAAGTTCGTCGCCGGCCGCGTCGGCGCCGGCCTCCCGAACAGCGTCGACCCCGGCGACCTGGTCAGCTACGGCGTGTTCGGCCTGATCGACGCGATCGACCGCTACGAGCCCGATCGCGGGTTCAAGTTCGAGACGTTCGCAGCGCCACGCATCCGCGGCGCGATCTACGACGGGTTACGCCAGCTCGACTGGGTGCCGCGCTCGGTGCGCAGCCGTGCCCGCGAGGTCGAGCGGGCGATCGCCGAGCTCGAGCAGCGACTCGACCGTTCGCCCACCGACGACGAGCTCGCCGCCCACCTCCGGATCGGCACCGACGAGTTGGCGCGCTGGCTGGCGTCGATCGCGGCCACCACGGTCGGCCCGCTCGACCGGGCGATCGAGGCCGGCCACGAACCCCAGGCCGTCGATTCGGCCGGGTTCGCCTCGCCGACCGCGGTGGTGGAAGAAGACGAGTTGCGCCGGATCATGCGCCACGAGATCCGCCGCCTACCTGAACGCGAGAAGCTCGTGCTGTCGCTGTACTACGACGAGGGCCTCACGCTCGCCGAGATCGGCGACGTGCTGGGGGTCACCGAGTCGCGGGTCAGCCAGATCCACACCAAGTCGGTTCTACACCTCCGCGCCCGCCTCCGCTCAGCCGGCGTGGCGTGAGGCCACCGCGGTCTCAGATCAGGTCGGCGTAGTCGCCGAACTCGCTGGCTTTGATGAGGCGGCCCTGCTTGCGGAGTTCCTGGGCCACGGCCTTGACCGCGCACTCCATCGTCACCGGCGTGCCGGCCGAGGCGGCCAGGAAGCCGGCGCGCACCACAGCGTTGCGGATCTGGCCGCCCGACAGCTCGAAGTGCTCGGCCAGCCAGGTTGTGTCGATTCCCTCGACCGGGGCGTCGTCGGGCAGGTTGCCCTCCCAGATCGACTGGCGCTCGGCGGGCCCCGGCAGCGTGAACTCGATGCGGGTGTGGATCCGCCGCAGGAACGCGTCGTCGATGTTCTTCTCGAAGTTCGTGGCCAGCACGACCAACCCGTCGTAGACCTCGAGCCGCTGGAGTAGGTACGACGTCTCGACGTTGGCGTACCGGTCGCGCGAGTCGCGGACTTCCGAGCGTTTGCCGAACAGCGCGTCGGCTTCGTCGAAGAACAGCAGCAGGTTGCCGGTGCCGGCCGCCTCGAAGACCTGTTCGAGGTTCTTTTCGGTCTCGCCGATGTACTTGCTGACGACGGCCGACAGGTCGAGCTTGAACAGGTCGAGGTGGAGCGTCCCGGCGACCACCTCGGCGGCCATCGACTTGCCGGTGCCCGACGGCCCCGAGAACAGGGCCACCGTGCCCCGCGACGGCGCCGGGCTGAAGCCCCACTGGTCGTACACCTGCGTGGCGTGGCGGTAGCGGTCGGCGACCGAACGCAGCGCTTCCTTGCGCTCGGGCGACAGCACGAGGTCGTCCCACCGGTACCGCGGGCGCACGCGTCGGGTGACCTGTTCGAGGCGCCCGCTGACCAGCCGTCGTACGGCCGCGTCGAGGTCGCCGTCGTAGGCGTCGTGGGCGCGGGCGACCAGGTCGAGCTGGTCGAGCGTGAGCCGGTGGTCGCGCGGGGCGTCGCCCAGCCGTGCCTGCCACTCGTCGTCGGTCACCGGCGCCTCGGGTACGTGCACGGCCGCCCACGGCCGGTCGGGCAGCTCGGGGATCGGGATGTCGCGGCGGCACACGAGCGCCCAGGCGATGTGGTCGGCGCGCTCGATCCAGCGGCGGCCGTTCGGCGGCAACGTCTCGTCGAGCTCGACGATGACGCCCTGGCCGGTGAGCGTGGCCTCGCGCACGAGCGCACCCCAGCCGACGTCGGTGTCGGGAAGCGGGGCGATCAGGAACGAGTGCCCGGCGAGCGCGTCGGCGGCGGCGATGCGGCGACGCCCCGGGTCGGCGCCCGTCACCACGGCAAGGCCGGCCGCGCCCTCGGCGTCGGTACGCAGCGTGTAGGCGTCGGGGTGCAGGCCCGGCTCGCGCCCGGGGTCGCCGAGCAGGCTCCACACCACGGTGGGGTGCACACCCAGCCGCTGGTCGAGCCACGGCGCGTCGGCGGCGTCGCTGACGTCGACGAGCGCGGCCCGGCGGAGCGCGCCGTCGGGGCCGACTCCGAGTTCGCCGACGTGGGCAGCTTCGACGACATCGACGAGCGTGCCGAGCGCCACCCGGTGCGCTGCCGCATCACCCTGTAGGCCCACCAGCAGGCGCTGCGCGGCAACCTGGGTTTCGGCCGTGGCGAGGACGGCCAGCGACTCGGCTTCGCGCTCGGTGAGGCGGGCGTTGGCGGTGAGCACGGCGAACGGACCGTCGCCGGTCAGCGAGTCGTGCAGCGCGCGACGCCCGGCGGACACGGCGCCGGCATGCTGCTCGCCGGCGCCCTCGCCGCGTGCGGCGACCGCCCGCGCCAGCACGGCCAGGCCGTACAGCGCCCATTCGGGCAGTTCGGTCGCGTCGGCAGTGAGCACCCGACTACATCGCCCCGCGGTCGGCAGAGCTTGACCCACGCTCGGTATGCGAGTCGCTCGTGCCCGATCCTGCGGCCGCGTCACGGCCGCGGTGTACGCGCCGACTGGGCGGCCCGTCAGGGCCGTGAGAGCGACGGCTCATCGCGGCGCCAGGCTTGCCCGCAGTTCGAGGATGTCGCCGCGGCCGATCTGCACGAGCAGGTCGCTGCTGTCGAGGTACACCCGTTCGTTGACGAGCAACTCACCGTCGAACGTGAACACGGCGATGGTGGGTACCCGGAACGCCTTGCCGGTCGGCGGCGTGCCGTAGAACTCGCCGAGGTTCGTGCCGAGCAGGTCGAACTCGGCCACGATCGTGTCGTCGTCGGCGACGTGGAAGCGCACGTTCTCGTGACGCTGGTCGGGGAACGCGGCACGCTGGTTGCGGTGGTAGGCGAGCACGTCGGCCTCGCCCTCGTGCACCTGCCCGGTGGCCATGATCTCGTAGCGCGGCGTACCGGCGAACGTGGCCAGCGTGCGTTCGAACTGCTGCTCGACCTCGGACGCGAAGTGTTCGTCGAGCATGGCCAGCCGGCGAGCGCGCAGTTCGGCATCCATCGCAGGGGACAGTAGCCGTGGCACACCCCTCGGGTAGCCTGCTGGCGCCGGTCCCCGGCAGATCGCGGCTCGCCGCCTCCCACCGCCCTCACCAGGAGGCCGCCGTGCGCCGCTCGATCGTCACCCTGCTCGTGTTCACCCTTCTGCTCGGGCGGGCCATGCCCGTCGCTGCGGTGCCGTGCTGGGAACCCCCCGTCGCCGCGGTCGTCGTCGACCCGTACCGCGAGCCGGCCTGCCCGTGGTGCCCGGGAAACCGGGGCATCGCCTACGGAACGCCGGCCGGTATCGCCGTGCCTGCGATCGCCGCCGGCCGGGTCACGTTCGCCGGCGACGTGGCCGGCATCACCTACGTGGTGGTCGAGCTGGCCAACGGGTGGCGGCTCACGTACGGCAACCTGGCGGACGTCGCGGTCGGGCGCGGCGACCCGGTCGTGGCCGGTCTGCGCCTCGGGCGCACCGCAGGCGAGTTCCACTTCGGCCTCCGCGATGGCGACGATGCCTACCGCGACCCAGCGCCGTACCTCGGCACCTGGCGCTACCGGGTCCGCCTGATCCCGCGCGACGGTCCAGCACCGCCGGCGCCCCCGCCGGTGCTGCACTGCGCGACGTGAACCCGAACGTTGGTCGTCACCAGGCAGAACGGCCGATAGCGTTGCACCCCGGCTCACCGCCCGGTGCGCCGTCCCTACTAGCAGAGGCCCGCCCCGAACACGCGGTCGCCGCCCCCGGAACCGGGGAGGTGCCGGGGTTGGTCAAGCAACCGCGCGAAGGAGAGTTCTCATGGCCGTCATCAGCATGCGTCAGCTGCTCGAGGCAGGTGTCCACTTCGGGCACCAGACCCGCCGCTGGAACCCGAAGATGAAGCGTTTCATCTTCGGTGAGCGCAACGGCATCTACATCATCGATCTCGAGCAGACGCTCAGCCGTACCGAGGTCGCCTACGGGTTCGTCCGCGACCTGGTCGCCAACGGTGGCGAGATCCTGTTCGTCGGCACCAAGAAGCAGGCCCAGGACCCCATCCAGAGCTACGCCGAGAAGGTCGGCATGCCGTACGTGAACGAGCGCTGGCTGGGCGGCATGCTCACCAACTTCGAGACGATCTCGAAGAGCATCAACAAGATGCTCGAGTACGAGCGCATGAAGGCCTCGGGCGAGTTCGAGGTGATGATCAAGAAGGAAGCTCTGCTGCTCGACCGCGAGCTGGTGAAGCTCCAGCGCAACCTCGGTGGCTTGCGGCACATGAAGAAGGCGCCCCAGGCGGTGTTCGTGCTCGACACCAAGAAGGAGCACATCGCCGTCACCGAGGCCAACAAGCTCGGCATCCCGGTGGTGGCCGTCGTCGACACCAACGTCGACCCCGACGTGATCCAGTACCCCATCCCCGGCAACGACGACGCGATCCGTGCCAACACGCTGCTCAGCCGTGTCATCGCCGACGCCGTCGAGGAAGGCCGCTACATCGCCGGCCGGCGCCCCAAGGCCGCCGCCCACGGCGACGTCGAAGCGGCCGCCAAGCCCGAGCGCAGCGCCGAGGAAGAGGCTGCGTTCGCCCAGGCCCAGGCCGACGCCCGCAACGCCGCCGCGCGCGCCCAGGCCGATCGCGAGGCCCGCCTCGCCGCCAGCAAGGCCCCCAAGCCCGAGGCCGCTCCCGAGCCGGTAGCCGAGGCTGCCGAGCCGGAGGCCGAGGCCGCTCCGGTGGTCGAGCCCGTCGTTGCCACCGAGCCGGCCGCCGACGCGGCCGCCGCCGAGTGACCCCCACACGCTGACGCGACACGCTGAAAGGACGACCCCCGTGTCATTCACTGCCCAAGACGTGAAGGCCCTGCGCGATGCCACCGGCGCCGGGATGATGGATGCCAAGAAGGCGCTCGAGGCCAACGACGGCGACACCGAAGCCGCCAAGCAGTGGCTCCGTGAGAAAGGCCTGGCCGCCAGCGCCAAGCGCGACGACCGCGAGAACAACCAGGGTGTCGTCGCCGTCAAGATCGACGGCACCACCGGGGCGCTCGTGCTGCTCAAGTCGGAGACCGACTTCGTCGCCGGCTCCGACCAGTTCAAGGCCGAGGCCGAGGCGCTTGCCGAACTCGTCGTGGCCGGTGGCCCCGACGCCGTCGTCCAGCGCCAGGAGCAGCTCGAAGAGTTGAAGATCACGCTCAAGGAGAAGATCGAGGTCGGCAAGGCCGTCCAGATCGTCGCTGCCCCCGGCAACGTGCTCGGCCACTACGAGCACATTCAGGGTGGGCGCGGCGTGAACGGCGTGCTGGTCGAGATCGCCGGGGGGAGCGACGAGCTGGCCCACGACGTGGCCGTGCACATCGCCTTCGCCCGGCCGAAGTACCTGACCCGCGACGACGTCCCCGCCGACGTGGTCGAGGCCGAGCGCAAGACGCTCGAGACGATCACGCTCAACGAGGGCAAGCCCGAGGCCGCCGTCCCGAAGATCGTCGAGGGCCGCCTGAACGGCTTCTTCAAGGACGTCGCCCTGCTCGAGCAGCCCTACGCCAAGGACGACAAGGTCTCGATCAAGCAGTTCATCGGCGACGCCACCATCGTCAACTTCGCCCAGGTCGAAATCGGCTGAGAGTCGGTAGGCCCCGCCCGCCCCGGCGGGTGGGGTGACCGATGTCATGCAATATCGGGCGCGAGCGCGGCGTTGACTGAACTACCGGGTGCCCCGCGCCCGGCAGATGGAGGACCATTGTGAACGTGATCGACGCCGCCGCCACGATCGGGCTTGCCGTCACCGACAACGACGTGACCGGCACGGTCGACCAAGACAAGGTGCTCGGAGTACTGGCCGCCCTCGCGGCGAGCGACCCCGACCACACCGACCTGTTCGACGAAGCCGCCGCGCGCGTCCGCCGCGCCCGCTCCGCGGGCGTTGAAGACCTGCACGCAGGGCACACGCTCGACCGCGCCCCCGACGTGGTGACCACCCAGCTGCGCTACCGAGCCGAGATGGTCGACATCTTCACCGACCTCGCGATCGACATCGGCCTTCGCCAGCAGGCGGTCGGTTCGCTCGTCGACGCGGCCAGCTGAACCGTCCGTGGCAACGCGGGCTGCACCTGCTGCCATGCGGCCTTGGCAGGTCCGATCTGGCATGATCGGCCGTTGATGTCCGACACTGCGCGCTGGAAACGAATCGTCTTCAAGCCGTCGGGGGAGGCATTGGCGGGGCCGTCGGGCCGCGGGCTCGATGCCCCCACGCTCGACCACACCGCGGCCGAGATCCTCGACCTGCGCGAGAACCTCGACGTCGACGTCGCCGTGGTGGTCGGTGGCGGCAACTTCTGGCGCGGCCGCACCGGGGCGATGGAAGGCATGGACGCCACCCAGAGCGACCACATCGGAATGCTCGCCACGGTGATGAACGCGCTCGCTCTGCAAGACGCGCTCGAACGGCGCGGGGCCGAGGTGCGCGTGCAGTCGGCGATCGAGATGCCGCGGATCGCCGAGCCGTACATCCGCCGCCGGGCGATGCGGCACCTCGAAAAGGGCCGGGTGGTCATCTTCGCGGCCGGCACCGGCAACCCGTTCTTCACCACCGACACCGCGGCTGCGCTGCGCGCCGCCGAGATCGAAGCCCAGGCGCTGCTCAAGGGCACCCACTCGGGGGTCGACGGCATCTACGACTCCGACCCGCGTCAGAACCCGAACGCGGTGAAGTTCCCCGAGATTTCGTACATGGACGTGATGAACAAGGATCTCAAGGTCATGGATGCCACGGCGATCGCGTTCTGCCGCGACAACCAGATCCCGATCGTCGTGTTCGACATGTCACGCGAGGGCGCCCTGCGCGAGATCCTCACCGGCGGCCAAACCGGCACCATCGTTCGCTGACCAGCCGTGTTCGACGACGGCCGCTCGGCGTGGCAACGCCGTTACGACGCCTCGATTCGGCGGGAGCGGGAGCGCGCTCAGCGAGAGACCCCGCACCCGGAACGAGCCTTCCTGGCGGGGTGCGCGGGCGAGGGGCTCACGCTGATCGCCTGGCCGGTGGCGTTGATCGGGGCTGTGGCCGCCGCGCTGTGGGCGCTCGCCAACCTTCGCCGCAGCGGCTGATCTGAGCCGTCCTCTCGATACGACGCCGTGGCGGCTCTGCCGCGGGTGCGCCACTGACGACCTGTCACGCCAGGTGATCGAGTGCCGCCGCCAGGCGGTGTATCGAGATCACGCGTGCAACCTCTGCTGGCGGCGTGGCCGTTGTCGGGCGGACAACGTGGTTACGCTGGGATGGTGACCGAGGACACCTTGTTGGACGCGATGGAGAAGATGGACAAGGCGGTCGAGCACGTCCAGGGCCAGTTCGCCACGGTGCGCACCGGCCGTGCCGCGCCGGCGCTGGTCGAGCGGATCCAGGCCGAGTACTACGGGGCGATGGTGCCGATCCAGCAGCTCGCCTCCGTCCAGGTGCCCGAGGCGCGCACACTGCTGGTCAAACCGCACGACCGGGGGGCCCTCAACGCGATCGAGAAGGCCATCCGCGACAGCGACCTCGGCGTGGCCCCCGGCAACGACGGCGTGGTGATCCGTCTCAACTTCCCGCCGCTCACCGAGGAGCGCCGCAAGGAGTACGTGAAGGTCGTCAAGGGCATGGCCGAAGATGCCAAGGTGGCGGTGCGCAACGTCCGCCGCGACGCGCGCAAGGCGATGGAGGCGGCCGAGAAGGCCGGCGAGATCTCGGCCGACGAACTCGAACGAGCCGAGAAGGAACTCGAGAAAGTCACCGGTGACCACGTCGACCGGATCGATGCGACGTTGCACCGCAAGGAAGCGGAACTGCTCGAGGTCTAAAGGGGGACACATGAGCGACGACCGTTGGCGCGAACGCCGCCACCCCGACGACTTCAGCGAGTTCGGCTCGTTGTTCGACGAGGCCGAGCCCACCCAGAACCTGCCGCCGGTGCCGGCGCCTCGGCCCCCCGGCGACTACAGCACCCTGGCCGACCTCGGCGACGACGACCTCGACGCGTCGGTTGGCGGTGCGGGCCCGGCCGACGACTCGGGCAGCATCAGCTTCGACGATGCCTCGGGGCCGCTGCCGCACTGGACCGAACCGGCCACCGGCGAAGTCCCGCGCCTCGACGCGTTTGCCGACCCGGCCGGCGGCGACGACGACGATGACGTCGACGTGTGGTCGTCGTTCTCGTCGGAGTCACCGGTGTGGAAGGACGACACGCCCGTCGACGAGCCACTGGTGGCCAACGAGCCATCGGGTCGCCACGACCGCGTCACCGGTCGCCACGACCGAGTCACGGGCCGCCACGACCGGGTGACCGGCCAGCACGATCGGGTGACCGGCCAGCAGCGCCGCGTTGCGCCGTCCGGCGACGCCGAAGCCGGCCCACCGCCCAGCCGAATCACGATCGGTACCGACCCGTCGGGTATCCCGCGGAGCGAACCTGTCGGCACCAGCCGCGGTGGCGCGTCGCGCCGTCGCGGCGGTCCGCCCCCCACGCCGTCGTCGCGTGCGCGCAGCGCCGCCAACACGCCGCCTGCGTCGGGTCGCGACATGCCCACCGCGATCGCGGTCGGCCTCGTGCTGGCGGCGGCGTTCATCGCCGCCCTGATGTGGAAGCCGTGGTCGGTCGCCGCGGTCGTCACCCTGATCCTCGGGTTGGGCGCGGTCGAGTTCTACGACAAGGTCGCCGAGAAGGGCTACCGACCGGCGGTGGTGCCCGGCATCGCCGCCTGCGTCGGCATCCCGCTCGCGGCCTACTGGTTGGGCGAGTTCGCCATGCCGCTCGCCTTGGCGTTCGGGTTCATGGCGATCGCCGGCAGCTTCGTCGGCGCCCGCAGCGTCGAGGCCGGGCCGCTGCCGAACGTGTCGATCACCACCCTGGGCATGGTGTGGATCGGCCTGATGGGTGCGTTCGCGATGCTGATCCTGCGGCTCTCGACCGCCAACGGCACGGCCCTACCGGGCAGCGACAACTGGGGTACCGACACGCTGTTTCTCTTGGCGCTCGGCGTGGTCGCCAACGACGTCGGCGCGCTGTTCGTCGGCTCGGCGGCGGGCAAGAACCCGCTGCGCCCGTGGATCAGCCCCAACAAGACGTTCGAAGGCTTGATCGGTGGTTCGCTGCTGACCATCATCGCGCTCGTCGTCGTCGGCATCGGTGAGTGGAGCGACACCTGGACGTCGTACGGTCACCTGCTGCTGCTGGCGATCGTCATCTCGGTGCTGGCCCCTCTGGGCGACCTGGTCGAGTCGATGTTCAAGCGCAACCTCGACATCAAGGACTTCGGCACGCTGGTGAAGGGCCACGGGGGCATCCTCGACCGCTTCGACGGGTTCTTGTTCGTGCTGCCAGGCGTCTACTACCTCACGCTGGTACTCGAACCTTGGGCGTGAGCCCGGCCGGATTCCGCCCTGGCTGCGTTGCGCCTCCCCTCGTTGGCCGGAGCCAACTTCGGGTCGGTGCGCCTTGCCAGGACGCAATCCGACTCGGGCTGAATTCATCGAAGTTCTGGGGTTAAGGCTCATGGGAGCCAGGGTTGCGGTGGCGGGGTCGACGGGGTCGATCGGGGTGCAGACGCTCGATGTCGTGCGGGCCGAACGCGCGGCCGGGCGCGACTACGAGGTCGTGGGCCTCGGCGTCGGTTCGTCGCTCGACGCGCTGGTCGCCCAGGCGGCCGAGTTCCGTCCACAGGTCGTGGCGGTGGCCGACCCCACCGTTCGCGCTGGAGCACCGGCGGCGCTCGCCGCTGCCGGGGTTGCGGCCGAGGTGGTCGCCGACTTCGCCGACCTGGTCGGGCCGGCCGACGTGGTGATCAACGGCGTGGTCGGGTTCGCCGGGCTGCCGGTCACGATCGCCACGCTCCAGGCCGGCAAGCGGCTCGGCCTGGCCAACAAGGAGAGCCTGATCGCGGCCGGGCCGGTGGTGCAGCCGCTGCGGGCCACCCCCGGCGCCGAACTGGTGCCGGTCGACAGCGAGCATTGTGCCGTTCACCAGAGCCTGCGCGCCGGTCGGCACGACCCAGAAATCAGCGAGGTGGCCCGGGTGGTGCTCACGGCCAGCGGTGGCCCGTTCCGAGGGCGCACGTTTGCCGACCTCGCCGATGTCACCGTCGAGCAGGCGCTGGCCCATCCCACCTGGTCGATGGGGCCGAAGATCACGATCGACAGCTCGACGCTGATGAACAAGGGGCTCGAGGTGATCGAAGCCCACGAGTTGTTCGGCGTCGGCTACGACCAGATCGACGTCGTCGTGCACCCCCAGTCGGTGGTGCACTCGATGGTCGAGTTCACCGACGGCTCGACGATCGCCCAGCTGAGCCTGCCCGACATGCGCCTCCCGATCGGCTACGCGCTCGGCTACCCGCACCGGATCGCCACCCCGTTCGGCCGGATCGACTGGGCCACGCTCGGTTCGCTCGACTTCGAGCCACCTGACCTGGCCACGTTCCGCTGCCTCGCCCTGGCCTACGACGCCGGCCGGGCGGGCGGCACGGCCCCCGCCTGGGTCAGCGCCGCCAACGAGGTCGCCGTCGACGCGTTCCTCGCCGGGCGCCTGCGCTGGGCCCAGATCGCCGACGTGGTGGCCGCCGCACTCGATGCATGTGACGCCGCAGTTCCCGGTACCGTCGGGGAGGTCATCGACGCCGACCACACGGCACGCCGTCATGCGACAGCAGTCATCGACCGATGGAACTGATATGAGTCTCGATACCCCGCCCGTCACCGAGCCAGCCTCCGAACGCCGGCACGGCAGGTTCTCCAGCGAGATGATGGCCGGCGGCAGCGTCGTCGAGAAGACCGAAGACGAACTGGTCGGTGGCTGGCGTGGTGCGGCCGGTATCGCCACGGTGGTCGCCCTGTTCGCGTTGCTCGGGTACGCCAACCTGTGGTGGTTCCTGTTCGCGATGGGCATCTTGGTGGCGATCTTCCTGCACGAGTTGGGCCACTACGTCACCGCCCGCTGGACGGGCATGAAGGCCACGCAGTTCTTCATCGGCTTCGGTCCGCGAGTGTGGAGCTTCCGGCGCGGCGAAACCGAGTACGGCCTACGCCTGCTGCCGCTCGGCGCGTTCGTGCGGATCATCGGGATGAACTCGATGGACGACGTGGAGGCCGGCGACGAGGCCCGCACGTACCGTTCGAAGAGCTACCCGCGGCGGATGCTCGTGATCTCGGCCGGGTCGATCATGCACATCATCCAAGCGGTGCTGCTGCTGTTCGTGGTCTACGTGGCCCGCGGCGAGATGGTCGAGCGGCCCGGCGCCGAGGTTGCGGTCCCCGCGTCGAGCGCGGCCGCTGATGCGACGGTCACCGGTGCAGCGCTGGCCGCGGGCATCGAGCCCGGTGACGTGATCGTGGCGATCGACGGAGCACCGGTCGACGGTTCCGTCGCGCTCGGCACCTTGGTACGTACGCACGCGCCGGGCGATACGGTCGCGGTGTCGATCCTGCGCGACGGCCAGGCGATCGAGCTGTCGGCCACCTTGGTCGCTCGCGAAGCCGGCGAGGGCATCCCCGCCGAGCTGGTCGGCGCACCGGTGCTCGGGGTGTCGACCGGCAACTACTTCGAGACGGTCGAGCACGGTGTGGGGGCGGCCGCGGTGAACAGCGTCACCGACATCTTCCCGGTCGCGTGGGAATCGACGAAGGGCGTCATCAAGGCCATCAACCCGGTCAACGTGTTCACACACGTCACCGGCTCGAACGACGACATCACCACCCGGCCCACCACGGTGGTCGGGGTCACCGGCATCAGCGACGACGTCGGTCGTTCGCAGGGCGTGTTCGGCGTGCTGTTCCTGCTGGCGGTGCTGAACGTGTTCATCGGGGTGTTCAACATGTTCCCGCTGCTGCCGCTCGACGGTGGCCACGCGGCGATCGCCACCTACGAACGCATCCGCGAACTGCGCCTGCGGGCGGGCGAGCGCTACCACGCCGACGTCGCCAAACTGATGCCCTTCGCGATGGCCGTCGTCACCCTCCTGGGCTTCCTGTTCTTGAGTGGCCTCTACCTAGACATCACCGACCCCTTGTAGGTGGGCTCCGGCCCGTTCGGCCGATCGCTGCGTTGCTCCTCGCCTCGTGGACCGAAGTCCACGTCGGCTCGGTGCGCCTTGCGCTCGACCAAACGGACTCGGAGCGGGATTCGAAAATTTTGGTGGTACAGGCAGCTTCGGGTGGTTGAGCGGGTCGCTGCCACCTTGACCACGTCCCCCGGTGGTCGAGTGCCGGCGCAGCCGGTGTATCGAGACCACACCGCGGTCGGGTCAGGCTTGCCCGGTGAGTTGGCGGAGGGCGCGGCCGATGGCTCGGTCGAAGTCGGTGTAGCGGGCGCGGAGGGCGTCGGGGGGCCAGGGCTGGGGGGTCAGGGCCGGGGGGAGCAGTGGCTCGGAACGGAGAAACCGCACCACCTCGGCTGCCAGGGTGATCGCCGGTGCCAACGCGTCGGTTCGCCGTTGCTCCAGGGCCGGCAGCATCGTGTCGACGCGGGGGCGCAGGTCGTCAGCGGTGGCCGCGATCGCCGGTAGGTCCCACAGGCGTTCCGTGAGCTGGGCCGGGTCGTCGCCGGTGAGTGGGCCGCGCACCACCGTCAGTCCCGGTTCGCCGAGCGGCGCGGCCAGGTTGGCCGGGCGCAGCCACGTGTCAGGGCGCAGCTCGCCCATCCGCAGGTTGGCCATGTGGGTGCGGAACGCACGGCGTTCGGCGATCGTGCGGCGAGCCGACGTGACCACGGCGACGGTCCACGCCCCATCCCAGTCGCCGGTTGCCGGGCGGCGGCCCGTGTCCTGCGCTGCCTTGCGTTCGAGTAGCCGGCCGACCAGGCGGTAGCCGTCGCCGTCGGCGCGCAGTTCGCCGGCCGCGACCATCCGCGAGAGCGCGGTGCGCAGCGTGCCGGCGGCGATGCCGAACGGTGCGGCGAGGGCGACCAGGCTGCGCGCCGGCAGCGCGGGCGGGTCGAGCCCGAGCAGCACCGACAGGACCACCGAGCGGGCGTTGAGCGGACGGATCGGCTCCACGCCGGTCACGTTACACAGGTTGATCGCGATGATCTTGATATGTAAGATCGCGGGTATGACGACCACCGTGCCCGGAACCCGCCCAGCGGTACCCCGCACGATGGTCCCTGGCGACAACCTGTTGCCCGACGTGTTGCCCACCGACCGGCTCAACGCGCGGGCGATGGCCGTACGCCCGTTGCGCGACGAGTTGCGCCGCATCCCCACCGCCCGCAACGTGGTCACCGTCGTGATGGCCCTGGTGCAGACATTCGGCGTGGTGATCGCCGCGGTCGTGGTCGATCGGTGGTGGGCCTGGCTACTGGCGTTCCTGCTGATGGGCCGCGGCCACTGCCTGCTCAACATCTTGGGTCACGAGGCTGCCCATCGGCTGCTGTTCCCCAACCGCCGCGCCAACGACTTGGTCGGCCGCTGGCTGCTTGCCTACCCCTCGTTCCAGGCGTTCGGCGCCTACCGGCGGGTGCACTTCGCCCACCACCGCGACGAGATGGGGCCCGACGAGCCCGACCTCGCCCTGTACCGCGGCTACCCCATCCCCGCCGACTCGTGGCGTCGCAAGCTGCGCCGCGACCTGACCGGCGAGAGTGCCTACAAGAACTTCAAGGGCCTGTGGTTCAACATCCGCAAGGGGCGCCGCGAGGCGCTCCAGATCCTCGCCGTCCAGGCGGTGTTACTGGGGGCGTCGCTGGCCGCCGGGTTCGTGTGGGGGGCCTGGTGGGCCTATCCGGTGTGGATCGTGTCGTGGAGCACACTGTGGAAGTTCTCCAACCGGCTGCGGGCGATCGCCGAGCACGGCGGCATGGAACGCTCGCCCGACCGCCGGCGCACCACCCACGTCATCCGCCAGACCCCGCTCGCCCGCTACCTGATGGTGCCGTACAACACCGGTTGGCACCTGGCTCACCACGTCGACATGGGGGTGCCGTGGCGCAACCTGCCGCGCCTCCACGACGAGCTGGTGCGTTCGGGCTGGCTCGTCCCCGAGGTCGAGTATCCGAGCTACCGCGCGTTCTGGAAAGCCTGTAGCTCCGGCTGATGTGGTATTCGACAGGCTCAACCACCATGGTGGTTGAGCCTGTCGAAACCACCGCGGCCCTGCCAACCACGTGCGTCGAGATAGCGTTCGGCGCATGGACGTAGCCGGCTGGTCGACCGAGCGCCGCGCCACCAAGCAGATCCAGGTCGGCAACGTGGCCGTGGGCGGTGGAGCCCCGATCACGGTCCAGTCGATGACGATCACCAAGACGGCCGACGTCGAGGGCACGCTTCAGCAGATCTATGCGCTGGCCGCGGCAGGTTGCGACATCGTCCGCTGCACGTGCAACGAGGCCGAGGCGGCCGTTGGGCTGGCCCAGATCGTGCCGCGCTCGCCGATTCCGGTCATCGCCGACATCCACCACCAGTACAAGATGGCGCTGGCCGCGATGGAGGCCGGCGTGCATGGGCTACGCCTCAACCCCGGCAACATCCGGCGGCCCGAGCACATCAAGGCGGTCGCCACCGAGGCCCGCGACCGCGGCCTGCCGATCCGCATCGGCGTCAACGCCGGCTCGCTCGACCCGGCGTTGTACGAGAAGTACGGCGGAGCCACCCCCGAGGCGATGGTCGAATCGGCCCAACAGGAGATGGCGTACTTCCACGAGGTGGGCTTCGACCTGATCAAGATCTCGGTCAAGGCGTCGAGTGTGCCGCTGATGGTCGCCGCGTATCGCCAGCTGGCCGAGGTCACCGATGTGCCGCTGCACCTGGGCGTCACCGAGGCCGGCCCGCCGCCGGCCGGGTTGGTGAAGGCCACCGCCGGCATCGCCACGCTGCTGCTCGAGGGCATCGGCGACACCATCCGCTACAGCCTCACCGCCGACCCGGTGGAGGAGGCCCGCGCCGGGCGCCAGCTGCTCGAGTCGCTGGGCCTACGCGAGCGCAAGAACGTCGACCTGATCGCGTGCCCGTCGTGCGGGCGGGCCGAGGTCGACGTGATCGACGTCGCCAGCCGGGCGATGGCCGCGTTCGGCGAGCGTCAGCTCCCGTTGCAGGTCGCGGTGATGGGCTGCGTGGTGAACGGCCCGGGCGAGGCCCGCGAGGCCGACCTCGGCATCGCCGCCGGGAACAAGCGCGGGCACCTGTTCGTGAAGGGTCGCAACGTTGCTGTTGTGCCCGAGTCGGAGATGGTCGAGGCGCTCGTCGAGTGGGCCGAGTTCATCCACGAGCACGGCACCGAGGCGGCGATTGCCCGCGCCGACACCACCAAGGCCGAGCGCGAGGCCGCCCGCGACCGTGGCGTGCTGCTCGACGCCCAGGGCGCCGACGCCAACCACGCCGAAGAACGCATCGTCGAGATCCGCAAAACCGTCTCCGGCTGACCCCGGTTTGCCGGCGCGACACGACTCGCCACGGGCGCTGTTGCGCCAGCAAACGGGGAGGGCGGGGTTCAGCGGGTGTCGACTCGGCGGTCGGGGGCTCCGGTGGGGGTGGCCAGGGTGATTGCGTCGGGTGACAGCGTGGCGAGGTGGTCGGCGATCAGGTGCACGGTCGTGTGGCGGCTGTTGACGTAGCACACCTTGCCGTCGGCGCCGATCGGGGCGGCCGCCACGTTGGGGTCGACGGTGCCGGGCCCGTAGTTGACGTTCGAGGCCGTCGGTGGTTCGGTGACGTCGGACGAGACGAGCTGGCCGTTGCCGGGTTGGGCTGCGCCGACCGGGGTGAGGTTCACCAGCGCGGCCCCGCCGGCCGGGCCGGTGACTGCCACACAGGTACGTGCGCTCGGCCCAGGGGCCGCACCGCCGAGGCCCTCGCGGGTGTCGGCGACGCGCCGCGGCGCGCCGCCCGCGGCGGCGAGCGTGACCATCGCCGCATCGACGGTGCCGAGGTGGTCGGCGACCAGGTCGACGCCGACGTGCTGGCTGTTGACGAAGCACACCCGGCCGTCGGTGCCGATCGGGGCGGCGGCCACGTTCGGGTCGGTCGTTCCGGGGCCGAAGTTGACGTTGGACGCGCGTGGTGGCTGGGCGACGTCGGATGAGACGAGTTGCCCGTTCCCGGGAGCGTCGGCGCCGACCGGTGTGAGGTTGACGAGTGCCAGGTCGCCCGGTTTCCCGGCGACCGTGACGCACAGCCGGGCCGACGGAGCTAGGCGCCCGCCTCCGAGGCCGATGCGGGTGTCGGCGACGCGCCGTGCCGCGCCTGTTGGTGTGGCCAGGGTGATCGCTGCTGCGCGGATCGAGAGCAGGTGGTCGGCGACGAGGTGCACGGTGGCGGTGCCGCCGTTGACGTAGCAGACCCTGCCGTCGGTGCCGATTGGCGCGGCGGCGACGTTTGGGTCGGTGCTGCCTGGCAGGTAGTTCACGTTCGATGCGGTGGGTGGTTCGGCGACGTCGGACGACACGAGCTGGCCGTGCCCGGCGCCGTCGGCTCCGACAGGGGTCAAGTTGACGAGCGCCACGTCGCCGGGCACACCCGCAACCGTGAAGCACAGCCGCCCGCCGGGGGCGACGGGACCCCCGCCATTGACCGGCCGGCCGGCACCGATCAGGATCGGGCGGGCACCGATCGGGTTGCCGGTCAAGGTGAACCGGCCGACCGCCAGGATTGCTGCACCGGGCCCCCCGGCGACGATCGTGTCGCCCCCGACGCTGATCAGCGGCTTGCCGATGGGAGCGCCGGTCGGGCCGAGGTGAACCAGTTGGACCGTGGCGGAGCCGTCGCGCAGGAGGAACGTGCCGTCGCCCAGGGCGATCAGCCCGGTTGCGTTCCACGCCCCACCGGTGGCGACCTCGCTGCCGATGCGCCTGCCGTCGGCGGTGAACAGGTGGGCGAGCAGCGTGCGTCCGTGGTCGCTCGTATAGCTGGCGACCAGCCAGTTGCCGGTCAGCGGGTCGGCGGCCGCCTGCCCACCGCCGGCAGTGTTGTCGTCGATCGCGATCGAGGCGCCGACGAGCGCGCCTCCCGGCCCGACGCGGTGGGCGAGTGTGCGCTCGGTGCGCTGGGCTGCGGGGGCGTTGGCGACGATCAGGAACTCGCCGGTGGCCGGATGCCGAGCGATCGACGACGTCACCCTGGACTGGCCTTGTGTTCCCGGAACCGTCGCGGTTCCGCTGAGCAGCGCCCCGCTGCCGTCGAGCCGCGACACACGCAACTGGTGACGCGCGTCGGCGGTGACGCCGGGGCATCCGGCGGCAACCTGGGCGGCGTTGCCCGATGTGGTGAAGAACGCGTAGTTGTAGCTGACCACGTAGCCGCCGTTGGTGGGGTTGAACTCGATCTCGGTGGCGCGCACTTCGCAGAAGTAGTGACCGGGTGGGTCGAGCACGGTGAACGGGCCGGCGACGACGTTGCCGGTCGCGGCGCTCACGCGAACTGCGCGCATGATGCCGGAGTGGGCACCCGGGTCGGCCAGGCCGCCCGAACCCTGCGTCCAGACGACCAGGTACTCGTCGGTGGCGGGGTTGAAAGCGACCGACGGATAGCCATCGGGGTTGAAGCCGTACCTCCCGATCAGGAAGTGGCGCTCGGTGCCCGGTACGGCAACCCCGGCTGCGTCGACCAGCCCGGTCACCACACCAAAGGGGGTGCTGCTCGGGTTGGTCGAGACGGCAACGACGAGGAACCGGTCGCGGGTGCTGTCGTAGGCCGCTTGCGCGAGCGCCACGCTGGTGCTGCCGGCGGGAAGGCCGATCACTGACACGGGGTCGCCACCGCTGATCGGCTCGGCGTGGGCGAGGCCGCTACTTACGGCCACGGTCCCGGCGATGAGCGTCGTGAGGACGACCGCGGCCGCCCGGTTGCGCGCCCGACCGGCGCCTCTGCACGTCATGGCGCCCACTCTGCAGCTGGCGCGATAACAACTCGATAACCGGATCCCACTGGCAGACTGAGCCGATGGCTCGGGTGGTGCTGGTGCGGGCGGTCAACGTCGGGGGTGCGCAGTTGCCGATGGCCGAGTTGCGTGAGCTGGCGACCCAGCTGGGCGCGACCGACGTGTCGACTTACATCGCTTCGGGCAACCTGTTGTGCAACCCGCCCGGCGAATCGGCCGACTTTGACCGGGCGTTGGAGGCGGCGGTCGAGGCCCGCTTCGGATTCTTCCGCGAGGTGATCTCGCGTACGGCGAGCGAGCTCCAGGCGGCGCTCGACGCGTTCCCGTTCGACCGCCGCGAGCTCAAGTACTGCCACCTCTACTTCCTGGCCGGCGAGCCCACGCCGGTCGCCGCCGAGGCGCTTGCCGGCCGTGGCCTGGAACAGTTGGAGGTGATTGGCCGCGACCTACACATCCGCTACTCCGCCGGGGTGGCCAGCACCAAGCTGACAACACCGCTGATTCACCGCACGCTCGGTGTCGTCGGCACCGGTCGCAACCTCGACACGGTCGCCAAACTGATCGAGCTGGCCTCGTAGGTTCCACGACGCAACTGGCAAGCTGTGCCGATGCAACCAACGGAGATCATGCGCGCCACGGCGGCGCTCGGCGACATTGGCCCGGCGTTCTACTTCACGCCCGAGTCGGGCGAGTACGCCCAGCAGCAGTTCGGCATCGACGGCTTCCGGTTCTACTTCCTCGGCCGCGGCGGTGTGCTCGGCGACGTCGAGGCCGACGTCGTGCGGGCCGCGTTCGGGTATTTCGAGCCGGGCCTACTGGCCCACATGTGGAACTCGGGCCGCGAGCGGGTCGCCCCGCGCAGCCCGCGCGACGTCGCCCGGGGGTTCATCGAGTGCGGGCACGCGTTCGGGCGCGCCAAGTTCGCCGGGTTGCCGGGCCTCGACGAGTTCGTCGCCGCGGCGGCCGAGGTGATCGCCGTGCCCGAGGGGGCGGGGCTGGCGCTGTTCGCCGGGGTGCGTGCCGAGCCGGTGCCCGCCGACGCGCCCGCGGCGGCGATGCATCAGGCGATGGTGTTGCGCGAGCTGCGCGGGTCGGCGCACCTGCTGGCCGTCGCCGCGACGGGCCTGGCGACGCCGCTCGCGCACGCGATCAAGCGCCCGGGCGACGTGGCGTTGTTCGGTTACCCGGCCGATGCCGCGCCCGAGGCCACCGACGCCGACCGGGCGAAGTGGGAGCGCGCCGAGGCGCTCACCGACGAGTTGCTGGCACCGGCCTACGCCGCCCT
Source organism: Ilumatobacter sp. (assembly GCA_035556435.1). Lineage (GTDB taxonomy): Bacteria > Actinomycetota > Acidimicrobiia > Acidimicrobiales > Ilumatobacteraceae > Ilumatobacter. The sequence goes on along the minus strand of DATMEY010000035.1, from coordinate 79,147 downwards.
GTCGGACGACCAAGCCGAAGCCCTGATCGCCGGCACCCAGGCGATGCGCGCCGCCCTGGCTTCCTAGGGGCTAGACGACCGTCGCCAAGGTAGTTGAGCCCGTGATCACCGATGATCCGTGACGACCGGTGGTTTCGACAGGCTCAACCACCTTAGGTCGAGGCTTTGCTCCGGTGGTTGAGCTTGTCGAAACCACCTCGTGAAGGCGGTGGAGTCATGAGCTGAGGCGGGGTACTGCGGCGAGGGCAATGTGGTAGTTGCCGCCCTGGCGGTCGTCGTCGGGGGCGACGGTTTGGTCGGCCCGGCCGCGCACCACCGCGTTCTTGCCGAAGTTCGGTGCCAGCGGGCGCCCGCCCGGTCGCCGCAGCCACAGTCGCAGCAGGTGCCGGCGGCGCTGGGGCTCGGGCCAGTCGACGAACCCGGTGCGCGAGTGCAGGGCCGCGTAGTTCGACAGCCACTGGATGTCGCCCGGCCGGAAGTCCATCTCGATCGCCATCCCCGGCTCGGCGGCAATCTGGTCGAACAGCTCGAACAGTTCGATCTGCTCGGGGCGCAGGCGCGGCACCTCCGGGTACTGCTGGGCGGTCATCACGTACAGCGCCCCGGCGTACATGCTGAACACGCCATCGGTGACGCTGACCATCGGCGACGTGTAGGTCCGCGACGGGGCGTCGTGGTCTTGGCGGTACCAGTCCCAGTGCAGCGGCTCGAACATCAGCGGGGCCAGGTCGGGCCGCCGGGCGAGGATCTCGTTGTAGATCTGGGCACCCGACACCAGGCACGACGCACCGCCCGAACGCGACGGCCGGAGGCACTGCAAGGCGACGACGTCGGAACTGTCGGAGTGGAACGGCAGCACGTCGCGGACCTTCGCCGACAGTGCGGTCGGGTCGTCCATCGTCTTGTCGGACGTGGCGTAGACGTGGTCGAGCAGGTCGCCCAGGTTGTTCTGGGCCATCGGCTCGCCGAGGTGCAGGCCGAGCACGTAATAGATGGCCGCCGACAAGGCATCCGAGTAGCGGTGCGTGCGCAGGCCGCGGACCAGCACGAACCCGCGGCCACGGTCGATGTCGGCACCCCACTCGGCGATCGCCGCGCCACAGGCCTCGAGGCGATAGTCGGACGCCTGCACGTGGCGCAGGTCGGGGTCGTCGTCGACGAACCGGGCGCCCGTACGTTCCAGTTCGTCGATCTGCTCGTCGCTCAGATGGTAGATCCACTCCGACCCGGTTCCCAGCCCGTCGCCGCGCCAGGCGGCGACCGTTGTGACCGGCTGGAGGTCGGCTCCGGTGTTGGTCATGGTCTGACCATAAGACCAAGTGGGTCAGGTTGTCGAGTCGAACGCTCGGATCGGTGTGACGACGAACGTGGTGGCGGTGGCGTCGAGCCTGTCGCCCGGGGCGAGGTACCACTGGCCGCCCGCCAGGTCGATCGCCAGCTCGTGACCCGTGGCCACATGCTCTGCTCCGGCAGCGCAACGCACCAGCGCGATCCCCGCCGCAGGCAGCTCGTACCGGCCGTTGCCCGCCAGCACCGGATGGTCGAGGGGGGTGGTGTCGACCGTGGCGAGCAGCAGGTCGACGTCGACGTGCTTGGGCGTCAGGCCGCCGCGCACGACGTTGTCGCTGGCACCCATCAGCTCGATCCCTGCCCCGCACAGGTAGGCGTGCAGGTTGCCGGCGTCGAGCCGCAACGCCTCACCGGGGGCGAGCACCACATAGTTCAGCAACAGCGTCGCGGCGACGCTCGGCTCGCCCGGATACGTGGCGGCCAAGCGGCACACCCACCCGGCTTCGGGGCCCGGACCGTCGCAGCAGGCGTCGACGACCGGCTGCGGGTCGAGTTCGCCGCGGTAGAGCGCTTCGAGCGCGGCCGCGGGGCCCCGTTCGCCGAGCACAGTGGCCAACTCGATGGTACCCGCGCCCAGTCGGCCCAGCAGCGCCAGCGTGGCCACCACCGGGCGAATGCCGCACAACGCCTCGAAGCGGGTGAGCGCGCACAGCAGCTCGGGTTTGGCGTACGGGTCGGCGAACCACCCGCCGGCGTACCCCCGCCGGGCCTGCTCGGCGGTGGGGTGGGTCTGGAGCGACAGCGGTTCGGCCGCCGCCAGCACCTTCAGCAGGTACGGCAACTCGCCGGTCAGCTCGGCCAACGGTGTGCCGTCGGCCAGCAGCGTCGGCCCGTTGGGATGGGTGCCCAGCCACAGCTCGGCCCACGGGCGCCCATCCGGCTCGACGCCGAGCAGACCCGGAATGTACGTCGGGTCACCCCACGCGTAGTGCTGCACGGCACCGGTGACGCGTTGCATCGCCCCATTCTGCCGACCTGGGACGCGGGCCGCGGGAACCGGGGCCGCGGGGCGAACGTCGAACGAAGTATGACAACCACCCCCACCCCCCACAGCGCGACCTCCCATCGCGCGGCTCGCCGCTTCGTTCCCGCGTTCACCGCGGCCGCCCTGGCGGTCGGCCTCGCCGCCTGTGGCGACGACCAGGCCAGCTCGGATCGACCCGTCGACCCGCCGGCCGACACGATCGCCCCGCCGGGCACCGTCACGCCGACCGTGCCACCGACGACGGTGGCCCCCGGCTTCGAGCACCCCACCGGTGCCGACGAGGTCGTCGTCGAAATCGGCTACGAAGGCGGCTTCATGATGGTCGACGCGGCGTTCGGCCAGGTGCCGACGCTGCTCGTCGGCGGCGACGGCAGCCGATACGTGCTCGGCCCGGTTCCCGCGATCTACCCGGGCCCGCTGTTGCCGAACGTGCTCGTCAGCCAGGTCGGCGAGGACGGCATCCAGAAGCTGCTCGAGCTCGCCGCCGAGCACGGCCTGCTGACCGAGCGCGAGTACGAGCGCAACGACATGATCGCCGATGCCCCCGACACGGTCGTGCGCATCTCGGCCAACGGCGAGACGTACGAGCACCGCGCCTACGCGCTCGGTTTCGGCGACGACGAGACCGGCGACCGGGCCGAGCTGCAGGCGTTCGTCGAGGCTGCCACCAGCGAGCTGGCGATGGACGACGCGGCGTTCGAGCCCGAGGCGTACTTGCTCCGGGCGACACCGGTGACCGACCTTGACGGGTACGAGATCGACCCGACGGTGGTCGACTGGCCGGCCGAGTCGTCGCTGCTACTGGCCGACGCCGCCGACTGCGTCGAGGTGCCCGCGGGCTCGGTCCACGAGCTGCTGGCCGACGCCAATCAGCTGACGTTCTTCGTCCAGGACGACGTCACCTACCAAATGACCGCCAAGCCCCAACTCCCCGGAGCCAGCTGCTGACACCGCCCACCCCCCGCCGACCTCGTGAGAAGTCTGCGCACCATCTGCGCAGACTTCTCACAACGTCGAGGGTGGGGGTCAGAGCACGCCGAGTTCGGCGGCGCGCGACTCGACCCGCTCGCGCTCGGCGCCGACGGTGGTCGAGTCGCCGTGGCCGGTGTGCACCACCGTCTCGGCAGGTAGCGGGAGCAACTTGGCGATGATCGAGCGCAGAATCGTCGGCTCGTCGCTGTAGCTGCGCCCGGTGGCGCCGGGCCCGCCGCAGAACAGCGTGTCGCCCGAGAACACCACGCCCGAGGCGGCGTCGTAGAAGCAGCAGCAGCCGGGGGAGTGGCCCGGCGTGTGCAGCACACCCAGCTCGTGCCCGGCGACGTGAAGCGCCGTGCCGGGTTCGAGCTGGCGGTCGGGCGAGTCGCTGGGCCACACGACGTCCCACAGCATGCGGTCGTCGGGATGGACGAAGATCGGCGCGTCGACCACTTCGCGTAGCGGAACGGCGGCGTTGATGTGGTCGTTGTGCCCGTGGGTCAGCACGATCGCCCGCACGCGCCGGCCGTTGATACCGGCGACGATCCGTTCGGCGTCGTGGGCGGCGTCGAACACGATCACCTCGCGGTCGTCACCGACCAGCCAGATGTTGTTGGTGACGTCCCATTCGCCGCCGTCGAGGGCGAAGACGCCGTCGGTGGTGACCAGTTCGATCGCCATGCTCAGAAGACCACGACCGAGCGCAGCACCTCGCCGCGCTCCATCTTGTGGAAGGCCTCTTCGACGCCGTCGAGCGGGATGGTCTCGGACACGAACCGGTCGAGGTCGAGGCGGCCCTGGCGGTACAGGTCGATCAGCATCGGGAAGTCGCGCGACGGCAGACAGTCGCCGTACCACGACGACTTGAGCGCCCCACCCCGTCCGAACACCTCGATGAACGGCAACTCGAGCGTGGCGCTGGGGTTGGGCACGCCGACCAGCACCACGGTGCCGGCGAGGTCGCGGGCCTCGAACGCCTGCTTGTAGACGGCGGGCAGGCCGATCGCCTCGATGCACACGTCGGCACCGTTGCCGCCGGTGACCGACTTCACGTACTCGACCGGGTCGGTGGTGCCGGCGTTGCACGTGTGCGTGGCACCGAACTGCTTGGCCCATTCGAGCTTGCGATCATCGAGGTCGATGGCGACGATCGTCGACGCCCCGGCCAGGTGCGCCCCGGCGATCGCCGCGTCGCCCACCCCGCCGCAACCGAACACGGCGACCGAGTCGCCACGGCCGACGCCACCGGTGTTGATCGCCGCGCCGATGCCGGCCATCACGCCACACCCGAGCAGCCCGGCCGCGGTGGCCGGGGCCTCGGGGTCGACCTTGGTGCATTGGCCCGAGTGCACGAGCGTTTTCTCGACGAACGCCCCGATGCCGAGTGCCGGCGACAGCTCGGTGCCGTCTTCGAGGGTCATCTTCTGCGATGCGTTGTGGGTGGCGAAGCAGTACCACGGCTTGCCCTTCAGGCACGACCGGCAGTTCCCGCACACCGCCCGCCAGTTCAAGATGACGTAGTCGCCGGGCACGACGTTGGTGACGCCCTCGCCGACCGCCTCGACCACGCCGGCCGCCTCGTGGCCGAGCAGGAACGGGAAGTCGTCGTTGATGCCGCCCTCGCGGTAGTGCAGGTCGGTGTGGCACACGCCGCACGCCTGGACCTTGACGACCGCCTCGCCGGGGCCGGGGTCGGGGACGACGATCGTCTCGATGCTGACCGGGGCGCCCTTGGCGCGGGCGACGATTCCACGAACGTGTTGCGGCATGCGCCCGAACGTAGTCCCGATCCTGGGAGGGCGGCGCCACGCAGCACCCAGAAAATTCCGCGGAATGTTCGCGACTTTTGGCGGTCACGGCGCGTCGTAGGGTCCAGTGCTGTCGTTCCGGCAGCCGGATATCCACGACACGCATCGCCCACGCATCGCACCCAGACGGAGAACCAGTGGCCCCAACGACGTGGCCCCCATCAGCGAAGGGACCGATCCAGGTCTCGGCGCCGACGGTTCCTCCGCGCTCGGTGCGTTGACCAAGGTCGTGCTCGGAGTGGAGCAGAGTTCCGGTGAGGCCCTCTCGGCCGCATCCCGCCATCGGACCGATGCTCCGCTCCGAGCACTCATCGCCGAGTACTCAGGGCCCGTGTACCGATTGGCTCGTTCGATCGTCAAAGACCCAGGGTTGGCCGATGATGTCACACAAGAGACGTTCATCAAGGTCTGGAAGCACCTCGACGACTTCCGGGGTGACGGCTCGATGCGGGGGTGGGTCCTGCGGATCGCCCACCGCGAATCCGTCGCCGCTCTGCGGCGACGGCGGGAATCGGCGACCGACCCCGACGACCTGGCTCATCCCCCCGACCCAATCGCGGTCGGCCAGGTCGTCGAGGGTCGGTTCGCGTTCTCGGCGTTCGGTGAGGCGCTCGACGAGCTCGACGAACTGTCGCGCGCCGTGCTCGTGCTGCGCGAGTTGGAGGGCATGTCGTACGAGGACATCGCCGACGTGCTCGACGTACCGCTGCCCACCGTCAAGACGCGGTTGCTGCGCGCCCGCCGGACGATGTCGACCCGCTTGGAAGGGTGGCGGTCGTGAAGCCGTTCGCGCGCCATCCGAGTGACACGGCACTCACCCGCTGGCTCGACACCGGCGGTACCGCCAACGTCGCCGAGCACGTCGAGACGTGCGAGCGCTGTGCCGAGCGGCTGGAACAACTCGACCGGGCTGGCGAGCGGCCCTCGTTCGGCGACGCGCTGGCATCGCTGCTAGCGGCACCGGTCGACCTCGGCGAACGCGTGCTGCTGGGTATCGAGCGGCGCAGCCGCACCGAGCAGGAACTGACTCTGCTGACGGGCCTCTTCGGCCTGGCCGTCGAGACCGGCAAACTGGTCGTCGCCCCCGACGAGCCGGCGCACCGACACCCGGCCACGACCAACTCTTCCGAACCGCCCGACAACGAAAGGCACCCAGAGTGAACCCATGGATCAGCGCCGCGATCGCGGCCGGCGGCGGCCTCGTGCTCGGCGCGGTACTCGCCCGGCTCGTGCGCGCGCTGCTGCTGCGTACCCACAAGGAGGCGCTCGTCACCGCTGCCCCACCGCTGGCCAGCCTCGTGTTCTCGACACTGCTGATCGTCGGGCTGGTGGTCGCCCTCGGGTTCGTGCATCCCGAATCGCGCGACAAGGTCATCAACGACATGGTCGCGTTCCTCCCGCGCACGCTCGCCGCGGCGATCGTGGTGATCGGCGGCAACGTGGTGGCCACGCTGGCGCGAACGGCGGTGGCCAAGGCGTTGCGCGGACAGGGCAGCGCCGAGCGCTACGGGCCCGGCATCGTGAAGTTCGCGATCATGGCGTTCGCGGCGATCCTCGGCGCGGCTCAGCTCGGTGTCGACACCACGATCATCAACATCTTGACTGCCTCCGTGTTGTTCGGCACCGCGGCCGCGGCGGCCCTGCTGGTCGGGCTGGGCGGGCGCACGGTGGCCGCCGAGGTGGCCGCCGGCCGGGCGTGGCGCAACTCGCTGACGGCCGGCGACCGGGTGGTGGCCCGCGATGTGGGAGGCGCCGACATCGACGGCACCGTCGTCGAGATCCATCCCACCGCGGTCGAACTGGTCGCCGACGGTAAGACGGTGCTGGTGCCCAACTCGCGTCTGCTCGACGTGGTCGTCGAGGTCACCAAGGCCACCGTGGCACCCGGCGCCTGACCTCGCGGGCGCGGCCCCGGCATACCGCTGCGTGGAACGGCGGCTGGCCGGGGCGCGGCCGGCGCAATAGCGTGTCGCTGAACATCCGCGCCGGTCGCCGACCGGCGGAGCTGGGCCGACCGAGCAGTGACCGAGCAGTGAGGGGACAAGGGGAGCAGATGGCTGACGTTGAAGCCGCGACGACCGACGTGCTGCTGTCGGTGCGTGACCTGCGCACCCAGTTCCAGACGCCCCAGGGCATCATGCGCGCGGTCGACGGCGTCTCGTTCGACCTCGCGGCCGGCGAGTCGCTCGGCGTGGTGGGCGAATCGGGGTCGGGCAAGTCGGTGCTGGTACGCACGATCATGAACCTGCTGCCGCGCAACGCGACCGTGCCGGCCCCGGGCAAGGTGATCTACAAGGGTTCCGATGTGCGCTCCCTGTCGCCCACCGAGGCCAAGCACTTCTGGGGCACCGAGATGGCGATGGTGTTCCAAGACCCGATGACCGCCCTCAACCCGGTCAAGAAGATCGGCGAGCAGCTCACCGAGTCGATCCGCTTCCACCTCAAGCTCTCGAAGAAGGACGCGGTCGAGCGGGCCGTCAACCTGATGCGCGACGTCGGCATCCCTGAACCCGCCCGGCGGCTCCAGCAGTACCCGCACGAACTGTCGGGCGGCATGCGCCAGCGCGTCGTGATCGCGATCGCGATCGCCTGCGAGCCGCGCTTGTTGATTGCCGACGAGCCCACCACCGCGCTCGATGTCACCGTGCAGCGCCAGATCCTCGACCTGCTCGCGCGTCTCCAGGACGAGCGCCAGATGGCGATGATCCTGATCAGTCACGACCTCGGCGTCGTGTCGGGTATGTCCGACCGCGTCGCGGTGATGTACGCCGGGCAGTTCGCCGAACTCGCCCCGAGCCAGGAGTTGTTCGCCAACGTGCACCACCCGTACACCGAAGCGCTGCTCGACTCGATCCCGCACCTCGAACTGTCGAGCGGTTCGCGGTTGCGCACCATCAGCGGGCGGCCCCCGGACATGCACAATCCGCCCTCCGGGTGCCGGTTCGCGCCGCGCTGCGCGCATGCCCAGGCGGCGTGCGACGAGGCCCGCCCTGCGCTGGTCACCGCCAGCAACCCCGAGCACGCCTTCCGCTGCTTCTTCCCACTGCGCATCGACGCCGGCGACGTCGCCACCCCGGCGGTGCGTCCCTACGACTGCGCCCGTATCGCGGTGGGAGCGGCAAGCTGATGGCCGGTGTCGGCAAAGCCCATCTGCGCACGGGCGACGACGTACTCGTGCGCGTCGAGGATCTCGTCGTCGAGTTCCCGGCTGGCAAGCGCGGCAAGGTGCAGGCGGTGTCCGAGGTCAGTTTCGACATTCGCGACGGTGAAACGCTCGGTGTCGTCGGCGAGTCGGGCTGCGGCAAGTCGACGACCGGCCGGGCCATCTTGCAACTCCCGCCACCGACCTCGGGCACGGTCGAGTTCGACGGCATCAAGCTGACCGAGCTGAGCGGCGAGGAGATGCGCAAGGTCCGGCCGAACCTGCAGATGATCTTTCAGGATCCGATCTCGTCGCTCAACGAGCGGCGTACCGTGCGCGACATCGTCGGCGAGGGTTTGCGCGTGTGGGGCACGCCGAAGGACCAGATCGGCGAGCGCGTCGACGAGGTACTCCAGGCCGTCGGGCTCGACCCACAACGTGTCGGTGACCGGTTGCCGCGCTCGTTCTCGGGTGGTCAGTGCCAGCGGATCTGCATCGCCCGTGCGCTCGTGCTCGACCCGAAGGTGGTGATCTGCGACGAGCCGGTGTCTGCGCTCGACGTCTCGGTGCAGGCGCAGATCCTGAACCTGCTCCAGGACATGAAGAGCCGGTACGGCATCACGCTGGTGTTCATCACCCACGACCTCGGTGTCGTCAAGAACGTCAGCGACCGCATCATGGTCATGTACCTCGGCCGGGTGTGCGAGGTCGCCACCCCCGATCAGCTGTTCGCCGCACCGGCGCACCACTACACGCGCCTGCTGATGGAGTCGGTGCCGCGCATCGAGACCGGTGGGCGCCAGTCGCGCCCGCCGGTGCCGGCCAGCGAGCTGCCGTCGCCGCTCGACCCGCCGTCGGGCTGCCGCTTCCGCACCCGCTGCCCGGCCGCGCAAGATGTATGCGCCACCGAGGTGCCGGAGATGGCCGAGCTCCAACCGGGCCACTTCGTCGCCTGCCACTTCCCGGCGCTCGACGTCCCCGTCACGCTGTAGTCCTTTGCGTTCAAGCGCCACGCAGGCTGGGTCTCACCCACGATGCGCCAGAGCCAACGTCGGCGGAACCACCGTGGGCTGGAGCAACGTCGGCGAACGACCGCAGCGATCGGTGGACCCAGGTTGAGTCGCGGGCGCGGGCGCCGATACCGCTAGCCGGGACCACCTGCTTCACGCCTGCCCGTACGACCCGTACCGTCGACAGCGTTCGACAACACGAGACAAGTGGGGGCCCAGTGGACGAGTCGCAGTTCGATGAGGTGTACGACGTGGTGGTCGTCGGTTCGGGGGGCGGTGCGCTGACCGGCGCGTACGTCGCCGCCGCGCGCGGCCTCGACACGATCGTGCTCGAGAGCACCGAGCTGTTCGGCGGCACGACCGCCTACTCGGGGTCGGGGTTGTGGCTGCCCGGCAACCAGGCGCTCGCCCGGGCCGGCGTCGACGACTCCACCGACCAGGCTCGCGAGTACCTCCGGGCGGTCGTCGGTGAGGAATCGGCCGAGCTTCAGGATGCGTTCCTTGCGGCGACCGCGCCGATGGTGGCCGAACTGGAACAGGACCCGTACCTTCCGTTCGAGTACCGGCCGTTTCCCGACTACTTCGCCGACGCGCCCCACTACAAGCCGCTTGGCCGCGACATTTTCCCACTCAACCTGAGCCACGACGAGGCAGCCGACGTCGCCGACCTGGTGCGGCCCACCGTGCCCGAGGAACGGCTCGGCGCACCACGGCCCGCCGAGTTCAGTGGCGGTCAGGCGCTGATCGCCCGGCTGCTGCTGGCCTGCCGGGGCACCGGGCGGTGCGCGCTACGCGCCTCGACAGCGATGGATGCGCTGATCGTCGAAGACGGTGACATGGTGGGCGTCGAGGCGGTCACCGAGGCCGGGCGGGTGCGGATCGGTGCTCGCGCCGGTGTGTTGCTGGCGGCCGGCGGGTTCGAGCGCAACGCCGAGATGCGGGCGCGTTATGGCGTGCCGGGCCACGTCGCGTGGTCGATGGGTGCCCCCGGTGGCAGCGGCCGGCCGATCGAAGCCGGCATCGAAGCCGGCGCGGCCGTCGACCTGATGGACCAGGCGTGGTGGTCGCCGGGCCTGATGCACCCCGACGGCACGGCGACGTTCACGCTGGGCTTGCGCGGCGGCATCTTCGTCAACGGCGACGGCGCGCGCTTCATGAACGAGTCGCTGCCGTACGACCGCGCCGGGCGAACGATCCTCGACCTCGACACGCCCGACACCCCACACGTGCCGTTCTGGCACGTGTTCGACGATCGCTTCGGCGACAACGTGCCGGCCACGGCGACGGTGCCGATCCTCGACAAGCAGCAGTACGTCGACGCCGGCTTGTGGCGCACCGCCGACACGCTCGACGAGCTGGCCGCTCAGATCGGGGTGCCGGCGGAAGGGTTGGCCGCCACGGTGGCCGAGTTCAACGAGTTCGCCGCCGAGGGAACCGACCGCAGCTTCGGCCGCGGCGAGGCGCCGTTCGACCGCTTCTTCGCGATCGGCGACGGCCCGAACCCGGCGCTCGTGCCGATCGACAAGGGCCCGTTCCACGCGGTGCAGTTCGCGATCTCCGACCTGGGCACGAAGGGTGGGCTGGTCACCGACACGTCGGCGCGTGTGCTCCGCGACGACCGCTCGGTGATCGGCGGCGTGTACGCAGCCGGCAACACGATGGCGTCGCTGAGCCGCACGACGTACCCCGGGCCGGGAACACCGATCGGCACGTGCATGGTGTTCTCGTACCTCGCCGTACTCGACATGCAAGCACGCCTCGCCGAGCGCGCGGCGTGAGCCGACCCGACACGGCCGCGACACCTGAATACCTGAACACAGACACCGAGGAGACGTACGACGTGACCGAACTGACCTACGAGGCGACCAGCCGCACCCTGTCGACCGCCAAGGGCGACCTGCACTACCACGAGGCGGGGGAGGGCCCGCCGCTGCTGTTGCTGCACGGCTCGGGCCCCGGTGTCAGCGGGTGGGCCAACTTCCGCGGCAACCTGCCGGTGTTTGCCGAACACTTCCGCACGCTGGTGCTCGACATGCCCGGTTTCGGCAGCAGCTACGACCCCGACGGCAACCCGGGGCTCAGCGCGCCCGAAGCGGTCCTCGACTTCCTCGACGGGCTCGGCCTCGACAGCGTGCCGATCCTCGGCAACTCGATGGGCGGAGGTGTCGCCGCGCGGCTCGCCGCGGGGCATCCCGACCGTGTGTCGCGCCTGGTGACGATCGGCGGCGTCGGCGTGCAACTGTTCAGCCCGCTGCCTGCCGAGGGCATCATCTTGCTGGTCGAGTTCGTCGAGGACCCGAACCGCGAGCGCCTCGTCAAGTGGATGCGCTCGATGGTGTACGACCCGGCCGTGCTCACCGACGAGTTCGTCGAGATGCGCTGGAAGTCGGCCACCGATCCGGTCGCGCTGGCGGGCATCCGCAAGATGTACAACCTGGCGATGCTCGACAACATGAAGACCCGGATGCTGTCGAGCACCGCTGCGCTCGACTGGCTGCCGAACATCAAGGCGCCGACGCTGCTCACCTACGGGCGCGACGACCGCGTGACCCCGCTCGACGCGATGCTCGTGCCGATGCGGTTCATCCCCACCTGCGAGGTGCACATCTTCCACAACTGTGGTCACTGGGCGATGATCGAACGCAAGGATGAGTTCGAGAGCGTCGTCCTGTCGTTCTTCGCCCGCGACCTGCCGAGCCGCTGACCAGCCGCCGGGCCGGTCAGGCGAATGGCTTGACCGGTTCGGCCGCCGCGTTGCGGCCGGCGATGTAGCCGTAGGTGAGGGCCGGGCCGATCGTGGCACCTGGGCCCCAGTACGCCTGGCCGTTGATCGCGGCGACACAGTTCCCGGCGCCGTACAGGCCGGGGATCGGGGCGCCGTCAGCGTCGAGCACCCGGGCGCCCGTGTCGATCTGGGGGCCACCGTTCGTGTCGAGCACACCCGCCCCGAGGATCACCGCGTAGTACGGACCCTCGGCCGCCAGCGGCGCCATCGTGGGATTCGCCGAACCGGCGCGGCCAGGCCCGTTCCAGTCGACCTCGATCGGTGTCTCGCCGCGGTGGAAGTCGTGGTCGACGCCGCCGGCGGCGAGTTCGTTGAAGCGGGCGACCGTCGCGGCCAGCGTGGTGACGAAGCCGGCGTCGAGCCGCGCCCCACCCGTGTGGGCGGCGATCCGTTCCAACCGGGTATCGATCGCGGCCGCCAGCTCGTCCCACGTCTGGCCCGAGATCACCCACGGCGACGTCTCGCCCGGCATCGGCACGGGTGGGCGGAACGGCCAGCGCAGGTCGTTGCCGGCGACGGCCGAGTCCCACACCATCAGCATCAGCAAGTTCGAGTACTCGCGCAGCGTCGGGTTCCAGTGGAAGTGCACCTGGCTGCGCTCGTTGTACGGCGACTTCTCGTTGACGACGCGGTGGCCGTACTTGTTGACCTGGAGCATGCTGTCGCCGAACGGCAGGAACGTGCCGCCCGGGTGGGCGTTGTCGATCGCCTGCTCGACCAGCACCTGCTTCCACCACGAGCGGTGCATGCCCGCCAGCGGGGCGCCGAGGCGCTGGCCGATGCGCACGAAGTCGCCCGCCGTGGTCGGCACCGAGCAGCCGCCGAATACCTTGCCGGGCAGGTACGTGCGCACCAGTTCGGCGTCGTGCAGGAAGCCGCCGGTGCCGAACACGACCGCTCGCTCGGCGCGGCACAGCACGGTACGGGTGCCGATCCGGGCTTCGACACCGATCACCTGGCCGGTGTCGTTGCGCAGGGCGTCGACGACGCGGTGCCCGAGCAGCGTGCGCACGCCGAGCCGCTCGCCGGCCGCGGCGAGTTGGTCGATCAGGCCGCCGGCACCGGCCGGTGGGTGCATGTGCCGGCCCCGCGGGCGGGTGTTCTCGGGCAGGTCGGCGTGATAGTCGGGGAAGCCCAACTCCGATTCGAGCCGCAACGCGTCGATGCCTTCGAAGAACTCGAGCATCTCGGCGCCGCGGTCGTAGAACGTGGCGATCAGGTCGAACGCCCGCGGTTCCAGCCCGAGCGTCGGCGAGTGCGGGTCGTAGTGCTGCGGGTAGGCCAGGCGGCACATGTACCGCAGGGCGTCGTCGCGCGGGTCGGCCAGCCCGTGCAGGGCGTGCATCGACGGGTTGTTGGGTACCCATGCCGTCGCCCCGCCGGCGGCAGTGGTGCCACCGATCGACTCGGCCCACTCGACGACCAACACCGAGGCATCCTGCGCAGCGGCGGCAACCGCTGCCGCGTAGCCGGCCCCGCCGCTGCCGACGACGATGACGTCGGCGACGTGATCGAACAGTTCGTCGTGGTCCATCTCGGCCTCCACGTTGGTGGGCCGCACCTCGGCCGCGATGCGAGGAACGTACCGACGGGCGGGGTAGCGGTCCGTACGTCCGTCCCGCCAGTTGGAACCGCGACCGCGGGTCGCGTGGTCATGGCGCGATATCCCTGACGGATGGCCAATGACTCCGTTTCCGACGGCCCCGCGCAGGACCGTGCCGCGGCACTCGACGCCGCGGCTCAGCGGCTGGTCGACGCCGCCGCCACGCACACGCCCTGCGCACCGCTGCGCGAGATCCTGCCGGACGGCACGATGGACGACGGCTACTTCGTCCAGCAGTTGGTGCTCGCCCGCGACACCGGCCAGCGTCGCCAGGTCGGCCGCAAGATCGGCCTCACCTCGCCGGCGGTGCAGCAACAGATGGGTGTCGACGTCCCCGACTTCGGCGTGTTGTTCGCCGACATGGAGTACGGCGACTCGCAACCGATTCCCATGGAGCGGCTGATGCAGCCGCGCGCCGAGGCCGAGGTCGCGTTCGTGCTCGGCCGCGACCTGCCCGATCGGCCGGTGACGATCGCCGACGTGCTCCGTGCGACCGAGTTCGTGACGGCCGCGATCGAGGTCGTCGACAGCCGGATCGCCAACTGGGACATTTCGATCTTCGACACGGTCGCCGACAACGCCTCGTCGGGCCTGTACGTGCTGAGCGGCAGCCCGCGCTCGTTGACCGACATCGACGACCTGCGCGACGTGCGGATGTCGATGACCGAGAACGGAGTGGAAGTCAGCGCCGGTACGGGCGCCGCCTGCCTCGGCCACCCCGTCAACGCCGTGGTCTGGCTGGCCAACGTCGTCGCCGAGCGTGGCGCCCCGTTGCGGGCCGGTGAGGTGCTCCTGTCGGGTTCACTCGGCAAGCTCGCGCCGGTACGGCCCGGGGCCACGTACGAGGCCCGCATCGAAGGTCTCGGGTCGGTCCGGGCGGTGTTCACCGGTTGACGACCGGCTGAGCGGCCGGGTCGCGTCCCGATGTGTGGTACCGGGACGTGCGTGTTCGAATCGCAAGCACAGAGGATGGGTACGTGTCGAAGGTGATCGCAGCGATCGTCGGGTCCGGGAACATCGGAACCGACCTGATGTACAAACTGCTCCGCTCGGACGTCATCGAGCCGCGCTACATGATCGGGATCGACCCCGACAGCGAAGGCTTGCAGCGCGCCAGGGCGCTGGGTCTGGAGACCTCGGCCGAGGGCGTCGACTGGTTGCTGGCTCGCCCGGAACTGCCCCAGATCGTGTTCGAAGCCACCTCGGCCTACGTGCACGTGCGCAACGCCCCGCGCTACCGCGAGGCCGGCATTCGGGCGATCGACCTCACGCCCGCCGCCCGCGGGCCGTTCGTGATCCCGCCCGCCAACCTCACCGAGCACATCCACGAGATGAACGTCAACATGGTGACGTGCGGCGGTCAGGCGACGATTCCGATGGTGTACGCCGTGTCGCGGGTGACGCCGGTGCGCTACGCCGAGATCGTCGCCACCGTGGCGTCGAAGTCGGCTGGGCCCGGTACGCGCAACAACATCGACGAGTTCACCCGCACGACGTCGTCGGCGATCGAGGTGCTCGGCGGGGCCGAGCGTGGCAAGGCGATCATCATCCTCAACCCGGCCGAGCCACCGTTGATCATGCGCGACACGATCTTCTGCTCGCTCGAACCCGGCGTCGACGAGGCCGCCGTGGAGGCGTCGATCAAAGAGGTCGTCGCCGAAGTGCAGGACTACGTGCCCGGCTACCGGCTCCGCGCGGCGCCGCAGTTCGAGCGTGAGTTCACGCCCGACGGGCGCGGCCGTGTGGCGATCTTCGTCGAGGTCGAAGGTGCCGGCGACTTCCTGCCGCCGTACTCGGGCAACCTCGACATCATGACCGCGGCGGCCACCAAGGTCGGCAACGAGATCGCCCGCACCCTGCTCTGACAGCAGCCCTGCCGTTCCGAACCCTGGAGATGGATTGATATGCCGTATTCCGATTCGCTCGACGTCCGAGTCACCGATTCGTCGCTGCGCGACGGCTCGCACGCCAAGTCGCACCGCTTCACCGAGGCGCACGTACGAGCCGTCGTCGGTGGGCTCGTGTCGGCGGGCGTTCCCGTCATCGAGGTCACCCACGGCGACGGGCTCGCCGGTTCGTCGTTCAACTACGGGTTCTCCGAGGTCGACGAGCGGGTGCTGATGAAGGCTGCCGTCGACGAGGCCGACGGGCAGGCCAAGATCGCCGCGTTGATGCTGCCCGGGCTGGGCACGATGGACGACATCAAGGCGATCAACGACCTCGGTGTCGCGGTGGTGCGGATCGCCACCCATTGCACCGAGGCCGACATCGCGATCCAGCACTTCCAGATCGCCCGCGACATCGGCCTCGAGACCGTTGGCTTCCTGATGATGGCCCACACCCAGCCGCCCGAGGCGATCGCCGCCCAGGCGCGGATCATGGTCGACGCCGGCTGCGAGTGCGTCTACGTGGTCGACTCGGCCGGGGCGATGATCCTCGAAGAGGCAGGCAGCCGGGTGGCGGCGGTGGTGGCCGAGGTGGGCGTCGATGCCCAGGTCGGCTTCCACGGTCACCAGAACCTGTCGCTCGGCGTCGCCAACACCGTGCTTGCGATCCGCGCCGGGGCGGTGCAGGCCGACGCCTGCACGCGCTCGTTCGGCGCCGGCTCGGGGAACACGCCGACCGAGGCACTGGCGGCCGTGCTCGACCGGCTGGGCATCCGCACGGGCATCGACCCGCTGCGCATGTTCGACGTCGCCGAAGAGATCGTGCGCCCGGTGATGGACGACGAGTGCGTGCTCGACCGGATGAGCCTCATCATGGGCTACGCCGGTGTGTATTCGAGCTTCCTGCGGCATGCCTACCGGGCTGCCGAGCGCTACGGGGTGTCGGGCGCCGAGATCTTGATGCGGTGCGGCGAGCGCAAGCTGGTGGGCGGCCAGGAGGACCAGATCATCGACATCGCCGTCGAGTTGGCCGGCGAGCACACCGCCGACCGTGAGGCCCCGCTGGTGACCACCACGACGGGTGGCGGCGAAGCCTGACGCGTTCCACTGAGCGGAACTTTTTTCGCTTCGAGAAAGAAATTCCATCGATGACTGTTTCCTCAGGACAATAAACCGCCTACGGTGCAGCTGTCAGTTCGATCGGGACGCAGCCGGGGGGAAGCGCCATTTCAGGCAACGCCGAATCACGCAGTCGTAGTGACTGGTACCAGGTACTGCTCGCCTGCTGGGGTACCGCTGGGCGCGTCTACGAGTCGCGGGCCGCCGGCCAGTGGTACCGCGAGCAGTCGGGCAACCCGTTCACCGACGCGACCGATCGATCGGTGCTCGCGGCGATCGTCGACGCCGGCCCGATCCGCCTCAGCGACCTGGCCGAGATGCTCGGCCGCACCGTGTCGAACACCAGCAAGATCGTGCAGGGCCTGGTCGTCGACGGGTACGTGCGCCGGAGCATTCCCGACGCCGATCGCCGGGTCACGCTGCTCGAGGCCACCACGCCCGGGCGCGACGTGATCGACCGGATCAAGGCGTTCGACCTCGCCCTCATCGCCCACCACCTGAGCACGTTCACCGACGACGAGGTCCGCACGTTCGTCGGGCTGATGAGCGCGTTCACGAATCGCATCGTGAGCTGGAGCGAGACGGACTTCTCGATCGCCGGCGGAACAACCACCACCAATGAGAGATGACAGGGGATCAATCATGGGTCACGTACAGGTGCACACACCGGAACTCGACCGGGCGGTGTCGGACGACTGCCGGTGCAGTCCCGACGCGTTCGACTACGACGCCATTCCCGCCGACTACGACGTGCTTCCGGCCGACGAGGCCGACCGGCGTTCGGTGCTCGGCCGCGTCGACGTCATCTTCGGGGCCTTCGACGAGCGCAACCAGGTGCTGTCGCTCAACGAGTTGACGCAGCGCACGGTGCTGCCGAAGTCGACCGTGCACCGGTTCGCCGAACAACTGCGCCAGATCGGGTGGCTCGAGCGCGAGGTGTCGGGGTACCGCATCGGCATGCGCATGTTCGAGGTGGGCGGCCTGGCGATGCGCCGCAGCCGGTTGTGCGAGATCGCCGCGCCACACCTCCAAGCGCTGGCCGTGAAGACCGGCTTCGCCGTGCAGATGGCGATCCTCGACGGTACCGACGTGGTCTATCTCGAACGGATTCCGATGGCCGGGCTGGTGCTGCCCTCGCGCGAGGGCGGGCGCATTCCCGCCTACTGCACCGGCCTCGGCAAGGCGATGCTGGCGTTCGACGACGACGCTGCCCAGGTGGTGTCGAAGATGCGCCTGGAACAACGCACGGCCAACACGATCTGCTCGCCGGTACACCTCGCCAACGAACTGCGCCGCATCCGTGACCGCGGCTGGGCGTTCGACCATCAGGAGTCGTACCGCGGGCTGGCCTGCGTCGCTGCTCCGGTGCGCAGCAACGGTCGTGCGATCGCGGCGATCTCGGTCACCGGCCCGGTCGACCGGATCGACGTCCAGGGTCTTGCCCCGCTCGTGCACACCGCGGCCGGCACTATCTGGGCCGACCGCTTCGGGCACAAGCGCCCGGCCTGAGCCACGCCGCCGGGTGCATCCCGGACGGCGGGACGCTCGCTGGCATCGGCGACGACAGCTGCCGCACAGTTGCCGCGTGAACCCACGCAAGATGACTCGCCGTGTCGCCTCCTGCTCGATCGTGCTGGCCCTGGTGGCCGGCGCCTGTGGCGGCGACGACGATGACGCCTCCGACGCCACCCCGGCCCCGAGCCCGACGGCCGCCACCAGCGACCCGGGCGTGCCGGTGACCGACGGCGGGGCGGCCCCCACCGACCCGGCTCAGCCGGCCGATCCGGGCACGCCCGGCGACACCGACGGCTGCGCGGCATCGGGTGGGCGCCTGACGTTCGCGGTGCCGAGCCTGTCGACCACGCTCGACCCGTTCTCGGCAGCCGGTGGGCTGGGCGGAGACCTCGCCGCGATCTACGACGTCGTCGTGCGCTACGACGCCACCACCGGCGAGTTCGAACCGCGCCTCGCCGAGTCGGTGAGCTCGAATGACGACACGACCGTGTGGACGGTCGTGATGCGCGAGGGCGCCACGTTCGGCAACGGTGACCCGGTCGATGCGGCGGCCGTGAAGGCCAGCGTCGACCGTCACCTCGCCGAGGGCAGCGCGTCCGGATTGAACAGCTACGCGGCGCTGATCGACGAGGTCGTCGCGGTCGACGACCGCACGGTCGAGTTCCATCTCACCGGCGCATGGGGCGCGTTCCCGTTCGCCCTCACCCGTGGGCTCGGCTACATCACCAACGTTGCCGTGATCGACGAGCGCGGCGAGGAAGCGTTCGCGCTCGACCCGTCGGGCGCCGGTGCCGGAGCGTTCGAAGTCAGCCGCTGGGCCGCCCCGGAGTCGGCCACCTTGGCCGCCAAGCAGGACTGGTGGGGCGGCGACGTGTGCCTCGACGAACTCGAGTACGTCGTCATCCCCGACGCCGGTGCCGCCGGCGACGCGTTCGAGAACGGCGAGGTCGACGCGGTGCTGATGGACGCCCGGGCGCCGCTCGAGACCGCCCGGCTGAAGGACGTCGCTGCCCACTCGACGTCGTTCATCCAGCACGGCGGCGGTGTGGTGATGCTCAACGCCGGGCGCGGCGAGGAGCCCCCGGCGACCGCCGACACGCGCGTCCGTGCCGCGATCGCGGCGGCGATCGACCCGAACGTCATCGACGAACGGGTGTGGGAAGGCCGAGGGTTCCCGCAGACGTCGTTGATCCAGGAAGCCAGCCACATCTACACGCCGCTCGACGGCCCGGCGTTCGACCCCGAGCGGGCGCGCGAGCTGGTCGCCGAGGTCAAGGCCGAGACCGGCTGGGACGGCACGTTGCGGTTCGACTGCGTCACCAACCTCGCCGAGGCCGCGCTGACGATCAAGGCGATGCTCGACGCGGTCGGGTTCGACGTCGTGCTCGAAGCCAACCGCACGCTGCCCCAGCAGGTCGAACTGGTCGTCGCCGGTCGCTTCGACGTCGCCTGCTTCGGTCACACCCCCGACGAGGGCGACCTGTGGGACGGCCTGCGCTCGTACGTCAGCACCAACCCGCGCAACCTCAGCGGCATCGCCTCGCCGGAACTGGACGCCACCCTCGACGTGCTCCGCCAGGCGACCACGCCCGACGAGGTACAGGCCGCGCTGGCCGACGTGCAAGCGGTGTGGAACGAGGTCAACCCGGCCGTGGTGTACGCCGCCTTCGATCACGTGCTGGCGTGGACCGACGCCGTCGACGGCATCGAGTTCAACTACAGCACCACGGTCGTCGGGTTGTTCCACCGCGCTTCGGTCAGCCGCTGAACGCGCCAGCTCGCCGTCCGGAACACGACAGGCCCACCCGCCCGAACCCAGGAGATCAACCATGCCCAACCCCGTTGAGCAGCCCGTGCTGAGCGACGCCGCCAAGGCGATGTTCAAGGAACCGATCGTGGGCGCGCTCACCTCCACCAACGCCGACGGGAGCCAGCACGCGACGCCGACCTGGATCGACATCGACGGCGACCAGGTGGTCGTCAACACGATGTCGAAGCGACGCAAGGCGCGCAACGCGACGGCCAATCCGTCGGTAGGCGTCGTCGTCATCGACCCGGCCAACCCGTTCCGTGTCGTGTCGTTGGCAGGCACCGTCGTGGCCGTCGACCCCGAAGGAGCCGTCGAGCACATCGACGCCCTGACGCAGCGCTACATGGGTCTCGACAAGCACCCGTTCGACCACCCCGACGAGGGGCACCGGGTCAAGCTGCGGATCCGGCCCGACCGGATCTGGATCCAGCCGGCCTGAACCGCCGTCACGACACACGCCAACCACCCCACACTCGCCAGAGAGGAACCGAACGACGTGCTCGACTACGACGCGACATCGAACTGGGCGGAGACGCCCGACTACAAGATCCACTACCACGAGGCCGGCTCGGGCCCGACGTTCATCCTGCTCCACGGCTCGGGGCCAGGGGTCAGCGGGTGGTCGAACTTCCGCGGCAACTTCCCGGTGTTCACCGAGCACTTCCGCACGATCATCATGGACATGCCGGGGTTCGGGCTGAGTTCGATGCCGGCCTTCTCGAAGGCCTACCCGCAGCACGCCGCCGACGCGGTGATCGCGCTCATGGACACGCTCGGTATCGAGCGCGCCCACTTCCTGGGCAACTCGATGGGCGGCTACGTCGCGACCGAGCTGGCCGTCGCCAGCCCCGACCGCGCCGACCGGCTGGTGATGATGGGCCCCGGTGGGCTGTTCGTGCCGATCACCTCGCCCGACCGCAGCGAAGGTTCGAAGACGATGTCGGCGTTCCTCGCCGACCCCACCCGCGAGAACATGGTGGCGTGGGTCGACACGATGGTGGCGAACAAGTCCGTCGTCAGCGACGAACTGATCGACGAACGGCTCGCCAACGCCCTGAAGCCGGGCGCGATCGCGGCGGCGACGCAGATCTTCGCCTCGCTCGGTACGTTCCCGCGCGACGTGCCGCTGTACGCGCTGGCCGAGCGGATCGACCACCCGACGCTGCTCACGTGGGGGCGTGACGACCGCATGCTGCCGCTCGACGGGGCACTGCTCGCCGCCCGCCGGATGCCCCACGCCGAGCTGCACACGTTCCCGAACTGCGGCCACTGGGCACAGGTCGAGCGCAAGGCGGAGTTCGAGCGTTTGGTCATCGAGTTCCTCACGCGGTGAACCGCCCCGACCCGGGGGCCGACGCCATGCCCGCGCCGCGGCCGTTGTGGACCGCCCAGTTCGCGGTGCTGTTGCTGTGCGGGCTGGCGAACTTCACCGCGATCGGCGCGGTCTCGCCACTGGTACCGAGATACGTCAAGGACGAGCTCGGCGCGAGCGACTTCATGGTCGGTCTGCTGGTGGCGATCTATGCGGTGTCGGCGGTGCTGGTACGGCCCGGCGCGGCCGGGCTGTCGAACCGCCGCGGACGGCGCGTGCTGGTGGTGTCGGGGGCCGCGATCTCGGGCGTGTCGTTGATCCTGTACGCCGTTGCCCCGAACTTCATCGCCCTCGTCCCGGCGCGCCTCTTGACCGGTGTGGGCCAAGCGCTGTACTTCACCGGAGCGGCCACGATGGTGGCCGAACTGGCCCCCGAGAACCGGCGCGGCGAGGCCGTGTCGTACTTCTCGGTTGCGGTGTACCTCGGCACCGGCTTCGGCCCGCTGCTCGGCGAGCTGCTGCGCGACGCGGCCTCGGTGGCGACCGGGTTCGTGGCCGCCGGTGTCGTCGGCCTGTCGGCCGCGGCGATCGGCACACGCACCACCGAAACGCTCACTCCGGCCCAACGCGTCGTGGGACGCAGCCGGTTCGAGTTCAACCGGGCCGCGCTCGCGCCGGGCATGGTGCTGGCGCTGGGAATGGTCGCCAACGTCGTGTTCGCGTCGTTCATGCCGCTGTACGCCGACGAACTGGGCATGTCGGGCGTCGGCCTGGTGTACGCCGTGTACGCGGTGACGATCATCGGCGTGCGCGTGTTGGGGGCACGCCTGCCCGACGTGCTCGGGCCGGGGCTGGCCGGCACGCTCGCCACGGTCATCATCGCGATCGGCATGGCGTTGATCGCGGTGGTTCGCAGCGAGGTGACGTTGTACATCGGGGCGGTCGTGTTCGCGATCGGCATCTCGTTCCACTACCCGTCGTTGATGGCGCTGGTGGTCAACCGCGCCAGCGCCGAGGAACGTTCGGGCGCGGTCGCCTCGTTTACCGCCTTCTTCGACGTCGCCAGCGGCATCGGCGGGCTGCTGGTCGGCGCGGTGGTGACGTTCGGGGGATACCGCTCGGCGTTCGCGACGGCCGCGCTGTGTGCCGTCGCGGGCCTGTTCCTGCTGCGCACGGTGGTGCTTCGCCAGCCGGGCCCCACGGCGCCCTCGCCGGGGTCGGCGCCCATCCCGGCCAGTGGTACCGATGAGCGGGTCCGCGGCCCACGGCTTCTTACGATCGCCCACGTCGTCGACCGTCGGAAAAGGGGAACGTGATGTCGATTCAATCGCTGGGGTACCTGCGGGTCCGGTCGTCGAAGTTGGACGAGTGGGAGACGTTCGCGCGCGACGTGCTCGGCTTCATGCCCGCCTACGGGCCGGACGCCGACGCGCAGTACTACCGCCTCGACAAGTACCCGTACCGCTTCGTGGTCGTGCCGGGTGACGACGCCGGCCTCGAGGCCGTCGGCTACGAGGTCGGCGACGACCGCGACCTGGCGGCGGTGGCGGCCCGTCTCGAGGCTGCCGGCGTGGCCGTCAAGTTGGGCGATGCCGAAGCCGCCAAGGAGCGGCTGGTCAGCGGTTACCTGGCGTTCGAGGACCCCGCCGGTGTGCCGGTCGAGATCTTCTACGGCCCGATCCTCGACCACGTGCCGGTGGTGACGCCCAAGGTGTCGGGCTTCGTCACCGGCGACATGGGCATGGGGCACGTCGTCGTCAACGTGCCCGAGATCGACCCGGCCGTCGACTTCTACCGCGACGTGCTCGGCTTTCACAGCCGCAACACGTGGAACTTCAACGCGATGTCGATGGCATTCCTGGGCTGCAACCCGCGCCACCACACGCTGGCGTTCGGCGCCGGCCTGCCGATCCCGGGTCAGTTGATCCACTTCATGGTCGAGGCGGCGACGATCGACGACGTCGGGTACGCCCAGGACCGCTGCCTCGACGCCGGCGTGACGGTGTCGTCGAGCATCGGCAAGCACACCAACGATCACATGATCTCGTTCTACTGCGTCTCGCCCGACGGCTACATGGTCGAGTTCGGGTGGGGTGGCCTGCAACTCGGCGAGCCCGAGCAGTTGACCACCTACCAGATCACCAAGCCGAGCTTCTGGGGCCACCGGCCGCTCAAGCCCTGACGCACTGGGCCCGACCTGCCGGGCCCACCACCGCAACCGATTGGCTCGCCCGCCGCCCGCGGGCACGAGTGAGGGGGGAACCCATGACCATCATCGAAGAACCGGCAACCAGCACCGACACCGCCGTGTCGAGCGACCGCTACATGATCGTGTCGACCGACTCGCACGCCGGCCCGCGGGTGAAAGACCATCTGCGGGCGTACTGCCCCGAGCAGCACCTCGCCGCGTACGACGAGTTCGTCGCCGCCTGGGAGCCGCTGGCGCGGCCCACCTGGGACCCGGACGGCCCGTTCGCCGGGGCGTTCCCGTTCACCGACGCGCTGCGCGAGCGCACCGCCGAGATCACCGCCACCGACGGCGTGTTCGACGCGGCGACACGGATCGCCGACATGGACGCCGACGGCATCGCTGCCGAGGTGATCTACCACGGGGCGATGACGCCCGACGTGATCCCGTGGGGCGACAGCCCCGACGCGGGCCTGCGCACGCTCGGTGTGCAGATCTACAACCGCTGGCTGGCCGACTTCTGCGCCGAGGCCCCGCACCGCTTCATCGGCGCCGCGCACCTGCCGATGTGGGACATCGACGCCAGCGTTGCCGAGGTCCGCTGGGCCGCCGAGCACGGCCTCAAGTGCATCAACTTCCCGGCCCCGAACCGCGCCTTCCCGGCCTACAACGAGCCGGTGTGGGAGCCGTTCTGGCAGGCCATCGTCGACACCGGGCTGCCGCTCACCACGCACGGTGGCAGCGGCGACATGCCCGCCTACTCCGGCCGCGAGAAGTGGGCGCTGTACATGTCGGACCTGTTCTACTTCTCGCGCCGGGCGCTGCACTACCTGGTGTGGGGCGGTGTGTTCGAGCGTCACCCCTCGCTCAAGCTGATCTTCACCGAGCAGCGCTCGGAGTGGGTCCCGTCGACGCTCGACCACCTCGACTCGATCTACGCCTCCGAGTTCCACGACTGGAAGACGGTGCTGCCGCGCAAGCCCAGCGAGTACTTCCGGCAGAATTGCTGGATCGCGTCGAGCTTCATGGCCCGTTTCGAGGCCGAGGCCCGTCACACCACCGGTGTTACCCGGTTGATGTGGGGTACCGACTATCCGCACTACGAGGGCTCGTACGGGAATACCCAGGAGTGCCTGCGAGCCACGTTCTCGGGCCTGCCGGTCGACGAGGTGCGCCTGATCCTCGGCGAGAACGCGATCGAGTGCTTCAACCTCGACCGCGACGCCGTGCGCGCGATCGCCGACCGGATCGGGCCGTTCCCGGCCGATGTCGACCGCCCGCTCGACCCGAGCGACGAGCCGACCGTGAAGGGCTGCGCGTTCCGTAAGCTCAGCACGTGGGGATGACCGGTATCCAGGCCGGCGGAGGTACGTCATGTTGAGCGTGCTGCTCAAGAAGATCTGGCAGGTGCTTCCCGTGCTGGTGCTGGTGAGCCTCGGCTCGTTCTTCCTGCTCGAGCTGGTGCCCGGCGACCCCGCCGCCACCGTGCTCGGGCCGGGGGCCTCGCCGGCGGAATACGCCGCGGTGCGCGATCGGCTGGGCCTCAACGAGCCGGTGGTCGAGCGCTACACGTCGTGGGTGGGCGGTGTCGCCACCGGCGACCTCGGGCAGTCGATCTTCCCGCCCAACCGGGACGTCACCGACCTGATCACCCAACGCCTGCCGGTCACGATCGAGATCGCCCTGCTGTCGATGATCCTGACGCTGCTGATCGCGATCCCGCTGGCGATGCGTACCGCGTACCGGCCCAACGACGGGCTCGACCGGATCGCCACCACCGGGGCGTTCGCCGCGCTGGCGACGCCACCGTTCCTCGCGGGCCTGTTGTTCGTCTTCTTCGCCGTGTTCAACCCGGGCATCGTCAAGGTGGGCCTGCTGGCGGTGGGGGTGGTGCTCGCCTACTACCTCGGTGTCAACGCACTGCGGCGGGTGCGCCGATGTCCGCCGGGGCCGGCGCGCACGAAGGCGATCATGTTCGGCATCGCCGGCCTGCTCGTGCCACTCGTGATCTTCGGCTTGCTGGCGCGCTACCTGCCCAGCTTCCCCCGCCAGGGGTACGCGCGGATCACCGACGAGGGGCTCCGCAAGAACCTCAAGTCGGTGGCGTTGCCGGTGTTCACGCTGACGCTCACCGAGTGCGCCGTGTCGCTGCGGATCCTCCGCCGCGACCTGATCGACACGCTGGGGGAAGACTTCATCCTCGCCGCCCGCGCCAAGGGTATGCCCGCCTGGCGGATCCTCCTGAAGGACGCGCTGCGGCCGTCGTTGTTCTCGCTGATCACGATCATGAGCGTCACGCTCGGGCGCCTGATCGGCGGCAGCGTGATCGTCGAGACGATCTTCAACCTGCCCGGCATGGGCCGCTTGATGGTCGAGTCGATCACATCGAAGGACTATCCGGTGGTACAGGCCTGCGTGCTCATCATCGGTGTCATCTACGTGCTGTCGAGCGCATTCGTCGACGTCGCCTACAACTACCTGGATCCGAGGGTCCGCCGTGCCTGACATCACCGTGAGCACCCGCCCCGAGCCGGCCTCGCCCGACGTCGCCGGCCCTCTCGCCACCGAGCTCGCCGCCCAGGTCGTCGACCAGACCTTGCCCGACGTGGCACCACCCGAGCTGCGCCAGATGCGCAGCTACGAGATCGTCGCAGCCGCGGTGGCCGGCGTGGTGTCGATCTACGTCGGCCTGGCTGTGTTGACCTCGGTCACCGCCGAGGTGCGCATCGCCCTCACCGTCGTCGGTCTGCTGGCCCTGTTCGTCGCCTACCGCGGCCTGGGCCGCCGGCTCGCGGGGCCCGAGTTCCGCGCCGGATGGTGGCTGGCGGTCGCCTGGCTGGTGCTGGTGGTGCTGTCGGCGGTGTTCGCCGACCTGCTGCCGTTCACCGAGGCGCGCAACCCGTCGAAGACGTTCTCCGAGCCGGTGCTGGCCCCGCCCGACCTGCTGTCGCGGCATCCGCTCGGCACCGACCGGCAGGGGCTCGACATCCTCGGCGGCATCGCCTACGGCTTGCGCGTGTCGGTCACCGTCGGCCTGGGCGCGGTGGCGATCGGCATGGTCGTCGGCGGCGTCATCGGCACCATCGCCGGGTACCGCCGCAAGGCGATCGACCACGTCATCGAGCTGTTCACGAACTCGATGCTGGCGTTCCCGCCGCTGGTGCTGTTGCTCGGCGTGGCCGCCGTGCTCGAGCGCAACACGTTGAACACGACGTTGGCGTTGTCGGTCGTGGCGATTCCGGTGTACGTGCGCCTGGCCCGTTCCACGGCGATCGTCGTGTCGCAACGCGAGTTCGTCACCGCGGCCCGGGCGATCGGGGCCAAAGACCGGCACATCATCATCCGCGACATCATCCCGATCGTGGTCCGGCCGGTGATGGCATATGGGTTCGTGATGATTGCCGCGCTGATCGTGGCCGAGGCGTCGCTGAGCTTCCTCGGCCTGGGCATCCCGCGGCCCAAGCCGACGCTCGGCAACATGATCAGCGCCGGCCAGAGCGACTTCGACCGGTACCCGCACCTGGTGTTTGCACCGGCGATCGTGCTGCTGATCACGGTGCTGTGCCTGAACCAGGTCGGCGAGTACGTGCAGGAGAAGCTGAGCCCCAAGCAAGCCAAGATCTGACGCCGGGGAGGGGCCGATCCCGCCCAGTGACATCGTTGTTTGCGACGGCCGCGTGCCGGTGGTCTGGTACGTGAATGGGACTGAATTACACGATCGTTTCGAGTGACAGCCATGCCGGTGCGGACGTGCTCGGCTACCGCGACTACCTGCCGAGCGCGTGGCACGCCGAGTTCGACGAGTGGGCCAAGGACTACGCGTCGCCGTGGGACGACCTCGTCAACGACACCGCTTCGAAGAACTGGGATTCGGACCGCCGCACGGCCGACATGAACGCCGAGGGCATCGCCGCCGAGGTGATCTTCCCGAACACGATCCCGCCGTTCTTCGAAAGCATCGTCAACATCGTCACGCTGCCCAAGGACCAGGCCGCGTTCGATCGCCGGTGGGCCGGCCTCCAGGCTCACAACCGCTGGGTCGTCGACTTCTGCGAGCAACTGCCGGGCCGCCGCCGGGCGTTCCTCCAGGTGTTCCCGAACGACATCGCCGCCGCGGTCGACGAGGTCCGTTGGGGCCATGCGACCGGTGTGGTGTGCGGTGTGCTGCTGCCCGCCCCGCCGGCCAACCACCCCGCCGCGCCGCCGCTCTACGCCGACCACTACGAGCCGCTGTGGGATGTGTGCGAAGAGCTCGACCTGCCGGTCGCGCACCACTCGGGCAGCGGCATGGCCGAGCTGGTCGCCGACCACTGGGCGACCGGGGCGATCATGGCGACCGAGTTCAGCATGTTCACGAACCGCTCGCTGACGCACATGATCCTCGGCGGCGTGTTCGAGCGTCACCCGCGCCTGAAGTTCACGATGACCGAGCAGGGCCCCGGCAACGGCGCCCGCGAACTCGACGCGCTGTTCCACTTCGCCGAGAAGCGGCCGTGGATCAAGATGTTCATGCGCGGCGCCCAGGACAACCTGTCGCTGCTGCCCAGCGAGTACTTCCAGCGCAACTGCTACGTGGGCGCCAGCGTGGTCGGGCCCGAGGGCGTCGCCGTCGCCAAGTCGGTGGGCATCGACCGCTTCATGTGGGGCACCGACTACCCGCACCGCGAGGCCACCAGCCCGTACTCGCGCGAAGCACTGCGGCTGAGCCTGCCGGGCCTGACCGAGGCCGAGTGCCGCTCGTTCCTCGGCGAGGTCGCCGCCGGCATCTACGGGTTCGACCTCGACGCGCTCGCGCCGATCGCTGCCGAGTGGGGCCCGAGCGTCGACGAGTTGGCCCAGCCGCTCACCGAGGACGAGGTGCCCGCCGACAGCGAGTGGTTCCTCGACCGCGCGGTCGGGGCTCACGTCCTCCAGGTCTAGGCCGGCGACTGACGCGGCAACGACGCAGCGCGTGGCGGGTCGCCGGGTCCCGTTGAGTGGAAGGTCCGCTCGCGGCCGGTGGCCACGCTACGTACGGTGACGTCATGCAGCAGGGGGCTCGTCTGGTCATCGCCGGGGCGACGGGCAACGTCGCCTTGCCGGCAACGCTCGCGCTCGCCGAGCACTACGACGTCTGGGCCGTCGCCCGCTTCTCGCGGCCCGAGGCACGGGTCCGCCTGGAAGCCGGCGGCGTGCACTGCGTCGTCGCCGACCTGGAGGCGGGCGACGTGGCGGCAGTTCCTGCCGACGCCGAGTACGTGGTCAACTTCGCCGTCGCCAAGTCGGGCGACTGGGGCCGCGACCTCGATGCCAACGCGGGGGGCATCGGGGCGCTGATGCACCGCTGCCGCACGGCGCGGGCCGTGCTCCACTGTTCGACCACGGCCGTCTACCAGCCGGCCGCGGGGCCTCGTCGCGAGGACGCCTCGCTCGGTGACAACCACCGGGTGTGGCCGGCGATGGAGACCTACAGCATTTCCAAGATCGCCGCCGAGGCGGTGGCTCGGTCGTGCGCCCGGCAGCTCGTGCTGCCCACCACGATCGCCCGGCTCAACGTGCCGTACGGAGCGTTCGGGGGGTGGCCGGCAAGCCACCTCCAGGCGATGCTCGACGGGCACGCGATCCCCGTGCACGCCAGCGAGCCGAACATCTTCAACCCGATCCACCTCGACGACCTGATCGCCTCGATCCCGAAGCTGCTGGCCGTTGCGGCCGCGCCGGCCACCGTCGTCAACTGGGGTGGCAGCGAGCCGGTCTCGATCGAGGAGTGGTCGCGCTACCTCGGTGAACTGGTCGGCTTGGAACCGCGGTTCGCGGCCACCGACCAGACGATCCAAGGTGTGCAGATCGACACCGAGCGGATGCACCAGCTGATCGGCCCGACATCGGTGCACTGGACCGACGGCATGCGCCGGCTGGTCGAGCAACTGCACCCCGACCGGCTCGCCACGCGTACCTGAACGCCCCGCACCGTGCCGTCCAGTGCCTCCCCGCAGTGCGGCGGGGAGGCCCGTTTCGGCGCGCCGGTATGGGCTCCTGCCCGCCGGCCTCGCGACGCTTGGTTTCCCGGACAGTGAGACCGTAGGGTGGCTTTCGGGGCCGGTGTTCCCGACGATGTTGCCGTCGGTCGAGTGGCCGACCGTGTCTCTGCACGACAACCCTCGGGGGATTCATGAGATCGTTCAAGCAATGGGTTGCCGCGCTCACCGCGGCCGGGTTGGTGCTGGCCGCCTGCGGCGGCGGCGACGACGATGCTGGTGGGTCGACGGCTGCACCGCCTGCCGGCACCACTGCGCCGACCGCGTCGACGAGTCCGCCGACCGACGCAGCGTCGCCCGGTACGACCGACGCGGGCACGGAGGCCCCCGCCGGCGACGTGTGCACCGAGGAACGCAAGGGTGGCGAGCTGACGCTGACTGCCCGGGGCAGCTCGCGCGGGCTCGACCCGGCGATCAGCACTCTCGCCTCGGAGTACACCAGCCAGGAGGGCATCCCGTTCTACTCGATGCTGGCGTACTACGACGTCGAGACGAGCGAGACCGTGCCGGTGCTGGCCGAGTCGATCGAGCCGAACGCCGACGACACCGTGTGGACGGTGACGTTGCGCGAGGGCATCGAGTTCGGCAACGGCGACCCACTCGACGCGGCCGCACTGGTCGCCCACCTCGACCGGCACCTCGGCCCCGACAGCACGTCGCGGGTGCGCTCGGCCGTGATCTACGTGGTCGAGTCGTGGGCCGCGGTCGACGACCTGTCGGTCGACTTCACGCTGAACTTCCCGTACCCGGCCTTCCCGACGGTGCTGGCCGGCGAGATCGGCCTGGTGCAGAACACGGCCCTGGTCGAAGCCCGCGGCGAGTCGTTCGGCTCGAACCCCGAGGGCGCCGGGGCCGGCCCGTACGAGATCGTCGAGTACTCGCCGCCGGAACGGGTTGTCTTCGAGGCCAAAGACGACTGGTGGGGTGGCCCGGTGTGCATCCAGAAGCTCACCTACACGTTCATCCCCGAGATGCGCGCCAACTACGAGGCGTTCCTGCAGGGCGAGGTGGACTCGGTCCAGCTCTCGCGCGACCCGGCGTTGCGCGCCGAGGCGGTGGCGGCCGGCTACGAGGGCGCGGCGATGATGTACAACAGCGCGTTCACGCTCATGCCGAACGCCGGTTCGGGGCACACCGCCGATCTGCGGGTGCGTCAGGCGATGGCGTATGCGATCGACCCGGAGGTGATCAACCAGCGTGCGTGGGGTGGCGACGGTTGGGCCGGCAGCGGCCTGATCCACGAGGATTCGGTCTCGCTCGAGCCGACCACCGGCCTGTCGTACGACCCGGAGCGGGCGCGTGAGCTGCTCGACGAGTACAAGGCCGAGACGGGCTGGGACGGCTCCATCGAAGGACTCGCCGCGGCGCAGCCGGCCAGCAACGTGGAGGCCGCGTTGGCAGTGGCGGCGATGCTCAACGCGGTCGGGTTCAACGTCCAGGCCAACGTCGACACGCCACCGGCCGACCTGTTCTACCGGGTCGGGGTCGAGAAGAACTTCGAGTTGGTGCTGTCGTGGGGCGTTTACACCGGCGAGGCCGTGCTGTGGAACAGCCTGCGCCAGTGGCAGAGCGACAACCCGGCAAACCCGAACGGGTTCGCCAGCGAGGCGTACGACGCGGGGCTCGACGCGCTCCGCTCGGCACCCGACCAGGCCGCCTACCAGGCGGCGCTCGGACAGATCCAGGTGGCGATCGACACCGACATCCCATTCGTCATCTACGGCTCCGACCTGGGGCTGAGCCTGCTCAACCCGGCGGTGCACGGTGTCAAGCGTCACCAGGCCGGCGCGTTCATCTTCGACCAGGCGTACATCGAGCAGTAGCCGGCGAGCGCTGACGAAACCGTCACGGGCGGGGAGCTGGCTGGCTCCCCGCCCGTTGCGCGCGCTCGGTCAAGGTCACCCGGTGGCAGCTTCGGGCGGGGGCGTGAACTTGTGGCCCCAGAACGCCCCCTGGGTGATCGCGTAGGTCGGGCCGTGCTGGGGAATCCGCAGGCCGCCCCACCCGAGCTCGACGGCATACCGTTCGGGCGAGTACACGTAGAACGAGACCATGTGGTCGTTGGTGTGGCGCCCGAGCGTCTGCTGCATCGGCACGCCCAGTCGCTCGGCACGGTCGATCGCCAAGCCGACGTCGTCGAGCGTCTGCGCCTCGACCATCACGTGCACCAGCCTCCCCGGCCCCGGCATCGGCATGATGCCGAGCGTGTGGTGGCGCTCGTTGCAGGCCAGGAAGAACAATTCGCCGTCGCCGATGCGCATGTTGTTGCGTTCCCAGAACCCGAGCACCCGGGTGTAGAAGTCGTACGCGGCCGACACGTCCTCGACCGCCACGATCGCGTGCCCGAAGCCCTGCGCGCCGGTGACGAACCCGCTCACCAGCGGGGTGTCGAGCCGCACGTGCGTCAGCACCGGCCCGTAGAACGCCTCGATCGGGTTGCCGCCCGGGTCGCGGAACGAGATCAGGCCGGTCACCTGCCGCTGGGTGCACAGCGCGTCGTCGCCCTCGATGACCGCGACACCTTCGGCGCGCAGCGCGTCGGCCAGTTCGGCGAGTTCGCCGCGGTCGAGCACCTCGAACCCGAGGGCCCGGAGCCCGGGCGTGCCGGCGAGGTGCGTGGCCAGACGCGACGGGAAGTGGTCGATGCGGTAGTAGCGGCTGTCGTCGACGGGCGCGGGTGTGGGCATCAGTCCGAGGAACTCGCCGGCGAACACCTCCCACTCGGCCAGGTCGGTGACGTCGAGATGGATGTAGCCGAGTGATCGGATCGGCATCGGGTTCCTCCTGGAAGGGGTTGGCTCAGGTCGCGTCCGGTGGAGCCCGAACGCGGCTGCACGGGGTGCCCTGCCAGCATGGATCGGCCGCCAGTTGGCGCCGGGACGCCGATACCGGACAGCGGGATGACCGCTTGGCGCCGCTGCGGCGGTGCGCGGATACTCGTCGGCGTAGGGCAAGGTCGCACACGTCATGAAGGAGAGGTGGCCATGGGTCACGAAGTGCTTGGCAAGGTCGGCGAGATCGCCGACCACCTCAAGAAGTCCTCGGAGGGAGCCTGCAGCCTGGGCACGCTCGATACCGCGACGGTGCAGTACATGAAGGACGCGGGCGTGGTGCGCATGCTCCAGCCCAAGGACTTCGGCGGCTACGAGGCCACCCCGGCCGAGTTCTTCGAAGCGGTGATGGAGTTCGGCAAGTACGACGCTGCCGCTTGCTGGGTGGCCGGCGTCGTCGGTGTGCACCCCTGGGAGCTGGCGCTCAACGACGTGCGCCTCCAGGAAGAGGTGTGGGGCAGCGACCCCGACACGTGGGTCGCCTCGCCGTACGCGCCCTCGGGCGTCGCCGTCCCGGTCGACGGGGGCTACGTCTTCAACGGGCGCTGGTCGTTCTCGTCGGGTACCGACCACTGCGACTGGATCGTGCTCGGCGCCAAGGTGGGTGACCAGAACGGCAACCCGGTGATGCCGCCCGAGATGCTGCACATCATGCTGCCCCGGGCCGACTACACGATCGTCGACGACTCGTGGAACGTGATGGGCCTCGAAGGCACCGGCAGCAAGGACGTCATCGTCAAGGACGCGTTTATCCCCAGCTACCGGGCGATCGACGTGCCCAGGGTGATGGACGGCCGCGCGGCCGTCGAGGCCGGCCGTACCCAACCCCTGTACCGGCTGCCGTGGTCGTCGGTGTTCCCGAACGCGATCGGTGCGGCGATGGTCGGCATCTGCGAGGGGGTGCTGAACGCGGCGATCGAGTACCACAGCGATCGCCTGACCGTGATGGGCAGCCGTTCGCTCGACGACCCGTACGCCAACTCGGCGATCGCCGAGGCGGCGTCCGACATCCGGTCGGCCCGAGCCCAACTGCTGTACAACGCCCAGGAGATGTACGAGGTCGTGGTGCGCGGCGAGGAGGTGTCGTTCGCGATGCGTGCCGCCAGCCGGCGCGACCAGATCCGTGTCGCGTGGCGCGCGGTGCAGGCCGCCGACAAGGTGTTCGAGCACTGCGGCGGCAACGCGATCCGCATGGACAAGCCGCTCCAGCGCTTCTGGCGCGGCGCGCACGCCGGGCTCCAGCACGCGATCTTCACCTACGGCCCGGTCTACGACGCGTGGACCCGCACGGCCTGCGGGCAGACCCTCGACGGCCCGATGGCCGCCACGATCTGACACCTGGCACCGCACCTTGACCCTCGGTCGCTCGACGCTCGGGCAACCGAGGGTCATGCTGTTTTTCATCCTGCTCGCGCAGCTGTCGATCGTCGCCTCGCTGGCGTCGATCAACCTGACGTTGCCCGAGCTGCGCATCGAACTCGGGGCCAGCGACGGCCAGCTCCAGTGGGCGTTGGTGTCCGAGCAACTCGCCTACGCGGTGCTGCTGATCGTCGGCGGGCGGCTCGGCGACCTGTACGGGCGGCGGCGCCTGTATGTGATCGGTCTGGTCGGCTTCACCGGTGCGTCGTTGCTCGCGGCGCTGGCGGTGAGCCCCGAGTTCGTCATCGCTGCGCGCATGCTCCAGGGCATCTCGGGCGGGCTTGGGTCGCCACAGGTGTTGGCGATGATCCGCGACCACTTCGAGGGCGAGCAGCAGGCCCGGGCCTACGCCTGGTTCTCACTGGTGAGCGGGCTCGGCTTCACGATCGGCCAGGTCGCGTCCGGGGTGCTGATCAGCTCCGACCTGTTCGGCCTGGGCTGGCGGCTGCCGTTCCTCGCCGCCGCGCTCGGTACGTTCGTCGGCCTGTTCAGCCCCAGCCCGCCGCCGCCCATCCGGCCCAAGGCGCGCGCCCGCGACGTCGACGTCGGCGGGGCGCTGCTGCTGGCGGCCTCGGCGTTGCTGATCCTGTACCCCCTGATCCAGGGCCAAGAGGCCGGTTGGCCGCCGGTGTACTTCGTGGCGATGGCGCTGGCCGTGCCGACCGCCGTGATGTTCGTGCGCCGGCAGCAACGTCGCGCCCGTACCGGTGTCGCGCTGGTCGACGTGCGGCTCTTCAAGATCCCCACGTTCCGCGTCGCGGTCTGCCTGGGGGCGGTGTTCTCGATCACCGCGATGGCGCCGTTCTTCGTGCTCTCGTACACGCTCCAGAGCGGGTTCGGGTACAGCGCGATGGAGACCGCCCTCTACATGGCCGGCGGGCCGCTGTTCATGGTGCCGGCCTCGATGCTGTCGACGCGGGCGATCCGGCGCTTCGGGCGCGGTGTGTACGTGATCGGGGCGACCCTGTCGGCCGCCTCGGCGGTGGCCGTCTACCTCGTGGTGGGGGCGGGCGGGGCGCCCGCGCAGCCGCTCTGGCTGCTTCCCGCGCTGGCGATGCAAGGGTTCGGCCAAGGCCTGTTCCTGCCGGCGACGACGCTGGTACTGATGGCTCACATCCCGGGCCCCGACGCCAGCACCGCGGCGGCGGTGCACCAGACCGCCTCGCAGTTCGCCGGGGCGATCGGTATGGCGTCGTTCGGGGTGATCTATTTTGCCGCCCTCGGCGCTGGCACGGCGGCTCAGTCGTCGGCCGCGTTCAGCCACCTGGTGCCGGTGACCCTGGGCTGCACGGTCGCCCTGCTGCTCGCCAGCCGGATGATCCCCCGCTCGCTCCTGGGGGAACGCGCCCCGGCCCCCGTACCCGCGCCGGGCTGAACGGGCCTACCCGGCCGCCAGGGCGTGGCGCCGTGTCAGCAGCGGTAGGCCGAGCACGCAGCACGTCGCCCCGGTGACGACGATCACGACGTCGAGGCCGACCCGCTCGGCGAGCGCCCCGGTGACGACCCCGAGGATCGGGAAGATCCCGGCGAACGCCATCGTGTACAGCGACACCAGCCGCCCGCGCATGTGCTCGGGCGCTGCGCGCTGGATCAGGGTCAGCGCGTGCGCACTCGACGCGAACTGGAGCACACCGATTGCGAGCGAGGTGGCGACGGCGGCGGCAGGGGACGTGAACAGGCCGAACATCGCGAGTGCCACGCCGAACGCGACCACACCGATCGGCAACGTGGCCGAACCCAGCCGGTGGGCGACGCGTGGCAGCGCGATCACCCCGAGCACCGACCCCACGCCGAGCGCCCCCTGGATGAGCCCGTAGTAGTGCGCGCCGCGGTCGCTGTCGCCGTGGCCGAGGTATTCGGTGGCGTAGGAAGCCACCTGGGGTACGTAGCTCAGCCCGACCCCGCCGATCACCGCCGCGGCCAGCAGCGGCACGCCGATCTCCGCGTGCCGGCGCGCGTACTGCACCGCGTCGGCGATCGCTCGCACCGCTCCGGTTCGGGGCATCTTCGGCGACGTGTCCGGCCGGACCGTCATCCAAGCGGCGATCACGGCAAGGAACGTGATCGCGTTGATGTAGAACAGCCACGCCGACCCGACGATCGGCAGCAGCGCGCCGGCCACCGCGGGGCCGAAGATGCGGCTGCCCGAGTTGGTCATGGATTGCAGCGACACCGCGCTGGCGAGGTGTTCGCGCGGTACCAACGAGGGCACGATCGACTGTTGCACCGGGCCGGCCAGGGCCTGGAACGTGCCGTAGAGAAACGAGAGCGCGCTGAGGTTGGCCAGGTTCGCTTTGCCGCTGTCGGCCAGCACACCCACCGCGACCGCGCTGAGGGTGGCGAAGACCTGCGTGGCGACCAGCAGCTTCCGGCGGTCGAGGCGATCGGCCAGCACGCCGCTGACCTGCGAGAACAGCAGCAGCGGGATCAGCGAGAAGAAGTAGATCGTGCCGAGCGCGCTGTTCGACCCGGTGATCTCGTAGATCAGGAACGCGCGCGCGGCGATCAGTAACCAGTTGCCCGTCTGCGACACGAACGCCGCCAGGAACACCCGCCGGAACTCCGGATACGCCAACGCCCCGAACGTCGCGCTCGGCCTGCGGCCGGGGCGATCCGGGGCCTCGGCCAGCACGCCACCAGTCACTGGGCCAGTGTCACCCCGGCCGCAGGGCGAGGGCCGGCGGCCGACCCGTCCACCGGGATGGGCCGGCCGACCCACTCAGTAGTACACGGCGCGCCGTGCCGTTCTCGCTGAACGGGACGCCATGCGGACACGGCCCGCATTCGATGGTCACGATGGACGGACGCGCACGAAGTGCACCAGCATGAAGGGGGTTCCCGTGACCGAGACATGGGATTCAATCGACCGCTACATCGCGATTTCGTCGGACAGCCACGCCGGCGCCGATCTCCGTGACTACCGGCCGTACCTGGCCGCCAAGTACCACGACGAGTTCGACGCCTGGGCCGACACGTACGAAAGCCCGTACGACGACCTGATCCACCACACCGCCCATCGCAACTGGGACTCCGACTTCCGCATCGAGGAGATGGACGCCGACGGTGTGTCGGCCGAGATCATCATTCCCAACACGGTCCCACCGTTCTTCCCCACCAGCGCGCTGATCGTCGTGTCGCTGCCGCGCAACCGGGAAGAGTTCGAGTACCGCTGGGCCGGCGTGCAGGCGCACAACCGTTGGGTGGCCGACTTCGTCGCCCAGGAACCGGTGCGCCGGCGCGGCCTGCTCCAGCTGTTCCCCAACGACGTCGATGCCGCGCTCGACGAGATGCGCTGGGCAGCCGGCACCGGGGCGTTCGGGGGCATCCTCCTCGTGCCGGTGCCGCCCGGGCACCCGGTGCACCCCTTCTACCACGAGTGCTACGAGCCGCTGTGGTCGTTGTGCGAGGAGCTCGACTGGCCGGTCGCCGTGCACAACGGCACCGCACCCGACATGCCGATGGATCAGCTCGCCTCGAAGACGCTGGTGCTGCTGAAGGGCGGGGTCTCCAAGGAGATGATGATCACCGACATGCTCGTTGCCGGCGTGTTCGAACGGCACCCCAACCTCAAGATGGTGCCTACCGAGGAGGGGCTCAACTGGCTCCGCATCGCCCACGGCCTTGACATCTCGCTGGCGGCGATGCGTTCCGACGCGACCAACCGCACGATGGGTCAGTTCGGCGGGCCGCACATCGACATGCAGACGCTCAAGCCGAGCGAGTACGTCAAGCGCCAGGTGTACTGGGGCATCAGCGGGCCGGCCGCGGTGCCGGCCAACGTCGCCATGCGCTCAGAAGTGGGTGCCGACAAGCTGCTGTGGGGCACCGACTACCCCCACGAGGAGGGCACAACCCCGCACTCGAAGCAGCTGATCCGGTGGCTGTTCCACGAGGTCAGCGAGGAGGACACGCGCAAGATTCTCGGTGGCAACATCGCCGGCCTCTACGGGTTCGACCTCGACGCGCTGACCCCGATCGCCAAGCGGATCGGCCCCGTCGTCGCCGAGGTCCACACGCCGTTCACCGCCGCCGACATCGCCGAGCAGTGGAACCCGATCTCGGAGTGGATGGACCGCCCGTACGCGGGCGGCGCACTGCTCGAACGGGGCCGCGCCGCCGACGCCGACTTCTGACGGAGCCCGGAGAGGCGGGTTGACGACCGTCGACCCGCCTCTCTCCTGACCTGTCTGTCAGTCGATGTCGAAGTTGACGCCTTGGGCGAGCGGCAGCGCGGTCGAGTAGTTGATCGTGTTGGTGGCCCGGCGCATGTAGCCCTTCCAGGCGTCGCTGCCCGACTCGCGGCCGCCACCGGTTTCCTTCTCGCCGCCGAAGGCCCCACCGATCTCGGCGCCCGACGTGCCGATGTTGACGTTGGCGATGCCGCAGTCGCTGCTGGCGATGAAGCGCTCGGCCTCGCGCAGGTCGTTGGTGAAGATCGACGACGCCAGGCCCTGGGGCACCGAGTTGTGCAACGCCACGGCCTCGTCGAAGTCGTCGTAGGCGACCGCGTACAGGATCGGTGCGAACGTCTCGGTGTGCATCACGTCGCCGTGGGTCGGCATCGCCACCAGTGCGGGTGCCGCGTAGTAGGCGTCGGGGGCTGCGTCGGCGAGCGCCCGCTGGCCGCCGACCAACACGTCGCCGCCCTGCTCGCCGGCCGCGGTGAGCGCGCCGTGCATGCGTCCGAACGCATCGGCGTCGATCAGCGGGCCCACCAGCGTGCCGGCCGCCAGCGGGTCGCCGATCGGCAGGTTGCCGTAGACCTTGGCGATCCGGTCGATGAGTTGCTCGTGAACCGAGCGGTGGACGATCAGGCGGCGCAGCGTGGTGCAGCGCTGGCCGGCCGTGCCGGCGGCCGAGAACACGACGCCGCGCAGCGTCAGGTCGAGGTCGGCGGTGGGCGCCACGATCGCCGCGTTGTTGCCGCCGAGCTCAAGGATCGAGCGGCCGAACCGAGCGGCGACCACGGGGCCGACCTTGCGGCCCATCGCCGTCGAGCCGGTGGCCGACACGACCGGGAACGCCGGGTGGGCGACCAGCGCGGCCCCTGTGTCGGCATCGCCGAGCACGAGCTGGTGCAGATGCGCTGGCGCGCCTGCTTCGCGGGCGGCCTGGTCGAACAGGGCACTCACTGCGACCGCGGTCAGCGGCGTCTTGTCGCTCGGCTTCCACACGACCGAGTCGCCGCACACCAGCGCCAGGGCGGCGTTCCACGACCACACCGCGACGGGGAAGTTGAACGCCGAGATCACCGCCACCGGGCCGATCGGGTGCCACGTCTCCTGGAGGCGGTGGCCGGGGCGCTCGCTGGCGATCGTGAGGCCGTGCAGCTGGCGCGACAGGCCGACCGCGAACTCGCAGATGTCGATCATCTCCTGGACCTCGCCCAGGCCTTCCGAGCGGATCTTGCCGGCCTCGATCGACACCAGCTCGCCGAGCGCGTCGCGGTGTTCGCGGAGCAGTTCGCCGAGCCGGCGGACGAGGTGCCCGCGCACCGGGGCGGGCACCGTGCGCCATTGCTCGAACGCCTCGGTGGCGCGCTCGGCGACGCCGTCGATCTCGGCGGCGGTGGTACCGGGGCCGGCCGGCCCCAGTGAGCCGCCGCTGATCGGCGTGCGCGCCGGCTGGTCGCCCGAGGCGGCCGCGCCGAGTTGCGCCAGCAGCGCGCTCGTCCGGTCGGCCAGTTCGGCGGTGGTGGGGAGCGTCATCTCGGGAATCCTCGTAGCTGGGGTGATGTCGACAAGCTCAACCGCCGGTGGCGGTGAGGGCGGTGAGGGCGTCGGCCAGGATGTCGACGGCGGTGTCGGCCTGCTCGCGGGTGACCACCAGCGGCGGGGCCATGCGCACCGACTTGGCGCCACAGGTCAAGATCAGCAGGCCGCGCTCGAAGCACGCCTGCTCGACCGCGCCGGCGAGTTCGGCCGATGCCAGCTCGATGCCGATCATCAGGCCGCGCCCGCGCACCTGCTCGATCGCCGGCTGCTCGATGGCCAGTTCGGCGAGGCGGGTCATCAGGTGGTCGCCGACAGCGCTGGCGTTGGCAGCCAGTTCCTGCTCGACCAGGTCGAGCGTGGCGAGCGCCGCCGCGCACGCCACCGGGTTGCCGCCGAACGTCGACCCGTGCTTGCCGGGCGCCCACTGCATCAGGTCGGCCCGGGCGATCAGCGCCGCCAGCGGCAGGCCCGAGGCGAGACCCTTGCCGGCGGTGATGATGTCGGGCACCACTCCGTCGTGGTCGACCGCCCACATCTTGCCGGTGCGTCCGATGCCCGACTGCACTTCGTCGACGACGAGCAAGATGCCGTGCCGATCGCACAGGTCGCGCAGGTCGGCCAGCCAGCCGGCCGGAGGCACGATGTAGCCGCCCTCGCCCTGGATCGGCTCGACGAAGATCGCGGCGACGTCGCCGGGCTCGGTCGCGCGCTGGAACAGCACCTGCTCGATGTAGTCGGCGCCGGTGAGCTCGGCCTCCGAGCCGCCGGCCACGGTGTCGTAGGCGTACGGCGCGTGGTAGCCGCCGGGGGTGACGATGCCGAACCCGCTGCGGTACTTCGCCTTGCTGGCGGTGAGCGACAGGCTGCCCAGCGAGCGCCCGTGGAACGCCCCGTAGAAGGCGATCACGTTGGGGCGCCCGGTGTGGTGGCGGGCCAGCTTGAGCGCGCCCTCGACGGCCTCGGTGCCCGAGTTGGCGAGGAACACGCGGGCCGGCTGCATCGCCACGCTGGTGGCGAGCCGCTCGCACAGGTCGGCGTAGACCGGGTGGTAGAAGTCGGACGAGCAGTAGTGCAGGCAGTCGGCGGCCTGGGCCTGGACGGCGGCGGTGACGGCCGGGTGGTTGTGCCCGGCGGCGTTGACGGCGATGCCGGCGTTGAAGTCGAGGAACCGGTTGCCGTCGACGTCTTCGAGCACGATGCCTTCGCCGCGGGCGACCACCAGCGGGTACACGCGGGTGAGCGACGTGCTGCTGAACTGCTCGTCGCGGGCGATGACCGCGCGGGCGTTGGGCCCGGGCAGTTCGGTGGCGATCCGGGGGGCGTCGAGCGAGACGCCTGGTGCGACGTCGGGATCGAGTTCAGCAGCGGCGGTCATCGGCCTATTCTGGCACAGCTGATCCGCGACGCGACAGGGCTGGAATAGACATTCCGTCGACTCGGAGGCCAGTTCTGTGGAGCCGACACCGCGCGTTTCGTGCGTGAACAATGTGTTGCGGATGTTGACCGATGAGTCAGTTCGGGCAAGGATGCCCGGCAGCATTCAGCGAAAGGGGATATTCATGGGGGCACTGCGGGCGGCACGGCTGGCAGTCGTTGCGGGGGCATTCGCGGTGGCCGGCATCGCGCCCGCCGTCGCAGGTGCGCAGGACAACGCGACGGTGACGCTGACGATCGGGCTCACCCAAGACCTCGCGTCCCCGAACGTCACGGTCGGGTACCTCGTCTCCGACTTCGAGGTGTGGAACCTCCAGTACGCCGCCCTCACCAACAAGGCGGCCGACGACTTCGAGACGATCCCCGGGCTGGCCGAGTCGTGGGACGTGAGCGACGACGGGCTCACGGTGACGTACCACCTGCGCGAGGGGCTGCTGTGGAGCGACGGCGAGCCGCTCACTGCCGACGATGTCGTGTACACCATCGAGCGCAGCCGCGACGAGGAGTGGTTCAACCACTACGCGACGGTGCAGAACCTCACCGCCGAGGCACCCGACACCACCACGGTGGTGCTTACCTCGTCGGTTCCCGACCCGAAGCTGCCCACGATGGACGTGTACATCCTGCCCAAGCACATCTACGAGCAGTACGACGCCGACGCGATCGGCGACTACGACGCGATGGACGGGGTGGCCTCGGGGGCGTACAGCCTGAAGGAGTGGAACGCCGGGCAGGGCTGGACGATGGTCCGCAACCCGAACTACTTCGGCCCCGACAACGGCATCGACCAGATCGTGTTCCGCCTGTTCACGAACGTGTCGGCCGAGGTCGCCGCGCTCGAGACGGGCGAGATCGACGCGGCCCACAACCTCGACGCGTCGGCCTTCGAGCAGCTCACCGGCAAGGACCACATCGTCACCGTCGCCGGCCTCCAGGGCGGGTTCACCGAACTCGGCTGGAACGGCGGGGCAAGCGGGCTGGGTGACGGGCACCCGGCGTTGCTCGACCCGGCTGTGCGCCAGGCGATCTTCCACGCGGTCGACCGCAACGTCATCCTCAACCGGGTCAGCGCGGGGCTGGGGGCGGTGGGCACGACCATCTCGGTGTCGGCCGACCCGTCGTGGATCCCCGACCTGGGCGACGAGAACTGGGCCTACGACCCCGACCTGTCGAGGCAGTTGCTCGACGATGCGGGCTTCGTCGACGCCGACGGCGACGGCGTGCGCGACATGCCCGACGGCAGCCGCTCGCTGACGTTCCGGATCGTGCAGAAGGCCGACTCGGCGGCCGACGCGGCGATCGTCGAGTTCGTGTCGGGGTGGCTCGAGCAGATCGGCATCGCCACCGACGTGTCGACGATGGACGAGGACACGTTGTTCGAGGCCCAGGCATCGGCTGAGTACGACCTGTTCACGTGGGGCTGGACGCCGTACGTCGACCCCGACATCATGCTGTCGTACTTCACCTGTGCCCAGGTCACCACCGACCCCGACGAGCCCGGGTGGAACGACGCCAACTGGTGCAACGAGGAGTACGACGCCCTGTACGAGCAGCAGAAGGTCGAGCTCGACGAGGACGCGCGACGCGAGATCGTCGCCGAGATGCTCAAGCTGTTCAACCGCGAGGCGCCCTACCTGGTGCTCACGATGGACCCCGACCTCCAGGCCTACCGCACCGACCGGTTCACCGGCTGGACCCAGCAACCGGCGGGCACCGGCCCGGTGCTGTTCAACAACTCGTCGCCCACCTACGACAACCTCCGCGCGGTCGGGGCCGAGCCACCGGCCAACACGGACGGGCCCGAGGCGACCACGCCCGACGGTGGCACCGCACCGGCGGCGCCGGCCCCCACCACACCGGCCGACGACGACGACGGGTTCCCGGTGGTGCCCGTGGTGATCGGCGTGGCCGCGGTGGTCGTGCTCGGGGGCCTGATCGTTGCGCTCAAGCGGCGCGGCTCGTCCGACGAGCGGGAATGAGGGCGTGACCGAGCGAGGGTGTGGAGCGCGTGACGGAGTGAGGGTGTGACGTGTGAGGGCCGGTAGGCCGTGACCCCGCGGTTCGTCACCGGCAAGGTGCTCGGCTCGCTCGGCACGCTCGCGTTCGTCCTCGTCGTCAACTTCTTCCTGTTCCGCGTCGTCACCGACGACCCGATCGGGAAGATGTTCCGGGGCCGCAACGTCACCCCCGCCCAACTCGAGCGGCGGCGCCAGCAGTTCGGGCTCGACGGCACGAAGTGGGAGCAGTTCTGGTCGTACGTGAGCCAGACGGTGCGGGGCAACCTCGGCGACTCGATCGCCTCGGGGCGACCGGTCACCACCGAGATCCGGGCGGTGCTGTGGCCG
Source organism: Ilumatobacter sp. (assembly GCA_035556435.1). Classification (GTDB taxonomy): domain Bacteria; phylum Actinomycetota; class Acidimicrobiia; order Acidimicrobiales; family Ilumatobacteraceae; genus Ilumatobacter. Next base: position 35,899 of record DATMEY010000035.1, on the reverse strand, counting down.
ACGATCTTCCTCGTCGGTACGGGCACGTTGCTGGCGATGGGTATCGGCGTGTTGTTCGGCATCTACGCCGGGTGGCGGCGCGGCAGCAAGTTCGACGTCGGCTCGTCGACGTTCTCGATGCTGACCTACTCGGTGCCCGACTTCTGGCTCGGCATGCTGCTGTTGATCGTGTTCTCGGTGAAGCTGCACTGGTTCCCGGTCGGCGGGTTCCAGGATTCGGGAAGCACCGCCACCGGGCTCGCCGCGTTGCTCGACCAGGCCCACCACATGGTGCTGCCGGCGGTGACGCTCGCGCTCGCCTACATCGGCGAGTACGCGATCGTGACGCGCGCCGCGCTGATCGACACGGTCAACGAGGACTACCTCCAGCTCGCCCGGGCGAAGGGCTTGCGCGACGCTCAGGTGCGCCGCCGCCACGCCGTACCGAACGCCCTGCTGCCCGTCGTGAGTCTGTCGGCGATCAACTTCGGGTTCGTGCTGTCGGGGGCGATCGCGGTCGAGTCGATCTACTCGTGGCCGGGCCTCGGGCGGGCGACGCTGCGGGCCATCAACGGGCCCGACTTCCCGATGCTCCAGGGCTTGTTCCTGCTGTTCAGCGCGTCGCTGATCGTCGCTAACCTGGTGGTCGACCTGCTGTACGCGTGGCTCGACCCGCGGGTGGCCGCGTGACGGTGCTGCGAGGTCTTCGTGCCGGCCGGTTGGTTGTGGGCGGGTTGTTCGGTGTGTCGTTGTTCGTTGCCGGCTTGGTGGTCGATGTGGGGGTGGCCGCGTGACGGTGCTGCGTCGCCTCCGCGCCGACAAGCTGGCGGTCGGCGGGCTGTTCGTGCTCGCGCTGTTCGTGTTGATGGCCGTGTTCGCGCCGCTGCTGGCCAACCGCAGCGGGCTGTCGGCGCTCGACTCGCTCGACAACCCGGCGTGGGCGCGTCCCAGCGGCGCGCACCTGCTCGGCACCGACCACCTGGGCCGCTCGGTATGGGCGCAGTTCGTGTGGGGCTCGCGGGTGAGCCTGCTGGTCGGCCTGGCTGCCACCGTGCTCACGATCGTGATCGGCGCGTCGGTCGGGGTGCTCTCCGGGTACGCCGGCGGGTGGACCGACGCGGTGCTGATGCGGCTGACCGACTGGTTCCTCGTGATCCCGTTCCTGCCGCTGGCGATCGTGCTGGCGGCGGTGCTGAACCGCTCGGTCTGGACGATCATCTTCGTGATCGGTATCACGTCGTGGCCGAGCGCGGCCCGTCTCGTGCGCTCGCAGGTGATGAGCGTCAAGCAGCGCCTGTACGTCGACCGCGCTCGCGCGCTCGGCGCCGGCCGTGGGCACATCATCGGACGCCACGTGATGCCGAACGTGGCCGGGCTGATCTTCGCCAACGTCACGCTGTCGGTGCCGATCTCGATCCTCACCGAGACCACCTTGTCGTTCCTCGGCCTCGGCGACCCGCGCCAGGCGTCGTGGGGCAAGACGATCGAGGAAGCGTTCGCTGCCGGGGCGATCACCCGCAACGCGTGGTGGTACTACATGCCCGCCGGGTTGGGCATCGCCGCGGTGGTACTCGCCTTCACCCTGTTCGGCCGGGCCTTGGAGGAGATCCTCGACCCCCGCCTCCAGGAGCGCCGATGACCGTCACCCTCCCATCGAACTCAGCGGCAGGAATTGTGGCGGACCCCACCGCAATTCCTGCCGCAGACATCGGGGCCTCTGTCAGCGGCAGGAACAGTGATGGCGGCCGCCACAATTCCTGCCGCTGTGTTGGGGGGTGGGGGTGACCGTGACTGCGCCGGTGTTGGAGCTGCGCGATCTGCACGTCACGTACGGCGGCACGGTGCCGGCGGTGCGCGGGGTGAACCTGGCGATCGGGCCGGGTGAGACGGTGGGGCTGGCGGGCGAGTCGGGGTGTGGCAAGTCGACCATCGCCGCGGCGGTGCTCCGGCTGTTGCCGAGGTCGGCGCAGGTGACCGGTGAGGTGCTGCTGGCCGGCGAGGACGTGTACGCGATGAAGCCGGGGCGGCTGCGGGCGGTGCGGTGGACGTCGGCGGCGATCGTGTTCCAGGGCGCGCTGCACTCGCTGAACCCGGTGCGCCGGGTGGGCGACCAGGTGGCCGAGGCGATCGAGCTGCACCCCGACCGGCTCGGCAACCAGCAGGGCAAGCTCACGCCGCGCGACGTGCGCCGGCGGGTCGCCGGGCTGTTCGAGGCGGTCGGCCTGCCGGCGGCCCGGGTGCGGGCCTACCCGCACCAACTGTCGGGTGGGCAGCGCCAGCGCGTGCTGATCGCGCTCGCCCTGGCGTGCGACCCGGTACTGCTGATCGCCGACGAGCCCACCACCGCGCTCGACGTGATGGTGCAGGCGCAAGTGCTGGAACTGCTCGCCGAGTTCCAGCGCGAACGCGGCCTGGCGCTGCTGTTCATCACCCACGACCTGTCGGTGCTCACCACCACCTGCGAGCGGCTGGCGGTGATGTACGCCGGGCGGATCGTCGAGGACGGGCCGGGCCACGACGTGTTCGGCGCGGCCGGGCACCCGTACTCGGCGGCGCTCGCCCGGGCGTTCCCCACGATCGGTGACCGGTCGTCGCGGATGGCACCGGCGGGCCTGCCCGGCGATCCCCCGCACCCGGGCGACCTGCCCCCCGGCTGCCCGTTCCACCCGCGGTGCGCGGTGTCGGTCGACGCCTGCACAACCCTCGACGTCGGCCTCCGCCAAGCCGCCCCCGGCCACACCGTGGCCTGCGTCCACGTCGGCGGCGCCGCAGAGTCGGGGGTGTCGTGACTGAGCCGGTGCTGTCGGTGCGTGGGGTTCACGTGCGCTACCGCGCCGGTGGCCGCGAGGTCCGTGCGGTCGATGGTGTCGACCTCGACGTGCAGCCGGGCGAGGTGCTCGCGCTGGTCGGCGAGTCGGGGTGTGGGAAGACGTCGCTGATCCGCTCGGTGATCGGTCTCGAACCGTTGGCCGAAGGAACGGTGACGTGCTCGGGCGTCACCGTGACGCGGTCGGCCGGCAGGCTCAAGCAGCTACGCCGGCTGGCGCAGATGATCTTCCAAGACCCCACCGGAGCGCTCAACCCGCGCCACACCGTGTTCCGGGCGGTGGCCGAGGGGGTCAAGATCCACAAGCTGCCGGGCGACGTCCGCGACATCGTGGCTGAGGCGCTGTCGCGGGCGGGGCTGCGGCCGCCCGAGCGGTTCATCGAGCGCTACCCGCACGAGTTGTCGGGTGGCCAGCGACAGCGCGTGCTGATCGCCGGGGCGATCGCCCTCGGCCCGCGGGTGCTGCTGGCCGACGAGCCGGTGGCGTCGCTCGACGCCTCGATCCGTGGCGAGATCCTGGCGTTGATGCGTGGCCTCGTCGACGACGAAGGAATCGCGATCGTGGCGGTCACCCACGACCTCGGGCTGGCGTGGAACATCGCCGACCGGATCGCCGTGATGTACCTCGGTCGGGTGGTCGAGATCGGGCCGACGGAGGAGGTGCTGACGAACCCGCAGCACCCCTACACGCGGGCGCTGCTGTCGGTGGTGCCCGAGGTCGAGCACATGGAGCAGACAATCCTCACGGGCGAACCGCCCGACCCGGCACGAATTCCTACCGGTTGCCGTTTCCACCCCCGCTGCCCGGTGGTCGCCAGCGGCGAGGCCGAGCGCCTCGGCATCCTCGCCCAATGCACCGGCGACGACGTGGCCCTGACCGAACGCGCCCCCGCCCACTCCGCCGCCTGCCACGCCAGCGGCTGACGCCGCGCGCTCGGCCCCGAACCGAGCCAGGTATGGATTGTTGGCAACGAGGCAACTCTGCGTACCTGGCTCCCGGGTCGCCGGCTGCACGGAGCCGATGGCGATGATCGCTGTGCCGAACACGTAAGCGACCATCGTGTGGGTCAGCACGGTCCGGCGGATGCGTGGCGAGCTGATCGCCGTGTCCGACACCGCTGGTCAGCGGGTGATGTTCCAGGTGCGTTCAGCGAATGGGTCGCCGTTGTGCCACACCCGCAGCGTGATTGCGGCGGTGAGGGTCGGGCCGTGCGACTCGACCAGCAATGTGGCTTCGGTGCGCACGTTGACCGTGCCGGTGTCGAGCGGCCAGGTGACCTCGTACGCGCTCGCACCCCGCGCCCATGCCCGTCCCGGATCGGTGGTCGACACGCCGACCTCGCCCTGGTAGTCGTCGACGATCTGCGCACCGTACGAGCCGTCGTAGGGGCCGCCGTAGCGGGTGGTGGCGATCGTGGCGTCGCCGAGCACGTCGTGTTCGATCTTCCACACGGCACCCTCGCGGGCGTCGCCGGTGGCCCCTGCTCCGGCGGGGAGCGGGGCCGACTCGGGCAGGTCGGCCAGCGGCAGCGACAACGTCAGGTGCTCGGGGTCGACGTCGATCGTGAGTGGGCCAGGGGGAGGCCAACAGTTCGGCCAGTCGGTGCCGGCGATGGCAAGCCGTAGGTGGTGCCCGGGCACCAGCGTCCACGTCGTGGCCTCGAGGGTGATCGCCACGTCGATCCACTCGCTGGGCACGAGCGGGCTCGGCTGCCGGCCCGGCTCGCCCGAGTCGTCGGCGGGCCACACGCCGCGGTGGGTCAGGTCGAGATACCCGCGGGTGACCAGTGCCGAGGTGCCGTCGGGGGAGACGTCGCAGAGCTTGACGCTCAAGTGCCCGTAGGCCTGATCGGAACAGACACGGAGCCCAGCCACCGGCGCGCCGACGAGGCTGGCCGGCACCTCGACCGCCTCGCTGACCGGCCAGTCGAAGCACAGTGAGCGGGCGTTGTCGAGCGACTGTTCCAACGGCTGGCCCCATGGCAGCGACCCTCCGCACGAGTTCCAGGCCGCCCAACCGACGTCGCCGCGCACCGGCAACGACCAGCCGGGCGCCCCGGCCCGGCGGGCGGCCGTGGCGCCGGCGAGCGCGAGCGTGCGCGCGCCGGACGCCGGCCAACCGTCGAGGTCGCGCCAGACGCCGGGTTGTACCGCCAGGTCGGGTGCCGGCGAGTCGGCAGGGGCGCGCACGTAGACCTGGCCGGGCGGGGTGGCGAGGCCCGGGCCGCCGCGCAGGTGCTGGTGGAACCAGGCGATCATCAGCGCGTCGTCGTCGACGTTCGGGCCGGGCAGCGCGGTGGTCGGCCCCTGGTGCACCCATGGACCGGCGAGCAGCCGCCACGGCAGCCCGTGGCGCTCCATCTCGGCGACGGTGCGGAACGTGTTGTTGCGGTACCCGTCGGCCCACCCGGCGATCAGCATCACCGGGCACCCCAGCCGTTCGTAGCCTGCGCCCCCGGGCCCGAGGCGGATCGAACCGCGCCGCCAGCTCGGGCCGTCGAGCGGGTGCCCCAACCACTCCGCCAGCCACGCCGGTGTCGCGTCCACGCGCCGCTGCCACTCGTCGCACCAGTCGTCTCCGAACACGGCCGGTACCGGCGGCAGCGCGTTCATCGCCACCATGTAGAGCGGGTAGTCGATCAGGTCGAGTTGGCGCAGCGCCCCGCCCATGTAGTGCACGTCGTCGGTGTACCGGTCGTCGGTGGCGTACGTGGCCACGACCGCGCCGAGGGCCGGCACGCCCTCCATCGCCATGTGCAACGAGTTGAACCCCGAGTACGAGGTGCCGAACATGCCGACCTTGCCGTTCGACCACGGCTGGGCGGCGAGCCACTCGATCGTGGCGCGCAGGTCGGCGCGCTCGACGTCGGCGTACTCGTCGGGCGCGATGCCCGACGATGACCCCGTCCCGCGGATGTCGAGCCGGCACACCGCGAACCCCGCCTCGGTGAACGTGCGGTACGCCGGCCGGTACGAGTCGGTGACGTCGTGTTGGCGGTACGGGAGTGCCTCGAGCAACGTCGCCAGCGGGCCGTCGCCGTCGGGCAGGTAGACCGTCGCGCACAACCGCTCGCCGTCCGGCGTGGGGATCCAGACGACCTCGTCTCGCATTGCCGGGACAGTACCCCGGGCGCCTACAGGTGCTTGGCGAACTGCCAGGCCCACGCGCTGTTGGTGCGGAACTCCGGCGTCGCACCGGTGAACGCCGTGGCCGCGACCGGGTCGCCGGCGAGTTGGTAGCGCAGCCAGGCGGTGATGTACCCGAGGAACCGGCCACCGGTTCCCTGGATCGTGTTGTGATCGGCCCACCGGAGCATTGCCACCGCCGCCGCGCCGGGCACCTGGTGGTAGTAGCCGACGTTGACGAGCGCGCTCGAGATCAGCAGATCGAGGCTGCCACCGACGAAGAACACGGGGGCCGTGAGCTGTGTGACGTCGTAGGCGTCGGCCGGCTTGCTGACCCAGATCTGGGCGGGCAGCGCGATCGGCACGGTGGTGGTGATCAGGTCGCTGCCGGCGATGCTCGCCCGCACCGAGCCGCCGGCGCCCTGCGAGTGGCCCACGGCGGCGACGTTGCCGGTGTCGATCGTGCCGAAGAAGGGGCTTGCCGGGTCGGCGTCGGCGGCCACCATGGCCCGCGCTCCTGCCAGGATCTCGGCGCCGGTTCCTGTCTGCGTGCTGGTCGAGGCGACGACGACGAAGCCCCACGAAGCGAGGTGGTCGAGCAGGCCGTTGTACTGCGACGGCACCGCGTCCGACCCGTTGCCCCAGGTCACCAGCGGGTGCCGCGTGCCGCCGTTGCCCAGCGTCGACGGGTACCGCACCTGGAAGGCGTATCCGGTTGCCGTGTCGGTGAACGAGGTGGTGGTGACCGTCGCCGCGCCAGGCGCGCGGTAGGTCGACTCGACCGACGAGGCGGCCGCGACCGGCGCCCGCGACGCCAGGGTGAACGCCGACACGCCGCAGGCGATCGCTCCGAACAACAATCCGTAGGTCGCTCGGCGACGCTGCATGTCGAACCCCCCGTTCGAGTGTGCGACGCCAGGGCTGGCGCCGGTGTGTGCGATTGAGTAACTTAGCACATGTTCGATCATTCGATCGAACCGAGACAGGCGCCGGGGGTGCCCGTCATCTGTGACGAGAGGGGAGAGGTTCATGCGTCGAACGACGGCAATGTTCCTGGTCGCGACGCTGGCGCTGGGCGTCGCCAGCGTGGTGTCGGCGGGCACCGCCAGCGGCGACGAGCCGGTCGGCGGCGCGCGGCTGTGCGACGAGGTGCTCGTGGAGATGAGCGATGGTGTTCGCCTGCACGCGTGGGTGAGCCGGCTCGCCCCCGACCAGGCACGCCCAGTGCTGCTCGAGATCGAGTCCTACAACGTGCCCAGCGACACCTGCCCCACCACGCTGCCGAGCGACGGCACGTCGGCCTACGTCGACCAAGGGTTGGTCGAGCGGTTCACGCTCGTGCACGTCAGCTACCGGGGCACCGGGTCGAGCGAGGGCGTGTTCGACATGACCGCGCCGCGCACCCAACTCGACGTCGACGAGGTCATCGACTGGGCCGCCGGGCAACCGTGGAGCGACGGTCGGATCGTGCTCACCGGGCAGTCGGGCACCGGCTTCGGCGCCCACCACGGGCTCGACGAGGACCCGGTGGTGGCCGCCGTGATCTACAGCAGTTGCGCCGACATGTACCGCTGCTTCCGGCGTGGGGGTGTCTACAACGCGCTGCCCGAGGTGTATCTGGCCCGCACCGAACTCGGGTGGGCGTTCGGCCTCGCTCAACGCCTCGCCCACGGCACGGCGAGCAACCCGGGCGCGGCCGCCCAGCAACTCGCGTTCGTCAATTACCTCGCCCGCACCAAGACCGAGCTCCGCAACACGCCGTGGTGGACCAGCCGCTCGGCGCTCGACACGCTTGCCAACGTCGACGTGCCGGTGCTGTACACCAGCGACGCCTACGACATCGTCAGCAGCTACGACGCCTACCTGCGCACCCCCGGCAGCCGGTTGGTGCTCGGGTTCGGTCACAGCACCGAGCCGGCGATCACCGCCAACCCCGATCGGCACGCCGAACTCGTGCGCAGCTACATCGACCGGTTCCTCGCCCACGTGGTGTTCAACGAGGACAACGGTGCCGACACCGACCCCGAGGTCGTGCTGATGACGAACACCGGCAGCACCGCCACCTGGCGTGCTGGGGCGACCTACATCCGGGGCGAGTCGGCGTGGCCACTGCCACAGACCGACTGGACCACGCTCTACCTGGCCGGTGGGCCGAGCGGCAGCGCCCTGTCGCTGAACGACGGCAAGCTCTCACCGAACGCGCCGGCCAACGGCGGCGACCTCGCGGTACTGCTGTCGACGCCCGACGTTCGGGTCGACTCGCGCACCACCAACTGGCTGCTCGGCGAGAACTTCCCGAGCGACCTGCGGGTCAACGAACTGCTCGGCCTTACGTACACCACGCCGGTGTTCACCGAGAACCTCGAACTCACCGGTCCGATCACGTTGCAACTGGCCGCGACCGCCACCGCGTCGAACTTCGACTGGTCGGTGCGCCTCACCGACGTGCACCCCGACGGTCGCAGCGAGTTCATCACCGACGGCTACCTGCGGGCCAACCTGCGCCAGGTCGACACCGCCAACTCGCTGTACGCGGACGGTCGGCTGGTGCGGCCGTTCTACCGCTTCGACAATCCGCAGCCGGTGCCGCTGCTGCAGCGCACCGACTACACGATCGAGATCATCCCCACCACCAACATCTTCCGGGCCGGCCACCGCCTCCGGCTCGACATCCTGCCGATCGTCGCCGGCGGCCTCGACTCGGTGCTCACGCTCGGTGTCGGGGCAGTCACGGTGCACCGCGGGGCGCAGGGCTCGCGCCTGCTGCTCCCCGTGATCCCCGCCGGATGCGACACGGCCGTGCCGCTGCGGGCGAGCGACCCGACCCTCACCTGCGCCGACAGCTACGCCGACGCGATCGACTAGCCAGCGACGAGCGGGCCGACGAGGGATGGGCCGGAGCGCCGGCGACGGATCGCGAGAAACCAGCTCGCGAGGAACCAGCTCGCGAGGAACCAGCGTCGGGTCGTCGCGTGTGCGCGAGCATGTCGGCATGGGCCGGCCACGCCGCACGATGTCCGAGACGGTGTCCACCACCGAGCGCGACGAGCGCATCCTCGGGCTGCTCGGCGACGCCGGGCGAGTCGAGATCGCCGTGCTCGCCGAACGGTTCGAGGTCAGCGAGATGACCGTGCGCCGCGACCTCGATCGGCTCGCCGGGCTGGGCCGGTTGCGGCGGGTCCGTGGCGGCGCGGTCGCGATCGGCCCGGAACCGTTCGCCCGGCGGTTCGCCCGCAACGCCGTCGCCAAGGACCGCATCGCCGACAAGCTGGTCGACCTGGTCGGTGACGGTGGGGCGATCGCGCTCGACGCGTCCACCACGGTGCAACGCCTGGCGTCGCGCCTGCAGGGGGTGTCGAACCTGATTGTGCTCACCAACGGGCCCGACACGTTCTTCGCCCTCCAGGACGTGGCCGGGGTCACGGCGATCCTCACCGGCGGCATGCTCGATCGGCGCACCGGTGGGCTGGTCGGGCCCGTGGCGGCGCGCTCGACCGCCGACCTCGCCGCGCGCTGCGCGTTCGTCTCGGCCACCGCCCTGGCGCCCGGGGTGGGCTCCACCGAGCAGACGCTCGAGGACGCCGATGCCAAGCTCGCCCTCGTGGCCGCCGCGTCGTCGGTCGTGTTGGCGGTCGATCACGCCAAACTCGGGCATCACGCCGCGGCCCGGTGTCTGACGCTCGACCGGGTCGACGTGTTGGTGACCGATCTCGACCCGGCCGACCACCGCCTCGACGACTACCGCGAGCACTGCCAGATCGTGTGATCCGCTGGCGGCTGGCGGATCGGCGACCGGGTGCGGCGGCACGAGCCTGGATCCACCGATCTGGCGGCTCGTTCCTCGCCGTCATCACGGTGAGTCCAGGCTCGTCAACGCTTTGCGTTCAAGCGCCACGCAGGCTGGGCTTCACTGGCGGTGCACCAGGGCCCAGGCCGACGCGACCGCCGTGGCCTGCAGCAACGCCGACTGGCAACCGCAGTAATCGGTGGATCCAGGATTAGTGTGCGGCCGTGGAGCGGACGCTGGAGCCCCGGTACTACGTGTCGGAGGCGACGTTCGATGCCGAACGCGAGCGGCTGTGGGCGCGCCAGTGGGTGCTCGTCGGGCGTGACGATGCGCTGACCCGATCCGGCGACCGGATGCTCGTGGACGTGGCCGGGAGTTCGGTGGTGGTCGTGCGCGGCGATGACGAAACGGGTGGAGGTGTGCTGCGCGGGTTCCACAACGTGTGCCGGCACCGCGGGGCCGAACTGCTCGACACCGGCGGGCTCACGCCAGCCGACCTGCCGGCGTGCGGCTCGTTCGGCTCGGTGATCAAGTGCCCGTACCACTCGTGGGCGTACGGTCTCGACGGCACACTCCGGCACGCGCCGTTCGTCGACCGTGTCGACGCCGGCGAGCTTGCCGGCGTACGCCTGCACCCCGTGGCCGTCGACACGTGGGGAGGGTTCGTGTTTGTGCACCTCGGGCAGCCCGAGCAGACGCTCGCCGAGCAGATCGGCGCGGTAGCTGGGCGCACCGCGCGGTACCCGCTCGCCGACCTCCGGGTCGGGCTCACCCTGCGTTACGAAGTCGCCGCCAACTGGAAGGTGCTCGCCGAGAACTACAACGAGTGCTACCACTGCGGCCCGGTGCACCCCGAGCTGTGCGACCTCGTCCCGGCGTTCCGGCGCGGTGGCGACGGGCTCGAGTGGCCCGACGGCATCCCGCATCGCGACGGGGCGTGGACATTCACCACCACCGGTACCACCAACCGGGCACCGTTCCCCGGCCTCGACGACGCCGAACGGGTGCGTCACAAGGGCGAGTTGGTCTACCCGAACCTGTTGCTGTCGCTGTCGGCCGACCATGTGGCCGCGTTCCGGCTCGAACCCCGCGGCCCGGCCCACACCACGGTCGTGTGCGAGCTGCTGTTCCACCCCGAGGCGATCGCCGACGCCGGCTTCGACCCGTCGGATGCGGGCGACCTGTGGCACCTCGTCAACCTCCAGGACTGGGCGATCTGCGAGTCGGTGCAACGCGGCATGAGTTCGCCGGCGTGGACCGGTGGCTGGATGGCACCGACCGAGGACGCGGCGGCCGAGATCACGCGGTGGTACCTGCCGTTGATGGAGCAGGCATGACCGCGTTCGACCCGCCCGAATTCGATGTCGCGGTGGTGGGCTTGGGTGGGCTCGGCTCGGCTGCCGCGTACTGGGCTGCCCGCGACGGCCGGCGGGTCGTCGGGTTCGAGCAGTTCGAGCTGGGCCACGTGCGCGGGGCCAGCCACGACCGCAGCCGGATCATCCGTCGCTCGTACCACACGCCCGGTTACGTCGCGCTCGCCGCCGAGGCGTACGACGCGTGGGCGGTGGTCGAGGCCGACGGCGGTGCGCAGATCGTCACCACCACCGGCGGGCTCGACCTGTTTCCGCCGGGCGCGGCGATCGACCCCGGCCCGTACCGCTCCAGCCTGGAGGCGTGCGGTGTGCCGTACGAGTGGCTCGACGCGGCCGAGATCCGCCGCCGCTGGCCGGCGTTCGCCCGCGGCGCGCTGGTCACCGACGACGTGGCCGGGCTGTACTCCGACGTCAGTGGGGTCGTGCCGGCCGGCCCGGCCACCGCCGAGTTGCAGCGCCTCGCCGCGGCCCACGGCGCCGAGCTGCGGGCGCACTCACCGGTCGCCGCGGTCCGGCCACACGGCGGCGAGGTCGATGTCGTGCTCGCCGACGGCACCACCGTCCGGGTCGGATCGGTGGTCATCGCGGCTGATGCGTGGACGAACCGCCTGCTCGAACCGCTCGGCGCGGCGATTCCACTCGTCACCACCCGCGAGCAGGTCAGCTACTACCCGCCCCACGCGGGCGAGTCGATCGACGACCTCGCCGTCGGCCGGTTCCCGCTGTGGATCTGGATGGACGACCCGAGCTTCTACGGGTTCCCCGAGTACGGCCTGGCCGGCCACGCCAAGGTGTCGGAGGACTGCGGGGGCGCCGAGGTCGACCCCGACACGCGCACGTTCGACCCCGACCCGACGATGGAGCAGCGCGCCGGCGAGTTCCTGGCGGCGCTGGTGGGCGACCGGTTCGCCGCGCCCCAGACCACCACGTGCCTGTACACGTTGACGTCCGACCGCGACTTCGTGCTCGACCACCTGCCCGAGCACCCGAACGTGGTGGTCGGCCTGGGTGCCGCGCACGCCTTCAAGTTCGCCGCCTGGTTCGGCAAGGAGTTGGCCGCGCTGGCCGGTGGTGCGGGGCGCCGCGAGGAGCTGGCACCGTTCCGCTTCGACCGGCCGAGCCTGCACGCCCCGACCGACCGCGCCAGCTGGATGGTGTGACGACCCGGCGGTAACGACCGGGTCAGAACAGGCGGAGTTCGTCGGGTTGGATGCCGCGCAGCTCGTCGTAGTCGACCACCACGACGTTGAAGCCGCGGGCTTCGGCGATGACCCTGGCCTGGGGCTTGACCTGCTGGGCGACGAACACGCCGCGCAGGTCGCCGAGCGACGAGTCGAGCTGGAGCCGTTCGATGTAGCGGGCGAGCTGCTCGACGCCGTCGATCTCGCCGCGGCGCTTGACCTCGACCACCACGGTCGACCCGTCGGCCGCCCGGCACAGCAGGTCGACCGGCCCGATCGCGGTCGGGTACTCGCGGCGGATCAGGGCCAGCCCGGGTTCGATCACCTCGGGGGTCGCTGCCAGCAGCTCTTGGAGGTGGGCTTCGACGCCGTCCTTCTGGAGCCCCGGGTCGTCGCCGAGCACATGCGTGGTGTCGGCGAGCACCTCGTGGAGTGTGATCGTCAGCGTCTCGCCGGCCGGGTTCGTGACGGTCCACACGCCGGCCGTTCCGTCCATGTGTTCGACCAGCTTGTTCGGCGCGTTCATCCAGTTCAGGGGCTTGTAGGCACCGCCGTCGGCATGGATCGCGACGCACCCGTCGGCCTTCACCATGATGAGCCGGTTGGCTTCGGGGAGGTGCGCGGCAAGCCTTCCGGCGTAGTCGACCGAGCAGCGGGCAATCAGCAAGCGCACGGCCAGCGAGGCTAGCGAGGTGGGCGGCGGGCCAGCGGGGGGGGGGGCGTCAGCCTGGATCCACCGAACGCTGCGGTCGCGAGTCGGCGTTGCCGCCGGGCAGGGCGGTCGCGTCGTCGTTGGCTTCGGTGCACCGTTCGTGGGACCCAGCCTGCGTGGCGCTTGAACGCAAAGCGTTGACGAGCCTGGATTCGCCGGGATGGCGGCGAGGAACGAGTCGCCAGATCGGTGGAACCAGGGTCAGTGCGAGCCGTGGGCGCTGTTGCAGAAGTGTTCGTCGCCGGCCTCGACCTGTCCGGCCCCGATGCCCTCGAGCGCGGCGAACGGGCCGCACGGGTTGGGCGTGATCCACACGTGGATCATCGGCGACAGGCCGAGGTCGACCAGTGGTGGCTGGCACGTGCCGCCGATCGGCTTGGTGCCGGCCACGCTGGGCGCCACCGGGTCGGCGGTGAAGCACAGGTCGCCGTGGACGTGCCACTGCATCAGCGGCCCACCCCAGTCGGGCACGTCGGCGAGGTCGGTGCCGTTGGGCAGCATGAACATCGCCGACACGAGCTGCTTCGAGCCGTCGGGCTGCGGCTCGTACACGAGGCTTTCGGGGTAGTGCGGGTTGAGCCACACGTCGTCGTCGATCCAGTCCCACTGGATGTAGTGCTCGTGCCCGGTGCCACCGTCGAGGATCGAGTGGAACCCGGCCGCCTCGGCCACCGCCGGGTCGGCCCACTGGGGCAGGTTACGCACCGTGTCGGCGACGAGGTTCTCGGCGAACGCCTGCTGTTCGAGCGTGACGCCGTCGATGCCGCCGAGGTTGATCGGCTTGGTGGGGTCGTAGGGCATCGCCACCACGGTGGCACCGTGGCCGTGATCGGTGCCGTGACCAGCGCCGTGGTCGTGCCCGGCGCACAGGTCGACCCGTTCGGCGCTGCTGATCTCGCCTGCCTGGCCGGCGCCGTGGCCTTCCAGGGCGGCGAACGGCCCGCACTCGTGGGGTGCGATCCACACGTGCACCATCGGGAACTGGCCGCCCGTGTTGACCGTGTCGGGTGGGCAGTTTCCGGCCTCGTCGGTGACACCCCGGACGACGAAATCGCCGGTGGCGCTGCTGCCCCAGCACAGGTTCGTGTGGTTGTGCCATTGCATCAGTGGGCCGGCGAAGTCGGCGATCGCCGGGTCGTCGAGCGAGGTCGCCTGGGCGATGTACATGGCCGACACGAGCGTGCGGTCGGTGGTGTCGGCGATGTCGCCGACCTGGAACACGAGCGACTCGGGTGCGGTGGGATCGAGCACCTTGTCGTCACCGAGCATCGAGAAGTTGATGAAGTGCTCGAACCCGGTACCCGCATCGCCGATCGAGCGATAGCCGAGCGCCTCCAGCGAGGTGACGTCGGCAAACGCCGGGAGGTCGCGCATCGTGTCGACGACCAGCTGCTCGGCGCGGGCCTGCTGGTCGGTCGTCACGCCCGGCACGCCGGAGAAGTCGATCGGCTGCGACGGGTCCCACGGGCGCGGCCACGCCGGTGGTTCCGGCTCGCCTGTCGCGGCGACCGGGTCGGCCGTGACGGCGTGGCTGTGACCGTCGCCGGCTGTGTCGTGGCCGTGGTCGTCGCCGGCCGTGCCGTCGTCGTGGCTGTGGTTCGCAGCAGCGCCGTTGGGTGTCGCTTCGGCCGGTTCGTCGTGGCTGTGTGCGACCGCGACCGCGTCGGTGGCGGGCCCGTCGTGGCTGTGGTTGTCGGTGGCGTGGCTGTGCCCATCGCCGGGTGCGGCTTCGTCGTGGCTGTGCCCGCCGTGGTCGTGGTTGGTGATGTCGAACATGCCCGGGATCACGAGCGCGGCGACGACCACCGACGCGCTGGCCAACCCCCGGCGCGGGTTGGCGGGTGCCAGGTCGAGCATCGTCGTCAGCGCTGTGAGGGCGGCGACGAGGGCGAGGATCGCGGCCGCCGTGTCGGCCAGGCCGGGTTGCTCGGCGACCTCGAGGCCGGGAATGTCGCTGAGGCCGGTGAACCGCGTCAGCAACCACCCGCCGGCGGCGGCCAGGTTGACGGCTACCAGCGCGACCGCGGCAGCCCGCCCGGAGCGAACGAAGCCGGCGACGGCCACCGCGCCCTGCATCACGGCGAGCGCGAGGAAGATCCGTGCCAGCGCCTTCGTATCGGCGTGCGCTCCGCACGCGGCGGCATGGAGCACGGCCGCTCCTGCCGACGCCACCGCCGCGATCAGCAACGAGTTGCCAGCTGGCGCGGCGGGCGTGACGTCTGCTGGCTTCCCCCCGGATTCCATGCAGGGAGTGTAGGAGCGCGTCAGCCCCAGAGCGCCTTCAGAGCGGGCTCGGCGAGTTCGGGGCGGCAGATCATCAGGTCGGGGAGCCACGGGTCGGGGTCGTTGTAGACGATCGGCGACCCGTCGATCCGGCTGACGTGGAGGCCGGCCGCCAGCGCCACCGCGGCGGGCGCGGCCGAGTCCCACTGGTACTGCCCGCCGTCGTGCACGTAGATGTCGGCGTGGCCGAGCACCACCGCCATCGCCTTGGCCCCGGCCGACCCCAGCCGCACGGCCTCGCATCCGAGCGCGTGCGCCACGATCGCCGCCGAGTGCGGCACCCGTGTGCGCGACGTGATCAGGCGCGGCCGGTCGCGGTTCTGCTCGGGAACCACTGGCGCCGGGTCGGCGGCCAGCACCAGGCCGAGTGCGGGCAGCGCCACCGCGCCGGCGACGAAGTGGTCGGTGTCCCACAGGGCGACGTGCACGGCCCAGTCGTCGCGGCCCGGCTCGCCGAACTCGCGGGTGCCGTCGAGCGGGTCGACGATCCACACCCGCGCCGAGCCGAACCGCCGCGGGTCTTCGGCACCCTCCTCGTCGAGCACGGCGTCGTCGGGCCGGTGCTGGCGCAGCTCGTCGGCCAGGAACCGGTGGCTGGCGGCGTCGCCGCCGTCCATCACGTCCCACGAGTGTGCCCCGGCGTCCCACATCTGCTGACGCAACGCGACCAGTCGCTCGCCGGCCTGCCGGGCGAGTCGGGTCGTGAGTTCCGTGTCGGTTTCGGGGGGCATGCGGCCCCCAGTATGTCGGGGCAGGTCGAAACCACTTCGCTTTGGTGGCGCACGTAGCCTCTCGGAAATGGCGACAGCCCGGCTGTTCGTGTGCGTGTGGCCCGACGACGATGCGAGCGCGGAGTTGCGCCTGCTGCATCGCAAGGACCAACCCGGCGTGCGGTTCGTGCCCGAACAGAACTGGCACGTCACGCTGCGGTTTCTCGGCGAGGCCGACCCGCGGCCGGTCGCCGAGGCGCTCGCCGGCGTGCGCGTCGACCCGGCCGAGGTGATGCTCGGGCCGGTCGTCGAGTTGCTGTCGGATCACTCGGTGATCGTCGCCGCCGAGGGCCTCGACGAGTGGGCGGAAGCGGTCAACCGTGCTACCCGTGGGCTCGGCACGGCAGCGATCCGCAAGCGCTACGTGGGCCACGTCACGCTGGCGCGGCTGTCCGGCCGGGCACGACGCGGGCAGGGCCGTCTGCCGGGCGTGATCGGCACGCCGGTCGCGGCGTCGTTCCGCGCCACCGAACTGGCCCTGGTGATGAGCCACCTCGGCCCGGCCGGTGCGCGCTACGAGACGCTCGCCACGTTCCCCGCGGTGGGCACCGGCCGATGAAGCTCGACGTGCGCAACCCGGCCCAGGGCGTGCTGGTCGCGTTCGTCACCCTCAGCTTGATCGGCACGTTGCTGCTGCGCCTGCCGTGGGCGCTCAACGACGGCGTCGAGATGGCCTGGTTCGACACGCTGTTCTGGGGCACCTCGGCGTCGACGATCACCGGCCTGACCACCGTCGACATCTCGGCCTTCTCGGCGTTCGGCGAGGTGGTGATCCTCGTGCTGATGCAGGTGGGCGGGTTCGGCATCATGACGATCGGTTCGGTGCTCGCGCTGGTGATGTCGCGCCGGCTGGGCATCCGCCGGCGCCTGCTCGCTCAGACCGAACTGGGCGCGGCGATCGAGATGGGCGAGATGCGCAGCTTGCTCCAGGCGATCGCCCGCTTCACGCTGTGCGCCGAGGCGGTGCTCGCGATCGTGCTGTTCTCCGTGTTTACGCTGCGCCACGACGTCGCCCCCGGCCGGGCGGCCTACAGCGCCGTGTTCCATGCCGTGTCGGCCTGGAACAACGCCGGCATCGCGTTGCGCTCCGACAGCTTGGCGGCCTACGGCAGCGACCCGCTGGTACTGCTGCCGGTGAGCGTCGTGTTCGTCGTCGGCGGGCTCGGGTTCCCGATCCTGGTCGAGTTCGTGCGCCGCGTGCCGCGCCGCCGGTGGGCGTTGAACACGCGGATCACGTTGCTCGCCACGGCCGTGTTGCTGGTGATCGGGCCACTGCTGGTGCTCGTGCTCGAGTGGAGCAACGAAGCGACGCTCGGCCCGATGGGTGCGCCTCACAAGCTGCTCACGGCGTGGTTCCAGGGGGCCACGCCGCGCACCGCCGGGTTCCACACGTTCGACATCGCCGCCCAGCGCGAGCCCACCCTCAACCTCCAGACCGCGCTGATGTTCATCGGCGCCGGCCCGGCATCCACCAGCGGCGGCATCAAGGTCACCACGTTCGCCGTGCTCGGGTTCGCGATGTGGTCCGAGGTGCGCGGCGACCCCGACGTGAACGTGTTCCGGAGGCGGCTCTCGCCGGCTGCGATTCGCCAGGCGATGACGATGGCGTTGCTCGCCGTCGGCGTGGTGTTCGGCACCGGCATCCTGCTCAGTTCGGTGTCCGACTTCAGCTTCACGCGCACGCTGTTCGAGTCGGCATCGGCGTTCGGCACCACCGGCTTGTCCACCGGCGTGACCGCGGGCGCACCGGCCGTCGGCCAGTGGGCACTGCTGCTGATGATGCTGGTCGGCCGCGTCGGCCCGATGACGTTCGTCACCGCGTTGGCGTTGCGCGAGACGCGGCGCGCGTACCGTTTCGCCGAGGAACGCCCGATCATCGGGTAGCCGACCGGCACGAGCGAAGGAACAGAGGGAGCGACGCGATGGCAGAGGGCATCATCCACTCGGTGCTCAGCGGGCTCACCAACCGCGTCGAGCATCGCGGCGAGATCATCGTGATCGGCCTCGGCCGGTTCGGCGCGTCACTCGCCACCACGCTGACCACGATGGACCTCGAGGTGCTCGGCGTCGACGCCGACCCCGAGCGGGTGCAGGAGCTGGCCGACGTGCTCACCCAGGTGGTCGAGGCCGACGCCACCAGCGAGCGTGCCCTGCGCCAGCTCGGCGCGCAGGATGCGGTGACGGTGGCGGTGTGCATCGGCGACGTCGAAGCCAGCGTGCTGGCGTGCGCGGCGCTGGCCGACCTGGGGGTGCCGAACGTGTGGGCCAAGGCGATCTCGGCCGCCCACGGCAAGATCCTCCAGCGCGTCGGTGCCCATCACGTCGTGTTCCCCGAAGCCGACATGGGCAGCCGGGTGGCGCACCTGGTCACCGGCCAGATCGTCGACTTCGTCGCCCTCGACGACGACTTCGTGCTGGCCGAACTGTTTGCCCCCGGCGAGCTGGTCGGGGTGGCGCTCGGCGAGTCCGACCTGCGCGCGAAGTACCACGTGACGGTGGTGTGTGTGAAGCCGCACGGCGGCCAGTTCACCTACGCCGACCGCGACACGGTGCTGGAATCCACCGACCTGATCGTCATCGCCGGCCACCGCTCCCACGTCAGCCGCTTCACCAAAACCAACTAGCCTGGGAACATGCGTTCGTCGGCGACGATTCTTCACGCCGACCTCGATTCGTTCTACGCGTCGGTGGCCCAGCGCGACGACCCGGCCTTGCGTGGGCGGCCGGTGGCGGTGGGGCACGGCATCGTGCTGGCCGCCAGCTACGAAGCCAAGCGGCGTGGCGTGTACACCCCGATGCCGGGCTGGAAGGCCCGCCAGCTGTGCCCCGACCTGGTAGTCGTCGAGCCTCGCTTCGACGACTACATGGCGGCCAGCAAGGCCGTCTTCGAGATCTTCCACGACACGACGCCACTGGTCGAGGGGCTGTCGGTCGACGAGGCGTTCCTCGACGTCGCCGGGCTGGCACGTGTGTCGGGTTCACCCGCCGCGATCGCCGAGCGGTTACGGGCTCGAGTGCACGACGACGTCGGCCTGGCGATCACGGTCGGGGTGGCGCGCACGAAGTTCCTCGCCAAGGTCGCCTCGGGCGTGGCCAAGCCCGATGGGCTGTTGGTGGTGGAACCCGACGACGAGTTGCGCTTCTTGCACGGCCTACCGGTCGGGCGGTTGTGGGGCGTCGGCCCGGTCACGCAACGCAAGCTCAGCGACCGCGGCGTGCACTCGGTGGGCGAGGTCGCCGCGCTGGGCGAGGCCAACCTGGTCGCGATGCTGGGTGCGGCCGCGGGCCGGCACCTGTTCGCGCTCGCCCACAACCGCGACCCGCGCCCGATCGACACCGGGCGCCGGCGCAAGTCGATCGGGGCTCAGCACGCGCTCGGCCGCGGGCCGCGCGACGTCACCGAGATCGAACCGATCCTGCTCGGCCTGGTCGACAAGGTCGCCCGGCGCCTGCGCGCGGCCGAGCGCCGGGGTCGCACCGTCACGGTGCGGCTGCGGTTCGGCGACATGGTCGCGGTCACGCGGGCGCGCACGCTGAGCCACGCCACTGACGACACGGCCGTGCTCGCCGACGTAGCGCTGGCGATCCTGCGCGACGAGGCCGACGCCGTACAGACGCGGGGCAGTTCGCTGATCGGCGTGTCGGTGGCCGACCTGGTCGATCGCGGGGCCGGCGGCGACGCCACCCAGCTCACGCTGTCGTTCGGCACCAAGCCCACCGACGGCCTCGACGCGGCGCTCGACGAGCTGCGCCAGCGCTTCGGCGCCGGGGCCATCACCCGCGGATCGCTGCTCGGCCGAGACGCCGGGTTCGAAGCGCCCAAACTCCCCGACTGAGTAGCTGAGAAGTAGCGGGTCAGGTGGGTTCGGCGAGGATCGAGTCGATCGGCAGTGCGCGGCGCTTGGTGGGCGAGACGCCGCCGAAGTAGCCGCCGGCGATCTCGTGGTCGTACGCGTGCTGGAGGCACTCGGCCTTCACCGGGCAGGCGCTGCACAGCTGCACCGTCTCGCGCGAGAGGCTCCGGCCGGCTTCGACGAAGAACTGGTCGAGTGCGTCGAGGCTCAACTCACCGCATGCGGCGTGGCGTAGCCACCCGTAGTCGCTGGCGTTCTCGATCAGCTCGGCGAGGCTCTGGATAGTCGTCATGTACGCATCCCTCTGACGTGGCGGGTGGTGACGCCGGGGACCGTACGGTGGTGCCGAATGCCGACATCCTCATGTCAGGCGGCTGTGAGGTGACGTAAGGAGAACGTCAGGTCGGCCCTGTTCGCGTCAGCGCGTGGAGTGTCGGGCCAACTCGATCAACTCGGCCTGCGACGTCACCCCGGCCTTGCGGAAGACCGACTTGAGGTGATTGCGGATCGTGTGCGTGCTGAGGTACAGCCGCGGTGCGATCGATGCCACCCGGTACCCGCGCAACAACAGGTCGACGATCTCGCGCTCGCGCGCCGACAGGTCGATGCCGGCCAGCGCGCCGCCGTGAGCCGGCGACTCGGGGGCCGCGCTCCGATGCGCGACCGCAGCGTCCGTGGGGTCGGCGCCGAACTCCGGTCGCAGTAGGACGAGCACTTCGCGGCGACCCGACCATCGCTGGACGAACGGCGGGTAGCTCTCGATGGTCACCGCTTGGCGGGCGCTGGTGGCGTCGATCAGTTCGATCGGCCACTGCCGGCGCTGCTCGCCCGCCATCAACACCTCGATCGTCGCCGGCTTGCCGTCGACCCGTCGGGGGCGGAACATGTCCCAGGTCATCCCGCGGCGACGGGCGTCGTCGGCACCGATCGCCAAGATGCGCGTGGCCGTGGCGTTGGCATGAAGCAGTTCTCCGTGCTCGTCGATCCACACCACGCCGAACCCGAGCGCGTCGAGCGCGACCTGATGGCGCTCGAGTTCGGCCGCAGAGCCGGCCGGTTCCATCTCGCCATGGAGCACGAGGGTGCTGCCCGGTGGGGTGGGCGACCAGGTGTGGTCGGCCGGGGCGTTGTCGGGCGGGGGGTCGCTGCCGTGCAGGTGGTTGTACTGGAGCACGTCGGGTGTCCCTTCTCGTACCGGGCCGGGGTCCCGGAACTTTGTAGACAGTATTCTTGACCACTTTCTGACAGTGGTTGACCACTGACCGAGATTGCGACCCACCATAGGTCATGGAACGACTCATTTCGCACTCGGAGTGGCCAATCTGACGCTCCGCGCACTTGTTATCGCGCGATCGGTGGGTCAACTGGTCAGACCAACAGTTGGTCATGCGACCACCCAAGGTGGGGCGGCGCCGAACGGCGGGGCACGCACGGTGAGCGGCGACGGCGATCGCGCCGTCGCCGTAGCCGGGAGGAACCGTGTCCGATTTGAACAGCCTGACCGAACTGATCGCTGCCGTCGACGACGCCGAGTGGGTGCGTGGCGCGGCCTGCGCCGACCTCGGCGTCGAGGCGATCGATCGGTTCTTCGTCGACGCCGGTGGGCGTCTCACCGACGACACGCAGCAGATGTGCGCCACCTGCCCGGTGCGTACCGAGTGCCTCGGGCACGCGGTCCGCGGCGAGATCAACGCCGGCTACTTCGGTGGGGTGTCACCCACCCGGCGGCGGGCACTGGTCAGTTGACCGTGCGGCGGCGCCGTCGCGGCAGCCGGCCTCGGCCCGCGGCGGGCGCGCCGGAGCGCGCGAACTCGCGATCCATCTGGCGGCGCATCGAGTCGGCCCACATCGCCGCGTCGGCGTAGGCGCTGTTGATCTCACGCAGCCGGTCGGGGTCGAACGCCATCACGGTGTCGATGTCGGCTCGCTCGCACGCCTTGACCACACCCAACACCGCGCCGAGCTCGCCCGAGCCGTGCACGAGCGCATCGCGTACCGGCTGTGCCAGCGGCAACTCGTCGAGCAAGGTGTCGATCGGCGTGCCGTAGAGCGCATCGGTCACCGACAGCAGTCCCACCGTGAACGCGCTCGATCGGAGGGAGCGGTCGGCGATCAGCATGCTGGCCAAGCGGGCGCGGGTCGCCCCGAGCGTGATCAGTTCCTCGTTGGTGGCGCCCGACTTCGACAACGTCAGCAGCGTCGCCAGGTTGCGAACCTGATGCAGCCCCAGCAGCACGATCGCGTGGCGCAGCGACTCGACCTGGCGATCGAGCCCGAACGCACTCGAGTTGACGACCGCGAGGACGCGATACGCCAGCGACGGGTCGCTGCCCACCAGCGCCTCGATCCGCTCGATGCTCGAGTCGTCGCGCTGGATCTCGGCGAGTAGCGCGATCGCGGCCGCCGCGTTGGCCGGCCGGGCGGTGCGTTCGAGGAGTTGCGGCTGGGCGAAGAAGTACCCCTGGAACAGGTCGAAGCCGAGGTCGGCCGCCAGTTCGAACTGGTCGTGGCGAGCCACCCGCTCGGCGATCAGGTACACGCCCGGCTGCACCGCGCGCACGAACTGCACGATCTGCTCGGCTCCGTCGGGCGTGGCGCGGTCGATGTCGACCTTCACCATCGACACGAACGGCAACACCGACGAGCGGACCAGCTCGCCGACGTCGGCCACGTTGTCGATGCCGAAGTGATAGCCGTCGGCGCGGGCCTGGGCCACCGCCTCGATCAGGTGCGGGGGGAGGCCGATGTGGTCGTGCAGTTCGAAGATGATGCTCTCCGGTGGCAGCGCCCGGTGCAGACCGTCGTGGATGTGCTCGGGGTTGGCGTTGATGAAGCCGAACCGGTCGCCCAACAGGCGCTCCATTCCCCAGTGCAGAAATGCCCGTTCGATCACCGCTCGCGTCGCATCGTCGCGGTTCGCGCCCATCGCGGGCAGGCCGCCCGTGTGGCGCGGTGCGTCGCGGTGGAGCAGCTCGTAGCCGAACGTTCGCCGTTGTATGTCGAGAATGGGTTGGCGAGCGATGAAGATCGATGTCATGGGTTCGGGTCCGCCGTGTGGGATGCTGCGCAGCAGGTCGTGTGACCACACCGTCCGGTTGGGACCCGGGCGGCGCCACCAGGCCATCTACCTCACCGCGGAATCCATGACCATCCTTCCGTCCCCACCGGTTGTCGCCGTCGTCCAGCACGACCACCCGCCACTTCGCCCGCCGTCGCGCCTGGCCGCCTTCGTCACCCCGATGATGGTGCAGGGCGCCCTGGCCGATTGGCGGGCTACCGACGACATGGTGGCCTTTGCCGACCCCGGGGTGATCGCCCAGTACGCGGCGTGGCGGGCCACGTGGGAGCAGACGTTCGAGCTCGACTCGCTCGCCAGCCTGCACCGGCTGACCTCCGTGGCCGGTGAGTTCGACGGGGCGGCCGCCGCGCCGTTGGCCGAGTTGGCCGCAGCCGACTTCGAAACCGTGGTGGAGCCGGCACGTCTCGCCGAACTGGTGGCCGCGCTCGCCACCGTCGCCGCGGCCGTGCGCCACCGTGGCCGCTCCGGGTTCGGCGTGGTCGATGCCACGCCGGGCTCGCGGCGGGTCGGCCTGGTGGTCGCGTGGTCGCCCGATGCGTCACCTGCTGCCACGCCTGAAGTCCTCGCCGCCGACCAGTACCTCGCCGCCGAGTTGGCCGCTGACGGCGTGCGGTTGGTGCCTGCGGGGTCGGCGCCACTGGATGCGGTGGCCGAGGTGGCGGTGGGCGAGCGGTTGGTACGCGTCACCCACGCGGCGGGCACGGCCGAGATTGCCGCCGAGCACGGCCGGCCGCTGGCGTGGTTGGTGCCGGGCGCCGCGCTGTGGCGGGTCCGCGAGGTGCCTGAAGTGGTCGTGTGGGCGCGCACGCTGGCCGGGGTGGAAGCCGCCGCCCGAGCCGCCGGTGCGCTCGGCCTGCCCGTGCGGTTCAGCTGCACCTGACGCCGTCCGACCACCTCACTGCCGGTGGTCGAGTGCCTGGCTTTGCCCGGTGACGGTGGGCTTGACTCAAGAGATCGTCAATTTGGCGGGCGCGGTGGTCGCGACTCCGGACCATCTGGAGGGTGACCCTGCCACGTGCGATCGTTGCCAGCCCACCGGTGGCCGTGCTCGATGTGGTCGCCCGCGTCGTGCTGGGCGAGCCCGCCGAGTCGATCGACGTCGGCGCGCCGGTGTCGGACGACGAGGTGATCGACGAGTTGGTCGGGGCGGCGGTTGCCAGTGCCCAACGGCTGGCGTTGGCGTCACAGTTGTGGCTCGCCGACGAGCCGCAGTCGGGTCACCTGGCGCGGCTGCTCGCCGATGCCGTCACCCGCGGTGTGGCCACCAGTGCGGCGATCAACGTTGCCGGGGCGATGGTGGGTGCCGCGGCCGCCGGAACCGAGGACGAGGTCGCGCGTCTGGTGACGCGCGCTCGCAGCGTGCTCGCCGACGAAGACCTGATCGCGGGGGCCGCGGCGCTGATGTTGGCGCTCACCTCCGAGATCGCCCGCTCGCTCGCGCTCGACCCCGTGACGGTCGAGTTCGAACTGCGCGCGACGCCCCTCTGACAGCGGGCCTGACGTCCGCCTGACGCGGCCGGCGAGGCTACTGGCACCGCAGTGCGGGGTCCGGACCCTTCGTGCTGTATGGCTGAAGAGATCGATGAGATCGTCGGTGAGTTCGTGGTGGAGTGCCGCGAGATCCTCGACGAGCTCGATACGGAGTTGGTGAGCCTTGAGCAGCACCCTGATCCTGATTTGCTGGCGCGGATCTTTCGGGCGACGCACACGATCAAGGGCACGTCGGGGTTCTTGGGGTTCGCGACGCTCGAGGCGGTCACGCATGTCGGTGAGAACTTGTTGTCGAAGTTGCGTGATGGTGAGTTGGTGGTGCGGCCCGAGATCGTGTCGGCGTTGTTGGCGATGTTCGATGCCGTCCGTGAGATCATCGATCGGGTCGAGCAGAGCGGCGCCGAAGGCGATGTCACCTACCCCGATCTGATCGCCACGCTGGTGGCCCTCGACCAGGGCGAGTTGCTCGACGAGATGGTAACCACCGGCTCAACCACCGAGGGAGACCAGGTGGTTGAGCCGGTCGTTACCATCGAAAGCGAGCCAGCCCAGGTGGTTGAGCCTGTCGAAACCACCGGGAGTGAGGTGTCGGTGGGTTCGGCGTCGTCGGCGGGGGAGTCGATCCGGGTCGATGTCGAGTTGCTCGACGACTTGATGAACCTGGTCGGTGAGCTGGTCTTGGCTCGCAATCAGATCTTGCAGTTCACGGCTGGGCAGAACGATTCGACGTTTACGGCGACCAGCCAGCGCCTGAACTTGATCACGACCGAGTTGCAAGAGGGCGTGATGCGGACGCGGATGCAGCCGATCGAGAACGTGTGGAACAAGTTCCCGCGGGTGGTCCGCGACCTCACGTTGGCGATCGGTAAGCAGGCCGAGCTGGTGATGGAGGGTAAGCACACCGAGCTCGACAAGACGCTGTTGGAGGCGATCAAAGATCCGCTCACCCACCTCGTGCGCAATGCCGTCGACCACGGGCTGGAAGCCCCCGCCGACCGGGTCGCCGCGGGCAAGCCCGAAGTCGGCACCGTGCGCCTGCGTGCGTACCACGAGGGCGGCCAGGTGATCATCGAGATCAGCGACGACGGCCGCGGCATCGACCCTGCGGCGATCCGGCGCAAGGCCGTCCAGAAGGGCGTGGTCACCGCCGACGAGGCGAACCACCGCAGCGACCGCGACGTCGTCAACTACATCTTCCTCCCGGGGTTCTCGACGGCCGAGCAGGTCACCAACATCTCGGGGCGGGGGGTGGGCATGGACGTCGTGCGCACCAACATCGAAGCGATCGGCGGGTCGGTCGACGTCCAGAGTGAGGTCGGCGTCGGCACGACGTTCAAGGTCAAGATCCCGCTGACGCTGGCGATCATCCCCGCCCTCGTGGTCACCTGCGACGGCGACCGGTACGCGATCCCGCAGGTCAGCCTGCAAGAGCTGGTGCGCATCGACGGCGACGACCCGCAGGCCTCGATCGAACGGGTCAACGGTGTACCGGTGTATCGCTTGCGCGGCCGGCTGCTGCCGATCGTGTTCCTGTCGGAGGTGTTCCGCCAGAGCGTCACGCTCACCGACAGCATCAACATCGTCGTCGTCCGCGCCGACGACCGCGAGTTCGGGCTGGTGGTCGACGAGATCAACGACACCGCCGAAATCGTCGTCAAGCCGCTCGGCCGGATCCTCAAGCAGGTCGGCGCGTTCGCCGGGGCGACGATCATGGGCGACGGGCGCGTGGCGTTGATCCTCGACGTGCTCGGCATCGCCGAGCAGATCGGCATGGCCAACGTCGCCCGCCAACTGTCCGACGGGGCGACGGCCGGGCCGGCGACGGGCGCCGGCGAGGCGCGGCGGCTGCTGATGTTGCGGGTCGGCGACCGGCGCCTGGCATTGCCGCTCGACACGGTGGCCCGCCTGGAGGAGTTCGGCCCGGGCAGCGTCGAACTGGCCGGTGGTCACCAGGTGGTGCAGTACCGAGGCGAGATCCTCAACCTCGTGTTCGTCGCCGACGAGCTCGGGGTCACCTCCACCCGTACCGCCGACCAGCCGCTCCAGACGGTGGTCTACACCGAGCACCGCGGCGACCAGCCCGGCCGTTCGGTCGGCGTGGTGGTCGACGACATCTTCGACATCGTCGAGGAAGTCGTCGACGTCCAGCGCGAGACCGCCGTGCACGGCACGCTCGGCTCGGCCGTCATCCAGGGCCAGGTCACCGACGTGCTCGACGTCGCCGGCCTGCTCCGGTCGGTGTTCCCCGCCCTCTTCGAACTCGAGGCCGCGTGATGAGTAGCAGTCAGCATCCAGCCGGCGACGACCCGCGCTATTGCACGTTCCTGCTCGGCGACCTGTTTCTCGGGGTGCCGGTGACGCGGGTGCAAGAGGTGATCCGGGCGCAGGAACGCACCCGCGTGCCACTCGTATCGGGCGTGGTGCACGGGTTGATCAACCTGCGCGGCGAGATCGTCACCACGGTCGACCTGCGGCACCGCCTCGAACTCGCCGAACGCCCCGCCGACGTCGAACCGATCAACGTCGTGGTCCGCCACGACGACGGCGTGGTGAGCCTGCTCGCCGACGAGATCGGCGACGTGTTCGAGGTCACCGACGAAGACTTCGAACCACTTCCCCCCACCGTCCACGGCGTCGTGCGCGAGTTCGTGCGCGGCATCTACAAGGTCGGCCCCCGGCTGCTCTTGATTCTCGATGTCGAGCGCCTGCTCGACCTGTCATCGGTCGTCTCGGCCGAGCTCGAAGGAGTTGTTGCGTGAGCATTGTCGAACACCCAACCGCCACCGCCACGCTGTACGAACAGCTCGGTGGTGGGCCGGCGATCACTGCCGTGGTCGCCGAGTTCTACGAGCGGGTCGTCAACGACCCGAGCCTGGCGCGCCTGTTCGCCAAGGTCGACCTCGACCGGCAGCGCACGATGCTCGCCGCGTTCGTCACCCAGGCGTTCGGCGGGCCGGAGGAGTACTCCGGCCGCGACGTCGTCGACGCGCACGCCGACGTGCCCATCAGCGAGGCCCGCATGAGCAAGGTGATCGGGCACCTCGTCGACGCGATGGCTCACCTCGGGGTGGCCCCCGAGCTGATCGCCGAGGCCGGCGCGGTCGTCACCCCGGCCGCCGACGCGATCGTGGCGGCCGGTAAGCGCCGCCGGTCCGGCCCGGCAACCAGCAGCCCGAGCGCGCTCCCGATCCATCCCCACGACGGCACCGAGCCGGCAACGACCTTGAACCAGCACCCGCACCAGAACGTGACCAACGCCTCGAACACCAGCGCCTCGAACACCAGCGCCTCGAACAAGGAGACCTCCGACATGGCCTCGACCAACGGCAGCACCGCCACCCTCGACCCTTCCACCGACCACTCCGCCGACTACCCCGCACGGGCCCGCACCGGCGCCGACCACGAGTTGCTCGAGAGCGCGGGCGACCTGCTGGCGATCCTCGAAGGCCTCCAGGCCGCGGTGCTCGTGGCCGACACCGACCTCAACCTGGTGTACATCAATGCCCTCGGCCTCCAGACGATGCAGAAGCTCGAACCGCAGTTGATCGAGCACTTCGGCGTCGGCGTCGACGAGCTACTCGGCGGCTCGATCCACCGCTTCCACAAGAACCCCAAGCAGGTCGAGCGACGGTTGGCTCAGCGCCGCGAGTTCCCACTCGACGTCGACTTCACGTTCGCCGGGTTGACGATCTCGACCAAGATCAACGAGATCACCGGTGGTGTTGGTGGCGGCAGCCACGGTGTTCGCGGCTACGTGGTGGCGTTCGAGGACATCACCGCTGCCAAGGCGCTGCGCCACGAGGTCGACCGGGTCACCCAGATGATGGAGAACGCGCCGACGAACATGATGTTCGCCGACCCGGACGGCGTGATCCGCTACATGAACCCGAACTCGTTGACCACGCTCACGTCGATCGAGCAGTACCTGCCGGTGAAGGGGTCCGAGGTGGTCGGCAGCTCGATCGACATCTTCCACAAGCACCCTGCCCACCAGCAGGGCATCTTCAAGAACTGGCAGACGTCGCTGCCGATCCAGAGCCAGATCCAGGTGGGGCCAGAAATCCTCGACCTGCTGGTCAGCCCGATCGTCAACCAGGAGGGCGAGTTCCTGGGGGCGATGGCGTCGTGGTCGGTGATCACCGACCAGGTGCGCCTCAAGCGCGAGACCGACCGGGTCACCCAGATGATGGAGAACGCGCCGACGAACATGATGTTCTGCGACCCCGACCTGACCATCCGCTACATGAACCCGGCCTCGCTCACCACGCTGACGGCGATCGAGCAGCACCTACCGGTGAAGGCCGCCGACGTGGTCGGGTCGAACATCGACATCTTCCACAAGAACCCGGCCCACCAACGCGGCATCATCGGCGACTGGCGCAAGCACCTGCCGATGAAGTCCGAGATCAAGGTCGGCCCCGAGTACCTCGAGTTGCTCGTGAGCCCGATCCTCGACTCGGCCGGCGAGTTCCTGGGGGCGATGGCGTCGTGGTCGGTCATCACCGAGGCCCGCGCCCAACAGATGGAGACGAAGGGCACCACCGAGGCGATCGGCCGGGTGCAGGCCGTGATCGAGTTCGAACTCGACGGCACGATCGTCACCGCCAACGAGAAC
Source organism: Ilumatobacter sp. (assembly GCA_035556435.1). Classification (GTDB taxonomy): domain Bacteria; phylum Actinomycetota; class Acidimicrobiia; order Acidimicrobiales; family Ilumatobacteraceae; genus Ilumatobacter. The sequence goes on along the minus strand of DATMEY010000035.1, from coordinate 6,822 downwards.
TTCTTGACGGCGATGGGCTACCGGCTCGACGAGATCGTCGGCAAGCACCACCGCATGTTCGTCGACCCGGCGTTCGCGGCCTCGCCCGAATACGCCGAGTTCTGGGAACGGCTCGGCCGAGGCGAACCGGTCATCGACGACTTCGAGCGGTTCGGCAAGGGCGGCAAGCAGGTGTTCATCAGCGCCGCCTACAGCCCGTTGCTCGACTACGAGGGCAACGCCTACAAGATCGTCAAGTACGCCACCGACACCACCGAGCAGGTGCTCGCCAAGCGACGTCTCGAACAAGGGGTGTCCGACATCCTTACCACCGTTCAGGCGGCTGCCGAAGGCGACCTCACGGCCAGCGTGTCGGTCGCCGGCGACGACCCGATCGGCCAGATGGGTGAGGGCATCGCCAAGCTGCTCGCCGACCTGCGTGTGAGCATCTCGGGCATCGCCAAGAATTCCGAGGCCCTGGCCGCGGCTGCCGAGGAGCTCCAGGTGGTGTCCGAGCAGATGGGTTCGAACGCGGCCGAGACGTCGAACCAGGTGACGCTGGTGACCGAGGGCTCGGTCGAGGTCAGCCGCAACGTCGAGACGGTGTCGGCGTCGGCCGAGCAGATGAGCTCGTCGATCAAGGAGATCGCCAAGAACGCGTCCGACGCCGCCAAGGTGGCCGAGCAGGCGGTGCACGCGGCGACCACCACCAGCGACACGATCGCCGTGCTCGGCGACAGCTCGGCCGAGATCGGCCAGATCGTCAAGGTCATCACTGGCATCGCTCAGCAGACGAACCTGCTGGCGTTGAACGCGACGATCGAGGCCGCGCGTGCGGGCGAGGCCGGCAAGGGCTTCGCCGTGGTCGCCAACGAGGTCAAGGAACTGGCCAAAGAGACCGCCAACGCCACCGAGGACATCAGCCGCAAGATCGAGGCGATCCAGGGCGATACGAACAAGTCGGTCGACGCGATCTCCGAGATCACGGCGATCATCACCCAGATCAACGAGTTCCAGAACACGATCGCCTCGGCGGTCGAGGAGCAGGCTGCCACCACCGCCGAGATCGCCCGTTCGGTGAACGACGCCAGCCGGGGCACCACCGAGATCACCACGAACATGCAGTCGGTGGCGTCGGCCGCCGAGAGCACGTCGTCGGGGGCATCCGACAGCCAGCAGGCGGCTACCGAGCTGGCTCGCATGGCCTCGGAGTTGCAGAACCTCGTCGGCCGCTTCACCTACTGATCCGACTGATCGACCCTGTTGCCATGTACGGGATCGTTTCGATCGGCGTCACGTTCGGCCACGCCGACCCACTGACGCGGCGCGCGCTGGCGCTCGACCCTGCGAGCGCGGCGCGGGTGCGCGCCGCGCTCACCGGTCGCCCAGGCCTGGAGAGCGTGCTCGTCGCCACCTGCCACCGCACCGAGGTCGTCTTCGCCGGCCCCGGCCTGACCCCCGCCACCGCCATCACCGAATTCCACACCGCCCTCCAGCCGGCCCAGGTGGTTGAGCCCCCCAAGGTGGTTGAGCCCCCCAAGGTGGTTGAGCTTGTCGAAACCACCGGGACCATAGCGACCTGTCTCCAGGCCACCCCCCGTGTGTTCGCCGGCACCGACGCCGTGCGGCACCTGTTCGACGTGGCCTGCGGGCTCGACTCGGCGCTGCTCGGCGACGCCGAGATCCTCGGCCAGCTTCGTGCGGCCTGGCACGCCGCCGAGGCGGCCGGCACCGGCGGGCCGGTGCTGCGGCGGGTGTTCCGCGACGCGTTCGCCGTCGGCCGCCGGGCGCGAGCGACCACCGACATCGGCGTGGGCGGCGCCGGTATCGGCTCGGCAGTCGCCGCGGTGGTGGCCGACCGCGACGGGCCGGCGCTGCTGGTCGGGGCCGGCCGTGCGGCAACCACGATCGGTCGGCGATTGGCCAAGGCCGGTCGCCACGTCGCCGTCGCCAACCGCACACTGGCCCGGGCACACCACCTCGCCGCCGAGCTCGGCGGGCGCGCCGTCCACCTCGACGATCTCGATGCCGAACTCGCCGTGGCAGCGGTGGTCGTCACCGCGGTGGGCGCGCCCACGCCCGTGCTCGGGGCGGAACGGCTCGGTGCGATCCGCCGCCGGCACCCCGGCTGGCAGCCGCTGATCGTCGACGCCGGTTCACCACCCGACGTCGAGCCGGTCGACGGCTTCGACATCGTCGGGCTCGACACGCTCGCTCGCCGGGCGACCGATCGTGATGCCCGGCGGCAACAGGCCGTCGCCGCCGTCGCCGCGCTCGTCGCGGACGCGGTGGACCGCTGTCTCGTCGTGCCCGAACCTGTTCGTCTACCTGTGGGAGTTCTCTGATGCGTGTGTTGATCGTCGACGACTCCCGGTCGATGCGCTCGATCCTGCGTCGGATCGTTGCCCCGCTCGGGTTCGCCGAGATCGCCGAGGCCGAGCACGGCGCGGACGCGCTCGCCCAGGTCGGTGAGCAGGCGCCCGAGTTGGTGTTGGTCGATTGGAACATGCCGGTGATGGGCGGCCAGGAGTTCATCGTCGAGTTACGGAAGGACCGCGCCTACGACCGCGTCAAGGTGCTGGTCGTGTCGTCCGAGTCGAGCGCGCGGATCGTCATGGACGCGCTCCGCGCGGGTGCCGACGAGTACGCGATGAAGCCGGTGACGGCCGACGTGATCAGCGACAAGCTCGTGCTGATGGGCCTGGCGTGAAGCCCGTGGCGGCGTCGGGCGGGGCCCCGATCCGGGTACTGGTGGTCGACGACTCGGTCGTGATCCGGAGGCTCGTGAGCTCGATGATCGACGACGACCCCGAACTCGAGGTGGTCGGGGTCGCCGCCAACGGGAAGATCGCGCTGCAGCGGATCCGTCAGCTGCGGCCCGACATCGTGACGCTCGACGTCGAGATGCCCGAACTCGACGGGCTCGGCACGCTCGCCCAGCTGCGCCCCGAGTTTCCCAACCTGCCGGTGGTGATGTTCTCGACGCTGACGGCCAAGGGTGCCGCGGCCACACTCGACGCGCTTGCCAAGGGTGCGTCGGACTATGTCGCCAAGCCGGCCAACGTCGGCAGCGTCACCGAGGCCATGGAACGCGTGCGCGACGACCTGGTCCCCAAGCTGAAGGCACTGTGCCGTCGCTCGCCGGTCGAGTCACGCCTGTCGGCGCCCGGCACCGTGACCCCGCTCCGGCCGCCGACGCCACGCCGCGCGCCGGCGTCGCGGGTGGAGTTGGTGGCGATCGGTTCGTCGACGGGTGGGCCGAACGCGCTCGGCGACGTGCTGTCGGTACTGCCGGGCGACCTGCCGGTGCCGGTGGTGATCGTGCAACACATGCCGGCGGTGTTTACGCGGCTGTTGGCGGAACGGCTCGACGATCGGTGCGCGGTGCGGGTCCGTGAGGCGGCCGACGGTGACGTGCTCGCGGCCGGGCACGTGTACATCGCCCCTGGCGACTACCACCTGACGGTGGCTCGCGACGGCACCCGGTTGCGGTTGTCGACCAATCAGGAGCCGCCGGTGCACTTCTGTCGGCCGTCGGTCGACGTCATGTTCGGCTCGCTGGTCGACAGTGTCGGTGCAGGTGTGCTGGCGGTGGTGCTGACGGGTATGGGGTCCGACGGGCGCGACGGGGCCGGTGCGCTGCGCGCCAGCGGCGCAGTGGTGCTGGCCCAGGACGAACCGACCAGCGTGGTGTGGGGCATGCCCGGGGCGGTCGTGAACGCTGGCCTGGCCGACGAAGTACTCGCCCTGAGCGACGTCGGGCCCCGCATCGCGGCCGTCGTGCGCGGCCGCGCCGATGCCGGCCGCAATCAGCGGGAGCTCAGCGCGTGAGCGAGATCGGGGCCGACGAGTTCTGCCGGTTGTCGCGGATCGTTTGCGACGAGTCGGCGATCGTGTTGGAGGCGGGTAAGGAGTACCTGGTCGAGGCGCGGATCGGCCCGATTCTGCGGCGTGAGGGGTTGGGCTCGTACGGTGAGCTGGTCGCTCGCATCGAGGCGCGCGACGGGGCTGCCTTGCGGGCCGCCGTGGTGGACGCGATGACGACGAACGAGACGTCGTTCTTTCGTGATGGTCATCCGTGGGAGGCGCTGCGCGAGCATCTGTTGCCGGCGTTGGCGGAGGCTCGCCGGTCGACGCGCCGGTTGACGTTCTGGTGTGCGGCTGCGTCGAGTGGGCAGGAGCCGTATTCGTTGGCGATGCTGCTGCACGAGCACTTTGCGCACGTGTTGGCTACGTACGAGGTGCGGATTTTGGCGACCGACTTGTCGCCGTCGACGCTGGAGCGTGCCGAGTCGGGGCGGTTCAGCCAGTTGGAGGTCAACCGTGGGCTGCCGGCGACGCATTTGATGCGGTACTTCTCGCGGGTGGGCACCGAGTGGAAGGTTGCCGATTCGTTGCGTTCGTTGATCGAGTTCCGGGTCGGCAACCTGATCGACGCGGGGGACTGGGCCCGGGTCCCGACGGTCGATGCGGTGTTCATGCGCAACGTGTTGATCTACTTTGACACGGCAACTCGTGGTGAGATCGTCGACCGGGTTCATGCCCGCTTGCGGCCTGACGGGTTTCTGTTGCTCGGTTCGGCCGAGACGACCGTCGGCGCCTGCGCCTACGAACGGGTCCAGTTCCAACGCACCAGCGTCTTCGTCCCCCTCCCAGCGGTCAACCCCGAGCCACCGAGGCGTGTCGAAGCCACCCGGCCAGCGCTCGCGCCCGGTCGTTGAGCCCGTCGAAACCACCGCACGGGTCAAGGTGGTTGAGCCTGTCGAAACCACTCGGTCGGCGTCCGCGTCCGGTGGTTGAGCCTGTCGAAACCACCCGCCCTACGCAATTCAGCTGGCGAGTGGTGCGGCCCGGTCGGGCGGCCCTCGTCGTCGCCGGTTCGGCATGTCGGGGGTGGTGACCATGACGGTGTTGCCCTGCCGATCGGTGACGGTGAGCGTCCGGTCGGGGGTCAGGGTGAGTTGCCACCCGAGCGAGTGCACCAGGTGATGGTGCCGAGCGCAGAGCGGCAACAAATTCTTGAGGTCGGTCGGCCCCCCGTGTTCCCACCAGTCGATGTGGTGGATGTGGCAGCGGTCGAACGGGGTGTCGCAACCCTCGGCAGCACAGGTGCGGTACATCGCCCGCAACGCCCGGCGTTGTTGCCGATTGGCGGTGCGTTGGGTGCGGCCGACGTCGAGCACGGTGCCGTCGCTGTCGATGTAGACGGGCGTGATCTGCCCGTTGCACAGCAGGGCGCGTACGGATTCGAACGAGATGCCGGCCCCGTGCTGGGTTTCACAGATCGTGTGGTCGTGGAACGTGCCGGTAGTGGCCGTGGTGGCGTCGATCAGGTAGCTGATGTCGGCCACGGTCGGCCGCAGCTCCCCATGTCCGGCACCCACGAGGTGTCCGAGGGCTTCGGCCATCAGCCGGTTGCGGTTGACGGTGCGGTTGACGAACTCGGGCTCACCAGCGGCTTCCCCGCGGTGAACCATCGCAGTGGTCTCGTGCTGCAACGCGTTGATGATCCGCCCACCCAACTCGGGGTGGAGGCGTGCGTGCAGCTCGTACATGCCGTCGCCGTCGAGCTTCCACGACAGCCACGTCTGGGCGCGTTGCCGCCGCTCGCGCTCGGCGCCGGCGTCGGCAGCGAGTTGGTTGGCGACGTCGCGGACGTGCCGCCCGAACCTGCCCGGGTCGTGGCTTTGGGCGTGCTCGAGCAGCTCGTCGGAGCGATCGAACAACGCGGCTCGCGCCTGGTCGTCGAGCGACTTGGCGACGTTGGCGAGCTTGTCGATGTGCTCGCCGGTCACGTCGCCCGCGGCGAGCGCATCGGCGAACCCGTCGGCCTGGTCGAGTGTGTTGGCCCGTTCCTTCTGCTTGCCGGCCTCGCGTCCCGACATCCCCGAGCACCGCGAGTGCGACTGTTCCGACCCGAACGATTCCCCAGCTGTGGCCAACGCATCCAGCCGGGACGTGACCCGGGCGCGCATCGCATCGACCCATCCCTGCACCTGCTTGAGGTCGCCCAGCCACCGGTTGCACGCCACCGCATCGGCCGAACCCACGTCGACGCTGCCCAGCGCCGACAAGGTGGCGACAGGAGCGGAAATCATGCCGCCAGGATACCGAACATCAGTTCGTAGATTGTTATAGTGACGTGGAAGTTATGTAGAATCTTGGTCAGGTGAGTCCTGGTCAGAAGATGTAGATGCTGCTGACCCGGTTGTTCCAGCCGGACGCCATGCTGGTCGCCGATGCGCCGGCGGTGGTGGCGCCGGGGTACTGCGGGGCGCCGCCAGTGGTGCCGTCGAAGAAGGAGGACGAGCAAGCCCCGATCTTGTAGCTGCTGGTCTTGTTGTCGAACGAGTGGGCCGACAGGTTGATGTACGTGCCCCGGAGCGTGAGCGACACGACCGGGGTGCCGTACGACGTGCCGTCGTAGAGGCGCACCGAGCTGGCGCAGTCGGCGAGCAGCATCGGCCCGCTCTCGTCGAGTTGCTCGGCGAGGTCCATCTCGGCCTCGGTCCGGTAGCAGCGGGTGCCGTTCTCGTCGACGTGGCATGCCTGGGCATCGCCCCAGCCGTCGGCGAGGTCGATCTGGCGGCCCTCGAACCAGGCGGTTGCGCCAGGGTCGCCGACAGGTGTTACCGCCCCGGCAGTTTGGCCGGTCGTCAGCGCGGCGGCCGCAAGCATGGCCGTGGTCATCACGATTGCGCGTGTCCTGGGCCAAGATTTCTTGCACAGGTCGGGTTTGAGCCTGATCGTGAAGGAGATCACTGGTGGCCAAGCCATCTAACAAGACAGCAGATGAGAAGGCCCGGATCGTTGTCGCGGTCCTGCGGGGCGAGTTGACCGCGG